>CAVUFY010000012.1:0-291084 GCA_963740905.1 uncultured delta proteobacterium
TGGGTTAAGAATAAGTTTAGGATGACTTCAATTTTTGTAGCACCTTCTGATCGTGATGGTGAGAACAATTCATCGACTTACCTACAGCAACCATATATGTGGGAATTTTGCGACGAAAATTATGAGAGGGCTATTATGAAACCGAAGGAATCCCTTGAACATTGACATAATGATGCCATTTATGATTTGCGCATTACCGTCTTCCTTCTGTCGAAAAAAAGCCAACACCATACCAAAATTCCAAACGGGGTGTGCTCGTACAGAACTTGGTCAATTTGGGTGCGGCTTTCGTTATGGCCCTCGACGAAGTCGGAGGTGGCGATAAACTGCGGAGGAAAGCGGTGCTCTGCTCCAATCTGACAGGCACCGGTAGCGAGTGATGACACTAGGCGGACGATGGCATACGAGCAAATTGAAACAGAATTCATGGATGCAACTTCCGGCAAGAGTCGTAAGAGCGTGAGTGCGTCGCAGATATCTGCTCTTGAAAGGCCGGAGCGATTTGCAAATCACAAAATCTGTTTGTTTGAAGTGGGAGGCCATCTTGGTTATGCAGAGGCATTTTTATGGAATCCACATGAGACGAACAGTTGTATTTCTTATCTCACCGAATGCCTTGCTTACCCAAGAATGATAGCACTAAGCCATGTGTCTAATGGAATTCTTGCGAGCATGGAAGCCGAGCATTTATGGGGCTGCTTTTACTTGTTACAGCCTATGAAGTTACGACGGTCTCAAACGCAAGCCGATATAGGGACTTGGTGAGAACATTTTCAATTTCAAGGGCGCCATAGGCACAATCCAAAATGCTGCTGAAGAATTGTTCTCAGGATTGGGGACTGCCTCCGCCACCACAAAGGGGCACGACGGTAGAACCGACACAGGGTTTGCAGAAAATAAATAACAAAATCAATGAACGGCGGCGGTCAGGAACCGAGAAAGGAAAGAGCTTTGGGCAATCACTCAGAGGCGAGACAAAAAAACCCAAAACCCAAAGATGCCCGAATTGCCAGCATCTACAACCAACAATTCCCGGAAGAAAAGAAAGCAAACGCTAAAACGGTATCCGACGTAAGAAGACGATACAAGCAAAATCTTGAATAGTCCCAATTTCCGCTCACCGCATAATTAGATTATGCGGTGATTTTCTGTAGTTTTGCGGGCAACTTTTGTCATCTCGTGTTTTGCGGCTTTTCATTGCGTTTTCTTGACGCACAACCGTTCACAAACTTTCAATCTTTCGGAATTCATCTTCCAATAAGATTTTGGATCGGCCAAAATCAATGATGATATGCATGAACGAAACCGTTTCCGAGAATCCCGCTGGGGCTCGGAAGATCGGTGCATTCAGCAAGGGCACAGACCAAGGAGATAATTTCATGGACGCTCCCGCCCCCGGCTAAAGCAGTTGATTCTAAAAATCCTCAATTACATAAAAGGAAGAAATGAAAATGGTAAAAGTCGAGAAAGTGTTCAAGCGGCGACCTTGCTTCTTCTGCATTCACCCACCGATCATCGAATGTGGACCCCGAGTCGGTCTACAGCGATCTAGATAAAGGTGATGCGACCGCCCTGAAAAATTACGCCAAATCAATAAGGAAGACGATAGACTCGACCAATAGTCCCATGGTCGAGAAGGGATGATCACTGAGTGTCGGCTCGGATCTTTTCGAGGTTCAAACGCTGCTCGCAGGCCGGGGACGCGAAGGTAAGTTCCGGCCTTGGTTTTCCGGCTGCTGCGGTCTATCCAAGAGTTCGGTTTACCGCATGATTGCCGCCTATGAACAATTTGGGAAGTGTCCCACCGTGGGACACTTTTGACCCAAGCAGACTATCTACTTTCAGCCGAATCGTGTCCCAAGGAGGCGACTCAGGAAGCGATCCAACTTGCCGACAACGGGAAAGACATCAACTATTTTCACGCAAAAGAAATCGTGGCCAAATACGTTGTTGTTGATGATGCCGACATTGGTGAAGAAGGTCCTGCTGGCAATAACAATGATGGTCCACTGGCCGCGGGCAACGACTCTGCACCGGTTATCGCCGTGTCCAAAGCCGGCGGCGGTGACAGTAGCGGCAACGGCGACGGCGGTAAAACCGATGCCCCAGCGGCTGATGGTCCGGTTCTCGATGTTCCTGCCTCCGTTTCCTCTGCTGCCGATGCGCTGGTGGACGAGGGCGGCGCGGGTAAGGTAAAAGACGAAGACGAGAATAGCGGTGATGCTAAAACCGTGACCCACCCTGAAAACGGTGAGGGAGCCCCTGCTGTCATTGCACAAGCCCCCGATGTGGATTCGGTTCGGAATCCAAAGGGGCAGAATGCTGAAAAACACGGAAATGCAAAATCGCAGGCGAATAAAGCCGCCACGGCGAGCAGCGATCCTTCTGCTTCGGATGCACCGGGTGTCAACGGGCAGTCGTTGGAAACCGCGGCCGTAAATCCTGCTAACAGCCATCCCGATGCCGTAGCTAATCTTACGGCAGAGGAACTCAAAGCATGCCAAATCTTCGTGAGCGTCATTGGCGGAATTGACGCGCTAAGATCGTCATTAATGCATACGCCAATACTCCAGCGGAGCCATCTGGAAATAGTGATACTCCACCGCACGCAACTTAAAAGACGAACAAACCGTCGCCGATTTCAGCGATCCGATTGCATCCTGTTATTTGATTGCGGAATCCAATCCTATTTCAAAGAAAGTCAAATCAAATGAAGAAAAGTCAATTAAGGAGAATTAATGAGAAACTGCGGTCCCTGCCAAGCCTGCTGTTGGTTCTTTCCCATTGCGGAACTTGAGAAACCAATGATGGTCAACTGCCCCCATGGGGCAAGGCTTGGAAGCAACATCTTGAACCGGAGATTGAGAGAATCCTTCCCTTAATGACTGAATAGGTATGCAATCTTACAAGTAATGCCTTGAACGAGCGAACGTGGCTTGGAATCAAATCCAAGCCAGTGGCGAAGTAATAACGTAATCTGAATATCTTTAAAATGATTTTAATACCTAATAATAACAACTTGGAGTCCCAGTGTTCTTCGATTGGCAGTACCGAAAGTCTATTGCCACCGCTGCCACCCAACGAATACCAAGCGCTTTTGGAGTCTGTTCGGCAATACGGTGTCCGAGTTCCCGGCCTAGTCGATCAGCACGGAGTTTTTGTTGACGGCTGGCACCGAGATCGGGCTTGCCAGGAACTCGGACGGTATTGTCCGCGGGAAGTGCGCCACTTTGAATCCGAAGCCGCGAAGCTGGAAACCGCCCTGACCTTGAACTGCCGGCGGCGGCACCTGACTTGCACCCAGCACCGTGAACTTATTGCGTGTTATCTCAAAAAAGACCCAGGCATCAACGATAACCACCTGGGTGAAATCGTGGGCGTGAGCAAGAACACTGTGGCTGATGTGCGTAGCCAGTTGGAGTCAACTTGTCAGATTGACAAGTTGGTTGTGCGCCGGGGTCGAGACGGTAAAAATCGTCCAGCCAAATATGGGCGAATTATTGCAAACACACCAAACCAGACGCAGAAGGCCCTGGAAGCGATCATGAATTTGCCGTCATCGGACCAGATCATGGATGCCATCACCGCCCAACGTCGCGCCAAACGGCACCGCAAATCCGTGGTGAGGGAAGAGGCGCTTTCCCAGCCCATTTGCAATCAAGATATTCAACTTTTCCATTGCCCTTTCCAAAAATTGGAGAAAACTGCCGGCGTGAAGCCAAATACAGTTGATTCCGTATTAACCGACATTCCTTACATTGGCGGATTTCTGCCGGAAATCCACGAATTGGCAGCATTTGCTGAGCGTGTCCTGATCCCCGGCGGCGTATTTGCGACCTATAGCGGGCAGTATTATCTCGATCAGATGATGACAGCTTTCGGACAAAAATTGATCTATCGCTGGATGATCGCATCTGTTTGGGACGGGGACGGATCACAAATCCATCCGTTGAATATTTCGTCGCAATGGAAGCCCATTCTGATTTTTTCAAAGGGCGACTGGAAAGCGCATGGCAGGATGCCAGATGTTTCTCGCGTCACTGCCAAGGAAAAAGGATCGCACGAATGGCAGCAACCGCTGGATGAAGTGCGGAATCTTGTTTCGTACCTTAGCAATCCGGGAGATTTGGTGGTCGATCCGTGTGCCGGAAGCTTTACGACGGCGTTGGCATGCAGGGGACTCCGGCGTCGATTTATCGGATGCGATGTCCATGCTAATTGCGTTGCTGAAGGGCAAAGACGACTTGCGGAGGCGGCTGCCGGGGGGATTCTGAACTCTGCAAAACCATTTTGCAGAGTTGAAAATGAAAGGTAACTATGACAGAACCTGAACAATCATTGCTGACCTGCTAAGGGCATCTTAGAAGAACCGCCGCAATGGCTGATCCGCGACTACATCCCTCTCGGTAATTTGACCATTTTTGAGGGCTCCGGCGGCGAGAGCAAATCGATGATCGGCATCGAGATCATCGCCAAGGTCAGCCGCGGTGCGGAGGTAGATGCCGCCGGTGAATCTGAACTCGGCAAAACAACTTTGCACAGTTGAAAATATCATGACAAAACGCAATCAACAACTGCTGACCTGCGCTGCGGGCATTTTGGAACCGGCATCCGGCTGTAGCAGCGCCGGCACGCTGCCCGCCGCTGTGGATCGCAAGGGTCGCAACAAAACACCTGCGCCCGTTGCTTGCGCCCTTGGAACCAAGCTCATGGTCCTTGGCGACGTGAAACGTAGCGAGATCAAGATGGCTCATGCCAGACTTTATTCCTTTTGGGAGCATTACGGTCATAGACGGCCCAAAAGGCGAGAGGCAAGTCTGCAATAACCAACGACTTCGCTGCCCGACACACGGCGGGCAAGCGGATGCCGTTCTGTCATGGCGAGCCGATCAGCGGCGGCGTGATCCTGCTGCAAGCCGAAGACGATCTCGGCGCCACGGTCAAGGCGAGTATCGAGGCGGCTGGTGGTGACCCCCGAAGAATACGGGTCTATACGAAAGACGAACCGCTTTACTTGGATGACGCCGACGACCTGTCCATAATCCGTCAGGCCGCCAAGGAAATCGACGCTCGGCTGCTGGTCGCCGACCCATTCAGCGAGTTTTTTAGCAAAACGCTGAAGGACGAAAAAATCATTCGAGACTCTTTTCGCCTGCTTCGTAAGCTGGCGGCCGAGCTCATGATGGCGGTGATCCTCATCCGTCACTTTACGAAGATCGGCACCCATGCACTGTACCGTGGTCTTGGCGGGGTCGCCGTCGTCAACTCTGCTCGTTCAGCACTGGTGGTCGGTCACGATCCGTCGTCCGACGATCCATACCGGCACGTTCTCGCCCTCAATCGGTGCAACCTGCCGCGGAACCGCGATATCTCATTGGCATATCGCACCCTTAAGCAGGGAGATGCAATCGTCATCGAGTGGCAGGGCGAGAGTAAATACTCGGCTGATGATGTAGTGACGGCCGCAAAGAATCCCGACGATCATTCCCAACTCGACGAGGCGTGCTACATTCTATACGCAATCCTCACCACGCACGGAGGCCCGATGGCAGCGACCGACATCTATCAGGCTGCCAAGGATGGCCTCGTATCGGTTGGCACATTGAAGCGCGCGAAGAAGATGCTCAGGGTGTGCTCGCGCCGAAAGTCCGTCCAGATTATAGAGAACGGCACAACGAAAACCACCGTCCAATGGGTTTGGCAACTGCCGGACGACCAGGATCTTCTGCGTCCATACCAAGAGCGGCTGCTGCGAGAACAAGAAGACGACGGCAGCACAAGCACCGGGCACCGACAGGATATCGTTCCCGAACGCGGTTTGTCGTCCGGCCCGTCCGTGGCACATAATTCCAAAAAACGAAACATATCGAAACAAACGCTATCTTTCTCCTGTTCCAAAAGTATGCAGTACCTGCGCACCCCTCCCGACATCTGGCAAACTCTCTCGCAGGAGTTTCGCTTCACCGTGGATGCATGCGCATCGCACGACAACCATCTGTTGCCGAAATACTACACGACCGCCGAAGATGGGTTACAGCAAGACTGGACAGGCGAGGTCGTTTACTGCCATCCAATGTTTGATGGAAAGATCGGACGTTGGGTCGAGAAGGCGTTCAATTCGCGGTGCGTGACCGTGATGTTGCTCCCCGCCTCAACCCATACAAAATACTTCCACCAGTTCATCAAGGACAACCCTCGATGCGAGGTTCGGTTTCTGAAGAAGCCGCCGAAGGGTTTTCAGTTCGGACACGACGGCGGCCAGCCCGATGACGAGAACCGGATCGGCTATATCCGGCCATTGATGATCGTAATCTTCCGAAACGGCTCCACCGCCGTGGAAAACATTTCTCCAACCATCCACGTCGATTGCAGCAAGGACGACTATATCGAATCATGACCACTAATCCTTAAATGACACGTCAGCAATATTTCCACGCGAGTACATGGTGCCTTCAAAGAGAATTCCATCGGATGTGCATAATGAGTAACTGCAAAGTAGCGGTGAAATCCAGCGAATGAGTAACCAAGGCCCTTTTGCTGAAACAATATCTCGGACAGGAGAAATTAATAATGAAAAGGAAGATCAAGCTCGAACCCATGTTTGTGGAGAATCTTAGCGAACTGATCGCCACGCTGGAATCCGCCGGCGATCCTTTGCCCCGCGATGTCGAAGATACAATCGCTAAGGTCGTTCACGACGGCGGCACCCCGGCAACAGTCCGCATAAATGTTGCGCAACTCATCAATGACTATTTTGATGTTTCCGCGTATGAAAAAATGGATGGATACGATTATTTGACCTCGTTGATTAAAGCCTGCACTTTCTTAATAAATGGTCATATCAACACGCGAGGCCGAGCAATTGTTTGAAGAAGTCGCGGATTTTTCGCGGCAGGCGTCGGCAAGCGGCAGCGGCCAAAAATTCGGCGCGGAGGATGTTGCGGCGCAAGGAGTTGCGGCGATCGGCGTGGGACGGGCGACGATCGGCGTCGTCCCACGGCGACAAGCGGCGATCGCAAAGTTGGTGGTGGGAGCGGTTCCAAGCCCAGAGTTCCACCAGCGTGTGCATCCAGAGGTTCAAGTGATAAACAGCGACGTTGGTCCAAATGTTCCGCACTTGCTGCTGGCCCGTGCCCCACACTTCCTTGACGTCGTGGAAGTCCTGTTCGATCGTCGCACGGTCGGCGAAGGCTTCGATGATCTCCACGGCCGTGGCGTTCGGGTCGGTCGAGAAGAACGGATACCAATCGTGTTCTTCCAGCACGATCACCACACGAATCACTCCGCCCACCGGCCGGTAAGTCGCCAGGAAGGTCTTGTAGAGTTTGGTGGTCGTTTTTCCATAGGCGATGCATTCGGCCGTTTCCCAACCTTCGCGATGGGCGGCCCGCTTGGCAAGGCGGATGTGGTTCTTGCCGTATTGCGCGGACGTCCGCGACCACGCCGCTTTCCTCCTCTCGACTTCGGCGGCAGGTGGCGTACCGCCGCGTCTTTGCGCAGCCGTCCGATGACCGTCGCCCCGGTGCGCAAGGCGCGGTGCAAGAAGGGGGCCTTGACGTAGCCGCCATCGACCACGATCCACAGCGTTTTCCCGGCTTTTTTCACGATCGGCGCGATCCATTCTACCAGCCGGGCAGCCAGCACGAGCTTGGTGGCGAACGTCCAACCGCGCCACTTCGGAATCTTGGCCATCGTTTTCTGGCGGACATAGAGCATGGCCCAAAGCGGCAGCGCCAACGGGCCGAAGCACGGATGCCGCACGGCCAACGAGAGCGTCACCCAGATATGTCCGTAGAGATATTTCTGGTCGGCCGGTCCCGGCGTTGGGTTGTGATGAATGCCTGCCCCTTCGACTTTCGGCCCGTAACGCTTGGTGGGGGTGTCGTCGATGACCGCCAGCAACCGGTCGGGCAACGGCAAAGTCCTCAGCAGCAGAACCAAAAGTGGCGTGGCGACGCATTTGGTCTTGCGTCCAAGGGCCGCCAGAAAGTAAAAATAGTTTCGGAAGTCGTCGCTGACTCCGGCGGCGCGGAGCCAGGAGGTCACGGTCCGTCGCCCGTGGGCAAAGAGAATACCCATCAGCAGGACCGGCAGCCGCCAACGGTTGCGGGCGTGCAATCCCGCCGCCAGCCACTGGCTCCACTGGTCCCAATCTTCCGGACATTGCCAATAACATATCGAATTCGCCATCCTTGGCTCTCCTATCACTTGGGTCTTGGTAAACACAATGTGATGGAAGAGCCTTTTTCATTGCAAGATCAATTTAATCGATAAACCGTCCGATCTGCCGTTTTTTCAGAAAGTGCAGTTAAAGCAATGGCTAAATTTTATGTGAATCATTTGAGTTGCCCACTTACCCCACAACCATCGTGGGACGCCGACATAATCGGTGGGCGCTGTAAGGGGCAACAAAAAAGGAAGAAAAAGGAGAAAACATCATGAAAACTTGGTTAAACGTAGCGGTCTATGGTCAGAACTCCACACTTGCGGAGATGAAGGCGTCTCTGATTCCGGCAGTGGCAAAATGCCGCGCTGGCGGATGCGACTTCGTTTTGAATGTTGTTCAAGTTTTTCCGGACATGTGCATTGGAGGCGACGCTGCCCTTATTGCGTTGACTGTCCAGGACTGGCACATAATCACTGGGCAGTCGCCGTTTTCAAGCAAATCGTACGAATTGGAGTTTCATGGAAACGGTGATCGTGCCACTTGGCTCGTGTTTCTGGGCCGATTGTCCGCACAGTTTCCGGCAACAACAATCCGGTTCTCGGGCGCGACCGACCACGGCGAATATGAAGAATGGACGGCGATGGGTGGTGAGCGCACGATCATTAGTGCGTCGTACAAGGCGGTACAGCCCGGTCTGACAATTGTTTATGTTCGCGATGGCATGACGCTCGATCCGCCCGAAATTGATGGCGGCGGACCGGATCGCAATGAAACGCCTGTCATCATCTCTGCGCCGGACTTGCGCGCATGTGCGAAAGCGAGTGGCATTTTTTCTTCCCAAGCCGCGAATGTCCCGGCGTCAAAAGCGGGGCATTATTGACGAAGGCCGAAGAATTCGCAAATCGTGGGTTGAACCACAATAATCCCCCCAGTGCGGAAGTTCTCCAACTGGCACGGGAGATCACAGAAAAGCCGAAGGACGACGGCGCCGTTATTCCCGATGGTTTCTAATTGTCATTTATTTTTCAATTACTACGAGGAGGTGTGTACGATGGCAAATCCAAGCGATTTTGACCTGCGAGTTACGGGGCCGGAGTCTATTCTCCTGCAACTGAACACGTATCTGCTGTCAGGCATCGAGGAGTGCCCTGGCGGCGGTCACGGATGGGGCAAGTACAATTTGCTGACCCAAAAGCTGTTCGCGGATATTGACCCCGAACGCGAACACATTTGGGTTGGTCTTGCTCGGTCGCAAGAACATGCGGTGGTCGGACCGATCTTCGACTCCAACACGGGGATGCACAGCTTATATTTGGAGGGTTCTGCCAAGTGGGCGCCTCCCTTTGAGCTGGTCGTGCGGCTCTCGAAGCAATATCCTGAGCTCGAATTCCGGCTCGGGGCAACGACCGATGATTTTCGCAGTGAAACTTGGGTCGTCAAAGACGGCACACCCACGCTTGTTGATTTGGAGTTTACGTTTCACCAGCAGGACCTAACGATATATTTCGTTCGCGATGGCAAAATGTTGGACGTACCGGAATTTGAGGACGAGTCCTGCGATTGCCGCTATGGCGATGGAGCAAGCCCCCATCCGATCTTTCCCGATAACTTGATGGCATTCTGTTCGCGAATCTACCGGGAGTATTTCCATTGCGATTGCCCGGGTGTTGAAAATGGACAACTTGCCAAGTCACTTCGGGAACTGGTCAAGTCCCGTGCCCAACGGTTTGTCACTCAACCCGACCTCACGTCGGATGAGGAGCCCAGCGAGCAGGTCCGTCAACTGGCAGAGGAGATTACAGCGCGTAACCAAGCCGCTTTCGGGCGATTCCCCGACGAGCCGGTGGCAGATGCCCGCAAATTTCAGCAGCCCGAGGAGAATAAAAGGAGCAAGCCGTGAACCAAACGATCATCCAGCCCCTGAAATGGTGGGGCGGCAAACATTACCTCGCAAAGGAATTCATCGCAATGATGCCGCGGCACTTGCACTACGTCGAACCGTATGCCGGCGGGCTTGCGGTTCTGTTGGAAAAGAATCCGTTCGACCCGTCCAAATACTGGGGCGAGAAGGGCTACGAGCAAGGTGTTAGTGAAGTGGTCAATGATATCCACCGGGAACTGACCAATTTCTGGCGCGTAATCCAACGCGAGGAAACCTTCGCCACTTTCCAGCGGCAGATCGAGGCCATGCCGTTTTCGCAGATCGAATGGGAGGATGCTGAGTCGCAACAACTTCCTCGCAATGATCTGGATGTGGAAGCCGCGGTGGCATTCTTTGTCCGCTGCCGACAAAGCCGGGCGGGTGGGTTCAAGGATTTTGCCACCCTTAGCCGCAACCGGACGCGGCGGATGCAGAATGAACAGGCGTCCGCATGGTGGAATTGCGTTGAAGGGCTGCCGGCAGTTTCGGCCCGTCTGCGGCGAGTGGTCGTCCTTAATGAGCCTGCCATCGATGTCATCCGCCGCGAAGATGGCGAAAAAACCCTGTTTTATCTGGACCCTCCGTACCTGCATGAGACTCGCGTAGCTACCGAGACCTATAAACACGAGATGAGCGAAGAAGACCATCGACAACTGCTGACCGCGATCAAGCAATGCCAAGGCAAGGTCATGCTGTCGGGATATCCAAACCCATTGTATGACGGAGAATTGGTCGGGTGGCAGCGCCAGGATTTCTTTATCGACAACAAGGCGGCGGGCGGTAAGACCAAACGGCAAATGACCGAGTCGCGTGTGGATGAACTTTTAACCAACTATTCAAGGAGACACTATGGTATCTGACACACTGTTTGATGCGTTGAACGATATTGAGTGCTATGAAAGAGACTTCCCCAGTACATATTTCTCTGATGCTGAACGTATCCGCAAGGTGAAGGTCGAAATGCGACTGTTACAACTCTATTACGATCCTTCATCTGGCGTTGGTGAGGATTTTACACCTGCTGACTACGATTGGATACGGACAGAATCATTGAAGCGGGGCGAGACAACAGCCCCTCATCAATTCAGCAAGGTACTCAATGCATGTATCGCTGAACTCAATGCCAAGAAAAGCGACGGGTGGCAAGCAGCACCCAAAAGCTCCGATGGTGGGGGCATCAATATTTCAGTGAACCAGGACACCATCGACATTGTGATTCGGAAAAATGGGTCCGCGAAGTGAGAAATACCAATTGGCGGCTTCAGGCCCGCGCAACAATCCGCAGAACAGATTCCGATTTTTCTCACCGTCACCGCGAGAAAATCGTAACCAGCCCACTATATAAGGGTATGAAAACAAAACAATTTTATTCGATTACCGATTGTTCACGACTGCTGGGCGTGCCGGAACACCGCATCGCCTATGCCCACCGGACATCCAAATTGCCCGAGCCGAAGATAAGATTCGCCGGCAAAAGGGTCTATTCACCAGCCGACCTGCGGCGTATGGCTGCCTACTTTCAGGTGCCGATGGGGGAAAATGACGCATGAGCGACACATTTTGCACGATGCGATCCTTGGGCGCGGTATTCGGCGTGTCGTCCCACTTTATTGGCAGGGTGCTGAAGGAAATGGGCCTGCGTACCCCAGACGGGCAACCATCCTGTCGGGCGCAAGAGAATGGGCTGGTCAAGTTGGTTCAGGGTCCGCAATCCTGGATACCGCTCTGGCTATGGCATAGGGAACTGACGACTGCACTTCTACAGGAGGCTGGATTCGAGGCTGTTTCGTCATTGGCGGAGGATGATTCATGATTATTGCTAGTGTCTTCCAATTTGCCAAAAAACAAGGATTCTTCTCGTTGTCTAATGATGTTATCGCTTATCTTGTTATTGTAATCATTTCTGTTATTAAGGAAATGTTTCTCTTTACTAATGATTGTTGTTTAATGTTTCTCTTTACTAATAATTGCTTTCAAATCTTTTCTTTCACTCATAAATCACTTTCTCCATGTATTTCTACTAATTCTACTGTTAATGAATATATAATACCTCCTCCTCCCTCCACCCCCATTACGATGTTAGACAACATCATAGAAACCAATGAAATACACCATATTTGCCGTAATATACGAAGAAAACAGAAAGTTAATAAAGTCTGTAAAACTGAAAAGTTAATAACACCATTTATTGAGAAGAAATCGATTGAAAAGACAATCTATAATCCAACAACTCTTGACCTACCTGATTCGTGCAAAAAAGATGAAGAAGCCATCAGATACATCCTGCACATCATTCATTATCGCCATTGCATTGAGGCAATCCCCAAGGAAGCGTTCGTTCCGCTCAAGGCAGCCTACCTGAGGCGCCAAATACCAGGGTGGCATAGAATCAAGCGAAAGCTCCTACGGGCTGGCATTATTGAAACCGATTGGTTCTACATCGAAGGTCAGAAGTGCTACGGGTTCAGGGCAGGAGAGCGTTTCAGAAACGCACCCTATCGGCTGGTGACCATCAAGACCACCATTCCCAAGGAGGGCAACGATGAAAACGCATTCGCCGTGCCCGTCCACACATGGCTGAAAAGGCAAGCCCAACGGATCGCGGTCACCAACGATGAAATATCCGACCAGCTTCAGATCATCAGGGACGGGCTTTGGCGGTTCAACTCGAAAGATGGCTTTGGTTGGAGATTCCACAGCAACCTTACTCGATTGAAGGCGGAAGCCAGGAGATGGCTCCGGGTCAACGGCAAGCCGCTCGCGGAGATCGACATCAAAAACAGCCAGCCGTTGTTCCTCGCCAAGCTGCTGAAAGAAAGGGGTATCGTGGGGTGTGAGCGATACATTGAAATCTGCCAGCAGGACTTGTACGCCTACATCGCGGCGAAAGCGGGGGTTACGCGGGCAGAAGCAAAGGCGGTGATCATTGAGACCGTATTCTTCGCTCGGCTTGGTGCAAAACATGCCATCAAGACACTGTTCAAGCGGGAATTCCCCGAGGTCTGGCGGTTCATCGAAGAGGTCAAGAAGAAGGACTATAAGAAGCTGGCTCGCCTGCTGCAACGGTCGGAGGCACAATTCGTGATTTACAGCGTCAGTGAGCGGATCAGGAAGGAAAACCCCGAAATGTTTGTGGCGACGATCCACGACTCCATCCTGCACCTGCCGACGGACAGCGTGTACGTGAGAGGCTGTCTCTGGAGGCTGAATTCGCCAAATGGGGATTGAAACCGAGATTGGAGATCAAGAATTATGGTGATTGACCTGACGGAAACGGACGAATACCGCGCCCAGATGGAAGAAGCCATCGAGGCCAATTGGGAGTGGTTCGACGGGCTGGGATATGCAGATGCCGACTTCGAGTTGAAGGCATGGATGGTCTGGCATCGGACGAAGGATGGACTGGCGGCGTTGGGCGATGGCGCCAGAATGCCCTGCAATGCCCCTAATTTCAATTTTAATCAATTGTTTTATGAATTTGGACCTGGGATACCTCATTGCAAATAAAAAATGAAATAAATGCAGTGAGCGCCCTGAGGGGAAAAAAGCAGAAGGGGTGAAACGCACGCTGATTGGAAAAAATAGACCTCGGGACGCAAAAAAATAGGTTATTAAACGCCCTCGCTCGCGCCTCAGCGGTCTGTTTTATACAGAAGGAGACAGAAACATGTCAGATCGAATGGCAGCGGAAATCTGGATCGGCGGGAAACTGCCCCGTAGCCTGTTAGACGAGTTCCCCATTTCGGACTTGCGGTTAGATTGGGACGAACACCCTGTTGACGCCACGTCGGAGCAAGGCATTCTGAGCGCCCGCGACGAAAGCGGTCTGCTGCATTTTGCCGACTGCGAGGCGGCTTACGGGGAGTTCGCCGAATTGGAAGGCTGGCTGCGGGAACACAACATCCCGTTCCAACGGCAGTCATGCGGCAAATACGAATACGACCCTTGCTTTGTGGAGTTTCGCCCCGATCTGCCCGGCAAACCGGATCGATACACACTGACCACACAGGAAAGTGCCCCTGTCATTTGCCGTGAAGAGATCGAGAAAGCCCTGCAAAGCATGGCAAAGCTGGTGGAGGACAAAAAACTGTCGGCAAGGAAACGGTTGCAGGCGTGGGAGAGGGTCTACGGCAAACTGAGCCACTCCATTCCCCCGAAACTGCCGCCTCTGCCGGCGTTCGAGATCGTGGATGAAAGGAATCAGCCATGAGAACCTGGAAATGCCTTGATTGCGGGAAGACGACGGAAATCAGCTACGACTGGCTGGCCGAGCATGGCGGGCCGGTCTGTGAACACTGCGCCCGCGGCATGGAACTTCAGCCCGAAATTGCCGCCGATGAACATTCCGTCGTCGTTGAAAGACTGGTGAACAAGGCTGACACCGCTGGCTTGGAAGCCGAAGATTTGGATGAGATTGTCCACGAGTTAGCGGCCAGCGTCGCCGCCGATGTCAATAACGGCGGATTGGAAGATCAGATCAGGTATCTGGTCGATGGCTTGGGCGCCCAGCATACGGAGCGCCAAATCGGCGAGTTGATTGAAGAAACATACGAACCAACCAAACACACAAGGAGAAACGAGCAATGAAAACCACGCTGACCGTCGAAATTGATTACGATCCTGAAATGACTGATCCCGAGGGCTTGGCGTGTGCGATGGACCGGCTTTTGGAGACGGCTCTTTCCACGCCAGAACATTCTTGACGAGTACGGTAACCCGAAGGTGGGAGAATTCTTCATTGCCAAGGAAGCGGCTCCGCCCGCACCGAAGGTTGTCCTGAACATTTCTGGCGGTGTCTTGCAGGACGTGTTCGCTTCCGATTCTGCTATTGCCGTGACGCTCGTGGACTGGGATTGCGACGGTTGCAGTCGGTCGGACAACGGCATTGTCGAGATTCCCAATGGGCGCGGCGGCACACAACTGGCTGCCGTGGCTGAATACCCGGTATTGCCATTGAGGGACTTGACCGGCACGGAAACCGAAGCGGCGTTGAAGGCAGCCGGGGTGGATTTGACCCAACCCGTCGACCGAACCGTTTCGCGCCGATGGGTGCTCTATAGCATCGATACCAATACATTGCTTACTACCCGCACTTATGACAGTTACGACGAAGCTGCCGAAGATGCCGACCAAGTTGACGATATTCTCGTGCTGCCGCTGCTGTTCGAAGAAATCCACGTTTAGGAGGTAATTTCCGTGAAATACACACTGAACATCGACGGCAAGTTGTTTCGCGCTCAGCGGGAACTGCTGATGAAGATTGCTGATCTTGCCCGACAGAAACGGCCTTATTGCCCAACGCCGGGCGATGACGTGCTGTTGGAAGGGCTGCTGGAACTGACCGATGGACTTGCCGATCAGGCTCACGACCAGCACGGCATCGACTGCCTGCTGGACGACGAGGACAAGGGCGGAGCCAGGCATGCCCTGTAATGCCCCTAATTTCAATTTTAATCAATTGTTTTAGAAAATTGGACTTGGGATACATCATTGCAAATAAAAAAATAAAATAAATGCGTTGAGCGACATGAGGGCAGAAGACTGAAGGGGATGAAACGCGGACAAACGCGTTCACACCCCTAAGTCGTTCCGCAAGAAGGGTTTAAGCGCGAGGAGCGGCAAAATCCGTTTCTGGAGCCGGAGTAGTCCTTTTTCGCGATTATCAAACCAATCGGCGGATCTGAGCAAATATGCAGCATCTATTGTCTTCTTCGTGTCGAACGCATGGATAAAGAGAAGTCCAGCCAGCCCCATCGTCAATTAGCGCACGCAGCCACTACATCTCCGGCCCCAGTATCGCCGCCGCAGTGTCGATTTGCCGGTAGAATATCGGAAGGCCGTACCGGCTCCTCAGGGCCTGCAAGTACGCGACTTCCTCGGCGGACGGCAGCCCCTCGGACACGACCCACCACTTCTTCGCCCGGCAGTCCGCGGGCCAGTGGGAATACTCCAGTAGTTGCCCAACCGCCTCGCGCACCCGCAGCGCGCTGCATCGGGCGCCACCTTGATCTCACAAAACACAGCTCCGCTGTTCGCATCGACCGCCACATCGACACGCCTATTTCCGGCAACTTCCCTTTCAGGTTGTATCGGGCAGCCGGGAAAATCCGATTTGAGTATTGTGACGAGCAGTTGCTGTAACAGGTTGTGGCGCAGGTCGACCTCGATCTCGCCAGCCAGCCGGGACATTATGGTGCGCGTCGCTTTGCTGACCTGATGTTGCGGCTTGCCGCCCGGAAAGGTCTTGTCTGTCGTCTTGGATTCCGATTCGACATGCTCGTATAGGTCGAATAGGCGGTCGAAGTCCCGAAGTATCTGATGCACATCCACCTTCGGCTCTGGAACCATCGCCCCAAGAAAGACGAATGCATCCTCCGCGATGAAATCGGCAAGGGGATCTGCCAGGATCTCACCCGGTGACCGAAAGTCACTCCGTGTCGTCTCCACCCAGTCCCACATATGGAAGTCTCGGAGGGCGTCTGTATTCGCGCGCACCCATTCGTTAAAGCGGCGCACCCTGGGACGGAGGCTGTTGGGATTGGGCAGGGTCTGGCTTTTCTCAAAGGAGAACGCGACTCCGTGCCGCCAGCAACGCTCCTTGCCTCGCATTTCCACGCCGATGTTGAACTGCAACTCCGTGCGCCCACCGTCGTGGAATGCGTATCCCCCATCTGCCTTTGGAAAAATGGTAGCCTTGTGGAAAATGTCCTTGGTTCTCGCACGCTTACCGTGCAGCTTGGCACGAAGTTGTTGTAGGGATCCGACTCGGTACTTGGCAGCCGCCTTGTTGATCTGATCAGCCAGGGTCGTAACATCCATCCCGTGCGATCCAGATAACTGGTGTGCAACGATTTCTTCTGGTGGGGCGTGCTCACCAGCAGAATCCAGATTCTCCAAGTCATCGGGAGGTAACTCGCAATGGACTTCGTGAAGCCGTTGTCGGGCAACGGCCAGTTGGTTGTCGTTAAAGAGTCCTCGCCATGGATTCTGTAACACAAGATATTCGACGCTGATCTTTAGGTTGTCTCGCCCACGAAGGAACAACTCCGTAAACCCATCGGAAGGAGTTCCCTTCGCGAGCAAGCGATCTGCGGCCTCTTTTCCGCCAAGCTCGTTCACCATCGTGAGAAAGCCCGTTGCATGGTAGGGTGGTTTCAAGCGACCAGCAGCGTGGTGAATGCCGAGCATTGCTTGATGGAAGCGATTAACGAGAGTCAGTTGCGACATAAGTCATTACCTTCACAACAATGAGCATGGTTCCTACCCCTTCGCCATCGCCACCTTCAAATCTGCCACCCGGTCAATCAGGATATCTCCCTGACGTTCCAGCTTCTCTCGCGAGACGCGGAGTCGATAGAGTATTTTGTCGCCGTTGGTACGGATGGTATCGGTCAAGGTGCGGATTTCGTCCAGCTCCTTGACCTGCTTGGCAATTTCCAGCAACGCTCCGTCGATAGCGGTGAAGTCCACGTCGAGGCTACTCCGTTCCAGCGCCTTGCGGGTGCAGAGCGCCCTCGCCACGCTGAGCCCGAGTCGCAGGTGGCAGTCGGTCGCCATGTCGTCGGCATCCCACACGACAACCACGTCGTTGCCGTAGCGGGCGAGCGGCTCCAGACCCGTCGGGGCGATCTTCTTCGAGAAGACGAAAAGCCCGCTCTCGGCTTCCCGGTTTTGCCTAGCGGTCTCCATTTCCGCCCGTGCCGCCGCCAAATCGTAGGATGCATCCTCCTTCGCCTCGACGACGATCTTTGCGCAGGGGGCGGTGCTCTCCGGGCCCAACTCTACGACAACATCACCCTTCTTACAGTTCTTTATCAGCCCGGTCGAATTGCCGACTGCCGTGGCGATGTCTTTCAGCCGCTGCGACTCGGATTGCACGACCTCGAATACGGCAGCCTCGAAGTCGCCGCCGTGTCGGGTCGATGCTGCTGCCTCCTCGCGGCGTGCTTGCATGCTCGTCAGGGTGACGCGTACTTCCTCTTGGAACTTCTGGTTCGCCTTGCCGTGCTCGCCCAACACTTCCATCAACTCCCTTCGCAGTCTGGAGAGGGCGGAATCCTTGTCATCGAGCGTCAGGTGCTTGGAAATCGCTTCGTTGGTTGTGGCGACAGTCCGCGACATCCGGGAGAGAGCCGACTGCTCATCGTCGAAGGAGAACTGCTTAACCAGCGCGTCGATCTTGTCTTGAAGATCCTTCCGAAGCTGCCCGTTCTTGTCGGTCAATTCTCCGACCAGCCGCGACAACGCGCCTCCTTGTTGTCCAGCGAGAACTCGCGCAGAACCTGGTTACGCTGGCACTCCATCTCTTTGGACACCGCGGCATGGAGCGCCTTCAAAAACTCGTTGGATTCATCGGGTGACAGGAGGCGGACGAGTGGGCTATCCTTGCCGACGAACCCGGAGAGCGCCCGGCACATCTCCGAATCCGCCGCCGTGACCTTCCGTGAGAGCAGGGTTTCCAATTCCCCATCCTTCTTCAGGAGCTGCTGCACACGCTCACTGAACCGACCGCTTTCGGGATCGAAGTACTCCTTCAGCGTCCTGACAAGCGTGTGGTCGAGGTTCGTCCGGTGTTCGGACAGCGCCAACTGGACGTCACCGAGCAGGTGTTCGCCCTCGCGCTTCAGGGTGTTCACGTCGATCTGTCCCCGAGCTTGCCGCAGTGCCAGCACGCCGAGCCGTAGGGCACTGAGGGCGTAATCGTCCCGTTCGCGTCCCTCCTGCCTGGCACAGAGTTCCGAGATTACCTCGGGGTCGGAGACCATCAATTCCAGAGGAAGGGAGAAGGGGAGCGTTTCGGGAGCATTGTCGGCGGCGGTTTCTTTCGTTGCGACGGAGTGCATGATTAGCCCTCGTTTGGACGTGCGGAAGTTGGAGCCCATATTCTACTGGATTGCCTTGCGCGGCGGGAGGTGGCACGAAACCTCTATTGGGGGATTTGGGGGTGGGGTTGGCTTTTGTCGGATAACAAAACGAACAATACATTAATTCCTACAGAAATCCGTGGAGAACAAAGGTGGTATTTGGGACTCCTGCCCCCTTTTGCAGAGCATCGCCTGTTCTTTAAAATCCGATCCCGAAATACACCACGTCCCCGTTCCGATTGGCGGTGCGGATTTGTCCCGAGGTTACCAGGGCGTGAAGCAACGGGGTGAAAAGCTTCGGGGGCAGGTCAATCAAGCTCCGCAGTCGCCGATCCGATACCCCCGCCGACCCAGCATCAGAAATGAATGCTTGGATTTTGTCGGGCGCGGGTAGGCTGCGTTGATTCTTTTTGAGCCACTGGGAAAAACTATCCATGAGCCACCACCCGCTGGCTGCATGGCTGCCTTCCGTCGTTGTACCGTCATTTCCTCGGCTGCCATCATGCGTTCAATCTGACGCAACAGACGCGGATCGCCCACGGCAATGGCATACTTTTTCGCCAAGGCTTTGATTTCCTGCACTGTTTTCTTGACGGCATAAGGACTGACGCCCGGCAACGTTTTCATTTCAATCCCTTCCTGGCGCACATCGAATATTCGAACGGCGATGGCTCCCAATTGCCGCTGCACCAACTCGCGAAAATCGTCGAGCAGTTTTGGATCGCTTTCTGGCGTTCCACGGGCAATTAGATCGTCCGCAGTGACCCCACCGGGCACGAATTCCTGATGAATGGGAACGGATGGGATGTATTTTCTTCGGTTTCTCTCTCTTTCCGCCGAGTTTTTCAAAATGTTGGCCAGCGTCTTTTTGAATCTCAACGGAAAAGGTCCATGTCCTGGATTCGTCATAATCTCGAAACAATCCACCCGGCGAAATCAGCATGCGAATTGCGATTTCGTGGACTTTCTCGTCGATTTCGTCCTGACTGGTGATTCCGGTGGATCGGCGGACGGCGCCAGCGATATAGCGAGTCCAGTCAAAATCGCGCATCGTCTCGGCATGTTGTCGCTGTAGGGGATCGGTTAAACGCGATAAAAGCCGTTCCAATTCCTGGCGAAACAGGTCGTTGTACGCGCTCTTGTCGAGTTGCTCCCGCAGCAATAACCAAAACTGAAAGCTCCACATAAGAGTATGTATGCGTGGAGCGAGAATTTTTGAGAGGGACGATGGATTTGCGTTTATGCTGTCTCCCTTCGTATCACTGCCAGAAAGTTTTCGGGTTGGCAGTCGCGACGATACGAACGGTCGTCTACAGGGGGGGTGGAGACTGTCGAGAACCTTGATTTTGATGGCTTTTCAGCGATTTGAATTCACCCAGCCCTCGTGGCACGACCGTTATCCCATCACGCAAAACAGCGTCGATGGCACCAACCGCCTCTTGCAATCCGCCACCACGCCGATCTACGTGTTCGCGGCGGGCAGTCAGGGTGGATTATCGACTTGGCACACGGGAGACGCATGCTGATGGACATCAAATTCGACGCTGCGGGAAAGATTTTCTTCATGTCCGGGGGCAAGGTCAGCTTCGGCTGCCCGGGACCGCACGGATGCTGTCCGCAAAACGTCCCCAACCAGATCACTGCCACGATCACCGGGAGTTGGGGAAATAAAGGTAATTGCCCGGGCTGCACCACGGTGGGTGGCGTGTACCTGCTCACTTGGGACGCCCAATTGTCGGCCTGGGCGTTCCGGCCGTCGGGTGACTACTGCGCCCGGGGTATCGGCTGCAAGTCATGGCGGCCTGCCAGAACAATGCGAACACTTGTGTTTCTCTGGTCGGCAGGTTTCTATGCCAAGCGTCATAAACGGTGCGTATCGTCTTCATTTGTGATTCCATTGGTGACTGCGTTCACGAGGAGAAAATTAGCGTTCGCTGAAACGACTCCGGTTAGCCTCCGGCTCCTGAGCTTCCCTTCTGCCGCCCGGCGAGAAGTGTGCGGCGCTTCGTCGGGGGGGGGGCTAGCGAGATTCGCATTGCTTTCGAGCGCAATCAATGCCTCCCAAATCGCAGGCCGCCTCGTCCCCGCGCAGTAGACCATCTCCGTGCGACAATCATATTTCCGCTTGTGAAAGTAATTGCCCTCAAATGGATAGGCCCAGTTGCAGCGGTCATAAAGAAACCGAAATATCGTGCGAAGTGACACGCTATGCCGGAATGGCTCGCCGTCTCGATTGCAGAGCGGGACAAGCCAAGCGACAGACTTCGTGAGTCCTTCAGCGCGAAACATGTCGATGGCACGAATCGTTATCAGGTCGGTCGTGCCGTGCGGCACGGCATCGAGGCAACGAACGATGTTGTGGTAGTAGCCGGTGATTCTCCCACCCGCGTATATCGGGTCAAAGCCAACCATTGCAACTGCTCGCCCATCGTGCTTGGCCCACAACCATCGCACATCATTCTCATTCGTCCGCGGCAGAGGTCGCATGAGGATTCGACCTTCCCGGCGTCCTTTCCGGCGAAGCCAATCAACCGAAATAGAATCGACGACAGCGGAATTCATGCTCGCAATCGGAGTCTCAATAACCTCCACGCCTTCCTTCTCGGCCTTGTTGATCCAGTGGCGCAGTTCCGCGCCTTGGATTTCCGGCGCAACGAATACTCCGTCAGGTCGATGTGGTGCTCTAATCCCATCTGATTGACCCAGCGGCACACAATTCCCGGCTAAGCACGCGGGCGCAATCCTCAGAGGCTTGCACGACAATAGCACGTCCGTTGCGGCGAAAGAACGCGCAGAATGGAAGCATAATCACTTACGGCGGCTACGGGATCGCCGAGGACAATGCGCCGCCCGAATGGTGCCAGGACTGGATGGCGAATCGTATGGTAGGCGAGGTAGCCGCGATCCTCGTCGATGAAATACTCCATGCCTGGCTGCAATGTCGAGTACGACATGCACCGCCCGCCGTGCTGCTTCAAATAGGGCGAAAGCAGGTGCCACTTAGCCTCAAGGCTAAGGGATGCCGATTCCTTCGCGTCAATAATACGAAACGCCATTGAATGTCGCCGCCTTATCTTGCCCTGGTCTACTCTCCCAAGGCGCGGATCGACGCCACGACGGCCCGTGTGCTAAACCACATTACAGGCTTTGAACACCCTCCTACGTCGCTGAATTGCAGATGCGATCGCTGCGAAATACACGGGCTCTGCCGTGCCCCGATACTCCGCCTTGTGTCTGAGCAGCCCTTCAAAACTGTAGAGATGCCGCCCTGCCCACCGCGCATAAAGGCTATTCCCCGTTGTCCCCAAGAAGCGGAGAAACCATCGCGTAAGGCAATTGCAGCCACGGGCCAGTTCCTCAGCCCCGGCCAGAGGCACCAACCCCAGCGATAGGCGTGTAACCGCAGCGCCTCGGCCACACAACGGTCAACGTTCGCAAGGGATTCCGCGAGATTCGGGGTTTTGTCATCCCAGAACCCGTAGCGCAATGCGCCATGTTTTTTTTTTTTTTTTTGATCTCGTTTTTTTTCGGTTTTGTGTGTTTTTTTTTTTTTTGTTATTTGCGTCTACTTCGTTCAGTTTCTACGTGTCTTGCTTTCTTGTTTCTGGCTTCGTCGTTTCTTATGACAAATACATGAAGCACCGCGCAACAGCAGAAATAGTGTTTAAGACATTGAAAGACATGTAGGCCAATCTATAGGAATCCTCTGAGTCCGTAGATTCTGATATGCCTGAGGATACAACCCCTAATTATATTCATCTCAGGGACGCCAAGTACTACACACCCGGACAGAATCCTATACCCGGGAACATGGGCGTTTACTGCCGTATTCCGCTTGAGGCGGTTCACGGTTTCTCCTTTGGCCTCTTGCAGGCAGAAAGTCGCTAACAACGGCCTGCATGCGGAACGTCGCTCCGCTCCGTCCCATGGAGGCCGGGCGTTCGCTGTAATAAGCACGAAAATAGGACAGGATAACGATGTCACGTGACTGGGAAGCACAATTCAGGGAATGGGCAAAGCCGCCGGGCAAGACCGAACAAGACCGTTGCGACAATGCCGCATCAGCTATCCGAAACGCAATCAAGGCAAGCGAAAACTCCGAGACCGTGGTGTTTCCATCTTTACTCAAGGCTCCTATCGTAACAATACAAATGTCCGCAAAGACAGCGACGTTGACATCGGAATCCTTTGCACGGACACCTTCTTCTACGACCCTCTTCCCGAAGGTTGGACCAAGGAAAGGCTGGGATTCTCGGATGCCACCTATCAATACGATCAGTACAAGAACGAAGTCGAAGAGGCTCTCGTCAACTACTTCGGACGTTCTGCCGTGCAAAGGGGGAACAAGGCTTTCGATGTTCATGAAACGAGCTACCATGTCGAAGCAGACGTAGCCGCTTTCTTTGTGCATCGACGCTACCAAGCGGATGGCACCTATCTTGAAGGCGTGGAATTGCGGACGGATAAGGAAAACCGCCGTGTAATCAACTGGCCGGAACAACACTACGAGAACGGTGTCAATAAGAACAAGGCAACTGCCACACGTTTCAAGGCCATCGTTCGCGTCCTGAAAGCTCTATCCAACGAAATGACAGGGCAAGGAGTGGCAGCCGCTGACGTTCCCAGGCTTTTTCTTGGAGTGTCTCACCTACAACATCCCCAATGACCGCTTCGGAAACTACACATACTCAGCCGACGTGAAGGCTGCGCTCGTGTTTCTCTATGAGAATACTAATACACAAGACGCATGTGCGAAATGGGTTGAAGTCAGTGGGTTGAAATGGCTTTTCCATGAGACACAGAAATGGACGCGACAGCAGGCAAACGCATTCACGTATGCAGCATGGAACTATGACGGACTCGGGGGGGAGTCATGAAGAATCTTAACATGAAGCCCTTCCTCTACCTGCTTGCCGGTTTCTCTGCGATTGTACTTTTTTTGGCCGCCATGGTTCAGGGATTTGACCTTCGGAACTTCATTGACGTGCTTCGGCTCATTCCGATTGTCGCCACGGCGGACGGTCATCGCCTACTTCGTCTTTACCGTCTGGCTTTGGCGCTGGAAGATTTTTCAAGGCTGGCTTATTCCGTTCCCCGACTTGAACGGCACATGGCAAGGCCACATTCAAACGAACTGGAAGGACGCTGAAGGAAAGACGCCTGGCCCTATCCCCACAATGTTGACGATAAAGCAGAGCCTTTGGGCGAATGAGTTGCGTTATGCGAACCGGGGAAATGGAAAGCCACAGCTACCTTGAGGGATTCTGCATCGACAAGGACGCCCAGGTCCGGCGGCTCTGCTACTCGTATACGAGCAGACCCAAAGCTTCTTTGCGTGAAAGAAGTACGCCACATGACGGTACGATGCTGTTTAACATCATCGGAAAGCCCGTTCACAAGCTCGAAGGCGAATACTGGACGCAACGCCAGACAAGCGGAACGGTAACACTCGCTTTCAGAACAAATGAACTACTTGACGAAATGCTAGGCGATCTTCCGACACATCCGATGACAGGCGGCGAGGGACATACGGACAGTGGAAAGTCATGATGAACACACAGCACACAGGCAGCGAACAAGGCGCTGCAGTGGACGGGGATTCCGCTGCGCTCCATCCCGTGCCAGTGAGCTTGGTCGTCCGCGCGACGCAGTCGCGCGGAATCGCGGCGCTGACTTCGTCCAGTGCCTTGTTCCGTCGCGCTCAGCGCGCCGGAACAAGGCACTGGACCCGACTGCGCTCGTCGCATGTCCGCAGGCAAGCCTGCTCCCACCCGCCGTGCTCGCGGGTCAGCGCCGCGATTGAAGGCTCAAAGGGTGCTATGGTGCACTCGGGGAAAAGTCGGGATAGCCAGTCTCATGTCGGCGTAGGCTTGCCTGATTTGTCGAGTCCCGGTAAACATGAATCGTGAACATTCGCAGACTTTCTATCCACGAGGAAAAAGTCCCGGTAGTGGAACGATGAACCGGTTGGACATTCGCAGACTTTCTATCCACAAGGTAAGTTGTTCGCCGTCCATGTTTTCAATCTTCTCTGCCGAGACCTCACCCTCTTTCTTCCCGGTTGCCTCGTTGTAGAGTTCATAAAGCCTGCACATAATCATGCCTCCTGCTGAGAAGATTTGATCCGGTCTTGTTCTCCCTCGGCAGAAATGACCTGCGTGTGCGCGAATGCGGCAGGAGGCAGGATTTGACCGCGCGGCCTCCGAAGGGAGAGCTTGGAACCAGGACGGACCGGGCGCCCTTGAGGAGGTGGCCGCGGGATCTAGGATGGCCGGTGGCTTTTCAGATAAGCGAGGTAATCCCCCCAAAACTCTTCTTCCTTTTCATGTCTCCACTTGGTCACAAGAACGTGATCGTCATCCTGGAATTGCGGGTGAATCTGCCGGTATTCGGACAGGAACACCTTGTACGTGTCCTCGCCGACGGGGAGGGATCCGTTTCCATGTATGTGAATTTCTCAGTAAGGAAAGAAACAGTGACTTATGGCCGTTCAAAGGGTGACACTAAGACATTTGAGGAAAGTGGTCCTGATGGTTGGCCTTCTGGCTCTTAGACCGGTATCTCCCCTGCCTGCGAGGGGTAAAACCTTGCCTTCTGGTGTTCTTTCCTGATAAAATTTTACACATTGTCGTCAAACCACTTCGATTTTGAGCCGATTTGAAAGCCTGCTGAAATGTCCGTTTCTCCTGATCACGAGCAACCCCACATGAGGAGACGCTCATGCAGGATGTGACCCATGCCCTCAACCGGGCACCATCGCCTGTTCGCAGTCCGGCAGAGGGCCTTTGACTCTGAGCAAAGTGAGGTGCCTTATGCGGATCCGCATAAGACTCCATGATAAGAGGCGGGACAGGAGCAACTACATGAAACTAAAGGGATTTAAATGCATGCGACGAGAAATTTAAAGGCGTCTTATACGGACCAGAAATTGAGATCCGGCATCTTATGCGGATCCATATAATCCTTGTTAGGCGGCGCGAACACCATGGCACAAGACGTCCCAGCTGAGCTACAGACCAGCATCAATCGCCAAGTGCTCGACCACGTCGAAGGCTTGTCCGCGCATTCCGACATTGCGGAAGCCCTGAGTGCGGCATTGAAGCCGCTGGGAGATGTCCAGATATTTTGTCCGGATTGGCAGCAGTATCGCTATGTGGTTGCTTCCACCAAGGGTATCATCATTGCGCTTGTCGCCGGGATGGACACGACCGGATTCCGGTTGGATGAGCGCATGAAGGCTCGTGCCCTTGCCAGCGGAGGCGTGCCGTATCCCGAATGCGGCGATCAGTGGGTATCGTTTGCGCTTTTCCGAGATGATTGGCCCAAGATTGATATTGAGTTCTGGGCACGGAAGGCTTACGTCGCCGCACGAGAATTCGAACGATGAGGCCGTCTAACCAGGGCGCTGCAGCGAACCGCCGCCCCGCTTTGCAGTCGGACGGTTCGGATAATTTGTCAGCGATTGTTGCAGCCGACCGGGCGTTTCCGGCGGCGGTCGCTGAGCTTGGTCTTAGGCCGTCGAAGGATTGAGAATCATGGACACATGGAAGTTCTACGACATCACTCACCGTGAACATGTGGTATGCAATCCCACGAGCGAGGAGAAACTGACGCGTCTCGTGGAACTTCTGCGCCTCCCGACTAACGCGCAGGTGGTTGACATTGCGTGTGGAAAGGGCGAGTTCCTGATTCGCTTGGCGGAAGCCTATGGCGCTCGTGGCATGGGCATCGACATTTCTCCTTTCTTCATCGCCGATGCAGAGAGAAGGCTCAAGGCGCGGGCACCGAGTGCTGGCATCACCTTCACTCAGATGAATGGTGCGGATTTCAAGCCAGACGAGCCGCACAGCTTAGATCTAGCGTCATGTATCGGTGCCAGTTGGGTCTTCGGGGGGCATGCTAATACTCTCGAAGCTCTGATCAGCATGGTGAGGCCCGGCGGCTGGGTGATCGTGGGAGAGCCATACTGGCAGCAGGAGCCGTCAGGGGATTACCTGGAGGCATCCGGGTGCGCGCGAGAGGACTTCGGGAGCCACTCCTCGAATGCAGAAGCCGGAGAGCGGCGAGGAACGGAGCTCGTTCACACCATCGTGAGCAGCAAGGACGACTGGGACAGGTATGAGGGCCTCCAATGGTTCGCGACAGCCGAGTACGCTCGCACCCATCCAGATGATCCGGACTTGGCGGAGGTGGTTGAGCGCGTGAGCAAGGCGAGGGCGGCATACCTGCGTTGGGGGCGCGACACGCTTGGTTGGGCGATCTACATGTTCAGATCGCGCTCTGCGGCCTAACAAACGGATGAACGCGAGCCGGAATAGGCCGGCTGGCTCGCTTCGCTCGGTCACGTTTACTGCCGGCCGTGTTATCCGAGACGTTCGGCGTCGACTCAGAATGAGCATTTGTGCGTAAACAACTTTGCAACTCCTGCAATTGACGCAACTTCCATAGATTGCCCATTTCGATTAGGAGAAAATAAGTCATGAACGTTATCGATGAATCCCCGTATCCCCGTGACTTTTTTGGCTATGGTGGCAACCCGCCTGATGCGAAATGGCCCGGCGATGCTCGCGTCGCTGTGTCGCTCGTGCTAAACGTAGAGGCCGGGTCGGAATTGTCATTGGCGGACGGGGACGAGCGTAATGAGACGATTTACGAGATCGTGGAGCCGGTAGATAGAGTCCCCAATTATTGTCTGGCGTCACATTTCGATTACGGTCCGCGCGTCGGGTACTGGCGGATAATGCGCGCGTTGGAGCGTTATGATGCGCCATGTACAGTGAGCGCCGCCGGCCGGGCGATCGAACGCTCGCCATGGTTGGCCAAGGATGTTGTAAAGCGTGGCCACGAGATCTCTTGCCACAGCTATCGTTGGGAGCGGCACGCTGAAATGGCGGAGACCCACGAGCGTGAGATAATCGAGAAAACAGTCGACTGCATTCAGAAGGCGGCGGGGGTGCGCCCGATGGGCTGGCATACCAAGGGCGCCCCGTCACCCAACACGAGACGACTGCTTGTCGAAGAGGGTGGGTTCCTTTATGACTCGGATGCCTATGACGACGACCTGCCCCATGTTGTTGAGGTTGCAAGCCACAGCCACGTGGTTGTGCCTTACGCCTTCGATACGAACGACATGCGCTATATGGCCGGTGGCACCTTCGTGCACGCCGAAGACTTTGGCCGGTACTGCATCGACGCTTTCGAAACCCTCTGGCGAGAGAGCGAGCGGCACCCTGCTATGATGTCCGTCGGCCTGCACCCCCGGCTTATCGGTCGGCCTGGCCGCATCGCCGGACTCGAGAGGTTCCTTGAACACGTGAGGACGAGAGAGCATGTTTGGTTTGCGCGCCGTATGGACATCGCACATCACTGGCGAGCCCTGATGGGGCTCCCGGCATGGACGAACAGGAAGGCAGGAGGAAAGAGCGGAAATTCCAGACCGGAAGGCGACAGGTCCTGACAGAATCCTATGGGATATTGGCAAAGGTAAAGGCCCAACCTCGCTCTTGCAGCGGAGCGCAAAAGACCGCGCCCGCTGAAGAGCCCGTTCGCCTAGACTGGCACTTGACTTTGGGACTGCCAAGTCGTACTATATATGGTACGACTTAGGAGGTTTAAGTATGACCACTTTAACGGCGTCTGAAGCAAGAAAGCGTCTCTACACTCTCGTGGATGATGTGGCGGAGTCCCATGAGGCGGTTCAGATAGTGGGTAAAAGGAACACTGCGATTCTCGTTGCCGAGCAAGATTGGCACGCGATCCAAGAGACTCTTTACCTCACCTCCATCCCCGGCATGCGCGAGTCCATTCGCGAGGGACTGAATACCCCTGTTGACGATTGCGATAGAGAGCTTGACTGGTGAGCTGGCGGCTGGTTTTTACCAAGCACGCGAAGAGAGATGCGAAAAAACTGGTCCGATCCGGTTTGAAGCCTCAAGCCGAACGAATCCTCAGCATTCTCAGAGAGGACCCTTACCGTACACCGCCACCCTATGAGAAGCTCATCGGAGACCTTTCCGGCGCCTCCTCGCGCCGGATCAATATACAGCATCGCGTGGTCTATCAAATTCTGGACGACATCAAGACAGTAAAGGTCATCCGAATGTGGACCCATTACGAGTAAAACGCCACTGGCGAACAAGCGGTTGCACTGGATCGGCCATGAGACCGGCCGCCCAGTGAACTGCAGCGTGTGTGCCGGGCATGGCACAGGACTTGTGGGGTGAAAGTCCCCACGCCAGGTTTTCGCCGAGCCGAAGGCAAGGAGAAGGGCATCCGCCTTCGTCCAAGGACTTCGGCGTGACAAGACGGCGTCGCCGCGAGGCGAGGTCTGAAGGAAGCCCAATCCGAAAGCGCGGGACAAGCCTGCCCCGGACCCCGATCCGGGGAGCAGGAACCGGATATGAGGTGTGGTACGCCCGGGGCGAGTGGGCACGTGACCATGAAGCCCTCCATCGGCAACAGGGGCGTGCTTTATAAATCCGGCGTTTACGCGCAGAAGGCTCTGTGTCTTACCCCGGGAGGTCTCTCATGTGCTTTGCCTGTGGGCAGAGCTGAGGGGAGAGTAATCGACCCTGACCGCATGAGAGCCGCCGTCGCCTTTCAGGCTATGGCGGGCCAGGGAAGTCAGCAGCTTGTCGGGCCGTAGCTTGGTGAAGCGAAGGTTGAAGGGCATATTAGGAGGAAGGAAACAGATCGCAGAGGAAGCCTGCATGGAAGAAGTAGGAACCCGCCCTGCATATCGAAAGAGCAGGTGGCAGAAACTCTCGGCCTAAACGGGAAGAGTCTGTGGTCATGTCGCCTCTGAAGGCCCGAACGGTATGAGGGGGTCAGTAGGTAGAACGAACGGCAGGCATTACACCGGCGCAATGCGTGGTGGCGTTGGACATCAAAGATGAAGAGGGGATGGAAATGGCGACTGGAGCTAGAAATCAGCAAACTGGCCGAGCGGGCGAGCACTATGTAGCCGCAGAACTCAATCGGCGGGGTGCATATGCCGTCACTTTCGCAGGCAACATGCCCAGAATCGATGTCATGGCGAGCAACACTGAGAGAACTCGGACGGTAAGCATTCAGGTGAAGACGTGTCGGTCTGGTGATTGGCAAACGTCCATTGACGAGGGAAAAAAGTGTGAGCCTGTTCGGGACGAAACACGATTCTGGGTATTTGTACGTATTGGTCCGGACAACAAACCACCCGAGTACTTCGTTGTGCCAGACTGGTGGATACGAAACAACATATTCGAGAACCACCAGTCTTACTTAGCCAAGCACGCTGGCACCAGAGCCATTAACCCGAAAGCAAAGCATCACAGCATAAAGTCAACCCGCATAGAAGAATGAAAAGACCGTTGGGATCTGTTGAAGGTCTTATGAAAAATGTCGAACCAGTCGTTCCACCGGATCGGCCAAAAAGCGGGCCTCCCGGTGAACTCTCCATTCTACCTCTTGACAAATCGGGAACCAATTGTACAATTGTTCATATGTCGCAAATTGTGGAGGCAGTATGGACATTGTCATCGACACTTCAGCCTTGGTCGCAGTGATTCTCGGTGAACCCGAACGTGAGCGGATTATAGAATTGACCGCAAGCCATAAACTCATTGGCCCCGGATCGATACCGTGGGAGGTGGGCAACGCGTTTTCCGCGATGCTTAAGCAAGACCGGCTGAGCATTGAGGACGCCCAAAAGGGACTTGCCATATTTGAAGAGGTCCCTATTCAGCTCAGCAAGCCAAACTTTGCCCATTCCCTCGCGATTGCCCACCAGGCAAATATATATGCGTACGATGCTTATGTTTTGGATTGTGCCATCAGACACAAAGCACCGATACTGACCTTAGACCGAAAGTTGATCATGACAGCAATAGATCTCAACGCTGCTGTTTTGGAGGTTTGACATGCGAGTTTACACATACTCTGAAGCCCGCCAGAAGCTTTCTGAGGTGTTGGAGCAGGCTGAATCAACAGGAAAGGTTTTGATTCGGCGTAAAGACGGGCGTACTTTTGCATTGAGGCCAGAAAAAGACATTTCTTCGCCACTGGATATTCCTTCGGTTAAAGCGAAAATCACCACGCAAGAGATTGTGGATATTATTCGTGAAGGCAGAGAAAAAGGCAGAACATGGCGCTCCACCGGGCGCGCTACCGCGCGCCGGTAGGCTTTTCGTGTGTGCCGGGCATGGCACAGGACTTGTGGGGAGCAGGGGCGTGGTTTATATATCCGGCGTTTACGCGCGGAAGGCTCTGTGTCTTACCCCGGGAGGTCTCTCATGTGCTTTGCCTGTGGGCAGAGCTGAGGGGAGAGTAATCGACCCTGACCGCATGAGAGCCGCCGTCGCCTTTCAGGCTATGGCGGGCCAGGGAAGTCCGCAGCTTGCAGGGCCGTAGCTCACGCGAGCAGAGGCGGGAGGGCATATTAGGAGGAAGGAAACAGATCGCAGAGGAAGCCTGCATGGAAGAAGTAGGAAACCCGCCCTGCATATCGAAAGAGCAGGTGGCGGAAACTCTCGGCCTCAACGGGAAAGTCTGCTGGTCATGTCGCCACTGAAGGCCCGAACGGTATGAGGAGGCCAGTGGGTGGAACGAACGGCAGGTATTCCACCCGGCGCACTGCGTAGTGGCTTTGCCCTAAAGGACAGGCAATTGCCCGGCCTAGGACTACACCAACTCAAAGGAGATCGTAAAGGAACCTGGGCGGTCAAGGTCAGCGGGAAATGGCAGATCACTTTCAAGATTCGAAACGCCGATGTCTTTGACGTGAACTATGAAGATTATCATTAGGGAGAAAAAAATGGCCATGTTCAATCCGCCTCACCCAGGGGAAATCATAAGAGAATGTTGTTTGGAGACCATTAGATATCAATGTGACGGAAGCAACCAGGGCGCTTCGCGCGTTACAAGAAAAACATTTTCGGCGCTATTGAATCGGTCGAGCCGGAATTAGCCCTGAAATGGCATTAAGGTTATCGAAATATTTGGTCGGACTCCCGAAGGTTGGCTCAGGCTACAGCTTCAATTCGATCTCTGGAAAATAGAACAGTCTATCGATATCCAAGATTTGAAACGCATCGAAGCTGCTTGATGCGATTTTTTTCGGATAACCTCGGCATTGAGTAGGGCGCGCTAAAAGCCGCGCCTCTCATGCCCGCCGTTCGGCATAAAAGAACATAAGGAGAATGATTAATGTCGAAGAAACTTGAAGAAATCATCAAAGTCGCAAAGGATCTAAGTCTAGAAGAGCGAGCGGAGTTGGCGGGGACGCTTCTACTTAGCCTAGATGAACCATCGGAATCTGAGGTTGAGCGCCTGTGGCTACTGGAGGCAAAGCGGCGGCTTCAACAGTTCCGAGAGGGCAAGGTCAAAGGCATCCCGTCCCAAGAAGTGTTCGACAAAGCTATCGTTGACATCTCATGAAATCTGAGTTCCTACCCGAAGCTGAAGAGGAATTCCGCGAGGCGGCCTGGTACTATGAAAAAGAGGCTCCAGGGGTCGGCCTCCGGTTCATTGCCGAGGTTCGCAAAGGACTTACTTTCATTACCGAAAATCCTTACGCCGCCGTGGACGTTGGGAACGGCATAAGACGAAAAGTCCTGAACCTTTTCCCGCACAGTCTGATATATGCTGTTGAGGCCGAGTTAATCGTGATCGTGGCAGTCGCCCACCATAAAAGACGGCCAAGATACTGGCGGGGTCGGGTCAAAGAAACCAAAGAAAGTCTTGGCCGAACCAAGGGCTGAACAAGGGCTGGCTTTTCGCTGCCGCTCCAAGCCAGCCTGTTAGCCCTGACGTTCGGCATTGATGATATAAATGCTAAATCTCTAGGAGCAATCATGGATTATTCAAACGACACTCATCTTAAGTCAATCGGCTACATCCTATGGATTTTCGGTTTCACGGGCTCCCATCGGTTTTACTACGGCAAACCCATTTCAGGAACCATTTGGTTCTTTACTTTAGGGCTCTTCTTTATCGGCTGGATTATCGATTTCTTTCTCATTCCGTCTATGGACCGTCAAGCCGACTTCAGGTATCGTAGTGGTAATCTCAACTACACCGTTGCATGGATTTTGCTGACATTTCTCGGCTTATTCGGCATACACCGATTCTATATGGGAAAGTGGTTTACCGGGATAGTGTACTTACTGTCGGGAGGCATCTTCGGCATCGGATATCTATACGATCTTTGGACCCTAAATGATCAAGTCTCGTTGATAAATAGCAGGCCGTAACTCCACAATGGACAAGGGAGACAGGCCTTCGTTCTTGACAGAAATTGATTAAATTCGGAGAAGGAGACCTTGTTTCTGGACCGACTTTGCCGAACAAATCGCTGGAGAATCGATGGGAAAACGCTGGCGCGTTTCCCGCATCTCAGCTCCAACGTTCGACAGAAGGATCATTCATGATAACGAAGAAGAAATCAAAACCCAAGAGAAAGTGTGGGCTTTGCGGCAAAACCACAAAACTCACTCGGACTGAGTGCTGTGGCCAATGGATATGCGATGATGAAGACGAGTACGTCATGTTCTCATACGCGAGAAACAGCTGTTACCGGAATCATCGGCGGTACACGCTCTGCGGCTCGCATCATGCCGAAGATCATGAGGGCGACTGGCAAACGTGCAGTAAGTGCCGAGACGGATTCGCAACCGAGATGTACGTCTGGTACGGCACCAATGAGTACAACTTCGTAAAGCTGCAGAATCCACCAGCTTACGATCCCACCGTTTGTGCGGGGTGCGGTATGGTCATTCGGTTGGGAGAGGACGGGTATTCCATCACCCCTGACAGGAAGTACTTCTGTGAAGACTGCACCCAGAAGAGAATGACGAGCAGAAAGAGTCGAACCCGCGGGTGAACGAGGACTGGCTTTTTCGCTGCAGCTACAAAGCCAGCCTGTTACCCGCCCCGTTGGGCGCTTTCGTTCGCGCCGAACGGTATATGGAGCTGAGTTATAAACTCAGGGAGGTTTACAACCATGAAGCAAACCACCTACCGTGGAAAAACATTCACTCGGGATGACGTACTTCGAGCAATGGAACGTTTTGACAAGGAGATGCGTGCTTCGTACCCCGATAAACGCTGGGTTACCTATGCTGTTGAACACGATGAAAAGCTGTATCCGCCTAAGGATACGCTACGTCTCGTCACGGGTATGAGAGAAATCGGGGGAGGCGGAAAGCCAGTCACCTCGCGCTTCGAGAACTTGGGATTTAGAGTTGTGACTCTCGATGAGCGCCCACCCGCAAATAATGAGATGGATGACGCCGAAGCTGTGGAGATGGCCTTTTCACTTGAATACGATTTGGAAAATTCGCTGATCGCCAACCTCGATCAACTTGAACAGGGACTGAAACTCTACCGGAAAGATGGCATATCCGGCCAACAGGTTGACGGGAAGGCGGCAGGCCGAATAGACATCCTTGCGACTGACTCGCATAACGATATTGTAGTTATCGAACTCAAAGGCGGAGAAGCCGATCGCCAAGTGTGTGGGCAGATACAGGCTTATATGGGCAAAGGAGAATCTGGCTGGACCGAGAAGGGTACGAGGGATCATTGTCGCCAGTGACTTTACCGAGAGAATGGTCTACGCATCCAAGGTCGTACCAGACCTCAGCTTGAAGAGATACCAAATCAGTTTTAAGTTCACGGACGGATTGGACATTCGCAGACTTTCTATCCACGAGGTAAGTTGTTCGCGGTCCATGTTTTCAATCTTCTCTGCGGAGACCTCACCCTCTTTCTTCCCTGTTGCCTCGTTGTAGAGCTTTCGCCAGGCATGTTCGGAAGAGATGAAACCCGAGCAGGCGCGGGAGAGTTCCACGGGCCTCATCACGTACCGACCGGGCTACTTTGCCAGCTTCAAACGAAGGTAGTCACTTGGCAGTTTAGACGTGTTGATCGAGAGAAGCTCGCTTTCCAAGCCCCCCGCCAAAACGGACCCCGACCAAACCTTCAGCAAGTAAATCCGAACACAATCACCAAGAGAAATCAGAGCAGTCAGAGTAGGCAGTAAACAGGCGGAATACTTACTGGAATAAATCTAGCGGTGAATATTGCCATTTCCTCGTGAGGGAAGGTAGTTATGGCGATTTTGAAGGTTTCAACCTATGAAATGCAGTATTCGTTTGCCGATGTCGGCCAAAGCGTGGGGAACAGGGATTTACTCTTACTTGTTCATGCGAAAAAGACAAAGGCAGAGACGTATTAACCCTGCCTTTAATCATGGCTTCCTAAAATGCCGATACTTTCTTCGCACGCACATCCGAGAAGCCTTTGTTTAACTGCCACCACAGAATCCTCTTTTCAGTATAACCTTTGGAGGTTTTTAGCCATCTCATGGTTCCTTTAGTTGTGTTGAATCTGGTGACAGTCCGACTATTTTAAATATAAGGCTCGGTTCTGGAAAGTCAATGGTGGCACAGTTGATTTCTGTAGACCTTTGTTGGCTACACCCAACCTCATCCCTAACTCTTCACTCCTTTTCCAGGTTCTTTTGAGCCCGCATTGATCACCGGGGGTGTCCCTTCCCCGATCCACTTGTCGATGGCATCTTTGTCAAACCTCCAGACCCTTCCAATGCGAGCGCAGGGATCTTTCCTTCGGCGGCGTACTTGCACACGGTAATTTCGTGGAGCTTGAGATACTTGGCGAGTTCCTTTGTGGTCATGATCTCCGGCATTTGGTTTGACCTCTAGTTAAGGAGATTGGGTAGCGTTTTGATAAGTTTATGATTTAGATGTATAATACAAGATGAACTTGATAGCCTCTTCGGTGATCTTTCCCTTTCCTCGAGAGCATGTTTAGAAGTTTGAGCGGGCGGAAAGAGCTTTTCCAGGGACTTCGTGTCGAATGCTAAGGCTGACCTGTCACCGGTTTCGTGGTATGCTGCGCAAGTACAAAGGACGGATCGTGCAAGAAGGCATGCTCGGCCCCGGCGAGCGGTCTTGACTGTCAGACTTCTTTTGTTACATTTGCAATGCATAAAGTCGTATGGTCTGTGTTTCCTTTTAGTGAATCTTGTCTAGGAGGGAATGCGATGCCGAAGGATTATTACATTGTTCTGGGGGTCAGTAGGGGCGCCGATCTAAACAAAATCAAGAAGGCCTACAGAGTCATCGCGAAGAAGTACCATCCTGATGCGTCAGCTTCTGACGAATCATACGAGAAATTCATTGAGATCAGAGCAGCTTACGAAACCCTTGCGGACGAAGAGAAGAGGCGAAAATACGATGAAGAGCTTGCCAGGCGGGGCCGAGAACTAAGGATCGCCAGGATCGCAGAAGAGATCCATTCACGAAGACGGTCCGCTATCCAAAAAATGGACAGAACTTATTCTTTTGTGGATGAGTTTTTTTCAGGTTTTCTGCCTGGCTTTTTCGATCGCGGAAAAGCACCGATTGGCAAGGATCTGTATCTTGAAGTGATTCTCTCTCCAGAGGAAGCCACACGGGGTGGTCTTTTTCCAATCACCGTCCCCGTGCTCGAACCCTGCCCTCGATGTCACCGAACGGGTTTGTGGGAGGAGTTTTTCTGTCCTATTTGCTATGGGCGAGGCGTTGTTCAGGCAGAAAGGGGCTTCTCACTCAGTATTCCTCCCCATGTAAGCCATGGGACTCAAATCACCCTTTTCACAGAAGACATCGGCCTAAGGCGCGTGAAGCTTCACATCCTTGTCCTGATCGATCCGACCTTAGACCAAGAGGACTTCCAGGCGTTCTAAATGGGACTACAAAAAAACGGGGCTGACGATCATGAGCCCCGTTTTTCGGTTCTATCTATAGAGGTTACGATCCTGCTTTGATGGTTATTTTTCGCGGAGTGGCAGCCTCAACCTTAGGCAGGGCAAGTCTCAAGACACCATCTTTCAGAACAGCCTCTATTTTGGACTGATCAATCGTGTCCGAAAGACTAAACTGACGGTAATATCTGCCGGTTCGATATTCCCTGAAAACGTCCTTCTCCCCAGATCCTTCGGGAAGGGTTTCATCAGCGGTGAGGGTGAGAACGTTGTTATTCAAATCGATCTTGAGATCCTTGGCTTTGACACCCGGCAGATCGGCCAGTAATGTGAGTTCTCGCTCGGTTTCAAGAATGTCGACTGCCGGATTAAAAACCAATCCGGGTTTGGTCAACTCCGCCGGAGTGGTCACTTCCTTTTTCTCTTTTGCCTGCAAAGATTTTGTTTCGGTCTCTGTCATGGCGAATCCCTCCTTTCACTGAGATCATGAGCTCTTGACGGCGATCTGTCTTGGTTTGGCCGATTCGGCTTTTGGAAGAACGACCGTCAGAACGCCGTCTTCCGCAAGGGCTTTCACTTTGGCCACATCCAGCCGGGTGGGCAGAGAGATGACCCGACTGAAAGAGCCGGCTTCCCTTTCTCGCCTGTGGTAACTTGCGTTTTCGCTTTCCTCAGGCAGCTTCCTTTCACCTGACAGGGTCAAGGTGTCACCGGTCACCGAAATGAGTGTAATCTTTATTGTGTGAATTTGAAATAGGTCGAAAAAATGGCGCTTTTCCTTTAAAAGGGTGTTGACCAAAACATCCAAAAAAGAAAGGAGAAGCGCCAATGAGAGATGGAAATCAGCGTAACAGAAGTTGTGGAGCTTGATCAATCGAAATCCGTAAGGAACCTGAGAGCTCTTTTTGAGATGATCCGCATCAAACGTCCAAGAGAGCGTAGGGACAATACCTGTCCACATTGATGGAAATGGAATTGACCGAGTTTCCTGGGCCGGGAGCGGTACGAACGAAGTTGAAAGTGATCCCAATCATCGAAATGGCTCCTATGGCCGAAAATTTACCCTCAAGGGGATTGGTGAAGTTGGCGTCAAGGTTCCCCGGGATCGAAGGGCGAGTTCAAGACGCAAGTGATCCCCCGCAGCAAACAATATGAAGATGCCTTCAGAGAAGACCTGAGCGTGATGTTTCTGGCGGGCGTGAGCACACGGACCCTGTCCCTGATGTCAGAAAGGCTTATTGGCCGAAAGATTCTCCGCTAGCGAAGTGAGCAAGGCAAGCAGCCAGCTCACCAGGCGGTGGAGGCATGGCGTGAGCGGGATCTGTCACAAGAACCCATCAAATACATGTACGTGGATGGCACGCTTTTCTCCATGAGGGTCGAGGGCTCCGTGGAGAAGGTCCCTGTTCTGGTGGTCATCGGGGTGACGCAGATGGGCACCGAACGGTGCTGGGCGTGCAGGCCGGAGACAAGGAATCCGCCTCCACCTGGCGGGAGTTGTTTAAAGACATCAAAAGGCGAGGGCTTGATGCGGAGCAAGCGTTACCCTGGGCATCATGGATGGTCTTTCCGGCCTTGAGAAGGTTTTCATAGAGGAATTTCCCAATGCCAAGGTGCAGAGATGCCAGGTCCACGTGGCCCGTAATGTGCTGGCCAAGGTCCCCAGAAAGCTGAAGAAGACCATTGCTGATGAAATCCGTTCCATTTTCTATGCCTCTTCAAGGAAGAAGGCCATGGAGTTTTTCAATCAGTTCAAAGCCAAGTGGGAGAAGGAGCTCCCTTCGGCGGTCAAGTGCCTTGAGAACTCCCTGGAGTCCTGCCTGACATACCTGCAGTTCCCTGAGGAGGAATGGATTTGTCTTCGTACCACCAACGTCATCGAACGGGTCAACAAAGAGTTCAAACGCAGAACCAAGCCCATGGAGATCGTGGCAGGAGAAAGAGTCCTGCTACACTCTGCTTGCCTTCGTCTCCCTCAAAATGGAACTGACGCTGGAGGTCAAAGCCCATAGGAAAAGTGCCAACAAACCTGCCTTTCCTAAAAAAATTGGCAGAAAACAATTTCACACAATAACGTTGCCCAGCTCATCGGTCTTAACTCCCGGAAGCTCCGCACGCACGTAATAGTTGTCCTGATCTTCCGTCACGTTGACTAACGGAAATACCCCGGCTGTAGGGAGCCTGAAAACGCTTCCGGGATAATCTCCCGCCCGCCTGTCTAGCTCCATTCTCATCCTTTCGAGCTCTTCAAAGGGGCTTCTCCAATCCCATGTCGGCAAACCACTGAGTCTTCTGATGATCATGGTTATCCCTCCTTTCAGAAATAGCAATCGCCAAATAGAGAAGAAAACAAGCAATCAATAAGTCAAAATAAGCAAACATCTCAAATGAAGTTTTCAGCGCCCAATGGGGAATTGTTATACCCCAAAAAGGTAATCTCGCCGGAATCGTTGTCAAGAGGTTGGGAGATTGGGGTCGAAGCCCTTCAAGCCTTGACACAGGCGGCCTTTGCATTAATTTTTTGATATCCAAATGATTGGAACGCCTGAGGCGCCGACTCCGGGGTTTTTTCGAAGTCTGCCTGCGGGGCGATCAGCTACCAACACAATCCTTCAACAAAGCGGGATTCAAGTATCATAGCAGTACAGTAATCATATCACTCGGGATCACCGGGGTTAGACGAGCAATCCGGACTTGTACGCCTCAGGCGTATTACCCAATTGAGGTTTATGCCTCATGATTTTTCAAAACCAGCGAGAGGATATAACGGAGTGGTCTGTTCGGATTAGGCCCAAATAGCGTCAATTTCTAATTAATAAGTTGAGCCCTTGCCCTATCATATTTCAACCTATATTCCTGAAGAACCTCAGAACAGGAATCCAGCCTGATGCCACATATGTTGTGGTTACTTTTTCCTTGACTCACAAGGGGAATTTCTCTATAGTCTTTTTCTGTTCCGGAAAAAGCAAGGCCTCATCAACCAACAACTCAACTCAACCAACTCACCACATATTCGTTAAAAGGCGAAAAAATATGATAGAGGAGGTCTGTAATGGTAGGGAAATCTGAAGCAGAGAGACAAGCGTTAGATGCCCAGGCCAAGGGCCAAGATGAAGCCAAAGAAGTATGTGATGAGGTTTGGGCACGAGCATATCAGGCGTATAAAGAGGCCAAGAAGCAGGCTGATATAGTCCATAAAGAGGTAAGAAAAATTGCCGTTGATAAACAGGCCAAGAAGGTAGCAGATAAAGCCCATAAGAAGGCAATAGAGCAAGCCAAGAAACTCCGTGACGCGATTATCGCAGAAGCCATGGCGGTCTTCCGCATTTCTTACGACCAAGCCACTACAGACTATATCGAGACTACAATCAAATCACAGGAGGCTATTAAATACGCAGATGAGACCTATAAAGAGGCCAAGAAGCAGGCTGACATAGTCTATAAAGAGGCTAAGAAACGAGCCGTTGATAAGAAGGCTAAGAAGGAAGCAGGTGAAGCCTATAAAAAGGCAATAGAGCGAGCAAGGCAAGTTCGGGACGAGGCTACACGCGAACTGACTGACTGAAGGAACTGAACTGATAAGAAGCCCTTTTTGAGACCAAACTTCTGAAAAATCTGCTGATAATTCGCTCACGAGGGTATGAATCGGGAGCAGGCGTCTTTCTATTTCTTGCCAAATGGATGACCTTGAGAGGCCCCGTTTCGTTGCGATAAACATTCCAAGTCTATCGAGCGATGAGGAGATTCGCAGATAGCGATTAGCCCAAAAAATCTCGAGAAAACCACTTCGGAGGTTTTTCCCCGATTATCCCGCCGGGTGATCGGCTGCTACGTATCCTAATGATGTAGCCTGCTCCTAAGATCCCTGCGGACCTGGGGCAATGCTCCCTGATATATTTCTCCATGGCGAATGCGTCCCCACATCCATCGGAGGAAAAAGGCACCTGGGAGCTCGATGCCTTCGATCAGAGGGTGAGTTGAAACGGCCCCCGTAGCAATAATGAGTCTGTCGTATTTCATCTGATGCGATTTTTGGTTACTGTCCACGACCGTCACAGTCTTCCTTGCAGGATCAATCTGGATCGCACGGTGATTCAAGCGAAGATGAATGCCCTCCCCCTCGATCTCCTCAATCGTTCGGTGGGCGAGGGTTTGCCAGTCCGGCACCTCCACTCAAAAAGAAAGGCAGGCCGCGAATACTGTAGCTTAGAAAGCTGTCTCCGACCAACACTGTCACTCGGGCTGAAGGATCACGTTCCTTGGCCCTCAAGGCTGCACTGATCCCTGCATGCCTTCCACCGATAATGATCAAATCGGCCAACACCACTCACCTCCCTGAATCAAGTCCTGACCTTTTACCTAAAGCCACCATCGTCGATTTCGCGCACATTGTCATTCTATCTAAAGGGAAGTCGGGTAGACGAGAAGGAGATCGAGAGAGAGAGCTCGTTGATCTCCAAGAACGGAAAAAGGAACTGGAGGTCAAGCTGGAGGAGATGAGGTCCTCAGAGGAGGGACTTGCCGTCCGTGACGAAGACATCCGGGAAGTGATAGGAAATTTCAAAGAGAAAGCGGGGCACGCAGATCCGAAAGTCAGAGAAAGGCTCTTTCAGACCCTGTTCAGGGAGGTCAGAATTTACCCGAAAGAGGGGAATCCTTGGAGTCGGATCCTTGAAATTACTGGGGTCTACATACCCCTTACACGGTTGAAACTGGCGTCCCCAACGAGATTCGAACTCGTGTCGCCGGCGTGAAAGGCCGGTGTCCTGGACCGGGCTAGACGATGGGGACGCTAAGTGATTAGCGTTAGATGCTCACCGTCGAGGCTTGCCGCGTGAAATACGCTTTGCTGTCCCTTTCGGGAATTTCACGGGCAATGTGCCTCGCAAGGGTCCACATGTTCTCTTGTGGTGGGCCGTGCGGGAGTCGAACCCACGACCAACGGATTAAAAGTCCGCTGCTCTACCAACTGAGCTAACGGCCCGCGCTGCAAATTTTTATTTATATGGTCTCCGTTGGATTATGTCAAAGGATTTTTTCCAGGTCACGCTCTGAAAGAAAATCTCTGACGAGAGGCCGTTCGAGGTACCAGCGGTGGCGGGAGGGACTAAGCCCTTCTCTGCATGTCGCAAGCAGGAGCTTGCTCCTACACGATCAAAAGGCGGAAGAGGTCTGGGAGCTTGCTCCTACGCAAAGGCGGGAGGGAGCAGGGATCCTGGGGGCTAATCAATTCTGAAGATGTGCTGCTGGATGAGGGCGAGTTCCTCTTCGTTGGGAGGGTAAGGGTAGTTCCACTGTTTGTCATCAGGCAGGCAATTTCCAAATGGCCGGTTACAGGCGACCTGACCGTCGGGGTCCAAGCAGCCTGTGGTCATAAAGGGGGTTCCCATGTCAATGATTTCAAAGAGAGTGTCCACGTCCACTCCGAAATTGACGATGGAACCGGTATCATCGAAATGCATCCGGCTGCAAGAACTCAGACCTTCTTCAATCAGGTATCGAGCCAGCTGAACCCTGAGGTAGGAAGGCCAGGGAGGCTGGGGTCGGCTTGCCAGTTCCGATCCTTTCTCAGCGAAAAAGGAGAAGAGGTGATTTTGCACACCCATATCCCTCAGTTTCTGCATGACGGAGACCATCTCATGCTCCGTCTCGCCCATGCCGACCATAAGATGTGCTCCCACATGGGGGGATCCGAACACATCCAGAGCAGCTTCCACGGTTTCCCAGTATTTTCTCCACTGGTGAAGTCCTGAGACCCCGCTTCCCCTGAACTGATCAAACAACTCTGGGGTTGCCAGGTCAACGGCAATCCCCACCTTATCGGCCCCTGCATCCTTCATGGCAATAAGGTCTTCATTCTTCATGATCGTGGGGCTTATGAGGAGGGAGACGGGCAGGGATGTTTCATTTCTGAGGCGGCGGGTCATTTCCATCGTGTCTTTGCGGCATTTCCCGTTGGTGATCATGGAAATACAGGCGCGTTTCACATAGGAAGGGGCCCGGTTGACGGCGGCAATAATCTCATCCATGGAGGATAGGGGCCAATCCACACGAATGAAACTCTTTTTCTCGTAAGCCCCCGGGCGTTTCCTGGCCAAACCGCAATAGGCGCAATTGGCGGAACACCCCTCGGGGTAATGGACGAGCAGGTTCACACATCTGTTCACGGCTCCCCGGTACATTCTCCCCCTCATGAGCCCGAGAGAGATGGCCGTGGCCGTGCTCATCTTGGCATAATGAGGGCTTTCAATCCTGCGATAATTCATTTTTTTCTAAGCCGCAGATCCACACAATCAAGTTTTTGTTCACGGGTGGAGGAGCGTCTCTCCTTCGGCGAGGCTTGGGGACCGGCCTTCGGCCTTGAGGCAACAACCTTAGCTCTGCCTCAAGCGATCCTCAAACGAAGTGCTCCTTTCCCCTCCATCGGCTACAGCCTCACCTGATCTTCTTTGGCCAACAGGATGGCTTCCGTGAGGGTGGGCACATCCAACCCATAGATCATGTCATCACACCACACCTTGAGAAGATTTTCCCGGATCATCTCCTCTCTGGACGAGGTCCATTTCAGAGCACTCTCGATTCGACTTACATGTTCGGTCGTGGAAAAGAAATCCCCTGTGATGACCACGTTTTCGATGGAACCGCCGGAAAGGGAAAGATAGATCTCAAGAAGACCTGCCTTCGTTTTCATCCGGCCTATGCCCATCCTTGTTCTGGGGTGCTTATGGGAAAAAATCCATTCCCTGTTCGTATACCGCTCTTTAATGAACTTCCGGATCGTTCCCTTTTCCCAGCCGTCGGGCTGATCCTCTCGGAGGCGGATACCGAATTCCTTTTCGAAACCTTCCTGGATTGTGGCCATGACCGTCTCAACAGGAAGGTGCACCCCGAGTTCCTTTCGCACCGTGGTCATCCGCTGGCTGAAGCAGTTATACCCCTTGTCGCTAAGTTTCAGAAGGGGTGTGTTCATGATGTCGGTCATGAGGTCCACGTCGAAATCCACCAGGAAACTGGTATGGAAAAGGAGACTCTTGCCTGTCTCGGAGGCGGCGGAGAGGCCCGCAATCTTTTTCCCTGAGACTTCAATGTCATTCTTGGGCCGAAAGGAAGAAGGCACTCCGAGCCGGTTGAGGGCCATGATGAAAACGCGGGCGAGTGCTTCGAAAACACCTGAGATACTTCCCCCCTCCAGGCCGGGCCAGTCCACGTTGATTCCGAGTCCCAGGGCGACGATTTCAGGTCCCATGATCACCGTGCCGCCTCCCGTGCTTCTCCGGTTGAACTCGACTCCTCTGGCCTGACAGCGATCGAGTTTCAAAGCCGCCTCAATATCCTGGTACTTCCCCACAATCACTGAAGGAACGAAGGTGTAAAGATGCAGAATAGGCGGAGATCCTCGGTTGGCCACGGACTGGGGAAGCATGTCGTCCACCGCAAGTCCCTGCGCGGTGGAGACGCTGATGGAGGTATCTCTGAAAAGTCGCCAGTGGGGGGTCGTCATAGAAACACAAAAATTTTTCAAGTGATCATCGAAAGGGACAAGGGCTTCTGCCCATGGGCGCACGGCCAAGAAGCAAACGACCATAAGCCTTGCGCCGTGAGCCGATTTACTTTGCCTTTGCCCTCTCTTCTTCCGCCCGCTTGATTTCCTTCTCGACAAAGGGAGTCACAGCCGGCCCCTTCATCAGCTGACCCAGTTCCTCTTCAAGATTGGACGCTTCAATGACGAGAATCCATCCCTGGCCGTACGGATCCGAGTTAATGAGGCTGGTATCATCTTCCAGCGCCTCGTTAACCTCGGAGATTTCACCGGATACAGGAGCGACGAGTTTTCCGATCCATTTCCTGGACTGAATCTTCCCGCACGTTTCTCCCTGGGAAACGTCATCTTCTTCCTCGGGAAGATCCACGAACACGACATCCCCCGCCTCTTTCTGGAAGAAGTCATCCATGCCCACCTTCACCTTCGTTCCGTCTACTTTGGCCCAGCTGTGGTCCTTGTGATAGTAGAGCTCATCCGGCATGTTGTATCCTTTGATGTCCGCCATTGCCTAGGTCCTCCTTTCCTTCTACGGTTGTGGAATATGAACGTGTCGGGTAACTACAGTTTGACTATTCACTTGAATCTGGCCAAAACGGCCCGTGCATGATTGGGAAGCCCTTCAGCCTGAGCAAGGGTAACAACCACGTCTTTAAGGCTCCTGAGACCTTCTTTACTCAAGTACTGAAACGTGGGCTTCTTGATGAAGTCATCCACGGAGAGGCCCGAAAACATGCGGGCACACTGGGCGGTGGGCAGGACATGATTGGTGCCTGAAGCGTAATCTCCCACCGGGACAGGGGCATAGGGGCCCAGAAAAATGGAGCCTGCGTGTCTTATTTTTGGAAGGACGGAAAAAGGGTCGCTCGTGAGGATCTGGAGGTGCTCTGGCGCATAATCGTTAGAAAATTCGATGGCCTGCGACAGGTCGGCTACAACGATCACGCAGGACTTGGACAGGGAAGACTCAAAAATCTCTTTTCTAGGAAGGGATGAAAACTCCTGCTTAATCTTCCGGCACACTTCCGCGGCAAGATCAGGGGAGGTGGTGACCAAGACAGCCGCAGAGTCCGGATCATGCTCAATCTGGGAAAGGAAATCCAGGGAAATCAAAGAAGCATCACCAGTTTCATCAGCAAGAATGAGGGCCTCACTAGGGCCTGCGGGCGAGTCAATGTTCACCTTTCCGTACACGATCATCTTGGCTGCTGTCACGTACTTGTTGCCCGGTCCCACGATCTTGTCGACTCTCGGAATGCTCTCCGTTCCATAAGCAAGGGCCGCCACTCCCCAAGGTCCCCCTGCCTTGAAGATTTCCCGGCATCCGGCCACGTCGGCCGCAACAAGGGTTGCGGGGTTAACAACCATTCCCTTTCCAGGGGGAGTGGTCAACACAATTTTCCGCACCTCGGCCACTCTGGCAGGGATGACCGTCATGAGCACGGTGCTCGGGTAGGCCGCCCTTCCTCCCGGAATGTAACACCCCACTCTGTCCAAAGGGGTAACTATCCTGCCTGCGAGAATTCCGTCCGCCACTTCCACCGACCACATTCGGCGCTCCAACTGCGCCTCGTGAAAACGAGTGATGTTCTTCTCCGCCACTCTGAGACTTTCCACCACCGCCTGATCCACCAGGCCGTAAGCCTTGTCTATTTCTTCTTCGGATACCTTGAGCTCTGTGGTCGCCACATCCTCTTTGAGTTCCCGGTTTGACTCCAGAAGAGCTGCGTCTCCTCGAAGTTTCACGTCCTGAACGATACTCCGAACATGTTCGTAAACCGACGAGACGTCCTGAGCGGATCGTTGCATGATAGACCGAAGCTCGTCCTCACTGAAATCTTCCATCTTTCTGGGCCGGATGTTCACGCCTTACCTTTCCTGCCTGAAGTAGTCTCGCAAAGCATCTACAGTGCTCTGGAAGGCGAGTTTCTTCCAAGGTATCTCTTCCTGGCCATAAAGCCCCACTTCCTCGGACTCATCCGCGGCTCTGAGATCGCCGGAGACATAGTCGGCCACGTAGACCACCACGACCGGCATCCGCCCCTGATAGGAGTAGACGCCGAGAAGCCTTTGAATATGAGTCTGCAAACCGCACTCCTCCTCGGTTTCCCTCAGCGCCGCGGCGGTGACTTCTTCTCCCCGGTCTACATAGCCTCCCGGAAGGACCCATTTGCCCCGCTGGGGGTCGATGGCTCGCTTGAGAAGGACTATACGGCCGTCTATTTCTATGATGGAACAGGCCACGACTTTGGGGTCGAGGTAGAAGACAAAATCGCACTGAGAGCAGACCAGGCGAGGCGGCTCTGCTTCTTTGAGGGATCGTTCTTCGAGCCCCCCTCCGCACGCGGGACAAAACCGAAATTCAACACCCTCATACATTTTTTTACATGGCCTTGTGGACAATCACGGTTTTTTGCCTCTTTCCCCCTCGTCCTCATTTCGGGAAAAGGGTCGAAAATATCTAACGGGCTAAGGGCTTGTCAACCAAAGATAGTCGGCGATTCCCCTTTCAAGTGTCACTGTCTTACGCAGAGAATAGCACATAATGGTGACAGTGGAGACCGGAATTCGCTTTTCTGTCCGATCAGGTATTCCGAACTTCCCGATGATGTGACCATTCCCACAAAAAACGACTACCTTCTGCCTGCGATCCTTCATGTAGTTGGCAATGTTTCGGGCCATGGTTTCCTCCCAGACACACTGGGCTTCATAGAAGAACTGGAAACTCTCAAGGTTGCCTTGTTCGTGTTCCAGATAAGCCTTCCGAACATAGTCCCGTTCGGTTTCATTGCTCAAATCAATGTGAGAGGGAAGCTGTGCCCTTTGTTTTGCGTCGAGTGCCCCCAATCCCTGCCTGGACACTTTCTTTACGAGTTCAGCGGGCGCATTGAGGGCAAGAACCTTGAGCCGGTTCTGCTTAGCCACCAACAAGAGAGGCCGGTAATAGAAATAGGGATATCCCCAGGTCTTCTTCCAATCCACCTTATCGAGAAACTCCTGTTCGGTCATGGCTCCCAGTGTGTAACCATCGAGGATGGGCTGCTGGCTCTGCTGGAAAAACTCCATGGCCAGGGTCACGGAAGGGTCACGGCTGAACAGCTTCTGCAGGATCTGGACCTCAATCAGATGGTGGGCCGGCTCATTATGAAGTTCTCCCACAAAGATGACATCCCTCTCAAAGGCTTGATCCATCAACCCTTCGAAGGAAGACTCTTTGCCCGAAGCGAGGTCGATGATCTGGCCTCTGTGAAAGACTTCGGCAACCTCCGGGATTTTAGCTACAATGGCTGGCGGCATTATCCTCCGTTCTGCGCATCCAAACAGAAAGAAGGCGGCCCAGCACGAAAAAAAGGCCAAAAACAGTTTCATGATCAAAGCCTCATCAGGCTCCACCCTTGCATGTCGGGCCAAAATGTCTTGACGATGTCGATTCCTATCAAATACGCTAGCGTTGCGCAAGCCCATATTAGGGGCGAAAGGCACAGGGCGCACGGCACACGGGGGAATTCAATTTGATTGAGTGAACCGTCAGCCGTGAGCCGCACAGCGCTTGGTCGCGTACTTTTGGACACGGACATGATCGGAATTCCCCAGAACCAGCACGAACTGAACCCTGAATTGCTTCGCATCCGGTTGCCGGAGGGCCCGGGCGTTTACCTGTTCAAGGACGCCGCCGGAGAGATCGTCTACGTGGGCAAAGCAAAGAGCCTGAAGAAGAGGGTCCTTTCTTACTTCAAACAACCGGGCGACTTGCCTCGCAAAACAAGCGTGATGATGGATAGAGCGAGGTCACTGGAGTACATCCTCACCTCCAACGAAAAGGAAGCTTTCATCCTTGAGAGCAACCTCATCAAGAAGCACCTTCCTCGTTACAACATCATCCTGAGAGATGACAAGCAGTATCCCTGGCTCCGCCTTGCTGCGGAGGAGGACTACCCCAACCTGTCTATAGTGAGAAGACCCCGAAAAGACGGCGCTCTCTACTTTGGGCCTTTTTCTTCGGCCCAGTCGGTAAGGAGAACCATGAAGCTGATTGATCGCATCTTTCAGCTGAGGAAATGCCGGAGCCGCGATCTTCAGGGCCGTTCGAGACCTTGTCTCAATTTCCAGTTGGACAGGTGTCTAGGACCGTGTACGCAGAAGATCACTCCCTCCAGCTACAAGGAGATAGTGAAACAGGTGAGGCTGTTTCTTGAGGGTCGAAGCCTGGAACTGGTAAAGTACCTGAAAGACGCCATGGAATCTGCTGCGGAAAGGCTTGATTTCGAAAAGGCGGCCAGGATCAGGGATCAGGTCAGGGCTGTGGAAAGGACCATTGAAAGACAGAATGTCGTCTCTCCCAGAATGGGCGATCAGGACGTCATCGGCCTCGCGCAGCAGGACGGAGCCTTCATGGTGGCACTGCTGCTGATCAGGGCGGGCTACCTCACGGGCAGCCGTGATTACCTCATCAAAAGTGACGGAAGTACGGCTCAGGAAGTCCTGGAAGCTTTCCTGAAGCAGCACTATTTCAAAGAGTCCTTCATTCCGAAGAATATCCTCATTTCCGAGTCTGTAGAGGACGTGGCGTCGATCGCCGGCTGGATTTCCGACCTGGCCGGCAGAAAAGTGGCTATCGAGCATCCATTGAGGGGGGAAAAGCTCCGTCTCGCGAAAATGGCGGTAACCAACGCTGCGAGCCTTCTCAAAAACCGCGCGCAGGCCTCGGATGAAGATATCATCCTCATGGCCCAATCGGCGCTCATGGTCAGCAGGGCTCCGAAAACAATGGAAGGTTTGGATATATCGAACATATCCGGCGACATGGCCGTAGGAGCCGTGGTCTCGTTCGAAGACGGGCGGCCCCGAAAAGCGGGCTACCGGAACTACAAGATCAAGAGCGTTGAGGGGATTGACGATTACGCCATGATGGCCGAATTGGTCAGAAGGCGGTTGTCCGGGAATCCCCCGCCTGATCTCTTCGTCGTGGACGGAGGAAAAGGACACCTCCAAGCGGTAAAGAAAATAGTCGACGAACTCTGCCCTGAGAACACTCCCGGAATCGTGGCGATCGCGAAGAAAGACGAAAAAGGGGAAAAAGACAGGATTTTTATTCCAAACCGGAAGAACCCTTTGCCGCTAAGGGAAGGTCATCCTGTGCTCCTTCTCCTCATGCGAATAAGGGATGAAGCCCATCGGAGGGCCATCGGTTACCATCGCAAGCTCAGGGCCAAGGGGATGAGGCTTTCGGACCTGGACCAAATTGCGGGAATAGGCCCCCGGCGAAAAAAAGTATTACTTAAACATTTCAGAAGCTTAGAGGCGATAGCCGCCGCTGCACCTGAGGAACTCGCCAATGTCCCGGGTATCAGTGCCTCTCTGGCCATACAAATCACGGACTTTTTTGCAGGGCTTGTGGGTTGACTCGAAACCCCTTCCCGTGATACTGTATTGGGGTCTTCTGCCTTCCGGCATATTTCTGCTTTTAGAGCTCGAACGAGGAGCCCCGGTGGTGAACCGGAGGCTCAAAATATAGCCGTACCCCGTAAATCGCTGTTTATTCCAACGACAGAGAGTAGCTGGTGAACCTCAAAAAGATCACCATCGTCATCCTTCCAGAAGGAGCAAGACGAATCAGGCAGCTCAAAGTGCCGAAGTGGTTCTTTGTCGGAGCTTTGCTCTTCTTGGTATGCGTCGGGATTTCCCTCGCGTGGGTCATCAAAGACTACCGTTCCGTGAGGATAGACATTCCCCGTCTCGCCCGCCTTCAGAAGGAAAACAGCCTGCAGAAAGACCAAATCGCTTCTTTGACGGAAAAAATCAGGATCATTCGAAAGAGGCTAGGGGAACTCAACGACTTTGACAGGAAATTGAGGACCATGGTCAATCTCGACCCGACCGAGGATGGGCCACATTTTTTCGGAATGGGGGGGTCGGATCCTTCTTCCACGAGCCCCCTAGGCGCGGCTGAGAAGCTGAACCGGAAGCTCGTGCGCTCTATGCATCGGTCTCTCGACGATATCGAGGCTGAAATATCAGTACAGATCAGGGAAAGAGCGGATCTTCTGGCTTATCTGAACCAACAGAAATCGCTCCTCGCGTGCACCCCTTCCATATGGCCGACCAAAGGATGGATCAGCTCCGATTTCGGTTACCGCATCTCTCCTTTCACGAACGAGAGGGAGTTCCACAAGGGCTTAGACATTTGCAACAAGAAAGGTGCTCCTATCCTGTCCCCTGCCGACGGCGTTGTTAGCTCCGTAGAGACGGATCCCGGGTATGGCAGGAACATCACCATCAGCCACGGTTACGGTCTTGTAACCAAATATGCCCATCTGGATAAGGTCGATGTGAAGAAAGGGCAGGCGGTCAAACGCGGACAGGAAATCGCGCTGGTAGGAAACACCGGTCGTACCACGGGGCCTCATCTGCACTACGAAGTCCATCTCAAAGGCGTTCCGGTCAATCCGCTTCGATATATCCTCAATTAGGTTTCGGGTTTCCTTCCGCGATATCTTTTTATATAATGATAGTTTTAAGGCTTTTGTCTGTTGCCAAGGGCCACAGTTCAACTGGCCCTTACGCCAATGATTCTTCAAGAAATTGAGTGAACAAAAATGATCGGAAACCTCGTCAAAGGAATATTCGGAAGCAAGAACGAGAGGGAACTGAAGCGGATGGCTCCCATCGTGGAGAGGGTCAATGCCCTGGAGCCCGATTTTCAGTCCCTGTCGGATGAAGAAATAAAAGGGAAAACGGCTGAATTCAAGGAACGCCTTTCCAGGGGAGAATCTCTCGACGACTTGCTCCCCGAAGCTTTCGCAGCCGTAAGGGAAACCTCGGTGAGGGTTCTCGGCATGCGGCATTTTGATGTTCAGCTCATCGGTGGCATTGTGCTCCACCAGGGCAAAATTGCGGAGATGAAGACGGGCGAAGGGAAGACCCTTGCCGCGACCCTTCCTCTTTATCTTAATGCCCTGACCGGCAGAGGCGTCCACCTTGTGACGGTGAACGACTACCTGGCGAAAAGGGATGCCGAGTGGATGGGGGGGATCTACAAATTCCTGGGATTATCCGTTGGCGTGATCGTGCACGGAATGGATGACCAAGCGCGCAGGGAATCTTACGGTTGCGATATCACCTACGGGACGAACAATGAATTCGGGTTCGACTATCTTCGCGACAACATGAAGTTCGACCTCAAGGACTTTGTACAGCGAAGCTTTCAGTATGCCATTGTGGATGAAGTGGACAGCATCCTCATCGACGAGGCGCGAACCCCTCTGATCATCAGCGGCCCCGTGGAGAAAAGCCAGAACACGGTTTACGTCCAAGTCAAGCCTCTGGTGATCAACCTTCAGAAGAAACAAAGCGGAGTCGTGCGCTCCATTCTTCAGGAGGTGCGGAGCCTTATGGAAAGCGGCACCGATGGGGACAGGAGGATCGAGCTTCTTCTGAAAGTCAAGCGGGGTGATCCCAAGAATCACGGTTTTCTCGACATTCTGGCCCAGAATCAGGCGCTCAAGAAGGAGATCGACCGACTGGAGGCCCAGTTAAGTGCCCAAAAACTCCTTCCAGAGGTTGATAAAGATCTTTACTGCGTCATTGACGAACGAAGCAATGCGGTGGAACTGACGGACAAGGGAATCAAGCTGCTCTCCGGCGGGGGGATGGGGGATTTTGCCCTCCCTGACGCGGACGAGCAGAGCCACCTGATCAGGGAAGACGAAAGCTTGTCCCCGGAAGAAAAGGAGGGGCGGCTGCGCGCGGTTGAGGAAGAGTATGTTCACGCATCAGAACTGCTTCACTCCACCCACCAGCTCATCAAGGCTTACTGGCTTTTTGAAAAGGACGTGCACTACGTCATCAAAGACGATCAGGTGGTGATCGTGGATGAGTTCACCGGGAGAATGATGCCCGGCCGACGTTGGAGTGATGGCCTGCACCAGGCGGTGGAGGCGAAAGAAGGCGTCAGTGTTGCGGAAGAAAACCAGACTCTGGCGACCATTACCTTTCAGAATTTTTTTCGCATGTACGAGAAGCTGGGGGGGATGACCGGAACTGCCGACACGGAGGCTGCGGAATTCAACAGCACCTACAAACTGGATGTGGTGGTGATTCCCACCAACAAGAAGATGATCCGCAAGGATTTCCCCGACATGATTTACAAGACTGAAAGGGAAAAATTCAAGGCCGTGGCGGAGGAAATCAAGGATCTCTATGATCGAGGACAACCTGTTCTTGTGGGCACGATCACCATCGAGAAATCGGAAATGCTGAGCAAAATGCTCAGCCGTGGAGGAATCCCTCACTCGGTGCTCAATGCGAAGCATCACGAAAAAGAGGCGGAAATAGTTGCCCGGGCCGGTCAGCCGAAGACGGTAACGATCTCCACCAACATGGCGGGCCGAGGCACGGATATCGTCCTTGGGGACGGAGTGGTGGAATTGGGCGGACTTCACATTCTCGGCACGGAAAGGCACGAAAGCCGTCGCATTGACAACCAACTCAGGGGGCGGTCGGGAAGGCAGGGAGACCCGGGCAGTTCGAGGTTTTATCTGTCCTTGGAGGATGACCTCCTCCGAATTTTCGGGTCAGACCGGATCGCATCGGTCATGGGCCGACTGGGGATGGAAGAAGGGCAGCCCATCGAGCACAATCTTATCAGCAGGGCTATCGAGAACGCGCAGAAAAAAGTGGAGGCTCACAACTTCGACATCAGGAAGCACCTTCTCGAGTACGACGACGTGATGAATACCCACAGGGACATCATCTACAAGCTAAGAAAAGAGGTCTTGTCAGGTGAGGCCCTGGCTGACATCATCCGCGAAATGATGGAGGACAAGGTCGATGTCCTTGTGGATACTTTTACGGACCCAAAGACGGACGCAGGGGCTTGGGACATCCATGGCTTACGCGAAGGAGTGACGAGACTCTTCGGTTTGCGGCCGAAGGTGGGAGAGGAAGATTTAGGGGAAGACGCCTTTTATGCTTTGAAACAGGAGGATCTTAAAGAAAAGGTCAAACAAGAGGTCTGGGAAGCACACGAGAAGAGAGAAAAGGAATTCGGCAGTGAGGATTTGAAGTCGCTTGAAAGATACATCCTTCTTCAAATCATCGACAACCAGTGGGTGGCCCATCTCCAGGACATGGAAAGCATGAAGGAAGGGATCGGTTTGAGGGGCTATGGGCAGATGGATCCTCTGCGGGAGTATAAGAAGGAGGGGTTTGCTCTTTTCGAAGGCCTCATGGATCGCATCAGGGAAGAAGCGCTGATGACTCTTTCCAGGATCCGGATCCTGAAAGAACGACCTCCGGAACAGGAATTGCCGAAGAAGAAGCGGCAGGCCATGCGTTTCAGCCACGGAGATTCGGCCGAAAAACCGGAGACAGTAAGAAGGGAAGGAAAAAAGATCGGCAGGAACGATCCCTGTCCCTGCGGCAGCGGGAAGAAGTACAAGAAGTGCTGCGGGAAGAACGCGTAGTCCGGAACTTTTCAGGGCGATCCCCATGAAGATCTGATCGAAGCCGAGTCAGTATGAGTAGGGAGTCTGCGGTAAGCAGTAGGAAGCCTTGTTCAACTGTTTTTAATGACAGGTGGTTTGGTGAGGGAGAGGCAGGAGAGACAGGATGAGCGACGAGAATTACATGGTGAAAGGTTTCAAGGCGGCTGCGGCTGCGGCCGGCATCAAGAAGGCAGGGGGACTGGATCTTGCTCTCATCTTCTCCGACCGGGAAGCCGTGGCGGCGGGAGTCTTTACCACCAACAAGGTGAAGGCGGCTCCCGTGGTACTGAGCGAGGAGCATGTACGGAGCGGCAAGGCCAGGGCCATCGTCGCCAATGCGGGAAACGCAAACGCCTGCACCGGACGGGCCGGATATCTTGCAGCCAAGCGGACGGCTGAAATCGCGGCCGGGGAACTGGGCATCGAGTCTGAGGACGTGCTTGTCGCCTCCACGGGCGTGATCGGGGCGCCTTTGAACGCGGATCTCATCGCCCAAGCCATGCCCGGACTCGTAAGAGAACTTTCCGCCGAGGGCCTTCCCAATGCTGTACAGGCCATCATGACCACGGATTCTTTCCCCAAGATGGCCCAATTTGAAGGCTTGGCCGCGGGAAAATCTTACAAAATCGCGGGAATCGCCAAGGGAGCAGGAATGATCATGCCCGACATGGCCACCATGCTTTGCTTTGTCCTGACGGATGCGGCCGTTGACGGGGCGCTCCTCAGAAAGATTCTCTCCTCTGCTGTCGAACGGACCTTTAATCGGATTACCGTGGAGGGCGATACAAGCACCAATGACACGGTTTTCGTATTGGCCAATGGTCTGGCAGGCAACGGGCCTATGGACGCTCGCGACTCGGAAACCTTTGAGAAAGGGCTAACGCACGTTCTGAGCCAACTCGCCACCATGGTGGTTAAAGACGGGGAAGGGGCGACCAAGCTGATCACGATCCGCATCCGAGGCGCCGCTTCCGACCGGGATGCCCTGAAGGCCGCCAGGACAGTGGCAAATTCAGCACTGGTCAAGACAGCTTTCTACGGCCAGGACCCCAATTGGGGAAGAATCATGGCAGCCCTCGGCAGAGCCGGAATCGAAATGAAAGAAGAGGATACCAGCATTTGGGTGGATGAGGTGAACATCGTGGACCGGGGGGTCGGCGCCGGCGGTGAGCTTGAAAGGCAGGCGGCGGAAAGAATGAAGAACCCTGAGTTCGCGGTCATCATCGATCTTCGTCAGGGGAAGCACGAAGAGACCATCATGACATGCGACCTGACGCACGAATACGTCAGCATCAATGCGGACTACCGCACCTGAAATGAGGAGATGAGCATGCATGTCGTAATCATGGCGGGGGGAGCAGGAACGCGATTCTGGCCGCTGAGCAGACAAGCGAGGCCGAAGCAACTCCTGAATATCACAGGAAACGGCCCCATGGTGATGGAAACCTGTGACAGGTTGAGGTCAGTGGCTCAGGATGATGAGATCACCCTGATCATCGGTTGTGAGCATTTGGTCGAAACAAAGGCGCTCTTCGCAGACCGGCATGTGCACATCCTCGCCGAACCGGTGGGGAGGAGCACCGCCCCCTGCATCGGGTTGGGGGCTATCCATGCTTCTCACATGGGATACCGGGGGCCTGTGGCTTTCATGCCTGCCGATCATTTCGTCGCCAGGCCTTCGGCCCTTGTGGAGAGTCTCCGGCAGGCTTCTGACATTGCCCAATCCGGATCGATCGTCACCCTGGGAATTGTGCCCACCCGGCCCGAGACCGGGTATGGGTACATCCAATGGAAAGAGGAACGACCTGACTTCTGGGAACAGGCAGCTTACCGGGTTTCGGCCTTCGTGGAAAAGCCGAACCAAGAAACGGCCAAGCAGTACATGTTGAGAGGGGATTACCTGTGGAACGCCGGCATTTTCGTGGCCACCCCTGAAACTGTGTTGAAAGAGATAGAAAAGCATCTGCCCCTCCTCCACCAGGCGTTAATGCGTCTGGTTCCCGCTCTCGGGACCGAGGACTTGGAGAATCAGCTGAAAGCCGTCTACGAAGAAATCGATCCCGTTTCTTTTGACTATGGCATCATGGAGAAAATCAAAGATCCTGTTTTTGTCGTTCCTTGCGACTGCGGGTGGAGTGATGTGGGCTCGTGGGAGTCGATCTATGAACTTCGGGAGGAAGAACAAGACGAGGAAGGGAACCTCATGGAGGGAGAATGCGCTCTCATTGAATGTGAGAAAAGCTTTGTCTCGAGCAAAGGCGGGAGAATGGTGTGCTGCCTGGGCCTCAAGAATTGTCTCGTAGTGGACACTCCCGACGCCCTTCTCGTGGCGGACCTGGAAAAGTCCCAGGACGTCAGAAGGATCATCGAGTATTTGAAAAGGAGCAGAAGGAACGAACTGCTTTGAACCCTCACATCTTTAGAGAATATGACATTCGCGGCAAGGCCCCGGACGAACTGGGGGAGGAGGCGGCTTATGTTTTAGGCTGTGCTTTCGGGACCTATTTTCAGGATCGAGGAGCCGGCCTTGTCTCCTTGGGCAGAGACTGCCGTTCCAGTTCTCCTTATCTGGCGGAAGCTCTTCGACGAGGTCTCTCCAGTACCGGGACCACGGTCGTGGATCTGGGGATGGTGCCCACGCCTCTCCTGTACTTTTCCCTTCATCATCTGGCCGTGGATGGGGGCATTCAGATTACCGGGAGCCACAATCCGCCGGAATACAATGGATTCAAAGTCTGCCTCGGAAAAGCGACTCTTTATGGGGAAGAGATTCAGAAGATCCGGAAAATTGCCGAGTCGGGCGTGTTTGCCGAAGGTAAAGGTGGACTTGAAAAAGAGGAAATCCTTCCTTCTTACCTGGCGACGGTTCTCAGAGGGGTGAAGGCCGGCCGCGTAAAGAAAAAGATCGTCGTAGATGCAGGGAACGGGGTGGGGGGACTGGTCGCTCCTGTTCTTTATGAAAGGATGGGCATCCGGGTGGTGCGTCTTTTCTGCGAGCCGGACGGTCGTTTTCCGAACCATCATCCTGATCCCACTATTCCGGGCAACCTGGAACATCTGATCACGGAAGTGGCCGGGACCGGAGCGGACCTGGGTATTGCCTTCGACGGCGACGCGGACCGGATCGGCGTGGTGGAGAAAGGGGGGCGAATTATCTGGGGCGACCAACTCATGATCGTCTTCTCGCGGGATGTCCTCAAGGAACATCCGGGAGCAAAAATAATCGGGGAAGTGAAGTGCTCGCAGGCCCTGTACGACGACATCGAAAAACATGGGGGCGTTCCCATCATGTGGAAGGCCGGTCACTCCCTGATCAAGGGCAAAATGAAGGAAGAAGGCGCCCTGCTGGCCGGCGAGATGAGCGGGCATCTCTTCTTCGCCGACCGGTATTTTGGTTTTGATGACGCCATTTATGCGGGGGCCCGGCTGCTGGAAATCCTCACCCGGGATGAGAGAAGCCTTCAGTCACATCTCTCCGACGTGCCTGTGCTTGTGAGCACGCCTGAAATACGTCTGGACTGCCCGGATGAAAAGAAATTCGATGTGGTAAGACGCCTTGTGGATGGGTTCAAGAAACATTACAGGGTCGTGGATGTGGACGGCGCCAGGGTTCTATTCGAGGGCGGCTGGGGCCTGGTCAGGGCTTCCAATACCCAACCTGTTTTGGTCCTTCGCTTCGAAGCGGTTGATGAAGAAAGGCTTCAAACCATCCGGCAGCTTTTTATGGATGAGCTGGCAAAAGAACTCTGAAATCAGGCTGAAAGAAGAAAGAGAGCGGACAGGGACTTGAAAGACAGGCAACATAAGATCGACCGGCCACTGGTTCTGGCCACGCGTAATCAGGGAAAAGTCGCCGAGTTCATGGAGCTTCTCTCGGGCTTTGACATAGAGATCAAGAGCCTGAATGATTTCGGCCCCATTCCCGAAGCGGTGGAGGATGGAGCCACCTTTGAAGAGAACGCCTACAAGAAAGCTCACTTCACGGCAAGAGTGCTGGGGTTTCCCGCCCTGGCCGACGACTCGGGATTGGTGGTTCCAGCGCTGGGCGGAGATCCGGGCGTGCGGTCAGCCAGGTACGCAGGGGACGGAACCGACGATTTGCAGAACAACCTGAAACTGCTCAAGGCCATGGAAGGCATCGCTGACAGGAAGGCGGCTTTTGAGTGCGTTATCGCCATCGCAGTTCCGAGAGGCCCCGCCCTGATCTACGAAGGAAGGTGCGAGGGAGAGATTTTGGGAGATATGAAGGGCGAATATGGGTTTGGATACGATCCCCTTTTCTATTATCCTCCTCTGAAGAAAACCTTCGGCCAGATGTCCGTACTAGAGAAGAACAGGATCAGCCACAGGGGAATGGCCATGGCCGAGCTCCGCGAAGAGATCGAAAAAGTTTTGATATGGCTGGATCAAAGGCTCGCGGAGGAACCGGCCTAAAGATTTTGGAGCAATGGCGCACGGTTCAGGGCGCACGGCACAGTAAAAAGCTCCAGATGCTAGGCGCGCGAATCCCTGCCTGCGGCAGGCAGGTTGAGGAATGAAGCGTACATAGAAGAACGCTGCAAGTCTGCCCTCGCGAAAGCGGGGGAAAAATGAAGCGCAAGGCCGCAAATGGACTTTTTACAAAGCCGTCAGAGTTGACACCTCGCCTGAAATGTATAGTATTGGACTAGAATACCAAGCGGAAAAATGACTCAAAGGAGGCTGATATGTTTGAGGTGACTACAAAAGCGGATGAGATGATTCACGAATTTTTCAAGGACAAAGAGGACAGTCCTGTCATCAGGATTTTTATGTCCCAGGGCGGGTGATCGGGGCCCTCTCTGGGTATGGCTCTGGATGAGCCGAAAGATGATGACGAAGTCGTGGACAACAACGGGATTACTTATCTGGTGAATAAGCAGTTGTTTGAGCAGGTGAAACCCGTCAAGGTGGATTTTGTGGAATCGACCCACGGTTCCGGATTTTCGATTTCCTCGGGCCTTGCGAAAGGCGGCGCATGCGGAAGCTGTTCAACGTGCTAAGGAATTGAGATTTACCGCCCTTATGCTCAATAAGGGCGGTTTTTTTTCGCACCGCGTCTTCTCCCTTAACTCCAAAGTTCCTAATTTAAGATACGGTCTATTCAGCGGGGGTGGGTTGTCAAGCCCTTTACAGGTCCCGGCATTTAGAGTAAGGGTACCCCCGTGAGGAGAGTCCATGATCGGCGAGCGGGTGAAAGAACTTCTGCGGGAATTGCCTCCAGGCGTCAGGCTTGTGGGCGCTGCAAAGACGCGTACCCCCGAAGAGATCCTGGAGGCCATAGAAGCGGGGCTGGAAATCGTGGGTGAGAATTATGTGCAGGAGGCGGAAAAGGCCTCTCAGGCGATCGGGGCCCGGGTCGCATGGCACATGATAGGCCATCTCCAGACGAACAAGGTCAAGAAGGCGGTCGGAGTTTTTGACCTGATCGAGACGGTCGGTTCTCTGAAGCTGGCTCTGGAGCTTGAAAGGGTCTGCAAGAAACTGGGCAAGGTCATGCCGATCCTCATCGAAATCAACAGCGGCGAGGAGGCTCAGAAGTCAGGAGCGATGCCGGAGGAAGCTCCGGTGTTGATCAGGAATATAAGCCATCTCGATAGCGTTAGGGTCATGGGCCTGATGACGATGGGGCCCTTTGCCGGTGATCCCGAAGATTCGAGGCCTTACTTTCAAAGGACCAGGCAAATCTATGACAGGATAGGGGGCATGAATCTGCCCGGCGTGGAGATGAAGTATCTTTCCATGGGGATGTCCAACTCCTACAAGGTGGCCATTGAGGAGGGGGCAAACATGGTTCGAATCGGCACTAGGCTTTTCGGCAAAAGACGATCGTGAGCTCCTTTCGGCTTTTGACCTGAAATCTTCAGGGGACTGCTTACAACGGATATGAGTCATGTGACCAAAGAAATGAGACGCCTCATGGGAAAGGCGATTCACAGCCGCGGCATGATCGGGGAAGGTGACCATATCATGGTGGCAGTCTCCGGCGGGAGGGATAGTCTCGCCTTGGTGTGGCTTCTGAGGGAGCGGCTGAAGCGAGTACCCATCTCGTACCGGCTCACGGCGGTGCATGTTGATCCTGGTTTCGGGGCTGACTCGGCAGGGGCCATGGAGGAGTTTTTCAGAGATCATGGATTCGAATCCCGTGTTATCAGGAGCGACTTCGGTCCCCTCGCTCACAGTCCGGAGAACAGGGAGAATCCCTGTTTCCTGTGCTCCCGTCTTCGGAGAAAGACCCTTTTCAGCCTGGCCGACGAGATGGGGTGCAACAAGATCGCCCTTGGGCATCACAAGGATGACATCATTGAGACCTTTTTTATCAACGTTTTTTATGGGGCCTCCATCAGCACCATGGTGCCCGTTCAAGAGTTCTTTGAAGGGAGGCTGCATGTCATCAGGCCTTTTTTTATGATAGATTCAGATCTCATCCGGCGATACGCCAAGTGGATGGGCTGGCCGGGGATCGATCTTGGGTGTCCCACCGCGGGTTCATCCAAACGCGAAGAGATCAAAAACATGCTGGATCATCTTTACAGGAGCAATAGAAAGATCAAAGGCAACATCTTCCATGCCCTTCAAAATGCAAAGCCGGAGTATCTTTTATGATAGAGGACCCTCTCCACATAGAGGATGCGTCGCGATGGCGTCGCGCGCTCCTCTCACCGCTCGCAGTGATGTGAAGCGATGATGACGCAGCCTCGTGGCCGGGCGGGACTTGAAGAAAGACAAAGGATGGGCAAGAAACAGATGGTGAGAAAAGACAGGGACACAATCAACATGAGCGACTGTGGAGACCGGTCCTGGACCGGCGAGAAACATTCAGATGATCAGAAGGGATTCGCACATGTCCTCTGGCTTCTGGTAGTTCTGAGCGGGCTTCTCTTCGGAGCCACCGTGGTCAACATCGGGATCGGTTTGAAAATCTACAAGAATTTCTCTCGCTACAGCACGGCGCTGGAGACATTGAACTTGTCTACAAGAGAAGTCCAGAAGTCCATCCTCCATTTGTCCAAAGTCCTGGAAGAGGCTATACAGCCCCAGGAAGAAGAGGGCGCGGATAGACCCTCAGACGAAGGGAGCATATAGTTGCATCAGGAACGGCCCAGCAGCTTCAGGGCTCGTTCAGCCACCCTCTCCGCGGTTAGTCCGAACTTATCGTAAAGGGTTTTATAGGGTGCAGAGGCTCCGAACCGGTCTAAACTTACAACATCCCCTTTCTCTCCTACATAACGATGCCATCCCTGGGCAATGCCCGCTTCCACAGCCAGGAGGGGATGAGACTGCTTCGGTAAGACCTGGGATCGGTATTCCTCGGGTTGGGCATCAAAAAGTTCCCATGAAGGCATGCTGACCACACGGGAACAAATGCCCTTTTCCCGGAGACGTTTTGAGGCCTCTAGGGCCAGATGAACCTCGGAGCCGCTTCCTACCAGAACGATGTCCGGATTCCCCTCCTCGGGCTCCGAAAGGATGTACGCCCCTTTCCGTAGACCCTTCTCAGAAGCAAAACTGGCCCGGTCAAGGACGGGGACTGCCTGCCTCGTGAGGGCCAGGGCGAAGGGCCCTTTTTTCTGCTCTAGGGCAAGGCACCAGGCTTCGACCGTTTCCGCGGCATCACAGGGACGGACGACCGTGAGATTAGGAATCGCTCTCAAGGTGGCAAGATGCTCTACGGGCTGATGCGTCGGTCCGTCCTCACCCAAACCGATGCTGTCATGGGTGAAGACATAGACCACCTTCAGGTTCATGAGGGAAGCGAGACGGATGGCAGGGCGCATGTAGTCAGAGAAGACGAGGAAGGTTCCCCCGTAAGGAATCAATCCGCCATGCAAGGCCATGCCGTTCAAGACGCCTCCCATGCCATGTTCCCGCACGCCGAAATGAAGGTTGCGCCTGTCATAATGATCTGCCAGAAAGTCACCTTCCTCCTCGATCAGGGTCTTGTTGGATGGAGCCAGATCTGCCGAACCGCCTACAAGGTTCTTCAGGCGAGGGGCAACGGCGTTCAACACAGCTCCGGAGACAGCCCTCGTGGCCAGGCCTTTTGCATTCGGAGCGAAAACAGGAAGGTCTCGCTTCCAGCCTTCGGGTAGTTCTCCCTGCATCCATGAATGCCACTCCCTTGCCAAATCAGGAAAGGTTTTTTCATAGGACCTGAGCAGGTTCTTCCACCTTTCTTCCCGCTCCTTTCCTTTATCCGTAGCCTGCCGAAAGCAGGTCAATGCCTCGTCAGGGATGAAGAATTCGGGCTCTTTCGGCCATCCGAGTTTTTCTTTGGTCAGCCTCATCTCCTCGGCTCCCAGAGGCTCGCCGTGCGCCGCGGCCGTGTCCTGTTTATTCGGGCATCCGTAGCCGATACAGGTTCTCACGGCGATCAAGGAAGGTCGCCTTGTCTCCCTCAGGGCGGATAGAATGGCGCTCTCGATCGCCATGAGGGAATTACCATCAGCGACCTGTTGAACATGCCACCCGTAAGCCGCGAATCGGGTCGCTCTGTTCTCAGTAAAAGTCAGGTTCGTGCTTCCTTCGATGGATATGTGATTGTCATCGTAAAGGTAGACGAGTTTGCCCAGCCCCAGATGTCCGGCGAGAGAAGCGGCTTCATGCGAGATGCCTTCCATCAGATCGCCATCGCTCAGTATGGCGTAAGTGAAATGATTGACTATTTCGTGCCCCGGCCGGTTAAACCTGGCAGCGAGGAAGCGTTCCGCGATGGCCATGCCCACCCCGTTGGCAAAGCCCTGACCAAGAGGTCCTGTGCTCGTCTCAACACCCGGCGTGAGGCCATGTTCCGGGTGGCCCGGCGTTTTGCTCTCCCATTGGCGGAAGCTCTTGAGTTCGTTCAGAGGAAGGTCGTACCCCACGAGATGGAGCAAACTGTAAAGCATCACGGATCCGTGACCCGCTGAAAGCACGAAACGGTCCCTGTCCGGCCACTCGGGGTTTGCCGGATTGTGTTTCAAGAATCGGCTCCACAGAACATAAGCCATGGGCGCGGCGCCCATAGGCATCCCGGGATGCCCGGAATTAGCCTTTTCCACGCACTCGACGGATAGCATGCGAAGGGTGTTGACGCAGAGTTCATCTAAATCCATACAAACAAACCTCCCTTGCTGTTTAGAGTCTTAAGCTGCAACTTCTTCTCAAGCTGCGGAAAAGATGCATGGTGCCGACCCATGGGGAGGTCTCTGACGAGTCCGCAACCGGAAATGAAACCTGGCAAGGCAGGTTTCATATAACGCCCCTTCGGGGCTTCTTCCCCGCCGAAGGCGGGAAATGTCTGAAATCCGATGAAGTCGGATTTCAGGAAGAGACCTTCCCACGGGTCGGCTTTGTACAAACGTTTGGTTGCGGCCAAAAGCCTGCATTGGGATGAAAGAGGTTCTAACCTCATCCTCCATCGGAGTCAAGGCAATGAATGATCAATAATTTGCCCGATCGCCGTAGGATTCCATGATCTTCCTGAGTTTCTCGGCTTTGTCTTGAAGGTTTTCATCCCTGAGCATGGATTTCGCGCTTTCAATGACCTCCATCCGGGAAAGCGCTTCCTTAATCACGGGCGCCGGGCAAGGTTGATACACCTCAAAGAGTCTTTGGAGATAGACACCAGTTTCCCATATCTGGCGCATCTGATCCGGATAGCCCTGGCGACTGTCCGCCGAAGTGAACGAGGTGTCTGTGAGCTTTCGCCAGGCTTTGGGGGCAAGATTAGCCCCGGCCGATACCACACCGCTCATGCTCGGGTGCTTCAAGAAATGGGGTTCGTGGCCGTCGTAAATCCTGAATTCCGGCTTCCTTCTCACGGCCCGCTGATAGTTGTTCGCCCGTTCAAGCGACCCTGAGAAGACCAGTCCCTGGATTTCTTCGATCCGAGTCAGATCCTTCAGGATGGCCGTGCGTATATTGTTTCTTTTGAACGATCGGCCCAACGGGATGATGAGGTCCGGATCATTGTGGAGCACCCAGGATCCCCTGGCCAGGGCGCACAGGTTGCGATAGTGGAGGGGCAGACCACGGTTGCTGTGATAATACAGAGGGGTATCCACCCAGAGGACCGGACCATGGTATTTTCTGGCTTTCAACCTCTTCTGGAGAAGAAGGAGGGTCTCCTTAGTCCTATCCTCTGTGTCTTGGGTGATCCAGACGAGGAGGGGGAGGCGACTGCGAACGATCACCACACTCTTGTCCAGCAAATCTCCTCTCTGAGCGGCGGTAAGGTGAATCCCTTCACCCGCGTAAGGGCTGGCGATGAAAGCAGCGTCAACGTGAGGTAAGAGCCTGTCCAGATGCTGCCCCAGGCTGCGACCGTCGATCTCGCCGTTGTGCTTAAGCGGGGTGATAAGGTCTACGATGAGACCTCGCGGAGCGCTTGAATGCCCCATTGAGTCTGAATTCCTCTCTTCCGAGCAGATCGTGCAAATGGACGAGGCCTTTGACTTGCTTGTTCCGATTCAAGATACAGAGATGAGTGATCTCGTACAATTCCATGATGCCGAGGGCTTCAGCCGCGGTCTGATTTTCCTGCACCGTCTTGGGTGAAGGAGACATGATCTGCTCGACCTTAAGATGATGAACATTCTTGTGCTTTAAGAGGGCTCTCCTGAGATCCCCATCCGTGATGATGCCCGCAAGCCTGCCGTCCTTGTCCACCACCACGGCCGCACCGAGTCCTTTATCATCGATTACCTTGACGGCCTGCTCCACCTTGGATCCCAGGGAGATCACGGGGATGTGGTTATCCGTGAACATAACCTCTTTCACTTTGGTGGCCAGCCTTTCCCCTAAACTGCCTCCAGGATGGAATCTCTTGAAATCCTTCGAGCTGAAACGCCTGTTATTGATCAGCACTACGGCCAGGGCGTCACCCATCGCAAGAGCGGCTGTGGTGCTGGCAGTGGGCGCGAGCCCCATGGGACATGCTTCTCTTTCGACGCCCACGTCGATGATCACATCACTGTCTTCGGCCAGGGGTGAATCGAGGGCGCCGGTGAAGATTATGATCTTCGCGCCCATCTTCCTGATGATAGGAAGAATGGCGGTGAGTTCCGCGGTGTTGCCACTGTGGGAAATGGCGAGGACGACATCGTCCCTTGTCACCATCCCAAGATCTCCATGAATAGCCTCTGCGGGATGAAGGAACAGCGACGGGGTGCCTGTGCTGTTAAGAGTGGCTGAGATCTTTCTTGCGACGAGGCCTGATTTGCCCATGCCCGTTAGGATCACCCTGCCTTTGGATTTCAGAATGATCTGAACGGCACGCTCAAAGGCCGGCCCTAAGCGATCCATGAGACCCAGAATAGCTTCCGCCTCGATCTTGAGGACTTCTTTCACCTGTGCAATGACCATGGGAACCCTATCGACCAACCGGTCAAATCCGAAAAAATTGTACTGATTCTTAACACTTTCAGCAAAGCTTCTCAAGGAATAATTCTGGATGCCCGGACACGAAACCAGGGGTTGAGTTGCAATTCCTTGGCTGTTATATTACATCATGAGAGTTTCGTCATCCTCCCAGATTGAGAATGTAAAAAGGAAATGACCATGAAATTAGAACAGTTTCCCGAGCACATTCGATCTCGCATCCTCCCCGAGGCAAAAGGTGAAATGCGCTACCGCTGTCTCGGATGCCGAACGGAGAAGGGAATCGACCGCCTGCTGTACACTTGCCCGGAGTGCGGCAGCGTCCTCATGCTCTATGACAAGAACTTCGACAGGCTCTTGACCACGACGGGAAAAGAATGGCGCGAGATCTTTGATTATCGGAGAATGCTGAACCATCGGGCCCTAAAAGGGATCTTCCGCTACTATGAATTCATCGCGCCGGTGATCCCCCTGGATCGACTCGTCTACCTGGGAGAAGGGCACACGCCCGTGGTTGAGGCCAATTCAAGGCTGAAGGATCTGGTGGGGCTGGACTTTTATTTCAAGAACGACGGCCTGAACCCGAGCGCGTCGTTCAAAGATCGAGGCATGGCATGTGCCTTGAGCTACATCAATGACTTTGCGAAGAAAAAGAAGATCGATCGGATCCTTGCCATATGTGCCTCCACAGGAGATACTTCCGCCTCGGCGGCGCTGTATGGATCTTACCTGGAAGATTTCTTGAGTTCCGCCGTCCTGCTCCCACATGGAAAGGTCACACCCCAGCAGCTGGCCCAACCCCTGGGGAGCGGAGCCACTGTTTTTGAAATACCCGGCGTTTTTGATGACTCCATGAAAGTCGTGGAAAGCCTTGCCGAGAAGTATCAGGTGGCTCTTCTGAATTCCAAGAACAGCTGGCGCATTCTGGGACAGGAGTCCTTTTCCTTTGAGATCGCCCAGGACTTCGACTACGAAGTGGGAGATAAGGTTGTGGTGCTTCCCATCGGGAATGCCGGAAATATTACCGCTGTCATGAGCGGGTTCATCAAGTTTTACCGGGCGGGCGTCATTCGGTCCCTTCCTAAGATCGTGGGCGTTCAATCCGAACATGCAGACCCGGTCTACCGGTACTACCTGGAAGAAGATGAAGACAAGAGAGCCTTTGCTCCCGTCACCGTCAAGCCCAGCGTAGCCCAGGCTGCCATGATCGGGAACCCCGTCTCCATGCCCAGGGTGATCGAGCTTGCCCGGGAGTACGACCGGATGGCCGGTGAGAAAAGGATTTTCGTGGTCCAGGTTGCGGAGCAGGAAATCATGGATGCCATGATGATCGCCAACCGCAATGGAAACGTGGCCTGCACCCAGGGAGGCGAATCCATGGCCGGCCTCAGGAGAGCCATCGAAAGAGGATATGTAAAGTCCGGGGAAATAGGGGTTCTCGATTCAACTGCCCACATGCTCAAGTTCCTGGCCTTCCAGGAGATGTATTTTCAGGACAGCTTCGCTCCGGAGTTCCGCGTCAAACCGAGGGAGGAACTGAAGAATGCTCCCCGCCTGGTGAGGGCAAGTTCGCTTGAGAAGTTTCCAGAACCCGGAAAACCGCTTGAGGCAGAGGACATGAACCGCTTCGTGGAAGAGACGGCATCTGAAATCGCGCGCATTCTGAGGCTCCGGAAAAAGTAGATGAAGAAGCTTCTGTCACAAATCAGCTTAGCCGTCCGAAACCTTGCCCGATGGATTGTCCAGGATGCTCAAAATAAAGATTATTGTCGTTGACAGGACGCGGGCGGGCTTTCTCAAAGAAGGAGAGTCATTCTATCTGAAACGGCTCCGTTATTATGCGCCTGTGGACTGGCTAGAGGTTAAGCCGGCTCGGACCCTAAAAGGCAAGCGGAAAGATGAGATGCCGGACGTCGAAGGAGAGGCCATTGAACGCAGGATATCGCCGAGAGACTTTCTCGTGGCCCTGGACCGGAAAGGAGACCAGCTGGATTCCGTGGAGCTGGCCCAATGGCTGGAGCAGGTGGCGCAGAATGCATCCGCCGGTGTAGTGTTCGTTATCGGCGGCCCTCTGGGCTTGTCGCGCACCCTCCTGTCGCGTGCTCAAAAAATTCTCTCCCTGTCTCGAATGACTCTCACCCACGAAATGAGTCGCCTTCTGCTGCTTGAACAACTTTACAGAGCATTGACCATTTTGCACGGCGAGAAATACCACAAATGAGAAGGACGCGATGGTCCTATTCTTGGCGGGCACCCTGTCCGGCTTCAAGAGCCATGGCTATCTTGTTCTTCAGTTCCGTCAGGTCAAAAGACTTAATAACATAGAAGTCGGCGGCTATGGATTTCATATCCTCCTTGAAGGTGTCATAGGCGGTGCAGAGAACAACCGGGAGGTCATAGTATTTGTTCCGAATATCCTGGAGCAGGTCGAGGCCGTTGTAATCGACCATCTTGATGTCCAGCACAATCAAATCCGGTTTCTCCTCGTCAATCCTTTCAAGAAGCTTATAACCGCTGTCGGCGGTTATGACTTCATAGCCCGCCTCCGTTAGTTCTTCCGAGTAAAGAAACCGTATGTGCTCCTCGTCATCCACGATCAGTATTTTTGCCATGGTTGAGCTCCCGCGGTATTTTCACGAAACAAATAACACATTCTTATCCGATGTGCAACATCCCCTTCACCAATTCATTCGAACTTTAATCCCTCTGCCGTGAAGAAAGACCTTAAGGTCCCGAATGGAAAAGAGGCCATAATGGGTGAGGCTAGCGACCAGGGCGGCGTCGGCCATACCCTCCGTGAGCACCTGATGGAGATGTTCTGCGGCGCCGGCTCCTCCTGAGGCGATGACAGGGATATGAACGTTCGAAGAAATCAGTCTTGTAAGATTCAGTTCATAACCTGCCTTTGTGCCGTCGGCGTCAATGGAATTGAGACAAATCTCGCCCGCTCCCAGACGCTCTCCTTCTTTGGCCCATGCCAGAGCGTCCAATCCGGCCGGGGTTCTGCCCCCTTCAATCACCATTTCATATCCACTGGGAATTTTTCCGGAAGGAATCACCCTTTTCACGTCCATGCCGAGGACGATTGCCTGGCTTCCAAAGGCTTCCGCGCCTCTAGAAATGAGTCTCGGGTCACGGACGGCCGCCGAGTTGACGCTCACTTTTTCGGCCCCGGAGAGAAGGACACGGCGCATGTCGTCCACGCTTCGGATGCCTCCTCCCACAGAGAAGGGGATGAAGATCTTCTCCGCCACCCGGCGGACGGTGTCGATCATGATGTCCCGCTTATCGCTTGAGGCAGTAATGTCATAAAAAACGAGTTCATCAGCTCCCTCTTCGTAGTAGAAAGAGGCCATCTCCACCGGATCACCGATGTCCACATTGCCTTTGAACTTGATCCCCTTGGTCAGTTTGCCTTCACGAACGTCGAGGCAGGGAATGATTCGTCTGCTAAGCATCTTCCCTCCCCTTCCAAGTGCAGAAGTTGGAGAGAATCTGAAGACCCGGTTTGCCGCTTTTCTCCGGATGGAACTGAACAGCAATCAGGTTCTTGGACTGGAGCACCGACGCAAACGGAATACCGTAACGGGTTTCTCCGAGAACGTTTGCCCGGTTGATCGGGTCGGGATAATAAGCATGGACAAAATAGAACTCGCTTCTGGGATCGAATCCGAGAAAGATGGGGTGTTCCCTTTTCAATTCGACTCCGTTCCATCCCATGTGCGGAACTTTCAGCGGACGTCTTCCCTCTTCGCGCAGGGTGAGGGGGAAACGGCGAACCCCGCCCTTGATGAGGCCTATGCACGAAGTGTCGTTTTCTTCGCTTCTCTCCATAATAATCTGGGTGCCGAGACAAATCCCAAGAATCGGTTTTCCTGTTTGATAAAAAGCGATGAGAGCCTGATCCATACCCAGTTTGTTGAGATCGGACATCGCTTTGCCCGCAGCGCCAACTCCCGGAAAGATCACCCTTTCAGCGGTCATGACCGTTGACGGATCCCGGGTAATCACCGAATCGTGGCCCAGAAAGGCAAGCGCCCTTCGAACGCTTGTGAGATTTCCTGCGGCGTAATCAATGATTGCGATCATAGTTATAGAATCCTCTCCCCGTTTTTCGTCCCAGCCAGCGGGCATCTACATACTTGATCAGGAGAGGGCAGGGCCGGTATTTCGGGTCGCCCAGCCCGGAATGAAGAACCTGCATGATGGCCAGGCAGGTGTCGAGGCCGATCAGGTCAGCGAGTGCGAGAGGTCCCATGGGGTGGTTCATTCCCAACTTCATCACTTCGTCGATGTCTTCCGCGGTGCCCACGCCTTCGAAAAGAGCGTAAATGGCCTCGTTAATCATGGGCATAAGTATCCTGTTGCTGATAAATCCGGGGAAATCGTTGGCAGGTACAGGGGTCTTGCCCAGCCTTAAAGTCAGGTCCCGGGTGACTTGAAAGGTCTCATCGGATGTGGCAAGACCTTTGATGATCTCCACGAGTCTCATGATGGGGACGGGATTCATAAAGTGCATGCCGATCACCTTTTCGGGCCTAGACGTGGCCGCGGCGATCTTGGTGATGGAAATGGAGGAGGTGTTGGAGGAAAGGACCACTCCTTCCCCGCAGATCCCGTCAAGATCACGAAAAATCTGCAGTTTCAAGGTCTCTTTCTCCGTGGCGGCTTCCACCACAAAATCCGTCTTGGCCAAGTCATCCAGGGTGACGGTCCCCTTAACCCTGCCCAGTATCGCCTCTTGGTCCGATCTCGTGATCTTTTCTCTTTTCACCATGCGGGCGAGGCTGTCCCTGATAGAGGAAAGGCCTCGTTGGACGAATTCATCCTTGATGTCGCTCATGACCACGGACAGACCGCTTGCGGCGGCTACCTGGGCGATCCCTGACCCCATCTGGCCTGCTCCAATAACGCCCAAGGTTTGAATCTGCATCTCCTAATCTCCCTCCCTTCGGGATTTATGACGAACGATCATCACCGAACACGGCGCGTTGTGAGAAACCCTGTTCGCGACGCTCCCGAAGAGCACCATGCCCATCCCGGATGCACCGTAAGATCCAAGCACCACCAGGTCGATATCTTCGTCCTTTAGAAAGCGGATGATTTCAGAAGAGATGTGTCCGTCCAGGACCACGATTCTGGAGTCCACCTCTTCTCCAGCCAGGGGGGCGTACTCCTGCTGTATTCTTTGTTCCACTTTAATGATCAGGGCGTCCTTGGGCTGTTCAGGGAAAACATACTCCGTGTCCGGCAGGACAGGATTGAACACGCGCGGCAGCACATGAAGAATAAAGAGTTTGGCCTGGTACTTTCCTGCCAGCTCAGAGGCCTTTTCAAAAGCCGCCTTTGCGTTTTCCGAAAAATCCACGCAGCAGGCAATTTTTCTCATGCTCATATCGAGTTCCTTTCGTATCTGATGCAGGCTCATGCCCTCGACCAGAGGCGGTGCAGGCCCGGTCTAGCAATCTCTCCACAATTCGCGAAAAAATTACCAAATCAGATATTGATAATCCCTTCCATATAAGGAACAGCCCGGCCTGCAATGACAACCCTGTCTCCAGCGTCTTTGCAAAAGAGTTCTCCGCCGCGCTTGGAGACCTGATGGGCAACAAGCTCTTTCTTGCCGTGCCTTTTTGACCAGTAGGGAATGAGTGCGCAATGGGCCGAACCCGTTACCGGGTCTTCGTTGACGCCGTATTTTGGCGCAAAAAACCGCGAAACAAAATCCACTTTCCCGCCCTTTGCGGTGACGATCACCGCCCGCTTATCGACTTTCTTGAGCATTCCCATGTCCGGGTCCAGGCTCCTCACATCATCTTCCGAGGGGAAAACGACGAAATAGTCTTCAGAACAGAGCACTTCCGAGGGTTTTCTTCCCAGGGCCTCAACCAGCTTAGGGGATGCACCGCAGGGTGCAGGCGGCTGGGACGGAAAATCCATGGCCAGGAGGTCGTCCTGCTTGTAGACCTTGAGAGGCCCGCTCCTGGATTTGAAAGTCACCTCCGTCCTGGAGGAGTCGACATAACGGAAAATCGTGTAAGCTGAAGCAAGCGTGGCGTGTCCGCAAAGGTCCACCTCGGCCAAAGGGGTGAACCACCTGATATGGTAATCTTCTTCCAGAGGAACAAAGAATGCCGTTTCAGAAAGATTGTTCTCCGCAGCGACGGCTTGCATCAGGTCATCATCCAGCCATCCGTCGAGGGGGCAAACTGCGGCCGGGTTTCCGGAAAAGACTCTGCTCGCAAAAGCATCAATCTGATACATAGGTATCTTCATCAAAACCTCCTTTATCCATTCCCCACCGCACGCAGCCAGAGGGCTGCGCCCAACCCCCATACGGCGTTGAAAAAAAGAACGAAAAACGGGGTCAACATTCCGAGCTCAACCCCCAGCAAGCCCTGGTGAGCATGGTAAGGGAAGATGACAAAGAGCTGTACGATCGAAGGTCCCAGGCTGAAAAAGAGACCTTGTGCGAAAGGTTGGTTTCGAAAAATGGGCAAGATGAAAAGGAATCCCCAGATACCTCCCCAAACCAAACGAGGATATAGCCACGAAGAAGTCAGAGAAGGTGCAAGTTTCACACCCAGTTCATGGGGAATGCCCGCCCTTCCGAAAAGCCAGAGAACAAGGCTGTTCACAAGGCCCCCGAAACAACCCGAAGCAAATGTCAAGGTCAAGCGCCTCAAGAATCCGGTCACGGAGAACGTTCCTTCCTTTTCATCATCGTTAGCGACCTGTAAAAAGTCGCTCAGGGAAATGCAAGACTTCCCAATGAGTCGGATATTATTTCGACAGACGTGGATATGCAAGAAGAAATGAGGAGGTCTCAGGAGAGTCAAGGGTAGACTTTGCTCGGATATGTGGAATATATTAGAGACGTTCGAAATTACATGAGAGAACTGTACCTGGACAGGGCTGGATCCTTTTCTTACGCTCCGAAGCTCCCGGGCGGGTCTTTTCGAAGGCGTATCTATGGGGGAGTTCTGCCCCCTCCCGCTGTTCCCCTCGCATTCGCTCGGGGCCAGGGGTTTCCCCCCCTAGATAAACCGTGAAAAGACAGCGCCCTCCCGCTGGTCGCTTCAGAAGAAGCCCCAGCCCTTCCGCTACCAAGCTTGCTTTGGCATCGTTTCATACCCATGTAAATCACTTTTGAAAGATACCGGTAAGGGGCAAGAGACATGAGGGAAAACGGATGACATCCTACACCATCGATTTTCAACCTCTTGGCCGGCGAGGAGAGTGCCGGGCAGGTGATACAATCCTGGAGTGCAGCCGCCGGACAGGCATAGGCATCACCAATATCTGCGGCGGCAGGGGAAAGTGTAACGCGTGCAAGGTGAAAATACTCGACGGAAAAGTGTCGGCACCTACCCCTCAAGAGTCGGCTTTCTTTTCCTCCGGGGATCTCCGGGAAGGCTGGCGTCTTGCCTGCCAGGTCTACCCTTCCGGTCACTGCAAGATCGGTGTGCCTCCGGAATCCATGACTTCCCCTCAGCGAACGCAAGTAGAAGGCATAGAGGTCACCGTCGAGCCCGATCCTCCCGTGCGCTGCTTCAAGATCACTCCTTCCCTTCCCACCCTGTCGGATCTCACCGCCGACGCGGACCGGCTGATGCGGAATCTGGATGAACAACACGGTGTGAAGTCCACCAAAGTGGACACTTCGCTTCTTTGCCGTCTTTCCCGGGACCTGCGGCTCTGGGAATGGGAAGCTCAAGCCGCTGTGCGGGGGGACGAAGTGATCGAACTGGCACCCTGGCCGAGCCCCCAGATCGGGCTGGCTGTGGATTTGGGCACCACCAAGATTGCCGGCTATCTTATGCATCTGGAGAGCGGCAAGAGACTCGCTTCCCGAGGCATCATGAATCCTCAGATCAGTTTCGGTGAAGATGTGATTACAAGGATCGATGGCGCCCTTCGATCGCCCGAAAAGGGCAGGGAGATTCAAAGGGCCGTTGTGGACGGGCTCAACCAACTCGCCAGGGATCTTTGTGCCGAAACAGGGACGGCCGCGGAGCAAATCCTGGAGATGGTGGTGTGCTGCAATACGGCCATGCACCATCTTTTCCTCGGCTTGCCGGTCAGACAACTGGTTCAGGCTCCGTATGTGCCGGCGGTGAGCATGGCGCTGGACTGGAAAGCCCGTGAACTGGGAGTTCAGGTTTCTCCGGGTGCCTATGTTCACATTCTGCCAAACATCGCCGGGTTCGTAGGCGGGGACCACGTGGCCATGCTCCTTGCCACCGAGGCATATGACGCGAAGGAAGTAGTTCTTGCCCTGGACATCGGGACGAACACCGAGGTGTCACTGATCCACGGGGGCCAAATCGCGTCCGTCTCCTGCGCCTCAGGCCCTGCTTTTGAAGGGTACCAGATCAGCCATGGAATGCGGGCTGCGAGAGGGGCCATTGAAAGGGTGCGCATCAATGGAGACTCGGTTGAGTATCAGACTGTTGATGATGCGCCGGCGGTGGGCATTTGCGGCTCCGGGGTTCTTGATGCCATGGCCCAGATGTACATGGCCGGCATCATTGATCGGGGAGGGAGATTGCTAGACAGCCACCCGCGGGTGAGGGAATCCGGAAGAGAGAGGGAATTCATCCTCGTGAGGGAAGGGGCGCATGAGGAGGTGCCGGCGCTGGTGATAACCCAGAAAGACATCCGACAGCTTCAGCTCGCCAAGGCGGCCATCAGGACAGGTATCCAAGTCCTCCTGGAAGTGAGCGGCCGATTAGAGAGTGAAATCGAACAGGTCATTATTGCTGGAGCCTTTGGAAGCTACATTGACGTGGAAAGCGCGATCACCATCGGTATGCTGCCCAAGCTGCCTCTGGAGCGGTTCCAACAGGTCGGAAATGCCGCGGGCATGGGTGCACAAATAGCTCTCCTTTCCTCTTCCAGAAGAAGGGAGGCTCAGAATCTGGCTACAAGGATCCAGTACGTGGAGCTTGCCGGTTCCCCTCAGTTCAACAAGACCTTTCTTAGGGCTTGCTCCCTGGGAGACCATGAGTAAAGCAATCAATTATTGAAAGAGAACTTTTCGCAGCCGACGAGCGCTTTTCAGCAGCTTTCTAATCCTGAATGAGGATGTCACGGCTTACTTGTTCGGGACTCGCGGCGCCCACCATGGTCATCAGTCGCTTGAGCTCTAGGGCAATGCCTTCCATGACTCCCCGCACGCCGTCCTTTCCGGCTGCTGCCAGCCCGTAGAGAATAGGACGACCCAGTCCGACGAGCCTGGCGCCAAAAGCGAGGCCTTTAAGCACATCGCTGCCGCGTCGAAAACCTCCGTCCATGAAAATTTCGACCTTGCCCCGGACTAAGGGCGCAATGTCTTCCATGACCTGCAATGGATGGGGTAAGTAGTCCAGAGTGTGTGCTCCGTGATTGGAGACCACAATCGCATCGGCTCCGGCCTCCAGGGACTTGCGGGCATCTTCTTGGCTTAACACTCCCTTGAAGACAAGGGGGAGAGAAACCCTTTTCCTGATCTCTTCCAATTCCTTTGAAGAAAGAGGAGCACAGTCCGTCGCCACCATTCGGTCCCTTATTTTGGTGCCCTGACCCGAGTCGATTTCTATGCCCATCCAGTGGACTCCTGCATCCTGGATATCATCGAGCAACTGAAACACTTTTCTTCGGTCTTTGAAAGGTTTGACGTTTGCAGCCAAGGAGACGCCTGTTTTCAAGATCTCTTTGAGGTTATGCGGGACAGGGGTGCCTGTCCACATAAGGCTTCCCGCCTCTTTTAGCCCCTGAGCCACAGCCAGCAGGCCGTCATCCATGACGGCCGGGATGGGCATGGTCATGGCGGACATGATCACGGGAGCAGAAAACGGGACGCCCATAACCTCGCATCGGGTGCTTCCTTCCACCGCATCGATGCTTTTCTGCCTGAAGGTGTAACGATCAAGAATGAGCCGATCATGCCTCAGAATAAAGCCCGTTTCCACTCCGTCGAGCAAGTGACCTATTTCGCGCTGCCTGAGTGCCTCTTCGCCTTTTGAGTAAAGATCTGTGAGATCCATGGAGTTCTCCTTTCCATTTTGCAGAGAAGTGCTGAGAGACGTTCCTCGTCCGGCCTGTACGGTGTTTGGTTGCGGCCAAATGCCTGCTTTAGGATCCTTGGTCATGGTTTCGGATTTCCGGTTTCGACATTCGGGTGTGCAACTCTCTCTATCTCCCTGGCAGTGGGGGTGATCGAAAGGCCGCCGAGGCCTGTGCAGCGAAGCTACATCGTTTACCGATACATATTATCATTATGCTCAGAAACGAAGCGGCCTGGCAAGAGCGAAGCGATAGGGGAGGGGGAGACGGTTTTCCATTGACAGGGGGGGAGCGAACCGGCCAAAATGAAAAAGGGTCCCTTTGTTAAACAATACAGGAGACATAGCACCATGAGGACGGAGTCCATCGAGGCAAGAGATCTGCCCGACGCCTGGTTCCAGTGCGTGTACCGGCTCCTCGAAACAGGCCGGGAGTATACCATTGATCGCGGCAGTTTTCAGGGACAGAAGAGACTGGAATTCGACTATGCTACCGTGCATATCAAATATCCCGGCGTGAGGCCTTTGATTCCGGATATTCCTCCCTCCTTGGGAATTCCCAATCCTGTTGCCGATGGCTATCTGGAAGAATATCTTCCCTATCTCATGACCTCCGCAAGAAAACCCGGAGAAGACTACACATACGGCCAGTACCTGGAAAAACAGATTGAAGAAGTCATTCGCATGTATAGGGAGGACGGATACGGCACGAATCAGGCCTACATGACTGTGGGCGATCCTGATTCCATCTTTCTCCACGACCCCCCCTGCCTGAGAGGAATCGATACCCGGGTCAGGGACGGGAAACTTCACTTTGTCGTTTATTTCAGGTCCTGGGATCTCTGGAACGGCTTTCCCGCAAACCTAGGGGCAATCCAGCTCCTGAAGGAGTACATGGCGTCTTGCATCGGTACGGAAGATGGAGAAATCATTGCCGCCAGCAAGGGCTTGCACCTCTATGATTACGTGTGGGATCTGGCAAAGCTGAGAACGATGTGCAGCAGTCCTTCCGCCCTGGTCGGAGCGGAATGCAAAGAATAGAATTTACCGCAGAGAGCGCAAAGCGCGCAGAGATTAAAAATGTTTTCACTGAATTTTGAGATCATTAGTGTGCGGGATGGGATCGAGCGTATGGCCTGTCAGCTCGCGGATTACTGGGGGAAGAAGAACCCCCGGATTGCGAAGAACAGATACAAGATTTTTCTTTGTGCTCTTTGCGGTCTCGGCGGTGAATTGCCCAGAGCATGATAGTCGATCTGAAAGGGATGAACTTGGGGGACACCGAAGCCTGGGTCAAAGGGCAGGGGGAGCCCTCGTACAGGGCCAAGCAAATCCGCCAGTGGCTGTTCAAAGGATGCGTTCAAAGTCTTGAAGAGATGACCAACATGCCCAAGAGCCTTCGGAGAAAATTTTCAGAGAAGGCTCGGATCAACCACTTGGAGGAGGTAAGGACCGAAATTTCCGAAGACGCCACCAAAAAATACCTTTACAGGCTGCTGGACGGGCACCTGATTGAGACGGTCCTTATTCCGGAACGAGGCCACTTCACTCTCTGCGTCTCTTCCCAGGCGGGATGCGCCATGGGTTGCCGTTTCTGCCTAACCGGAAAGCAGGGTTTGAAGAGAAACCTCTCTCCGGCGGAGATTGTTGACCAGGTTGTGCAGGTCAAGCGCTCGATGAACGAGCCGGAACGCCTCACCAACCTTGTCCTCATGGGGATGGGTGAACCCCTTGCCAATTTTGATGCGGTTTTGAACGCGCTGGGCAACCTGATTTCTGAAGACGGCATGAACTTTTCTCATAGAACCGTGACTCTTTCTACATGCGGCCTGGTTCCTCAGATCAAAAAGCTTGGCCGAAACACAAAGGTCAACCTAGCGGTCTCACTGAATGCGGCGGATGACGAGACTCGCGGTTATCTCATGCCCATTAACCGGAAGTATCCTTTAAACGAACTTATCTCGGCCTTGAGAGAGTTTCCTCTCCCCAACAGACGAATGATCACCCTCGAGTACATCCTTATCCGAGGCGTCAATGACCGGGAGGAAGATGCGAGGAAGATGGTCACACTGCTCAGGCGCCTGCGCGCCAAGATCAACCTGATCCCGCTCAATCCTCATCCCGGTCTGGAGATGGAAGCTCCGGAGCCTGAACGCATCCGTCGCTTTCAGGAAATCCTGATTGATAATCATTTCACGGCCATCATCAGGAAGAGCAAAGGACAGGATATCCGAGCGGCCTGCGGGCAGTTGAGTGGCACGGGAAATCAGTGACCAGTGATCGGTCAAGAGTTGGTTCGGTCAGTGCCTATGAAGAAGCCTAGCCGCACTTCCGGGAGGGGGCACTGAAGAGATCCCTCCCCGGGAGGCGAGGCGTTTCCACTCCTAAGACTGAATCGTTACTCCGTGATCGAATTTTCTCTTGCGCTGCAAAGGGGATATGCTATTGTAATACATTAAATTCCTTATCGAATGTGCTCGGGTTTCCATGCTTGAACTTGATTTCACGAAAGGCAACGGGTTGCTTCCCGCAATAGTTCAGGACTACAAGTCGGGTAAGGTCCTGATGCTCGCTTATATCAACCGGGAATCCTGGGAAAAGACCCTCGATACAGGCGAGGCCCACTACTGGAGCCGGTCCCGCCGGGAAATCTGGCACAAAGGGGACACATCAGGGCATGTGCAAAAGATCAGGCAAGTCCTCGTGGATTGTGACAGTGATGCGGTGGTATTCAGGGTGGAGCAGGTGGGCGGAGCCGCATGCCATACAGGTTATGAAAGCTGCTTTTACAGGAAGGTCAATCCTGACGGGTCGGTCACCGTCGTGGATACAAAAGTTTTTGATCCGGAGCGTGTGTACAGGAAATGAAGAAGCTGAAATTCGGCATCCCTAAAGGGAGCCTCGAGAAGGCGACCATCAATCTGTTTGAAAAATCGGGCTGGAAGATCAACGTTAATGACAGGAGTTATTTCCCCGATATTAATGACGAGCAAATCGAGATCAACCTTTGCCGAGCCCAGGAAATGTCGCGATACGTGGAAAAGGGCACCATGGACGCGGGACTCACGGGTAAGGACTGGATTCTCGAGAACGGGTCGGATGTAGTAGTGATAGACGACCTGGTCTATTCCAAAGTCAGCCAAGCCCCGGCACGGTGGGTTTTGGCGGTGCCCGCAGATTCGAAAATCAGGAAGATTCAGGATCTCCAGGGAAAGAAAGTCGCTACCGAACTCGTGCAGTTTACAAAGCGTTATTTTGAAGACAAGCGCATCGAGGTGGAGGTGGAATTTTCGTGGGGTGCGACCGAGGCTAAAGTAGTCTCCGGGCTGGCCGATGCCATCGTGGAAGTGACCGAGACGGGCAGCACGATTCGGGCGCATGGTCTCAGGATCATCCACGAACTCATGACCTCATGCACCCAGCTTATCGCTAACAAGCAGGCTTTCTCGGACCCGTGGAAAAAAGATAAATTGGGCCAGATCCTTCTTCTGCTCAAAGGAGCCCTCCGCGCGGAAAACATGGTGGGTCTTAAGATGAACGTTCCGGAGACCAAGCTGGAGGCTGTGATCAGCCTTCTGCCGAGCCTGAATGCGCCGACGGTGGCCGGTCTTTACAATGCCAAGTGGTTTTCCGTGGAGACCGTCGTTGAGTCGAGAACCGTGAGGGACCTCATCCCCAGGCTCATCAAGGAGGGCGCGGAAGGAATCATCGAATATCCGCTACACAAGGTGATATGATGAAAAAAACGGGAAAGGCATTTTTGCTGGCTCTATGCTTGGCTGTGTTGCTTCTGGGATGCGCCACGGACCAAGGCTTAAAGGGTCAGCCCAAGAAAATGGCCAAGGCCCACGAGCAGCTCGGCGCTTCCCTCCTGGTGGCGAAGGATTATCAGGGCGCCCTCAAGGAGCTGCTGCAGGCCGCAGAACTGAAGCCCGACAGCGCGGACCTTTATAATAACATCGGCCTTGCCTATTCGGGGTTGAAAGAATTCAACACCGCCATTGTGTACTTCAGGAAAGCGCTGCAACTGAAACCCGACTTTCCGGAAGCGCAGAATAACCTGGGAACAACCTACGCGAATTTGAAGCAGTGGGATGCGGCGGTCGAATACTTCCGGGCGGCGGCGAATAATCTGCTCTACCGAACCCGCTACCTCGCCTATGACAACATGGGCGCCGCCTATCACAATATGGGAGAATACGGTAAGGCGGTTGAATGCTACAAGAAGGCGGTCGAGTTATTTCCGGAATACGGCCGTGCCTATGTCAACATGGGCCTTGCGTATGAGAAAACCCAGGAGTGGAACTCCGCCATTGATGCCTACAGGAAGGCGGGAGAGGTTCTGCCTGACTCCCCTGTGCCCCATCTGCAGCTGGGCACGCTCTATCTCAGGTTGAATCGCCAGGAAGAAGCAGTGCAGGAACTTCTTGCCGCAATCACCAATGATCCCGGCGGACCTTTCGGAGACGCTGCCAGGAAAACTCTGGACGAACTTAGGAGTAAGAAATAGGAGCGGCAGAGCGCGATCCGAAACAAGATCGGAAAGATCCCCACTCATGCCCGGAGGAACAGCCCTTTGAAGAAATGCACACCTGCGAGCCGGGCCAAGGACATTCCCCCCTTCATTGTCATGGATGTTCTGGAAAAGGCCCAGGAACTGGAAGCACAGGGACGCCACATCATTCACCTGGAGATCGGGGAGCCCGACTTCCCAACGCCGAAGTGTATATGCGATGCCGCGGAGGAGGCAATCCTGGAAGGGCATACTCACTACACGCACAGCCTTGGATTGATCGAACTGCGGGAGGCCATCTCTCGTCACTACTTTGAAAAGTACGGAGTGAAAGTCAGCCCGAATCAGGTGATCGTCACATCGGGAACGTCTCCGGCGCTGTTTATGATCTTCGCGGCCCTTTTGGATGCAGGGGATGAAATGATTATTTCCGATCCCCATTATCCCTGCTACCCGAATTTTGTGAATTTTCTGAAAGCAAAGCCTGTTTGCGTGAACGTACACGAGGAGGACGGATTTCAGTACCGCTCTGAAGATATCCGAAAATGGATCGGCCCTCGCACCAAGGCCGTACTGATAAACTCTCCTTGCAACCCGACGGGCACACTTCTATCTCCTGATCGCATGGGTGCTATTTCAGAACTGGGCCCTTATGTCATTTCCGATGAGATCTATCACGGACTGGTATACGGGGAAAAGGAGCATTCCGTATTGGAGTTCACGGATAGGGCTTTCGTCCTAAACGGTTTCTCCAAGGCTTTTGCCATGACAGGATGGCGGCTCGGTTATGTCATCGCCCCGCCGGAGTTTTTGCGACCTCTTCAAAAAATTCAGCAGAATTTTTTTATTTCCGCCGGAAGCATATCCCAGTGGGCGGGAATCGCAGCCTTGACCAAGGCGGCTGACGACGTGGCTCAGATGAGGGCCGTTTACGATGAGAGAAGGAAATATCTCCTCCAGCGGCTGAAGGCTCTGGGGTTCGTCCTGAAAGTCGAACCCAAGGGCGCGTTTTACGTGCTGGTCAATGCAAGACACCTGGCGGAAAAGTCCTACAGCCTGGCTTTCGACATCCTCGAAAAAGCAGGGGTGGGAATCAGTCCAGGCATTGACTTCGGTCAGAATGCAGAGGGGTATCTCCGCATTTCCTACGCCAATTCCATCGAGAACATCAAGGAAGGGATGAACCGCCTTGAAAGTTACCTCAAAGAGTGTTAGCGGATGGACGTTTCGTTTCTTGTCAGTGCCTTTCGAGAGAGTCAATACCCTCCTTCCGACAAACCTGAGGTCGCTTTCGCAGGCCGGTCCAACGTGGGCAAATCCTCCCTGATCAACACGGTTTTGAACAGGAAGAAGCTGGCCCGGACGAGTTCCACCCCGGGACGGACCCAGGCCATTAATTTCTTCAGTGTGGACGGGCTCTTTTATGTGGTGGATCTGCCCGGTTACGGTTTTGCGCGCGTGCCTCTGAGTGTGCGAGCTTCCTGGGGGAAGATGGTCGATGCCTATCTCCGCGGAAGAAGCAACCTGAAGGCAATGGTGGTCATCATCGATATTCGGAGGGGCCTCGGCCAAGGGGATATGGACCTCCTCTATCTCCTCAGTGACCTCCAGAAGAAAGTCATCGTGGTTCTCACGAAGGCTGACAAGCTATCCAGGCAGCAGGGACTCTCCGGGGTGAAGGAGACGGAAGGTCAGCTGGGAGGAATCCTCGATGACCGGCCAATCCTCTTCTCCGCGAAGACGAGGGAGGGACGAGAGGAAATCTGGACGAGAATGCTTCGGTCTATTTACACCGAAGACGATACCTTAAACTTCAAGATCCAACAACTAATCGGCAAGCAGCCCAAGGCCTGAGATCGGATGACACAGGAGCCCCGTCTTTCCCACCCTGGAGGGACGGGGCTCTTCTTTCCTCAGATCCCCCTGGCCTACCCACCGAGATCGCCACGAGATTCCATTTTCTACCCGAACCCCCCATAATCCTACCAATCCGATGTGATAGTGTAAGACTTTGCGACAAAGTGGAATTATTTTTCCCATATCCTGTGTACAGAATTACAGATGCCACTTTATATAGTTGTCAGCTCTCACCTAACCATCTGATATACTTGGGGACCGATCTATCCTCTTCGTGGCATGGATTTCGCATTCGACATCAAGCGGGTTGGTATGTGTTGACCCATCTTTAACCCTCACCAAGGGGTTGCCTCATGGAGTACCCGCTGAACTTTGTCCGGCATCGTCCCTTCCGGGTCGGCGTAGCGCAACTGAAAAATTCCCAATCTCAATCGTCGCTCAAAACACAAGGAGGACACCAGGTGAAAAAGGTTTTAGCAATCGCTGGACTCGTTATTTGTATCTTGGGGTACAGCCTAAACCAAAGTCATGCCACTGTGATTGAGGGGTACTTTTCAGGTTCCTATATCGCCATGCCCTATGGCGAAGGTGTCCATTCGAGGGAGGTTTTACGTACACCCTCATTGACAATTACCAGGTTAGCGGAAGCAGTAACTTTTGGATGGATGTTTATGGGGAAAACGAGACCTTCACCGGCAGTAGTTCATGGATAATCCCCCACATCTTCCCTCCAACCCGTTTTGAACTTACTGATATTTACATGAGCCTAAACGGGTATTATGTGGATACCGGGCAGATAAATTGTTATGACACCACAGGCACAATGTTCGATGGTGAAACAATGCCAACCACACTCACCTGGAGGATCTTACTTCAGCCGTTTTTGTGCTGAATTTTCAGAATGAGTCGTGGGCCCGTAGCACCGACCTCTATCACAGTGAAGGTATTATCGACAACTTCCACATGGCTCCCGTCCCCGAACCTGCCACCATGCTCCTTCTCGGTACTGGTCTGATCGGGCTTGCAGGGCTGAAGAGAAAGTTCAAACGGATGTGAAATATAGCTCTCATTCTCCTCAAAGGGAAATTCAGAATGTCCCAGAATTCGCGCCTTCTTTTTGATCGACGTTCTGGAGTTGACAGACGCTCGGCCTACAAGCTCGGGTATTCTTAAACGGTGGAACCGAGCGAAGAAACTACAGGGACAGAAGACACCAGGATGAGCGGAGGAAGGAGTGGATGAGAGTCTCTGAATGGTCGGTCCAGCGTTTGGAGAGAACTCGTCGATCCTGAACATTACCTGCCCGATTAAGAGAGATTCGATTTTCAAAGAACATGGGCGGGGCCACTAGGCTCCGTTTTTTTTCATGAGAACCCACTTAAGCGCCACGACGCTCCACTTTCTCCCCTTCCTCCCTACATTCCTATGCAAGGGTGCAAATCCCTTGACAAAAAGCAGTTCTTATATGATCCTAAGCTACGTCAAAAATGATCAATCGAGCTCTAGGTACTGTTCCTGACAATATCCTTTTCCCCTTTGTAAAGCCTTTCAAGAAGGCATATAATTTGATTAGGCAACCAAAATGAAGATTTCCGTAAAACCCATTGTAACCGATGTAACTCTTTACGCATCTTATAAGGAATCTCTATTGCGATTGATCGAAGATCCCGGAACGCGAGTTTCCCTTATAGGAAAACTCCAAAGCGCTTTTGCTCTTCGTTTAGACGATATCAAGATCAACCGTGAGAGCCCGTCTGGAAATTATTTCCATTGCGTAAAGGTCTATGGTACCACGCTGTTTGACGTCTCATTTGGATTGGAAGAGGTTACTACGAAGATCTTAAGGGCGGAGGGTGAAAAGCAGATACTAGATTTGTATGGCAGACTGTTCCAGGTTCTGGATGAGTTACCCATATCTGTGCTAAGGTTCTCTATTGGTCATCAGTTGTCAGTGGAGGAAAATTCAGAGTTGTTCTTAACATCCCTAAATCCAGATACTCCGGAAGGGTTCAAGAACATACTGACGGGAAGAGGTGTTCAATACAATCTCCAGATGGCTCAGCATAATTTGAACATTTATGTAAGCCTTGCAAGTTCTTTGTTCTATAATAATGCCATTTTTTTGAGTATTGATAGTCATTTTTCACCATACACCTATGATTTCCAGACCTTGTCTAAGATTGTCATGGAGAATTATAGCTTTTCACTCCGTGAACTCGGAATTGAAATGCGATCGGAGGGATAAGAATGGCCGAACCGAAAGCAAGTGTAGCGCACCTTTCAAAATGGCAAACGATGAGAAGGAAGGACGCATCGTCGTTAGCTCATGCAGTGACTTATCAAATGCAACCAACTGGCGTTTCTAGACAGCAAGATTTCATAGAGTCTTTTAGAGAAGAGGCTCAGGGAATATTTCGGAGTATAGTAGATAATGTTCAAAGACTTCAGTCTGATGTCGGTATCACCAGAATAACCTTCTTGCCCAATAAAGAATTAAGAGCCCCTATCGAAGTTGTTGTGGAGCGAGATGGTGAGGCTTTCCTTGCACGCACTTTAGAACTCCCTTTATATGGACATGGTGATGATGTTATTGAGGCAATTGGTGCTTTAAAGAGTGAAATCGAGACGTTGTATGATGACCTGATGGAGGATGATAATTTCTCAACTGAATGGTTGAGGATAAAGGAATATCTGAAGGCACGGATAAGTGATCGGTAGATGAAGAATACGTCCTTTGACTCACAAAGAATAAAGGGGTGCTGTGAGAGGAAATTGAACATAGAATTTCGAAACGCAAAGGAGTTTAACGGTTGGTATCTTTTGGACAATGTGAAAACTGCGCGGATAACTGTGCCCAAAGGTAGAAAATTTGTTCCTCAGAAGACTTACAAATCAATGGCTAAGCAGCTGAAACTAAATGTCGATCAATTTGACGACTTACTTGAATGTCCTTTGGATCACGACGGGTACAAAAAGATACTTCAGAAGGTCTTAGGTGTATCGGCGGACGAATAGTTCAAGGAACTGGAATCTGAATGATATAGAACACCTTCGTGAGTTGTTTTGGGATCGAGCAGAAGGCCCCATTTCTCAGGACAAGGAGAGGTGGGGTTTTTGTTTATGAGGAGACAACATGATGGAGAATGTTTTCCTTGATACCACCGTCCTATTTAACGATCCTTTTTTCAAGAGCAACTATAACAGCCTTCTCCTGAGACTGGCTGAAGTCGAAGAGATCACGCTTTTTGTATCAGAGATTGTTCTTTCAGAATTGAAGAATAACTACGAAAAGCAACTGATCAAATTGTCCTCAGATCTAAGAAGGATATTTAGAGATTGGAACTCGATTAGCCTGGAAGAAAAGAAGCCAAGAGTCATCAAGGTCGAAAAGCAATTGGCTCAGTTCGAACGGTTTTATGAGAAACAAATCGAAGAAGAAACGATAACATTAATTAAATATTCTAATGACTTGCTTCCTATACTCATAGACCGATCTATAAAAAGAATAAAGCCTTTCAGTGAGAAGAAGGATGAATTTAGAGACTGCATAATCTGGCTATCGTATGTCCAGTATGCAAAAGACCAGGAGTTGCAAGACTGTTATCTGATTACGTCGAATGTGAAGGACTTTTATGACGAGGCCAAAACGAACTTGCACCCTGAGCTGAAAAGGGATTCAGAACAGTTCTCTGTGCTCAAGACAAGCAATGAATTTTTCGAAAAGGAAGACAGACTAGAATACTATACGGAGGTAGATAAGGACCATGAAACAAAAAAATGGTTAAAGAGCCAGCACCTTAATGAAGAAAATATCCTGACGATTATCCTTGAGAATTTTGAAGATATTATAGAGGACCAAGTAAGTGTTTTTATCGCTTCGTTAGAATTGGCTGATGTGATCGGCACCCCCGTAATTGGCTATCTCGGCAATGCGTTTGTTAATAAGCACAGCTTATACAGATATTACGAACGCGTAGTGGGCAAAAAAGCCCTAATTAGCGGCGGGGGGATAAGTCTCTGCACAGTCGAATTGTACGAATATTTGTCTGCACATGAAGAAGATGACTCGAAATATCGGTATATTGGCGAGGAAGATATTGATGTAAAATATACTTTTTCATTCTATTATAGCATGAAGAAAGTAGCGTCAAAGTTTGAAATCCATGATATGGCGCTTATCAGAGGAGGAGAATAATAAGAAGAGTGGCAGTTATCTTACTTCCTATTGGCTGAGGACACAGGGGAAGGCTCAACGGCTTCCCCCTCTTTCTTTCCCCTTTTCCCCCTTGCCTACCCACCAGATCCCCACCAGGGTAGTTCTTTACCCCGGACCCCATAGGAAGCCCCACCCTCCTCCCGAGCCCTGAAATCATCGGGTCCCCCGCAGGATTTTTCAAAAGTTCCCGCTTTATTTTATAATAGCTTCTAAAGGTGTTCATTAACTCACATCAACCTTTTACGCGGGAGTAGAGACATGGAGGCATGCATGCAACTCTGGAGCCTGGAGATGGCGGCGAACCAGCTTGGAATCAGCGTGGTGACCCTTCGGGCCGCGATCAAGAGGGGAGAGCTGACGAGCTTCTGCCTCGGCGGCCGCTACTACATCGACGACGATTCACTCGGCGCCTACCTGGAGAGCAGGCGGAACGTCAAGTCACCCGTGGGGAGGAAGAAACATGACACGGAATGAGTTCAGGAGGGCCTCGGCGATGAACCTGGCCGAGATCATCAGGACGAAGAACCCCTCCCTCTACCGGCGCATCGCGGAGGGAGGGAGGGTCACCACCGACGAGGAGCGGGAGAAGATCGCGCAGGACCTCCTTCGGGCCATCGACGCGGACAAGGTGCCGCCGAGGTACTGCGACGGACCAAGGTGGACGATGTTGAAGATCTAGTGGGAGAGCAAATCTAGAGCGATAGGAGAAAATGAACCATGAGTTTTCAGGGAAAGACGAAACAAGCGTTGCGAGACGTTTACGAGAGTTTGGGCGCACAAGGAACGATGGAATTACTGCGCGACATGTGCGAATCGGGCAAGCTCAAGCCGGAGGACGTGAGCGTCAAGGAACTCTTCGAGGCTGTGGGCACCACAGACTTTCCGGTCCTGCAAGGGGAACTCATCAACGCCAAGCTGGTGCAGGGCTTCCAGTCTGCAAGCAACATCGCCGACCAGCTGGCCACTGTGTGGCCCAGCAAAATGGCCCAGGATAAGATCGGACGCTACAAATCGGCCGAGGGTCCCGACGAAATTTTGGAGGGAACCCCTTACAATGATAGCACCCTCGGGGAGGATTTTTACGTTCCACTGCCTTCGATTAAGATGGGGCGGATCTTGAGCGTCTCGGAGGAGTGCCTGTACTTCGACCGCACGGGCGAGTTGATGAACGCCGTCCGCGACATAGCACGGGAGTTGGGCAACGCCAAGGAGAAGCTGATCCTTGAGGCGGTGCAGGACGCAGGGGACCTCGCGGGGAGGGTCTACAGGCCGCAGAACGTGGACACGGCCTTGTTCTCCGCCACCATCGGGAATCTCGTGCACGTCCACGCCCTTCGGGGAGTCGGGCGTCTCCTCGGTGCTGGTCGCGATGGACAACATCGTGGACGACAGCGGGTTCCACATCTCGATCCCTCCGGGCGAGATGATCGGATTGTTTCCCAGCACGATGTGGGTCGACGCCGTCCAGATGGTCAAGAGCGCGATGAACCCGGAGACGGCGAACCAGCAGGCGAACGTCTTCAAGGACTTCTTCCGTCCGCTCCGCAGTCCCTACGTCACTGCGCAGAGCGAGACGACCTGGTACTTGGGGAACGCGAAGGAATGCTTCGCCTGGGTCGAGGTGTGGCCTTTGCAGACATTTTCCCAAGGAAATCAATCGGACAGCGCGTTCAAGCGGGACATCGCCTACCGTTTCAAATGCCGATACCACGGCGTGGTGACGGCGCTGAGGCCGCAGTTTTGGTTCAAGTGCACCGCGTGACAGGTTTGAGGGCGGCGACGGCCTTGGCTCCTTTCTCCGTCGCTGTATCTCCATCCCCTCCCATTGGAGGGTTGGCACGGGGTTCTGTCATGGCGTGAGGTCACGAGCGCAGTCTTCGAAGCGGCCCGTCCGTAAAACAGTTTCCGCCGCGAAGACGTAATCCTCTCAGGGTGGGGGCCATCGTGGCCCTTCGAGTCCCCACCCCCTTTTTTCCTGGGACCGTCCCCCCAGCGGAAGCGTGGGGCAGCACCTGACTACCCTCAGATGCACGGTCCCAGAAAGAAGGGATGCAGGGAGGAAGGCATGGCGACGAGCGCGGAGCAGAGGCAATGGGAACGGGAGTGCGACAGATGGCATAGCATGATCGAGGGTCTTGACGATCCTGATCGAGTGCATCGTGGCGACGAAGCGGTCGGTAGCTGGGACATATACGTCATCCAGGAGATCCTGCGGGCCAAGCTCGCAGAGGTGCGGAGGAGTAAGACCGGAGTGAAGGACGGAAGAACCGAGGCATCGTGAAGTCGCTGAAGGAACACGAGCGTAAGGAGACGGCGACGAGGCAAAGTTGCAGAAGAGATTGGAGAGAAGGAGGACGAGGAAGACATGACGACCAAAGCGACATTCTGTGGGATCAATCAGGGCTCAGTGCCTTGAGTGCTGCGGGACCAGCACCTACGAAGTGGAGCATTGCAGCAAGTCCCAACTGCTCGTTGTACCCCTACCGGAGCGGGAAGGACCCCAGCCCGAGCAGGCGCGGGAACCCCTTCGCCTTCGGAAGATCCGCCCCTAGGGAGGGGGGAGACAGCGACGAGGATCGTCGATCTCCCCTGGGCCTGTAGGGATATAGGCAAAAGATTTTCGAGAAAATGGAGAACAGGGTTTATAATCATTTCGAAGCTTGCATGGACACGGGAAGGCCATCCCGTCTGAGGGAGAGGATGCCCAGTACATCCTCTCCCGAGTCCATGCCTAACCTTACTGGGAGGGAAAGCCATGGAGACACAACCCACATTACGCCGTCGTAAGCCGCCATCCGTTGAAGAGCCAATCACCAACAGAATCCGACGAATCATCAACCACAGAGTTGAATATGCCGACAGTGCCCCAACCGAAGAGGAAGTCTTCGGGGAAGAGAAGGGCGCTGGCCCTGGAGATCAAGCAGGCGGTCTCGTGGCTTCATGACCTGTTGGACGAACAGTTCAAGGCAGAACTCAAAGTCAAGAAACGTCGCGACGTTCCCCTGTGGCGCGAAGCGTGACCATCAAGGCCGCCTTGGGGAAGACCCGGGTTTGTAGGATTCTGCGCCCTACATCTGGCAGCACACCATTCCCCTACGCCGACACGGTGGCCCTCTGCGATAGGAAAAACATCTGCGGCCCACGTCAGGATGGTCGGGGGGAAGGAGAGGAAGAACAGGCACGTGCTGTTTAAACCTGACTATGACGAGATGAGCGAGGCGCTGAAGATGAGCAAGTCGCATCTCATGCGATACATGAGAAGGTTTGTGGAGATGGGGATCTTGAGGCGGGCTCTCTACCATGGGCGCACGATGGCCGGGATCTACGCTGTGGGCTACTTCTCCGAGTTCAAGGACCGAAGACCAGGGCTACGAGGACAACCGCATCCCCTTCCTGAAAGACAGCAAGGAGATGCGGGGAAGACTGAGGGATTTTGCGCTGTGATCTTGAACTATTAGTAATAGTTCAAGAGTTTCGCAAAATAATAGTTCAACGCGGGAAAGGACATCTTGAACTATTATGAAACCTTGCGTAATAGTTCAAGCTATCAATTTGATATTGCCGAGGAAAGCAGGTAGATTATGAGATCGTAGCTCCTGGGAATAATAAGCAATATGGTTACCTACGGTCCCCCTATTATACGGAGGTTTCACCTTCCCTCCGAAGAGCCCCTAAGAACCCTGAAGGGTTCCCTGGATAGGGTCTCTTCTCCGGGAAGGTTAAGAGACCGCTTCGCGGTCTCCGTCGCCGTCGAGGACCTTTTCTCGCGAACAGGAAGGAGAAGACCCATGAAGACGGAGGTTCCTTGCAAGGACGGAGGCGGTGTGAACGTTGCGCCGTCCCACGACAAAACAACCAAACGAAAGGAGAAACACCCATGAACCAACGCGACATGTTGATTGAAGATTTTGTATCGAAGCTGGACGGCAAGCCCCTGGTCATCTTCGGCATCAGGCGGGTGGACGATGACAAGGGGATGCTGGGCCTGCACCAGACCATGGACGACGAGTTGCAGTTCCTGCTGACGAAGGCTTGCCTGCAATCCGACGAGATCTACGCGCAGGTGAAGACCCTGTTCATGAGGCTTGGGCAGGCCATCGAGGACGTGCAGAGGGAGAAGGCCATCACCATGATGGACAAGGACAAGCTCAACTAGGAGGAGGGACAAGGACCATGGAGGACATGGACGAGACCGAGTTGCAGGATGAACTGGGAGAAAACCATGCGAAAACATCTCGGAAACGACGAGTGGAGAAGGGTGCTGAAGACGAAGGGAAAACGCATCCCCCTGCCCCAGGACCTGGTAAAGGCCTTCAAACGTTGGTATCTCGGGGGAGATCCGAGGAAGGAGGACGCTTGGCGAAGACGCCGACGGGATCGTTGACTAGATAAGCAGATCCTTTATGTAGAATAGGGAAAACCTATAGGTCATAAGGGATATTAGGGTTTGGGCTGAGGGAAGCCCCTGTCCCTTACCCGTCCCCTAGGGACAAGGCCCTTGACCCTTCCCTTCGCTTCCATGACGGATTGCCTGCAAGAACCTGGAACCCGTAACCGTCGATCACGAAACACGGAGATCCCCTAGAACATTGGTCTTCAGGGCTTTCGGGGGACGTGAGGTTTAAGGTCGGAAAGACGGTGTTAGGACACAGTAGAATGGGGGGCGGGGGAGCATATCAATCTCTCGACCCCGATCAAGATGGGGGGCAGGGGGCCTTCCTCACGCGTCGTTTGCAACTTTTCTCGTTTTCCCCGAAATCATGGTTTTTTATTGGGGACCCCATCCCCCCTTTTCACCCATGGAGGAATCTTTGCCCCACCCGTATTTTTCTCTTTACTTCTCGTTCCCTCTTTATTATTATTCTGTGTACCTACACTAGGTAAGTAATAAACCATTGAGCGAGAGGAGGGAAGATGAACGACACGCGGGGGTTGAGGGTTGCGCCGCTCGTGAGGGTGTCCACGGAGGGCCAGGCCATGAAGGGGGAGTCCCTGCGGACGCAGAGGAGCCAGATTGAGAGGGCGGTGGAGTTGCTGGGGGGGACGATCCCGCCGGAGTGCTGGCGGTACGTGGGGCAGGAGTCGGCCACCGAGAGGGACGAGAGGGTCCTCCTGGACAGGCTGTTGGACGATTCCCCGAAGGGCATGTTCGACGCCCTGATGGTCCAGGACGTCTCCCGGTGGTCGAGGAACAACCTGAAGTCGGAGCAGGGCCTGGAGATCCTTCGGAGGAACGGCATACGGTTCTTCGACCTCACGACGGAGATCGACCTCTTCGACCCCGACCAGCTGATCATCCTCCAGCTGAAGGTGAACATTCACAGCTACTCCGCCCTTCAGAACGCCAAGAAGTCCATGCTGAACAAGATCGCCAGGGCGGAGCGCGGCATCCCCGTGGTCAACCTTCCCTGGGGCCGTACCTACGACAGGGCGACGAACCGGTGGGGGGTCGATCCCGAGAAGCAGGCCATGGCTGAGAGGGCGTGCAGGGACTACCTGGAGGGAAGGCCTTATCAGCTCGTGGCGAAAGACCTGGGGGTCTCCAGGGCGTACATGTACGCGATCTTCTGGAAGAAGCTGGGCGACGTGCTCGACATCAAATTCAAATCAAAGAAGTTCCCCATCGAGAAGACGGTCAGGGTCAAGATGCCCCGCCTGGTGAGCGAGGAGCTTGAACGGGCCGTCAAGGCCAAGATCGTCCACAACAGGAAGGTCGAACGCGGGGTGAGGAAGAACACCTACCTGCTGAGGGGGATGGTGCGGTGCGCCGACTGCTCACGTAGCCTGTTAGGGCACACCATAAAGAACAAGGGCGACCGGCTGGCTTATCATTATTACAAGCACCCCTACGTCGATGATTGCCAAGCCTTCAACTACGCGCCAGGACTTCCAATCGAAGAGGCGGTCATAGCGACGCTGTTCGGCCACTTCGGTGACAGGCCGAAACTGGAGAAGGCCATCAAGAGGGCCAACGGCAGGATGAGCGAGTTACCGAAACACGAAAAGCAGGTGAAGAGCCTGGAGAAGGAACTGGCGAAGATCGACCACCAGGAGCAGAGGCTCGTCAAGGCGGTGATGAATTCCACCCTGCCCGAGGACGTCATTAGGAGGGAGATGGCCGGACTGAAGGAACGGAAGGAACTGATCACAACCGAGATCGGGGAGACGAGGCGGAGGATGGAGGACATCCCGTCCCCGGCCAAGGTCAGCAAGCTGGCCCTGGCGGTCGAGAGGTCCTACCTGAGATCCGACGCGCACCTGGAGGAGATGACGATGGAGGACAAAAGGAACCTCCTGGAGGCGATCTTCGTCAACCGCAAGGCCCACAGGGACGAGGAGAACGGGATCTTCATCGCGAAGCGACCGGACGGCAGGTGGTACTTCGAGATCAGGGGGAGCGTCTTCCCAGGCATCAATGGGGTTCTGGAGAGGAATCCTGATTTAAGACGGAGTAAGCTGTCTATTGGGATCGAAAAGTATCCAGGCCGTAAGCTTTGATTTTCTTGTGTAGGTTGCTCCTCTCAATGCCGATGGCATCCGCGGTTTGAGAGATGTTCCACTTGTATTCCTGTAATTTTCGCGCGATGAAGGCCTTCTCAAAACTCTCCTTCGCTTCTTTGAAGGTGTTGGCTTGAAGGCTCGAAGCAATGGCCGGCTCAGGAAAAGCATCCTGGCCGTAAGGAGTGGGAACGTCGGAGGCCCGGATTTCCTTCCCCTGGGTCATGATCACCAGCCTTTCAACCAGATTCTTGAGCTCCCGAATATTGCCGGGCCAATGATACCTTTGCAGTTTCTGCAACGCTTCCGAAGCTAGGGCCTTCGGCTCCAGGTTGATGTTCACGGAATTCTCCTTGAGGAATTCATTCACGAGAGCGGGAATGTCCTCGATCCGTTCCCTGAGAGGCGGAACACGGATTGGGATGACGTTCAAGCGATAATAGAGATCATCCCTGAACCTTCCTTTCTCGATCTCCGCTTCCAGGTCTTTGTTGGTGGCGGCAATAACCCTCACATCCACCCGAATCGTCCTGGAGCCGCCCACCCTTTCAAACTTCTGTTCTTGGAGAATCCTCAGAGTCTTGGACTGCGCTTTGAGGCTCATGTCGCCTATTTCGTCCAGAAAGAGGGTGCCCTCGTGGGCCAGGTCGAATTTACCCTTCTTCATGGTAGTCGCACCGGTGAAGGCCCCTTTCTCATGACCGAAGAGTTCGCTTTCAATGAGTTCTTCCGGGATGGCCGCGCAGTTGACCTCCACGAGAGGCATTTGACTCCTTTTGCTGAGCCGGTGAATCGTGTGGGCCACGAGTTCCTTTCCGGTTCCGTTTTCGCCTGATATGAGCACCCAGGCATTCGTGGGCGCCACGATCCTTATCTGCTCCTTGAGTTGTTTGATCGCATCGCTTTCCCCTGTGATATTGTATCTGTCCTGAGCTTTTTCTCTCAGAAGGCTGACTTCTTCTTCCAGTCGAGAGTAATCCAGAGCATTGTTGATGGACAGAAGGACTTTTTCCAGGGACAGGGGCTTTTCAATGAAATCATAAGCCCCCAGCTTCGTTGCCTTGACGGCGGTCTCAATGGTCCCGTGACCCGACATCATGACAACAGGAAGGCCAGGATGAGAAGCCTTGATTTTTACCAGGGTCTCAATTCCGTCCATATCCGGCATCCAGATATCCAATAAGACAATATCCGGCATTACTTCATCAATCCTATCGATGGCAACAGGACCGCTGGCGGCGGTTATCACCTCCAGTCCCTCATCACTCAGAATACCTTGGAGAGACAGAAGAATGCTTTCCTCGTCATCAACAACAAGCACTGTTCTCGCCATGATTCCGCCCTTCTCCCATCATTTCCAGGGCTATCTGGGCTGTTCTTCGGGAGGCAGACCGAACACCCAGCTTCTCCCGCACCTTGATCAGATCCTTTACCATGTTTTGCCTTCTTTCGCCATCCTCCAAGATGGCGAGGGCTTCCCGGACCAGTCTCGCCGGTGTTACCTCGTCCTGAATGATTTCTGGCACGATCTTTTCCCCTGCCACGAGATTGGGAAGGCCGATGTAGGGTACCTTGATCACCCTCCTTCCAATCCAATAGCTAAGAGGGGAAACTTTGTAGAGAATTACCATGGGCACCTGCATGATCGCGGTTTCAAGGGTGGCAGTTCCCGATGTGACGAAAGCGAAATCACAGGCGCTCAGAATCCGATAGATTTCACCCGGGAGCACCCTGACTTCTACAGGAGGTTTACCCAGAACGGCCTGGATGAGATCTTCTGAGATAGTCGAAGCACGCGGGACGAAACACTGAAGATTCGGAAAGTTGGCTCGTAGCCTGGTCACAGCCTCTACCATGGGAGGCAGGAGGTTGCGCACTTCTTCCTTTCTGCTGCCGGGAAGGAGTCCGATCGTGGGATAGGAGTCTTCAGCCTCCAGGCGTCTGAGGGCTTCCCTCCTTTCCAGTCGAGGCGGGATCGCATCGACAAGAGGGTGACCGACATATTCCACCTCCAGGCCTCTTTGACGGTAAAGGTTTTCTTCAAAAGGGAGGATGACCGCAAGTCGATCAACCCGCTGGCTGATCTTCCTGACTCGGCGGTGTCGCCACGCCCAGACTTGAGGGCTGATATAATACAGCACAGGAACACCGGCACCGTTTGCCACCCGAGCGAGTCTGATGTTGAAGTCCGGGTAGTCCATGAGAATCAGCAGATCCGGATGCTGTTCTTCCAGCACTCTCTTCAGGCCAAAGTAGGTCCTGGTGATGAGGCGCAGTCTCGGGAGAACTTCCGTCAAACCGACAACGGCCATCGCGGAGGAGGGGACCAGTATCCGGACCCCTTCGCGCTCCATATTTTGGCCTCCCACGCCCTTGAAGGTGAGCCTCGGATCAAGCCTCTTCATCTCTCTTACCAGGTTTGACCCGTGCAGGTCGGCTGAGGCCTCTCCTGCAACGATGAGTACGAACCGCGGTTTCATGGAGTCAGCATGCGATCTGGAAATTCTTGCACCCTTTTTCGATCTGGTCGATGATGGCTAAAGCATACTTGAGTGCCCTCCGTCCATCATGTCCTGAGACGATCGGCTCGGACCCGTTGTGCACGCTCTTCACAAAAGAGGCGATCTGGTCCGCTAGAGGATCCATGCCCGAGAATTGGGTTTTATTGGAGGTAACTTGAGGGAATCCGTCGGCTTCCCGCAGAGCCCCATCGAGTCGGGTGATGGTGATTTCTCTCTTGAGGCAATTGACCGAGAGATAGGCATCCGGCTGAAAGATACGAATCTTTCTCAAGGGCTTGTCGGAAACCCTGCTCGCCGTCAGATTGGCAACTGTCCCGTTCTCAAAGATGAGTCTGGCATTGGCGATGTCTGTTTTTTCCGTGAGCACGGACATGCCCACCGCATGAAGTTCCTTCACTTCAGAAGGGACCACGTGAAGAATGATGTCCAGATCGTGGATCATGAGGTCCAAAACCACATCCACGTCAGTGCCTCGAAGGGTGAAGACATTCATCCGGTGAGACTCAAGGAAGACGGGTCGGGTCAGAAGGGTCTTCATCCTGACCACCGCCGGATTAAAGCGTTCCACCAGACCCACCTGGAGCACCAGATGTCGTTCCTCTGCCATGCGAATGAGGGTGTCTGCCGGTTCGAGCTGGTAGGTAATCGGTTTCTCCACCAGGAGATGAACGCCTTGGGAGAGGACGTCTTTGGCCACGTCAAAATGTTTTTCCGTGGGGACGGCAAGGCTTACGGCGTCGACGAGCGGAAGAAGATCATAGTGGGTCCGGAAGGAAGGGGTGCAGTAACGTTCGGATATCTGAGCGGCTCTGGAAGCACTCGTATCCACGATGCCCACGAGATCCACATCGGGAAGAGCCTTGTACTTTTGGACGTGATATTCTCCCAGGTGGCCGACGCCGATAACGCCGACCCGCAGCTTGTTGGTTTTCAAAACGATTCGATCTCCCCCATTCAGTAATAGTGGGTTCCGTCCGCGGCTTCTTCGAGAGCGACGATGGAAATACCCGAATAATCAGCATACGTTATCATTTCTGTCTTGTCAAAAACCAATGTTTTCCCCGCTTCGACAGCCAGTACAGACGCTTTGACTCCGGACATAGTCCGGACAGTCTCCATACCGACGGCCGGAACATCAAACCGGAGATCCTGCTTAGGCTTGCTCACTTTGACTACCACGGTCTTTTCTCTGCCCAGCGCGCCTCCTCTCAGGATCGTCTCGTTGGTGCCCTCCATGGCTTCCAAGGCCAGGATCGTCCTCTTTCTCACCACTACACATTGCCCGATATCCATGCGTCCCAGTTCCTTAGCCACCCGCCACCCGAAATGAATGTCGTCCTGTTCGGTGCGAGAGGGCTTTCTCCTTGTGAGGCATCCCCGTTTCGCTACCAACTCAGGCAGGTAGAGGGTAGAACTGACGATTTCGATGCCCTCCTTGCCGAGTTCTTCGGCCACAGCCCGCAGGATATCGTCATCGTGAAAAACGGCGAGCCTGGACATCACCGCCAGGCCTTTGAGGTCGGGCCTGACGTTTTCAAACATCCTCTTTTTGGTGATGGTTCCGGCCATAAGGGTCTTCTTGACCCCTTTTCTTCTGAGCTCTCTGATCAGGTGCCCGAGCTGCCCCAGCTTGATCCAAACAATATCGTCCACCTTTTCGGCAAGGGCGGGGTCTGTCTCTTGCTGGTGAGCTACGGCCACGACACGGATGCCTCTTCGGCGAGCCGCATCGGCTGCGATAAGGGGAAAGGGCCCTCCTCCAGCGATCAGACCAAGGGTTTGCGTGTCTTCACTTGTCGATCCATGAGCCATTGAACGCCTACAGAAACCAGATCTCCCACAAAATATCTACCTAAGGATCCCTCTCCTGGACTTAATCAGGAAAGACAACAGCAGCTCAAGTTCCGGGGAAGGGATGATTTCATTCCGCACCTGCCTGATCCCTTCCTGGAGTGTATTGTTCCCACGCCATATCATACTGTACGCCCTTTTCAGGGCGTCGATCTTTTCCTGACCAAATCCGAGGCGAGTCAGCCCGCGGCGGTTGACACCGTAGAGTTTCGCTCTTTCCCCCGCAACGATCATGAAAGGAGGGACATCCCTGTCGATTCCCGCTTTCCCTCCGAGAAAAGCATAGGCGCCTATTCGGACGAACTGATGCACGGCCACCATGCCTCCGAATATGGCGTGGTTGCCCACCGCGACATGACCCCCGAGAGTCGCGCCGTTGCCCATAATAATATGGCTCCCGAGGACACAATCATGTGCAATGTGGGAATAAGCCATGAGATAGTTCTTGTCGCCCAGAACGGTTTCCCAATCCTGTTTTGTGGTGGCCCTGTTAATCGTCGTAAATTCACGGATGAGGTTGTCGTCGCCTATGACAACCCGGGTTTCTTCCTCGCGGTAACCGATGTCCTGGGGCGGCGAACCGATGGACACGAAAGGATAGATCCTGTTGCACTCGCCGATCGTGGTATGTCCCTCGATCACCACGTGAGAGACAAGGACCGTGCTCCGGCCCAGGAACACATGGTCCCCGATCGTACAATAAGGGCCCACTTGCACATCCTCGGACAGATGCGCACGAGGGCTCACGACAGCGGTAGGGTGAATTTCCATCGCTAACCCACCGTTGCCAGGAGCTCAGCCTCTGCGACGAGATTGTCTTCCACGAAAGCCTTGCCTGCCATTTTCCAGACCTTCGACCCCGCCCTCAAGGGGACGACTTCGAAGACGAGACGGTCTCCAGGGATCACCGGTTTTCGAAATTTCACCTTGTCAATGGACATGAAGTACAGGACTCGTTCACTCTCCTTTTCCAGAAACCCGGGCATGGAATACCCTGCCAGGACTCCCCCGACCTGGGCCATGGCCTCTACGATGAGGACTCCGGGCATGATAGGCTTTCCAGGAAAATGGCCCTGGAAGAACGGCTCGTTCGCTGTCACGTTCTTGATCCCTACGATTCGTTTCCCGGGCTCCAGCTCCAGGATTTTGTCCACCAGGAGGAAAGGATAACGGTGAGGGAGAACTTTGATCAGATCCTCATAGAGGAGAGGAAGCCTGATTTCGGTTGAGGCTCCTTCCGCCATTCTATTTCCACCTCCTTGATCGTAAAAGACTCTAGGAATCCCAGGCTGTGCTTCCACAAGTTGCGGAGAACTTCCACTTTGCCGACCCATGAGAAGGTCTCTTCAGAGCCGCAACCACTTTCCCTGAGGCGTCAATCCCGGTCGCCTCTGGCGCTGCACCCTTTTCACTCGTCTTTAACGCGCTCTTCCAGTTCACCCACTCTTCTTTCCAGGTTCCTCAGGCGCGCAAAGAAATCGGGAAGTCTGGTGATGAGGCTCCTCGTCCTTAGCCAGAGTCGATGGGGCATGGCCGGGGTACCGGAGACGACTTGGGCTTGAGGCAGAGATTTTGCAACACCCGCCTGGGACCCGATCATGACCCTGTCGGAAATTTCCAGGTGATCGGCGATGGCCGCCTGCCCGCCGATGACGACCTGCTTCCCGATTTGAACGCTTCCCGCAACGGCCGCCTGAGCAACGATGACCGTGTCTTCCCCTATGACTACGTTGTGGGCGATCTGAACCAGGTTATCCGTTTTGACACCCGTCCTGATCCATGTCCTGCCCATGGTGGCCCTATCAATGCAGGAGTTGGCTCCAATCTCCACGCGATCGTCAATCTGGACGATACCTGTCTGGGGTATCTTGATATTGACAAAGCCGTCCCGAACAAACCCGAACCCGTCTGCGCCAATGACGCAACCGGCGTGGATGATCACGTCCTTTCCGATGATGCAATGGTGCAACACTGTCACATTGGGAAAGAGGACCGTCCTATCGCCCATCCTCACATGGTCCCCGACAAATACCCCGGGAAAGAGGGTGACGTCGTTTCCTATATTCGCCCCCTCGCCCACGTAAACGAAGGGATAAATCGAAACATTGCGTCCCAGCGTTACGCTTTCATGGATAAAGGCCCTGTCGCTCTCGCCGGGAAACCTGGCCAGGGGAGGCGCGAAAAGAGCCGCCACTCTGGCATAGGCGAGAGTCGGATTGGGGACCACAATCTGCGCTCCGTGAAAAAAATCGAGTCGCCGGGGCACGATAAGTGCCGAGGCCTTTGTCTTTGCCAGATGATCCTTGTACCGGGGATGGGTGAAGAATGAAATCTGTCCTTCGGTGGCCTCGATGAGGGGACCGACCCCTGTGATCACCATCCCGTCGTCCCCGAGCAAGTCCCCCCCTACACACCCCGCTATTTCGCTGAGCGTGAAATGCAATGCTCCTCCCTATTGTGATGTCTTGTCGTAGGCTTCAATGACTCGATCGGTAATATCCATCGTCTTATTGAAATAGATGAGGCCTGGGGTTCTCTTTTCAACGATGAGGGTGTAGCCTTCTTTTTGACCAATTTTCTCGACCACCTTTTCCAGTTCCTGCATCACCTTTTTAATCGCTTCCGTTTCCGTCTCTTTCATCTCCTGGGAGAACTCGTCATAGAGGTATTTGTAGTAACGGCGCTTCTTTTCAAGTTCCCGCCTCTTATCTTCCTGGGCATCGAGGCTGAGCATCATGCTTTGTTTCTTGAATTCTTCCTCCAGTTTAGCGACCGCATTTCTTTCGTCGTCCAGTTTCTTCTGCAAGTCCTCGAGTTTCTTCTTGAACACGGCCCCCGCCTTTTGAAAGGACTTGGATGTTTTTTGAAACTTGTCAAGATCGATGACGGCGATTTTTGCCGGCTGAGCCGTTGCCAGGCTCACCCGGAAGAGGCACACCACGGCCAAACTCACAGCCAAGACTAAGACTTTCTTCATAAATCCCCCTTTTGTTTCTATGGTTTACCTTGAGACGTTCTTGTCTTCATAACGCCTATATCCTCTCCGGTCAATCTCTTCGATGGAGAGGTTTGCTAGAAAGTTCCACCGATTGAAAACTCCACATTTCCATTGGGATCACCGGGCCGAGGATTCAAGATATAGCCGTATTCGATTCGAATGGGTCCGAGAGGAGAGTACCACCTGACCCCCGCTCCAGCAGAGGTTCTGATGTCTGTAAAACTAAAATTGTCTTCTTCCCCGAACACGTTCCCGGCATCAAAGAACACAACTCCCACGATGCCCTGCTCTTTAAGCAGAGGAAAGCGATATTCCAAATTGTAAACCATCATTTTTTCGCCGCCTACTGCCTGACCTGTGACGGGATCCTTGGCCGTAATACTCCAGTCGTCATATCCGCGGACAGTGTTGATGCCGCCTATACGGTATTTCTGATAGTCGGGAAGGACGCCCCCGTTCCTCCCCTGAATATAACCCCACCTTCCTTTGACCATGAAACCGGTCTCCCACGGCAAAGGAAAAAACCATGCTGAAGTGAGTTCATAGCGGTTAAAGGCGACATCCCCGCCCAGGCCCGCATACTGAAAGGTCAACGTGTTTTGGGAACCTTTCCTGGCGTTATACACCTTATCTCTCGAATCTCTCTCGATACCTAGGGTGGCACTGCTTGTGGTCAGAGCCTCTCCTGCCAGTTCTTGCACGGTGAAGTCGGCCGTGGAAGCCACATCCTTGATCAGCGTATTATCGTAGCCGTACTTTACTAATCCCCGGGTATAATCATCAAGACCCAGGGGAAATCTGAGCGTGAGCGCGCCTCCGGTGCTGTCTGTTGTGTAATCGGGATACTGATACTCCCATTTGTAGAGATCGACGGCGGCGGAAAGACGCCGGTCGAACAACCAGGGTTCCAGAAATTGGACATTGAACTGTGTTGATACAGTACTTATTCTCGCGGAAGCGCTCAGTTGCTGCCCCCGGCCGAACAGGTTTCTCTGGGACACCTCGAGGAGGCCTATCATGCCCTCATACCCGCTGTATCCGGCGCCGAGGCTGAAAGACCCTGTAGGTCTTTCTTTTACACCGACATCGAGAACCATTCGGTCATCCTGGCTCCCTTTTTTTGTTTGGATTTCCACATCTTCAAAATAACCCAAACGGTTGAGCCTCTCCGTGCTCTTTCTGAGCGCCGTTCCTGAGAAGTACTCTCCTTCCACAAGAGCGAGTTCCCTCCGGATGACTTTATCCCTCGTCACAGTATTTCCGTAAATGTTGATGCGCTCCAAACGGACTTTCTCTCCGGGATTGATGTGATAAATGACGTTTACCAGGTGATTCTTGTCGTCTTCATCAACTCTGGGGTTTACACTGGCATAAGCGAATCCTTGATCGGTGTAAATGTCCCTGAGTGTGAGCACATCCTTGCGAATCACCTCCCTGCTGAAATACTTCTCTTTCTTGATGTTCACCTTCTTGAGAAGCTCTTCTTCGGGCTGAATAAGCTCTCCTTCCAGTTTCACCTTGTCTACCGCGTATTGTTCTCCTTCAACGACTTGGATGGTGATGATCAAGCCTCCTCCCTCTTCATAACTTATCTTCGGCTCCCCGACTTTGGCCCGGATGTAGCCGTGGTTTTGGTAGAAGGTGGTGATCTTTTGTACATCTCCCTCGAGCTTCTTCTCGTCCAGAAGGCCTGATCGGGTGATCAGGGATAATATCCCTTTTTCGCTTGTTTCCATCACAGCCTTCAGATCCTTGTCACGGAACTTCGTGTTCCCAACGAATCGGATCTTCCTGATGTAAAACTTATTCCCTTCGTTGATATCATAGACCAGGGCAACCTCGTTGCCGGGAAGGTTTTCGATCCTGTCTTTAATATCCACGTTGTAGTAACCGTTTTGCCTGTAAAACTCCTTCAACCTGTTTACGCTCTGTTTGACCTCGTTCGGGTTGTAGATGGAGTACAGCTTGATGCCGGTCTCCTTGGAAAGCTCGTCGGCCTTTTTTTTCTTGTTGCCGTTGAAAGTAATCTTTCCTATGGAGGGCTTCTCTGTCACGTTGAAGATGATGATCTTACCTTTTGGGCCGTCTTCTGTTTGGATATTCACATCCCGGAAATAGCCCATCGCGAAAACGGCCCGCAGGTCCCTGTCGAGCTTATCGTAATCGAGGGCTTCACCCTTCTTGCTCTCCACCACAGCAAGAATGGCCTCGCTTTCCACTCGCTCATTTCCCTTCACCAGGATGGACTCGATCTGGGCGATGCCGGCGATCTGATTGTACAGGCTTTTTGAAGCCCTGTCAGCGGCCTCCGCCAACCTGTCCAGGTCGTCTTCCACCATGAAGATGGAAAAAGGAGGTTTCTCAGTCTTCACATCCAGGGCTTTCAAATCAAGGCTGATTTTCCGACCGATCACAGTGAGGCTCCCGGTCACTACGTAGTCGGCATTCAACTCACGGCCCAGAGCGGTCAGGTCGGATTTTTCGAGCAGGGGTGCAAAGGCCCGGGGGTTTTTGTTTACCAAACCGGGGCTCACGACCGAAAGGCCAAGATCCGAAAGGCGGGTTGCGATCATATCCTGAAGGCCCGTCTTCATTTGATCGAGAGGCTCGGGAGAGTTAATGGAAAAAGGGAGAACGGCGACTTTTCTTTTCTCCTGAGCTTGCCCGAACGGCGGCACGAAAAGATAGGCGAAAAGAGCCATCACCCAAATCATCCCCCTGCCCGAAACACCGCTGATTCGCAGATGCCTACGCTTCAAATCGTATGTGGCCATCGATGATCTCCAGTTGTCTTGACATCCGTTTTGCCACGTGGTGATTGTGCGTTGCAATCACCATGGTCAGGCCTTCTTCCGCGTTGAGTTGGAGAAGAAGGTCGACGATACCCTCCCCTGTCGCAGCATCCAGGTTTCCGGTGGGTTCGTCCGCCAGCAAAAGCTTGGGTTTCATGACCAGGGCCCTGGCAATCGCAACACGCTGCTGTTCACCGCCGGATAGTTCACCGATGCGGTGCTTCATCCTTTGCTCAAGCCCCACTTTTACCAACATTTGTTCGGCCTTCTGCCGTGCTTCTTTTTTTCCGGCTCGAGCGATGAGGGCCGGGATAAGCGTGTTCTCAAGAGCATTGAATTCAGGAAGGAGGTGATGAAACTGAAAGACAAATCCGATCAGGCGATTTCTTAACAAGCACAGTTTTGCTTCGCCTATCTCGCGGACGTCCCTGTTTTCGAGTCGGACGATACCTTCTGAAGGCAGTTCCAGCGTTCCCAAGATGTTCAAAAGAGTCGATTTCCCTGCTCCCGATGCGCCGGTGACGGCAAGAGTTTCTCCTCCGGCGATCAGGAGGTCGATTCCTTTCAAGACATGAATTGTCCATCCATCGCGAGCAAAAGACTTGTGAACCTTTTCAAGCTCCAGCACAAGGGACCCCCGAAATCATTCATACCTCAAAGCTTCCACCGGGTTGAGGCGCGAAGCGTGCCACGAAGGATAAAGGGTGGCAAGAAAAGAAATGAGCACCGCGGCCACGGTCACAAAAACCACATCCGACGCTTCGACCCTCACCGGAAGGGTGGAAATATAGTACACATCGGCAGGGAGACTGATGAATTTGTACTTGGCCAGGAGGTGACACAATCCAAGCCCTGACAGGAGGCCTACCAGAGTTCCGATCACACCCACCAGGAACCCCTGAAACATGAAGATGATCATGATGCTTCTTTGCGTAGCCCCCATGGCCCGGAGGATGGCCACATCCCTCGTTTTCTCCATCACAACCATCACCAGGGTACTGATGATATTGAGAGCGCCCACCAGGACGATCATGGTAAGAATCACGAACATGGTGAGTTTTTCAAGTTTCAGGGCCGACACGAGGCTTCGATTCATTTGCTGCCAGTCTTTTGTCCAGAAAGGATAACCCAGTTTTTTGGCCACGGCTTGGCCGATGTTGACGGCCTGGTAGAGGTCCGCCACTCTCACCTCAATTCCCGTCACCTTGTTTTCCATGCCCAAAAAATCCTGGGCTTCTTTCAGGGATACATACACCATAGAGGCATCGTATTCATACATGCCTGAGTCAAAGAGAGCAGTGACCTCGAACCGTCGGCTTTCCGGCACCCTGCCCAAAGGCGTCAATTTGCCGAGGGGAGAGACCACCGTGACCTTGTCACCAGGCTGAACGCCGAGCTGTCGGGCAAGCTCAATTCCCACGATGATCGCCGGTAGTCCGTCATGGAGCGCATCAAGAGAGTGAAGGGACCCTCTTTTGATCATTTCGCCGATGTTTACCACCCGGGGTGCGGTTTGCGTGTCAAGGCCCCTTATGACGGCTCCGGTGACAGACGCCTCGCTGTTGATCATAACTTGGCTGTAGACAAATGGGGTAGTGGCCACGACGCCCTGTACGTTGTCCGCCTCCGCTGCAACCTTTTCAAACCCGGCAAAAGGACCCTCGTAGCTCAGGATGATAAGGGGGGAGTTAACCCCAAGGATTTTTGACATCAGGTCTTCCCGGAAGCCGTTCATTACGGATAAAACCACGATGAGAGCCATGACTCCCACCATGACTCCCACCACAGAAATCACGGTAATGATTGAAATGAAGGCCTGCTTTCGCTTGGCCTTCAAGTACCTGGTTCCCAGAAAGACCTCAAATATCATAATATGCACGACTGCCGTCGCGGCAGACCATTCTCGGAAAATGGTATTCTATCAGGCTCCTCATTTTGACCTCATATGGGGGAAAAAGATAACATCCCTAATGGAGGGAGAGTCGGTGAGGAGCATGACCACCCGGTCAATGCCAATGCCTTCGCCGGCCGTGGGCGGGAGGCCGTACTCCACGGCCGTGATATACTCTTCATCCATGAACTGAGCTTCGTCATCCCCCGCCTCGCGCAGAGAGGCTTGCTGCATAAACCTCTCTCTTTGATCTTCAGGATCATTCAGTTCATTGAAAGCATTGGCAATCTCCTTTCCCCCAACAAACAGCTCGAACCGGTCGGCCATGTGCGGCTGAAGGTCGTTGCGCCGCGAGAGAGGAGAAATCTCAATGGGGTAGCCGTAAACAAATGTGGGCATTATCAGTCTCGGCTCCACCAGTTGATCAAAGATCTTGGTCAGGATCTTTCCCAGGCTATCTTGTCTGGAAAGGATAATATCACGGGACTGCGCAAAAGCGACGGCAGCTTTTTTATCCGTGAGGGCCTCCTCAGGCAACCCTGCCACATCCTTCAAGGATTCAAAGAGGGACACTCTGCGCCAAGGCCTCGAAAAATCAATGGTCTGGTTCTGATACTGGATGACATAGCTGCTTACGGCAACATCTAAAATATAGAGGAAGAGTTCCTCGGTGAGGTCCATCAGATCCTCGTAATCGGCATAGGCCATGTAGAATTCGAGCATGGTGAATTCGGGATTATGCTTGACCGAAACACCCTCGTTTCTGAAATTGCGGTTAATCTCAAATACCCTTTCCAATCCCCCGATTACGAGCCTTTTCAAGTAAAGCTCGGGAGCTATTCGCAAGTAGAGATTCATGCCGAGGGCATTGTGGAAAGTCTTAAAGGGCCTCGCAGTCGCGCCGCCCGGGATAGGTTGCATCATCGGAGTCTCAACCTCAAGGAAGTCTCTTTGAATGAAAAAATGCCTGATGGACTGGATAACACGACTTCTGATGACGAAGACATCCTTCACAGTGTCATTCACAATAAGGTCCAGATAGCGCCGCCTGTAGCGCGTCTCGACGTCGGTCAATCCATGCCACTTCTCAGGAAGCGGTCTTATGGCCTTGGAGAGAAGCTGAATTTGCTTGGCCAGGAGGGTCAATTCTCCCGTCCTGGTCCTGAAAAAGGATCCCCTGATCCCGATGAAGTCCCCCACATCCATGAGCTTAAAGATACTGTACTGCTCTTCTCCAACCTTGTCCTTGCGGACATAAGCCTGGATCCGGCCGCTCCTGTCTTTGATGTGAATGAAGGAGGCTTTTCCGAAGTCTCTGAGGGCGACGATCCTGCCTGCAAGCGCGAAACTCCGATCATCTTCTACAAGGGAATCCGCATCGAGGGATCCGAATCGTTCGAAAGCCTCGTTCACGCTAAGATCACACCGGAACCCTGTGGGGTAAAGACTAACGCCTTTGGCCTTAAGAGTGTCCAGCTTCTTCTTTCTTTCTTCCAGAAGATTGCTTGCTTTCTCCATGAGGGATGGGTTTCTCTCCAAAAAGATATTGTTCAATCATTTGCGTAAGTTGAACGTATGCTTGTAATCCAATCGAGTAGGATAGTCAAGGTAAATCATGTAAGGATTATGATTCCCCTTCTCTTGTTCCGAGACCCCCGGACTGGTCTTTTCGGAAGGTTAATGATATGGAAGCGAGGCAAGGTGTTAACTCAATAGCCTCCTGGAGAGTTCAATGAAGAGGAATATTCGAGCCGTTGTTTTCCCCCATTCTTTTGTGCCTGATGAGGATATAAGGAAGGCGCTCTCGGTTTTTCAAGAGCTGACCCTGTTCCAGCCCTGGTTCATGAACAAACCCTTGTCCATGGCAGCGGAACAGCCGGACTTGCTGCGTGTGCTAACCCCATCGGATCGTCTCAGACCTCCGGGAAAATTCGAAGCCCTTCTCGCTGACTATAGACAATGGATAAGGACAAATGATGAAAAGGCATTTGCCGCCTTTCTCGCCTACACCGGGGCGAGAGCGGGAGAAGAGTCACCTTCATGGGAGATCAGGAGTGAGATTCGGCAAATGGGGCAAAGGGTTGAAGGGGCTGAGGAGTCGGCTTCTTTGAAATGGCATCTGATTCTCCACTTAGCTGAGGAAACGGAAGGGGAACAAAGAGAGGCGGAGAAAATGTTCGAGTTCGTAAAAGCCCTCGACTCTCCCTTGAAAGGCGCTCTGGAAGAGGAAGACCTCCCCGGATTGATGAGCGACCTTCAATCTCTCGACAGGGAGGTGATCTTCAGCAAGGAAAGATTGAGGCAAATTCTCGATGCCTGGACTGGTCTTTTCAGTGATAAGATACCGAGGGCGCAGCCCTTGATTACTTTTAGTCCGCCGGTTTTGAAATATCTGAGCGATACCTGGGAGGAACTTGCCCCGGCAGCAGCGGGGGAGGGTATGGGGGTTTCGAGTCTCGAACTGACATTCCCTGATCTCTCTGATCTGAACCGAGGAGCTTTCCCGGACAAAGGGAAGTCTTTCCTTGAGGATAGCACTCTGCTAAAGGCGATTGATGAATTCTGCCGTGATCCGGGGCAAAAGGTTTCCAGGTTAAAAGAACGGGACGGCAACAGTCTCATGTCCCCCCGGCAAGGAAGTCTCCGGCTGGCTCTTAAGTACCTCTTTCCCCTTGGTGAGGGAAGGATTCTCAGGAGATATGAATTCATGAAGCATTTTTCAGGAAAGATGATTGGCTTGATCGAAGAGGCAGGGACGGATGAGAAGTGAGAGGCGATCCAGAATGGAAGAACTGGAAAAGGAAGGCTGGGTAAAGCGATTTGTGGCCTCTGAACCCCGGCTGAGCGAGGCGGTGGATCTTTACAAAGAAGCGGGATTTGATGTCCTTCTGGAACCTCTCCCCAAAGGGCGGGAATGCAATACCTGCGGCGATGCTGAAAACACACAGAGTGGACAATGCCGGGTCTGCTTCGACGACTTTGAGGATCAGTTCAAGATCATTTTCACACGACCGGCAAGAGACGAAAAGACTCACGACGACGATTTTCACTGACGTTGACACTCCCATGGGAGTGATTAGCATTCGATCATGCGGCGGCCTGTTGGGATTTCCAATAGGGATTGACTAAGTCCTCGAAAATGGTCATGGCCGCTTCTGCCCCCTGGCCCGCTGCCGTGACGATCTGTTTGTAGCCCCCTTCCACATCACCGGCGGAGTAAATGCCGGGAATGTTGGTTCTGTGGTGAGCATCTCTCTTAATATAGCCTTCGGATGTGAGTTCGATTCCGACTTTCTTGGCCAATTCAACGGATGGAGCATAGCCTATAGCGATAAAGACACCATCTACAGGGATTATTCCGGTTTGTCCCTTGGAGTGATCAAAAAGCACAACCGCTTCCACTTTGTTGGTGCCCCGAATCTCTTTGACCTCCGTATTAAAGAACACCGGAATGTTGTTGGCAGAAAGGTTCTTGACAAGATGTTCTTGAGCCCTGAATCGATCTCTCCTGTGGATCATCGTGACCCTGACGCCGATGTTCTGCAGATGCAAAGCCTCGGTGACGGCACTGTCTCCTCCTCCCACCATGATGACACTTTTTCCTTTAAAAAGCGGACCGTCGCAGGTACTGCAGTAGCTCACCCCGTGACCCGACAACCGGGACTCACCGGGTACGTTAAGATAACGGTAGACCGCCCCTGTAGCTAGGAGCACCGCCCTGGCCTTGAACCGCCTCCGGTTCGTTACCACAAGGAACGGTCTTTCTTTTTCTATTTCCACGGCCTCTTCTCCGGGAAAGATGCTCACGTATTCGAGGGCATGACTCACCATGAGGTCCACCAGTGCTTTCCCCCCCACCTGAGTGATACCGGGGTAGTTCTCCACCACAGGCGTCGTAGCGATCTGACCGCCAAGAGCGCCCTTTTCGATGATGGCTACGCGGAGCCCGCTCCGGGCCCCGTAGATGCCCGCCGTGAGACCCGCGGGGCCCCCTCCGACAATGACCAGGTCCGCCTCCACTTCTTCGGCATCACTGTCCGGGATGAAAAGGGTTTGTTGCTCCATTTTCTGAAGAGACAGCATGAAAAGCTCCTCGGGCTGAGCACCCTGAGCAATGAGGACCTCGTTGGAATAGGTTTGGGGGACACTCTGAGCCGAGTACTGATCCGCAAGGTCAGGATTGGCCTGGATATCTATGATTTCAAGGGAGATGACGTCCGGCTTTTCGATCGCAGCTTTCAGAGCATTTACAGCCTGCTGCGGACAAAAAGGGCATGAGGGACTAACGAAAACTTTGACTTGCCTCTCCGAGTCGATTTTGTTGAGCACTTTTAGAGATTCTTCGCTCAGCCCGCCGGTCCTGTGCCCCAGCATTAACAACGCCTCTACCAGCGTTCGGGCCTCTTCCCCGATGGGCGCGCCGAGCCAACGAATACGGTACCGGTCAGGATCAAACAAGAGGGTAGGGGCACGCTCGATGTTCCATTCCTTGGCCTTCTTGTGGCTCAAGTCATACTCGCGTAAAGTGACTTTGGGCGCCACCTCGCGGACTGTCCTGATCAGAAACCGGGTTGCAGAGCTAAAAAGGTCGTTTTTCCCTGCCTGAGTGAAAAGGAGCAGGGAAACTTCATGAGGAAAATCTCTGAAAAGGGGCTCCAACTGGGACCTTAGCTGCTCCTGGGTCGCCTTTTCGGCTATGGGTTCTCCCTCGGGTTTTGCCATAATACAGCCTCCCTGAACGTAAAATCTCGGTCAGCGACTTCTTCGCGAAGGACGGGGGAATCACCGTTTGGAAAAACTTCCGATTGCGGCTCAAAGCCTGCGTTGAAAGGTCGTCTTCCAATTATTTAAAATAAGGAACAAGTACGGATTTTCAAGAGATTACGGTTTCATCTCCGAATCCCGCTCCATCGGGACCTTTCGGACCTATCTCCGCACAATGAAGAGAAATCACAGGCAAAATCTGTATATCAACAAAGGGTGGGGATGTAAACCACATCGGGGGACAGGATGGAAATAACGGTTGACGGCTTTTAAGAAAGTCCATCTGCAGCGTTGCGCTTGATTCTGCGTATTGGCCAAAGCAGACTCGAAAGAAGACGCGGAAATATGAGGTTCCTCAGCCTGCATGAATTCTCAGGGCCCACGCGAGCTTCAGGAAGATTCATCTTTCGGATCTCTTCTTGAAGCCGACGGGGCAGGTCCCTTTTAGGAACATTTTTGAATTCCTTAAGAGTTAGGTCCGGCATCCCTCGCAGCCTCAGTTTCAGAAAATAGCAGAGACTCTACCCTTTCCTCATCTCCTCCCGAATGGAACATGACCGGTTAAAGAAACAATAAAAGTGAATGCACAGTTTCAGGATAATGCTGAGCCACACAAATACGAGCACCTCATAATACCTGCACAAGAGAGTTGACACACCTTTGCTCAATCCCCGGTCCAGGAAGCGGCAGTAGAGGTGGAGAGGATTCAATCGATGTTGGATGGTCAAGAATTTTCCGATCACGGTCACAACTTTTTTCCGAGAAAGTCGATTCACGAGAAGGGATGTGCAAATCGCCTGCCAAGGAATGCCTTGGAAGATAATCATAAAGATCCTGGAGGGTTGAGTTCAATCGAAGCGAAGGAAGAAACAGCGATGGCTAAACGGGTGGAGCCACTGTGGGAATTCCTTTACCCTTACTTGGCAAAATTTTTCTCACCAAGAACGAGGTCAAGTCCTGCGATCGACCTGTGATAAATCCTTTTGATTCCGGGGGCCCATTTCGGCAAAAGACCCGGACAGAAAAACTAGGAAGCCGGTTCGAGGGAGGGACTGATGACAGGCACGAGTGTTCTTGCGGTTTCCGACTTGGAGTGAACATGGGGTGGGTACATATCCGCGAAGTGTTTCCACTGATACCATTCGTCCGGATAAGCATAGATGTAACGCTCGATATGTTTGAGAAACGCTGCCCCAGCCGAGGAGGGGGTTTTGCCCAGGTCCGATAGAATTTCCTCGTAGGTTTCGAGGATGAGGGCGTAACTCCTCAGATCAAAGCGCTGCAGAATGCCGAAAACCATCTGCGCACCACTTCTCTTTTGCAGGAGGTTCAAGGTCCTGTCGACTCCGATTTCCCTGCCGAGAAACGTGATTTTCTCTTTCTGAGAGGGTCTCCAAGCCTCTATCTCATCACATTCAATGAAAACGATGCGGTTGGCTTTCAGGTCCTTAAATATCGCGCCCACTGTATTTCCCTGTCCCGGATCGATCACCTTGATACCTAGCTCTTCTGCCCTTGCATGGAGCATCTTTTTCAGCTGGCTTGTGGCACACTTAAACACTACCGAGACAGGATAGTGATGAAGAGCAAGAAAAATTGGGATGTATTCTATTCCGCCATAGTGGCCGGTGACGAACAGAACGCCTTTATTGCGTCTCAGCGCTTCGTCCAGCTTGGGCAAAGAAGGGGCACTAATACAATTCCGAAGGAATGTGGTGAGTCCGGAAACATCCCGATAGGCATTAAGCATCTTCTCGAAATAATGGGAAAGAATTCCGCGAAGAATCCTTGCTTCGAGCCGCGTTAGATCAGGGGCACTCGTTCCGTGTCCAAAAGCATTACGGACGGAGAGAGAGATCTTTTCCCTGTCTACAGCCCTGAAAAAATAGTAAAGGCTCCCGAGCAAGAAGAGATAGTTACCGGCGAAACTCCAGCCGAGCCTGCGATACAAGAATACGTTGGGTTGCCATTGAAGGAAATGACTGATGGACATGGTCGCGAAATCACTCACCCCTTGTTTATAGTCTCAAGTCGCTTCTGTGCATGGGTTCCGCCTGGTTGGAAGAGCCACTGAAAACCAAACACGCTAATAGAATAAGAGACTTACCAGACAGAGGCGATGTTAATGCAAGATCCGGACCATGATATATGAAGGCTAAGAAAGGCTGATTTCAGGTTTGATTAACTGAGTTAGCTTTAGGATGAAATCTTCAGGCGTGAAATGGAATAACCGACAAAAAACGGAAGAACCGCCGAAATTCCGTCATCTTGGGATAGGCCCGGCTCGGATTCTTGATTGGGACTCAGGATTTTCCCTTCTTCAGCCTCCGGATAACGACACTTTCGACCTTGCCCCTGAGCATAGAATAGTATCGATCCTTTTCGTCCCAGATGATTGCGGCGGTGCTGCTTCCATCCAGTTCGTCAAAGACCATACTTCCTTCCTCATCGGTCTTGTAATCTTCGCAGATGCAGAGGTTTGTTCCCTTGACATCCTCCAGCATAAAGGAGAAAAGGGCGGCATAGCTGGGACGGGTGTGGTCTGCAAAGCTGACGAGGATATTCTTCATCCCGTCCACAACGACCAGAAGATAGTCGGTTCGAAGGTAGAACTCTCCCCGATAGAACTGCCCCTTCGAGTAGGCTGCCTTCCCGGCGTAAAACTTCTCAAAAACAGTCTCGATCTCCTTGGCAATCCTCTGGCTTTCTTTGGGTATCTCCTCTACGTCTCCCATGTGGGTTCCTTTCTGGTGCGGATCATATAAAGGGAAACACAGTATAACTCAAGAAAGCGAATTCCGCCACAGAAAAGCCATGCTTACTGCCCCATGACTTCCAGTTGTCGCGCCTCCAGATCTCTGATCTCATCTCTCCAGCGCGCGGCCTGTTCGAACTCCAGCTTCTTTACCGCCTCTTTCATCTTTTTCTCGAGCGTCTTGATTTGCTTCTCGATCACCTCCGGGCCAAGGTAGAGAGCCTCTTCCTCTTTCACGAGCGGCACAGTCACATAATCCGCCTCGTAAGGAGAACCCAGGATGTCTTCAATGGACTTTTGAATGGAGACGGGCGTAATCTGATGAACTCTATTGTATTCCAACTGAAGCTGACGCCGGCGGTCACTCTCCTCGATGGCCCTGGCCATAGACCCGGTAATTTGATCCGCATAAAGAATCACCAGACCGTGGATGTTCCTTGCGGCACGACCACAGGTCTGGATCAAAGATCTGTCAGATCGGAGAAAGCCCTCCTTGTCCGCATCGAGGATAGCGACAAGGGAGACCTCCGGGAGATCCAAGCCCTCCCTCAGAAGATTGATCCCCACCAGGACGTCGAAGATCCCCAAACGGAGATCCTTGATGATCGCCATCCTCTCAATGGTCTTGACGTCCGAATGGAGATATCGCACCCGAATTCCGAGGTCCGCGTAGTAATCGGAGAGATCTTCCGCCATGCTCTTGGTGAGGGTGGTGACGAGAATGCGCTCAGCTTTCTGGATCCTGTCCCTTATCCAGCCCAGCAGGTCATCTACCTGATTTGCGGCCGGTCTGACCAGGATTTCAGGATCCGCCAGGCCCGTGGGCCTGATGATTTGCTCGGTGACCATCTCCGCCCGCTCAAATTCGTAAGCGCCGGGTGTGGCGGAAACGAAGATAACCTGATGAATCCTCGCTTGGAACTCCTCAAATTTAAGGGGCCTGTTGTCAAGAGCGGAAGGGAGGCGAAAACCGTACCGGACAAGGGTCTCCTTTCGCGATCGGTCTCCGTTGTACATGCCGTTGAGCTGAGGCACCGTAATATGACTTTCATCGATGATGACCAGAAAGTCCCTGGGGAAATAGTCCAACAGCGTGGGGGGAGGCTCGCCGGGGGCCCTTCCGGTGAGGTGCCTGGAGTAGTTTTCAATCCCATGGCAGTAACCCATCTCGATCATCATCTCGAGGTCGAAGAGGGTTCGTTCTTCAATCCTCTGGGCCTCGAGAAGCTTATTTTGGGAGCGAAAGAATTCTATCCTCTCCTTGAGTTCTTGTTTGACGTGCGCAATGGCCCTTTGCCTAATCTCCGGTGTAGTGACATAGTGGGTAGCCGGGTATATGGTGATGCGGCCGATTTCCCCGGTCGCCTTACCAGTGAGAGGATCAATTTCCTGTATGGTCTCGATAAGATCTCCGAAAAAGTGGACGCGCACCGCACGATCTTCTTCGTGAACGGGGTAGATATCCACCACGTCCCCCCGGACCCGGAAGCGCCCGCGAGAAAAGTCGTAGTCTCCTCTTTCGTAATGGATCTCCACAAGCTTCTTCAGCACCTCTTCCCTGGGAATGGATTTGTCTTTTTCAAGGCAGAGCAGCATGTTGTGGTAAGCTTCCGGCGAGCCCAGACCGTAGATGCAGGAAACACTCGCGACAATGATGACATCGTCCCGGTCGAGCAAAGAGCGAGTGGCTGAATGGCGCATTTTATCGATCTGTTCGTTGATGTGGGCGTCTTTTGCGATGTAGGTGTCTGACTGTGGTATGTAGGCCTCCGGTTGGTAGTAGTCATAGTAGCTGACAAAATATTCCACTGCATTGTGAGGAAAGAACCTCTTCAACTCGCCGAAGAGTTGAGCCGCCAGGGTCTTGTTGGGAGCGATAATAAGGGTGGATTTCTGGACGCGCGCAATGGTGTGGGCCATGGTGAATGTTTTTCCTGAGCCGGTGACGCCGAGGAGCACAAGATGTTTGAGGTCTCTTGTCACTCCCTCCACAAGGTCTTCAATGGCTTTGGGTTGGTCCCCACGGGGCACCAAGTCCGACACTAACCTAAAATCACTCATCGCTCAATACGGCCTGCCATTCTCAGACATCACGGCGCCAGGTAGTACCATTCGACCCGTCTTCCAGTATGACGCCTCGGCTCTTAAGCCGATCCCGAATATCATCTGCCTTTGCCCAATCTCTTCGAGCTCGGGCACTTGCCCTTTCCTCGATGAGCTCTTCGATCTCCGCCGTATCGATGCCTTCAGAAGGGGTGGCAACTTCCTCGAAGAATTCCTCAGGTCTTTCTTCCAGAATTCCCAAAACCTTTCCGGCCAGATAAAGTTGGAGTCGATCCGCTTTCAGGGCCTTCTTCCCTTGCTCGTTCGGGCCTGCATCCATCACTTTGTTCATCTCGGTCACTGTTTCAAAGATGAGAGCAATGGCACCCGGCGTATTCAGATCATCATCCATGAACTGAGCGAACTTGCCGAGCAGGGTGTGCTCCTCCACCTTGAGCAAAGAGCCCTTCAAGGGCAGCGATCTCGCGTCTCCTTCCTTGCCAAGCAAGTTATCGAGCCTCTGCAAAACCCTATAAATTCTGACCAGACCGGACTGAAGGTCGAGGACCGCGCTTCTGCCGAAATCCAAAGGATGTCGGTATTGTTTGGAAAGGAGAAAGAAACGCAGGACTTCGGGGTGGTAACTCTTCAGGGCATCACGGATCGTGAGAAAATTGCCCAGGGACTTGGACATTTTCTCCGACTCCACAGTGACGAAGCCGTTGTGGACCCAGTAGCGGGCGAATTGTCCGTCGGTGGCGGCCATGGACTGGGCTCTTTCGTTTTCATGGTGCGGAAAGAGCAGATCTTTCCCGCCTCCGTGGATGTCGAAGCTCGGGCCGAGGTAAAAGCCGCTCATCGCGGAACACTCGATGTGCCAACCCGGCCTTCCGGGGCCCCAGGGGCTGGGCCACCAGGGCTCACCCGGCTTCGCTCCCTTCCAGAGAGCAAAGTCCATGGGGTGCTTTTTCTTCTCGTCCACAGCCACCCGGGTTCCAGCCTGCATATCTTCCAGCCGTCTTCCAGAAAGCTTTCCATAATCTCTAAAGGACTCCACGGCAAAGAAGACATCCCCGTTCCGGACGTAGGCATATCCTTTGTCAATCAGAGTCTGAATCATCTCGATCATTGGATCGATGAATTCCGTGGCTCTAGGTTCCCTGTCCGGAGCAAGCACGCCCAGACCGCCCATGTCCTGGTAGAAGGCGTCGATGTTTTCCTGGGCCAGGTCCTTTGGATCCTTTCCTGACTGCCTTGCTCTCTCGATGATCTTGTCGTCCACGTCAGTGAAGTTCCGGACATAAGTAACCTCAAATCCCCTTGAGCGGAGATACCTGACAAGGACATCAAAAACAACGGCTGACCGGGCATGGCCGACGTGGCACAGGTCGTACACCGTGACGCCACATGCATAGATGCCCGCCTTTCCTTCTACCAAAGGTTGGAACTCTTCTTTCCTGCGGGTGGCAGTGTTGTACAGTTTCAGGGACATTCGCATTCTCTGGTAAGGGAGACGATTGCAAAGGCTTCTATCCCTTCCTCCCGGCCACAAAAGCCCATTTTCTCCGAAGTCTTCGCCTTGATACTCACTTGCCGGGGCTGAACCCCGAGGATGCTGGAAAGTTTCTCTCTCATAACGGGGAGGTGAGGAGCGAGGCGAGGCTTTTCAGCGACAAGGGTGGAATCCACGTTGTTCACGCTATAGCCTTCTTCGTTTACCCAATCCATGACATTGCGAAGGAGCGAGAGGCTGTTCGCGTCCTTATAGGCCGGATCCGAGTCTGGAAAATGCTGGCCGATATCCCCTCGGCAGAGAGCACCCAGGATGGCGTCGATCACAGCGTGGGTCAAAACGTCGGCGTCTGAATGCCCGAGCAGCCCACGGCTATGAGGCACGGACACGCCCCCCAGGACAAGAGCGCGTCCTTCCACCAGGCGATGAGCATCATATCCGAAGCCTATGCGAAACAAGGATTCTCCCCCAGGGCTGAAAGATCCCGGATTACCCCAGATTTTGCGCGAAAATGAAGCCCCGGGCCGGTGACGGCGACTAGTGACACGAACTGCAGGAGCCCCCCGAACAGGAGGCACATCCTGATGAAGAGGCGGAAGAAACATACTTTCCGCTGCTCTTGAAGCTGGCAGCAGACATCAGCCTTTCAACCCTCTTGCCCTTGCAGTCGGGGCAGCAAACATCAGTCTCCTTGCCTAGCACAAGGCACTCAAATTCTCTCTGGCATTTCCTGCAACGGTATTCATAAATGGGCATTTTATCTTCCCTTTCTTTTCAATCGGTTCCTGCCAAGCCTTCCATGACTGCGGCCGCAAGGAGCGGGAACATGATTTCGTGGTGGCCGATAAAGAGATATCCTTTGCCTCCCTCCAGAGTAGGTCGATGGACCACATTGGCCATGGGCCGGTAATGTCTCATAAAGTCCATGTTGATGGTGGTGAAGTTTTTCACTTCATGCCCCAAATTCCTCACCAAAGAGAGGGCTTTCAAAAATACTTCCGGCATGATCACGGCGGAGCCGAGATTGATGTACACGCCGCCTTCAAGCCGGGAAACAAGGCTGGCAAAAAGACGGAAATCCATGTGAGTTGCCTTGCCGACAGAAGCACCATCCGTGCTTGGATGAAAATGGATGGTATCCGTCCCGATGGCCACATGGACGGTCACCGGCACATCCAGCTCAAAGGCGCGGGCCAGCAGGCTGCAGCTACCATAGGGAAAGTTTTCACGGGAAAGCTCTGCACCCACGGCAGCGCCGAGGCCTGTGTCGGCCTTTGCCGCCTTCCCGACGGCCTTGTTGAGAAAAGTCGCGGGTTCTTCCGCCATTCCGAAGCGGCCTTCTGCCAGTTGGGCGGCCACATCTTCAGAAGTATGTCCTGCCATGGCGATCTCCGTATCATGGATCATGCACGCTCCGTTCATGGCAAGCCCCCGGATAATGCCCCTTTCCATAAGATCGATGAGCAGGGGATTGAGTCCCACTTTAATGACATGGGCGCCCATGGCCAGGAGGATCATTCTGTCGTCTTTCACTGCACGGACGATGCTGGCAACCGCGTTCCTGAAATCTTTGGCGGCCAAAATATCCGGAAGGAACCGAAGCCATTGATCAAGTCCGCCCCCCGGACGCCACGGTTTACCGAAATCGTCGAATCTGACCTTGCTCGTCCTCCGGGCCAGGGGATAAGAATGCACGCCCCCGAGCTCGATAGGCTTCCAATTCGGCACGCTTTCTCCTTACTGACATCTGCTCACGCAGAGTCACTCCTTCACTAATCCCTTTCCACGGAGGTTCAGTCCTCCTTGATGTCCTGCTGGAAAAGGAGATAGTCTACCAGTTGGCATATCATATGAAGGACAAAATAATGGACTTCCTGAATCCTCGGAGTCGTATTGCTTTTAACCACCAAGCCCATATCTACCAGCGTACCCAGTCGTCCCCCGTCTCGACCGGTCAAAGCGACCGTATAAATTCCCAACCCGCGGGCAGCCTTGGCGGCGGAGATCACGTTCGCCGCGTTGCCGCTCGTGCTGATGGCCAGAAGAACATCCCCCTCCATGCCGATCGCCTTCACCTGTTTGGAAAAAATATCATCAAAGGAATAGTCGTTCCCTATGCTGGTGATGATTGAGGTATCCGTGGTCAGGGCTATGGCCGGAAGAGGAGGACGTTCCAGCATGAAGCGATTCACAAATTCGGCTGCGGCGTGCTGAGCATCTGCCGCACTTCCTCCGTTTCCGCAAATCATCAGTTTGCGGTCACCTGTGAAGGCTGAAGAGATCTTCTCAGCGAGAAGTACAAGGGTTCGCCCGTTCTCTCTGACGAAGTCTTCCTTGGCCTTCATACTTTCACGGAGGGCTTTCTCAATGATCTTTTCCACGTCGCCGCCTCAACCACTTGAAAACTATGGCTTTCACTCTGCTTTGTCAACTTGGTCCCTCCCGGAACCACATGCCAAACAAGAGCTTCAGCCGCAACAAAACGAGGATGTTTGGAGTCTAAATCAAGGGGGAAGGTGATTGCAAGATTAATTCGAGTGCTCTAACAGCCTGCGCAACGGCGCGGAGTTCATGCTCCTGGATGGTTCTCACGTCGAGCAACACACGGTCCTTTTCGACCCTGGCGATGATGGGGGGATCAAAAGCCCTCAGCCGTTCCTCCATGGTGTGCGCCGAAAGGGCCCCTGGGGAAAGGGAAAGAAGACAACTGGGCATGGCAAGAAGAGGGAGCGCTCCTCCCCCCACCATGGAGTTTCCTTCCTCCAGGCGAAGAACAAAGTTCTGTGGGTCAATATTGCCGATCATCCTGAACAGGCGCCTGGCCTTGGCTCTAAGAGATTTGATGGGCTGGAGGATCATTCGAAGAGTAGGTATCTCTCGAAGGGCGGTCTCTTCGTCCCTGTAAATCCGCAGGGTCTCTTCAAGCGCGAGAAGCGTCAGTTTGTCAATTCGAAGAGCGCGTGTGAGTTGGTTCTTCTTGATCGTCTCCACCAGGGTCTTCTTCCCCAGGATGATCCCGGCCTGGGGCCCTCCCAGCATTTTATCTCCGCTGAACGTGACCAGGTCCACGGCTTGGGATATGACTTCCTGGGCAGTCGGCTCCTTAGGAAGACCGAACTTGGAAAGGTCCACAAAGCATCCGCTGCCCAGGTCCTCCATAACGGGTATCCCGTATTTGCGACCCAGACTGATCAGGATGGTGGTGTCCACGTGTTCCGTGAAACCGACTATTTGGAAATTACTCTGGTGAACCTTAAGGAGAAGGGCCGTTTCAGGACCGATGGCCTCCTCGTAGTCTCGCACGTGGGTTTTGTTTGTCGTCCCCACTTCCACCATCCTGGCGCCGCTCCTCTTCATCACATCCGGAACGCGAAAGGATCCGCCTATTTCCACAAGTTGGCCCCGGGATACTATGACCTCTTTTCCCTTCGCCAGCGAATCCAGCGCCAAAAGGACTGCCGCAGCATTATTGTTAACTACCATGGCGGCTTCAGCACCCGTGATTTCTTTGAGAATCCCTTCGACGTGACTGTACCGACTCCCTCTCTCTCCTTTGTCGAGGTCGAATTCCAGATTGCTGAAACCGCCGGCCAAAGGCTTGAACCTAAGAAGGACTCTTTCTGCTAAGAGAGATCGGCCAAGGTTGGTGTGGATCACAACCCCCGTTGCGTTGATGAGCGGCCTGAGACTGGGACGATCTAGAAGTTTCAACCTTTCCGCCACCCTTCGTGAGACCGTCTCCACGCTCAGGTTTGAGGGATCCTCAAAACCGTGGGCCGTTTTTATCTCCTGCCGGATGCTCTCCAGAACTTGATGTACGGCTTTTAGGATGAGGGCGCGGGGATATACCGGCCCGAGCTCCATGAGCACCGGAGCGTTCAGGAGACGGTCCACCGCAGGTATTTTCTGTAACAGCTCTCTTGTCTCATCCGGCAGCATAAAACTGGTCACTTTCAGCAATCAACTTTTTGTTGCAAAATACAAAAAATGTGCTAGATTCCACTCAAAACAGATGGTGGGTGTAGCTCAATTGGATAGAGCACTGGGTTGTGGCCCCAGAGGCCGAGGGTTCAAGTCCCTCCACTCACCCCATTCGTTCATGGAATCATCAGGCACATTTGTGCACCTGTTTTACTTCACTTTGACGCTTTCGAAAGATCCGCCTTTACCACCCGGCATGTTCTATATCATTACCCTGAAGGGTGTCAAATATTTCTCTTCTCAACCATCCAAAAGATCTATGGTCTTCCTCCTACGGGATGCAAGTGCAGGCTGCCTCGTGGTCGCTTCCTTTCTTGAAGAAAATCCACGGCGGGCGAGGCGAGCTAAAATGCCCCAGTCTATTCTCTGAGAGAACAGGATGAGACCTTGCAGACCTCATTGACACAACGAAAAAGGAAGGATATTTTCTGCACCTGAAAGCCGAAATGTTTTCGTGTTATATGCACGCCAATCGCTCCGGTCGGTTGGGGCTTATGATGAAACGAAAGGGTTGACCAAAATGAAAAAGGACAAGACTCCAAAAGAAGAGACCGTCGTGGGCTTCGTCGTCCCAAGTGAGTGGGACAACGAAGACAACGTGGTTGCCATAAGCATTTCTACGGACGATGACGATTACCTCGTGGAAATGAATAAACTGGGCGAAGAACTGTTCGATTTCCTTGACGAGGACGTTGAGGTTACCGGAATGGTGAGGGAAGATAGAGACGGCACGAAGCGCATCCGGATCACGAGTTATGAGGTGCTGGAGGACGTTGAAGAAGAATACGAGGATGACGATGATTACGGCTACGATGACGAGGATGATGATGAGGACTAGGACGATTAAGCAACCCGAATTTCACAAAGCAATCTCCAGCCCGAGGGCCTAAGAGGGTCGAGACCTTCCACTCCTATCTTACCAGGTTTCATGAGTCGCAGTGATTAGCGAGCTTGTGTCTGCTTTTTCTTTAGTGTTGACTTATAAGCCAAAATTGAATAAAATTACGACAATTTTAACTCATCGCAAAGGGTGACTGAAATTCCGGTCCGAAAGCGAAGGGGTTTTTTGTTCGACCTTGCCAATGGGCCTGATCGAAGATGCGGCAGTGCTGGAGAATCTCAAGCGCGGAGGGACACTTTGGCTGGTGATCAGGAAAACCGCAAGCATCCCAGAAAGGAAGTGAACTGGCCGATCACGATCGTGGCCGAACACGGCACAATCAACGGAGAGATCAGAAACATTAGCGCAGAAGGACTCTTTGTTCTCTGTGAAGAGCCTCTCAGGTTGAACGAAACCTACCGCATGTCCGTCTCGCCGGGCAAGCACCAAGCCATAGGGGTTTTAGGGAAGGTGGTGTGGGCGGATGCTTACTGCATGGCTGAAGACGATTCGGCATTCGGAATCGGCCTCTGCCTTGTGGAAATCTCAAATCAGGATCGGGGGAGTTTGCGACAAATCCTGACCGACTTGTGAGGTGCGAGGACATATTCAAGCCTTGTATTTGTTTTTTACGGCTAGAACAGGAGCGCGTACGAAAGGGGTCATCACAGAGCGAAGGTCAGAGCCTCGGGAGCGGATCGACAAGTATTTCAGCGTCGAGTTCGTCGTAGGAGGCATGGAGACCATCTATCAATTCCGGATTTGGGATCTGTCCTCTCAAGGGATGTGTATTCTGGTGAAGAGTGATTCCGATCTGCTGAAACATCTGGAAGTTGGTCTCATGGTGGAGATGAAATATCACCGGGATGATCTCACCAAACCTCCTGACTATCTGAAGACGCAAATTCGTCACATCACGAGAGACGTTTCGGGTCGATTCAAAGATCATTTTCTAGTGGGCTTATTGATCTTAGGCGGTCAGGGTACTGCCTAATCTTTGTCTTGCTCTCCCGGGTCGGCTTATCCTCGGGCTTCGCGCCTCCGCATGTCCGGTAGGGGGGGTCACAAGAAAAGAAATCTTCCAGGAAACGTGTGCCGCAAGAGGTAAGCCGGGGGTGTTCTGAGGCCGGCGGGGCCCGCACAGCCTTTGGTCGCGGCCAAAGGCCTGCATTAGGATACCTTGTCTCCAGGGAACAGTTCACCGTCAAAAGTCGCAATACCGATACGCCCTTTGCCAAACCCGGCCAGAATCATGCCTTCAGAAATGCCGAACTTCATCTGACGGGGTTTCAAGTTTGCGACGACCATGACTCTTTTGCCTAGAAGTTTCTCCGGTTCGGGGTAGGCGGACCGTATGCCGGCAAACACCTGCCTCAGACGGCCCTCCCCCAGATCGACCATAAGCCTCACCAGCTTGTCGGCTCCTTGCACGAGGGTCGCTTCCCTAACCATACCTACTCGCAGATCGACCCTGGAGAAATCGTCGATGGTTATTTGAGGCGTAAAGGGGACGCCCTGGGTGCTCTCCGGAACCTTGGTTGCTTCTTGCTCCGTGCGCTGGATCTTGGCCCACTCATCCCGAAGGCTTACCGCGCGATTGAATATGAGGTTGTCCGGCCTGGAATCTTTACGATCCACGCAGAAGTAACCCAGTCTTTCAAATTGATAATGAGCTCCAGGGGAAGCGATCTTCAGGCTCGGTTCCACCCTGCATGAAGCAACGGTTTCCAGCGACTTGGGATTCAGATAGGCCTTGAAGTCACCCCCTTCTTCAACTTCGTTGGGATCTGCTTTAGCAAAAAGGTGGTCGTAGAGGCGCACCTGTGCAGGAACGGCGTGGCGGGCGGAGACCCAGTGAAGGGTTGCCCTAACCTTGCGTCCGTCGGGGGCGTCTCCACCCCTGGTTTGAGGGTCATAGGTGCAGTGGACTTCGGTGACTTTCCCGGTTTTCGGGTCTTTCGTGACGTCTACGCATTTAACGAAGTAGGCGTACCGCAATCGAACTTCCCGGCCTGGGGACAGGCGGTAGAACTTGCTGGGCGGCGCCTCGAGAAAATCCTCCTCCTCAATATAAAGGACCTTTGAAAACGGGATCTTCCGGGTCCCCTGGCGTGGATCTTCCGGATTGTTCAGTGCCTCCAGTTCTTCAACCCCCTCGTCCGGGTAGTTGTCGATCACCAGTCGAAGAGGGCGCAGCACGGCCATCACCCGGGGCGCTCTCTTGTTCAGGTCTTCCCTGAGGCAATACTCGAGAAGAGCCACGTCTACCATGCTGTCTCGCTTTGCCACGCCGATCCTGTCGCAGAAATTCCGGATGGACTCCGGAGTGTACCCTCGGCGACGCAGTCCGGAAACGGTCGGCATGCGGGGGTCATCCCACCCTGTGACATACTCTTCTTTCACGAGCTCCAGCAGCTTTCGTTTGCTCATCACGGTATGGGTCAGATTGAGACGAGCGAACTCGATCTGCCGAGGATGGTAGATCTCCAGTTCGTCGAGGAACCAATCGTATAGAGGGCGATGATCCTCGAACTCGAGGGTGCAAATGGAATGAGTGACCCCTTCGATCGAATCGGACTGCCCATGGGCGAAGTCATACATGGGGTAAATGCACCACCGGCTGCCCGTCCGGTGGTGATCTGCATGAAGAATCCGGTACATGACCGGATCTCTCAGGTTCAGATTGGGCGAGGACATGTTGATTTTTGCCCGCAGGACGCGGGAACCATCCGGAAATTCGCCTGCCTTCATGCGCTCGAACAGATCCAGACTTTCTTCGATGCTTCGATTCCGGTAAGGGCTCTCTTTACCTGATTCCGTAAGAGTTCCCCGGTACTCTCTGATTTGATCCGCGTTCAAGTCATCAACGTAGGCTTTGTCTTTTTTGATGAGCCTTACCGCGAACTCGTAGAGTTTTTCAAAGTAGTCCGATGCGTAGAACTCCCGATCGTCCCAGTCGAAACCGAGCCAGCGGACATCCTCCTTGATGGACTCCACATACTCGATCTCTTCCTTGCTGGGGTTGGTGTCGTCAAAGCGAAGGTTGCAAAGCCCCCCGAATTCCGAGGCCAAGCCGAAGTTGAGGCAAATCGATTTGGCATGACCAATATGCAGGTAGCCGTTCGGCTCTGGTGGAAACCGGGTATGAACGCGACCACCGTACTTGTTGGTCTTCAGGTCATCCAGGATAATGCTCTTGATAAAGCTCACCGGAGGCATCGATTCCTTTTCCGGCATGGCACGGTCCTCCCTTCTTGAAACGTGTCTCTACTTCCCATTCGCAGAATTCGTTTGGTGCCAGGTGAGAAGCCTCTTCTTGATGTGGAAAAGGTTATCTGAAAGGGAGACTTTGTAAATGTGGGGATTGATGAAACGTTTGGTCTCTTCCTCCAGGCTCTCCTGTTCTTCCTCTGCATGCTTCTTGACCCGGCCGAGAGAAGGCGGATCGTAGACTTGTCTGCCTTCCTTGAAAATAGGAATCATGATCTCCCGGGCATAAAAAGGGGGTTTGTAGGTTTTCTTCATGTAATCGTACATGGGATGATGGGCCACTACGGTTGCGCTCCCGGGAATCGGTTCATCCACGTCGGTGAGGAGGTCTCCCATCATGCGCCCTTTGACGGTGTAAAAGCGGAAGATCTTTTTCACTCCCGGATTGGTCACCTTTTCGGGGTTCTGGGAGATCTTGATCTTGGGGAGAAGTTTCCCGTCGCCCCTGTCAGCCGCCATGAGCTTGTAAACGACGCCCAGTGCAGGTGTCTGGTACGAGGTCATCAGCTTTGTCCCGACGCACCAAATGTCGATTCGCGCACCCTGATCTCGTAACGTCTCAATAAGCCATTCATCCAGGTCGCTGCTGGCCAGGATCTTAACCTCAGGGAACCCTGCCTCGTCCAGCATGGCCCGGGCCACCTTCGAATAGTAAGCCAAATCGCCGCTGTCGATCCTTATGCCCTTTAGGGTCTTTCCGGCCCTGCGCATTTCATCCGCGACCCTGATGGCGTTGTGCATTCCTTCCACCACGTCATAAGTGTCCACAAGCAGAACACAGCTGTCAGGGAATATCTCGGAAAAAGTTCTGAAGGAGTCAATCTCCTGGTCGAAGCTTTCCACCCAACTGTGAGCGTGGGTTCCCTGCACAGGGATTCCGAAGAGTTTCCCGGCCCTCACATTGGATGTGCCGTCACAGCCTCCGATATAGGCGGCTCTCGCACCGTACAGAGCCGCTTCCACACCGTGGGCCCGACGAGTGCCGAAATCTATTACCGGCGCCCCCCGGGTAGCCGTCTTCAGTCGGGCGGCTTTGGTGGCAATCAGTGTCTGATGGCCCACCATGGCCAGCAGCGTTGTTTCAAGAATCTGAGCCTCAGCTATAGGACCCATCACCCGTATCAGCGGTTCATTGGGAAAGACCACGGTGCCCTCGGGAACAGCCCAAATGTCTCCTGTAAATCGGATTCCTCCGGCGATTTTTTCCAGGGCTTCTTTTGAGAAGATTCCGATGCCCGCCAGATAATCGAGATCATCCGGATAAAGCTTAAGATTGTTGACATAGCGGATTAGACTCTCCAAGCCGGCAAAAACGCAGAAGCCGCCGCCGTCCGGATTCTCGCGATAGTACAAATCAAAGCAAGCTCTCTGTTTTGCCTTACTCGAGACGAGATACCCGGCTACCATGGTCAGCTCGTAGAGGTCCGTATCCAGGGTTCGGTTGTCGAATTTGAGGCAATCCAGGGCTCGAAGACCCTCAAGGGTGCCCAGCACGCTTTTCGTGTGGGCATCGATCACATCAACCTTTTCCATCACCTTTCCGGTGTCTCGATCTTTGAATAGAGTATCCATGTCTCAACTTCCTTAAGATTCAAAATCTTTGATCCCAAATAGCATAGCTTCGGCCTGTCCGTAAAGAAACATTCGTCCCATCTTTTGACTCACGCTTTGATCATCCCCAATCACCTCATGCAGATCTCTGGCGGCAGAGGAGATCTCTCCAAAGCTGATCCGTGGAGGTCTCTTCAGAGTCGCAACCATTCTTGCTGAGAGCATCCAACCAAGGGATACCTGAAAGATAGCCCTTATCGGAAGGACTCTTCGTACAGCAGGCGCCGGGTGGGGTCCTTATTCTGTGGGGGATCCGTTAGGACGGGCAGGGCCTGAGCCAGGGTTGTAAAAACAATACTCCCGGCATGGAAGTCAGGGCTTTCTCACGGCAACATGGATGGTCTCAATGCCTCTGGCACCGTCCGGATAGGTACCCAGGACCCTTCCCAGAAGCGACGGTGATTCCTGCGGTTTCCCCGACCGGTCAAAGGCACGCACCCGGATTGAAAAATCTCCTTCTCGGGCCGGGGTCCAATCGTAACGCCATAAAGTCCACGCCCACTTGGACAGGGGCGGCTTCAACTCCACGTCCTGCCAGTTCTCGTCGTCAACGGACACCTGGACGCGGCTAATTCCGTCTCTTCCGCCGAAAGCGATTCCGCCGATGACATAATGTCCTAGGGGTACGCTTCTTCCATCCATGGGCATGAGGACTTCAGACATGAGCGGGATGACCGCATCATCAGACCACCCGTGCTTTTCCCAGTACCCCTTGAAATCATAATTGACCAACTCGATCTTGGATAGCCATTTCACATTCTTCATCCCGAATATCCCCGGGACGACAACTCGGAGAGGATACCCATGGCGCGGAGGCAGCGGCTTTTGGTTCATCCGAAATGCTATAAATACTTCTTCGGATAACGCAAGCTCGAAGGGAATGGAATCGGTGTAGCCTTCGGCGGCAAAAAAGGCCGCTTTGACGACGCCCGGTTTGGGATTCGCCTTTTCGAGAATTTTCCTGAGCGCCACACCTTCCCATAGAGCATTGCTGATGGCATTTCCTCCCACGGGATTGCCTATGCACTCCAGTGTGACATACTCTTGCGTGTCCTGCATGGCTTCTATTTCCTGGAAGGTCAGGGTGTACGGATTTTCGACCAGACCGTCAACCCTGAGGCGAAACTTATCCAGGCTGATATCCGGGACCGTACTTGAATAAGAAGTGATATAGAATTCATCATTCGGAGTGACCTCTTTTGCGATGAAGCCTTTGAAATTTATCGTTCCCTTCATGTGAAGGTCGTGCTCCTCGGCTTTCGTCTGGGCCTGGGCATACTCGTAAACTCCCGGGAAGACAGATACTCCGAAACCCAGACCCAAGGTTCCCAGGCTCAGATTCTTCATAAAAGCTCTTCTAGTGCAGTCCATGCTTACCTCCTAGGATCGATCCCATGAAGATTTGACGCCAGGTGACACGGTACCTATTTGACATACCGAAAATCCATCCAGTCATCTCTCCAGCAAAATAACGTGTCCGGCAGAAAATAGAAGAGCCAATCCGCTAAGTACAGTATTGTCCGCCATGGAATACAGCATTGACCCCATTCCACTTGAAGCATGATCGAAAGATACTGCTGAACATCCATACTATTCTGAGACGACCGACAATGAAGAGAAAAAGCCGCCGCGTTTTGATCGTATTATCGTCACTCTGCTCAGTAGTCTTCCTCGGGGGCTGCAGCACTGTAGTCCTGTTGGATCCCAAAGGACCTGTCGGTGATGCCGAGCGGTTCCTCATTCTCACGGCAATCGGGCTCATGCTGATCGTCGTCATACCTGTCTTTGTCATGGTTATTTTGTTTTTGCGGAAATACCGGGCCTCCAACACCGAGGCGACCTACACTCCCAAATGGAGTTATTCCAAGAAGATCGACTTGGTCATCTGGCTGGTCCCCATTGCCATCGTCACGGCTCTTGCAATTCTGACATGGAGCGAGACCCACCGTCTGAACCCCTATAAGCCCATAAATTCCTCCGTTAAACACGCACGCATCGAGGCTGTGTCCCTGGATTGGAAATGGCTGTTCATCTATCCGGATGATCATATCGCTACCGTCAATGAGTTGGTTTTTCCCGTCAAGGTTCCCCTGAACTTCAGGATCACCTCGGACACGGTCATGACTTCCTTTTTTATCCCGCAACTGGGCAGCCAGATTTACGCCATGGCAGGCATGCAGACCTGGTTGCATCTCATGGCTGATGAACCCGGCGTCTATTTCGGCCAGAACCAGCAATTCAGTGGCAGTGGCTTCGCCGGCATGAATTTCAAGGCCATTGCCGTTTCCCGGGAGGAATTTGAAGCGTGGGTGCAAAAAACCAAAAAATCGCCGGACAAACTCGATCTTGCCCGATTTGAAGAAGTCACGAAGCCGAGCCTCGGCTACCCGGTAACGTACTTCTCTTCGGTGAAGCCTGATCTGTTCGAATACATCCTTGGTAAGTACAGGCCCATGGTTACGAAACCGGGCTATATGAGCAAGGAATTCAGTTCTGCCGGGGGAATACGCAACGCTTCGGGGGTACGTTGATATGTTTGGGAAGTTAAGCCTTTCAGCCATACCTTACGAAAATCCGATCACTATTGGTTCCGTGGGTGGTGCGATGTTGTTGGCCGTGGTGATCCTGGCCCTGATCACCTACCACAAGAAGTGGACATACCTATGGAGAAAGTGGCTGACCAGCCTTGACCACAAGAAGATCGGCATCATGTATATCATCCTGGCCCTCATCATGCTCCTGCGCGGGTTCTCCGATGCCATCATGATGCGCTCCCAGCAGGCCCTTGCCGCAGGCGCGTCGCACGGCTATCTGCCGCCTGCCCACTTTGACCAGGTATTCAGCGCGCACGGCTCAATCATGATCGTCTTCATGGCCATGCCGTTTCTGGCCGGGTTGATGAATATCGTCGTACCGCAGCAAATAGGCGCGCGCGATGTGGCGTTTCCCTTTATGAATGCGATCAGCCTCTGGTTGACCGTGGCGGGAGCCTTGCTGGTCATGGTATCGCTCGGTGTAGGCGAGTTTTCCAAGGCCGGCTGGTCGGGATATGCGCCTCTGACGGAACAGCGATACAGCCCAGGCACAGGGGTAGACTATTGGATATGGGCTTTTCAGATCGCCGGTATCGGCTCCCTGATGACGGGCATCAACTTCCTTGTCACCATCCTGAAAATGCGCGCTCCCGGAATGAAGCTCATGCGAATGCCCATGTTCGTCTGGACCACTCTCTTCACCAACGTGCTGATGATCTGGGCCTTTCCGGTTTTGACCGCCGCCCTTTTCCTGCTGGCCCTCGACCGTTATCTGGGCATGCATTTTTTTACCAACGCACTAGGCGGCAACATGATGATGTATGTCAACCTGTTCTGGACCTGGGCGCATCCCGAGGTGTATATTGTTGTCCTGCCTGCCTTCGGCGTCTTCTCGGAGGTCGCTGCCACCTTCTCCGGAAAACGGCTGTTCGGCTATCGATCGCTGGTCTTCGCCACCGCGGTGATCACGATCCTTTCCTTTACCGTCTGGGTGCACCATTTCTTCACGATGGGGGCCGGTCCCAACGTTAATGCGGTCTTCGGCATTACCACTATGATGATCGCCATCCCCACCGGGGTGAAGATCTACAACTGGCTTTTCACCATGTACCGCGGCCGTATAAGACTCACCACGCCGATGTATTGGACCCTGGGCTTCATCTCGACCTTCGTCATCGGCGGCATGACAGGGGTGCTCCTGGCCGTTCCGCCCGCCGACTTCGTGCTCCACAACAGCCTGTTTCTGATCGCCCATTTCCACAACATGCTGATCCCAGGCACGCTGTTCGGCTTCTTCGCCGGATATTCCTATTGGTTCCCCAAGGCCATCGGCTTTCGCCTGAACGAAGCGTGGGGCAAACGGGCATTCTGGTGCTGGTTCATCGGTTTCTATCTTGCTTTCATGCCGTTGTACGTCCTGGGTTTCATGGGCATGCCCCGCCGCATGGACTATTACGCCAATCCGGCCTGGCAGTTCCCTCTGATCATCGCAGCCATAGGTGCGGCCGTGATCCTGGCGGGCATCCTCTCCCAGTTGGTGCAATTATACGTCAGCATCAAGGAACGCCACGCCAACCGCGACCTGACCGGCGATCCCTGGGACGGACGCACCCTGGAGTGGTCTACTTCTTCTCCCTCCCCAGTCTACAACTTCGCGAAAACGCCCGTCGTGCACGACATCGACGCCTTCACGGATATGAAGGAAAAGGGCCTCGCATACCAGAAGCCCGATCAATACCAGGACATCGAAATGCCGAAGAACACGGCTGCGGGCTTGATCATCGGAGTATTCACTTTCCTGTTCGGATTCGCTCTGGTTTGGTACATCTGGTGGTTGGCTATTCTTGCCGCCCTGGTCCTGCTTTCCACGGTAATTGCCCGCGCATCCGACGACGACACGGAATATGTGATACCCGCCGCCGAAGTTGAACGAACCGAGAACCAGCGATATCAGCAGCTGGTATCCTCCGGGCTGACCATCCTGCCGACAAGCGGCCCGGCCACTCCAGAACTCTCACCGGAGGTGTGAACGATGAGCGCCGACGCTTTGACCCTTAACTCCGCTCATGCCGGAGAATTTGTCCACCCCGATACTGTGGCGAAATACACCTTCGGTTTCTGGATTTACCTCATGAGCGACCTCATCCTGTTTTCATCCATCTTCGCTACTTTTGCGGTGCTGGAGCACGGATATGCCGGCAGCCCCACAGGGAAGGAGCTGTTTAGCCTGCCGTACGCATTCGGAGAGACCATGTTTCTCCTCTTCAGCACCACGAGCTGCGGTCTGGCTGTGCTGGCCATGCACAATAATAAGAAGATCTTGGTCCTGATAGGGCTCGCCGTCACTTTCCTGCTGGGTCTCGGATTTATCTCCATGGAAGTCAATGAGTTCTACCAAATGGTCGTCGAGGGCAATGGTCCGGACCGCAGCGGCTTCCTTTCGGCTTTTTTCACCCTGGTGGGCACCCACGGCACCCACGTGACCTTCGGCCTGATCTGGATGGCGGTTCTGATCGGGCAGGTCGTCACAAAGGGTTTGACCACGGCCGTCCAATCTCGCCTGATTCGCTGGGGTATGTTCTGGCACTTTCTGGATATCGTCTGGATCGGTATATTTACTTTTGTCTACCTCAAGGGGGTTATGTAAATGGCCCAAGCAGGAATCGAAAGCAACGGCGCTAGCAGGGGGAGTTTCGGGTCCTATGCCACCGGGTTCATTCTCGCCATCGTTCTGACCGTCCTTGCGTTTGCTCTGGTGATGAGCGGCGTGCTGTCGCGCCCAGCCACATTGTTTGGCATCTTTGGCTTGGCGATTGTGCAGATGCTGGTGCACCTCCATTACTTTCTGCACCTGGATACCTCATCGGCGGCGCGTTGGAACGTTCTGGCTATGCTGTTCACCCTGTTGATCCTGATCATTTTCGTCGGCGGGACGATCTGGATCATGTATAATCTGAATTACCGCATGATGTGAAAATGCCTGAAAGGATCAAAGGATATTTGCTCGTTACCAAACCGGGGATCATCTTCGGCAACCTGATCTCCGTAGCGGGCGGCTTCTTTCTGGCTTCCAGGGGTCACATCGACATGGCCGTTCTGCTGCCCGCCCTCATCGGCATGTCCCTGGTTGTCGCTTCCGGTTGTGTCTTCAATAATTTCATCGATAGAAACATAGACCGAAAGATGTCCAGGACACGCAACCGCGTTCTTGCCAAAGGTCTCATGTCACCTGGAGCAGCTGTCCTCTATGGATCTTTGCTGGGCATTGCAGGGACGGCACTCCTCATGGCGGGAACGAACATTCTTTGCGTTGTTGTTGTGCTGAGCGGTTTTACGATCTACGTGGTTGTGTACAGTCTGTGCCTAAAACGCCGCTCCGTTTACGCCACGTTGATCGGCAGCCTGGCGGGCGCCGCGCCGCCCTTGGCGGGATATTGTGCAGTCAGCAACTCTTTCGACATGGCAGCGGTCCTATTATTGCTGATCTTCAGCTTGTGGCAGATGCCCCATTCCTATGCCATCGCCATTTTCCGATATAAAGACTACTCGGCCGCGGCCATTCCGGTGCTGCCGGTCAAGCGGGGAGTGGGAGCGACAAAAAACCAGGTCTTAGCTTATATGCTGGCCTTCGTGGGGGCCACCCTGATGCTCACCTTGGGCGGATACACGGGTTACGCCTACTTTGCGGTTGCGGCGGCGATGGGCCTGTCATGGCTATACGTGGCCTGGTCGGGATATAAGAGATCTGATAACCAGGTCTGGGCAAAAAGACTGTTTGTCACCTCCATCCTGACCATAACGGTCCTGAGCGTCATGATGTCCATTGACTTCAGGGTGCCCGCCACATCGCACATGATCCTTGCTTGTGCTCCACAATCCAACAAGGCGCACAGAAGCGCGTTTGTCCCGCCCCCGGCAGCAATCACCCCTATCCCGTAAAATTCCTGCACACGCTGATTCAAGTGGAGACGGAGCTTAGTCCATCGAGTCACAAATTCGGTGAGGTATTCATTCCCTCAGGACTTAGTGCTCAAGGAGCAATTCACAGATCTGAAGCCCCCTAGACCCCGCATTTGCGAATCGAAGGACTTAGCTTGCCATAATCTCAGGTGCTTGAGGATGTTCTTAATGACTTTCGGGTCCTCCCCCCTTCCGGCTAGAATGCTCCGGCGAAGGAGCGTAACCCATGTCCAGTCCTTCAGGCAGAATGGGCAGGATACCTCCTAAGGGGGAAACATTGACCAAAGCGGTGGGCTGGCGGTGGCTTTCAGCTTCAATGGCCTTTTCCAGGCTGTCGTAATGGACGAATCTCATCCGGTCCAGATTGCTGTCTCCCAGTTCCTTGGAGACGATAACTACGCGATATTCCTGTTTAAGGAAATTGGAAAAAAAGAGGGCGCAATTCAAATCCACAGAAGCCCCTTCCAACAGAAGTTGGTTTGAGGAGAATTTATCCATAATATACTCACGCAGTTTACCTCGCGACGCTGAATGTATCTCTTCGAATACTTCTACAAACTTGCGGGGCATTTCCTCATTCGTCTTCGCCAAAAGTATCACGGTCCCGCCGGGTTTGGTGACAAGGCAGCCGATGTTGCAGGATTTGAAGATTTGAAAGGGTTCCATATGCGGGTAGGCTGAGATGAGCGTAATGTCGGACTTTCGGGAGAAGGTCATACCGCACACCGCTTTTGACAAAACCGCTCCCTGTTGATGAACATCTCTAAAAGGTCCGAAGAGAATCTCCCTGGGTCTAATCTGGGTGTCGTGCACGCAGTTCAAGGAATAGGTGAGATCCGCCATTCCTGCCACGCGTGAAACCTCGTCATAGAAAGGGTTCGCGTGGAGATTTCCGAAAATGCTCCCGGGGTGGATCGTTTTCGCAAGGTGATGTTCACGGATGGCATCGTAGTTCGAGACTGCGGGAAAAATGATTTTCGGTCCGCCCCCGAAGCCGTTCATCGGATGAGGAAAGATGCTTCCCACACCAATCCGTACATCCGCCCCGGCAACGATCGCATTCACTCGAACCTCTGCGCCTGTCTGGAGCCTTCCGACAGGCACGAGGTCCGCAGCCTTGGCATCGTGCTGAGAGACCCTGTAGGCGTTCAGAATCTCCTTCCCAAACTTCTTTATTAAGGCTTCATCTTCCATGGGAGCATGGGTACCTAATCCCACGACTATATCGATATCCCCCTCTCGGATCCCTCTCCTCATCAGTTCTTCCAACAAGGGAGGCAGCATCTCCCTAACAGGTGTTGTCCGGGTACCGTCATCCGTTATAATGGCCACGCGCTTTCCCGGTTTGAGGACCTCTCCGACGGGGCTTTTGCCTACCGGATGCATCAAAGCCTGACTGGTGAGATCAGTGGCTGTGACACCCGAACCTTCTTTTTCGGGCGGAAGGCTCCGGCTGAGTGGCTCCCAACCCGTCGGCATGGAAAAAGTCAACTGTTCTTCCCCGTAATGAACAACATGTTCCATATTCCGTTCCTCCTCTGGCTCCGTTTGATTTTGGCGCGTAACTGGGCTTAATGGTCCATAAAGACGGATTTTTGACTGCAACGAACCGAGAACCAGGCGTCCATTGCAACGAATGCCGACACCTGCCCCCGCCTTTTCTCATGCCTCCTTAAACGAGTCATACACTTTGCGCTGCTTCTTAAAAGCGGGGATGAAATTCGTGAACAGCAGTAAGGCGGTCACTCCCAAGGCGATGCCGGAAATGGGCCGGTTCACGAAGATCAGGAAACTCCCCTGAGAGATGAGCAGGGATTGGCGAAGGGCATTTTCCAGCATGGGGCCCAGGATAAAGGCAAGGATCAGCGGTGCCCCCTCGTATCCGAATTTTCTCATGATCCAGCCCATAACGCCGAAGATGAGCATCACGTATACATCGAAGTTGACGTTATTGATGGTAAAGGAGCCGATGAGACAGAAGAGGAGGATGAGCGGAAAAAGGATCTTGTAAGGAATCTGCAGGACTTTCACCCATATGCTGATCAGCGGGAGATTCAGAACCAGCAGGAGTCCGTTTCCCAGGTAAAGACTGGCGACAAGACCCCAGAAAAGCTCCGGATTATCCCGGATCAAGAGGGGACCGGGTTGGAGCCCGTGGATAATCAAAGCCGAAAAGAAAATGGCCATGATAGGGTTGGGGGGAATCCCGAGGGAAAGAAGGGGGATGAGCGAGGCCCCGGCAGCCGCGTTGTTGGCCGACTCCGGGCCGGCGACTCCCTCGATGGCACCTTTACCGAACTTCTCCGGATTCTTCGATATCTTTTTTTCTACCGCATAGCTGACAAAAGTGGAGATAACCGCGCCGCCGCCGGGCAGGACCCCAAGGATGAACCCGATCAGGGACCCCCTGACGATGGCCCACTTGGCCTCGATCCAATCCTTGAGAGAAGGCCAGAGATTTCGTATGCGGGTCTTGATAACGTCCTGCTTAAGGGTTCCTTCCAGGTTTTCCAGGATCTCCGCGATTCCGAACAGCCCCATGACCAGAGGAACCACGTCAATACCGTCGGCCAGTTCGTTGATCCCCAGGGTGAATCGGGGAAGACCGGAAATAAGGTCGAGCCCGATGCTTCCAAGGATAATCCCCACCAGGGCCATCATGATTGATTTCAGGACGGATCCCTGAGCAAGGTAGGTAACGATCATCAGACCCATGCACATAAGGGAGAAATATTCCGGCGGACCCAGGGCGAGGGCTGCGTGGGCAAGCGGAACGGCCACGATCATCAGACCTAGGTTGGCTATAGTCCCGGCAATGAAGGAGCCCCACGCTGCTATCCCCAGGGCCGGGCCCGCCCTGCCCTGTAAGGCCATCTGGTGCCCGTCTAAGCAGGTCATAACCGATGATGCTTCTCCCGGTATATTCACCAGAATGGAAGTGGTGGAGCCGCCGTACTGTACCCCGTAGTAGATGCCCGCCAGCATGATCATGGTGGAGGTCGTGGAAAACTTGAACGTCGCCGGGAGGAGCAGGGCCATGGCCCCTGCCGGACCGATACCCGGCAGGACACCGACGAGGGTTCCGACCAGAACGCCGATGCCGCAGAACAGAACATTGACGGGTTGAAACGTAACCTGAAAGCCGTAGGCAATGCTGTTGAAGAAATCCATGATGAACCTAATACCCCAGAAAGCCGACAGGGAATTCACAGTTGAGCCACTTGGAAAAGATGAGATAGGTTATGAGGGTGGCAAGAAGCGCGGAGAGCAAAACCATCCCTATCCTGTTCTTTTCCAGGACCCAAAAAAGGAGGGCCATTCCGATAAAGGTGCTGATGAGGTAGCCTACGGTGGGCATGAGCCAAGCGTAGAGAAAAAGCACGATCAGGACAAAAATCACCCGTCTCCAGGCTCCCCCGGCGAACAGGGGTTCATGACCTTTATCTTCTTCTCGCAGGAGCGCCTGCAGGAAGAGCACAAGAGAGAGGATACCGAGGATACCCGAGGCTCCCAACGTCATGAACCCCATCCCGGGGTTGTGCAGTTTTCCGATCCCCACATGGAGGGATCCGACAAATACGATGACTGAAAATACCAGCCAGAAAAAACTGCTGGTCAGATCCAGGGTTTTCATTCCCTATTCCTTTTTAATACCGAGCTTCTGGAGCATTTCCCCAAAACGCTTGTACGCATCATTCAGGTAGGCCTTCGTATCCGCGGAATTCCGGTAAGCGACATCGAATTCCAGGTTGGTTATGGTCTTGACGAATTGAGGATCCTCCATCGCCTTCTTGAACGCCTGATCCAGCTTCTTGATAACCGGCTCAGGGGTCCCCTTGGGCGCGGCCATCATGAACACGGTCTCATTAATGAAGTCATATCCCAAGTCCCTGAATGTGGGCACATCCGGGAAGCTTCTCATCCTCCTCTCGCCGTGAGTGGCCAGCAGGCGCAGGGATCCTTCCTTTACATGGGGAAGCCATTCGGTGCTGTCGGACATGGCCGTTACATGCCCCCCGAGGACGGCGGCAAGGCCGGGTGCGCCCCCGGTCTGGGGAACATGGGTCCACTTGATCCCTTCTTTGGCCGCCACGAACTCCATTGCCATGTGCATAGGCGAACCGGCTCCGGAAGTGGCATAGGTCACCTTTCCCGGGTTTTTCCTGGCATACTCCACAAGGTCTTTAAAGGTCTTGAACGGAGAGTCCGATCTCACCACCACGCCCGATTGCACGGCTGCAAAATGCATGATGGGGATGAAATCATCAGGCCCATAGGGAACCGCGCGCAGTTGCGGGATCCGGATCAGGCCGGTGCTGGTGCAGCAAGTGATGGTGTACCCGTCCGGGGCCTTCGATTTTATCTGGCCCAGGGCGACCGAGCCTCCGCCGCCGCCGACGTTCGAGACAATGACGGGCTGGCCGAGAAACTTTTCAGCCTTGCTCGCCAGGATGCGGGCGCCGATGTCAAGGGTTCCGCCCGGCGCAAAGGTGACAACCATGCTGATGGGCTTAGTGGGGAAATCCTGGCCGAAGGTCAGGGCAGGCACCAGCAAAAAGAGGAGCCCGCAGACAACGATCATTCTACCGACGTTTCTCATAAAAAACCTCCTTTTTTGTTGATAAGAATTGGGGAAACGACCGCCCCTAACGCAGACTGACGGAATTACCGCTAATGGTTAAGACGGAGGAGTCCATTTCCGGTTGCGGACTCGTCAGAAACCTCCCCACTGGTCGGCAACATGCGTTTTCTCCGTAACTTAACGAAGAAGTTGCAGCTTAGGACTAATGTTAGGATTACCTCTCCGTTCGCCGCGGAATACCCTCTGGTCAGACACGACGAAATTCTTTTCCGTGCGCCTTGAACCTTCACCACGATGATAGAGATGCTCGATTTGAGTTGTCAAGACAATTTCCCCCAGGAATCAAGAGCAGAAAGAGTGGCCCTCTTCGTTTCCTTGCTCAACGATCAGCCCGTATCAGCAGCAGCGGTATGTTGATACGGTGCTTGAGGGTTCGGGACACGCTCCCAAACAGAATATCGCCTATATAGGAATGACCGTGAGTGGCCATCGCCACAAGGTCGTAGTCCTTTCCTTCAATTTCCTCCAATATCTCTGTGTCGGGTTCACCGCTACGGATCACTGTGTATGCCTCCACACCCTCAGCTCGTAATGTCCGAAGATGGGATTTCAGGCATTCTTCGGCCTCTTCACGCAACGCGCGATCCTGGTCGAGGGTGTGGGAGTGAACGACGTGGAAAAGACAGACCTGTGCTTTGTTGTGCCGCGCAAGGGCAGCCACATGTTTGACGATGACCTCGTCTACCTGCGAGCAGTCTATGGCGACCAGAATCTTCTTGTATACCTGCATTTCACTCTCCCCCTGAAACGGTGGAGTAAAGCAAATAGGCATTTAAGATGACAACTACCGCGGAAATGATCAAAGCTGCAGAAAATTCGAGTTTGCCGCTCTTGAGACCGCCCATGACTTCCCGGTCACGGCAGAGAATCAGCAGCGGAATCAGCGTAAAGGGGAGCTGGATACTCAATACGACTTGGCTGAAGATCAGAATACGAAAGGTGTTTAGGGTGAAAAGAATGACCATGAAAGACGGAATGGCCGTGATAAAGACGGAGATCCTGTAAAGGCGCGTCCGGGAGTCTTCGGGTTTACCCAGGAACCCCGTGATCACATTGACTTCGGCCATGGACGATGTCACGGACGAGCCGACACCGGCGAAAACGAGAGCAACCGCGAACAACAGACCCGCGAGCGGCCCGGCCAATGGTTTCAGTGTGGCGGACGCCTGTTCGATGCTGTCAACCATCGTATGGTTTCGGGAAAACACGGCGGCCGCCACGACGATCATAGCCGCGTTTATAACCCATCCCAGGAGCATGGCGAAAAATGTGTCGACCTTCTCGTAACGTAAGAGGGTTTTTTTCTCATCCTCGGAGATGCCCCACTTCCTGCTATGGATGACGTTGGAGTGCAGGAAGATGTTGTGGGGCATCACGACCGCGCCAAGAATAGCCATGGCCACGTAAATGCTTCCTCTGTCGACCCTGGGGACGACAAGTGACGGTGCCAGCAAGGCCCAGTCGGGTTTGACGATCAAAACCTCCGCAATGTAGCAAGACCCGATGATCCCCAGAAAACCGACGATAATCACTTCGATTCTGTGATACCTTTGGCTGACGATCAAGAAGACCTCGATTAGCACCGTGAACAGAGCGCCCAACCATAGCGGCATACCGAAGAGAAGATTGAATCCGATTGCCCCTCCGAGAAGTTCCGCCGCATCGGTCGCAACACATGCCAGGACAATTGTGAGACCCAGAAAGGCCGATACAGGAGGGGCAAAACGCTCCCGGATATTTACCGCCAGCGACTTTCCGGTGGCAATACCGAGCTTGGCGGCCATGTGCTGGATCACAATGAGCATGATGGTGCTCAGGGTGATGACCCAGAGGAGATCGTAACCGAACTTCGATCCGCCTTCGATATTCGTTGCCCAGTTGCCGGGGTCGATGAACCCCACTGTGACCAGGAAGCCGGGCCCCAGAAACCTGAGAAGTGTGACACCGCCTTTTGTCACCTCAGCCTTTGCTCCAGTAGCCATTCGTAAAGCTCGGGGTCTGCATAGGCGCTTGTCCATGAAGCCCCATGGTCGGCATCGGGATAGAGCGTAAACCGGACATTACCCCCGCACGCTCTCAGCGCCTCCACCATATCTTCGGACTGGCTGGGCACCACATTGGCGTCTTGAGCCCCATGAAAAACCCACACCGGCAAGTCCTTCAGGTCGCAGATGTTTTCGGGTATCGCATTGCTTTGGTATCTATATCCACCCGCGATGGGCACAATCGCCGCAAAGCGCTTGGGGTACCGCAGCGCAAACTCCCAAGTTCCAAACCCTCCCATGCTGAGACCGGTCAGGTAGACACGTTGAGCGTCAGCGGAGTATGCGGCCTGAACCCGATCCAACAAGACCTTCACCGGGTCAATCAGGCCTGACCAATTTCCCATTTCGAAGGGCAATTGGGGAGACAGGACGATGAAGGGGAAATTCTTCTGCTCTTCCAGAATCTTCGGAAGGGGTTGCCTCTTTAGAAGTTCAAGATCATTCCCGCGCTCGCCTGATCCGTGGAGAAACAGAATCAACGGCCATTTCTGTTGAGGGTCTTTCTCATAATCGTCCGGCAAATACAGCAAACAATTCACTTCAACCATTTTTGCCGCATTCGCTGCGGTTTCCATTTTGACTTTGGAGGAATAAGGATGTTGACCGATGCGCATAAGAAGAAATATCCTCAACTTTTTCTGTGTATCGCTTTAGCTTTTTTCAAGTAGCTGTGAGGATCCGTGATGGACCCAAGGAGGCGCTCTGGGTATTTTTGAAGCCGGCTTTACTCTATATGAAGTTGTGTTTTGGCAAGGTCTCTTCCAGGTATCCGATAAAACCTTCGGCTTTCTGGGCGGGCGCTGCCGTGACCATACTGACTCCGACATACAACAACACACAGATGATAAAGCCCCAAACTCCGGGCCACATTCCCAGGGGTTTCCATCCCGTTACCTGTAAGATCAAAACCGACACGGCGCCCACGCTCATGCTCGAAAGGGCACCGGCAGCCGTCGCCCGGCGCCAGAAAAATCCGCCAACGATGGACGGAACAGCCATCAGCAATCCCGCGGCCGAGGCTGCAGATAGCGGGGCGATCATGAATCCCAGACCGGATTTTCCCGACGCCCAGTAGGCAAACAAAAAGAAACCAATCGCTAGGACCGGGATGATCATCTTTCCTATGCGCAACTCCGACCTGTCAGTAAGGTCCGTCCTGAGTCCAAGTTTGAGGATATCGCGGGTACAAAGGGCCGACAAGCTGAGAAGAATGGAGTCAACGGTAGAAATGGCCGCCGAGAGTATTCCAACCATCACGATGATTGCCACAAGCTTGGGAACGACAGGAAGACTCAGAAGGGAAGGTGTCGCCAAATCGGCGTCTTTCAAGACTGGAATCAGCAATTTGGCGCTGAAGCCCCAGAGCACCGATACCAGAGTGTAAATCAGGCCGAACACGAGAAATCCGCCGATCATTTGTTTGAACGCCCGCACGGACTTGGGAACAAACAGCCGCTGGGTCACCTGGGGGTTGGACAGGGAAAAAAACAGCCACGGTAAAGAAAGTCCTAAGAAGACGTTGAACCCGAATAATCCCGGCCCGGCCAGAAGTTGAGGTATTTCCGAGTTAATGCGTTCAAAGAACTGAGCAAACCCACCAAAGCATCTCTGCACCACCACCCAAAGAGTCAAAACCGATGTCACAATCATAATCAAAGCCTGAAAGGCGTCGGTCCAGGCAACCGACCTCATCCCGGCAATGTTGGACCAGACCATGGCCAGAAGAGTGGCGATGATCATAGCGGCCATGAAGGATATAGCCCCCTCCGACATCACCGAAAGCAGATAGCCGATCCCCATTAACTGAATAGCCGCGTAGGGAATCAGGAAAACAAGACATAGGATCGCGGCCACGATCCCTACTGCTCTGTTCTCATAGCGATCTGCCAAAAGTTGGGCGTGAGTGAGATAATCGTATTTGCGCCCCACCAGCCAAAACCGAGGACCGAAAAACACCACGAGGACCAGGCCTCCGAGGTACGTCAATTCGAAACCCAGGGCACCCACGCCGAGTTTGTAGGTCAGCCCGGCCAGTCCGACCATCATGAATGCACTGTAGGTGGTTGCCGCATACGTCAGTGCCGAGACGAAGCCACCCAATTGACGGTTGGCCAGAAAAAACTCCGTCATCCCGGCGCCCAACTTCTTCCGGGCCAAGAGGGCAACGAGAATGCCGACTACAACGTAAATCCCGATGGTCAGCCACCCATAGGTACTCGCGCTCACTGGATGTCCTTATCAGTTGTGTTTTCGTTATCCCGCCACTGCAAAAACATGACAAACATGCTGGCGACGGCTACCAGAATCCAGATGACCCAGAACAAGAAGCTACCGGAGAGCCTGGGGATTTTCATCAGATGCCGAAAGGGAATCAGGAAATCCAATAGGAACAAAAAAAGAAACCATCCAATCCACCGCCAGAATGTTGCGCTCATTTTCAGACCTCGTGAGTGATGGAGAGGTGAGTCGATGGAACTCCATTTTTCAGGCTCGATTTTTACAGGGTTTGGCCGTGGGTGTCAACTTTACCCGCCGGTTTACTGAAGGATGCTTCGGGGCAGGGCGCGGGAAGCCGGTTAGTCTCTCAAGCCCGTGATAGGAGGCAAGCGGCCCAATCGTTAGGGCTAATCAGAAAAAGCTTGACATTTGTGCAACTGATTTGCATAAGAAGTGCAATCCGGTTGCATTTCTCCTGTTTCTTTTTTCTGTTTTGGACCAAGTCCTTTCATCCCAGGGAGGATAGAATGAAAAAGATTATCCTGTGTGCCTGCTTCATAGCGATTCTTATGATGGTCGGCCCGGTTTTTGCGGAAAAGATTACCGTCCTCGTGAGCATAGCCCCACAAAGATATTTCGTGGACCAAATAGCGGAAGGCAAAGTAAATGTAGAAGTGATGGTCCCGCCCGGTGCCGATCCACACACCTACGAGCCCAAGCCGGGCCAGATGGTCGAACTCTCGAAGGCCGCGGTTTATTTCGCCGTGGGGATGACCTTTGAAGAGGCTTGGCTACCCCGCTTCTCGGCAATCAACAAGAACATGCTCCTCGTCCATACGGATGAACGAGTGAAAAAGCGGGTCATGAAAGACCACCATCACGAGGGCGAACACGAAGGGGAGAAACCCCACTTGGACCATGAGGGGTTGGACCCGCACATCTGGACTTCGCCCCCTCTGGTTATGCTCCAGGCGCGCGCCATTCTGAACGGTCTTTTGCAGGTGGACCCGCCCAATAAGGATTTCTATGAAAAAAATTATGAGCGCTTCATCGATACCTTGGCCGCATTGGATATGGAAATCAAAACGATCATCGGGACGAGGAAAGTCGGCCGCCGTTTTCTGGTTTTCCATCCTTCATGGGGTTACTTCGCCGACGCTTACGGGCTGGAGGAAATCTCCATCGAGGTTGAAGGCAAGGAACCGAAACCGGCGGCGCTCAAAGAGCTTATAGAAGAGTCCAGGAAAATGGGCGTGAAAGCCATTTTCGTTCAGCCGCAATTTTCACGCAAAATTGCGGAAACCATCGCGCAGGCGATAGGCGCCAAATTGGTGTCCGCGGATCCCCTGGCCGAAGACTGGGCTGAAAACCTCAAGCGCGTCGCCAGGGAGTTTAGCGGGGCACTGCGGTAGTCGATCGTTCCGTCGCGCCACAATTGGAGTTGTATCTCTTTTCGTTTTGTCTGTTCAATGTTATGGTAAATGCGACACTAAAAAAGGACCATTAGAAGGCTCTAATGTGCAAATCATGTGATACTTCACATATGCTCGCTATGGCCGGTGTTAAGCGAAATGAGAACCGCCGTCTCGTGCTCGACATTATCTCCGAGGCCGGGCAGCCGATCTGCTCTCAGGAAATAGAACAAAAAGCTTCACAGCGTGTCTCTGGAGCGTCGATAAACAGGGTCACGGTTTATCGCATCCTGGGTTTGCTGGAGGAAAAAGGCCTGGTGAACAGGCTTGTGGCCCCGGACAGGATCGAGCGGTACTGCCTGGCGGAAAACAAAAATCACCCTCCGCATGCCCATTTTTATTGCGCATCCTGCTGTCGTGTACAATGCATGGCTTCAGGAGCGACGAAGATACAAAAGACGCATCCCAAACAGTCGCAATACGGACGGGTGGATTCGATCCAAATTTTTTATGACGGCGTCTGCTGCGACTGTCTCGAAAGATAAGCGCCGCCACAGAAGGTGAAATAACCGAAGCCTGGCAAGAACAGCGTTCTAAACAGGAAAGTGGACCCATGTTGTCTCCTTCAGGGTTGTTGCCCTGGTCTAACCACAGTCATGGGGGGGACAGAATTTTTCCTTTGACTTTTTTTTCGATGCGCTTGACGATCTGGACTGATGAATAGAAAATCCGCCTTATTCCTCTTGATCTGTTTTTCTTTCTCCACTGTGGCGATTGCATTTCATCACCACAAAGACGGAGTCTCTCATCATGACTGCTCTATTTGCTTTAATGTCTCCCTCCATTCGAGTGTGGCGGTTCAGGATGTTCCGCTAGTCTCACCAGCCACATCCTATGTCCTCCTCTCCTCTTTTGAAAATACGGCTGCCTTTCCCTGCCTTTGTTGTTCTCCTTATTCAAATCGTGCGCCGCCCGCGTAGTATCCGTCCTTTAGACCAACTCTAGCAAAGAAGCCAAAAAGCATTTCATCAAAGGAATCGACCAGGTGGAGGTGCCGTCATGAAAGTCATGATCACACTTGTCTCATTACTTTTGTTTTCCTCCAGTGCGTTTGGTCAAACCCTGGAAGACCGAATAAACATCCTTGAAGAGACTCTCAAGAAGCAGGAGCAGACCATCCAACAAGTGAAAGTCCTCGAGGAGTCCTTAAAGAAGCAGGAACAGACGATTGAGGAGCAGAAGAAGTTGATTGAAGAGCTGAAAGCAGCACTCAAACAACCCCAACCCTCTGCCCAGCCAGCAGCTGCCACGCCGACTCAGACGGTGACGCCTGGGAAGATGCAGCAGCAGGTAAAGGAGTTAAAAGAGCAGGTGGAGCAGGTGGTGGAAGCGCAGAAGAAGTCTGTTCCCAGCGTGTTCAATCCATCCATCGGATTCGTAGGAGAGACTGTCTTCTCTTACAACAGCAAGAATTCACAGGAGACAGGCAGCGACCGGCCCGGCGGGTTCGACGTGTTCCAGCGTTCGATGGAACTGAACCTGGCCGGTTCGGTAGATCCGTTTGCCCGCGGCTATGCGGTGATCAATGCTTCGGCCGACCCGTTTACCGGCGAAGCCACCGCCGGCCTCGAAGAGGCTGCGATCGTCACGACGTCCCTCCCGTGGAACCTCAGTGTGGAGGCCGGACGGTTTTTCGGCGAATTCGGCCGACTGGCGTACATCCATGATCATGAACTGCCCTTTGTAAATCGTCCGCTGGTGCTCGATCAATACATAGGCGGCGAATCGAAGACAGACGGGGTACAGGTTAACTACCTGGTGCCGATCCAGCATTACGTGAGTCTGACAGTGGGCGCGGGCGATCAGTTCGGCGACACGCCGAACAACGTCGGCGACTTCCGTCACTTCAACGAGTTGAACCTTTGGGGCCGCGCATCCTCCTATTTTGACCTGACACCCAATATCTCATTCGAAACCGGCGTTTCTGGGCTGTTCAATCCAAGCACCCAGGACCGTGGCGGAGCGCTTCTTCAGCCTGACGGCAGCACGTTAACGGAACGGGAGCGCCGCCTGCTTGGAGCAGATTTCGTGCTGAGCTATAAGCCGCTGCGTAATAATCAGTTCCAAACCCTCACATGGGGCACGGAGCTGCTTTACAGCAACAATCGCTACGACGTTATGTCAACGGAGGGTGCCCTGTCCAGCCAAACCGTCGGCGCCTACGGCCTGTACTCGTATCTCGCGTACAAGTTCCATCGCCAGTGGACAGCCGGGTTCCTTTTTGACTGGTTGGAAAATCTGGAGAATAACCAAGCCAGAACGACCGCATACTCCCCCTATATCACCTGGGCCTTGACCCACTGGAATCAGCTACGACTTCAGTACACGCATACGGACAACAACGTCGCGACCGGCCTCAGCTCAAGTGATGCCGTCTATTTGCAATGGGCGTGGATCATCGGCTCGCACGCCCATGGTTGGCAGCAACGTTGACCCGAAGAGGAGGAACCAAAGATGAAACGAAGAATTTTGCTTTTCCTGTCTATCATCCTGCTTGGCGGAATATCGGCTACGGGAGCCATGCCCGCCCACGCCTCCAAAATCCGCGTCGTCACGACTTTGACTGACCTCGCAGACTTTACGCGCGCCGTCGGCGGGGATCTAGTCGAGGTTCACAGCCTGGCCACAGGTGTTGAAGACACGCACGGAATCCCCATGAAACCGAGCTTCGTGCCGAGTGATGAACCGGGCGGACCTCATGATCCTGGTGGGGCTGGATTGCGAGCACGCCTTCTTGCCCGCGTTGCTGGAAGCGAGCAAGAATCCGCGCATCCAGGTAGACAGGTCCGGGTACATAGACTGCTCCAAGGGCATCATCCCTCTCGACGTGCCCAAGTCAACCGAGCATTACGCTGGAGACGTTCATCCTTACGGCAATCCGCACTACATGCTCGACCCGGTGTTGGCGAAGACTGCGATCCAGAATATCTACAATGCGCTCGTGGCATTTGCCCCGCAGGATGAAGGAGAGTTCACGCGCAACCGCGACGCCTATCTTGCCCGGCTCGACGCCAAGATAGTCGAGTGGGAGAAGGAGGCAGGGCCTCTCAAGGGTAAGAAGTTTGTATCCTATCACGAGCATTGGCCATACTTCGCGGCGCGATTCGGCATGGACTATTTCGGCACGATTGAACTCAGGCCGGGCATCGATCCGACCGCCCGACATATCGAGGAACTGATCGCTTCAATGAAAGCCGAGCAAGTTCCCATTGTAGTGCGGGAGCCACAGTTTCCGGAAAAGGTGCCGAAAAGGATCGCAGAAAAGACCGGGGCGACCATGATAACGCTGCCCATCATGCCGGGTGGGGTACCTGACACGGAAACTTACATTAAAATGATGGACTATATCGTTCATACGATGGTCACCGCCGTACAAAGCCGGAAATAAGACAGGGGAGAACGAGGCTGAGAGAGATGGATAGATCGCTTATCACCCTGGATAACGTGACGATAGGTTACAATGGCCACCCTGTGCTGACCGGGATTTCACTCTCCATTACCTCAGCCAGCTTCACAGCTATTCTCGGTGCCAATGGTTCGGGCAAATCTACCCTGCTCAAGACACTGCTTGGACTGCTTCCGCCGCTCGCAGGCCATATTGACATGGCCACTGCAGAGGGCAAACCGCTCATGTTTGGTTACGTTCCTCAATCCATTCAGTTCGACCCGATCTATCTGTTAACGGGATTCGATGTTGCCCTGATGGGCACATTTGGACGTGTGCGGCCAGGAAGCTTCGTCCCACCCATCGAGCGCGCCTTCACCCACGAATGCCTTGACGCAGTCGGTGCTGAGGAGTTTGCTTCGAAGCAGTTTAGTGAACTGTCCGGCGGGCAGAAACAACGCGTGCTTATCGCCCGCGCACTGGCAACTCGCCCTGATGTCCTGATGCTTGATGAGCCGACGGCGGGTGTGGACCCCACAGCGACTCATGCGGTGCTGGATTTCATTTGGCAGATCATAAGGGAAAGGGACATCACAGTCCTTTTCGTGACGCATGACTTTTCGTTAGTTCGTGATCACGCCCAGCAAGTCGTCTGGCTTCACCACGGAAAGGTGGACTACGGTCCTGCGGGAGAACTGCTGACCCGCCAACGAATGGCAGAGATTTTTGAAATAGGGGATGGCTGAAATGGAAACGCTGCGGCAGCTTCTGTCACCTGATTTTCTCTTGCGCAACTCAGTTTATACAAGTGTGCTTGTCGGCTTTGCTTGCCCGCTTGTCGGTGTGTTTCTGGTGGTACGTCGGCTGGTCTTCATGGGCGTGGCACTGCCGCAGATTTCCTCTACTGGAGTCGCTATTGCACTTTCTCTTCCCCTGTGGCTTGGATTCAAACTCACCGAGCATGGTACACAGAGTGTTCACGCGCTCGCTTTTGTGGGCTCAATAACACTTTCGCTGGCCTCAATCCTGGCCCTGGCATTTCTGGAACGCCGTGGGGGAGGTCAACCGGAAGGCCGCCTTGGCACGGCGTACGTCGTTGCAGCAGCATTGAGTATTCTTTTGCTATCCAAAAATCCTTATGGTGAGGTCGGCTGGCTCGACATGCTGAAAGGCGAGGTCATCACTATCTCCGATTTCGATCTCGGACTGACCGGAGGAATGCTTGCGCTCGTTCTCGCAGTGTTAGGGATTTTCCACAAGGAGTTGCTTCTCGTCTCGTTTGATCGGACAATGGCCATCACTCTCCGGAAGAATGTTCTTTTCTGGGACATCCTTCTCTATTTGCTGATCGGCCTGACGGTCTCGATGGCAGTACTCAGTGTCGGTCCGTTGATCGCATTCGGATTCTTGCTGATTCCTGCGTTAATGGCGCACTTGTTTGCGCGCAATATGCGCCAGTTCACGACTCTGGCTTCGCTTATCGGGGGTGTGGCAGCGTTTCTCGGTTTCTGGATCGCCTATCAATGGGACTTGCCTGTTGGCCCGACGGATATCGTGCTTCTTGGCGTGCTCTATATCGTGGCCTGGTTTTCATCGAAATATCTTTTCGGAGGCTTTCGGCAGTCTGACCAATAAGGTCTAGTGGAAGGAGGCCAAACGGGCGCTTCCCTTCAAGGAGGTGTAAAAGTCCTTCAGAAACCTCCTCAGAAATAGAGCTTCCATTCCCAGAAGAAGATGTCGGGCTGGGTCCCAAACTCACTTCGGATTTCAAGCTCGGGACCGATGCCTTTCGGCGGCGGACCGAAATTGAGCATCGCGCCGAAGAGGAGGTCCATCTCATTGGAGAGCGAAACAGTCAATAAAGGCTGCAACTGAGTCGAGCCATCGGAAAGAGAACTGATAGCAGCCAACTGACCGACCACAATAGGGGTGAATTCATAGCGCACCATCAGCCCCATAAGATGACGGCTCATTTGCAGGCTCGACCCAAACTCAGTGCGGACCAGCCCAGCGTTCAAATGGTTGGGGTCGCCGGCTCCGTTATAAAAGTACTCGAAATCCAGACTGAGGCGGTTTTCGAACCGATGTCCCAAGCCGAAGACCCCCTGGAAATTGTCATTGTACAGATCGCCTTTCAGGGGGAGCGGCAAGGGTTCACTCTGCACAGCCAGAAATTGGGCCGCTTCAGCGCGTATCTGTACCGGTCCCAGGTCCCCGACAACTCCAGCACCTAAGTGCCACCCGCCATATATTTTCCCTCCCTGAAAAGAGAAATCCCATCCGGAGGCATTGGTGAACAGCCTTGCCAAAAGGGCGGAACCGTACCAGGACGCGTCCTGAGGATTGTTGCCGCTCTGCATTTCTTGGCTGATTCCAACTTTTGGCCCGGCAGCTCCGACCACATTGATACCCGAGAATAGCCCCAGCGGAATGTCAATCCTCAGAGCGTCCACACCGGGCTTGTAATCGCGGTCGAACTGGGTGGCATCGAAAGGAAAAAATACATCCAGCGGATTCCAGAAATAGGTCTTGCCAAAGGTTATGGCCTGACGCCCCGAAGTGACATCTCCCCAGTCGAAAGATATCTTGGCGTTGAATCGGTCGAAAAAGACCGTGGATTGACTCCTACCCCGATCCAACACGTTCCAACTCGCATCCAATACCCGGTAACGAAGTACATTGCTTGTGCTCTCATTGCCAAAGAGAAAAGGGCTGTCGGCCGTCAGCGTTTCAGTTGAGAAAGTGGCGCTCTGGACCAGGTGAATTTCGTAAGAAAGAGAATGCAGCGGCTTGCCGGCGGCGATAAACCGGGGAATGGTTTGGGATAATGCATCGATATTGTTTTTCCCGGAGAAGGGAATCGTGCCGTCTTGATCCAGCAGAAAAAACAGGGTTCGGATGCTGCCGTCAAGACCGAAGCTTTTCTCGCTGTCTCCGATAAGCGCGAAAGCCTCACCGCTTACCAAGCCACCGGCCAGGAACCAACAGCACACCAGAAGCCCCGCGAGAGTTAACCTGATCCTTTTGTGCTTCCCCATCTTTATTGTCCCCCTTGAGAATTGGGGCAAGAAACCCCAACCTCAGAGCGAAGACTTCAGTTCGATAAATCCGAAATCGAAAATGTCGAAACCCGAAACAAATTCAAAATCCAAATCTCCAAATGTCGAAAATAATTATAGACATAAGCAGCTAGACACCTGGGCTTTGCGTCATTAAGATTTCGGTCATTGGGATTTGTTTCGTTCTTCGAATTTCGAGCTTGGGATTTGTGTTCATTAATCGACTTGAAACCGAAGATTTGAAGCTATTGCCTTGCAAGCGCTGAAGTGTTCGCTTAGCCGTGTCCCTCCCTGTCTTCAATGATGAGGCCGTCGCGAAGCTTAATCAACCTGCGGGCACATTTCATAACGGCCTGATCATGAGTGGAGAAAAGAAAAGTGATGCCTTTTTCTTCGTTTAAGCGACGCATCAGATCCATGAGAGAGGCCCCTGTTTCAGAATCCACGTTGGCCGTGGGCTCATCGGCCAGAATCAGGGCCGGTTCCGGAGCAATGGCCCTGGCGATAGCCACCCTCTGCTGCTGTCCGCCGGAAAGTTCTCGTGGAAAACGTTGTTCCAGTCCATTCAGCCCCACTTCCCTTAAGACTCGGATCACCCGTTCGCGCCGCTCCTGCTTGTTTACGTTCTGGAGCATCAGCACATACTCGGCGTTTTCCATCGCGGTCAAAACCGGAATCAGATTGTAGACTCTGGAAGACGAACCCGATGCGCCGTCTGCGCAGCCGGCTCAACTGACTTCCTGATAGACTGGTGATTTCGTCTGCTCTCGATCTGGACGGTTCCGGAGGTCGGCCGGTCCAGGCCGCCGATGATGTTGAGCAGAGTTGTCTTGCCTGAGCCCGACGGCCCGGCCATGGCCGTGAATTCTCCGGTTGTGAGGACGAGATCCACGCCTCGAAGAGCGCGAGTCATAATCCTGCCTTCTCCGTAATCTTTCGTTACGCTTGTCTACAGCAACAATCCTAGCCACACGGTTCTCCTATCTTAGAGTTTCGGCCACGCGCACACGGCGAATGCGCCTCACCGGGAAAACGCTTAAAACAAGTGTGGCGCCGAGTACGATTCCTCCAGTCCAGTAAAAAACGGGCAAGGTCACGCGGGCGTGCACGGTGGTAGATATGGCAAAGCCCGAAATACTGGCTCCCGCAGGAAGGAGCGAGGCCATGTTCAAGCCCCAAACCTGCAGAGCCAAAGCCGCCACTCCTCCCAGTGTTAAGCCGATAAGACAACCCAGACAGCCAATGAAGGCCGATTCCATGAAGAGCTGTCCTTCTAGTTGCCCGGTGGGAGTGCCGATGGCCAGAAGCACAGCGAACTCGCGTTCCCGCTCTACGACGGACATGAGCTGCGTATTAAGGATGGTGAAGAGGATAATGATGAACAACAGCCCCTGAAATACCCAGTTGGAAGCACGGTCCAACCGGATGTATGATGCCACCTCCGGCAGGATTGCCTGCCAAGGCAATACGGCAATGTTCATGCCCCGCACCATAGGTTTTATCTGTTCCATCACCTCCTGCTGGGCTCCAGGCCGCTCCAGGATGACGCCCAACTGGGTGGCTTCATCAGGTCCCAATCCGAACACCTTTCTGGCGAAAATCATCGGAATCTGGATCAGATAGCCGTCGGTTTCGTCCGCGCCCAAGTGGAAGATCCCCCTTACCCGGCAGAGTTCTTCCACCAATTGTCCCTGAGCGTTGTTTGTTGTGAGAACCAGCTTGCTTCCGGGTCTCAATTTCAATTGTTCGGCCAGCACGTTCCCCAGCACCACCTTATTGTCATCAGCCTCGGTCAGGTAACTTCCCGCCACAATGTGCCGCGCCAGAGGAGACGTTGTCATTTCCACCGTCGGTTCCACTCCCATGACCGAAATTCCCACTGCGCCTGCGCTCGAATTGGCCACTCCCTGGCCCAAGATAAGAAGCTTTGTCAGCTCCACAAATGCTAGTCTATCAATTTGCATCCGCAGCTTTGTCACCCCATCGATGCGAAGATCGACAGCAGGAGCCTTCTGGTAGCCGGGATTTTCCAAGGTTATATGGCCGGCCTGCATCCGCACGCCGTCATGGACCACCTGATTGTAGACGCCTTCAGCCATGGCAATGAAGAATATGGCGATGGACAGTCCCATCCCGATGGAAGCCACGGTGATGAAGGTTCTGCGCCTATTGCGCCATACGGATCGCCATGCCAGCGGAAAGATCACGGTCTTTTTCCTCGGGAACAGGATGGTTTTGCGAAGCGGTCAAACCTGATGCATGCTCTTCACTGGATCAAGCCTTGCCGACATAGCCGCCGGATAGAGTGCGGCCAGAATGCAAACGATCCACATGATAACGATCGGCCGCAGGACAGCGTCCACGCTCACGGCGGCCCGCCAGACCGGGTCGAAAACAATGCCGGCCAGGGCGGTTTCTCCGGCGAAGCTCGATGTATCCAGGCCGAATTTCTCCAGTGCATAGGAAGCCCCCAGTCCGGAAATTGCGCCAAAGGCGGTGGCAACACACGCCAGCAGCCATGCTTCGACAGTCACGTCCCGCACGATTCGCCAGGGCGAAGCGCCCAAAGCTTTGAGCAGGCCAAATTCATGAGCACGTTCATAGGTGGCCATAAGCATGGTGTTCATGACTCCCAACCCGGCGGCAATGAAGAAAATGGCTCCGAACAGGGCCATACTGGCGCCGGAGAGCTGGATCATATCAGAAAGGGTCGGCATCAACTGGCGCCAGGTTTTCACTTCGGCATGGGGGGCCAGGCCGGATATAATTTCGGTCAACCGATCGAGGGGAATGCTTCCTCTGGTGTTGACGGCAATCTCGTGAACGCCCTCCGGCATGACAAAGAGCCGCCTGAAATCATCCAGGTGCATGATGGCCGCGCTTCGATCGACCCCCTCATTAACCGACTTGAGGATTCCCTGAACGGTGAAAAGATCGTTCCCAAGGGATCCATCTGCCGCCTGCACCAGCACCACTATTTGAGAGCCCACCCGTGCGTTCAAAGATCGGGCGAGCTTTTTCCCCAGCACCAGGGACTTGTCCGGAGAGCGGCTTAAGAAAGTCCCTTCCGCAAGGTGCCCGGCAAGACTGAAAGTTTTCTTTTCCAATGTCGGTTCTACCCCCCAGAATAGTCCGCCGGCGGACTTGGTTCCCTGACTCACCAGTCCGTATCCGTAAGTTCTCGGAGCGGCGTCGATGGAGCGCTCGCGAAGCGACTGGAGGACGGTTTCCGGGTGGGCCAGTGTCTTGTACAGAGATCGATCCGCCAGGTATCCCGGAGCATGCAACTGTGCCTCACCCGTCACCAGTTGCGTGGCGTTGCGGACAGTCTGATTCAGAAACCCGCTCATCAGGGAGTAGGTGGTGATGAGAATCATGGTATTCAGGGAAACCGCTGCGACTGTGATAGCCGAGCGTCGCCGATTCCTCCAGAGGTTGCGCCATGCAACGCGAAGCATAGCCACAGAACCGCTCCTTATTGCTGAAGATTGCGCAGCGAAAAAAAATCGTCGCTCAGGGATACGCCAAATTCGATGGAATCATAGGTGATCACCGTTTTTTCTCCGGGCTTGTCTGCGGGAATGAGCGTCATGACAGTGGGCAGAGTCCGGCCGGACATTTCACGGAAATCGGTAAAGGTCATGGTGCGGGCCAAATGAAGATCCTCGTCGTAGTAACGAATGACGATAGGAAGATAATCCTTCTTTCGTCCCACGACCTCAACCTTTCCCCACACGACCGGGGCATCTGGCTTTGGGATACAGGTGAGCTCCACCACTTCCTGTCCGTCCCGCATGCCCTGAAAAGTGATCTGGAAGTTGTAGTCTTCGGCAAATCGACTTTCCTTCACCAAATCGTCGTTGGTGAAGTGGGAACCCATCCAAGACGCCGACATCATGGAAGAGGGAAGCTTGATCACCCGGTTCACTTTGGGAAGATAATTCCAAATCTCATTTCCCGAACGCAGGGTGGCGGTTCCTTTCTCCTTGAGGGGGGCGAGGATTCGGATAAGCGATCGATCCTTGCCCTTTGTCCAAAATTCCAGGGAAAGCGTTCTTTTCCAATGGGCCGTAACAACTTCCATGGTCATTCTGCCGTGGCTGGAAGTGCCCCGGTACAGATCATCCACCTTATTCAGGATATCTTGCGCCGTAACAGGTTCCATCGGAGCCGCAGAGACACAGACAAAAGACGCCAGCATGAGAACCAGCAAAAGGATGGTTGCTTTCATTTCAGTCACTGGAAAGTTTTCTTTTTATTGCAAAAAGCCATCAATATTTGGGTTTTACTGCCATAGGCCGATGTCAGCAGGATGGCTGAAATGATGAGTAATCGACCGGCAAAACCTTTCATAGATCGAGCCTCTGCTGAGGGATAAAACAAAAAGGTTTCGTTCTTCGGTTTCGAGTTTGCAACTGTGTATGGCGTAGGTAGCACCGGCGTGTGAACGATCAAATGGGGTGAATGCCGTATTTTAGCGAAGAGAATTGAGTATCTTCTAGCGATAAGAGCCGGGCGATCAATGGACGTACTTATCGCTCTGTCTAAATTTTCTTTACCATTGAATCGGCAAGCTCACGAAAACGTACCGCCGCTTCGGGCCCCTTGGCCTCGTCCTCGTGTTTAAAAAAAACGAAGGCTTTCTCCCATTCTTGCGAAAGGACCCTTTCCAGCCATTGTGACAGATCGGCATCCGTATAATCCGAACGGCGCAGGCGCAGGTATCCCCATGACGTCGTCTTGGTTATCTTCTTTGCAGGATTGTCATCAGCATCGGCCATGCACAGGCTCGAACCCCTTTCACGAAGGAGGTCCAGAATTTGATCGTCGAGCCAGGATGGGCTGCGGAACTCGAATGCGCAGGCCCTGTCTTCAGGAATCAGGCCGAGAAAATCCTCCAACGCCGACCGGTCCGCACGAAAACTCTTGGGAAACTGAAAGAGGACCGGCCCCAGCTTCCTTTCCAGGACCGACAGCGTCCTGAACAAGTATCGCGTTTCATCGGACACGTCTCGGAGCCTCTTCAGGTGCGTGATGATCTGAGGCGATTTGAGTGCGAATACAAAATTCTCTGGGACCTGTGCGGCCCAGGACGTGAGCACGCTCTCTTTGGGCATGCGATAAAAAGTGTTATTGATCTCCACCGTATTAAGACGTCCCGAATAGAAGCGAAGCATTTCTCTGGCCGAAATCTTTTCAGGATAGAATCTTCCCTTCCATTCCTTGTACGCATACCCGCTTGTCCCGACATGGATGTTCATGATTTTACTCACCTCCTCCATCATTCCCGAGAGGCTCTTCTCGCACCGCATCGCGAGCGGCTTTATCCTCCCGCAGACGCAGAAAAACAGGATGCCTCATGACAGCATCTTCCGTCCACCCGGACAAAGCAACCTCGCAGACGAGCTTCGGCTCAACCCAGGTGGCAGGAGCATTGGTCTCCGGTTTCACGGGGAAAGGGCATTCTCCCTGGATCAGAGGGTCCAGTCTTTCGCAAATATCTTTCAAATTGTCTTCCGCGAATCCGCTCCCTACGTGGCCGATGAACATCAACTCGTCTCCTTGGTATAGGCCCAGGACAAGGGCGCCGAAATATTTTCTGCTCCCTCCCGCTTCCGTGAATCCTGCAATCACCGCCTCCTGCGTGAGTCGCGTCTTCACTTTCAGCCACTGCCGGCTCCTTCTTCCGGTTTCGTACAAGCTTTGAGAATGTTTGGCCACGATTCCTTCCAGTCCCTTTTCTTTGGCGACGCTGTAAAACAAGACGCCTTCCTTCCATACGTGATCGCTGAATCGTATTCTTGGCGTCGAAGGAAGGATCCTTTTCAGCAGTTCTTTCCTCCTAATCAGTGACAAGCTCGTTAGATCGTGCCCTCGGAAGTGGAGGAGATCGAACACATGGTACAGCAAATGACCGCTTCCCGTGTAATGCTGCAACATTTGAAAATCAGGCCGTCCCTGGTCATCTACCACAACAATCTCGCCATCCAGAACAGCTTCGAATTTTAATTTCCGAAGCGAGTCCACGATTGGGGAGAATTTCTTTTCGAAGGAGATCAGGTTCCGGGAATAAAGCGAAACTCCGTCGTCTCGTATTTCGGCAATGGCCCTGTATCCGTCCCATTTTACTTCAAAGATCCAATCCGGATGATCAAACGGCTCTTTGACCGAGGTCGCGAGCATCGGTTGTATGCTGTGTGGCATTGGTTTGATCTGCGCATCCTGCAAGTCTTCACTTTCCATCGCTTCGTGAAGACGGATCTGGTCTAATTTCTTTCGCCGGAAGGATTTTGACCCGTCAGCTTCGATCATCTCTTCGAGGGTCTTTTGGGACACGACGGAACGGTTCTCCTCGAGAATTTCCCTATGGGCGGCATATCGATCCTTCTTCTTCAGGAGGAGCCATGACTTCCCGTCCTTTCCCGTCTTAACCAGCGCAAATGCACCCTGAAGCTTTTGCCCCTCCAGGACGAATTTCATGTTCCCTTTTCTGAATCCGTCCAGAAGGAGTTTCTCGCTCTCCTTTTCATCCCGGGCTGAAGGATGGCGATAAAGGCCCCTGTCCCAGATGATGACGCTCCCTGCGCCGTAATTGCCCTCCGGAATAACACCCTCAAAATCCTTGTACTCAAGCGGATGGTCTTCAACCATAACGGCCAGCCTTTTTGAGGAAGGATCCAGCGAGGGGCCCTTCGGCACGGCCCAGCTCTTCAACACACCTCCCAACTCCAGCCTGAAATCGTAATGAAGAGCTCGGGCCGCATGCTTATGAACCACGAAAACGAGACGATCCCCCTCACGGCGAAGGCACGGTTTCGGTTCGGGAGTTTTCTCGAATTCCCGCTTATGTGAGTATTCCCTTAACGCCATGTTGAAAAGTTCTCTAAAGATGAGGAAGCTTCTGTTCTTTTACGAGCACTTCCCGGAAAAGGTCGCCCTTTCTTTCGACCCTGCGGAGAGCTTCCGAATGCGTAACGTGCAGCTTTTCATGATTGTCAAGTGCGGAGGCATTCTCCACGTCTCCCCACTCAAGAGGAAACGAAACGATCGGTTTTTCACGGGCGCGCAGCGAATAAACGCAGATCATGGTCTTTGAAGCGCTGTTTTGAGACCAGTTGATAAAGACCTTCGCATTCCGCTCCTTTTTCGCCATCTTTGCGGTCACGAGATTCGGATAATGTTTCTCCACGATTCCCGCTACGACCCTTGAAAATGTCTTGGTAGCCTCAAAAATTGTGTCTCTTCGGTTCAGCGGCACATACACATGGAGCCCTTTCTTGCCCGAGGTCTTGACATAGCTTACAAGTCCGATTCGGGAGAGCAGGTCGCGAAGGATCAGCGCGACCCGGGCACATTGGAGAATGCCTGCCTGATCGCCGGGGTCAAGGTCGAAGACCATAGAATCCGGCTTCTCCGGCGAGTCGGCCTTGGCCAGCGGCACATGCAGTTCGACGGAAGCAAGATTCTCCGCCCATATCAGCGTTTCCAGATCGTTGACCAGGCAGACTGTCATCGGCTTTTCGTTATCCAGGGGGAGCACCGCGGTCTTCACCCACCTGGGACGGTGGGAGGGACATCGCTTCTCGTAAAAGTAGTCTTTTTCCACTCCTTCGGGATAGCGCTTGAAGGTCAATGCGCGGTCTTTCAAGTGGGGCAGGATGAACGGCGCGATTCGACGAAAATATTCCAGGACGTGAGCCTTCGTGAAACCACAGGAGGGATAAAGAACCTTCTCAAGGTTCGATAAGGAGAGCCTCCTTCCGGTCATCGCGACGAATGTTCGGCTCACCGGTTCTCCTTCACTTTCCGCATGCTTTCTTCCAGCGCAGCCACAAGATCCGCCGGACCTTCTCCCTCTTCTTCCTCCACTTTGGGTGCTTCCACCGGAGGTTTTTCTTTCGCCTTCTTCGTCAGAAGATCCACGAGTTTCGTCCGGCGTTCGTTCGCATACTTTTCCGGCTCAAAGTCCTTGATCATGTGCTGGATGCTTTTCTTCGTTCGGCTTTGCTCTTCGGCCGTGATTTCTCCCTTTCTCGGCAAGAGGTCCTTGTCGGGGAGTATTTCGTCGCTGTAATGAAGCGTGGTGAGGGCCAGCGCTCCATCCCTGCACGTGATGGCTACCAGGTATTCGCGCTCCGCCATCACGAATTTAGCGAGCCCCTCCTTGTTTGTCCTGCACATCACTTCAGCCAGAAGCCGATATGCCTTTTCACCCCCTTTCGAAGGAACAAGATAGTATGGGTGATCATAATAGATCGGATCCACCTCCTTGATATCGATGAATTCCAGGATCTCAATGGTACGGCTCCGCTCCGGCGACACGGATTCCAGTTCTTCTTCCGTCATCAGGATGTATTTGTCGGGCGCGAGTTCGTATCCCCTGATTATCTCATCCGAAGACACCATGGTTTCTTCCTCCGGACAAAACATCTTCCTTGCCAGGGGAGAATAATCCTTCGTGTGGAGCAGGCGGAATGAGATGCGGCCGGGCTCTATGGCCTTGACCAGACGCACCGGAATCGCCACGAGGCTGAAACTGATCGTCCCACTCCATATTGCCTGCACAGCCATGTCGTTCCTCCCCTGCCTAACAGATGTTGAAACGTCAGGCAGCCTTCTTGAGACTCGCTTCCAGGGCTTCAAGCAACCGGTCTGATTCCGTGGCTTTCAAGCGCATGGGCGGCAGAACCGCTATCTTCTCGCCGCGGGACTTTTTCTCGATCATATCCTGGAGTTTTTTCTGATGTTCGTTCTCAAACTTCTCCGGCTCAAAAGGAGCGGTCAACTTCTCTATCAACTCGCTCCCGATATTCAGCTCCTTTTCCGAGAGGGGAACATCCTCCAGAGCAAGGGATGCGACCGGGATCACTTCATCAGCATACCGGAGCGTGTTCAGGCCAAGAATCTTCCCGCGGGCCTGCAATGCCCCGAAATAGGACCGCTTCCTCATATTCCAGGTACAAATGCCTGCCACCCCTAGTTCCTGCAAAGCGACAACGAGCGCGTTAAATCCTTTCCCCTGAATATCCGGAGTATCCGGCTCCAAGTAATAGAGGCGATCAAGAAAAATGGGGTCAATTTGTTCGATTTTGACAAACTCGTGGACCTCGATCATCCGGCTGCTCTCAGGGGTGGCTTGTTCGAGCTCAGCAGGATCGACAAGGACATATTTCCCTTCCTCCACTTCAAACCCCTTGGACTGCTCTTGCGCAGGCACGGGCTCCTTTTCATACGCACAGACCATCTGTTGCCGCAATCTCACCCAGTCGTTCCGATGGAGGAGTCGAAATTGGATCCGTTCTTCCCTGACCGCTGTGTGCAGCTTTACTGCTACATCCGTGTCCCCGAAATGAATATATCCCTTCCAGATCGTCGCTCCAGCCATTGAAGATCCTCCGCTCGCCCTTTCTTCATTCTTGCCTACAGATAATCACTTCCTTCATCCTTTGCAAAGCGGTGATGCCGAAACCCGGTGAGCGGACCTCAGCGTCCATCAGAAAGCCGTCATTCGACTCGCGTGCCACGTCACGTGGATTATCGGGCGGGTAGACTCTTGGAATTATGATCATCATGAATCGCATTGTCGTGTCTCCCTGTGGGTGGTGAAATTGTCCCTTCTCATCCTTTCTTCCGAGTGAAGGTGATCTCTAGCATCTTCTCTTCTTTTCCCCTCTTGTCGGCGTTAAACAGTTCATCTAATTTTCGCGCCTTCTTGCGTGTCGGACATCGTATGTTCTTAAGGCTACCGGTGGCGTTTGAACGGTCAAATACGGTCAAAGCAGTATTTTGGGGAGAGTAATACGGTATCTCTGTTCCCGGTAGAAGTGATGACGATTAGAAATGGGCAGGGTAGGATTCAGGAATCACTTAGTGCTTGCGACTTGTGTTTTCCCATGACAAAGTGCAACGTCCGAAGCCGGAGTTACTTTTCTCGTTCTTGATCATTCTTCCGGGCGAGGACCGTGCAAAAGATCCCCTCGCCGTCGAGGGCCGGTTTGAAGCAGCCGTTATCCGAAATACAGGCAGAGCTTGCCGTATCTCCTGACTTCCACCTCCTGATCAGCCCCGGCTCCCTTATGAGGGGCCGGGAAAGGGAGACATAGTCTGCGTAGCCTTCCGATACAATGCGTCTTGCCCACTCATAGGAGCGGATCCCGCCCACGAGCATGAGCGGCACGCGAATCTTCTCCTTATAGCGACGCGCTTCATCCAGATAGTAGGGCACTTCTTCCCCTTTGGGCTTGCCTTTCCTCGCCGGGAAGAATTCTCCAAAAATGCCCTCCACGTGATTGCCCCCGCTCATTTCAATCGCATCGACGCCTGCCTTTTCAACGAGGGAAGCAACTTCCAGCATATCGCCCTCGGTGCACCCACCTTTCAGAAACTCTTGACAATTCAGTTTCACAAGGAGCGGGAATGCGCTTCCAACTTCGTGTCGGATCGCGTCCACCACCTCCAGGAGGAACCGCGCACGGTTTGCGACCGACCCTCCATACGCATCGGTCCTCTTGTTGGAAAAGGGCGAAAGGAATTGGCTCAGGAGGTAGCCGTGGGCTGCGTGGACCTGTAAAGCATCGAATTCCGCGACTCCGGCGCGCCGTGCTGCGTCAGCGAACTGGCCGGTTATTCGACGGATCTCCTCCACGGTCATGTCCCTGCACTGGATCTTTCCCCTGCTCTCAATAGTAGACGGCCCCAAACGAACCATATCGGCAAACTTCAGGGCGTATCGGCCGCCGTGTGAAACCTGGACGGCTACCTTCCCTCCGGCATCGTGGATTTCCCCGACCAGCTCTTTCAGTGAAGGCACATGCCCGTCCGTGTAGATGCCTAATTGGCCAGGGGCCGCCTGGCCTTCAGGACTCACATAGGCATGGCCGGTTATGATCAACCCTACATTCCCACGCGCCAGGTCTGTCAAGAGCCTTGCCAGGCCTTCTGTCGCGAATCCTTCTGCTGTTGCCAGTCCTTCCCACGTAGCTGACCTGATGAAACGATTGGCCAGAGTCATACTGTTGAGCACCGTCGGTTCGAAAAGATCTGTCATGCCTTCCTCCTCTGAGACAAGTTGATCGGCTGAAATCAGGGATGGCTATTTGTACGCCTTGCAGAGATAGCACTTGAGCGGCTCCGCTCCGGTATCAAGGTCGAAATGATCATCGCCGTAAAGGAGATTGGCGCATGAGTCTTTCCATCCATAATCCGGTGGAGCGCCTTCCGGATACCACCATGCATGCTCGGCATTGACCACATCAGGCGCGATGCCGTCGAAAAGGCTTGCCTTGAGCCGGACACGGCCATAGGGAGATTCCAGGTACACCCAGTCGCCGTCGGAAATACCGAGTCGTGCCGCGGCTTCCGGATGGATCTCCACAATAGGGTCTGGATCCCTTTTACGTAAAGTTCGGATCTGATGCATCTCAGAGTGAAAAAAATCCAGCTTCTTGGTCCCGGACATGAGTATGAAGGGATATTCCCGGAACAGCTCCGGGGTGGACACGGGGGATAGGGGTGGCTCAAGGTAAACCGGCAGGGGCGGTCGACCCTCGTGGTCCATCACATTGGAGTAGAACTCGAACTTACCTGAGGGAGTAGGAAAGCCGTCAGTCAAATACTTCCTGTAACGCATCTCGCCTATGAGAATATCCTTTTTCTTAAACTCCTCGAAGCGCATCCCCATGTCTTCCAGAAGCCAGTCGAGATAAGCATACCGGTCCGGCCAGGGGAAGGCTTTCTGAAGGCCTAATCGGTGCGCCACGTCGAACATCACGTCTCGGTCATCGCGCGTCTCGCCGATCTGAGCAAGCTTCTTGCGGGAGAGAACGCACCAGATCTTATGCATAGAAACCACGTCGTCCTGTTCCAGCCAGTGCGCGGCCGGGAGAACGAGATCGGCAAGCTGGGCGGTGGGCGTCATAAAGAGATCCGAAACTACTGTGTACTCCATGTGATCTCTCAGCGCTCTTTCGATCGTCAGCCCCTGGGTACTTGTAAGGAGCGGATTGGAGCCTACGATCCAGATACCCCGGACCCGGTAGGGTTCTCCCGTGATCACTGATTTCCAGAACGCGGGCGGATGGCAGTTGGGCGCAAAGGGATACTTGTGTCCGGCAAGGATGCGCTCCTTCTTCTCTGGGGGAAGGAACTGCTCACCGGCAACGTTTCTGTCGATTAGCGGTGACTTGGGCTTGATCCCCTGTGGCGGCACCCAGAGCACATTGCCGCCCGGGACATCGATATTTCCGGTAAGTCCCATGAGGATGAGGAGTGCTCTCGCTGTCTGGAAGCCGTTCACGCTCGTGTCGATTCCATTGCCCCACTGCAGGCTTGCCGGCCTGGTCGTGGCATAGGTTCGGGCAGCAGACCGGATCCGATCTGCCGGAACACGGGTTATGGGCTCTGCCCAGTCGGCTGTGAAAGGCCGGGCGTGATCGGCCAGGCGTTCAAAGCCGAAAGAATGGTGGTCGATGAAATCGTGGTCAACGAGGTCTTCTGATACGATGGTGTGGATCATGGCCAAAGCCAGAGCACACTCGCTGCCGGGACGAAGCTGCAGCCAATGGTCGGCTCTTTGGGCAAGACTGATCCGACGTGGGTCGACGACGATGAGTCTTTCCGCTTTTTCGGCGGCCCTTTTGAACATGGCTCCGCACATACCGTCGGCGGCTCCCGTTTCCACTATGTTGCAGCCCCAATTGAGGATGCAGGCCGGCGTTTTGCCTCCGAAACCGTAGATGTCGCTCACGGGAAGTCGGCCAAGAGTGATGGCGCTTGCAATGACTCTCGGCAAGTAGCAAAGGTGGCCGGGGCTGACGAAGTTGGGCGTTCCGAAAGCATTGGCGAAACGAACGGTGAACTCGGTGTAGGGTCTTCCCGTGCCTTGGGCCATGGCAAGAAACTCGGAGCCTGATTCCCGGCGAATGCGGTCGAATCGGTCGGCCATTTCAGTGACGGCGTCGTCCCATGAAATCCGCTCCCACTTGTTCTCGCCGCGTGCCCCGGCTCGACGCAGCGGAAATTTGAGTCGATCCTGATGGTAGAGCATATCCGGTGCCGTTGCCCCTTTGGGACAGAGGTATCCACGACTGGTTGGACTTTCCGGGTCGCCGGAAATTCGGACGATCTTCTCGCCCTCCATGTGAACCAGGACCTGACATACCCCGTGGCAGCCACGGCAGGACGATCTGACGACGTGGGTCTTAGTGCTCACAGGCTTTCCCCGTTGTTGGCGTCTTGTATTGTCCGGCGTTCTTGGAGTGATATTCGTCTCATTTTGGTTTTTTCAACGCTCTTCACGCTTCGGCTGACTGCCGAAAGCCGCTCCGCTCGGAAAACAATATCCCGGCTGCTCCGCTTTCCCCTCCGCCCCTCCGCGACGCGATCACTTTCAGGATATGAAAAAACAATTGATATTGTCTTTATAGCATGGCAAGAATTGATCTTGTTCAATATCCCTCTTCGTCTCAGCCTATATAAGCGGACAGCATGAAATCAAGGGAAAAAGTCCAGTCTCGTGCAGGCGTTGAGGTTCGAGGCCGGATCCTTCCTGGCTTCCGCCTATCGCGAGCATCATGAAGCCGGCTGAGGCGCTTCGGCCCAAAATCAAAATGAAGCCGAATTTTGAAAAGGCCCTTACGGTGAAACGGAATTCGATCGTGGTTGTCGGCATAGACCTGGCCGGTTCTCCCCGGCGCCCTACCGGCATGTGCACGCTGCGCGGCTCAAGAGCTCAAACACTTGTCGTCTTCAGCGACGACGAAATCCTGCGCCGGGTCCAGGATGCTCGGCCGCAAATCGTACCCATTGATGCTCCGCTCACCTTGCCCCCCGGGCGAAAGACAATCCATGACCGATCCGGAGAACACTTCCGGGATTGCGACCGCGAACTGCGTCGCCGAGGCATTCGGTTTTTTCCGATCACTCTCGGCCCCATGCGGCTGTTGACCGAGCGGGGAATGGAACTCAGGGCGAAAATCGAAACCATGGGTTTTCCCGTGGTCGAGTGTTATCCGGGCGCGGCTCAGGACGTGTGGAGGATTCCCCGTCAACACAAGGATCGCAAGGGACTTCTGGCCGGATTAGAGGGTCTGGGGGTCAGGGGGCTGGCCGACACTATGACAGGGGACGAACTGGATGCCGTCACGGCAGCCTTGGTGGGTCGATGGTTCCTGTTAGGCAAAGGGGAAAAGCTTGGCGGTCAAGAGGGGATCATTGTCCCACTCGGGAAGCATGTCGCGGTGTGAACCATGTCAAATCCATTCCTTCGGCGGGCAGCCGGAGATGCTGGGTGGCCTATCCCTGTCCTTTTTTTACCGTCCATGCTGGCGTGAATACTAAATGCTTGGCGACATAGTCCCGTGCTCTCGCCTCGAACTGATCTATTTTTGCGGTGAGTACGAATTCCTCCCCCATGTCGGTCACCATCTTTTTTACGAGTGCCAGCGGTCCCTGACCCAAAATCGACATAAGCAACGAAAAATAGTATGGACGACTATTTAGCAGATTGAACAATCGCAGAATGGAGCAATAGTAACGCACCTTGTCTTCCGGAAGATGATTCAGGTAAGGATTGCCCCCAAGAAATGACCAGTCGTTCTTGAATTCGTCGTAGCTGAACAGAAAACTGCCATAACAATCCGGATGCAAAGAATATCTTGAAATGTGTAAATTTGGTCTTTCTTGCTCAAAAGCATCGGTTCCGGGCATATGGGCAAGGGGATGGATAGCGCAGATATTGGCCCCTTTTTGCGGCAGCTTGTCCTGGTCAGTGGAGTTCGTAAATTCATCGAGTTGCTCGCCCGTCAACCCCGTGGCACACTGGATGGCGAAATGCATGGTGCGGTCGAGGTCATCTTCGGTCTCATCTTTGAATCCCGCTATAAAACTGCCGATGAAAGATATTCCACTTGCGTTAAACCTCTGCATTTTCTCGAAAGCGGCTGAAGAATTAACCACCTTTCGGATCATCTTCTGGGCGCCGCTGTTGGGAGTCTCGAAGCCTGTGAAAATCAGTCGGCATCCTGCCTCTGAGAGCAACGCGGCCGCATCATCGGACAGCCGGTCAAGACGAGAGTAGCATCCCCAGGAGATAGTCACCTTTTCCTTTATCAGTGCCTCGGACAACGCTTTGAGAAAACTCTCTTCGAGGTTGTCCTGGGTGAAGAAGCTGAAATTACCGCCTTTGGCAGCCAGAAATTTCATCTCTTTCACCACCTCGGGTACAGGACGGTAGCGCACTCTGTGTTTCCATATTTTCGCAGGAGCACAGAACGAGCATCCGTAGGGGCATCCTCTCCCTGATTCAATTAACACAAAGCCTGGATGAACGTATGGGTTCGTTTTGTTGTGAAGGATGTAGTCTTCAATGCGAACCAAAGAATAGTCCGGAGATGGTATCGGTTGGTCCATTCCCGCGGGAATCCCGGCCGTTTCTACGACCTCTCCATCTCTTCGATACACAAAAGACGGAACTTTGGAAAAGTCTCTATCGGTAAGCGCTGCCGGGATGAGTCGCATGACAGCGGGTTCTCCCTCTCCTTTTACGATGCCATCAATGTTGAGGCAATTTTTTATCGCCTCATCGGCCATAAGGGTCGGAGCGACACCGCCGGCGAAGATCAGACACGACGGTCGCTCTCTTTTGATCCGTTCCGATAACTTCAAGACCACAATATGATTCAGGCCATGAACAGTGAACAGTAAAATATCAGGCTTCTTTTCGAGCAGTAAGTCTCCCGACCTCTGGTAAAAAGTCTCGTCATCGGAAAAGAGACCTCGCTTGAGCATGAAATCCAGATCAACCACCTCATGAGAAAATTCGAGACCATCCTGTCGGAGTTTTTTCAGACATACACCCAACACAAGCAGCGGCAATGGAGCAAAGCCTGTTCTATTGATGTAAATTGAAACAGGAGGATTAACCAGTAGTATCCTTTTCATCTTACTCTCCTACACGATGTGAGGGCGTGTGGTTATCAACCCGGATGGCGCCGATCCGTTCCGGGAACCTGCCTCCGTCGGCACCATCCGGGAATGTTTTTCGACGTGCTATGATGCTGGGCATAATGGGGTCCGACACACCCAGGCTATCCAAGCTTGATTGCGGTGCCTGCGCAACCAAATACCCGGTTCCGGTCAGGGTGTCAACCAATTATGACAAATATGGTACGCTTCATGTATGAGAAATCGGCTTTGCTGGGACGATGTGCCGTGCCAGTACGAGTGGAGATGTCGGTGTTTGTGATGGTGGTGTAAGGGCCTGAAGGATTTTCTTGAGTGTCGGCCGCCGGGTCCGGAAGGCCGGGTTCCTTGACATGGCTAATCCTCCATTGACACAAATGCTCAAGTTTCCCTATAATTTTTTCCGGAAAAACCTGTTCTTGTCACGCTGAGAAATGGCATTCTCCGGCGGAAACCAACGGTGTCGTCTTCAGGCGTGATATCCTTAAATCCTTCTTCAGGGGGGACTAATCGATGCCGGTCATCTTTGTCTCACGGGGGACTATGTCGGGCGTCCATCTGCTGATGGATTGCTTTTTCGAACGCACCGGGATTCCGCGGATTTCCCGGGAAGACCTGGAAGAAGTGGTCAATCGACATGGGGAGCTGGCCAAGCGCATCCTGGAAAGGCTTGACAAGGCGACCTCTGCTTACGAGCAGTTCAGCGAACTACGATGGCCCTATCTGGTGCTCATGCGAAATGCGCTTCTCGATGAAATACGCCGGGATAATGTCGTCTATCACGGCTATTCCGGTCATCTTCTTTTGCCGGCCATTCGGCATTTTGTCAGGGTACGCATCGAGGCGCCGTTGGACCTTCGTGTGACGATGACCATGAAGCGCCTGGGTTGCGACGAGAAGTCGGCTCGCGACTATATAACCGAGGCGGATGACTATCGAGTGAAGTGGGCGCGGTTCATGTACGGCCGGGACATCCGCAACACGTTACTCTACGATCTCGTCCTGAACCTGGGACATATGACCTTGAAAGCGGCCTGTGGGATTCTTGAGTGTATCATGTCAGACAAGGATTTTCAGGTTTCTTCAGAGTCCCGGGACGAAGTGGAGCGCCTGTACCTTGCAACCAGCGTCGAGGTGGCGCTGATCACGGACCCTCGAACTCAGACTCTGGAGATAAGCGCAGCAGCGCAAGATGACGGAATCAACCTGGTCGGTCCCTACCTCGAGGAAAGAGACCTCTCAGCGGTAAAAGAGATCGCCGGGGGCGTGGCTGGGGTAAAGAATGTCCAGTACACTCCAGGGTATGCGCCGAGCCTTGAGATTAACGGTCATTACGGAATCCGGAATCAGGGATACAGATAGGAGCATGTTTCACAAAGAGGTTTCCATACAGGATAAAAGGAGTATGCGATGGATGAAGACACCTTTCGAGACCACGTTGCGGTGACTTTGGAGTCGATCAAAATACTGCTGGCGCGCTCGGTGGAGACCCAGGAGGAAGACACGGAGATCGAAAAAGCCATTCGTGATCTGGAGAAGAAGCGCACTGAGACGACATCAAACCTGCTGGAGTATACGGCTGTAACCAACACCTTCGCAGAAGAACGCACCGGCATGGCAAAGGAACGGACCGCCCTCGTTCGCGAGCAGACACGCCTGTCCACGAAATCCACGGAGCTTTCCGGCATCCGCACGGAGATGTCTCGCGAAAGGACCTCTCTTGCGGGTCAACGGACGGACTTGGCGGTGTTGCGAACTGATCTGTCCCGCTCCAGGACAAGCCTTGCCGAGCAGCGCACCAGGATGGCCGACACCCGTACGCGGTTCTCGGAGAAACGCACCAGCCTGGCGGGTACTCGGACGGTCTTTTCCAATATGCGCACGGCGCTGGCGCGTGGGAGAACGCACCTGGCTCTCATCCGCACAGGGCTGGCGTTCCTGACCCTGAGCATCGCTTTCTTCCGGATGTTCGGCGTTTCCTGGTGGTCTATTTTCGACGGAGCACTGGGCGTCGGGAGTCTGGCGATGACGATAGCCGGGCTCATCGGATATATACGCACCGCTCGCGCGGTGAAGTCCCTGGAAGGCTCGCTTCCGGTGGAGTAGCGGAAGAGTTTCGACTCTCCACATCACTTTCTGTTCGCTATTCACGTTCATCAGAAGGGGAGCAATCCCTATCGCTCCGGCCAAAACTAAACTCAAAACGATGGTTGGGCCCGACCAACGATTGATTCCAGGCTTTGGGCCGGCTGCGGAATTTGTGCTCTCCCAAGGGGAAATGCCCTCAGTCGACGTAGTTTACGGACCCCTTTCTGGCGCGCTCAGCGAGGGTGAACTTATTTTCGGATGCAGCGTAACCGACGATGACCGCGCACTGAACCGCGTAGCCGTCCGGAACGCCTGCCTCTCGCGCCAGGTCACGGTTGTTTTCGCCGTTCAATGCCAAGGTGGGGGAAACGAGAAAGCACGAACCCAGACCGAGCCCGGTCGCTTCAAGGAGCATGTTCTGTGCAGCGAGCGCAGTGTTGCGCGGGCTATGGGGAACATCCGCCGGTCCGGAAAGCAGAATCAGCACGGGCGCACCGTAAACCGGCTGATATCCCGGCAGAGACGCCCTCTGCTTTAGAAACTCATTGCCGGAATGGAGCATCGCATCCAGGGTCCGATCGTTGATACTTTGTCGCAACCCCGGGTTGCGGACCACTGAAATCTGAAAGGGTCCGGCATTCGGAGCCCACCGACCGGCCTCGATGAGTTTGGCCAGATCATCGGCGAGAATCGGCTTATCCAAGTATGCCCTTACACTCTTCCTCTTTACGATTGCCTCTGAAATATTCATCGTCAACCTCCCATCTCCAAACTTACTCACATTTCCCTATACCATGCCTGAGCTTCATCGTCCCAGCGTGCTGGCTGCAAACACATCTTCGAGGTTGACCAACTCCATGGTCAACCCTTGTTCGAGCGAGTATCGGGCTGCGGTCTCCAGCGTCAGACGGTTTGAATGCACGCCGTGCTGGACTAGGGGCGTCTTCAGGGCCTCTTTCGCCTCGGCCGGCAGCAATCCTGCCCCTATATAATATTCAACGTGGGACATGCGCCGGGTATTTGCTACCTGGTTGGCCCGCTCGAAGGCCTTCAGGGTGTTTCTTCGTGAATTCAAAGATCACATGGCAGTCCCTCATCATGGTCGAGACCGTGAGCCTGCCCGTGGATCGGCCATAGCCCTGAAGCGTCAGCTTGCGACAATATTGGGCGACTGGCCGATCCCTTTCTTTTCCAGGAGCTGCTCCAAGGTCAGATTTCCTGCCGGGCGCAGGTCGCCCACGGCGAAGTAAGCGTTGTTCGCAGCATTGTAGCAAAGGGATTTGTCGGCAACGGCCAGGACTTCGTCCCATTCTGCGCCGAAATATAGTCGGAAAGCATCCTGCAACTCCTCCTCTGCAACATCCTCGGGTACTGCAAGCCAGACCTTGTCGAGGTTGCCAACGGCAACCACCCGGCGCGGGGTGATTCACCCTATTTCATAAAAATAGACTGGCAAGACAGGTGCCGTACTACCGGCAGCGCAGGCACTGAGACTAGCAAGAGCTTTCCCCTCCATCGTTCCAAAAACGACAAAGGAGCGCCTCGCAGCAATATCAAGTATCCCCGGCAAGCGGCAGCAGCCTAGCGCCACCAAGAGCATTCGATTACCCATCTCAAGTCTCACCTCTCTGCGCTGCACCGGATATTGAGACCACGTCTCGTTACGCGACGTTGGGGTCCGGGGCCGCGATAATCGTCTGATATTCGAAGATCATCTTCCCAAAAACAAAAGTTTTCAGGACTTTGACCCGCATGCGAAGCCTGTCTCTGACATCATCAGGAATGAAAGAACTTTATCCATTAAGCCATTTATTGACCGATATTCCTCAGGTGCAGCACTGAGAATTTCCGCTTCGGTTTGGACATATTCTGCCGGTGTTCGTCCATACTTTGCCTCCTTCTTAGACGGCCTTCCGAAAAGCGGTAATGGCAAAAGCAAGGCCGAGGCGCTGTCAGCAACTGCTGCGCCACACCCTTCGTCCGGTTGCCGCGTTCGTTTTCTGGCTATTGGTACAGAGAACCACTATGTTTCAGCCATCCGGCTTTATGCCGACCTTCAGAATCGTGATGCGTCCAGTGGACAACACCACCTTTTGGATTCCATTCGTACTCACCGAAAAATTCAACAACATCGCCTTTTAGAAGGTCATCGACACGAGGAGCAAGATCAGTGTTGTGGGAGATAAGAATCGTTTGACCCGAGGATAGTCTGAGAATGAACCTTTGGTGTCGATTTCCGTGCAGATCGTCCGGCAAAATTTCAACTACAACACCAGAACCTTGCACCTGTATGTTGCTTTGCCTGCTTTCATACAAACTCGTGAGAAGCTGATCACCCCCGGTGCTCTGCTCCGTGGAGGATTTAAGAATGCCATGATTCCTCTCATACAGCCCATAAAGCGCGAACCCAAGAACGACGATGATCAACAACTTTTTCACAATTTTCGCCTTTGGCTGCCCAAACATTCTGAGAAGTCTGACGAGACGAAATCTAGGCCGATAAAATGGGTACATAGTAATCGGTGAGGTAACGAATGAGACCACGCTGTTCCCACTTGTCCGATCCGCCGATAACGGTTACATCAACGCCACCCTTTTCCATTGTATCGCATATTAGCTGTTTTCTTCGCTTCAATTCTTCAACAGATACTGACATAACGATTCTCCTTTTCATGAATTGTTTTTCAAATTTGATAGACCATAATCCTTGTCGCAACAAAGATGTTGGGATGGCCTAGGAGATTGTCATTGGCTTCTATTAAGGGGAAGCGTCCCGGAGAACAAGCAACAATCGACAAACCAAAATCCGAGATGGCTTTAAGCACTCCATGATAAATCTGCGGGGCTAGTGTCAAAGACCTTCCGAAGAAGAACAATATTTTGATTTGACCCTTGGAACGCTCCAGGCAAGGATAGTCCCCAGAGGGATCGCAGCGTCATAGGTTCCGGTGAGAGGACTGCTGAAAAAGTATCTCATGAAGATATCAAGACAACTGAGCAGCAGAATCATTCCCTAAGAAATACTGGCCAGCTAACTGATTTCATTTGGCAGTCCCAAGGGGAATCGAACCCCTGTCTTCGCCGTGAGAGGGCGATATCCTAGACCGCTAGACGATGGGACCATAAAATCGCTGCGCGATTTTATATAGCGCAGCTAACTCTGCTCAAACAGCGCAATTTGCTACGCGACTTTATGTAACGCGACTGGCGTCGCTCGTTCACTTGAGAAACTGGAGTGGCTGGGGGAGAAGGACTCGAACCCTCGTTAACGGGGCCAGAACCCGTCGTCCTACCGCTGAACGATCCCCCAGTCGATGGTCTAATGTGGGGGAAATTGGGTGGAATGTCAAGGGAAAAACAAGATCCCACCGCAGAGAACGCAAAGGCCGCATTAGGAGAGAGTTGGTGGAAAAGGAAGAGAAAGCCGCATGGCGTTAAGGAGATGGAGTCAGGTTGAATGGTTTGGCGTAGCCGGTCATTTCCACGTAACCTACGCCATTCAAAGGCTTATCCCCTGAGCGGCCTGAGACTGAAACGCTGCCTTCCCAGTAGGTGATATGGGTGGTTCTTGTTGTAATGAGCTCCTGATCGGCCAGATTGGGAAGAATGGAAAGCTCCATGTTCAAGGGGAGTATGCGGATGTGCCAGCGGGAGGGGTATAAAGCCCGCGAATGAGGGCTTTTCCAGTGTTCCAGCACCTTGACCTCAAAATCATCACGGGAGAGATGGACCGTCTCTCCTGAACTCTTCACGAAGGTCCCGCTGGAGGCAGGACTGTAGGCGCCTGAATCGAGACGGAGAAGATAAATCATGACCTCCGTGCGATCGTTCAGTTGAAGGCCGAACCAGTCCCATCCTGTGAGATCCTTTTCAAGAGGCGCTGAGCTGAATTCGTGGTCCATCCAGGTCGTGCCGACTACTTGCACCTTTCGCCCTCCGAGGGTGAGGGCGCCGGAAGTCTCCAGGCGCGTGAAGGAATAATAGCAACTGGCGCTTTCAGGATTTTTACCCTTGCGGCTGTACCCTTCTCGACCATGCACTGCCACCGGCTTTACGGGTTTGCACGAAAGATCCAGCGCAAAAGTATCGGTGACCGCGGAGAGCCTGTGGGCTTCAGGTCCCAACAAAGCGGACCAGTTGTCCAGGAAGACCGTGGTGGACCCGTCTTTCTGCTCCACCCCGGCCATGCCCACGGCGCCTCTTGCCACCCTCTCATCGTGGTAAAAGCGTTTTCCGTCCAGATCGGAAAGAGCGGCATGGGCGAAAAAGAGGTCTTTGGTGCGCCAGGCCGAAGGGTTGGCCGGCCATGCCTTTTCCTCACCCAGCGGTACCAGTTGTGTTCTGAAGAAAGTAAGTTGGAACCCGTAGCGTTTGTTCGAAGGGCTTTCCAAATTTCCCGTGTAATACCACCACTCGGTCCGGTAGCCTTCGTGAGCACCATGATCATGGGGAAAAGAAAAATCGCAGGGGCCTGTTACTGCATGGAATTTTTCGTCCCCTAGAACAGAGCAAGGAATAACGCTCGTCACGATCAAAAGAAGGCACAGAAAAGAAGAAAGTCTTATCATGTCACGGCTCCTTGAGGACAAGGGCGGGCGATGATCTGAGGACCGATCGGACTGCTGGCAGGGCCGCGAGCAGGGCCGTGGCCAAGATCAGCGGCAAGGAGAGCCAGAGAGCTTTCCAATCGACGCGGTAGAGGAACGTCCATCCGAAAGATTCGAGGTTAATCACAAAAATGAGAAGGTAAGACATGAAGAAGCCGCAAACCAACCCCACCCCTTCTCCCGCGGTAACCATGAGGATCGCCTCCCAAAAGATCATGGATCGAACCTGGCCTGAACCCGCGCCGACGGCAAGAAGCGTGTTCAACTGGCGAATTCGCTCCATGACCAGGACCGTCAGCGTCGTCGTGATCCCTAGCCCTGCCACAATCAGGGCGATGAGGAGAAGCACGGTCGTGACAGCGAAGGTGTCGTCAAAGATCTGAAGGATTTCGCGACGCAGTTCAGCGCCTGGGGACATTTCAAGGGGATGACCGTTTTCGCAGCACTTGATGATCTCGGACCGCAAGCGATCGGTAGCGGCTCTCATGTCCTTCGGTGGATCCTTGAAGAAGAAGCGGACTCCGCTCCATTCGCGATCACCCGTTATCCGTTCATACTTTCCAAGATCCAGGTACACGATGCCTCCGCGGGTCCTGTAGTCCCGAAACACGCCGAGAATAGGAAAATCAAGGGTCGCTTTGCCAAGGGGAATCACCAATCGGCTGTCTACAGACAAACCCGTCTGATTGGCGAAGACTTCGGAAACCAGGACACCCCGTCCGGAGAGCAGAGGCGAGCGAATCTTGCCGATGTCGCCTTGTATCATCAGAAACTGAGCGTGGTGCAAAAGGGTCCTGAGCCGGAGGGCTTCAAACTCAAAAAAGGTCTTTCCGTGCCTGAGTTCGAGGTGGCGGTAGGGGAGAAGTTCCACTCCCTCCAGTTTCTTGAGTGAATCCACAACGCTTTGGGGAAGAGGATCCCGGTACTGATTCAATCCGGCCATCTTGGGCCGCATGTAGAAGTCGCCCGCAAGGGTCTGGTTGACCCAAAGGGAGACGGTGTAGCGGAAACTGTGCACCATGATCACCAGGGCAACGAAGAGAGCCACCGCTGTCATGAGTGCGCCTACGGAAATGGCGATACGCGGGCCGGCGTCGCGTATGTACCTGGCTGCCAGGAAAGCAGGCTCGCCCGCCACCCGCCGCAAAGGCTTTGGAAGGAAGGAACCCATCCAGTGAAGCACCGGCAAGGAGAGAAGGGAGAAGCCAACCACAAGCATCAGGACCGCCAGATAGCCGGGGAGAGGAAACCCGGGCAGGCCCGGAATCCTGGCCACGGGCCAAGCAACGGCAACGCAAAGGCAACCCGACAAACCGTAGAAAAGCCCTGAGCGTTTCTGCTGTGCCGCAGATTCATGGATGGACATGGCTTCCCTTGGTGCGATGCGGGTCGCTGCAACGGCCGGCCTGGAAGCGGCAACGAGGGAGACTGCCACGGTGGCAAAGAAGGAGAGCAGGACCTCCCAAGGGTCGAGTCGAAGAGACTCCACCCGAATCCGGACAAAGAGATTGTTGATGGTGCCGCTCACTCCTTGTACAAGGTATTTCACCAGCAAAGAACCAACAGGAATCGCGAGGAGCCAGCCGAAGGCCCCCAGGATGAAGCCTTCCGACAGGGTCAACGTAAAAAGGCGACGTGATGACGCGCCGAGAGAGCGCAGGATGGCCAGTTCCCTGCGCCGGGAAGCCACATTGAGAGAAACCAGGCTGTATACCAGAAACATGCCTACGAAGAGGGAAACAAAACTGAGCAGGCTGAGGTTGAGCTGGTACGAATGGATCATGGCTTCGCCAGTGTCCTTTGTCTGAGAGGGGGTCTCGATAACGACACCCGGAGGCAGGAGGGAGCGCAGTTCCGCGAGGTCTTCGGCTGTGGCCGAAGGTTTGAGGCGCAGGTCGATGCGGTCCACCCAGCCATGGAGCCCCATGAACTCCTGGATAGTGGCAATGTCCGTGATGGCTACATAGCCTCCCTCGACAAGGGAGAGCCCATCCTGCTGGAGAAGCCCGACCACCTGGAACCGGACTGCCTGGTGAACGTGCTCCAGGATCAGCTCATCTCCAGGTTTCCATCCCTCTTTCTGTGCCAGTTTGCGGCTCAGAAGGAAGGTGTTTGGCGCGGTAAGCAGCTTGAGCCAGATGCGGCTTATGTCTTCTGAAGAAGGAAGGATATCCCAGCGGCGAAGCGTGTAATCGAGGATGGGGTCCAGACCGATGAGAAGAAAGGGCTCCACTCCTTGCTCCGGACTGGAAACATAAGTGGTGATAAGCGGTGATACAGAGTCAACGGCAGGGTGCCTGCGGAGCATGGCTACCAGGTCTTCAGGCACCCGGCCACCACCGCTCTTTACCACGGTCCAGTCGGCCTTGCCGGAAATCAGATCCATGCTTCTGGTGAAGGCATCCAGGGAAGCATCTACTGCCAGGCGAACGCTTGTGAACACAGCGGCGCCAAGGGCGATCCCAAAGAGCACGGCAAATACCCGCCACGGATGCCTCCTGAGGTGACGGAGGCTGAACCAATTCATAAACCGAAAGAAGAAGATCAGGTTTCCCATGACGGCGACTCGGTGATGCGCCCATCACGGAGATAGAGGCTCCGGGTGGCGTGATGATCGGCCAGGGAGCTGTGGGTCGCGATGATCACGGTTCTGCTGAATTGGCTTCTAAGCTCGGAAAGGAGCTCCATGACGGCTTTTCCGTTCCCGCTGTCCAGATTCCCCGTCGGCTCATCGGCGAGGATGATAGAGGGGTTGTTAATGAGAGCACGGACAATGGCCGTGCGTTGCATTTCTCCGCCGGAGAGCTGGCCCGGGAAGTGATCGAGCCTGGCATGGAGATTCAGCCACTTCAGCCACTCCATCGCCTGGCTCCTCACCTCATCATAGGGGCGGGCGGCCAGAAGCGCGGGAAGGCACACATTCTCTATGACGGTAAGCGTTGGCAGGAGATTGAAAGATTGGAACACCATACCGACAACTTCTCTGCGGTATCTGTTCAACTGGACAGGCGTGGCCGCTTGGAGATCCTGGCCTGCAACAACGAGTTCACCCCCGGTGGGATGATCGAGTCCGCCCAACAGTGCCAGGAGCGTACTCTTGCCCGAACCGCTGTTGCCTTTCAGCACCACGAGCTCACCGGCGGCTATTTCCAGGTCGATGTCAAGGACGCCGACCACTTCCGCCGAGCCCAAATGATAGATTCGCGTAAGCCCCTGGGCACGAATGAGGGTGCGATCTTCGGATGGACTCATGATCTTTCCCGAATGCCCATCGTTCAAACCACCTTCCAACAGCGCACCAGGTGCTGCCGGTTCACGTTGTAGAATTCGATCTCCCTTTTTCGGCAACGGTCTTCAACCAGCGGGCACCTTCCCTGAAACTTGCATCCGGGAGGAGGATTGAATGGGCTTGGAACGTCACCACTCAGCTCTTGCGTTCCCCTGTCTCCCTGCTCGTCCGGTGCGGGCACGGCGGAAAGGAGCGCCAGCGTGTAAGGGTGGAAGGGGTGATCGAAAAGCTCTTCCGAGGGAGCATATTCCATGATGTGGCCGAGATACATGACTGCCACGGTATCGCTCAAATAACCCACCACATTCAAGTCATGAGAAATGAAAAGATAGCTCAGCCCCAGGTTCTGCTGGAGCTCTTTCAGGAGATTGAGTATCTGGGCCTGGATGGAAACGTCAAGCGCGGAGACAGGCTCGTCGCAAACGATGAGTTCAGGCTCCACGCTGAGCGCTCTTGCAATACCGATTCTCTGGCGTTGGCCTCCGCTGAACTCGTGGGGATAACGGTCGGCGGCGTTCCCCGCAATGCCCACCGTGTCGAGGAGCTTTTTCATCCGACGTTTTTGCTCCTCTCTATTCCTGACTCCCAGAGTGCGTAAGCCTTCTCCGACGGACTGCCCGATGGTCATGCGCGGATTGAGGGAGCCGAAGGGATCCTGAAAGATGATTTGCATCTCTTTTCTGAGCGGTTTGAGTTCTTTCTGGGGAAGGGTGCTGATGTCCTGCCCCTTGTAGATGATCTTGCCCTCGTCAGGATCAAGGAGTCTTAGAACGAGCCGACCCACCGTGGTTTTGCCGCAACCGCTTTCCCCCACCAAACCAAGAGTTTTTCCTTGCCGGATTTCAAAATCCACGCCGTCTACGGCCTTTACCCAGCCGATGACTTTCTCAAAGAAACCCCGGCGCACGGGAAAATGCTTCTTGAGGCCTTCGACTTTGAGCATGACATTGTTCATGAGAAGTGCCTAAAGTGTCTAAAGTGCCTAAAGTGTCTAAAGTGTCTAAAGTGCCTAAAGTGCCTAGAGTGCTTGTCATATCAAAAGACGACCCGGACAGAAATTCAGATGTATGATGAGCCTATTTCTTTTTTCCAATCGAGGTAAAAATTGCTAAGAGCTCGCTGCACTCTTTGTGGTCAGGCTTCAAACGCGGCCACGGCAACCATTCTGCTCCCCTGATAATCTCTATCCAGTATTGAGTTTCGCTCGCCTCGGTTTCACATATGGAGATCTTGTTTTGAAAATCCGACTTGCTCCTAGCCCTGTTCGCCTCTCGGTAATTGGCACCTATGGATGTTCCAGACTTCGTCATCTGTGTTCTTACGACCTTTGCTTCAAGAGTGTTGGGCAGCATCGAAGATAGCCGTATAATATTCAAAGCAAATTTTCGAGTGCGCTTTTCGAGTTCTTCGGCGAAACTCTTGTTATCCATTTTGTCCCTCAACTTTAGTGCACTTCGGGCATTTTAGGCACTTTTCTCCTTGTAAAGGACAGGGCAGCGGCTCAGGTGACCATCTCCGTAATCGCACATCTCAGGGAACTCCTTGCGACATGTATCTATGGCGTGCTCGCACCTGGGATGAAAGGGGCAACCTCGGGGCTTGTAGGCAGGGTCCGGCACGGTACCGGGAATGCTGTAAAGACTGCCTCCTCTTTTTCCACGGTGGGGGAGGGAGGCCAGAAGCCCCATGGTGTAAGGGTGGCGGGCACGTTCAAATATATCCGGCCTCTTTGCCTGCTCTGCAATGATTCCCGCGTACATCACGTAAATGCGGTCGGCAATCTGGCGAACCACATTGAGATCATGGGTGATGTAAAGGAGCGCCATGTCACGAGTCTCCTGCAGCCTCTTAAAAAGGGTCAGTATCTGTTTCTGGATGGTTACATCCAGGGCGGTTGTCGGCTCGTCGGCTATCACCATGTCCGGATTGCAAGCCAGGGCCATGGCGATCATCACCCTCTGTCGCTGGCCTCCACTTAACTGGTGAGGATAATCCTTAACCCGGTCCTCAGCTGAAGGGATCCCTACGTCCTTGAGAAGTTGAACGCAACGCATGTGAAGCTCTGCCTCATCGAGCTTTTCATGAACCACTATCGCTTCTTCGATCTGATCCCCCACGGTGAACACCGGATTGAGTGAGGTCATGGGTTCCTGAAAGACCATGGCTATCTGGTTGCCTCTGATTTCCTGCAATTCTTCTTCCTGTAAGCCCAGCAGGCTTCGCCCCTTAAAGAGAATGTCGCCTCCGGCGATCTCTCCCGGTGGTCTGGGAATCAGCCCGAGAATAGTGAGGGCTGAAACCGTCTTGCCGCATCCCGACTCTCCGACGAGGCACACTGTCTCACCTTTCCGCACCTCATAGCTCACCCCGTCGAGCGCACGTGCCACCACTTCGTCACCGCGAAAGTAAACCTTCAGATTCTTCACTGAAACAACGGGTCCATGAGTGTCAAGTGCGCTAAAGTAGTCTAAAGTGCCTGAAATAAAAGATGCCCGAAAACAGGCCCCGACAAACATTGAAATGTATAGACAAGCCTATTTCTTCTTTCCAATCGAGGTGAAAATGGCTAAGAGCTCATTGCACCACTCTGTGCTCAGGCTTCAAACGGTCCCACGGTAGCCATTTGTTTCCCTGAAAATTTCTAACAAGTATTGGGTTTCGCTGCCTCTGTATCGCATATCGGAAGTCTTGTATTGGAAATCCGCTTGCTCGGCCCTGTTCGCCTCGCGGTAATTGGCCCATGGACGTCCCGGATTTGTCATCTGTGTCTTAGCGACCTTATGCTCAGAAGTTGGGTCAGCATCGAAGATAGCCGTATAATATTCAGAAGCAAATCGGGTCCAGCTTTCCATTCTTTTGCGAACTTTTATCTTTTCGTGGTCCTTCAACTTTAGTGCACTTTAGACACTCTAGGCATTTTAGGCACTTCTTCTAGTATCTCTCCCGCAGCTTCGGGTTGAGGATATCCCTCATCCCTTCTCCAAAGAGGTTGAAGGAAAGGACCACGATGAGGATGGCGATCCCAGGAATAAAGGTCAGCCACGGCGCATCGAAGATAAAATTCTTCCCGTCAGAGAGAATGTTGCCCCAGGTCGCGTGAGGCGGCGGCACTCCGAACCCCAGGAAACTCAAGCCGGCCTCGGTGAGAATTGCGCTGGCAATTCCGATGGTCGCTGAGACCATGACCGGGGCGACGGCATTAGGAATCATATGACGGAAGATGATTCGCCAGTCGCTCACCCCGAGGGCCTTTGCCGCAGTAGCAAAGTCCTGCTCGCGGAGAGACAGAAACTCGGCGCGCACAAATCGCGTCGCCCCCATCCAGCTCGTAAGGCCGATGATGATCATGATGTTGTAAATACTTGCAGGAAGGAGGGCAACAACTGTGAGAATGAGAAAGAAACTGGGAAAGCAGAGCATGATATCCACAAAACGCATGATCAGCGTGTCGATGGACAAAATTTCTACACGCAACCACCTCCGTCCATCCCCGGAAGTCGGCCTTTTTCGAAATCCCATGGAAAGATAAAAAAGAAGTATGGCCGCAATGAAGAAGCTGGATCCGGAATAGATTTTTCCGAAAAGGAGCGACAACCCCGCTGCGGTTATTAAACAAACGAGCAGGATGTGGTGGAGCAGGATACCCATCTGGCCGTAGTAACCGGCAACGCCCCCCATGAAGACGCCCACCACGACCGATATACCCACGGCGACGAATCCCACGGTGAGCGACACCCACGCGCCCTGAAGCATCCTTGCAAACACATCCCGTCCAAGCTCGTCCGTTCCCAAAAGATAGATCCCCAGCGGAGGAACTTCCCCGGGCTGCAGGACCGCTGGGTTGGGCCGGGAAAAGGGCGGTCGCAATTTTTCAGGCAGGCGAACGATAGCAGGGTCAAAAACAGGTCTTGTGCCAGAAGTGAGAACAAGACCCGCCACGGCGACAAAGAAGAAAATCAAGAAGATGAAAAGACCCGCCAAGGCGAGGCGGTTCTTCTTCATCAGACGCCAGGACTCCTGGAGGCGAGTGCGTCTGGGCGCCGCTGGAGCCTCATGGATGGAGTTCGTTTGAGCTGAAGATTCGATCATGATCCCTAACGCCAAAATGGAAAGAAATCCAGACCACGAAAGCACGAAAGGGCGAAGCCACGAAAGGGGAAAGTCTTGAAGTGTTATGGTGAATCTCTGCGTAATATGTCTTCGTGTCTTATCCATTTCGTGTTTTCGTGATTGATCTTCTTTCGTCTTCACTTTAGGCATTTTTACAACCTAATCCTGGGATCCACCATGAGGTACAGAAGGTCGGAGGCGAAAGTACCAACCAGCACCAGAACGGCGGAAATGAAGTTCACCGTCAGGATGATTGGATAGTCTCTCGCCAGGATGGCCTCGTATGCGAGTCTTCCTATCCCGGGCCACGAGAAGATCGTCTCGATGATCACGGAGCCGCCGATCAATCCGGGAAGGATGAGCCCGAACATAGTCACAAAAGGCAAGAGAGCGTTTCGCAGGGCATGCTTGTAGTGAACTTGCTCTGACGGGAGTCCCTTGGCCTTTGCCGTTCTCACGTAGTCCTGGCCTTCCACCTCAAGCATCTGACTGCGGACATATCTGGACAGGATGGCGATCCCGCCGACGGCGCCGAGCAGTGAGGGGAGAAGAAGATGCCACACCCGGTCCATGACCGTTTCAAGGAAAGGGGCATTGCCCAGCCCGAAGGTGTGCATGCCTATGACGGGCACATGAAGCCGGGTCACCACCAGAATGATGAGGATGTAAGCGAAAAAGAAACCGGGGATGGAAATAAGAAGGTACGCAAAAAAGGTGGCGAAGCGATCAAAGGGCCCGCCCCTGAAAATGGCTGACCGTATACCGATGGGGAAGGACAAGGTCCATGTGATAATAGTTCCCACGATAAAGAGGGGCAGACTGTTCAGAAACCGGTCCCAGATCTTGGTAAGGACGGGCTGGTTGTCTTTCCATGAAACGGTCTTACCTGTGAAGAGATCACGGTAGTAGTAGGCATATTGAAGGTAGAGAGGCTTGTCCAGATGGAATTCCTTCTTGAACCGTTCAAGGATTTCGGGAGTAAACTTCGGATTGAGAGGATTGATCTGACTCGGTTTGCCGGGCGCCAGATGGATGATCAAAAAGGATACCACTGAGACAAAGAAAAGGGTGATGATCTTTTGAATGACGCTTCGGCCTATGAACGAAAGCATGTCAGACCCCTCTCACCACAAGCATACACATTTTCCTAATGCAGGCCTCGGGCCGCAACCAAACTGCGTGCCGGCTTGGCCTCAGAACTTCTCCTCAACTTGCGAAGAAGTTCCAGTTTAAGACTCTAACCTTCCGCCGCGAAGTTGGGGACCTTAGGAAGTTTCACCCACTTATTGAAATCATACATATAGCTGCCGGTCTTCGTAGGCGTGATTTTCTTGTAAACCATCTTGCCATGCGCATCCACCTCTTTGATCACGATCCTCTTGTCAAGCACAGCGGTCCACTTCCCAACATAGAGAAAGGTATAGGGCTGTTCATAGGCAATGAGTTTGTGAAGTTCGTGGCAGTACCGGACCTGTTTTTGGTGATTGTACTCTTGCCGGATCTTAATGATAAGATCGTCAGCTTCAGCATTTTTGAATCCCACAAAGTTGAGTTGATAGGGGTGGGTCTGGCTGGAATGCCATATCTGGTAAAGATCAGGCTCGATGCCCATCTGCCATCCCAGGATAAGGGCATCGAAGTCATCCTTCTCCACACGGTTCTGGATGAAAACCGACCACTCCAGGAGGTCGGTGCGCACATCGATTCCGATTTGCCGCCAGGCATCCTGGACAATGGCCATGATGGCCTTTCGCGTGTCGTTGCCGCTGTTGGTTATGAGAGTGAACTGAAGCCTCTTGCCGTTTTTCTCGAGCCAACCCTGGCTGTTTTTCTTATACCCCACTTCCCCAAGAAGTCTCAGCGCGCCTTCGGGATCATAGGAAAGCGGTTTGACCTGATGATCGTAATAGTCGGTCTGCTCAGGAAAGGGGCCCGTGATCCTCTCTCCCTGGCCGTAAAGGACGTAGCTGATGATTTTGTCAACATCGACAGCCATGCCCAGTGCGGTTCGGACCCGGCGGTCATTAAAAGGTTCGCGCCGTATGTTGTACCCGATATAGCTATAACCCAAGCTTAGGCCCGAAAAGCTCTGGTATCTGGGATCCTCCGTGAATCGAGCCACCTGATAGGGCTGAACATCATAGGCATCTACGGTTCCGGCATAAAACTCCATCTCTTGGGTTAGGACATCAGGGATGACGCGGTACACGAAACGCTTGTAGTTGGCCGGGCCCTCCCAGTAGTGCTCAAAATGCTTCAGGGTAACGTACTGGTCCGATTTCCATTCCCTGAATTCAAAGGGACCGCAGCCAACAGGGTGCCGATTGAAGAGGCTCTGACGTATGGAGAACTTTTCAGGGTCCATTCCACGGCGTAAAGCCTCCTTCCTGATGGCCTCCTTGTTGAGCAAGTGTTCAGGAAGAATGCCTATGGTCCAGGTCCCCACAGCGGGGGAGTAAAGCCTTTTGTAAACGATGCGAACCGTCATGGGGTCCATCACCTCAACGCGCTTTACGGGTTCATAGTCGGCGAGGCGAGGAGAAATGTTCTTCGGGTCCATGATGGCTTCATAAGTAAACTTCACGTCAACGGCATCAAAAGGATGACCATCCTGGAATGTCACATTCGGCCGAAGATGAAACAGGATGATGGGATTTTGCTCCGTAGAAGGGAGAACATCTTTCGCGTACAGATCAAGCTTTCCTACCGTTTCGGAGGAGGGTCGTTCCGACTCACCCGTTTGCTCTTCAAAACTCAGGAACTTTTCTGCGGGAAAGGAAGAAAAATAGTGGTCACCCAGGAGGGCCGCGAGGTTCCGAAAAAGGTCCGGTTCCACTCGGTTCAGGACCAGCATGATCCGGGCAGGCGCCCGGACCCGGATGTTGACTTCTTTTTCTTGCGAAGCAACCTTTTCCTGTCGTGTCACCGTGGACTCATGAGGAGGAATCACGGATACTTCCCTGACGCTGTCAAGAGAAGTGCGGGTTTCCGGAGCTACGGGCACTTTTCCCGCCACCGCTCTTTTCAGAAGATCAGCCACCTCTTCAGCGCTCGCTTTTCCTAAACCGGGAATATCCGCGCTCTCATTAACATAGAAAAAGGCGTCTTCATAAATTTCCCACGAGGTCGCCAGGCGGCCCCTGAAATGAAGATTCCTGTCATAGTCGATGAGGCCTTCAAAAACCATTCCTTCAATCGTACTGCTCGCGCTGTCTGCCGAGAGAATGGGATTGAGGACGGAAGCATCTCCGATGGAGGCCATGATATATTCATCCAGGCGATAAGGATTGCCTTTGGTCTGTTCCTCGTAGGTGGGGACCCAAAAATAGGACTGGAGAAGGAAGAGTGTGACAACCAAGGGTGCAAGGATCAGTATTCTTCGGGTTGTGAGTTTCATAAGTTAAGAAGTGTCTAAAGTGTTCTAAAGTGCGCTAAAATTCGTAAAATAAATGTAGCAAAAAAGACCATCACGAAAACACGAAAACGGGGAAGACACGAAATAGACCTCAAAGCATGGGACACGACAGGCCAAGATATCGGACGCGAAAACACGAAAAGGAGTCTAACAGAAAATCACGACGTTGCAATTGGTAAAGTGAAGGGGATTGTGATATTCGAGGTCCCAGGGAAAAGGGCAGTAAACAGGTGAAAGTATGTTCGAAGTTCGCGAAACATCCCGGCGGATCGCTGAGCATAGCCTTCACGTTAGAATCAACAGGGACGCGGTGACCCGATTGGCGGAGCAGCTATCTTCGCAGGAAGTTCGGATTCCCCCCTGGGACAACCTACACCATTTTCGAGGTTCCGAGGAAGAGACCGTCTCTTGTCTGCTCGTGCTTGACACGCTGAACTTCTGTTTCTGGCCACCTCAAGGGAAGGCGAGGTGGGAGATAGAGTACCGGGGAAAGACTTTTTCAGGCTACTATGCTCTGGCGGTCTCTTTGAAAAGGGCGATGGAATCGGGTGTGCCCATCCACGATGCAAGGTATCTTGCCTCACTTTCTTCGGAAGAACTGCACCAGGTTCTGGCAGGTCGGGGGATCTTACAACTCATGGATCGGCGGCTCGAAAATGTTCGCGAACTGGGGAGGGTTTTGCTGGAAGACTTTGGCGGCGGGGCTGAGAAACTCATAGCCTCTGCAAGCGGGTCCGCCCTGAATCTCGCAAGGCTCCTTGCTCAAGAGCTGTCCTCGTTCCGGGACGTCGCTCGACGTGGAGGAGAGGAGGTGTTCTTCTACAAAAGAGCCCAGCTTTTCGCGGCCGATCTCCATGGCGTCCTTGGGGGAAAAAGCTGGGGCAGATTTGACGACATGGCCGAACTGACCGCCTTTGCGGATTACAAAGTTCCCCAGGTGTTGCGACACACAGGCGTGCTTCAGTACGACTCATTCCTGGGGGAGAAAGTGGACCGATTGATTTTGCTGGAGCCGGGGAGTCCCGAAGAAGTGGAGATCAGGGCGAACACCATATGGGCGGTGGAATTGATCAAAGAGGAAATGGACCGAACGGGCAGGAAGGTGAAGGCCTGTGAAATCGATTGGCTTCTTTGGAACCTGGGACAACAAGACAGGTTCAGGGAGAAACCTTATCATAGGACGGTCACGATTTTCTATTAGCAACCAGGCAGTTGAAAAACGCCCATCTACTGCGTTCCTCTTGTCTCACGTCGTTGCGACGTACTTCTATGTACGCCTCACTCCTTGAGACTTCGAGCGCCTTGTACCTGGACGTTTTTGAACTGCCTCAAAAAAAACGTTGCACCACACCCTTGACAGACGTGCAACGTTAGATTCTTACGCATTCATTCTGAGAGATTATCTCTCACATCAGTAAGTTAACGAAAATCCAGATGCTTTTTGAACCGCAGAATATCGAACAAGGAATATCGAATTTCGAGGTGTGAGACAGTGACTTCTGCGGTTCTAAATTCCTTGTTCGATATTCGAAATTTCAAATATCTTTGGCTAGGGTTTATTACGTTCCCATCTCCCAGGAGGAGAGGTACTTCTCCTGTTCCGGAGTAAGTGTGTCGATTTCCACGTTCATGGATTGGAGCTTGAGCCTGGCGATCTCCCGGTCAATGTGGACGGGGACGGGATAAACCTTTTTGGTCAGGTTCTTGTGATCTTTGGCCATGTATTCTGCCGAAAGAGCCTGGTTTGCAAAGCTCATGTCCATGACGCTCGACGGATGACCCTCAGCCGCGGCCAGGTTGATGAGGCGACCCTCAGCCAGGACATAGATCCTTCGCTTGTTCTTGAGTGTGTATTCCTGGGCAAAATCCCGGATGGCTCTCGTGGAGATCGAAGATTCCTTTAAGCCGGGCAAATCCAACTCCACATCAAAATGGCCTGAGTTGCAGATGATGGCCCCAAGCTTCATGTCAAGGAAATGCTCTTTCCTGATGACATTGATATCCCCTGTAAGGGTGCAGAAAAAATCGCCCATAGGGGCGGCTTTGGCTATCGGCATCACTTGGTATCCGTCCATCACCGCTTCCAGCGCTTTCAGGGGATCAATCTCGCAGATGACCACGTGGGCGCCGTGGCCCTTGGCCCGAACGGCCACCCCTCTGCCGCACCACCCGTACCCGCTCACTACAAAAACACTTCCTGCCAGAAGGCGGTTCGTGGCCCTGATGATGCCGTCCACCGTGCTCTGCCCCGTGCCGTAGCGATTGTCGAAGAGATGCTTCGTGTTCGCGTCGTTGACGGAGATGATGGGGAACTGGAGCACCCCGTCTCGTTCCATGCTGCGAAGACGGATGACACCGGTGGTGGTTTCCTCGGTGCCCCCGAGCACGCCGGACAACAGCGCACTTCTTTCTTTTTCAGTAAGACCTTTCCCCCACTCTCCGACGCCCTTTTCCAGTTCACTCCATTTCCGGAGGGCGATGAAATGAAGCGAACTGACAAGATCGGCACCGTCGTCCATTGTCAGGTTAGGTTTATGCTTCAAGGCGGAGAGAATATGATCATAGTAAGTGGAGTGGTTTTCTCCTTTAACGGCGTAAACTGGAATCTCATCGTCCGCGACCAGAGAGGCGGCTACATCATCCTGAGTGGAGAGGGGATTGGAAGCACAGACCACCACCTCCGCACCCCCTGCTTTCAGGGTTTTGAGAAGGCTGGCGGTTTCTGTGGTCACGTGCAGGCAGGCGGAAAGCCTGAGACCTCTGAGAGGCTTTTCCAGCTCGAAACGGTCTCTAATCTTTGTCAAAACCGGCATGCTCATGGCCGCCCACTCGATCCGCAGCCGGCCCTTTTGCGCAAGATTGATATCACGAATATCATAGTCCATTGTCGCTCCTTCCGATCGCTTCCTGAAATCGGGTTTCATCCGATTCCAGATAACGCTCCCGTTCTGCGGGAGCTAGGAGTCCTGCCTGGGGCAGGACGATCTATGAAATCCGCCGGGAGCGGATTTCATCACTTTACCGCCCTCTTGAGGTCCTCCGCAGAGTCCGTCTTCTCCCAGGTGAACTCCGGCAGCTCCCGACCGAAGTGACCGTAGTTGGAAGTCTTTCGGTATATGGGCCTCAAAAGGTCCAGGCGCTCAATGATGGCGGTAGGGCGAAGGTCGAATTCCTTGAGAACGATTCCGGTCAACTCCGCATTGGACACGACACCGGTGCCGTAAGAACCCACCATCACCGAGACAGGCTTGGCGCGCCCGATGGTGTATGCGATCTGGATTTCACATTTCTCGGCGAGCCCTGCGGCCACAATATTTTTGGCGATGTAGCGGCACATGTAGCATGAACTCCTGTCCACCTTAGTTGGATCTTTGCCCGAGAACGCACCTCCGCCGTGATACCCGAAGCCGCCGTAGGTGTCCATGATAATCTTTCGGCCCGTCAGTCCGCAGTCACCGAGAGGACCTCCGACCACAAAGCGCCCTGTAGTGTTGATGAAGAACTCTGTCTTTTTGTCCAGCATCTCGGCAGGGATAACTTTCTTGATCACTTCTTCGACGATGGCCTGACGCAGCGTGTCGTAATCCACCTCCGGGCTGTGCTGGGCGGCAATGACGACAGAGGCGGCTTTCGCGGCCTTGCCGTTGCTATACTCCACGGTGACTTGTGACTTGCCGTCCGGCCTTAGCCAGGGAAGTTTTCCGGATTTTCGAACGTGGGCCAGCCTCTGCGTGAGGCCATGGGCCAGATAAATGGGCATGGGCATGAGGGACGGCGTGTCTTTGCAGGCATAGCCGAACATGAGCCCCTGATCTCCGGCTCCCTGCTCCTTGTACAAACCGCCTCCGTCAACACCCATAGCAATGTCAGCAGACTGTCTGTCGATGGAGGTGATCACGGCGCAGGTCTCCCAGTCAAAACCCATGGAGGAATTCTTGTAGCCGATATCCTTGATGGTCTGCCGGACGATCTCAGGCATTTCCACGTAGGCCGTTGTGGTGATCTCTCCGGCAATAACGGCCATTCCCGTAGTGACCATGGTTTCGCAGGCCACCCGTGCCTTCTTGTCCTGCTCCAGAATTTTGTCCAGAACATGATCTGAGATTTGATCCGCGATCTTGTCCGGGTGGCCTTCCGTGACGGACTCGGAAGTGAACAAGAAGCTCTCAGTCTTGTCGCTCGTTCTCTCGATGGTCATGGTATGAGTCCTCGCTTTTTCTTATGGATTCACTTCTTCTCATCCCGGACCAGCAGGCCGTTATCGATGAGCCTCGTCTTGCCCACTTTCACAGCAAGGGCTAGAAGGGTTTCCGCCGCCACCGTCTCCAAATCCTCCAGGGTGACAGGGTCACACAGGGTCACGTAATCGATCTGCGTGTATGGATGGCCCAGAATGAGATTTTCGATAGCTTTTATGATTCTGTCCGATTTCCGCTCTCCCTGATGGACCATTTCTCGGGCGAGATCAATAGATTTCTTCAGGCAAAGGGCCGACTTTCTCTCTTCGGGGCTGAGGTAGGCATTCCGGGAACTCATAGCCACCCCGTCGGCTTCCCTGACCGTGGGCACTCCTACGATTCTTATATCCATATTCAGGTCTTCGGCCATATGGCTGATCACCGCAAGCTGCTGGAAATCCTTCTGGCCGAAGACAGCCAGGTGGGGTTTAATGATGTTGAAAAGTTTAGCCACCACCGTAGTGACACCATCAAAATGAGTGGGCCGCTGAAGGCCGCACAGATGCTTTGTCAGTTTCTCCACAGAAACCTTTGTTTCAAACCCTGCAGGATACAGTTCCTTTACTGAAGGGACAAAGGCGAAATCCACCCCTTCCTGCCCGGCCTTGGACAGGTCCCCCTCCAGGTCCCGTGGGTAGGTACTCAAGTCTTCAGCAGGGCCGAATTGCATCGGGTTCACGAAAATGCTGATGGTCACCACATCCGAATGCCTTTTCGCCACCCTCATCAACTCCATATGACCCTCGTGGAAAAAACCCATGGTGGGCACGAAAGAAAGGATCTTCCGGGAGAGCCTGAGTTCCTCCGCTTTTTGCTGCATCTTTCTGACGCCGGTGATCACTTCCATGACGGTTCCGTCGGCTTTTTCGAGCTCATGGGCACGTAGTACTGGGTTCCTGACTTCACGGTCCGGATGTGATCCATCAGGTCCGCAAAATCTTCAGGAATATTCACGAAATCAATTTCCGAGGCGTTCACTACGAGCAAAGGGGAATCGGCGTAGTGAAAAAAAAACTCATTAAAGGCCTGATTGATTTTGTCCAGATATTTGTAACTGATAGACCTCTCATACTTCTTGTTCCGACGACGGAGTCTCTCCACGAGGACCTCTGTCCTGGCCTGAAGAAAGATAACAAGGTCCGGATTGATGATTCTCTTTCTTAAGACCTGAAAGAGCTGTTCATACAGCCAGAACTCATCGTCTTCCAAGTTGGCGCGGGCGAAAACCCTGTCCTTTTCAAAAAGAAAGTCCGAAACGGTCACCCGGTTGAACAGATCGATCTGAGCAAGCTCCGAAGTGAGATTGTAGCGTCTCAAAAGAAAAAAAATCTGCGTTTGGAAGGCATACTTCCTGGGATCTTGGTAAAAATGAACGAGAAACGGATTTTCCTCCACGTCTTCGAGCAATGCCTGCCCCGCCATTTTCTCAGCGAGCATCATGGTCAAGCTTGTCTTTCCTACGCCCAAGGGGCCTTCGATGACGATGTAGTTGTGCATAGGGTTGCTGACACCAAATTTTTAATTTTAAATCTTCGTCGGTCTTTTGTCAAAAGAGGAATTCAAAAGATCGCTAAGGCGGATAAAATCGTTGATTTCAACGACCTCCGCCCTTTTCCCCGGCTCGATGCCGCTCTTTCTCAAGGCGATGAGCAGGTCATCCGGATTCCATTCCCGGAAAGTCCCTTTGAGAGAGTTGATGAGCGTCTTCCGCCGGTGCGCAAAGGCAGCCTTCACGACCCTCCTGAAAATTTCTTCGTTCTCGGCCCTCACAGGATGAGGCCTGGTGAAATCCAACTCCACCACTATAGATTCCACTTTTGGTGGCGGATAGAAAGCTTTCCTGGGGATTTCAAGGAGAGGGGAAACACGGGCGTGGTACTGCACCAGCACAGTCATGGCACCGTATTGCTTATTCCCCGGAGAAGCAACGAGCCTCCGACCCAGCTCAACCTGGAAAGTAAGAACGGCGCGGGTGACGATGGCCTTCGTGTTGATGAGCTTTTCCAGAAAGGGGGAGGAGATGTTGAAGGGCAGGTTTCCGATCACCTGGATGCTTCCGCCGAAGGAGTCAGCCACATCCTCGAAACGGAATCTGAGCACATCGTCGTTGACGAGGGTGACGTTCTCTATACCTCTTTCAAGCAGACGGTCACGCAGGAATTCCGCCAGACGTGAATCCTTTTCTACCGCCACCACGTGACGCACCGATTCAGCAAGAGGGAAAGTCAGCGCTCCTTTTCCCGGGCCGATTTCTATTACCGGGGAGTCCGACTCAAAACCGGCTCGGAGAATAATTTGATGGATGATGGATGTGTCCCGGAGGAAATGTTGCCCCAGTTTCTTTGTGGGCCTGAACAGGTGCAACCGATTCACAGATCCTCTTCGGTACAAAAATTTCCTCTTTGAACGTGACCGCGGCAGCCTCGGAAGTAACCGAAAATCCTGATGAAGATGAAATAGGACGGAATAGAGAAGACCAGCCCCAATACAAGACCGCCTACCAGAAAAGCAGCGACCAGGTCTCCTCCGGCACCTGCCATCTTTTCGAAAATGATTCTGGCGCCGTCTTGCTGGTGAATAGAGTGCATGATGGAGTGAAAGACCTTGCTTGTACTGGGCAGTCCAAGGATGCGCGCGCCTATTTTATAGCTGTAGAAGTAAAGGAAATACCAATTCAAAGGATTACTGATCCACGTTCCCAAGACGGCTGCGAGTTTGCTGCCTTTGAAGAGGAGCGCGAGAAAAAGGGCAAGAGCAGTCTGAAAAGGCAGGATCGGCATAGAACCTGCAAAGATGCCCAGGGCCATCCCCAGGGCCAGCTCGCGAGGATGTCCTCTCAAGCGAATGAATCTGAGGCAGAGGTACTTGAAGGCCCTCCGGTATTTGTTGCCCTTCCTGCCGTTTCGTCCGAGGTGACGTAGGTTGTTTTTCATGAATATGCTTTGTACCCTCTCCAGTAAGTAATTTATACTGATGACACTATGGGGGCAAGATGTTCCACCGGGAAACGGGATCGCACGTCGAGACACAGATCCGCGCGCTCGCCATGCAGCAGTCGGTGGTAGCCTGCCACCGCGATCATAGCACCGTTGTCGGCACAATAGGCAGGCCGAGGACAGAAAACCAGAATTGCTTTTTCTGAGGCCTTTTCTTTAAGCCTGTCCCTTAGCGTTCTATTGCAGGCTACTCCACCGGCGACGACCACAGATGAGACCTGCCTTCTCACCGCGGCTTCCATTACCTTTTGGACCAGTACATCCACCACCGCTTCCTGGAAACAGGCGGCGATGTCGGCCACCGTTGCTTGGGGGTCATTTTCATTTCCCTGTCGCCAGTTCTTTACAAAGAGCGCAACAGAGGTTTTTAGCCCGCTGAAACTGAAATCCAGCGAACCCGGCGCGAGATGCGCCCTTGGAAAGCAAATCCTTTCCCGGTTTCCTCCCAAAGCGAGCTTCTCAATGATCGCGCCCCCAGGATAGCCCAGACCAAGAAGTTTGGCCACTTTATCAAAGGCCTCTCCCGCCGCATCGTCAAGGGTCTGGCCGAGGAGGACATATCGGCCGAAATCTTGGACATGATAAAGAGAAGTATGCCCCCCCGAAGCGGTAAGGGCAACAAAAGGAAAGGGGGGGATCTCTTCCTCGAGGAAGACGGAAAGGATGTGCCCCTCAAGGTGGTTCACTCCGACCAGTGGCATGCCGATCGCATAGGACAGGCCCTTCGCATAATACAGTCCCACTAGGAGGGAGCCGACCAAACCGGGCCCGATGGTTACAGCAATGCCGTCGACATCCTGTTGATCCATGTCAGCCCTAAACAAGGCTTCGTTGACGACATCCACGATGTGCCGGAGATGCTCCCGGGACGCAAGCTCCGGAACGACCCCTCCATAGGGGTGATGCAACCGGATCTGCGATTGAACCACATTAGACAGGGTCGCCCTGCCGTCTTCAACAACAGCGGCGGAGGTATCGTCACAGGATGTATCGATGCCAAGTATTTTCATAGGATTGGTTGGATGGGCCCATTCCCCTGGAGTGACTGGACGGAAAGTGATGACATGAATGTCAGTTTGAACTTATCCTCTCAAGTCTCTTTCTGAATCGAAGTCATTCCCCTTCTTCCGCTTGCGGGAGGATCAGGGCCTGCCCTCATCGATTTTTCGCTTTCCTCGAGGGTGAACTTTCCCTGCGCTTTGGAGTCTCCTGGCCGCCACGGATCACCACCCTACAAAGTAAGGTGGGGCTTTATCTTCCTGTACAAAGCCGGGCCTATGCCTCGTACCGCTGTAATCTCCTCCACCGTTTTAAAACCTCCCCGTCGCTCCCTTTCCTCAACGATCGAGCCGGCCAAGCCGAAACCGATCCCCGGAATCGCACTAAGACCCTGCTCGGATTCGCGGTTGAGAGACAAAGGCATTCGCAGGGTCAGTTTTAAAATAGGCATCCATGTCTCCTAATCTGATCTTGCATCTTCCCTCGCGGCAGACAACCGAGACCTTTGCCCCCGGGTAGAGCCACACGGATTCTGGAACATCCAGCGCTTCTCCCTTTCTTTTCATCCCCCCCGCCGAGCGAATCACCTCGCCGATGTGGGGTGCGCGGCGGAAGGGATACACCCCGGGATTCTTCACGTCCCCCTCCACCTGGACTAAGCAAGTCGAGGCGAAGGGAGGGGCAGTGGAAGAGGACGAATCAGGGACCGGCTTCAGGGAGTGAAGCACCAAAAGGGCAAAGAGGAGAGTCAAAAAGCCAGATGCCCGTTCATCGATCTTGAGAGGGCCCGTTTTCCAGGTTGAAGGCTTCATGGAGTACCCGCACGGCGAGTTCGGTGTACTTGTCCTCGATCACGCAGGATATCTTTATTTCCGAGGTGCTGATCATCATGATGTTGATGTTTTCTTGCGCCAGGGTCCTGAACATCTTCTGCGCGACGCCAGCATGGTTCCTCATCCCCGCGCCTACAATGGAGATCTTGGAGATATTCTCGTCCCCGAGAACTTTTTCGGCACCGATCTCTTTCGCCACCTCGCTCACCAGCTTGAGGCTCTTCTGGAGGTCCACCTTGGGGACTGTGAAGGTCAGGTCCGTGAGGCCGTCTTCACTGGTGTTTTGCACGATCATGTCTACCACGATGCCGGTCGTGAACATGGGTTCAAAAATGTGAGCCGCCGTGCCAGGTCGATCCGGCACCTTGCTGATGGTGATCCTGGCCTCGTTCTTATTATAGGCGACCCCCGAGACTAAGACCTTCTCCATATCCTTTGTTTCCGCAACGACCATAGTTCCTCTTTCCTTTGAAAAGCTTGACCTGACGTGAATGGGTACGTTAAACTTCTTTGCGAATTCGACCGACCTGATCTCCAGGACCTTCGCTCCCAGGCTTGCCAGCTCGAGCATCTCGTCGTAGGAAATGTAGTCCATCTTTCTGGCCCTGGGACAGATATTTGGATCCGTAGTGAACACGCCAGGAACATCAGTATAGATCTCGCAGACGTCGGCATTGAGCGCAGCAGCGAGAGCCACGGCGGTAGTATCCGAGCCGCCTCGGCCCAGGGTGGTAATGTTCCCTTTTTCATCCAGCCCCTGAAAACCGGCCACAGCCAGAATCCGGCCGTTTTCTAATTCTCGCCTGATCCTCAGGGTGTCGATCTCATGAATCCTGGCTTTGCCGTAAAGCTGATCCGTGTGAATAGCCACCTGAAATCCCAGGAGTGAACGAGCGTCGAAGCCCATGGACTTGATTGTCATCGCGAAAAGAGCGACGGAAACCTGTTCCCCCGTTGCCATGAGCACATCCAACTCTCTCGGGTCCGGCTCCTCGCAGACCTGTTTCGCAAGCTTGATCAATCCGTCTGTCTGGCCGGCCATGGCGGAGAGGACGACAACGACTCCGTTACCCTCTCTGTGATACTCCAGAACCCTTTGCGCGACCTTTCTTATCTTTTCAATACTCCCGACGGAGGTGCCTCCGTATTTCTGTACAACGAGTGCCATTACCCGCCCTTCAACCCCCTGATGCTTTTTCCTTGATTTATACCAAATCAGAGAGTCTGAAACAAGAGGGCAAGAGAAGAAGAGGGTTCAGACGAGCCAACTTTTTTTCACCGCCTGTATGATGACCGCGGCCCGGGCGTGATCGCCTGAAAGGCTGATTCTGCGGGAGCGGTCATCCAGGATGAAAAGTTCCACTCTGATGGTCTGCTCCGGGAGAACCTCAGGCCAGCGATCAGCCCATTCCAGAACCGCGACACCCTCACCGTAGAGGTAGTCTTCGATGCCCGCTGAAAGGAACTCGGCGAGGCTTGACAGACGGTACACGTCCATATGAAAAAGGGTGGTCTTGCCCTGGTATTCATTGACAAGGGCAAATGTCGGGCTCGTGATGATCGTGTCCGGAGCCACGCCGACACCCCGCGCAATGCCCTTGGTGAGCCAAGTTTTTCCGCTTCCCAGTTCTCCGACCAGGGCTACTACATCTCCTTGCGCCAGGCATCTGCCGAGCTTATAGCCGAGTTCAATCGTCTCCTGATCCGATTTTGTGATGGCAACAAATTCGACTGGGGTCATCGCAAAACGACAGAATGTCCTCCCCCTACACGACGTTCCTGCCCTCGAAGAGCGGGCAGGGGGCACTGATCTCCTCGACCCCCGCCGTTTGCTTACCAGTGTGCAAGCGGTCCAATTCCCGCATTTCAGATGCTCTGACCGGTCTCATCCTTAATTTTCCAGAATGACCACGGCCGTCCCATACTGGCCTTCGTCCGAAAGGCTGAGATGAAGCCGCGTGATCCCTTTCTCACGACAGATTTCCAAGGACCTGCCATCGAGTCTCAAACTTGGCCGGCCGCCGGGAAGGTGGAAGACTTCGATGTCCCGCCAACGGATACCTTTTCTCATCCCCAGACCGATTGCCTTTGAGAAAGCCTCCTTGGCGGCAAAACGCAAAGCGAAGGAGGAAGCAGGATGGGCTCTCTTGAAGCAGGTGTCAGCTTCCGGCTCGGTGAAAACCCTTCTCACAAACCGTTCTCCCCACCGCTTGAGCAAAGACTCCATTCGGGAGATGTCCACCAGATCGATGCCTACACCGTAGATCATGGAAAAAGTGCCTAAAGTCACAAAACCGGAAAACCAATCACAAAAACACGAAACGATGAAAGCACGAAAAGAAAGCAGGGTGCCTGGAATCGTCGATAAGGAATGACGGATTTCAAAAAGTCCCGACCAGATCGACCATCTCTCTGACGGCTCTTTCAAACCCTACCAGCACGGCTCTGCCGACGATGCTGTGGCCGATGCTGTACTCTTCGATTTTAGGAAGGGCTTTGAATCGCTCTATGTTCACATAGTTCAGACCGTGACCCGCGCTAACGCGAAGATCTAGGCTGGATGCCTTCTCCACGGCTCTGGCAACGCGGTCGAACTGTCTTAGGATCTCAGATTCCTTTCTTGCTTCTGCATAGTGACCAGTATGGATTTCAACTACATCCGCCCCGATTCGGTGCCCGATCTCGATTTGCTGGGGATCAGGATCGACAAAAAGGCTCACCTGAATCCCTCTTTCCCTGAGCTGTTTGATAACCTTCCTGTACCGGTCAGGCTGCGTTTTGACGTCCAGTCCTCCTTCGGTGGTGAGCTCCTCTCTTCTCTCAGGCACCAGGGTCACGAGTTCCGGCTTGACGCTCCGGGCGATACGCACCATCTCGGGAACCGCCGCCATTTCAAGATTGAGTTTTGTTTTCACGGTCTCGCGAAGAACGCGGAGATCCCGGTCCTGGATGTGACGTCTGTCCTCTCTCAGATGGCAGATGACGCCGTGCGCTCCGGCGAGCTCAGCGAGTGCTGCGGCCAGGACCGGATCAGGCTCCCGGATCCCCCGGGCCTGTCGAATAGTAGCAACATGGTCCACGTTGACGGCAAGACGGGCCATCACTTCAACCTCCTATTACGAACTCATCAGTCCTCTTCGGCAAGGACCAAGGACAGGAGCCTTTCTTGCTCCTTTTCCATGAGGCGCGCCTTTGCCGGCGAACGCTCATGATCGTAGCCGAGAAGGTGAAGAACCCCATGAATGAGAAGTCTAAACAGGGTCTGTTCAAGGGGTTCCCCCGATCGGGTTGACTCCTTCGCGGCTGTGTCCACAGAAACCACCACGTCACCGAGGAGCCGGGATTGACCCGAGGGGCTTTGTTCATTCATGGGAAAAGCCAGCACATTTGTGGGTCCCTCCCTGCTGAGGTAACGCCGGTTCAGTTCAGAGATGGTGGCGTCGTCGGTGATCAGGACGCTCAGCTCAACATCACGTAAGTCCAAGTCTTTTAAGACTTTCCTCAGTCTCCGGTTTATCTTCTGCTTTCCTAGTCCCGGAATCCTCCGCTGGGAGGTGATCTGCACTTCCATTTCTCGCCTTCTTTGCGCTCTTGGCGGCCATCTCAGGGTATTCTATACGCTGGTGGAAAATTCCGCTTAGGGTCTTATTGAAGCCTTTCGCGATCTCGTGAAGATCCTTCAGGGTGAGTTCACACTGGTCGAGCTGCCCGTCGGAGAATACCTTGTTGATGATTTTCTGCACCATGCCCTGGATGCGCGCGGGAGTGGGGTCCACGAGGGATCTTGATGCAGCCTCCACCATGTCGGCCAGCATGACCAAGCCCGCCTCTTTGGTCTGAGGCTTGGGGCCCGGATAACGGAAGTCTTCCTCTTTGACATCCGACACCTTTCCGCTTTTTGACAACATCCTTTCCTTAGCCTTGTGGTAGAAATAGGAGATGAGATTCGTGCCGTGGTGCTGCTGGATGATGTCGATGATTTCTCTGCCGACTTTATGTTCTCTCGCCAGCTCAACCCCATCTTTGACATGTGAGGTGAGAATCAGGCTACTCATGGACGGCGCCAATTTTTCGTGCTTGTTTTCTCCCCCCATCTGGTTTTCGATGAAATAGAGAGGCTTTCTGACCTTGCCGATGTCGTGATAGTAGGCACTCACTTTTGCCAGAAGCGGGTTGGCTTGAATCGCTTTGGCTGTCGCCTCCACCATGTTACTGATGATAACGCTGTGGTGGTAGGTACCGGGCGCCTGCACCATCAGCTCTCGCAGAAGAGGTTGATCGAGATTGCCCAGTTCGAGAAGCTTGATGTCAGTGGTAAAGCCAAAGGAAAGCTCTATGAGCGGCAGGATTCCTGTGGCGATGATGCCGGCTAAAAGCCCTCCAGTAAACCCGGAAATAGCGCCGATGACCGTGTCGACGCTGTAAAAGGAGCCGCAGATCGTCTGAACGGCTAAACTTAGAAGAACGTTAATCAGTCCGACCGTGAGTCCTGTCTTGATCAGAACGACCCTTTCGTTGCAGTTGATGACCCCATAGGCCGCAGCAACGCTGTTGATGAAAAAGTAGATGAAAAACTCCGATCTCCCATTGGTAATGAGAGAGGCTAAGACGGAAATAATCAGGGATGCCACGACGGCTACGCTCATTCCCTGGAAGATGGAGATAAGCATGGTTCCGAAGGCAACGGGCATGGCAAAGAGAAGCGCTGTGGAAGAAAGGAGAGGGAAGCCTCTTGCCACTTCTTCGGCAACGAAGTTGTATGCCCACATGAAAATGAAAAGGGAGAGAATGATTACACCGTCGAAGACAAGGTCTCTGGCATCTCTTCGGAAAGACTGGGCGCCCATGAGAAACAGCACGGAAAGCAGGACTCCGATGAGGATGGCCATGGCAGGCACGCGGCTGATCAGATTCATCCCGTGAAGGGACCGCTTCTCCGCCGTCATCTTGAGAAGGTGATCAGGACCGATTCTTTCACCTTCCCTTACCAGCATTTCCCCTTTCTTAATCCTGAAGTACGCGGGTTTCACCGACTGCCTGGCCACTTCCCTCCGAGACTCTGTTTCCCGTTGGTTGAAGGTGAGATTCGGACGAATGAGAAGTTGAGCGATTCTGACGGCCAGGTCCGCCAGCTGGGGAGAGCCGATCTTGTCCTGAAGCTCTTTAACCTGGCTTCTTATATAACTCCTGGCTCCGGCCATATCGTAAAACCGTTCAGAGTCCGTGACCGTGTTTTCCTTCTTGGAGTACAGGTCATGAAGAACGATGCCCCCCCTTTCCATCTGGGTTTTCAACATCGTCTTGTTCGCTACGATTCCTCGTTCGGACACCTCGCTCGCAAGGCGGATTACAGCCTCTTCCACCGCCGCGGGAAAGCCATGATCGGCGAGCTGAGAGAAGACTTTTTCGTCGGGCGTCAGTTCGAGAATTCCGAAAAATTTTTCTTTGGCAAGATTGTAGGCTTCCGATCCCTGGACCGGCGCCTTCTCTGTTTTATCCCGTTCAAGATGATCAGGATCGTAGAGGTCGAACGCTTGGCCGAACTGTTCGCGACACAGGGCGAAAGCTTCCCGGGCAGGGGGGATGAGGTTCAAGGCAGACCCGTCGAAGTCGTACACAGCCAGCACATCTCTCGACGCCTTATCACGGTCCTTTTCAGTCAGGTCTTTGTTTTCGATGAGAAAGTCGTGAGAAGCCTTGATATCCCTAGGCGCTACGTCTCCAATCTTGTAATCAGCGGGCCTGATCAGAATGCCAGGAAAGAGGAGAACGGAAATGATGATACTCAATGTGACAACAATCACCCACCGCAATCGAAGAGGCTGAAGCCAATTTCGGCCAAACCGGGAAACCCTGCCTATGAACGAAGACTCCATTTCCGGTTTCTTGAGCGACCTTCGGTTGGTAATAGGCTTTATCTTTGATTTTTCAGACATAACAATTGTGCCCCCTTTTCAGGGGCTGCTTTTCCGGTTAAACCCTGATTTCTTCTCGTTTTCCCGTTGCTCGTAAGCGTCGATGATCTCCTGCACCAGATGGTGCCGGACAACGTCTTCCCTGGAAAAATGGATGAACCGGATGCCTCTGATCCCTTCGAGAATTTCCCGAGCTTCTATAAGGCCCGAGAGTTTTCCCTCCGGGAGATCGGTCTGCGTTACGTCTCCGGTAATCACGGCTTTGGAACTAAAACCCAGCCTCGTGAGGAACATCTTCATCTGCTCCGTCGTAGCGTTCTGGGCTTCATCGAGGATCACAAAAGAATCGTTCAGTGTCCTGCCTCGCATGAATGCCAAGGGGGCCACTTCAATGACGCCTCTCTGAACCATGCGAGAGGCATCCTCGAAATCCATCATATCATGGAGCGCATCATACAGAGGTCTGAGATAGGGGTTGACTTTCTCGTACAGATCTCCGGGAAGAAAACCGAGATGTTCCCCCGCCTCCACGGCCGGCCGCGTGAGAACAATCCGTTTGACTTCCTTTTTGACCAGGAATGACACGGCCATGGCCATAGCCAGATAGGTTTTTCCGGTTCCGGCAGGACCGATCCCAAAGACAATGTCAAACTGGCGTATGCTGTCGATATAGGCCTTCTGGTTGATGCTCTTCGGCGTGATAACGGTCTTATTCGAGGCCACATAGACTTTATCCATGAAAATCTTTTTGAGGTTGGCGGACCGGTCACCACTCAGAATCCGTATCGCATATTCCACGTCGTTCCGGTAGATAGGGTAATTGCTGCCGAGGAGCTCATAGAGCTGAGTGAGCACGCTTTCAGCAAGTTCGACTTCCCAGTCTCCCCCTTGCAGGGTGACGTGGTTCCCTCTCACGTTCACAGTCAAACCGATCTTTTTTCCCAGGACATGAATGTGAGCGTTATGCTCACCGCAGAGCATCCCCATCAATTCGGGATCGGGGAATGTTAGTTTCTTGCTGACTTCGTGTGTCTCAGTGACCGGTCGACCTCCCAATCATTCTTCTCCCGTCAATTGCGCCGTTTATGGAGGAAAGTCCCTGCCGGCAGATCACAGAACAACTTCCGCCAGACCCCAAACGGGTCTTTCCATACAGTTGTTTTCTCTAGCACAGGAACTTATCGCAAGCAAGAAAAACCGATAAGCAGAAATCAGTCGTTTGATAAAATAAAACAATATTGGTCACTCTAAAATTATTTAAGATAGTTTAAAAAGCTAAGACTTAGTATATCCGAATCTAAGTCTCTACAATTTTCAGCGGCATCGTCATCCGGGCGAAGGCTCGAATCCGGGCGAGGGAATTCTTCTTGAAACCCGCCGATGTCTATTCCCGGGAAGGCGGAAGCAGGCTACGTCAGATACTCAGGGGTCATTTGTTCCTGGCAGGTATACTCCTCAGCGCGTACTGAGAAGCACGAACGGTTCAGGAAAGATTAATGCCGGAAACATCACGATAGATAAAGATGTATTCTTCCTCATTGATATCAATGGTTATGTTTCCGCCTCGTGACTCGGCATAAACAATCCATCCCGGCTTTTTTTCGCTGCAGCATTCGACAGGCGGAGAAAATCTGCCTGATTTAGCCTCATACCATGCAAGCAACATGGGCTCTTCACTGAATTCTCGTGCTTTTCGATCGGCTGCCTCGCGTGCCTTATGATAATCCAGCGAGCCATCCTTGCGCATCAACACAGGGTCAGTAAGGACATCTCTTGTTACGATCTCACAATGTGCCATTTCATGCCTCTTTGCAAAACCATAATCCTCCCTATCCAGATTACAAGGGATAGCAAAGGAACATCCGCGAATGCCTGACCTACAACCTGTTTTCCAACACTCGATGGTTGTAACAGGGGCACGGGAGAGACCTTCGCGGAGAGGTAACTATGATGACCCACGGGCAGGTCTCGAAACGGCACGACGCATGTGAAGAGAATGGTCCCTCTGCTTGGGGCAAAGGCGGGGAATGCACAGGAGCATGCAGCTGTGTTACTTTGCGAATGAGGAGATTCTCAGAATCTGGCCTTCGATAGGGCTCGGCCGCTCTGAATTCCAAGACAGTACCTCCCCTGTTTTTTGCTCTGTAAAAAACCTGGCGAGTTCATGGAAGGAAGATCTCCCCGGGTCGGCAATCACCACCGAGCGAACTCCTTCAATCAAAGCCCGGGAAATGAAATGTTCCAAAGGGGCCACCATGGTATCCCAGAAACAAATGTCCGCTCCGATGAGGATATCCGTGCTTTCGAGACTTTCGGACGGTATTTTTTCAAAAGAAGTGTTTAGTGTCTTGACTTTGACTCTATTGATGCGAGCGTGAAGGCGGAGATAAGGGAAGACTTCGGGGTCCACGTCTACCCCGGTGACAACTGCATCGTATCTCTTCGCGCAGTAGATTCCCGCCAGTCCCCATCCGCATCCTATGTCCATGACACGAGAGCCCGGCTGCAGGCCCAAGCGACTGAAAAAGTCCATGAGCAGCCAACTTGAAGTCCAGACCCGGAAACCGAACTGTGAGGGTGAATGAAGGCGCTTCAGTCTCTTTATTTCGACGTGACGCGCCTTGAAAGCACGCACCCCGTATGAAAAGTACTCTTTGTTAGACACTCGCTCCGCTGTTCCGCTCCTCCTTAGTACCTCCGAGGAGCCCCCCTTCCCCTTCCACGAAAGCCGCCCTGGCGTCCCTCCGTCTTGGGCCTTGCTTGACTCACGGTAATGGCTCGACCTTTAATTTCCTTTCCGTTCAGATCCTGGATGGCTGCCTCCGCCTCCTCCGAGTTGGGCATCTCCACAAACCCGAACCCTTTAGATCGGCCTGTGGCCATATCCGTGATGATCTTAGCGGAGCCGACCTGCCCGAAGCCCTGGAAAGCTTGCTGCAAGTCCTCTTCAGTGACCTTGTACGACAGATTGCCCACGTAGATGTTCATGACCTAATCTCTCTCCTCCTTAAAGGTTGGATGTTAATCGTGGGCTGAAGCTATTTTTTCGTTCAGCCTGACCCCAACGGATGTTCCTCAATGGTGTTCGTGAATGGTTATACAAAAAGATTTTCAGCAGCTTGGCTCCGTCGACAAGGACCTCGTTTGCGCATATTAATTCGGCTTTTGTCAAGAAGGATAGAGACAGAAACCTCCTTTAGCGAGACCTGCCCGGCGTCAAAGGACTCAGCAGTTTCGAATCAGACCGCACTTTCTCCGTTAAAGGTTTCGCCTAGGTCTACCAACTTCCGCAGCCTGTGAAAAGCGGATGGAGGGGGGTAATTAAAACCAGACCCGAAGGTATGAGTTTCTCCCCAGAGAAGGGTCATACCCTTTGCCTGAGCGGAAAACAGCATAGAAATCGGCCGCGTCGTTCGGCCGCTCTCCATGGGCATGGCAGATTCGTTATTCTCATTCTTACCCATGGTAACGGAAAAATCAAGCTCATATCGGTAGTGACCGATTTATTTCCATAAACTTCCTCCACTGAAGCAGGCGTCGTCGCAACCGAATGTACCTCAAAGGTGTCCCTCAAGCCGACTCATGGGGAGGTCTGAGAACGGCGCACGGCGCAAGGCACACGGTGTAAGGTCAAAAGCCATCATTGTTTTCATGTGCGCCCTGCGCCGTGGACCCCTGGTCGCGACCCCACCTCCCTTAGAGCTTCTCCGCAGCTTGCGAGGAAGGTGCAGTTTGGCATTCTAACCAAGCTCCATCTCCTTGCTCAACGCTTTCCATACTTCGAGGACGGCCTCTCCGGCCCGCGTTTCCGCATTGAACTCAACTATGCTCTGCCCGGCGACCATGGCCGTGGTGAAAACCGGATCGAAAGGTATGGTTCCGAGGAAGGCATAGCCTCTTTCTTGCGCATAATTCTGGATGTCACGGGTCGAGTCAGGATTAAGATCGGCCTTATTTACGCAAACCATCACGGGAACCCTGAAAAATTCGGCTAACTGCGCCACCCGTTCCATGTCGTGTCGGCCTGCAACTGAAGGCTCCGTCACAATAAGAGCCGCGCTGGCTCCGCCGAGGGATGCGATAACCGGGCAGCCAAGACCGGGGGGACCATCTGTGAGGATCAGGTCAAGGGATTTTTCTTCAGCCAGCTTTTTGGCCTCCTGGCGCACCAAGGTTACCAGTTTACCGGAGTTTTCTTCTGCGATTCCCAATCGCGCATGGACCATAGGACCGAAACGGGTGTCGGAGATGTACCATTCGCCGCAGGTTTTGACGGGGAACTGGATGGCCTTTTCGGGACAGAAGTACACACAGACACCGCAGCCTTCGCAATCGAGGGCATCAATCGTGAAATCCTCGCGGACGGCACTCCACCTGCAAAGGTCGCGGCACAATCCACATTGCGTGCATTTCTCCAGGTTAATGACGGCATCGTGGCCGCTCTGAAAGTCATGGTGCTCAATCACGGTGGGGTTCGTAATCAGATGAAGATCCGCCGCGTCCACGTCGGCGTCACACAAGACTTTATTCACAGCCAGGGAGGCAAAGGCGGCCACAAGGCTTGTTTTGCCCGTCCCCCCTTTGCCGCTGATGATGACTATTTCTTTCATCGTAAACCCTTCAGTATATAAAATGCAGCAGACGGAATGAAGGCAGGGGAGTGCAGGAGTCAGCGGCCAACAAATTCCCTGATGCGGTCATACAATTGAATGAACTTTTCTTTCCATTCAGGAATCGTTTCTACGAGCAGTTCCCCTCTCGAATAAGCCTCTGCTATGCGCCGGTCAAAGGGGATTTCCAGAAGCACGGGTAGCCCTTCCTCACGGGCGTATTCCCTGACTCGATCATCCCCCATGTCGGAACGGTTGATGACAAGCCCGCAGGGAATTCCCAGTATACAGGCAGCCCCCACCGCGAGCTTGAGATCATGCAGGCCGAATGGGGTAGGCTCTGTGACGAGCAGGACGAAGTCGGCTTCCTTCATGGCTGTGATAACGGGACAGGACGTGCCAGGAGGCGCATCGATGATGGTGACCATGTCGGGCTTTGTGAATGATCGAACCTTCCGGATAAGGGGGGGCGCCATCGCCTCGCCCACCCGCAATCTCCCGTGCACGAATTCGAGCTCTCCCCGCCGGCCGGCCTCGATGATTCCCAGGACTCTCTCTCCCTCCCGAATGGCTTTCTCGGGGCACACCTCCATGCAACCGCCGCAACTGTGGCACAGCTCATGAAAGGGTAAAACCGTGTTCCCGATCACGACGATGGCTTTGTACTGGCAGATCTCACCACATTTGCCGCAAAGGGTACACTTTTCCTCGTCCACATCAGGAACCGAAGCGGCAACGACTTCCGACTTTTCGAGGGTGGGACGGATAAACAAATGAGCGTTAGGCTCCTCCACATCACAGTCCAACAATTGCACGCCCTTGCCCAATGAAACGGCAAGATTGGTCGCCACCGTGGTCTTCCCTGTTCCGCCTTTTCCACTGGCAATGCTGATGATCATTTCTCAAGACTCCGGCGCGGTTATTCTAAAGAAGTTTCAGCTTGAGGGACTAAAATCGAAATGGATCCTCATGGGCCACAATCCCCGTCGGATTAGCCCTTGCCATGTTTGAGCATGTAATTATGAAGGGCCTCCTGAAGACTCTCTGCAGCCAGAAAGGCACAGTGCTCTTCGCTCTTCGGGAAATCGCCCAGCAGCCCCAGGATGGATTGAGCGGTGATCTCCAGGAGTTCATCGGGCGTTTTCCCATGTGCCATTTGGGCGATCAACGCAGCGCAGACCCGGCTCGAAATACATCCATTGGTCCGGTAGGCCGCCTCCTTCACCGTTCCACCTTCAAAGTTCAGGAACATTTCGATGGTTTCACCGCACTTGCCCGTCAGGCAGGCGTGCCCGTCAGGGTCTTTCCGATTTTTCCATTGGAGCGATTGCAACCACTTATGAACCGCCACTTCCGCGGAAGCCGGTTCAGGTTCCCTCATCTTCTCCCTGTCTGCCTCTTTGTCCGACTCACGCAAACCATCCCCCATACTGTTTATTCCTCCCGGTTCGTCACTCTCGCGTCATGGGTGTCCCGCATTGGGGGCACTTGATCTCGATGCAAGGCTTTCCTCTTCCATGTGGGGCCTTTTGCCCGCAGTTGGGGCATACGCAGTTGCCCCCGGGGCCTAGGTTGCGACCGCCTTGCTGTCTGCCGCGCCCCATACCGGGTCCCTGACCGGCTCCTTGACCTCCTCCCCGTCCTTGACCTTGTCCTTTTGGTGTCATGATGACCTCCGGCCTATAAATCAGAATGTTGGAGTTATGGAGCACCGAAGCATCAGAGGAATATTGGCTCTCCATTACTCCTTTATTCCATGATTTCTAATGATCGCAAACATTTGCGCCCGTGACCAGGGTATCTGCGAGATACTGGTTTACAACAGACTCGGGGCTGTCTTGGGGGGCGCCTGTGACCACCTTGATCCCATTCTCATTGAACAACCCTTGTGCCCTTGATCCCATGCCCCCTGCAATGATAACGTTCGCGCCCATTTCGTGAAGCCATGCGGGTAACACGCCTGGCTCATGGGGCGGAGGCGTGTGCATGGTCTTGCCCTTGATCTGCCCGTTTTCCGTTTCAACCAGTGCAAACTGATCACAATGGCCGAAGTGAGAGCAAAGCTTGCCTTCCGCCACAGGGACGGCAAAAATGATTCTGTTCATGTTGTTCATATCGGTTTTCTCCTTGTGTGGTTCTATTTTCCGGGAGCCCACTCCCGGTTGAATCTGATTCCCCGGCTGTCCCGGATGCATGACGAATGGAGTCTTTCGTGATTCCCCGATCCTCTTGACCACTTCGTCCACCATGGCGTTGAAGGCTCGCGCAAAGGGCGCCTCGTTTTCCAGCACGGCCGTGACTCGGCCTGCGTCGCCCTGCCGGACCACTTCCGGGTCAAGAGGGAGTTTCCCCAGCAAGGGAAGGTTCTCCTTTTTTGCCAGAAGCTCTCCTCCCCGGGCACCAAAAAGGTCTATTTCTTTTCCGCAGTGAGGACAAAGGAGTCCGCTCATGTTTTCCACGATACCGAGGATATCCATCTTGACGAGGCGGCAGAAGTTGATCGATTTTCTCACATCAGCCAGAGAAATCTCCTGGGGCGTGGTGACAATCAAGGCCTTCGCATCGGGAATCGTCTGAGCCACGGTCAAAGGTTCGTCGCCCGTGCCGGGGGGCGAATCGATAACAAGATAGTCAAGACCCGACCAATCAATGTCGGAGATGAATTGCCGAATGACTCCGATTTTGATGGGCCCTCGCCAGATTGTTGCCAGGTCCTTGTTTTCTCCCATCAGCGATTCAATGGAGATGACTTCCAGGTTCGGCATGAACTGAACCGGAGTCGCTTTCCCTTCTTTTGAAGAAGGCCCGATCGTCCCCTTCAGGCCAAGGAGTCTTGGAATGCTTGGTCCGTGAAGATCCACATCCATCAACCCCACCTTGAAGTTCCGGCGGGCAAGGGCTACAGCAAGGTAGGCAGCCACGCTGCTTTTTCCCACTCCTCCCTTCCCGCTCATCACCAGGATCTTATTCCTGATATGAAACAGTTTCTGCTGGATTTCGAAATCCTGCATCGCGTGTTTGTCGTCCTGGGCTCCATGTCCTGAGCCGTGATCTTTAGCAGCCATCGTGTGATGAACCTCCCTGAAAAAGGAATTCATTAGGGGCTCTTTCAAAAGGGAGGCAGCTTTTCCTCCTGAGGAGCCCCCAAAGTTTTACAGCTCTTTTGTCTCGTCAGCCTTTGCTTTTGTGCAATCGCTGAAATCGATCTTTTTTATTTTCTCCTGCAGTCCCTCCCGGCTCCCTCCCGGCATTAGGTACTTTGAATGGGCCAGCCTTCCTTCAAAACAGGCGTTGAGAACTTCATCGGGCTGGCCGGAGATCCCCGGTATAATCTCGATGCCTGAGGCCTTCAGCATGTCCGAGAAATGGCGAGTCACAGCACCGCATATCAGCGTGTCTACGCCGAGCCCTTGCATTCTGAGGCATCTGCGCGAAAGGTCCCTCTCATCCAGGTAAATCTCGAAGCGGGATACGTCCCAGCCCTCTTTCACCTCCACCACGAGAAGCCTTGAAGCAGTATCCAGCACGGGCGATATTTTGTCTTCCCAGACGGGCATCGCTATTTTCATGCTCTAGCACCTTTAATACACATTTCAATCCCATGCCGAAAGCGGTGGCTATCCGTTTTTTTCAAGACGTGAAATACGCCTTTCGATCTCCTGTATTTTCCCCGTCAGATCCTTTGCCTGTTCTTTGAGATCACGGATTTCATCTGCTTTGGATGCGGAGGAGGATGCCGCTGGAGCTGTGAATCCGGGCTGAGTTGGTTGCATCCTCCTGCCCATGCCACGACCCATACCGCCGCCCCCACCCATACCGTAATGGGGACCCACATTGGCCTCGGAAGCCGCCTGAGTTTCCCCTCTTTTGAATCTATCTACAGCCTGTCTGACGGTTCCTGCCTGGCCGATGACGACCTTTACTCCTGCCGCCGAGAGGGCGTGCATAGCATTGGGGCCACAGTTGCCGGTGAGCACCGCCGCAGCCCCTTTGGAGGCAATGAATTGAGCCGACTGAATGCCCGCACCACCGCCGAGGGCAACACTCTGGTTATCGAAAACCTCAAAAGTCATGTCATCTGATTCCACCATGATGAAACAGGCGCAGCGACCGAAGCGGGGGTCAATAGGCGAATCAAGCTCTGTTCCTGTCGAACTCACCGCGACTTTCATGTTTGTTCTCCTTTGCCTTGTATTTTACCGTCCTTCTTATACCCAGTGGCCTTCCACGTTCGCTTGCGCGGCCGGCTTGTATTCTCCGTTCTTATAGTTTTTTATCGCATCAGTGATTTTCCCTTTCACGCCGACAACCACCTTGATTCCCGCCGCCTGCAGGACGCGAAAAGCCTTCGGCCCGCAATTCCCGGTGAGGATCACATCCGGTTTGAGGGGCAAAACATTTTGAGCGGACTGGATCCCTGCGCCCTGTGCAAGATCCAGACTTTGTTTGTTCTCGATCACGTCGAAGCGCATGGTCTCCGTATCCACAAGAAGAAACCTCGGTGCCCTTCCGAACCTGGAATCGACCTCAGCGTCAAGATCCATGCCCTGCGTTGTAAAGGCCATTCGCATAACCAAATCCTCCCGTTGTTAAGGGAATCTCCGGCAACATCGAGAGTTGCGGATGCTCTTCCCGATGTTCCAAACCCTATTTTTGGAGTAAGCATTTTTTATGCCACTTCGAGACAAAGGCGCAAAGACATATCTAACTGTCTAGGATGGTAAGATAAAATGGAAAGAGTTCGCAATCTTGGCAAGGCGAAGGTCCTCCCGTCCTTTCAAAGTTGCAATGAAGAGAAGCCTTTGTCTTTGCATAATTGCAATCCAGCAAATGCGTCTCCCTCGAGGCTCATCCGCCAAGACCACAGTCAAACGAGGGTTCCTGAGTTTTCCTCGATTTTTTCTAAAACAGGTATACAAATTGCTATATCTAGAGAATGCCGGTATCGGGAGTGAGATTTTCTGAGTTCAACCTTAGCACGGCTGGGGATCTCTAGCAGGTCCTCCCTGTCTTTCCGGAAACGAAGGAGGTGAAGGAATGAAAGAACTCAAAGTCGGTTGTGGCAAGCCGACCGGTTCAACGGTCGGCGGTTCTTCAGAAGAAAAGAAAATGGCGGTGGAAGAGAAAAAGGAGGTCTTTATGGCAAAGGTAAGAGTAGGAGGCAAGGCACCGGATTTCGAGGCCCCGGCTTATCAGAACGGGCAATTCGGCCAAATAAAGCTTTCGGATTATCTCGGCAAATGGGTGGCGTTGTGCTTTTATCCAGGAGATTTCACCTTTGTCTGAGCAACGGAATTGGCGGCAGTTGCCTCCAAGTATAAGGAGTTTCAGGCCCTGGGCACTGAGGTTCTTTCCATGAGTGTGGACAGCCATTTCGTGCACAAGATGTGGCAAGACAACGAGCTCTCCAAGATGGTGAAAGGCGGCGTGCCGTTCCCCATGCTGTCGGACCAGACAGGGAGAATCGGTACCGTGTATGGCGTATATGATGAAGACGCCGGGGTTGAAATGAGAGGGCGCTTTCTCATTGACCCTGACGGAGTCATACAGGCTATTGAAACCGTGACCCCGCCTGTGGGCCGCAATGTGCAAGAGCTGATCCGACAGATCCAGGCATTTCAGCATGTGCGGAAGAGCAAGGGAACGGAAGCCACCCCATCGGGCTGGCAGCCTGGAAAACCCACTCTCAAACCGGGTCCGGATCTGGTCGGCAAGGTATGGGAAGCATGGAAGGTGGAGAATGCCTTCTGATACCAACGTATTATTCGTCATCGAGGCCGCCTTGCAGGGGTGGTCTCTTAAGAGTCGCAACCATCGCCTGAGTGCCTCTGCCACGGCGCAATGAACTCATGGGGTCATTCAGTTAGCCCCGAAGATCACCTCTCCGGTCGAGGTGAGTGTTGCGCCTGCTTGTTGAAGAGTCAAGATCATCGGGGCGGTTGACGAGGCTAGTCCATTTCGGGTTGCGAACTCGCCAGAGACCACTCTCTGCGAGGCGGCCGAGGAGAGTATTTGGTACGATCTGCGTACCAAGTCAGCCATGTTCAGAGTTCATGTTCGCAACGTAGCAATCAACCGCCGGGGTTGGAGGAGCAGATCTAGAGCGACTTCAATGCCTGGTGCGACGATGTCCGCCGCACCCAGAGATTTTACGGACAGGCCTTCATTTCCCATGACCGCGATGCCGAGTGCTGCACGTGCGAGCATCTCGGCATCGTTGGCTCCGTTACCGATAGCGACAACCTTGGCAGGCCCCAACGATTCAACCCACTCAGCCTTCTGTGCGGATTCGTTGCCTGGACCCAGGCGCTTAGCTTTGATTTTCAGGGAATCTGCAAGGTCTGAGAGTGTGCCCTGAGTATCCGCGCTCACGAGCGACGGTTCCAGCACATCGCTCAACCTCCGGAGCCTCTCGCTCACGCCGGAAAGAAGTTGACCATCCAGCGCAATGGTTCCGTTCACGTCGAGAACCAGGTACTGCAGGCGAAGCTGTCCAAAAGAAGCAATGTTGATCTCAAGCATGATTCGTCTCCTCGTTTCGCCGTTGGTTGTCCGCATCCGCTCTTACGGCGAGGCCCAGCCGATTTCCCCATAACCATCTACATAGGTTCCATGATAAAATCAAACTGTTTCGTAAAGTGAACGAGTCGCTCGTCTGGAGTTTCCCCGGCTTCGGCGATGGCTGAGTGCAATAACCGCAAAGATAACAGTCACTAATCTTCGTTGCGCCAACTCCCGAGACGCGCGGTCCCTGTTTCCCGAAGTTTTCTGCTCAAGGGTTCAATCTCACATTAATCCAAACATCATCCTTGACACGGGCTCTTTATTTTCCTAATAAAACCAAACAATCTCTTGACGATTTTTTAAACTCGAATCTCCGCCTTGATAAAGTGTGCAGAAGGTGCCCGGAGGCTCCTTCTTGTATCGAGGTGATTGCGCGGAGCTCAGGCCGGAGCCATCTGACAAGTGTCAAACGTCCGCGACTTTTTCTGGGTCCGAGATCTCCCGATGGCTGTCTCAAAATGATAAGTGGGACATGTGGGTGGATTGTGATACAATCCTAAAGGAGGCAGGGGGGCTATAGAACAAAGGAGGGATGATGAAGCTTGAGCGTTGCCAGTTGCAGCAGTGGGTGAATTGTGGTGAATTGTAAGGAATCGACCCTGTGTTCGAGTCTGTAGGGGATAAGGGGACAGATTTTTTGTCGAACTGATCGGATGGGATATTCGGAAGCGCGATCGATATCCGGCAACTAAATGAAGAGGTGGATATGGCTTTACCCGACAAAACGCCTGTTGCGAATTCCATGGTGAGTAAGTGTGACGTTGGACTGGAAGAACCTTCATTATTAAGAAAAGCCAGAAGCTTCACACGGAGCAAGGAAATCCGGGCTTTGGGCCTTTATCCCTACTTTCGTCCCATCTCTTCCGCGCAGGATACGGAAGTGATTATCAAGGGCAAGAAAGTGCTGATGCTGGGCTCCAACAGCTACCTCGGTCTGACAAACCATCCCGAAATCAAGGCAGCTGTCCATTCGGCCGTCGATAAGTACGGCTCCGGGTGCGCCGGATCGCGATTCCTGAACGGCACCCTGGACATCCATCTCGAGCTGGAGGAGACCCTGGCCGGACTCGTAGGCAAAGAGTCGGTGCTTCTCTATTCAACCGGATTTCAGGCCAACTCCGGCACGATCGGCACCATCGTGGGGCGGGGTGAATACGTTCTTGCCGACAAGGAGGACCATGCCAGCATCATGGATGGGTGCCTGTTGTCCATGGGGAGCTTGATGCGCTATGCCCACAATGACATGGTCAGTTTGGAGAACTGCCTCAAAAGGGTCGCTGCGGATGCCGGCAAACTCATCGTCCTGGACGGTATTTTCAGTATGTCCGGCGACATCGCACCTCTCGATGAAATAGTGTCCCTGGCAGAGAGTTACAGAGCCGCTGTCATGGTCGATGATGCCCACGGTATCGGAGTTCTGGGCCGCAACGGTTCGGGCACCTGCGATCACTTCGGACTCGCAAGCCGGATCCATATCATCATGGGCACGTTCAGCAAGTCCCTGGCCTCTCTTGGCGGCTTCATCGCCTCGGACGCCGACACGATCGAATACCTGAAACATCATTCCCGGAGCCTCATATTCAGCGCCAGCATGTCTCCGGCCAATGCTTCCGCTGCGCTGGCGGCACTGAAGATTATGAAACGTGAGCCCGAGCGAATCCAACGCCTGTGGCACAATACTCAACTAATGAGAGAAGGTTTGCTGGGACTCGGTTTCGACCTGGGCGCCAGTCAGACGCCGATTCTCCCCGTCTACTGCTACGATGCAGACAAAACCTTGCTCATGGCCATGCGACTCCACCAGGAAGGCGTTTTTGTCAACCCGGTGCTTCCCCCCGGCGTACCGCCCAACAAGTCCTTAATCCGCCTCAGCCTGATGGCAACCCACACGGAGAGTCAAATACTGATTGCGCTCGAAAAGTTGGGTAAGGTCGGCAAGGAACTTGGATTGATCTAGCCCCAACATTCCATGAAGACCCTTCGTCGAATCCCCACAATGGAATTTTGCCGGGCCGGCTGCGTTCTGTTCAGGGACCTCCCCGAAACGGCCTCAAGGAACCGATGGATTTGAAGTCTCAAGAGTCAACATGGGAGGAGGATGCTCGGCGATGCAGGTGTCGGTGAAAGCGGTTGGACCCAGAGAAAGTCTGAATGAGTTCATCCTCTTTCCGCTTCGGCACTATCGCCACGATTCGTTTTTTGTGCCCCACCTCCTTTATGAACGAAAGAAATTCTTCAGTCCGTCCAACCCTCTCTTCGAATACACGGACACCGCCTATTTCTTGGCCCGCAATGATCAGGGTCGGGTGGTGGGGCGGGTCACGGCCCACATTAACCGACGGCACAACGATTATACGGAGGAGCAAACCGGCTTCTTCGGCTTCTTTGAATGCATTGACGATCCCACGGTGGCGTCGGCTCTGATGACGGCCGCAGAAAACAAACTCCGTGACTCTGGCATGAAAGTGATCCGGGGGCCCTTCAATTTCTCGACCAATGAGGAATGCGGATTTCTGGTCCAGGGGTTCGATCGATCGCCGGCGCTGATGATGCCCTACACGAAGCCCTATTACGCAGATTTCATGGCCCGTCTCGGTTACCGCCGGGCGAAAGATCTTCTTGCTTATGAGTATGCTCACGGGGGGAAGATCCCGGATTTTCTGGCGCGGTTCAGCAGGCGCATCCGGCAGCGCAGGCAGATCGCGGTGCGTCCCATCAACATGCAGCGCTTTGAAGAAGACGTGGCGACGATATTTGAAATCTACAATGCCGCCTGGTCGAAGAACTGGGGTTTCATTCCGGTGACGGAAAACGAACTGCGGTACGCGGCCGGGGAACTCAAGCCTATCGTGGACCCCTCGATGGTTCTGATCGCGGAGAAGGAGGGCCGGCCGGTGGCTTTCTCTGTGAGCTTGCCGGATTATAACGTGGTGCTGAAAAAGATGCACGGCCGGCTCCTGCCTTTTGGATTTCTGCACTACCTGTTCGGCCGCAAGGCCATCAGGAGCGTCCGTACGTTGCTGCTGGGGGTGGTCCATGAATACAGACAAAGCGGGATTGAAGTCCTGCTCATTCACGACACCTTCCGAAACGCAGTGTCCCGGGGGTACCGTGCGGGCGAAATGTCGTGGATACTGGAAGATAACGTCCTGATGCGAAGGCCTCTCGATCGTATAGGCGCCCAAATCACAAAAGTCTACCGCATCTACGAGAAAGACTTATGAGAGTATTCCTGACCGGCGCCAGCGGCTTTATCGGGAGTCACCTGCTGGATTTGTTGTGTGCCTCTCGCCATGAAGTCTCGATTCTGTTGCGGCCCACCAGCAGCACCCGCTTCATCTTGCGCCACCTTGAGGAAGTCACCGTCCATTACGGCTCCCTGGAAGATACCCGCAGACTGAGAACGGCCATGTCCGGCGCGGAAGCGGTAATCCACTGTGCGGGCAAGACGAAGGCCCTGCGTTCCACGGAGTTTTATCGGGCCAACCACAGGGGCACTCGAAACGTGGTGGAGGCAGCAAACGCTTGCCGCGATTCGTTGCGGCATCTGGTTTACATTTCCAGCCTGGCGGTGAGTGGTCCTGGGGTGGTGGGCCGGCCTGCCGAGGAAAGCGATGCCCCCCACCCGGTGAGCGTTTACGGGCACAGCAAACTGCTCGGCGAAACTGTGATCCGTCAGGTGTGCCGGGTTCCCTGGACCGTCCTGCGGCCCGCAGCCGTGTACGGGCCGAGGGACAGGGATTTCCTGCCCGTATTTCAGCAGGTGAAGCACCGCCTCATGCCTCTGCTGTGCGGCGCCAGACGTCCGCTCAACCTGGTTTATGGATTGGATGTGGCGAACGCCGTGGTCTGCTGCCTCGCGAAAGAACAAGCCATCGGCAAAACCTACCATGTAGCTGCCGAGCCTCCCTGTTCCGACGAGGAACTTATGCAGGAAATTGCGAGGCAAATGGCACTCCGCCCGTTGCGGCTCCGGGTCCCCCGGCCAATCCTTTACTCGGCTTGCCTGATGCAGGAGGCCGTATGCAAGTTGACCGGCCGGCCGAACATCCTGAGCCGCCAAAAAATGGCCGAACTCCTTGCGCCCGGCTGGGTTTGCAGTACCGAAGCAATCCACAAGGATTTGGGGTATACAGCTCACATCTCTGTAAGAGAGGGTGTCGCCCGGACACTGGAATGGTACCGCAATGAGGGATGGATTTAGTTCTGTGTCAGGTATGAATGAGTCAGTCGCCAGCCGTCCGCCGGATCGAGCGGATCCGATCCGGATAGACCGCCTTTACCGTTTCAGTGATCTCGCCATGCAGAGTTACCTGTTTGTGGTAGGGGTCCTTATCCTTTTCTTTCATGGAACCCATGTTCCTGGCTTTCAACTTCTTCTTCTGGTCCACGCGACGGGAATAATAGTCATTCACGGTCTCATCTACTCGTACACCCGCTTCCCGGAAAACCGAATTGTGTCGTTCTTCCGTCATTTTTATCCTCTGTTGCTCTTTCCCTTTATGTATCACGAGTGCGAGTTGCTAAACCTTATGTTTGTACACCGGTACCTGGATCCCGTCTTTATTGCCATCGAGGAACGGGTGTTCGGCTTTCAGCCCGCGGTTGCCTTCATGGCCGCCTTTCCCTATCCGGTTGTGAGCGGCTTTTTCTATGTTAGCTACTTCTCTTACTACGTCATGATTCCGGGGGTGGGGCTGGCGCTTTTTTTTCGGAACAGAGAGCAGTTTTGGCATTACCTCGGCATTCTCTCTTTTGTCCTCTATGTGTGCTATCTCATTTTCATATGCTTACCCGTGGCAGGACCGCCGGCCTTTTTCATGGAAATGCCCAGATTCGTCAATCAGCATCGGCTCCCATATTATCCTCTTGAGTTTCCTCCGGGTGTCGCATCGGGTCCCATCTTTCATATGATGGCGTTCATTTACCGACACTTTGAAACGGGCGGCGCCGCCTTTCCCAGCAGCCACGTGGCGGTTGCCATCACCACACTCTACTTCACCTGGCAATACCTGCCACGAATTCGGCACCTGCATCTTGTGGCAGTGGTCGCCCTGAGTCTGGCGACGGTGTATTGCCGCTATCATTATGGTGTGGACGTACTCGCGGGTGCGGCAACAGCGGCGATGACGATTCCGCTCGGGGAGTGGCTCTATCGAAGGCGGCCTTAGCCTGCCCCTTTCATGCAGGCGTTTGCCGCTGATAGTCTTTTGCTATCTGATAGAGGTGTTCGGATCAAAGCCGTGCCTTATGCCGATCTTCGTGAACATTTGGGCGAGGCCGGTTCCCAGGTTGAAGACAGAGCCGATATCGAGGTTTCGATCCGCTGTTTCATCGAAGAAGATATAGAGGCTTGAATCCATCCCGTCCTCGGGGAGCCAATAGCAAATCATGACAGGGACCTTGGGCAGGGGATGGAGAACTACGGATATATCGGACTCGAACTGTTTGTCCACCTGCTTACCGCCAAAAAGATGAACGATGTCATCAAAGAGTAGGCGTGTAAAGGTCAGCCACTTTTTTCATGGGCTCCTCACAGCGCTTATGAAACAGCGGATAGCGATCCCGCCCCGCCCTCAATTCTCTGAAGGATACCCATTTGTCCGATATTCGGCAGCCCTTGCCCGTGAAGAACGTAGGTGAGAAACGGAACAGCTACCCACGGGTTAATGTGGATTTCCGTGGTGAGATTCCCTCTTGTATCGACGCTGAAGTCTTTGCCGAGAATTTTAAGGGTCAACTTCTCGCCGGAGAAGCCGGCTCCTACTCGGCTGGCCGCCTCGGCCAGATCGAGATGACCGATCTCGGATTTGAGCTTTTCCAGGAGATCGCCAGGATCTTGTTCAAGGGTGATCGTCTTGTTAGGTTCCCCTGCCACCTGTTCAAGAGCCTCCCGGTTCAGATTAGGACACTCATTGATCTTTCTCTGGCCCAGGAAAACAGCTCCGGCAAAGGCAAGACAAGTTGTTTCGCCGCACTTCCCACAGTTCGACCTGTCCAAAAAATGAAAGATCTCAAAGGCGTTCTTGGGTCTGCTCAACCGCTTTCTCCTGTTGTCTCCTGCTTTCCGTCGATATGCCGAGCGCGACCGAGCCGCCGTTTGCACGGTCCTACAACAACGAAACTTCGGATCGGATCCCCTCGGACTCTCATCGAGGCTCTTTCTCTTGCTCTCGTCGCCATCCGATACGCGCACCGGGGTATGAATCGATGCCTGCCGAGTAGGGCTTGATATCTATCATGGGTGATCCGTCCAGTGCATCCAGGCCGTTCACCTTCACAAAGCGTCCATCACGTTCCAGAAAATCGACGACACATAACCCGATCGGATTGGGACGATTCGGCGATCGCGTCGAAAAAACCCCATGGGTTTCAGGTCCCCAGGGAGTCCTAGTCTGCAGGATGCTTCTGTCACTCCTGTCCTGCCAATACAAGACGAAGAGATGGGTGCACGTATCGATGTCGAGAAGGCCGGGTTCGTATTCCTCGTATATTTCTATGGTGGAGACTCTTTTTTCGTGCCTCCCCTGGTGAGGCGTTCCCTTTCTTTCTTTGTACGGGGAATGAATCACTCCGATAGACCGCAAAAGAGCTGTTTCCACCTCTTTCTTTTTCGACAAAACCGGTCTCCTTCTTCTTCCTGTTGTTCCTTTTGCATTTTCCGCTGACAATAAAGAGAAACGAGTTCTCCCGCTCTCGGTTCCCATCGTGCATCGATCCTCAACGCAGGTCTAGAGGATCAGATCCAGCCGGCTCAACACCGGCACGATCCAGGCCCGGGCGTAATCTTCCGACTTGCCTGGACCCCAACCCCGGTCGAATTCCGGGTCGATGCCTTCAGGGAATCCCTGTGACTACGTTTCGAAGAGGATCTTGTGGTCCACCAGGTTCATGCTCTTGAGCTTCGCCTTGATGATTTTCTGCTCGCCGAAAAGGTTGACAAGCCGGAATCGGCCTTCCTCCTCGGGCTCGACGACATCCACGCCCTCCAGAATCAACTCCTCTTCACCGTTCTTGTGATAGTAAGCATTGGCTTCGCACATCTTTCAAACCCTCTTTTGAATACTCGTTGATCATACTTTCAACCGGCCGATCTCATCGTTTTTCAAGGGACTCGAAACAGGGGATGCACAGAATCTGACCGTTGAGACGGCGGGTCCGGGATTCCATTACCCGTTCGCCGCAGGACTCACACGTCAAGCTTCCCAAGATACGTGCCTTCTTCGGAACCTGGTTCTCCGGCGTCCTGAAATCAAATACCTCTCCGAGATCCGATTCCATGATCCTTCGGGAAACCCCGGCCCTTGTCTCTTCCCATGTCTTCCGCTCTTCTTCACTCAACCCTTCGGTCTGCATTTTGCGATTCAGACGCCCCAGGGTTAATTCGGTATCGCCATAGATCGTCTGGCGAGTGACGAGGCGGGCCGCCTTCCCGTCACTGCGTCTGTAAAACGTAAAAGCGTTCTTTCCATAGTCCTTGTGAATCAGGTTTCCCTTGCCGAAAGTGCAGCCGGTGAGGAATTGAATGGCGTCCACGCCGCACATATCCGTCTCCACAACGGCCACGATCTCTTCGTCAGGTGCCTTGCCCATTTCGCTCAAAGCCCATTCCGCCGCCCGAATCCCGATGGCCAGTCCAGGGCACCAGTGGCCATGGAAATCGGTCACCTGTCTGATTCGTTCCTCGTCTATCCGATCCTGGTTCATCTCCATACTCCTCGTCCGGGTTCACTTTATCTCATAAATTAAAATGAAAAAGGGCCGACGGCAAACCAGGCCGCACGGTGAGGCGGAACTTCGCTCGCAGTGTCGATCATTCTGTTTTCCTGCACTTTTACACTCCTTTGATGAGGGAACTCGATGCCGGAAACCGCCCGTCTCCCAAAAAAAAGCCGCGAAGAGCCCCGGTTTCATGGGGGCAAAGACCTTCGTGGCCTGGGTTCCCTTCTCTGCGTTATTAAAAGCCGAGCCGTTCGTACATCAAGAGACTCTTACAAACTCGGCAGGCCCTTCATGGGCTCAGATCCTTGTTTATTTATTGCCACTTCTCTTTCTTCTGTCAAGCCAATTCCCGCCCCGAGGCGGTATAGGTTGACGAAGAAGGTCAAAACTGAATAAGATGACTAAAATGGAAATGATGAATCTCCTCGTCGGAGCTGGAGTGCTCCTCGTCATCGTGCTTCTCTGGTTCCTTCTGTCCTACTTTCTGACCCCCCACGTGGAGTCTCCGAGCGGTGAAGCCCGGTTGACCGGGTCCTGCGGAGACACCATGCAGATCTCCTTGAAATTTCACAACGACCGGGTGGCGGCGACATCCTACTGGACAAACGGGTGTGCTTACAGCTTCAATTGCATTTATGTAGCCTCCGAACTGGCAAAAGGAAAGAGCCCAGATGAAATCCTGAAAATTGATCCCGAATTGATCCGGGAAGCCGTGGGCGGCTTGCCTGGGGATCAGATGCATTGCGCTCGGCTGAGCGTCGAGACCCTCCATGCGGCGTTGGATGACTTCATGCGCAAACAAACCTCCTCGCATTTCCAAGCTTGACAGCCCAGAGCTCACCATGACCCACTGACTTTTCGGCGTCGGTTCACGTCTCGGTAAAAGTGGTTGCGCCTCTGAAGAGACCTCCCCATCGGGTTGGCTTGGGATAAACGTTCGGTTGCGGCCTGAGACCTGCATTAGGAAAAGCAGTGAGACAAGCGATGCCCCTGCCAGCCTATGTTGGGGCCTCTATGTTGAATCGCTTCATCTTGCGCCAAAGAGTGGTGGGGTGAACGCCCATTTCCGCAGCGGTCGCCGTTTTGTTCCAATGGTTTCGTCTTAAGACTTCATAAAGATAGCTCCTCTGCATGTCTTCCAGCGAGTGCGCTTTCTCACGAGAGGGCTTTTCCTTCATGGATTCTTCCTTTTGCTTGAGGTAGTCGGGAAGGTGTTCGATACCGATGAGACCATTCTTGCAAACGACCGTTCCGTACTCGATGATGTTCTCCAGTTCCCTGACGTTGCCGGGAAAATCATGGGACATGAGAACCGGTACCACTTCCGGGGAGAGCCCTTGGATCTCCTTACTGTTCAATCGACCGAACTTGCGGATGAAGTGCTCAACAAGAAGAGGAATGTCCTCTTTCCTTTCCCGCAAAGGGGGAAGAACCAGCCTGACTACGTTGATTCGATAATAGAGGTCCTGTCTGAATTCTCCTTGCTTCGCTAGGTCTCCCAAGTTCTTGTTCGTGGCAGCCACAATCCGAACATCAACCTTCATGGATTTCGTGCCGCCCAGAGGCTCATAGGTCTTATCTTGAAGGACCCGGAGAAGCCGGACTTGTAATGCGGGAGAAATGTCGCCGATTTCGTCGAGAAACAGGGTTCCTCCCTCCGCGATCGCAACCCTCCCAGGCTTATCCTTGAAGGCTGTACTGTGGGCCCCCTTTTCGTAGCCGAAAAGCTCAGATTCCAGGAGGGTATCCGGTAAGGAAGCACAATTGATAGTGATAAAAGGTCCTGTTTTTCTCGGGCTGAGAGCGTGGATGGCTTTGGCAAACAATTCCTTTCCCGTCCCGCTTTCTCCTTCGAGCAAAATTGTTGCATCGCTCTCCGAAGCCTGTTCCAGGACACCGAAGAGGCGCTGCATTTCTTTGTTCTTGCTTAGGATGTCCTGAAAGGAGTGGCGACGGGAAAGCTCTTTCCGAAGTTGCTCCACAACGCTCAAATCCCGGAAGGTCTCCACTCCACCGATCACCTTGCCGTGCTCGTCCTTCAAGAGGGCGGTGGAAATGCTCACAGGAACCTGATCCCCTCTGAGATTGACGATGTATATCGACTGGTTCACCACCGGCCGACTTGTTGCCATGGTGTGCTTCAAGGAACATCTTTTTTCGCAAATACCGGCCCGTAATACTTCCCAGCAATAACGACCGATGGCCTCTTTTTTCTTGATGCCCGTGATGTTTTCAGCGGAACGATTAAATGAAGTGACTCTTAATTCGGAGTTGACAGTGAAAACCCCATCTGCAATACTATCTAGGATAATCTGGGTTTGATTTCTGAGATGCTCTTCCATGGATGAAAACCTAAGACCGCCTTGCCAAATTGCAACGCCGGCCTGCTCGTTTTGACAACATTATCGCTTGCCTTTCCCCTTCAATCCGATATTATTGATATAGGGCTATTGGCAATAAGGGCAACAGCGACTAGGCAGTGGACTTCGTGCAATTACGCAATATGTTATAATATATGGCTTGCCTATTTGCAATAATTTTTTGGAGAGCGTCGAAAGCCTTCCATAGGAAGGTATCTATAAGCCACTAATATAACGAGCAAAATCCCGTTAAACCCAGGTAAATCTATGGGGTGGCATGGCCGATGCACAGCGCCATTCATTTAATCGCAAATCGGCACATGGCAACTGAGTCCTTATTGGCAATACATCTTACCAGCCTTGGTTTGCCAAGGTGGAAAGGGGACATATGAGTTTTCAAAAGCGATTGTCATCAGGTGAATTCGTCGTCCTGGCCCAGATGAACACGCCGAAAGGAGTGAACATCTCCGAAATGGTGAACAACGCTCGGCGCATCAAGGAACGAGTACACGGCGTTGTCATCCCTGACATGGACAACGGGGTCATGAGAATGAGCGCCCTTGCCGGAGGCGTTCTCATGCGCCAACAGGGGCTGGAGCCAATCATCCATGTCTATGGCCGGGACAGGAACAGGATGGCCCTCCAGGGAGACATCCTCGCGGCTCATGTTCTAGGTATCCAAAACCTTCTTGTAGTGCGTGGTGAAGCGATGGCCTCGGGCGATCACGTCGATGCCAAAGCGGTGGACGATCTGGATGAGTTTGGCCTTCTTCAAGCTGTGCGGAGCCTTCAGAAGGGCACGGACCTGGCGGGACTTGAACTGAACGGCATTCCCAGTTTTACGGTGGGTTGCAGTCTTGGTCCTTTTGTGGATGAGAAGACGCTGGACGAAGAAATAGAGCGCGCAAGGAAAAAAATCGAAGCCGGCGCACAATTCCTTCTGTCCCCTTCTGTTTTTGACATCGACCGGTTTTCCAGGTTCATGGAGAAAGCAAGAGCGCTGGGAGTCCCCGTGATTCCCACCGTGTTCCTGCTGAAGACGGTGGGTATTGCGAGGTATATGGCCACCTATGAGCCCGGTGCATTCATTCCGGAACAACTGATCAAGCGCATGCGGCAGGCTAAAGATCGTGAACTGGAAGGATTCGTCATTGCAGGGGAAACGATCAAACAACTCAGAGGCATTGCCCAGGGCGTGCAGATCGTGACCCTAGGATGGGAGCACAGGCTCCCCACTATCCTGGACTATGCCGGGCTTTAGAAAATGCGAAGTTAGGGAATGGACCCTGGGTTACGAACAAATAAGAGTGAATTCGAGATGAAAATGGAAGATCAAAAAGTGGTTCAAAGCAACAACAAGGCCCTCGTGATCGGCGGCGGCGTAGGAGGTATCAAGGCTGCTCTGGATTTGGCTGAGGCGGGCAGGGATGTCGTCCTTATTGATAAGGCTCCCTCAATCGGTGGTCTCATGACCCAACTCGACCGGACCTTTCCGACCAACAACTGTGATTTGTGCACTCTTTCACCCCACCTGGCGGAAAGCGGACGGCAGCTTCATATCGAGCTTATGCCGCTGACTCAGGTAGGTAGTGTAGAAGGGAAAGCAGGAAATTTCACGGTAAGGTTGACCACAGGGCCTCGATTTATTGATCTAGGGAAATGTACGGCCTGCGGTGAATGCCTCAAAGCATACCCCGAGTGCGTTCTGTTTACGCCGGGTCTGGATCACAGAGCCCCCACATGCATGCGCTACCCAAAGGCGACGCCCTATGCCTATTCCATCGACATGGAGAAGTGCACAGACGTTGACCGCCTGGTCAAAGTCTGCCGGGAAGGTGCGATCCTGCCGAAGGATTCTGAAAAAACGCGGGAGGTTCGTGTCGGTTCCATCGTTCTGGCAGCCGGCGCAACCCTTTTCGATCCTGACCTGTTGGATACCTATGGCCACGGAGCCTATCCAAACGTGCTCACAGGGTTGGAATATGAACGCATTCTCTCGGCTTCAGGACCCACGCTGGGGGAACTTCTGCGGCCATCGGATGGAAAACAGCCCAAAAAGATAGCCTGGATTCAGTGCGTGGGGTCTCGAAGCCTCAAGGAGTCCTGTCTTGCCTATTGTTCGAGTGCCTGCTGCATGTATGCGTTGAAGGAAGCCATGGTGACCAAGGAAAGATTCCAGAACGGTATCGAAACGGTCATCTTCTACATGGACATGCGCACTTCCGGCAAGGACTATGAGATGTATCTGAACCGAGCGAAGGAAGAATTCGGGATTCGCTTCGAACGAGCGAGGCCTCATTCGGTGGAGCCGGTGCCGGAAGGCGACGACCTCTCCATTACCTATCTTCCCGCCGGCGCCGGTTTGCCCAGGAAAGAGGTCTTTGATCTGGTAGTCCTTTCCACGGGCTTCGTGGTCTCTCCTGATTTGGTGAAATTGGCAGACAAGCTTGGGATCGAGACCAACGAGCACCATTTTGTCAAAACAGGAAGCTTCGAACCGGTGCAGAGCTCAAGACCTGGAATCTTCGTGTGCGGACTTCTGGAAAGCCCGAAGGATATTCCTGAGACCATGGTTCAGGCCAGTGCGGCAGCCTGTATGGCGTCTCAGTGCCTTCAGGTCTCGGAGAAGACGGCGGAAGACGAGGAGGACCTTCCTCCTGAGCGGGACGTGAGCCTCGAAGAACCCCGGGTGGGTGTTTTCGTTTGTGATTGCGGCACCAATATCGGTGGGTTCATCGATGTCTTTGATCTCGTGGAATATACACGACGACTGCCCCAGGTGGTCGTCACTCGGATGATCGGCCACGGTTGTTCCCGCGAGTCCCTGGAAGAGATTCAGAGGCTCGTAAGAGAGGAAAGTCTGAACCGTGTGGTCATCGGGGGATGCTCGCCGAGAACCCATGAACCTCTTTTTCAGGATGCGGTGCGAAAGGCGGGACTCAATAAGTATCTGGTCGAAATCGCCAACCTCCGCGACCAAGACACATGGGTTCATCTGGACCATCCCGCGGAAGCTCTGGACAAAGCCAAGGACTTAATCCGAATGGCCGTCTCGAGCGTAGCCCTGGCTCATCCTCTCAGCGAACACATTCTGCCCATGAACAAGAACATCCTGGTGGTGGGAGGGGGCATTGCAGGGATGAACTCAGCTCTGGCTTTGGCTGATCAGGGGTTCAAAGTGTACCTCGTGGAGAGGTCTCCGCAGCTCGGAGGGTTGGCCATGAATCTTCGCCGGACACTGGAAGGAGAAGATGTCCGGGCGTACCTGTCCGGTCTCATCAACCGTATCATGCATCATGACAACATCCAGGTCATGACCCGGGCGGTGATCGTCGATCACAGCGGCATGCCGGGTCTTTTTACAACCGGGGTCCAGGCAGGGCCTCAAATGTTCTACCGGCAGATCACCCACGGCGTCACGATTCTGGCTACCGGCGCCACTGCCAACCGACCGGGAGAATACCTCCTGGATGAGCATCCCGGTGTGGTGACGCAGCTCGACCTCGACCGGGTGATCGAGGATGATCCGGAAAGAGCCAAGGCGTGGCAGAACGTGGTCATGATCCAGTGCGTAGGTTCAAGATGTCCGGACAATCCCAACTGTTCGCGCATTTGCTGTCAATCGGCGGTCAAGAACGCTCTCCGATTGCTGGACTTGAATTCCCATATGCAGATCTCAGTCCTCTACCGGGACATGCGAACTTACGGGTTCCAGGAAGACTACTACCGGAAAGCAAGAGAGCGGGGAGTCCTTTTCTTCCGCTATGAACCGGAAGACAAACCTGTTGTGGAGGCAGAAGGCGGCAAGGTGAGCGTGTCATTCAAAGAACCGGTTCTTGGAAGAGAACTCAGGGTTTCGGCCGACTGTCTTGCCTTGAGCACCGGACTGATCGCGGATGAGGAGGGAACCGAAGATCTGGCCATGGTGTTCCGCTTGCCCCGGACAAAGGACGGATATTTCCTGGAGGATCACGTCAAACTTCGGCCTGTGGACTTGCCGGTTCCGGGGTTTTTTGTGGCCGGAACCGCCCATGCGCCCAAGACGATTCGTGAGAGCATCGCCCAAGCTCAAGCGGCCGCAGGCCGTGCCCAGACGCTACTGGCCAAAGAGGTGATCAACCTGGGAGCCTCGGTAGCGAGGGTGGAGAGCAAGAGGTGCGCGGCTTGTCTTGTTTGTGTCAGGGCCTGTCCCTTTGACGTGCCTTACATCAATGCGGACGGTTACTCCGAGATTGATCCGTCCAGGTGTCAGGGCTGCGGCATCTGTGCCGCGGCCTGTCCTGCAAAGGCCATACAGCTTATGCAGTATGAAGATGATCATATTATGGCGAAACTCGAAGGTCTTTTGGAAGAGGTTATATAGTGGAATCATTTGAACCTGTCATTGTAGCTTTTTGCTGTCACTATTGCGCCTATACCGCGGCGGACATGGCCGGGAGCATGAGGCGCTGTTATCCTGCCAATGTCCATATCATAAAAGTCCCTTGTTCGGGAAAGGTGGATGCGCTCCATCTTTTGAAGGCATTTCAAAAGGGCGCCGACGGCGTCTACGTAGCCGGGTGCCTGGAAGGAGACTGTCATTTCAAGAACGGCAACATTCAGGCGGCTCGCAGGGTGGCGTACGTGAAACGGCTTCTGGACGAGATCGGCGTGGGTGGGGAAAGGCTTGAAATGATCACCATGTCAGCCGGCATGGGGGAGCGCTTTGCCGCTACAGCAGCGGATTTTACCGAAAAGATTCGCCGTCTTGGTCCTAATCCGGCGAAAAGGCCAGGGGTAGGCAAGAGGGCCACCGGTTGACCGGCTGGCTGAAACGCCACAAGAGGGTTCCTTTCCTCCCGACTGGGAGGACAGGGTGAAATGGCTCCGATCCTTACAGGAATGAAGACGATCGGATGAGTGCAAAGGAGAAAGGAAAGAAATGATCACTGCTGAACGAAAACCGATCCTGGAAATCATGGAATACGTCAGGCCCTTTGGCCGAATTCTTCTCCTGGGGTGCAACGAATGTGTCACGGTGTGCGCCGCAGGAGGTCGTAAGGAAGTGGGGCTCTTGTCCTCGGCTCTCCAGATGGCCTGTATGAAGGAAGGGAAAGTCCTGGATGTGAAGGAGATGACCCTGGAGCGACAGTGTGACCCCGAATATATTGAAGAGCTGCTTCCTGTCATCAACCAGGTGGATGCGGTCGTGTCGATGGCGTGCGGATGCGGGGTTCAAGAAGTGGCAAGGCGGTTCAAGGAGAAAGCCGTCTTTCCCGCGGTGAACACGAAATTCATGGGGGCATCAGAGCGGCAAGGTGTATGGGCAGAAAGATGTCAGGGCTGCGGGGATTGTGTGCTCGGATTGACAGGGGGAGTGTGCCCTATTGCCCGGTGTTCCAAGCGCTTGTTGAACGGCCCGTGTGGCGGTTCCAGTCGAGGGAAGTGTGAAATCAACCCTGACATCGATTGCGCCTGGCAGCTCATCTGGGACAGGCTAAAGGCTCTAGGGCAGGAAAAGCGTTATGAGGAAATCGCTGGTGCAAAAGATTGGAGGACCAGTCGCGACGGCGGCCCTAGAAAGATTATCAGAGAGGATCTGGCATCATGAGAACGGAAAGTGCACTGGAAAAGGTATTGACGGCAGGTCATGTGGCGGTGACGTCTGAATGCGGTCCCCCGCGAGGAGCATTGCCGGAGAAAATCAAAGAGAAGGCGGAAATGCTGCGCGGCTATGTGGATGCCATCAATGTGACCGACAATCAGACGGCAATGGTACGCATGTCGAGTTTTGCCGCGTGTCTCATCATCAGGCAAATGGGGCTGAATCCCATCCTTCAAATGGTCACAAGGGATCGGAACCGACTGGCCATGCAAAGCGATATCATCGGTGCCTATTCTCATGGAATTAACACCATGCTTTGCCTTTCGGGAGATCATCCCTGTTTTGGAGACCATCCCATGGCGGCAAACGTCTACGATCTGGACTCCATCCAGTTCATTCAGATGGTCAGAACCATGCGGGATAAAGGAAAATTCCAGGGAGGGGATGAGATCCTGAATCCCCCGAAAATGTTCATCGGCGCCGCGGCTAATCCCTTTGCCGATCCTTTCGAACTGCGGGTGGCCCGGCTGGCGAAGAAAGTCAATGCGGGAGCGGACTTTGTCCAGACTCAGTGTATCTATGACCTGGAAAGATTTGAAAAGTGGATGGAAGGAGTTCGGGACCGGGGGCTTCATGAACGGATCAGCATTCTGGCAGGGGTTACACCTCTCAAGTCGGCCGGTATGGCCAAATACATGAAAAACAAGGTCCCCGGCATGATTGTTCCGGACGAACTGATCAAGCGGATGTCAGGCGTTCCGAAGGAAAGGCAACCCGAGGAAGGGCTGAGTATTTGCGTGGAGACTATTCAGAGGCTTAAAGAGGTGAAGGGCGTCCGCGGTTTCCATATCATGGCCATCGAATGGGAGCAGAAGGTTCCCGAGATCGTGGAAAGGGCAGGGCTCTACCCTCGGCCTGCTGTGTAAGAGGCATGGAAGCTTGGCGAGCCTGATGCCCTCCGGGGCGGAGAAGGTAAGGTGGGAGCGAACAATCTGAGCAACAGAACAAGGAGGAAAATCGATGGACAACAAGAAGCTCATCTTGGTGGTGGATGATGATCCTGACCTGGTGGAAGCCATATCCATGAAACTCGTCAGCGAAAACTACCGGGTTGCTAAAGCCTATGACGGCATCCAGGCCTGGGACCGGATCAAGCAGGAAAGACCTCACTTGGTCATCCTGGATGTGATGATGCCTAACAAGGATGGCTACACGGTGTGTAACGAGCTGAAGAAAGATCCCCAGTACGAAAACATCACCGTGGTCCTGCTGACTGCGGTGGGGGAAGCCGTGACTTCCACCAAATACACCCACATGGACGGTAAGACAGCGCTGGCGGACGAATTTATCCCGAAGCCGGTTGATCTGGACAGTCTTATGGAGATAGTGAAGGACTACACCCGGTAAGGGATGGAGCGAACGGGGCCGTCAATGTTCGAAAAGATCCCCATGGATGGGGTGAAGGTGGTCGGCGAACTGGTCCGCTTGAACGTCGGAGGAGCATCTCTCCAGCGGGAGGGAATGGTGGATGTGCTTCGGGGTCTGGCTCAATGCCGGATCAACCTGAACATGTTCATAGGCGGAGAAGAGGAAGAAGGGATTCAGTTTTCATGCTGCGTGGCTGCCACGGATGAAAGCGGTGTGAGGAAATTGACCGGCTCGATGTCTGATCTCCAGGAAAGCATCCAGTTTCATACTCCCGTCGATCTGCTTACGGTGTTTCCGCACCAGTTCAAGCTGAAAGTCTTGGGTTTGGGCTTGATGGCGTTTGCAAGGGCGAATGTCCCCATCTACGGTTTCTGTTCTTCTTTGTCCGCACTCACTTTCATCACCGATCACATCCATTCCGAGAGAGCTCTTGCCGTCCTAGGGAACTGTTTCGAACTTCCAACAAGGTCGCCCAGAATTTCCTGCTGAATGATAAGGCCATACTATCTCCGGGTCATGCATTGGAAACCACTGCTTCATACTGGGAGTCTCGGATCAAGACCTACGGGTTCCACAGGTTAACGAATCTTGTTCTGTTCGAGATGGCCGCAGCAGGCGCCGGAATGGATTCGCTGGGACTTGCTTTTTGTCGGATGGGAGAAGCAAACATCGGATTCCATCTCGTATTCTCCCGAGAATCTTCGGAGGGGATGGTCATCTGTCTTCTCGTGCCGGCGCGCCAGGCCGGGGCCGTAAGACATCACATCGATCAGTCAGTTCCCGGCGGTTCTGCGAAAATCATCCGGCGGAGCAGTGCCGCCGACCTTGTGTTTTTCCAGGGGCCCCATTTTGGAGACCGATACGGGATCCTCGATATTGCCGTTCAGGCCTTGACAGCCAGAGGGATCCGGATGATGGGCATAGCGTGCTCGGGAGCATGCATTTACATGGCTGTGCCCGAAGGCCGATCGGAGGAGGCGGTTGTGGCTTTGGGTGAATGTTTTGAAATTCCCAAGCTCTCCGGCCGTAAGTCTCCAGCAGCCGTTTGAATGTGGTATTATGAACGAAAAAACCATTGCAGAAAAAGACTGGCGATTAAGGGTGTTCGACTCCCTTTCCTTCCCCAGCCTTATCCTGAGGCCTGACAAAACCATCGTCACGGCGAACCAGAAACTCCTCGACAAATTCGGCATGGAGATGAACGAAATCGTGGGGAAAACCTGTCACGAAATCTTCTACCAGTCGAAAACATCCTGCTCCATGAATATGTGTCCTCTTCCGAGAGTGTTGGCCTACGGCGAGGGACACTCGGTTCTGCGCCAGGTTGTCCGCGGGGATGGTGACGAAGCCTGGGAGGATCGTGTCTTTTCGCCCATCCTGGACGACAAGGGCCAGGTCATTTACGTCTTGGAAAGCCTCCGGGATGTAACGAGGATCAAAACCCTCGAAAAAGCTCTGGAAGAGACCAGAGAGTTTCTTGAGAAGGTTGTTCAGAGCTCGGTCAGTGCCATCGTTGCTGCGGACCGGGACGGCAATCTCCTGATCATGAACCGGGCGTCTGAAGAACTTTTCGGTTTTTCCCTTAAGGAGGCAGCGGGTACGAAAACCGTGGAAGACCTGTATCCCCCGGGAAAGGCCAAAGAGATTATGCGAGCGCTCAGAGACGGAAAAAGGGGAGGAAAGGGCAAGCTCCCCGCGACAAAAATCATGATAATGAATGCAAAAGGTGTGGAAATCCCGGTGGAGATCACCGCCTCGATCATCTACGAGGATGGGAAGGAACTGGCAACCATGGGGATCTACAATGATCTCAGGGAAAGGCTGGCCGTGGAAAAGGTCCTAAAGGAAACCCAGGCCCAGCTCGCCCAATCGGAGAAGTTGGCGTCCCTCGGTCAACTGGCGGCAGGAGTGGCCCATGAGATCAACAACCCCCTCACGGGAATCCTGCTGTATGCGAGCATGGCCCTCGAGAAGCTGGGTAAGAATGATCCCTTGTGCGAGCACTTGAAATACGTCGTGGAAGACGTGAATCGATGTAAAGGGATTGTGAAAAACCTGCTTGCCTACAGCAGACGATCGACGACGACCAAAGAAATCATCCCTCTCAACGACCTGGTAAATCAGAGCTTGAATCTGATCCGCGATCAGAAAGTCTTCGGAAATATTATAGTCAGTAAAGAAATGTCGGGAGAGCTTATTCTCATCCATGGAGATAGAAACCAGTTGGCCCAGGTGATCATCAACCTCGTCATGAACTCGAGCGGCGCCATGGATGGAGAAGGGGTGCTCACCTTCCGTACCTATCGGGATAAGCCGAACAAGAAGGCCTATCTTGAAGTGAGTGATACAGGCTGTGGAATCCCCCCAGGGAACCTTCCGAGAATTTTCGATCCTTTTTTTACAACGAAGGAGCCCGGCAAGGGCACAGGGCTGGGGCTCAGCACTTCCCTCGGCATCATCCAGGAAAGCGGAGGGAATATTTCCGTCAAGGAAACGGCTCCTCAGGGGACCACTTTTCTTGTGGAACTTCCCCTCTTTGTTCCTTCGGAAGATCCCGAGGAGTCCATAGAACAGCAATGACTGAAAAGGAACAGGAACCCCGGACGATGAAAGAAAATGGAAAATCCCCGAACGCTTATGGCACCCGGATTTTGGTCGTAGACGACGAGAAAAGAATTCGGGACGGCTGTCAAAGCATCCTCAAAGCCGAAGGCTTTGAAGTGGAGGTGGCTGAGAACGGTTACGCCGGATTGGCCAAGATCGAGGAACAGCACTTCGACATTATCCTCCTCGATCTTATGATGCCTGGCCTGCGAGGCATCGACTTGCTGGATCACGTAAAATCTCGGCACCCCGACACGCTTGTCATCGTGATCACGGGGTACGCCACCCTAGAGCATGCCATCGAAGCCATGAAGAAAGGAGCCTTTGACTTCATTTCAAAGCCCTTTGCACCGGAGGACTTGAGGGCGGTGATCGGCAAGGCGATCGAGTATATTCGAACCCTTGAAGATATCTCTCACGAGAAATCGCGGATCCGTGTGCTGATCAACCACATTTCAGATGGGGTGATGGCCACAGACGCCGAAAAGCGGGTGGCCTTGGCCAACCCGGCATTTCTAAAGAGCATCGGCTATCAGGGCGAAAGTGCGATCGGAGTGCCGGTAAAGGACCTGGTTCAGAATGAAAGACTCCTGCAGATGATCGATGAAGCGCTTTCCATGCCTGCGGAACAGTTCACCGAACTGACGGAAGAATTCGAGGAGGGGTCCCTTTCGAAATCGAAAGGCGAGCCAACTGTCATGGCCGTGAGATGCGTGCCCTTCAGGGACAGGCTTCACCGGAACATGGGGACCTTGACGGTCATGCACGACATCACTGCTCAGAGAAAAATAGACAAGGTTAAATCGGAGTTCGTTTCCATGGTGGCCCACGAGATCAAAAGCCCCATGAATTCGGTCCTCGCTCTGGTTAAAGTCATTCAGGACGGCCTGGCAGGGGACCTTACTGAGAAGCAGCAGGAAATCCTGGGAAGGGTCTCGGAAAAGATCAAAGGCCTCTCAGATCTTGCAGCCGATCTTCTTGACCTTTCCCGGATCGAGTCAGGGTTGATCACCATGGAAAAAGAGAGGCTCCATGCGGTCACCCTCCTGGAAGAGCAAGTGGCGTTTCAACAGACCAGAGCGCAGAGCAAGGGCATCCATCTCCAACTGGAGCCTGTTCCGGAACTCCCGCCCGTTCTTGCCAACAAACGCTCGATCGAAGAAGTGATCTCCAATCTCCTTACCAACGCCATTAAGTACACGCCCGAAGGAGGGGAGGTAACGGTTTCGGCTGTTGGAGAAAAAGACTACCTTCATATCAGCGTCAAGGACACCGGATTCGGCATTGCCCAGGAAGATCTGGGTAGGATCTTTGATCGGTTCTATCGGGTGAAGGATGATCGGACCCGATTCATCTCAGGCACGGGGCTTGGCCTCGACATCGTAAAGAGCATTGTGGAAGCCCACAACGGAAGGGTGAAGGCGGAAAGCGTGCCGAATCAAGGTTCGACCTTTCATGTCTTTCTGCCGATCATGTAAGCCTGAGGCGGGACGAAGATTTTCGGACTCGACATTCCCGCCACACAGCGGCCGAAGATAGACATTTTGAACGGTTACTTTCCCGTCCACTTGGGCTTCCGTTTGTTCAGAAACGCATCAACCCCTTCCTTGGCGTCTTCCGTCACGCACAAAGCGGCAAAAAGTTCGTTCGTGTATGCGAGGGCTTTGCCGTATTCCAGATCGGACATGCCGTAGAAAGCCTCTTTCCCCATCTGGAGAGCAAGAGGGCTCTTGCTTGCCAGCTTGTTGGCAAGGGCCATGGTCTCTTCCTCAAGCTTTTCAGGAGGAACCACCTTGTTGACCATCCCCCAACGTTCGGCATCGCGCGCATCGACCAGATCACCGGTCATAAGCATCTCGAGGCATCGCTTTCTGCCGAGGGATCTGGACATAGGGACAGCCGGGCCCATGCAAAAAAGTCCCACGTTTATGGCAGTCGCACCGATCTTGGTCCCTTCGGCGACGACGGCAAGGTCGCAGGCTGCGATTATGCCTGCGCCGTTGGCTACGGCATAGCCGTGAGCCGAGGCAATGACCGGCTTTTTCATGGATCCGATGATATAAACCGCCCGCTCCATGAGGCCAACCCATTCTCTGTACTCCTGAAGAGTCTTTCCGAAGAATTCGGAGACATCAATGCCCGTGCAAAACGCTTTCCCTGCCCCTTTGATCACAATAACGCGGATAGAGCCGTCCATCTCAAGTTCAAGGAGGGCCTTGCACAATTCCTGCGCAAGGGAAGTGTTGAAGGTATTTAACTGGTCTGGGCGATTCAGGATGATGATTCCAACCTGTTCTTTTCTCTCCACGATAAGACTCTGGTAAGACATGGCAGCCTCCTCATTAGGCTTTTTGAACGAAGGGGTCAACTACGCTAAGTCGCCCTGACTATGAATTCGGGGGGATTCAGAATCTGCTTTTTGACGGTGCAAAGGTCCATGGCCTTCACCACAGCCTTTTTATATCCATCCGGAAAGCTGGCCGGCAACCTAAGCTCTATGTCTATCTTCTCTATGGCGTGTTTCTTCTCATCCCATTCATAGGTCATGGTTAGGGTCATCTCCTCGCCGGGTATCCCACGGGCCCGGCAGAATTCCAGGGCATAGATGCCTGCACAAGTTGCAATCGACGCCAGGAAAAGCTGAAAAGGCGCGGGCGCAATCCCTTCACCACCGCGATCCCTGTTCTGGTCGGTAGGTATCAGGACGCCATCCATCTGGGCATTCACCCTTTTTCCGCCGGGGAAAGAAACTTCGATCATCTTTTTCACCGTCACAGCACCTCCATGTGCTTCATATCACAGAGACCCTTTTCTGTTCAACACCTACCAATCGCTCTAGGAGTCTTAATCTGCAACTTCTTCGCAGGTTGCGAGTTACACTTTGCCGCCCCATGGGGAGGCTCAGGACATACTGTGGTTGCGGCCAAAAGCCTGCATTAGGAGGTCTGTCCGACAACTTCCTCTTATCGTCCAGGAATGCCAAGATTTCCGGTTGCCACCTCGAAATAACATTGTGATGCAGCGCGCCGGAGGGAAAGAGCAGGTCTAAAAGGTATGGACCGAGGCGGGATCAAAGGAGATGAAAACGTCCATCCCTTCACGTAACCCCAAATCGACAAGCGATTTTTTGGTCACCAGCGCTCTGAAAGTGAGATCATCCGTTCTCACATGAACTTCATAAGTGAATCCCTGGCCCACCACTGTCGAAACGACCCCGGGAAAGGAGTTTCCCCGGTTTGAAAGGAAAGGAACGCTATTGACTGTGATGTCTTCCGGTCGAATTGCCAAATGCCGGTGATGATGCTCGGGTTGGTGGCTTAATAGAACCTGGCATCCCTTTACACGTGCGGTGCCCTTCTGAAATCTCGCTTCAAAGAGGTTCTTCATGCCCACGAATTCGGCCACGGCCATAGAGACAGGACTGTGAAAGATATCATGGATGGTACCTACCTGTTCGATTGAGCCCTGGTGAATGACGGCTCCCCGGTCGGCCAGGGCCAGGGCTTCGCCGAAATCATGGGTCACCATCAGAAAGGTCGTCGTGGAGTTCTGATGGAGCAGCTTTAGGGCGTTGCGGATTTCCTCCCTGAAAACGGGATCGATGGCGGAGAGGGGTTCGTCCAGGAGAAGGACGTGGGGTTGGACGATGAGGGCTCTTGCCAGGGCAACGCGCTGTTTTTCTCCTCCGCTCAGGTTAACAGGGAGCCTGGAAAGCAAGTGGCCGATGCTCAGCGATTCGGTCAGAATTTCGAGCCGGCTTTTCCCTTCTTCCCTGCTCAGGCGGTGGAAACGCAGACCGTAGGTGACGTTTTCTTTTACACTCAGGTGGGGGAAAAGGGCTTGGTCCTGATAGACGATGCCCACTTCCCTTTTCTCGGAAGGCAGTGCGGTGACGTCTCTTCCCTGGATGAAGATTTTTCCTCCATCTGCGCGAATCAGCCCGGCGATGGCTTCAAGAAGGACGGTCTTGCCTGCCCCCGTAGGCCCCATGAGCATGAAGAATTCGTTCTTTTCAACCTCCAGGTTGATGTTCCTGAGATGAAATGCCAGGAGCCGGATATTCAAATCTTCGATCTTGATCATGTCTCCTTTGCCTTTCTAACGGCCAGGATGCGGAGGAGAAAGAAAAGAACGAGAGAAATCAGGACCAGCCAGACGGCCACAGGCTGGGAGTACTTCAATCCATACCCCTCAAAGCGCTCGTAGATGAGCACGGGAGCCGTCATGGGATGATAGGCTACAACGACCACGGCTCCGAATTCGCTGATCGCCCGGGCACTGCACATGATGATGCCGATGAGCATGCTGCGCCAGGCAAGAGGAAAGGTGATTCGCAAAAAGGTGCCGAGCATGGGCGCACCAAGGCTCCGCGAAACCTTTTCGAGCCTGGGCGAGACGGCTTCAAACCCGTTTTTCGCGGAGTGGATGTAAAAAGGAATCCCTACAAAAGTCAGGACAACAATGATGCCTGTGACACTCCCCATCACCCGGATTCCCAGTTCTCCAAGGACTCGCCCGATCCAGTAATTCCTGCCTACGACGCTCAAAATGGCAATCCCGACGACCGGATGGGGGATGACGATGGGAAGGTCTATTACCCCCTCGATGAATCGCTTTCCCTTGAAATCCTGACGGGCGAGCACATAGGCGAGCGGCGTTCCAAACGCAAAGGAGATGAGGGCGGCCGACCCGGCTGTGTAGATGCTGAGCCAGATCGACCGCACCACGTCCTTCTCCTGAATGCTTTCCCACAGAGCTGGAATGGAAGGCGAGGTCATCAACTCGACAAGAGGCAGAAGGATGAAGGCCATGATGACCACGCCGCAGGCCAGGGTGAACCAGAAAAAGGGCTCTCTTTTGATCATCAGATCTGTTTCCGACTAGTCCTTCACCTCGACCAGTGGTTTCAGTTCTTGCGGCAGTTTGGCTTCCATCGCTGCGGTCGGGACCCTACACGGGATAAACGGGGGCTGTCCCTGGTCTTTGAGCACCTTGAGACCTCCGTCAGGAGCGAGCATGTACCTGAGGAAAGCTACAGCCGCCTCCTTGTTGGGGGCGCTCTTGATGAGCGTTATGCCGTAAGTGACCGAGCCTCCTTTGATTTCCATAAACGTCCCCGGCTGCTTGCCCGTGACCTTGACCGACGCCTGGGCATAAAAATCGTCGAACTTGTAGTTGCCAAGGTTGATCTCATCGGGAAGAAGGACATACTTGAGCCCGTGCTGCACGGCGACAGACAGATACTCCCAGGCATAATCCATATTGCCCGTCTGAAGCAGGGAAACCAGTTCCACGGATTTGGGCCGGACATTTTCCTTGGGCCTGTTGGCAAGTAGGGCGTCATAAAGCCCCCGTTTCTTGTAGAGCTTTTCCGCCAGTTGCAGGACCATGAGGGCGCGATACCCGCAGGGATCCAGATTTGGATCGGAGTGTCCCCACACTACCCCCTTCTTTTGGAGAATATCATACCAATTGTTCTTGCTGATTTTGTCTGCATCCTTGCTCTGTTGCGTGTAGCAGAGAACGAGTTGATTGGATGCAAAGCGAATATTCCAATCCGCGTAATCGGGAATGAGCAACTTATCAATGACCTTGTAATCCGCCGAGGCCATGATGTCGCACGGCTTCTTGAGATCTGTTATTTTGCGGGCACAGGCCTGACTCCCGGCTGCTTCGCGGAGAAGGTCCACCTTCGGATACTTGGCCTCAAAGGCCTTTTCCATGGCTTCGAATGGCACCGAAAGGCTTCCCGCGTGAAACATGGTCAGTTTACCTTGGGGCTCGCTATAGGCAAACCCACTTAGCAGCATCGTGGCAAACAGAAAACACAATGCTGTGATCATTCCGAACCTAAACGATTCTCTCATGAATTGTTCCTCCTTAGTTCTCATTTAAATTTCCCTTTTTGGCGGTGGTAGATATGCCGTGTCAGCTTCCGCGCCGTCCCCCATTGCAAGCCTCAACGATTCCTAGTGTCAGGACGGAGGCCGACTCCACGATCGCTTACTTCGGTCCTTCGACGGGTTTTCCTCTGTACGGGTAATCTTTCAACCTGGTGTCAGCCCGTTTGTGAGGATTAGACAGGGTCTTGGAAGGATCAATCCATTCTTCCCATTTGAAATTCTCGATCACTTTCGCCTGGTAGCTTTCCTCCAGGGGGCGACTGAGGATGTCGTTGATGTGCATGTACTGGTGATAGCGCATCAGGTCCACCTGATAAGGAGTGGGTTTGCCTCCTGCAGCCTTGACCACCTTCTTAAGCTCTAAGACCTCTTGCATGCTGACTTTGGGCGTCCATGTGATTTTGCCGGGAAGCATCACGGATTCTCCCGGGATATTGTTGATTCCCTCCTTCCATGTAGCAAGAACGGCAACTTTCGTATCCTCGCGATACAGGATAATTGCGTGACCATAACGACTATCTTTGAAATATCCGAGATTCCCGTATTGAATCCTGGCACCTGTGAGAAACGCCACGGCGTCTGTCCAGCAAGGGGAAGTGCCCGTGATTCCCCAGACGACACTGCGATCTATGATGCCGTCCGGAAAGAGAATGTCCAAAGCAACCTTGCAGCAGGAAGTTGCATGCGAAATCCCCTCACAGTCATGGCCGTGCCACTTAATGATGTCTTTGAGTGTAACGGCGTAGGTGTAAGGATAATATCTTCCTTGGGTACCTCTTGTTGCGAGAATCTCGAAGACAGGCGCATAGGGTTTGTCCACCATGGACGCATACCAGGTTGGGGTCCGGTCCGGGGGCGTCACACCTGTCTCGATGAAGATGTTTTTTCCCTGCACATATGTGGGCTCCCCGGCCCAGCAAGACAAACCGATGAAAACTAGAATGCTAATCAGCGTGATGCAAACGACTTTTTTCATCCTTTTCCTCCTTTCCTTTCTCCCTATATCAATACAGCCATATTGCTATTTTGATCTAAGCAACTCCTGTGCCGTCCGAGAGGCAAATAGATTGAGAAATATTTAGCAAGTACTATCCATCACTTAGTTAAAACCATCGAAGAAAGTAGGTGATCCGGTTTACAAGAAAGGTCGCATTTTTGCAATCCTTCGGAATGTAAAGGCTGCAAATCTGCAATATGTGGTTGAGTGAGGCCAGTGGGTGAGCTCGATCGCTCCTCCGTTTCTTGACACACAAGTCCCCTGTTCCTATACTCCCACTTCAAAAGACAGGCTTCTCATCATCACCTCGCTTGCGCAGCATCGCTCTCGGAATCCAGTTCGCGGTAATTTGGCCGCTCATGGTGAGGCCGGTAAAGATCGCAAAACAAAGACGCAGTGCAAACAGATCGAAGGGAGGTTCACCTCGCAATGCAGAAGCTTGAAAAGCTTATGGATCGCGTCATACGGCGTGTGAACATCAACTTGCGAGGCCGGGAATTCGACGCGGGTCCTTTCCTGAAACCCTGCGTGCCCCTGCGCAAGCTGTCTGAGTTCTACGCATTCTACGGGATTACAGGCCACCATCCCCTGCATTTCCACTTCAGTCGTTCAAACCTCGCCGGCAGCTATTTCCTTGGCAAGTGCCAGGTGGATGGTTCGATCCTCTATAAGTCCGATATCCGGGGGGATGAACTCAGGTCCAAAGGGGACAGCTTTGAGTACCGAGGGATTAAGATGACCATGGACCAGGATGAGAGCATTTTCGTATCCGACAGTCTGCTCATCAAGACCCTGGTGCATAACAAATCCCACGACCCTGAAAACCCCGAGATTTTCCTGATTAAAAACTCCGCAGCCTGTCCTTTTGCAAACATTCACGGATCTCCTTTGGAAGGTAGCTTTCTCGGTGCGTTTGCGACAGCGGACCTGACTACCCTCCATGGATGCATCCTCGGCCACTTCACCTACGTACAGGCCGGTGAGCTTTGGCACAAACGGATCGAACCCGGCCGGATCTGGATCAACCAGGAGAACGCCTTTGATTTCAGCTACCAGTTTCCGAAAGAAAACCTCGAAGACTACATACGCGTCAAGCCCGGCGAGCAGCCTCAGGGCCGGTTCATGGAGTTTCTCAACGCTCGCAAGGAGGATTTTCGGCGGGTGTTCGATGTGGTTCACCTGGCCCCGCTTCCTGCGGTGCCGAAAAACGCGTCGGTGAGTCGCTACGCGGTCATCAAACCCAAGACCCGCATCGGCGCCAATGTCTTGATCGCCCAACGTGCCTATGTCGAAAATTCAATCCTAGGAAAAGGAGCCAACGCCCAGGAGAACTGCTTCATCATCAATTCCCGGCTGGAAGGGAACGACGTGACAGCCCACGGGGCCAAACTGATCAACGCCCATCTGGCCGAAAAAGTCTTTGTAGGATTCAATTCCTTCCTGTGTGGGATGCAGAACTCACCGCTCCTCGTCGGGAGAGGAAGTATCATCATGCCCCATACCATCATCGACCTGAAAGAGCCGGTTTCCATTCCGCCGGATCATCTGGTGTGGGGGCATATCTCAAACCCGCAAAGTCTCAACGAAAACAGTGTCTCCCTGGCGGCCCTTGACGCCACAAACGGAATGATGACCATCGGTACGATGGGATTCGCCGGTTCCGGCTCCCAATTTGTCAGGTCCTTTCGCAGTCGGATCGATCACATTTTGCAAGCCAACGGGGCTTATTTCGACGGCAGGAAAAACAAGGGTCACGCTCAAAAAGGGCAGAGCATCGCTTACAACATCATCCAACCTTATCCGGTAGGCGTGCAGAAGGGCATCTATCCCACGATCAATATCGAGCCCTGACGATTTTTCCCAGTCCGGTTTCCAAGTCTCCATCCTCTGTGATGAAGGATGATTTTCGCCCTGTACCGTGCACCTTGTGCCATGCGCCCTTTTTATTATGAGCATATGCTCAAAAAAATGCTTGACATACAAAGGCGCAAATTTATATTATGAGCGTAGGCCCATAATTGGAGATTGACTATGCCCAGGCCCAGAAAGATGAGATGGGTGCAAGGACGTCCGGTGGTCGCCGCTTTCCTGCCCGATCAAATGCCACCGTGGGGGAGGGAAGAGGTCGTCCTTCCCGTGGAAGGGCTGGAGGCGATCCGGCTCGTAGACTACCAAGGGTTGGATCAGGAAACGGCGGCCGGGATGATGAACATATCCCGCCAGACTTTCGGCAGGATTCTTGCGGAGGCCAGGGCGGTTGTGGCGGATGCTCTCATTATGGGCAAGATCCTCCGAATCGAAGGGGGTCATTTCGAAATGCCTCCCCGAGGACGGGGCCGCCGCTGGCGCGGCGGATTTTAAAGAAAAGGAGGTGTGTGCTATGCCGGGATTTGATGGAACAGGACCAATGGGGGCCGGTTCAATGACCGGCGGAGGACGTGGATTCTGTAACCCTGCCTATGCGGGTTACGGCCCGGTGTACGGCAGAGGATTTGGCTACGGCCGCGGCTATGGTCGAGGTATGGGTCGTGGCCGAGGTTTCCGGAGAGGGTTTGGCCCCGGCCTTGCCTCGGGCCGTGGATACGGCCAAGGCGTTGGAGGGCGGGCCTTTTATCCGGCATGGGGCGCAGGATACGGCCCGGCTTACGGGCCTTATGCCACGAACCCACAGGATGAAGCCGGAATGCTCAGAGAAGAGGCCAACTACATCAAGGAAGAACTCGAGGCCATCAACAAGCGCATCGAGGAGTTGGAAGCCAAGTCCCAACAGTCTTAATAAATTGAGAGATCGAACACTATCTCATTTCCCTCTCCCCTTTCTCCCCTCCCTCCAACGGAGGGGAGAATAGTTGTCGAACAGCCCGCCAGGGGAGCCTTTTGAGAGGGGAGAACTGACCTACAGCAGATGCTCGGGATTATGGAAGGTTGGCATTCTGAGAAGAGGATACAGGAAGGACGACGGTGAAAGTGGATCCCTTCCCCGGCTCACTTTCCACAAGGACTCTTCCGCCGTGAGCCTCGACAATCGCTTTGACAGAGGCCAATCCCAAACCAAAGCCCTTGACCTTTTCGTCGGCTTTTCCTCGATGGAAGGCGTCAAAAATAAAAGGAAGTTCTTCAGGCGGAATACCCCGACCTTCATCTTTAACGGTTACGACGACGCTGTTTTCCTTGCCATGTCGTATAGAAACCGTGACGGAACCCGGCTTGTCGGAGAATTTCAGCGCATTATCCAGAAGATTGGTGAAAACTCTACGCAACTGGCGGGCGTCCCCTTCAATGATGGGAAGATCGTCACCATTCTCAAGACGGAGACTTAGCCCCAGTTCGGCCGCTTTGGGTTCATAAGCTTCACGGAGTTCCATGAGAAGTCGGTCAACAGAGGTGGCACCTAAATTGAGCTTGAGCCTTCCTGTCTGAAGCCGAGAGAATTCCAGGAAATCTTCGACGAGAGTCTCAAGTTTGTCAGTTTCATCCTTAATGATGGACAAGTACTTCTTTTCCTTTTCCCCGTTCAATCGGCTCCCCTTCTGAAAAAGCCGCAGGGCGAAACCTCCGATAATGGTCAAAGAAGATTTCATATCATGGGCGATCATGGAGACAAAACCCTCTTTTTCCCGCTCAAGAGCCTTCAGATAGGACATATCTTGAAAAGCTTCTACCCCACCGAGCAGATGTCCCTCGTGGTCGAGCAAGGCGGCCGTGTTCATCCTCACGGGAAGCGTCTTTCCAAGCTTGTTTTCTATAGTGCTCTCCAGTCTCAAGATCGGGTTTTTAAGGGAGAGAATGGTGTTCAAGGGGCACTCGGTTCCGCATTTTCCGCCGTGAAGAACGTCTCCGCAAAACCTACCCAGAGCCTCCTGCGCCGTATAGCCGGTCAGCTTCTCAGCCCAGTGGTTGAAACTAGTGATCCTTCGGTCGGAATCCACTGTGATGACGCCGACAGGGATGCTGTTGATAACAAAACGATAAAAGGTGAGATCGTCGTTCACCGTTTTGTGTTTGATCGAAGCAGTCTTCTGACTCTCTTCCATCCCTTCTCCTTCGTGATCTAATCACCAAAGGCGTGGCTATCATTAATCAGCTCTTTGGTGTTCTGAGCTTTTGTTATAGTGGTTGTGACGCCTGCGTTGCCGAACACATAGCCGGGGCCCTTGTGGGAGAGGTCTTCCCTCATGAAGACCTCATCCACCTTCTGATGAACCAGCCACTCCGCCACACGAATGCCCTTGGCTTTATCCACATTTAAGTGCGGGTTTTCAATCACTTCCTGTTTTTCGACGTGGCGATCTGCGAGACGAATAGTGAGGAGGGCAAAATACGGCGAGTCCCCGAAATGATCGCTGATCAGCCCGGAAGGGTCCGAGAGAGGGATGGCAATTCGAGTATGGGTACGGGGCTGAGGCTCGTAGTGTATCACGACCCTTTCTACATGAGGGATCTTCTCTCGAATCTCGCTCTCCAGGCTCTCGCTGGTCTGATGGGCTTTCTGAAGGTCGCCCGTTCTCATGATCACGTTGACCATGAGGAATCGGTACCGTCCCGCATTCCTGCCTATCAGTGATTGGACCTTGACCACCATGGGGTGGTGCTCCAGGATGCTTTTGACTTGATCGAGCGTTTGAAAATCAATGGATGCGTCAAGGAGCACTCGCATCCCGTCTGTAAGGAGTTCCCAGCCTGCCCAGGCGATGAAAATCACCACTACACCAGCTGCGACCTGGTCAAAGGAGATACCGAAAAGAGAAAATTTCCAGCCGAAATAACTCATCGCCACTGAGACGAGGACGACGATCGAGGACACAACGTCCACCCGCCGGTGCTTTCCCTCTGCAATAAGGGTGGGCGACCCGGTCCTTTGTCCCACCCTGGTGGCATAGAGCCCGAAGAGGTAAATAGCCAGCATTCCGGCTGCAAGCAGGATGATGACGGTGATAGATATCTCCGGTGGGCTTTTGGTCGCGCTCAAAGCCTCTCGGGCAATTTCATATCCGGCGAAGAAAATAAAAAAAGCCACCATGACGGAAATGAGATTTTCGATCTTATAAAGGCCAAGGGGAAAAGAAGGGGTTTTTCGAATGGAGAGCATCACCCCTCCATAGAGGACCAGCGAGGCTACGGCGTCCGTCCCTGAGTCAATCGCGCCGGCTGTCACGGCCAGGCTGTTGGAGAAAAGGGCTAGAAGGCCCTTCATGATCGCAAGCCCCAGGTTCAAAAGAAATGCATATAAAGCCACCTTCCTGATAAGTCGAGTCTCTAGATCAGTGCTTCTGTCAATGTGCCCATTAAGCTCGTCTGATTGTGTAAGATCCATGATCACCCGAGCATGAAACGTGATGAAACAATATGGGTAATCCGTTCAGGCTTTTGTCATGGTGAGTCGCCTTGTCCCTTTGATTTGCCGGAAATTGGCGCCCTGGCTGACGCACTGAAGGGCAAGGCCGGAATCAATGACCCTTGTCCCGGAAAGAGCATCGACGCCGTGATCAAAAAGAATCGGAGAGAGCGGGACCGTATCCCCAAGCATGATGATGTAAGCCTTGCTGTCACAGAGTCCAAGTAAATGCTCAAGGGTGTGATTGGTCAAGGAAGTCCCCGTAAGGGCAACAACATGAGCCTGAGGAATCAGGCGATCGGCTTCGGCTTCGGGAAAGTCGCCCTCTTTGGGGTTCTTCTCGATGACCCAGAGAGCCCCGGCTTTCTCTCGAATCCGGGGCAGGAATGGGAAATGACCGACAATCGCCACGTTCTTCCCTTCGCCTTTCTCCAGAATAACCTCTGCCGCATTAAGCTCGGTGCATGAATCAACGTCGACTTCGAGGAGGGAGTTGATCGCCGCCATTCCTATAGCAGCCTCGAGAATGCTTTCTGAGTGAGCCATTTGGGCAAGCTGCCTTGCATTCTTATTCAAGAGCAATCCGGGCTCCTTTACCATCGGGCCTTCTTGCTTAAGGGCGTCTCTCGGCAGAGTGGCTGCAAGACCGCAATACCGGGTTAGAACGCCGGTGTGAAAGACGCCCTGTCGAATGTCTTTTACCGGAGCGTCGTAATTGAGCGTGGCAAGGAGATCATCAAGTATTTTCATGAAATCTAAACGTCCTCCTATGAATATATGAAATTCCAGATAATTTCAATATCGTTCGACCACTCACCCTATGATCGCGGCAAAGGGCCTGGATGAGAGTGAATAGAAAATCATCTCTTAAAGCCCAGGGAAACTAAAGAGAAAAAAGTGCCAACAATAACAATAAGAGGGCCTGCAAGAAGACCAAACACACCGGCACCAGGATAGAATTCTCCAATCACAGCAGAACTTTCTTACTTTGGCTGACCGTCGTACCACAAAGTGTTTCGCCAAGGACCCGGTTCGATAGTCCTTCCTTCTTTTCGGACCGAATCAAGGTCTCTGAAATGCTTCCGCAAGGATAATTCCGTATCCATCACCTTCGTGTATGCTTTATTCCCTCCCGCGCGGAAGAAGAGGGGATTCCGAACGTTCCTACTGCACGATCCAGATCGCCATGTCCGGCGAACGATGTTGCAGGATTTTGCCGGTAACGCTGCCGAATATGAATTCCTTCAGCCCGGATCGCCCGCGTCTTCCGAGGACGATCGTGCCGTATCCGCCGTCAAGAGCCTCGCAGAGAATATCGTTCGCCGCACTCCGGGCTCCGTCCACAACTTTCACGGCAATCTGTTTTTCCATGAAGCCCGAATTTAGAAGCATTGACCGCGCTCCTTCCACGAATCGCGTGATTTGCTCGCCTTCTGTGTCTTTCCAGAGCTTTTGAAGTTCTTGCTCGCCATCCAACACTTCCTCAGGAACATAGTCCTTCAGGTGCCTTGCGCTGTAAAAGATCGTAAGAGAGCAATCAGTCTTGGAAAGCATGAACCGCACATGATCAAGCGCCCTGAGAGCATTTTCCGAACTGTCTACGCATACGAGCACCTTGTTTGAACGCACATTGCCTTCCACGATCCAGACAGGACGGTTGACACAGTACTCGACGAGCTTCCTCGAGACCCCTCCGAAAATAAAGGTCTCGAAATCCGTTAAGCCGCGTTTGGTTAGAAGTATGGCGTCCGCCTGTTTCGCATTTGCCCCACGGCAGATATCCTTGGCAGTGCTGATTTCTTTTTCCTGAGAAACCGTCGTTATTCGTTTTTCATCAAACCCTTTCATAACAAGATTTTCTTTTGCTTCCGCGAGGATTCGTTCGGCCAGAAGCCTATTTTTTTCTGAAACGGCCGTTCGCTTGCGACGAATTTGCTGATCCATGGTTTTATCGTCGGCAAAAACAGGCGGCAAAGAAGGGACTATATGGAGAAGAGTCAAGTCTAGGCCGTGTCTTGGTCCGTAGATAAGACTAACATAATCCAAGGATCGCCATGAGTTTTGCGATCCATCCAAAGAAATGACGATGCTTTTGCTCCTGGGTTCCATCTTTACCTCCATTTAGCCAAACAGGTCTCAAAGGAAATCCAAAAAAACGGGCTCTTGATAAAGCTATTCCCCTGCGTTTACAGGCGCGGATCAATATTTCCAAGTCCTCCGCACTCGGGAGTATGGCAGGTCGATCTATTTTCCCAACGCCGCTTTCCAAGTAATCTGCCCCGAATTTTTCTCTGAACAGTTTTCGTGTCCCCTCTCCGCTGCAGTGACAGGGTGCGACCTTCCTCACTGAAAGGTGGAGGAGTTCCTTGGCGATCAATTCAATCCGCGAGGGCTGTTCACTGCCCAAGTGAAAACCGCCCACTACCAGGTACACCGTGTCTTCCCCGGTGATCCCTCTCGCTTTCCGAACCATGTTCACGATGCCAGGGTGGGCACAACCGGTGATGACCACGAGACCTTCCGTCGTCTTCAGGGCCAAGGCCTGCTCCCTGATCCCGTCTCCGAGTTCCCCGGTGGTGTAAACCCCCGGAAAGATCTCCCTTGCTTCAAGGACTTCCTCAACACGGCCGCCCAGCGAATTGACGGCCTTCTTGAAGTTTTCGGGAAACGAATCGGGCAAGTAGACAACCACACAGCTGTTCCTTTCGAGGAATCGTTCAAGTCCTCCGGTGTGATCGCCATGAATATGGGACAGAACCACAATGTCGACCTCAGCGGGTTGGATCCCAAGCTGCCGCATGTTTCCAATCAAGGTGGAACCGTCGCCGCCGGTATCAAAAAGAATGGTCTTTTCCAGCCCCTGAACCACACAGGAAAATCCCCATGCCGCCTTCAAGCGGGGGTGAAAGCGATTGTTATCGTAGAGAATCGTCATGTTCACTTCAACGGGCTTTTCAACAAGCTGCTGTGGCAGAGCGATTGAAGAAAGGGGGCCAATGAAAATGGAGGCGCTCGACAAACAGAGGAAGTAGACAGCCGTGCCTACACGGGTTGCACTCAGATCCATCTCTTGCCCCTTTATATGGAGAGGGCCAACTCGACTTCCTGTTTTCTGAGGGTAATAAAGTGGCCGTCCGTGAGATTAACAGTCTGCATTTTCCCTTCCACAAATCTTCTTTCTCCGAATAGATTGATTAGCCAGAAACCCTGCCCCTCGGCTTCTATTCTGGCCACGTCCTTCATAATCTCAACTTGTTCATTCCCTGAATCCATGTAAACAGTGCTCAAACACATGTTGTCCTCCATGTCCCCATTTCCGATTTCTCTAGGTGTCCCAGAGCCATCTCCTGCATCCTCTTTTCCCGAAGCCCCTTCTCTTACAGGAACCCATCCTCTGTCTATCCGGCCCCACATAAAAAAGATCCCACAAATCATGTGCGAAGTCACTGTCCCGCACTACCCGGTAAGGTGGGCCTTCCCTGGAGTTCCACCTACGCAGAAGATCATAGCGTGTTCTGCGTTCATCATCTCCCAGAGTCTGGTAGGCTTCGTTCAGCTCCTTGAGTCGCTCTTCACATTGAGGATCTCCCATGTTGCGGTCGGGGTGATATTGCATGACCAGCTTACGGTAAGTCTTTTTGATCTCTTCTTCCGCCACATCCGGGCTCAAGCCCAGGATTTCGTAATAGTCTTTCATGATCAGTGTGCCTCCGGTTCAATCTCTTCTACATGCTCCTCCTTCGGAGCAGGGTGGGGTCTCACATCGCTCCTGCCTGCCGCAACAGGTTCGGCCCGTTGCATGTTGCGCCGGGTGCAGCGTAAAAGAGCCGGCTGAAAGAATCCTGCTCATTCCGGAGCTGCCGCATTGTTTGCACTCGATGGAATCCTCATCTCGAACGCCCACGAGATACTCCGATACAGCCCCGCATTTCTGACACCGGTACTCGTAGATTGGCATATCTTTTCTCCTTTGTTTGCTTAACCCGACTCTTGTCCATTCCATGACAGAAGCGGTTTGTAAAGCTCGGGCGGGCGTATGGCGGTAGGTCGGTGATGAATCAAGGAGGCTTACGGAAATACCAACAGTCCATCAAAGAAGGGACCCGCCCAAGCTGACAGAAATTGAATTATGCCTCATGCTCTCTCGCTGTATCGCGCCGCGAGCCTCTCATCATATATCTGGGACTCAGCAGGGATTCATTCATAAAAGCGTTCAGAACATCATCGATCTGCCCACGGACAAAAGGTATTAAACGGATGCCATACCCTTCCACAAGGCCTCCATAGAAGTCGGATATGGCTCCGCATATGAACGTTTTAACACCAAGGTCAGCCAGTTTTTTCGCACGATAAAAAAGCGATTCACCGCTATAGCGCTCATGATACCGTTTCAGAATGCTTTCGCCCTCCATGTCCACCACGAGCACTTCCCGGGCTGAATCGGCAACAGGAGATACCCGGTTCTCCCATATCGTCAACGCCACCTTCATGGTATCTAGAAGATAGCAATCCATGTGCCATTGGGTGATGAGAAGGGTAGTGTTAACTAATGCTAAAATTATGAGTGACTTGAGGACCAAGGGTAGAAACGATGAGGGCGAGAAGTCGCATCTTTGCGACGCCTGAAGCCAGCGAGTCGCGTTCAGGCGACTTCTGCCCCTCAAACTTCTGCCTAAGGCACTCCGGTTCCTCGACAAGGATATCATTCCCCGAGTAATGCATCAGGCAACGCTTGTTCAGGCAGTGGGCCATGTTGAAGAAGTGGCCCAATCAGCTCTTTACCTGTTGTAATGGTACATAATGGCTTCCAGTACTCCCCCGGCAATTGCCCTCGCTTTGTCCGAGATAGTGTAGCAGTTCTCTTTCTTGCCCCGAGGATCGATATCACCGGCCTTCATTCCCTCGTAGACCTCAGTCCGGTCCCTCAGCAGGCCCCTGAGAACACCACTGATCAGGGCTTTAACGGGTTCATTATCTACGGTGGCAACCACATCACCAGCCTGTACCAAATCTCCTATCTTTTTAACGTTTAAGAATTTACCGACCCCGGGGGCGCGAAACACGCGATCCGCAGCGAATCCGGCAATTTCGCCGGGTACACCAGTATTGGGTTCGGCCTCGCCGGTTAAGAGCATCCTTCCCAAATTATGACCGCGATTGGTCTCAATGACCACGTGCACATCCTTTTTGGCCATGAAGCCAGGACCAAGCCCGATCACTAGAGGGGCATCTTTGATCCTGGTACCGAGGTTTTTCTTGGCCAGAATGGCATCCACCAGAACATCCGGTTTCAGGGAGTTCTTGATTTGAGCCTCAGGGTCCACCAACAGCGGAATTTTGCCCTCCTGCCATGCAAGGGTGATCTCCTCGGGAGAAGTAACCAGCCTTGCCGTCACGCCCTCCACTTCTTTCTCACCGTCATAGACTGCCTCACAGAAGGAAACCTCACGCCTTACAGCCTGGGGCTGATCGATTTCCGTGAGACAAACACGAAAATGGCAGGAATATAATCGTCGTGCCACCCCACTGGCCAATTCTCCCGCACCCCTGATAAGAACTACCAGATCGGTCAAATTTTTCACGCCAACCTCCCGATGTATCCGCAAAAGACTGCCCTCATGTCCTTCAAAGATAGAAAATTATTTTTTAAAGCCCAGGGAAACTAAAAAGAAAAATTCTTTTTTCATCTTCAGGCCATCCCCCAATAGCCTTCTTGATTTTCTGAACTCTCATGGAAGCCGATTTCTATTTGCTTTTCTTTAGCTTATAGGGATTAATGACTAAAACCGGAACCGAGGATTTCTTCACCACATTCTCCGCCACACTCCCAAAGATCGTGTGTTCCAGGCCCTTAAATCCATGTGTCCCCATGATCACAAGATCGATATCGTTGGCCTGGATTGCTTTGAGGATTTCCTGCGCCGGATCCCCTGTGACGATTATCCTCTTGAAGTCGCGACAGCCTTGCAACTGATTCTCGCATATTTCCGCCATTTTCTCCTCGGCATTCTTGTGCATTTCCGTCTGGTATTGGTTCAACGAGGGATGCGGAACATAGAATCCGCCCCATTTGAGCAAATCCTCCACGACATGGAGGAGGTGAATAGTGCCGTCGTACTTCTGGGAAAGAGACACTGCATACGGCAGGATTTTGCTGCAGTTTTCCGAAAAATCACATGGAAAGAGAATCTGCTTTATCTCGATCATAGGTTTTAACCTCACCTTCCCTCTGAATAGGGGCGGGATTCCTCCCCTCGGTTCTTTCCAATTACTTTCCTTCAGGTGCCAACGCTTCCGCATGAGCCCCCGTAAACTTCAAAAGCATGTGCCTGCAGGGCTTGAGATCGCCCAGATGATTTCTGAACACTGACGATCCAAAGGGCTCTACCTGCTTGAGGCCGTTGGTGTGGATGAATGCCTTGGAAGCTAAACGGCATCGCTTTTCAATGGTATTCAGCAGTAGATAAGCCGAACTTCCATCGAAATCTCCGTCCAACTTGAGGTGCAGGTTGTCGGAGTTTTGGTGCACTGTAATCCTGAAATTCATTGCCATGACACACCTTCTTTCTTGTAATCTCAATACCGGAGGGCAAGCTGGTAGCCTGCCTGAACGGCGCTGAAGATGTCCTGCACCTCCCTGGCGCCTCCGATCACTTCGATGTTGGGCACCCCCTTGCGGATCTCCTCACTAGGGCCTTCAGCGGAAACCATACCGGAGGCAAGAATCACCGTCTGAAAGGGCTCCAGCGACATCCTCACCCCATCCTGGTCAATGTCCACGCGCATCCCAATTGAGGTTTCTCGGGGAGACTGCCGTGGTGGAAATACCATGGAGGGCTAAAGCAGGCATGGCCCATTCCCACATGAACTGCGGCGATGCCCTGACCCTCAAGCCACCCGAGCAAAAGATCCAGATTCGAATGATTATGATCATCTTCCCTGTTAAGGTTCATAAGCAGGATGTGTGCCAAAAGACGAGTTCCTGGCTATTCTGGAGCAAATCCAGAGTTACGGTTTGGAACCGGATGAAAAAATTCAACCTCGATCTGCGACGAACCGTGCGCTAGCAAGATTATTGCGATGAATCAGGAACTAGAAATCGCGATCAACCGATTTCAGCTTCTCGATGCCGACTCTCCTGGACGGTTTAGTGCCAAGGTCTTTCATCTATTGTCGGCATCAAGCTTTATGATGTTTGAGACTTTTTCTTCCAGAATTTTGACTTTTTCATAAATGATTTTGAGGTATTGTCTATGATGATCATTGCCGGTTGATTTTTCGTTGAGCCTCCGTGCAAGCCCCCCTACTACGGTGAGCGAATTTCTCAGTTCATGGGTTATCCTTTTTGACATATCTCCTAAGGCGGCGAGCCTTTCCGCTGCTATCAACTGATGAGTTCTTTTTTCCAGTTCTGCCATACGTTCCCTGACTTTTTGCTCCAGTGCCTGATTCAAGCTATGGATTTCCTCATACAGTTGGGAAATTCTTATGACAATGCCGATCTGGTTGGATATGACATAGATCACGTCGTTGAAGCGCTCATGAAAGTATTTTTGTTTCTTGGCCGATGTAACTAAGCAGACCGCAGCTTCCCATAAGACATACTGATCGATTCTCCTGCTGCGAAGAGCCGAGCTTTATTAACCGTCTCATAATTATGTAGATACAAAATAGTTTTTTGTGATATGACGGCATCCATGAAAACTACAGATGCCAGACGCCTTAATCATGCGATGTTGACGGAGCTGCGAAGGCATTCAACTTCCCAGCAAAAAATGCTAAGAAGTCTGATAATCAGCTCTTTTGAGGAGAACAAAAATGGCACACGAAGATAAAGGGCACTTCAGTCTGAAGCATTCCCCTGATCGAAAAATCAATGAACGCGTGGCCGCGATGGTCAAGGGTAAAGTCAGGGATGGAACCATGGCCTGCGCCGTCGCCTTTGAAATAGCGGAGGGCTTGGCCCTTCCTGTGGAAGAAGTGGGGTTCACCCTCGATTTACTGGAAGTTAGCGTCGTTAAATGCCAGCTTGGCCTCTTTGGGTACGGGCCAGCCAGGAGGATTGTCAAACCGGCCGAGAGGCTTTCTCCCGGTTTAGAAAAAGCCATCCGGGAATCTCTGGTAAACAATCGCCTGCCCTGTGCCTCTGCCTGGGCTATAGCAGAGAAACTGCGCTTGAGAAAAATGGAAGTCTCTTCCGGCTGCGAGACCCTTGGAATCAAAATCGGCTCATGCCAGTTGGGAACGTTCGAGTGAATGCAGCTCCGCCTGAAGAGCGGTGGCTTCAATCCGTCAACGGCAAGTCGAATGGAGGAAGGAATTCCGAAGCACGAAATCCGAATTTTGAAACAATACCCAATGACCAAAATCTCAACGACCCAAACCCCTATGCGCCGAGTTAATAATGCCTCTCCTTATAGTTTTGCGAAAGTAGGACATTCAGAATTAGAAATTTTAGGATCTCGATATTCGAATTTCGGACTTATTAAAGCTTAGTCTTCGCCTGAAGGCGAGGTTTTTTCCCCAATCCCCGAGGGGGACAATAAGTTTCTTGTTGGTAGGGTTTGAGCCGCTCCGGCAGTCCCCGGTGGCCATACTTTCATGCGCAAAGTACCTCATTCAGAATAGACAAAGAGAGCCAGCCGGACTATAGTTCTCATTGGTAACTGCAAGTCTTCCTGTCTTCTTTATTCGATTGCATCTCCCCCTCCTCTGTAGCCCCCGCCTTGCCAAGCTGTCTCAACTTTTCGAATCTACCTGCGAGCCTAGAAGTTGAAGACCTTGGCTTCGGCGGCAAGATCGATCAGATGAGGCGCTCCATCAAGCAACATGTTGGGGAAGAATTTCGACTCGTCAACCTGACGAGCCTTGGCGCAGGGGATTCAGACCCCGATCCGGACTTCCTTTTCCACCAGGTACGGTAGATAGTCGTTTGGGCAGTCACCGGTAGCTGTCTTGATATCCAGATTGCGGGTTTTGTCCGCCCAGCCGACGCCTCCGTCAACGAAGAAAATGTTGACCTTGTATTTTTTGGAGTGAGCGATCTTGGCGAACTGGAAGCATCTCGTCGCCGCCTCATTGTCGTCCTTGCTCAGCACAAACAAGAAATTCTCCATGACTTCCTCCCTTGGTCTCGAATTCCTCCTATTTCCTACCCTTCCCACTTGTCATTGTCACCTTCGGCAGCTCAGGCCTCTTCCCTTGCACCCGCCTCCTCTAATCCCAAGAGTTTTGTGAAAAGCAAAGATCTTATCAGGGTCAAGAATTCCGACCATAATCTGATCCGGATCCGGAGTTTCGCTGAGGAAGAAAATCGTAGAGCCTTCTCTTCCCCTCTTGGAAAAGAGCCAAGGGCACAAGCTTGAGGTTTACATTGTTTTGCAGTCGCCCCGACTGCATGCCTCAAGCTCACCCTACGGTCATCAGATGGAGTGTGTCACCATCATTCAGAGCGGCATCCATTCGATTTTCGTAGGACAGGACCGAGAAATTGACCGCCACTCGCAATCCCATGTCAATCGCTCCATTCTGATCCAGCAGGACCTGATCCACCCCACGACCGTATTTCCTTGCCATTCCGACGGCAAAATCTCTGATCGTACGGCCCGGAAACTCAAAATCAAGGGCCTTTTTCTTGTTCAGAATCTTGTAGAGCTGCGGCAGACCTTCAATCTTGAGATGGATTTTCACTCGTAGACCTCCTTTCACACGGGTTACAAGGACACGCTCGCTTCCCTCAATAATCCACGGTCGGGAAGAGCCTCCTGTCCGTGAGCGGCAGAAACATGATTTTATGAATTCTCAATCCCAGGGCCGGACCAACCGCTTTCCATCCCTCAGCTCACCCTTCACTTTTTCCATATGGCGCAGCGAGGCGAGTTCACGCTCGATGTCCTCCTTTTTTGATTGAAGGAGTTCGGAGAGTTTACCTGGTTCAACGGGACCTTGCGGGCATTGCTCATTTTTCTCCTTTGACTTGACAAGAGAACCCTTCTTCCACTCGCTCATCCCACCAACCGGCGTCTGGCGGTCACTCTTCCCCGGTACCAAAATTTATGAGGTTTGAAACCTTTTCTTCCAAAACCTTAACCTCTTCGAGGATGATCTCGATGTACTTTGCATTAGGATCATTTTCGTTCGATTTCTCATGGAGCCTCCGGGCAAAGCCCCCGACGACTGTAAGGGAATTCCTGACTTCATGGGCTATTCTTCTTGACATTTCGCCTAATGTGGCAAGCCTTTCGGCCTCTAAGAGCTGCTGAGTTTTTGCTTCCAATTCTGCAGTTCTTTCTCGTACCTTTTGTTCGAGGTCTTGATTCAATTTGGAGATTTCCTCATACAGTGATGAAATCCTTATCGCGATGCCAATCTGGTTCGATATGACATAGATCACGTCATTGAAGCGCTCGTGGAAGTAATTCTTTCTCTTGGAAGACGTCACCAAAACCCCAATCGTTTCTCCTTCAACTTTTATAGGCGTAACCGCAAAAGACTTGATACCCTCGCAGACGATGCGATTCGTTGAGATGGGTTTGTCAGTTTGTTCAGCATCGTTGACAATGACGATTCTGCCCGTAAGAAAACAGTCCCCCGAGAAGCTATCAATAGTGGGTTTTCTTGTCGTTTGTTCTACGAATGCTTTGCTCAAGCCCTTCTGACTTTTGATTCTTAGGTTGCCATCGCTGTCCAGCAAACGGATGGAACAGGCATCTAGGTTGAACTCGTCTACAAGCAGATTAATAATGGCATCAAGGACAAGCTGGACATCGAGAAGAGATGAAACATACCTCGTAATCTCATAGAGGATTCTGATCTTCTGTTCAGCCTCTCTAGTTCGTCTGGAGATCGGATCCATTTCCAGGGTGACCTTCTCTTTTCCCTTCAAAGAAGTATTCAAAGCCAAGGAAACCCCTGGCTCCGAGCGAATGCGAGGAGAACAACGGGAGGGGGCAAAACTCCCTCGTAGATAAACCGTAGAAAAGACCAGCCTGGGAGCCTCGGAACGAAAGAAAAAGAATCATGATCCTCTCGTCATAGTTTCATAGCGCTAACATGATACCTATTTTCATAGTTTCACGTCCAACTGTCGTCTTGGTCAAAGGGCAAAGCATGGGTCACTGATATTAACATAAGGTGATTGGGGTGTCCAGAAACCCCACCTGTCTAAGATGGGCAGCTCCATGCTTAAGTGCCGCTATCCCCCCCCCAGCATCCCGCCGGTTTGTTCGCTGCCTAGGCGTCAAACACAATGGTTCCTTCTTCAATATCTCGCGGCCAATTCGTATCCAGCCCTTGTAGCGCCCGAGCAAAGGATCCAGATCCTCTCCGCTGATTCCGAAATCGGGAGACATCTCATTGCCCGACACCGTAACGATAATAGGTTTGCCCGGCGCTCCCGCTTTTACGGCGGCGAATACTTCTCTTGCGAAGAGCATTCGATCCCGGCCATAGGGATCCTCTCTTCGGTTGATCTTGCCGTTGAGAAATTGGGAGATCAGGTACCCGTGGCCAGCCTGGACCTCGATGAGATCGAATCCCGCGGCCACCGCTTTTTCCGCTGCCGCTTCATACCCGCAAACAACGGTTCGCACTTCCTCTTCGCTCAGAGGATCCGCCTCCTGACGATACGTGGGGCAGGTGACGGCAGAAGGGGCTTTCGGTTTGCCGCCTATGAGCTTGGGATTGGCGGCGGCGCCGGCGTGATTCAGGTGGAGGCAGGCGACACGATGCTCCTCATGGATGACATCCGCGATTCTCTTGAGCTGCGCAACACTACCGGGGAGATGGATGCAGAGCTGTCTGGGGTGTTCCCTCCCCTCGGGTGTGACGCCAACAGGCTCCAGGATGACCAGTGCAGGGCCGTCTTGGGCGATTCGGCGGTAGAAAAGCAGTTGACGGTTTGTCACCGTGCCGTCAGGATCCCCGTAGCCGAGTTTGATCGGTAGGAACACGAACCGGTTTGCGAGCTTGACGGAATCCAGTGAAAACGGCTTGAAGAGATCTTCCATGCCTGTCTCCTTTCTTGCAACATCTCAGGTTTTTATATGAGTGTAGCCATCATTGATGTAATGATAGGCTCAGAGGCCGCGTCAACAACCCGATCCAACTCCTCCCCCCGCTTTCCCTCCGCCCTTCCTGAGGCGAATAAGATAATGATCGATTTCATCCCGTATGCACATCACTTCGCAGGAACAGATCCCTAAGATCTTCAAGAACTCTCTGCGGGTATCTGGATCCGAACCGATGATCTCCATGATTTCTCCGACTCTAATCTTCCTGAACTTCTGGGCGATTTTCAGCAAGGTAAGAGGAATGATCATTCCTCTCAGATCAAGAATGTTTTCCACTGCTGGTTCCAATAGAGAACTTGTTTTCTCGCCTTTTTCCCCGTCTCTTCTGATCATACTTGGTATAGGTGGAAGACCGGAAATCACCTTCCTCCTGTTGGAAAGGCCATTTCGTCGCACCTCCAGCATCCCTGCTTCCTGAGATCTTTATGGGGGTTGATATTCTTGTCGCAGAGCCACGTGCATCCACTGTCATCCTTGAAGAATTTCAATGGACGGGCCGCCATGTGGCCGCAAAGCTCAGTGTAGTCATCCACTCTTGCTTCGTTCCTGTTTTCCATGATGCCCTCCTTTGGGTTGAATGACTATGATCATCTTTCCCTGTTAAGATTTCTGAGCAGGATGTGTGCCAAAAGAGGAGTTCTAGGCTATCCTGCGGCAAATGCGAGGAAATTGGTTCTTATCGTGGGAAGCACAGGATTTCTTGTTTGTTCCAGGCAGGAGGTTATGTTAAGATATGTTAACACTTGTTAAGTTAAGGGAAGGGCCATGCTTGAACAAGAATTGAACAGCTATTGGAAGACGGTAGTGGACACGATCCAGGACGGTTTGATGGTTGTGGATCGGGGAGGGATGATTGTCTCCGACAATCAAGCGCGAAATCATCACGGGCTACTCAAGGAAAGACCTGTTAGGGAAGCCCTGCTCGGCTCTGAACTGCGATGTTTGCGAAATCGCCCGGGACAGACAAGGAGAACACTGGTGCGCTTTGTTCAGGACCGGGAGTCTTAAAATGCGCCGGTGTAAAGTGCTGAGGAAGGACGGGGAAAGTATTCATGTCCTGAAGAACGCCTCACTGCTTCGTGATTCCGAAGGAGAAGTCATCGGTGCCGTGGAAACCTTGACCGACTCCAGCCCTACCATCTTCCTCCCACGATGTTCCGCGTCCAGGAACAGGCCATAAAGCCTCGACGTCTCATCGTAGACGCAACCGAAGTCCAGAAAAGGGAGCCCGTCGATGTCTTGGAAAAGTCAGGTGGAAACCAGTCCGAAGCGGCTCGTTTGCTTGGCGTGTCCAGAGTTACGGTTTGGAACCGGATGAAAAAATTCAACCTCGATCTGCGACGAACCGTGGGTTAGGAAGAGCCGGAGGGCACGCCCATATTGGATCGGGCACAATATCTGATATCTACGCAATTCCTCGCGCCCTTTGGAGCGCCTGTGTAACCGGTCGAAATGATCTCGTCATGATTGATGATGACGGCTCCGTAATTTCTTCGGAGGCACGTTCCCCGGCGTGACACCTCCAAGGCAATGTTCACATCGTAATCATCCTTGCCGATTCTCTCTGCGAATCCTGGCGCTTCCGAGCAAACACCCGGCCTCGCCTGTGAAGATCTTCTCGAAGAACGCACCTTCTTGTCCTCAACCTCCTATACTATTCATAGAGCGAACGCATTTCCGTGGACCATATATATCCAAACCATGGTTTGCGGGTTTATTGAAGATCACGTTCGTGATGAGTTCAAGCAAATGCGAATTCTCTTTTCCTTGCCTTAGAGGTGTTTTGATATCTGTTTCCTGCTCGGAGAAAAGACACCCTCTCAAGTGGCCGTCCGCCGTCAACCGAAGGCGGTTGCATTTCTCGCAAAAATGGTGACTTAGAGCACCGATCAGCCCGATCTCCCCTTTGGCATCTTTCAGGGCGTACCGCTGAGCGGGGCCGTCCAGTGGCTTGGAATCCAGGGGCGTGATGGGTCCCAGGCGCCGAATCATGCTAAGGATTTCCTTGATAGAGACAAACCTCTCAGCGGTCCAGGAATTTTTTACGCCCACAGGCATCATTTCGATAAAGCGGACATGATAGGGTTTTCTGAACGTGAGGCATGCAAAATCCAGGATCTCGTCGTCATTCATACCCCTCATTGCAACCATGTTGATCTTGATGGGTTGCAGCCCCGCAGATTCCGCTGCTTCAATTCCTTCCCAGACCCGTTCAAAATAGTCTCGCCCGGTAATCTGGTAGAATCTTTCCGGCCTTAGCGTGTCCATGCTCACGTTAACTCGGCAGATTCCACATTCCCGGAGGGGACGGGCAAAGTCCTTGAGAAGAACGCCGTTGGTGGTCAAGCTGATTTCTTCCAGTCCATCGATGTCACAAAGCCTCTCGATAAAGGGGATAATGCCTTTTCTAACCAGCGGCTCGCCGCCTGTAAGCCTTACCTTTCGGATACCGTGCAGGACGCTAAGGCTTACCACGCGAAGCATTTCTTCATAGGTCAAAATTTCATTGTGGGGTACGAATTCGACACCTTCTTCAGGCATGCAGTAGATACACCTCAGATTGCAACGATCGGTCACGGAAAGACGCAGGTAGTTAATTATTCGGTGGTTGTTATCCACAAAATCGGTCTTCGTGCTCAACGCGAGCGGTGATTTCAGCTTCTGCATGGATCAGTCCCTCTCGACGAAACCGGAGAACCATTCAAGCCCAGGTCCCCAGGGCAATTCTCTGAGCTCCTCCTACTGTCCGAAAGACAGAATACATCCACCTCGGGGAAAAGGAGATTGACTAAAACTCGCAAACACTCAAATGTTTCTTTGTCGGACGAAAGAATGGTTACATTCTTCATATCGCCTCCTCCTTAACATGCGTTCATCAAAATCAGGCTGTTTTTTGGTTTTCATTCGTTAAGCCTCCATATCTCACATGTCATATCGCATTCATAGGTCAATCTTTGTCATTTTACCGTGACCTGTCTGGAGAATCCAAGAAGGTGCCCACGATGAAGCCTACACAAAGTGAGCCTGCTATCGTCAGAAAAGTGAGCGCCAACACATAGGTCAAACCGAAAAATGAAATCATCATCGGTAAAAGAAAGGGCTTGACTGCCCGATTTACGAGAAAAACGGCAATCAGAGAAGGTTCCGCTCCCTTTTCACGAAAATCCTTGAGTAAAGGATACCAGGCATAAATCGGCCCTGCCGAAATGATCCCTGCAAAGGCCGAAAAAAGATTTCTTGGGATGGCTGTTCCTTTTCCCAGGAATTTTGCGAGGTCCGGAGGACTCAAAAAGACATTCAGTCCAATCATGACAAGAAATACCATGCCCAACGGCAGCAAGACATGAGAAAAGACACCTATGCTGCTTCGCAGCGCCACCATGGTTTTCTCGGGAGCAACATGCCACAGCACAAGATAAAGACCCAGAACCGACAACGGAAACACCAGCGGTATAGGAGACATTACCTTCCACAATTTCTTTTTCTCATCCATTCGATACCAATTCAAATTACATCCCGAAAAGGCCTAAAATAAACATCATCACAAAGGATATTGCAATTGAGAGACCAAAACAGGAGAGATTTCTGACGAAAGCAAACTTCCAGCCCAGGGCTGCGCTTTCAGCGGGAAACTGGATAAGACCGACGGTAACCCAAGAGCAGATAAAGGCGGTCACGGCCACAAGGCTTACACCCCGTTCGAGCATTTGTCCGCCGATAATGTAGCTGTTGATAGGGTTGCCGGCAAATAAACTTCCTATGCACGCGCCACAGAGAGAGTCCCGCCACATACTTCCAGAGAAGAAAGGGGTTAGAGAGTCTTTCGATACGAATGCGTTGAAAAGACCCACCAAAAAGATTACTCCGGTCATAATAGGCAACATGTTTTTGATCTGATTGAAGGCACTTCGAAACGCCAGGACAACATCCTTTTGGTCTATCTTCCATGCCGTCAAGCCCAAACTCTCGATCTCTTCTATTTGCCTTTTCCTGTTTTCTTTTTCAAATTTATCGAGGACTTCCTCTACCGTACCGCCAATGCCCGTCACGACTTTAACACCATGGGCAGAAAGATACCTCTCCGCAATGGGGCTGCACCAGTCTGTAAGCACAACGTTGCTCTTCTTCGCTATAATCAGGGCAACCACATGCATCCCGGCTCCGCTCCCGGAGCCTCTTGGACTCCGAAGAGCTTCAAAGTCCTTGGATTCAAGATCTACAACAAGCAAATAGGGTGACAGCCCCAGCCTGTCGCCCACTCTTGCGGTGAAATCCGGACCTTCTGCTGGAATGGCAACCTTCAAGGCGCCTGCCCTCCTGGATATCCCCTCCCATCGAAATCCCCGTCCAACCTGAGATGAAGGTTATCGGAATTTTGGTGCAAGGTGATTCTGAAATTCGTAGCCATGATATGCCTCCTTTCTGCTCAGAGCTGTCTCAACTTTTCGAATCTACCTGCGAGCCTAGAAGTTGAAGACCTTGGCTTCGGAGGCAAGATCGATCAGATGAGGCGCTCCATCAAGCAACATGTTGGGGAAGAATTTCGACTCGTCAACCTGACGAGCCTTGGCGCAGGGGATTCAGACCCCGATCCGGACTTCCTTTTCCACCAGGTACGGTAGATAGTCGTTTGGGCAGTCACCGGTAGCTGTCTTGATATCCAGATTGCGGGTTTTGTCCGCCCAGCCGACGCCTCCGTCAACGAAGAAAATGTTGACCTTGTATTTTTTGGAGTGAGCGATCTTGGCGAACTGGAAGCATCTCGTCGCCGCCTCATTGTCGTCCTTGCTCAGCACAAACAAGAAATTCTCCATGACTTCCTCCCCTATTCTCCAATTCCTCCTTCCTCCTACCCGTCCTCACTTCTCATTTCCACCTTCGGCAGCCCATGCCTCTTCCCTTGCAACCGTCTGTTTCCTCCCCGATCTTCTCCTCTTGGAAAAGAGCCGAGGGCGTAAGGTTGATGTTTACTTTGTTTTGCAGTCGCCCCGACTGCATGCCTCAAGCTCACCCTACGGTCATCAGATGGAGTGTGTCACCATCATTCAGAGCGGCATCCATTCGATTTTCGTAGGACAGGACCGAGAAATTGACCGCCACTCGCAATCCCATGTCAATCGCTCCATTCTGATCCAGCAGGACCTGATCCACCCCACGACCGTATTTCCTTGCCATTCCGACGGCAAAATCTCTGATCGTACGGCCCGGAAACTCAAAATCAAGGGCCTTTTTCTTGTTCAGAATCTTGTAGAGCTGCGGCAGACCTTCAATCTTGAGATGGATTTTCACTCGTAGACCTCCTTTCACACGGGTTACAAGGACACGCTCGCTTCCCTCAATAATCCACGGTCGGGAAGAGCCTCCTGTCCGTGAGCGGCAGAAACATGATTTTATGAATTCTCAATCCCAGGGCCGGACCAACCGCTTTCCTTCCCTCAGCTCACCCCTCACTTTTTCCATATGGCGCAGCGAGGCGAGTTCACGCTCGATGTCCTCCTTTTTTGATTGAAGGAGTTCGGAGAGTTTACCTGGTTCAATGGGCCCTTGCATGTGGAGCAATTCAAGGATCTCCTTTTGAAGCTTGTTGAGTTGCGGTTCATCCTCCTGTTCTTTCAAGAACGTCTTTGCGCTATACACCGCCCACGGATCACAACCTTTTACCGGGGAAAGGAGGTCCATGTAACAATCTTCACAAAGAATCAGCCCGTGAAGTTCTTTTTCTTCCCCCTCGATGATAACGACGTTACATCTCTGACATTGCATAATGAATTCTCTTAAACATTTGATTTGCACCTATGCCGACCTGGCAAATCCCTAATGCCTGACACGTCAGGTGGGACAAGACGTCCTGCCCATAGGCGGATCCGTCCGTACCACTGGCTATCCATTTCAGAAACCTCTGCAGCAACCCGAGGTTCTCAGGTTTTTGTCGGAACGAAGTTACGGCCGGAGGGGAGGAAACCTGACTCAAACCGCTTTCATTTCCGATTCTAGTTACATTCCTGCGCGGCACATGGTAGCGATCCTTTGATAAAGCCGCAACACGATGGCTCCCCGAGGGCATTCCTCGGCGCATCTTCCGCAGCCGATGCAGCGAGATGCACGCACCAGAGCAGTGTTTTTGATTGCAATGGCCCCGACCGGACAGACAGTCTCGCATACGCCGCAGCCAAGACACCTTTCTGAATCGATAACGGCGACGTACAAAGGGAGTCCTGGCTTTTGTTGGATCTCACTGATACGCCGGCTTAACGTATCGAGGCGTGCTCCTATCGCTTGAGCCCTTTGTTTCAGTAACAGGAGTTCCTCTCGCTGGCCGTCCGTCACTTTTTCCGCCCCGCTCGCATCTCGCCCTTTCACTCCCTTGTCATGGCCGTTCCACACTTGGGACATTTCTGTTCGTAACAGGGGCTCCCCATCTGATGGGTTGCTCTTTCCCCGCAGTTCGGGCAAACGCAATATCCGCCCGGGCCGGCGCCAAAACCACCTCCTCGCCCTTTCCCCACTTCCTCCTTGGCCCCGGCCGCCGCCTCTTCCCCATACCTCTGCCTGTTCCCGGTCCCTGGCCTCTCGGGCCTGTTCCGTCTCCTCTCGGCATTTTGCTTACCTCCTTTCGAATTGATTTAACGGAAAACCTCCGATCGTTTTATATGTCAAGACCTTGTGCCAGATCTTCGCCAGATCTTTTTGACTGCCCCGGCGGCCTCGGAATGGCCGTCATATTCAAAAATGGTCTTCCCCTGGACCATTGCCTTTGTAAAGACTGGATCAAATGGGATTCGACCCATCACCCTTATCTGCTTTCTCCCGGGCAAAGTCTTCTATGGCCCGTCCCTGGTCGGGATTGAGATCGAATTTGTTGACGCAGACTATGGCCGGGACCTTGAAAAAGGCAGCCAGTTCGGCTACGCGCTCCATGTCGTGCCTGCCCGAAACCGTGGGCTCTGCCACGATGAGGACCGCCGTTGCCCCGCCAAGGGAAGCGATCACCGGACACCCAATGCCTGGAGGGCCGTCTGTGAGCAGCAAATCCAGGTTCTTTTCTTCCGCAAGCTTCTTGCCTTGCTGCCGGATAAGGGTCACGAGTTTGCCCGAGTTTTCTTCCGCAATGCCCAGCCTTGCGTGGGCCATGGGGCCGAAGCGGGTGTCGGAAATGAACCATTCCCCGCATGTGTTCAGGGGAAAATCAATCGCTTCTTCAGGGCAGAAATAGTGACACACACCACAGCCCTCGCAGGCGATGGGGTCCACCACAAAATCTTCGCTGATGGCGTTCCACCTGCACAAATCTCGGCAACGACCACATTGGGTGCATTTGTCCTGATTGATTACGGCCATATGACCGGACTGAAAATCATGGCGCTCCATGATCCGTGGGTCCATGATCAGATGAAGATCCGCCGCATCCACATCCGCATCACAAAGCACCTTGCCCTTTGCCAGGGAAGCGAAGGCGGCCAATATGCTTGTCTTCCCTGTCCCTCCCTTGCCGCTTATGACAACCAGTTCCTTCATCCAAATCTACCCCGCCTTACCTTTCATGTTTATAAGACTCCATCTATTGAGCAATAATTTCTTCAATTCGATGGAATAAATCCTGGAATTTCTGCTTCCACTCGGGCATCACCTCGACGAGCATCTCCCCCTTCGAGTAGGACTCCGCGATTTTACGATCAAAAGGGATCTCCATCAGGATGGGCATCCCCTCGCTCTCTGCATATGTCCCTCACCTGATCATCGCCCATATCCGAGCGATTGATGACTAGCCCGCAGGGAATCCCGAGAATATTCACGGCCCCCACAGCCAGCTTGAGGTCATGGAGGCCGAAAGGGGTGGGTTCTGTAACCAGCAAGACGAAATCCGCTCCTTTCATGGAGGCGATCACTGGACATGAAGTCCCGGGAGGGGCATCAATGATGGTCAACAACCCCGGTCGTGTATATTCTCGGACTTTTCTGAATAAGAGGAGGGGACATGGCCTCTCCGACCCTTAACCTGCCGTGCACGAATTCCAGGCCGTCCCTGTGCCCGATCTGGATGACACCCAGTTCACGCCCCACCTCGGTAATGGCCCCATCGGGGCACACCTCCATGCATCCGCCGCAACTGTGGCAGAGCTCGTGGAACGGCAAAACGGTCTCACCAATGACCACAATCGCCTTGAACTGGCAGATCTCATTGCACTTCCCGCAGAGGGTGCATTTTTCCATATCCACTTCGGGCACAGGGGTGGTTATGGTCTTAACCCCTTCAATCGCAGGCTGGATAAAGAGATGGGCGTTGGGTTCTTCTACATCGCAGTCCAGGAGCTGCACGCCGGATTCAAGTGATACGGCCAGATTGGTGGCCACGGTCGTCTTTCCCGTTCCTCCTTTTCCGCTCGCTATGCTGATAATCATCCGTCGCTCCTCATCGTCTTGATGCGTGTCTCATTTTTCGGGTCGTGTTCCCGGTTCGAGATTATCTTTTCTAAGCTGTTTCCTCATATAGTCGTCGAGGGCTTCCTGGAGCGTTTCCGCAGCGAGAAAGGCGCAGTGCCGATCCTCCTTGGGCAGACCGCCAAGAACATCGAGGATCATTTCGCCCGTAATCTCCGCAATCTCGTCGGAACTCCTGCCGTGGGCAAGCTCGGCTGCGAAAGAACCGCAAACCGTGCTGGAGCCACATCCATCAGTTTGAAATGTCGCCTCTTTCACCCTGTCCTTTTCGAATCTCAAAAAAATCTCCATCGTGTCGCCGCATGTCCCCTTGACACGGCCGTACCCTTCCGGATTGGGAATCACTCCGATGTACAGAGGCTTAAGCCATCTTTCGAAAGCTACCTGCCCGTATGTCTCCCTTGTCTCTTCATAGATCTGATCCTGTAACGCCCTGGCAAATTCATCGAGTTCGTCAGCCATTGCGCATTCCTCGTTCTCTATTTATCCTCAATTTCTCTGAGTCTTGATTCGATCGATTCCATTTGCTTTCGCATTTCGTCAGCCTGTTGTCTGAGACGGGCAATTTCTTCCTTTCGGGATGGGAGATCCGGCTCCGGATTGATCGGCACTCCTGCCGCCGGTCATGCCTCTCCCGCGGCCTATTCCCCCGCCCATGCCGCGGCCCATCCCGCGGCCCATCCCGAAATGGCTCTGTACACTGGGGGCTGTTGTGGGGGAAAGCTCCCCTGCCTTGAATCGCTCAACCGCCTTCCGGACCTGGCCCGTTATTCCGGTTAGCACCTGAATTCCGGCGGCTCCAAAGGTTTGAAAGGCATTGGGGCCGCAGTTCCCGGTCAGCACAACCGAAACGCCTTTGCTTGCCATGAGCTGGGCCGACTGAATGCCGGCGCCGCCCCCCAGCGCGATGTTCGGATTCTCTATGGGTTCGAAATCCAAACCGTCCGGATCGATGATTAAAAAGTATGCACATCGTCCAAACCGTGATTCCACTGTGTCTTCGAGTGTGGGTCCGGTAGAAGTCACAGCGATTTTCATCCTATTCTTCGACATAGTTTCTTTCTCCTGTTTTAGTTTTTTCTTCTTTGACGATAAGATCTCTGTTCCGTCCGAACTGACGCGAGGTTAATCAGCCGGCTGAAAGGCGTCTCTTCCTTCGGATCGTTTCTTGATTCCTCCTCACTAAGCGCTCAGGAAACTTCAAACGCAGAAACGGCATCCTTTTTTAACATTATTCACACGCGGGTATGAGCCTATCCCTTCTCTGATTGCGGCGACAAAGTAAATGGAACCACTTGAGCGTTCAGTGTGGATTTGTCCTTGCCGCAGGAGGTTGCCAAGGTATTTAGACACCTCGTTGAGATGCATACCGAAGGCACCCGCAATCTCCTCCGCCGTGCAGGGCCGCCTGTTTAGCATGGAAATGATCGCCTCCCGATTGGCTCGGATTTCAAAACCGCCTTTATCCTTGTACTCTGCAATCACTTCCGCCGGGGGTCGAAATAGATGACACAGGGAGGCTAAGCGCTCGCTGGAAAGGGGTGCAACAAAATCCTCTGCGGGAGGGCGAACAGCCGTATTCAAATGAATCCGATCCGGTTTGAGCAGATCCGCCAGCGCAGCAATCTTTGCCACATCGGAAGGAATCGAGTTCATACCCGCAACAAGGAACACTTCTATCCACATCTCTCCTTTGAACTCATTGCGGAAGGCCTTTTGCCCCTCAATCAACCGCTTGAAATCGAGATCCGGATGCGGACGGTTCACCCATCCGTAAGACGCCTGGTCCCACGCGCTCAGAGAAATCTTGACGATATGGGCTTGCAAGGCTTGCCTGCGGACTTCCGGCAGATAAAAGAGAGAGCCATTTGTCAGCAAAACCGCTTTTATAACGCTATTCTTTCTGACAAACCCGAGCACCTCCCCAAAGCAGGAATGAAGCGTTGGTTCTCCGGAACCGGAAAGGGTGATATGATCCGCCTTTCCACCCCTTTTCAACCAGTTCCCGAGCTCATCGAGCACTTCCCCAACAGGCACATATTCCCGCCTGGTGACCGTCTTGCTTGGGGTTGGTCCAAGCTGGCAAAAGACGCAATCCTGGCTGCATGTCTTATAAGGCGTTACATCCACTCCCAGAGACCGTCCCAGTCGACGTGACGGAACAGGTCCGAATATATATTTGTATTCTCCCATTGGCTAACTGGTCTTCCTTTCGATTCAACAGTGGGGGCATCCTGTCATTATAAATCTTGGGCCTCTCAGGGAACCGTTCAGATAAGCATCCAACACTTGATCTGCTTGTCCGCAGATGAACGGGATCAACCGAATCCCATAGCCTTCCACGAGACTGACGAAGAAATCCGAGATAGCGCCGCAGATAAAAATCTTTGCCTCGAGGTGAGCGAGCCTTCTGGCGCGGTAGAACACGGACTCTGTGTTAAGAGAGTCAGTACGCCGGCACCGAATGGCTCGATCTTCAACATCCACGACAAGCAACTGCCTGGCCGAGTCTGCAACAGGAGAAATCCGGTCTTCCCAGACGGTCAGGACCACTTTCATTGTCTATCTCCCCCTGTTGCGTCTAGTACGGCAAGATATGTGCCACAGATAGCAGGGAATCCTACAAGGGCATAAAATATTGAGCTATCAGTAAGTTAGCTTAAGAAAGAGAAGGGGAGGGCAACAAGGAAGATTTCTTTTTTTGCAACCCGAAGATATTTGAAGTAGCATCATTGCGACCTTATTGGTTTCAGGCCCAGATAGCTCCCTCAAGCTAACCATCCGCAGTGTAACCACATAGAGCTCAAGACGTTTTTTGCAGTCGTCCCGACTGCGTAACTCAGGCTCACCCTACGGTCATCAGATGGATTGTGTCACCATCATGGAGAGCAGTGTCCATTCGATTTTCATACGACAGGACCGAGAAATTGATCGCTACTCGCAATCCCATGTCAATCGCACCATTCTGATCCAGCAGGACCTGATCCACCCCGCGACCGTATTTCCTTGCCAGACAAGCGGCGAAATCCCTGATCGTCTGGCCCGGAAAGTCAAAATCAAGGGCCTTTTTCTTGTTCAGGATCTTGTAGAGCTGTGGCAGACCTTCGATCTTGAGATGGATTTTCATTTGTAGACCTCCTTTCACATGTATTTCAGAAACGGTTCGCTTCCCTCGATTTCAGTTCTTCCTAGAGAGAAAGGGCCTTTTCTTCATTTTTCTCAATCTTGATTCGCTTTGAACCGGCAAAATAGATTTCTTTCGGATGATTTCCCTGTTCCTCCCTTTCCGCTGACGACGACCGATTCTCTGACTTAAGAGATAGCAATCCATATGCCATTGGGTCGTGAGAAAGGCAGGGTTAATTAATGCTAAAATTATGAATGAGTTGTGGACCAAGGGTAGAAACGATAAGGGTGGGAAGTTGCATCTTTGCGACGCCTGGGACCAACGAGTCGCGTTCAGGCGACTTCAACCCCTTAAATCGAATCGCCGGTTTGGGCTTGAGACTTCGTTGGTTGATCAACTCCCGAGTCCAGAGATAGAAACAACCCATTAAGGCAAAGGACTCCGATCAGATTTATTCCGGCTCACTTGGTTCATCATAATGAAGGAGACGCTCCCGCCTGATCGAGTACGCCAGGAATTCTGAGCAGTAGTCACAAAAGGCGAGAGATGCCCTATCCAGGTCAGCAAGGTTTCCCGAGTAGTGCATCAGGCACTGTGTGTTCAGGCAATGGGCCATATTGAAGAGGTGGCCCAACTCATGAATGGCCACCTTGACCAGTCTCTCGACGATTTGATCGAAAGAAACGGGAAGCCTATCTGTGGCCTTGCCCAGTCTGTAGAGGGAGGCAAGAGCATACCTGCCCCCCTCATTGGCTTCTCCCAGAACATGGGTGAAGATAGGAATGAAAAGATCCACGTCCATCACGCAGATCACTTTATCCATCTCCTCATCAAAGGGCATGGAATTTAAAGCCTTGAGGATAATCGCAGCATTGTACTGTCCCCGCTTTTGATCGTAGGCGTAGGCGGGGTTTTGAAAAGGAGAAAGAATATGGGCCTCCAGATTGAGGTGGGTTTGGATATAGGTCGCGACACCATCCAGCGCCGCGTCAGAGACCTCACCAAAGGGTGCCACACCGATGCATATTTTTTTCAGATTCATAAGGGAAGGGGATTCCAAAAGGGTCATTCAGCGGAGACCCCGTTCAAAGAGGTCTTTTCAGTTGATAGCGATTGATCATCTTGTGAAGGGACACCCGGTTAACCCCTAAAATTTTGGCCGATTCCGTGATATTCCAGTCCTGCTCTTCAAGAATTTCTTGAATATAATCCTTTTCCATCTCCTTAAGGGTTCGCCCTTTCCTGAATTGGATAGGAGAAGGTCGGAGGAAAGAGAAGTCCTCTACCCCAAGAGTCCTGGATTTGGAAAGCACCACCGCGCGTTCGATAGCGTTCTCGAGTTCCCTCACATTTCCGGGCCAGCCGTAACTCTTCAGGAATTCAATGGCCTCAGTGGCCACTCGGTCTACCAGCTTGGTGGTCTCATGACTGTACTTGTTCAGGAAGTGCTTGACCAGAAGCAGAATATCTTCCTTCCTTTTTCTCAGAGGAGGCATGTGCAGTGTGATCACATTAATCCTATACAATAGGTCTTCCCTGAACCGACCCGCGGCAACTTCCTCATCCAAGTCTCGTCTGGTCGAAGATAACAGTCTGAAATCCACATCGATCGGCTCTCTATCGCCGATTCTTATGATCTTTTTCTCTTCCAGGACCCGCAAGAGATCCACTTGCATTCTGGGGCTGATCTCTCCAATCTCGTCAAGGAAAAGCGTCCCCCCGGAGGCCACCTCGATGAATCCTTTCCGAGCTCGATTCGCCCCGGTAAAGGCACCTTTTTGGTGGCCGAAGAGTTCACTCTCCAGGAGGGCCTCGGGCAGGGCGCCGCAGTTCATTGCGATAAAAGGGCCTTTGGATCGGAAGCTCTCGGCATGGATGGCCTTGGCCACCAACTCCTTACCGGTTCCCGTTTCTCCTGAGATGAGCACGGATGATTCACTCTGGGCAACCTGCGGTATGAGCTCGAATATGGCCGTCATGGGCGGTGACTGGCCGATCATGTTATCAAATCGCGTGACCTCTTCCAAAAGCCCCTTGACATAGTGATATTCGGACGTCAGCTTTCGTTCACGGGCAATTTTCTCGAGGACCAGCGCCAGTTGATCAGGCTTGAAGGGTTTCAGCAAGTAGTCGCTCGCTCCCAGCTTCATTGCTTCAATGGATGATTCGATGGAACCATATGCGGTAATGATGATGACGACGGTGTCCGGATATCCCTCCTTAACGTGTTTCAAAAGTTTCAAACCGTTCATGCGGGGCATTTTCATATCCACGAACAGGACTTCAAAGGGTTTTTTCTCCAGGATAGCCAGTGCCTCATCGCCGCCGGAGGCAGCTTCCACCATGTGGCCGGCTTTTTTGAACCAGTGGTAAAGGGATTCCCGTACGATCAATTCGTCATCCACGACCATGATTCTCAATCTCTCATCCATCGTCTCGCTCCAGCTTATTGATCAGCCAACGGAAAGCGAAGGGAGAAACATGTCCCCTGTCCGACCTTGCTGTGGACCTCAATCCTGCCATCGTGATTCTTCACGATGCCATAGACGATCGAGAGCCCCAGGCCGGTGCCTTCTCCCTCTTCTTTGGTGGTGAAAAAGGGATCGAAGATCTTGTCGATATGTTTCTCAGGAATCCCATAGCCTGAGTCTTCGATGATAATCCAAGCCTCTTTGTCCGCGTCACCGGATTTCAGGGTCACCTTCAGATCTCCACCGTCGGGCATGGCCTCGACGGCGTTGAAGATCAGATTCAATAAACACTGCTGGAGCTGGTTTACGTCACCTCGAATAATCAGAGGTTCTTCAGCGCAGTCAAGAATCGGGGTGACGTCTTGGAGTTCCATCTTGTGCCGGGTTAGTGAGAGAACCGCTTGTATTACCTCTTTCAGTTCCACCTCCCTGGCTTCCATAGTAGACTCTCTGGCAAAGGAAAGGAGCCCGGATACAATCGCGCCGCAGCGCTCGAGCTCTTTCGACATGAGGCCGAGGTAATGGTTGAATTCTCCAAGGTCATTGGCAGTGGGTTTGCCTTTGCTCAACATGGACTGCATGAGATGGGAGAATGTCAGCAGGCCCTGGATGGGATTGTTGATTTCGTGGGCGCAGCTCGCGGCCAGCTTTCCGAGTGATATCAATCGATCCTCCTGAACCAGTTTTTCCAAGTCCGTCTTCAGCTCCCTGAGCCGCATCTCCCAGCGGGAAGAGAGCTGTTCCGTGATGTCTCTCCAAATCTCGATCACCCGGACGATCTCTCCACTTTCATTGGTCCTGAGGGGATAAGTTTCAAGATCGCAGTATATTCTCCTTTCCCTGTCTATCACATGTTCATGGATCACGTGCGCCGATTGGCCGGTCCTCAACGTCTCAACCAGGGGGCATCCCATTTCCGGGAGCCAATTCGAGCAAGGGGAACTTAATCCATGGGTGATCTCGTGACAATGCCCTCCGATCACTTCTGCCTTGGACTTGTTCACGGCTTTCAGATAGCCCTCACTGGCCTCTACGATAGTGAAATCCGGTTTTAAAACCACAATCCTTTCGTGGGCTTGCTGCAAGAGAAACCTTGAAACCATCCTTTCCAGGGCGACTTCCTTTTCCTTAAAGCCTAGATCCCTGATCGTAAGCAAGAGAGTCTGGAACAGACCGCTAATCCGATGATCGAGAATCCATAAGCCCTCTGGTCTGAGCCGAGTCAGTTCAAGGAGCACGTCCTGACTCTTGGTCAGTTCGAGGATACCGTCTAGATCTCGAATTTCTAAAATGTCCCGGTAGTCTTGAGTGGTGAATATCCCCAAATCCCGGGCGAGCCGAAACCCCTCGGCCTGCGGGTCAATGTCACAAACCCCCAGGATTCTGACCTTCACACGGGGAAAGGAGATTTGCCGAAAAAAATCGATGAAAAACCTGCAGGTTTCACCGCCTCCCACGAAAGCGAGGTTCAATGTCAGCCATTTTGAATTTCGGGGTGGCTTCTTGGTCTTTTTCTTCATAGGTCCCGCTTTGGATAGGGCATTGGCTTATGTGAAACACGGTGCGGAAGATAGGAGGAGTATAGGCCAAAAAAATTCCAGGGTCAACGGCGCCGGCCGCCCTCTCAAATCTGGTTGACCATGGCCATGATCTGCTCGTCATCAAAACCCTTAAGCCGAATAGCTCCGCTCCGGCACGAGGCTACACACAATCCACAGCCCTTGCATAAAACCGGATTGATTTCCGGCGAACCGTTTCCGAAGACAGTAGGCGCCCCAAAAGAACAAATGTCTACGCAGACACCGCACCGGCTGCAAGAGGCAGGATGTATTTGAGCAATCAGGCCGCTCACGAGTGCTTTACCCGCTGCCAGGTATCCGGCGGCACGGCCGGCTGCTGCCATAGCTTGGGCAATGCTTTCGTCCACAGACTTGGGAGAATGGGCCAGTCCGCAGAGAAACACCCCTTCGGTAGCAAAATCGACCGGTCGCAGCTTGGCATGGGCCTCCACGAAAAAGCCGTCCCCATCCACAGGAAGCTTAAAAAGTTTTGCGACTGGCCCATTGTCGGGGGCTATGATGGCAGTGGCCAGAACGAGTAGGTCTGTCTTTATTTGGATCGGTCTTTGCAAAGTCGGATCAAGGACCGTTACCTCCAAGGCATCATCCCCTCTTGACAGAACGCGGGGTTTGCTATCTACGTCGTATCGGATGAACAGGATGCCCTTTTTGCGGGCTTGAGTATACAATGCTTCTCTTTGCCCGTAGGTTCTCAGGTCGCGATAGAGGACACAGATATCCAAATCAGGATTTCGACGGCGCATTTCCAATGCGGCTTCTATGGTATGAGTGCAGCATACCCGGCTGCAATAGGGCCGGCCGGGCTCGCGAGAGCCCACACACTGGATGAAGATCGCCGAACGGATTCTTTTCAGTTCCGGGTCGTCTTGGACAAGAAGCCTGTCCAGCTCTAATTGAGTGATCACTTTGGGATGCTCGCCATAGCAGTACTCGTTGGGCTTGAACTCTTCTGCTCCAGTGGCTATGACGGTCACTCCGTGCTTTAGAACTGTCTTTGCGCCGTCCTCTTTTCGTGTGAGCGTCGATGTGAAGTTACCAACGAAGCCCTCGACCTTGGATAGGACTGTAGTGAGATAAACACGGATGAGGGGACCATGTTCCACTTCATTGATCAGTTGCCTCAGGTAGTTGCGTATGGATTCTCCTTTCCATGTCTGGTGGAGAGACCTGGCCACGCCTCCCAGCTCACTGTTCCGCTCGACCAAATGAACCTGAAAGCCCTGATCCGCCAGGTTCCTGGCTGCCGTCATGCCTGCGATTCCTCCCCCGAGGACAAGGGCCTCAGGATGCATCCCCACTTCAGTTTCCTGAAGGGGCTCCAAAAGGGCCACCTTTGCAACAGCCATCCTTACCAGATCCTTAGCCTTTTCCGTGGCCGAAGTCGGGTGACCGCTGTGGACCCAGGAATCCTGATTCCGAATGTTGGCCATCTCGAAGAGGTATTTGTTCAAGCCGGCATTCAGCAGAGTCTCCTGGAAAAGGGGTTCATGGGTTTTTGGTGTGCAGGCGGCCACAACCACTCGATTAATCCCAATTTCCTTGATCACCTGTGACATCTTTACCTGGGTATCCTGAGAACAGGTGTAAAGGTTGTCTTCAACATAGACCACATAGGGAAGAGATTTTGCGTAATTCCGAACCGCTGGCACATCCACCACGCCCCCGATATTGATGCCGCATTGGCATACAAAGACTCCAATGCGGGGAGATTCTCCGAGCACATTGATCTCTACCGGCCTCTCGGCAACCTGGGTTTGAGACCACCTGCTCTCCTTAAGCAATGCGCTTGACGCGGCTGCAGCCGCAGAGGCCTCTATAACGGATTGGGGAATATCTTTGGGGCCTTGGAAGGATCCGCAGGCATAAATTCCAAGCCTTGAAGTGGCCACGGGGTGGAAACTGTCGGTCTTCGCGAAATGATGTTCGTCAAGCTCCACTCCCGCCCGGCGCGCAAGTTCAATGGTCTTTTTTCCAGCCTCAAAGCCTACCGACAAGACGACCATGTCAAAGATTTCGTCTTTGGTCTTTCCTGTGTCATCGACATACCTTATATTTAGATCACCCTCTCCCGACGTTTCAACACTATGAATTCGGGAGCGAATGAAGCGAACGCCAAGCTCCTTTTGAGCGCGCGTGTAGTACTGCTCGAACGCCTTACCATAGGTGCGCATGTCCAGATAGAAAATGGTTGCGTCCAAGTCTGAATGTGCATGGTCCTTCGCAATCATCGCCTGCTTTATGGCATATGTGCAGCAGACCGAAGAGCAATAAGCGTTCCCGCTGTTACGATTGCTTCGTGAGCCGACGCACTGGACCCAGGCAATCCTTTTGGGCTCCTCCCGGTCATAAGGACGCATCAGACGCCCCATAAACGGGCCGGAAGCGCTGAGCAGTCTTTCAAATTCCAAGCTGGTGACCACGTTGGGGGAGGCGCTATAGCTGTACATGTCCAGTTTGGAGGGATCAAAAACCCTGTTGCCGGTTGCGATGATGATCGCTCCCACCTCCAGGACCCTTTTTCGAGGTTTGTCGTCGTAGCGCACCGCCCCTGCTAGGCAGATCTTTTCACAGAGCCCACAGCCAATGCACGCATCCCGATCGATCGCATACGACAGGGGCACAGCCTGCGCATAGGTGATGTAAGTGGCCGCGCGCCGGTCAAGACCGCAGTCGAACTCGTTGACCGCCCTGACCGGGCAGACCATACTGCACTGTCCGCAGGCGGTGCACTTCTTCGGGTCAATGTATCGCGGGCGGTTGGATAAAGTGACCCGAAAACGGCCGGGTTCACCTTCCAGTTCCTTGACTTCCGTACTGGTGATAACGTCAATGTTGCGATGCCGGCCGACCTCGACCAGTTTCGGCGAAATGATTCACATGGCGCAGTCGTTGGTGGGGAAAGTCTTGTCCAACTGGGACATGAGCCCGCCGATGGTAGGCGATTGGTCCACAAGGTGGACGTAGTATCCCAAAGCGGAAAGATCCAGAGCAGCTTGCATGCCTGCGATCCCAGCGCCCACCACCATCACGGCGCCTCTGTGGTTGTTGGCTGTCGATACGCTCATTTTGGTCCCCTTGATCTTCTATGTATATGGTGTCCTGCTTGAAAGACTTGACTCGTCAGAGACCACCCCGCGGCCGGGCCGGAACGGCGTTTGGTTGCGGCCTGAGGACTGCATTAGGATTAGAATCATGACTTCCTCGTGTCGATCTTTCCAGGGATCCATAACCCGGGTGGACAAATTTTGGTGTCGTTCCCTGATAGGATTCGATTTCAGCGTGGTGCTGTCTTTCCAGTTCGCCCAGCCGAAGGGAGACGGTGTAGACAGGCAACCCGGTCAAAAAGGCAATCTCCCTGACCGACAAAGGCTCCCGCATAATCGCCTCTGAGACGAGGGCACTCTGGTATTCTTCCTCTGTGGCCTGCTGCAAAAGATTTTTGTAATGTTCTTCGGGGACGCTCTCACCATAAACATTTCCCTCCCGGGTAAGCGAAAGCTCTATTCCCATGAGCCACCGCAGTCTCTGTGAGGTTAAGGACGTTTCAACAGCCTCCAGTTCCATTTCATACCGGGCAGGATCAAAAGGCCCAAGATTTCTTGTCATCTCACTGAACTGCGTCACATATTCTGCAAAAAGTTTACCTTCCGCTGCGCTCACCCAACGCAGGCAGAGTCGGTCACCACCAATCCCTGAGAGATCCAGCAGCCTTTTGACGACCTCCATCTCCTTCGCCACATGGACATTACCGTACAGGTAATGGCATTCCCCCATGTGTCAGCCGGAGACAAAGATGCTGTCAAATCCTGTTCTAAGACCACGTATCACGAAAATGGGGTCAACCCGTCCGGAGCACATGGTTCTGATGACCCTGATTGCAGGAGGGTATTGAATCCTCGACACACCTGCCAGATCCGCGCCTGCATAGGCACACCAGTTGCAGAGGAATGCCAAGATCTTCGGTTCAAATTGCTCAGTCATGGCCTATCGTCCCTTTTCATCACTCCACTTTGACGGCTTCGTAAGAAGTCCATCTGCGGCGTTGCGCATTTCAGGCCGTCACCAAATGGTTTCTCAAAGCATGACACGGTTTACATCTGCACTTCAAAAAAGCTCTTCACCAGTCGATCCCATCCGATCTCGGGAAAGTGGCCGAAGAGATCCGGAATAATCTCGCCTCCGGTGGCGGCGAGACGCTCGTATTCCTCCCCGAGAAGTCGCAGAAGTCTTTCCGTTTCTTTCTCCATCCATCTCAGCCTTTGTTGACCGGAAAGCAAGCCTTTCAGATCGCTTTTAAACGCAACAGGTTCCAAGATGATCAGCCATCCCTTCTCATAGGGATCCTCAGAGAGGGTTTGAGTCTGATCCAGCACATTTGCGTTCACATCGAAGATCTTTCCTGTTACAGGAGAGAGGATATTCGCTCTGTGACCACCCCGTGTTAAGAGCCAGCCCATTCGGCCCTGATGTAAGAAGGTCCCCCTTCGCGGGATCTCCACGCCATCGGGCCGGCCGAGCACCTTAAGCGTGAAATCGTCGACACCGATCTTCACCCTGCCGCCACGTTCAAGAGATAGCCAACTGTGGCCCCTGTGGAAGTAATAATCATCTGCCATGCGACAGCCTAAAACGGAGGAGGAAGATTTGCCTCTTGCAGGTCGATGAAGAGGCTTGAACGCCATCGCGTTTTCTCCGCCCGCCTGAATAGCCGCATAGATCTCCGTGTCTCGGAAGTGCTTCATGTCTATGGCTTTCTGCGGACAAACCGCGGCACAGAGGCCACATCCCTTGCAAAGGGCCGGAAGGTTTTCCGCGCGGTATCCCTTGCCGTCAGCCTTAACAAGCCTCACCGCGCCAAAGGGACAGGATGTTTCACAAAGACCACAGCCAATGCAAAGTTTTTCATCGATGACCGAAACGATCGGTTCGACCTCCACGTATTCCTGACTGAGCACCATGGATGCCCGCATCGCCGCCGCCTGTGCCTGGGCAATGGATTCTTCGATGGGTTTGGGGTAATGAGCCAGGCCGCAGAGGAAGATGCCCCCTGTTGAGAAATCCACTGGCCGCAGCTTTGCATGAGCTTCCATGAAGAAGCCGTCCTTGTTCAGGGGGACCTTGAAGGATTTGGCGAGCGCCTCGTTCTCGGCGGGCACAATGGCGGTAAACAGGTTCACCAAGTCGACGTCCATGCTGATGTGGGCCCTTAAAATAGGATCCTTCACTGTGATCCGCACTTTCTCCTTTCCATTGACCAGGACCTTCTGCACAGAGGGTTTGTCGTCGGGAGAATAACGGATGAAGATTATCCCGAGTTCGCGAGCGCGGCGATAAAGGGATTCCCGTTGGGCATAGGTTCTCATGTCGCGGTAGAGGACATAGATTTGCTGTTCCCGCTTTCGCTCTTTCAGTGAAATGGCCTTCTTGACAGATGCAGTGCAGCAAACCCTCGAGCAGTAAGGTCTTTCCGGCTCTCGCGACCCGACGCACTGGATGAGGGCAATGGCCTCTGATCGTTCGATACGTTCCGGTTCCCTTTCAAAGAGGTCTTCCAACTCGTGCCAGCAGGTCACACGGTCCGTTTGGCCGCAGAGATACTCGTTCGTCTTGACAGGATGTCCGCCTGTCGCGAGGATGGTCACACCGTGAGACAGTCGACGTTCTTGGTGATCTATTTCCACGGTGGTGGTGAAATTTCCAAGGAAGCCTTTAACATCCTTTACCTGAGTGCTCAGCAGAACTTCTATGTTGCGGTGCCCTTGGATCTCCTGTTTCAGCCGGTTAAGATAGGCCTTTACCTCTTCGCCTTTCCAGGTTTCTCGGACCTTCAAAGCATATCCGCCAAGCTGAGCATTCTTTTCGATGAGATGGGTCTTGAATCCCTGCTCAGCAAGGTTCAAGGCAGCGCTCATGCCGGAAATCCCTCCGCCGATCACCATGGCAGAACGAACTATTTCAAGGCGCAGAGGCTCTATGGGTGAGGAAAGGCAGACCTTTGAAACGGCCATCCTCACAAGGTCCTTGGCCTTCTGGGTCGCCTGCCGGGGCGTTTCCTTATGCACCCAGGCGGCATGGTCACGGATATTTGTGAATTCAAGCAGGTAACGATTTAGTCCGGCCTCGCTCATCGTCTCCTGGAATAAAGACTCATGGGTTCTCGGCGAACAAGCGGCTACCACGATGCGGTTGAGCCCTTGATCCCGGATGACGTCTCGGATCATTTGCTGAGTATCCTGACTGCAGGTGAACATGTTCTCGGCCGCGTAGACGACCCATGGAAGTTTTTTTGCATAGTCCTTTACCTCAGGCACGTCTATGACGCTCCCGATGTTCACGCCGCAATGGCAGACAAATACGCCGACCCGCGGAGGTTCCTCACTCACCGAGTTCTCTTCCGGGTAGCATTTTTTATGGGTAAGGGTATGGCGAGAATTCTTGAGCAGTGCTGCACACTGACTCGAAGCGGCGGAGGCCTCGGTGACCGACTGGGGGATATCCTTGGGACCCGAAAAGCCGCCGCAAACGAAGATTCCCGGAACGGAGGTGCAGGTCGGGGAGGTGCAATCGGTCTGCACAAAGCCGTCAGAATCCAAGGCAATCCCCAATTTGTCCGCTATTTTCAATGAATCCTTGGAAACTTCGAGGCCCACGGAGAGCACGACCATGTTGAAAACCTCAAAGCAAATTTTGCCCTCCTCATCAACATAAGAGAGCTTAAGGTCATCAGAGCTTTGACCTGCGGGCTCTATGGTGTGTATGCGAGATCGAATGAAACGGATTCCGGCTTCCTCTCTGGCCCTTTGGTAGTACCGATCAAATTCTTTGCCATGGGTGCGTATATCAATGAAGAAAATAGCCGTGTCCAGGCCATGCCGTGTGTGCTCTTTCGCTGTAAGCGCCTCTTTGATGGTGTACATGCAGCAAACGGATGAACAATAGCCGTGGTTTAGATCTCTCGATCCCACGCACTGGAGAAAGGCAATCCTCCTGGGTTCTATTCCGTCGGAAGGGCGAGTCAGATGACCTTGAGAGGGTCCGGTGGAGCTGAGCATTCGTTCGAACTCCAAGCTGGTGACCACGTTCTGGAACTCATCGTAACCGTATTCACGGAGGGTCCGCGGATCGACAGGTTTGAGCCCCAAAGCGAGGACCAGGGCTCCCACTTTGATCTCATAGCGCTTTGCCTGTTGAGAAAAATCTATCGCTTTTGCCGGGCACAATTTCTCACAGGCTCGACATTTCCCCTTTTCAAAATAGAGGCAATGTTCAGCGTCAATAGCGTACTTCAGAGGAACAGCCTGGGGGTACCGCACATAGGCTGCTTTGCGCCGGCTCAGACCCTGGTTGAATTCGTCATCTACTTGGCGTGGACATTTTGTGGCACAAAGGCCACAGGCAATGCACCTGCTTGTGTCCACATAGCGCGGGACCTCATGGAGGGTGACCTCGAAACGGCCGGCCGAGCCCCTGACGGCTTCGACCTCTGTTAACGTGTGGAGAAGAATGTTTGGGTTCCGGCCGACCTCGACCAGTTTGGGTGAGAGGATTCACATGGCGCAGTCATTGGTTGGAAACGTCTTGTCCAAGGCACTCATGATCCCGCCAATGGCCGAGTCTTTCTCAACAAGGTGTACCAGATATCCTGAGCCGGACAAGTCAAGGGAGGCCTGTATCCCGGCGATTCCACCGCCGATGACCATAACCGATCCTGTGGTCTCCATACGAGTCATGAGATGCTCCTTTTGAAGCGGGGTATGAACGACAACCGTGCATTGGTGGGCTTCTTTGAAGCGAATGAAGCCGTTATTTTCTTCATTTCGCGCTTAGGGTTTTCGGGTTTAGGAAGCCGAATCCTTATCCTTTTACTTGAGTACGAAGGAAGATGCGAACGAGCGAATCCCATCCCACCTCAGGGAAGCTTCCGAACAGGTCTTCTGTGGGCTCGCCGCCTGTGGCTGCCAGTCGCGCATACTCGGGTCCAAGGGACTCAAGGAGAAGCCGATTTTCCCTTTCCATCCATTCCGAGGTTTGCCGGCCGAAATAGAGCGCTTTCAACTCATTCTTGAGATAGTAAGGGTCGAGCAGGAACAACCATCCGCCGTGGTACGAATCCTGATGGCAGAGGGCCGGATTATCTATTGCTTTGGAGTTGAGAGCTACTACCTTCCCCGACAGAGGCGATTGCATGGGCGCCTGGTGGCCGTTGCGAAACATCGCACATCCCACCTCTCCCTGCTTTAGGGAAGCCCCGACAACGGGAAGTCGCAACTCCCTTGCCTTGCCGAAAACCTTTGCCACGAAGTCGTCCATGCCGACCCGCACATACCCGCCCTGTTCGAGGTGGACCCACAAATGCCCTAAGTGATAGTAATAATCGTCAGCCAGCGTGTAACCTGATATCCTGCTGTACCTCGGCTCAATAAAAGATTCGTGTTTTGCTCTCGCGGAATGATTTTTGTAGACGCTGCAGCGGAAACATTCGTGGTTCTCTTTACACTCCTCTGGCATTCCGGCTTTGCCTAGCAGGGCATAGATACACGGCTTCGCGGCCGTTTCGTACGTCTCCTTTATCTGTTCAGCCCAGTCGGAGGGCGCAGCCCTTCTTCCCCAGCGAACCTCATGTCCCATGGCACGGCGCATGTTCAGGTCGAATTCGCAATGATCACAGTCACACTCATTGTCGCAAAGGTGAAAGTTGATGATGCGAGCCTTCATCCATATGCATTCCTGTCTTGCAAGAGGGGCAATAGGGGGATTCTTCTTGAGTTCCTCATAAGAGACGAGCACGACGCCATCATGGTGCAAATTCTGAACATACTCAGCGCCGGTTACTTTGATCACCTCTTCGTAATCGAAAGGCTGATCAATGCTGATCCAATTTTGTGGAGCAGGTTGTTTGATGCATGCCGGATTGGTGTCTTTCTCCGGTTTTTCTTGAGCAGAACTCTTTTCCATGAGCACGAGAGCCGGTTGTTTTTTTTTAGTCTTCTTTCCCCTCCTTGATGGTTCAGTTTTCATCACACAGCCTCCTTTCTCATATGGCACGTTCATGCCGCCAGCCATCCCCTCGCTGCAAGAACCGCATGCTTCATTGCGAAAGTCTTTAGGAAAGAGGACTGTCAGCATTCTTCTCATCCTTTGGAAATGCAATGGGGATGCCAGGGAAGAGGAGGCAGGTTGATTCCTGCTCCTGTCTGAAATTGTTATATTTTCCTGTAAAAGGAAGTACAAAATTATCCCCTTGGGATGAGAGCGTGAAAAATTCCGGCTACAAGGAAGGCGTGCATCTCAGGAATCCGGGCTGGAATATCTTTTAACATCATCGGCTTATGGTACCGTAGCTTTTGTTTACACTAGCTGTAGCCCTTTTAAAGGCTAGGCAAGCTCTAAAAGAACGCTCGCAAATCTTGCAATTTGTAAAAAACCCTGACACTTCCCCTTCCTGTAAGGAAGAGCAGGATCTTGAATTTCGTGTTCCATTTCTGTGCGATGTCAATAGGTTAAATTTCATTCGGGCCCGCACTGGGGCTTCGGCACGGGTATTGCGTTATTTAAAAGAGGTGACACTGTCTGATGTTGGAAGAAATCATGAAAGGCTCTTAGGGCCGGGAAAGGCCGATTCCAGGATGATTCCGCTGCTGATCCAGTCAAAACCCCATCAGTGAGTTGTGCTCAGAAGCTGTTGGAAACAGTGACCTAGCCATCCTTCAGGGGTATCTCCGCCCAAAGACCAGAGACGGCGAGATATCTCCAGGTTTGTCGACGACAATTTCTAAAGATTTTTGTTTTGTTCCAATGCATTTGCCTGGAGCCGCATTGGTTCTTCGGCGGGCCCGGAAAGCCCGGTCCTGATGCGGCGATGTTGTTTCATCCATGTCCCGGCGATAAAGGAGGTCCTCATGAAATATGACGTGGTTGTTGTGGGCGGCGGACCGGCAGGTATCATCACGGCCCTGACCGCAAAAAGTGTGTATCCGGAGAAATCGGTTTGCATCATCAAGGAGATCGGAGACGGGGTTATCCCTTGCGCCATCCCCTATATGATCCACACTATGTCAGATCCTTCACAAAACATCATGGGCAATAAGCCCCTTGAGAATGCCGGTGTCGAGATCGTTGTGGCAAAGGCCGTTTCCCTGGACACGGCAGCGAACCGGCTTACTCTCGGGTCCGGAAAAGAGGTGGGCTATGATCGCCTTGTATTGGCCACGGGGAGCAGGCCGGTCTTGCCTCCTATAACCGGCATCGAGCAACCAGGCGTCTGTGCCGTCGAGAAGAGCCTTTCCGCCATGACCGCTCTCAGAAAGAGGGCGAACGCAGCAAAGAAAGCAGTCATTCTCGGGGGCGGTTTTATCGGCGTGGAATTCGCCGACGAGCTCGCACGAAACTCCGAGGCTGAGGTTCACATCGTGGAGATGATGCCCAAACTCATCAATCTGGCCTTTGATGACGAGTTCTGCGACGCTGTCACAGAGCAACTGGCCAAGGCCGGGGTCCAGGTCCACACTGGCAAGCGGGCCATGTCGATCGAAGGGCCAAACGGGGTGAGGTCGGTGGTCCTGGATGACGGCGTCTCACTGCCTGCGGATATCGTCATCGTGGGCATCGGCGGAAAACCGGACACTGAATTGGCTGAAAAAGCAGGATTGATGTTGACCCAAGCAGGTTCTATATGGGTGGATTCCTATATGAGGACTAATGTGAAGAACGTTTTTGCTGTGGGGGATTGCGCCCTTAAGCGGGACTTCTTTACCAGGGAAGAGGTTCCGGTGTGGTTAGCCTCCACAGCAACGGCCGAAGCGAGAATCGCAGGAACCAATATCTACGGGATCAGGGTTCTCCGCCAGATCCAGGGAACCATTGCCGCCTTTTCCACGAAGATAGGCGACGTATGCTTTGCCAGCGCCGGCATGACGTGTCGGACTTGTGAGAAGGAGGGTTTCCGGATCGTCACAGGGGAGGCGGTCGCCCCGGACCGTCACCCTGGGACCCTGCCTGGGGCAACCCAACTCAGGGTAAAACTGATCTTTGCAGATCGAGGCGGCGCCTTGCTGGGGGGCCAGGTTTCAGGGGGGCCTTCGGTCGGAGAGTTGATCAATGCTGTGGCTATCGGGATTCAGATGAGATTGAACGTGCGGGACCTGGACATGATGCAGATTGCAACCCACCCTCTGCTTTCGCCCGCGCCTACCGTGCACCCTCTGGTCAATGCTGCACACCAGGCCCTGGCAAAGCTCAGGGCCAGTGTCAAGTGAGCGCTTCGCACTAGAACCCCCATTCGGCCCCTGTCAAAAAAGTGAGCCTTCACCGACAGGGGTCGAGGCGGAAGTGCATTTTCGTTTATTTTGGCGACATTCTTATGAAGACCGATCAGGGCTGTGCCCGCACCCATTTCGAATGGCCGCCGAGGTCTGTTGCGAAACGCTTTCTTGGGTGGGTACGCCGCAGTCGCTTTGCTTGATTTTTGAAACGGTCTGATGCAAGATAAATTATAGGAGGGTTTGCGGTGTCGCGTATCAAGTAAGGAGGGTTTTTATGGTTCCGAACATGACAGATCAGACGTTGTTTCCCCAAAGGCATGTAGGCAATGAGGCCGGGGAGGAAACCGTTGGGTACACCTTCTGCGACGGCTGTAATGAGGTCCCTTTTTGCGGGATCAAATTCTTCAAAAGGGGCGAGACGGTAACTCGTATTGAGCCGTGGCCCGGGTTTCCTGCGTCTCCCCTTTGCTCGAAGGCCTATGCTACGCTTCAGAGACTCTACCATCCGGACCGGCTCAAATACCCCATGAAACGGACCGGGCCCAAGGGATCGGATGATCCGGGTTATGTCCGGGTCTCATGGGACGAAGCCTACGGGATGATCGTGGGCCATTTGAATCGAATCAAGAAGGAGCAAGGCCCCCATGCGGTCTTCTTCTACGTGGGAGACCCGAAAGAGCCGAGGGCCGCGGTGCAGCGGTTGGCCGCGAACTACGGATCGGTCAACTACGGGTGTGAGAGTTCCACCGCCTGCCGAAGGGCGGCCCAATTGGCTGAGTTGTTGACTTACGGATTCCCGACCATGGGAGATCTCCCCACGAAAGAGACAAAGGCAATGCTGATCTGGGGAACGAATCCCGCCTATTCAGGACAACCCTTCATGTGTCATGCGCAGCTTGCCGACGCCAAAGAACGGGGCGTGAAATTCATTGTGGTGGATCCCAGGATTAGCCCCACGGCCGGGACATTGGCCGATATTCACCTGCAGCCCCGTCCGGCGACCACGGCAGCCCTTGCTGCGGGCATGATGAATGTCATCTTTGCGGAGGACCTCCATGACCGGGAATTCTGCGACAAGTGGATCCACGGCATCGATGAATTGAAGGAATACGTCAGTGCCTTTACACCGGAAAAAGTCGAGGCGATCACCTGGGTTCCTGCCGGCAAGATCGTGGAGGCCGCACGACTTTACGCCACCCATCGCCCGGGAGGGCTGATGACGGGCGCCCAGGGAACGACCCACGATCTCAATGCCACAAACAATCATCGGGCCATCTTGCTGATCCCTGCGATCTGCGGATACATCGACATTCCCGGCTCCATATTGAAACCCACCCATCCGCTTGTGGAGATGGCCGGACCATGGGCTGAAGGTCCTCCGAAGTTCTGCCTGAGAGAAAAGATGATCGCGATGAGAGATCACAGGCTGGACCTTGAAGTTTTTCCCGCCTGGGCGGAAAAGATATTTGAAGTTCAGACCAACTCCCTCGTGGAATGGATCAGGGATGGAAAGATCAAGGCCCTTCTGGGCTGGGGTCTGAACATGATGATCTGGCCCCAGACGCATGAATATCAGGAGGCCATAGCGAGCCTGGAGTTCTCCATGGCCGTGGACTACTTCTTCCGTCCCCAGACCCATCGCTTCGTGGATCTCCTGCTGCCTGCCGCTATGAACTACGAGAGGCTTGCCCCCTTTGCCTTCTTCGGCAGGCGGCTATTCGGACGGACCCCTGTCAAGCCTTTGGGGGAGTGCAAAGAAGACTGGCAAATCGCCCTGGAGATCGGGATGCGTTTGGGTGATCCCAACGCCTTTTTCCATGGGGACGTCGAAGCCGCCTGCAATGATATCCTGGGGCAGTGGAAGATCACCTATGACGATCTGAGAAGGAATCAGGCAGAGGGGATCACGATCCCGCCAGAAGGTCCTGACCTTTACCGGAAGTACGAAACAGGAGGGATGAGACCGGACCATCAGCCCGGTTTTATGACGCCGTCCGGCAAAATCGAGGCCCTCTCGCTGGCCCTGGCAAAACACGGCTATCCTGCTCTCCCGGAATACAGTGATCCCATGAAGACCACCCGGGAATATCCCCTCATCCTGATTTCCGGGTCCAGGGTTCCCTATATCACCCATAGCAAGTGGCGGCAAGATTCGCCATGGCTCCTGGAACTTCAACGAGGTCCTCTCCTGACAATCAACCCGGAGGATGCGGCAGAGAGGCGGATTCAGGGGGGAGACGAGGTGATCCTGAAAACTGCCTGGGGTCGGATGAGAGCGAGAGCCAAGCCTACGGTCATGGTTCCTCCCGGTGTGGTCGGAATCATGCACGGGTGGGCCGAGGCCAACGTGAATGAATTGATCCCGAGACAGTTCGATCCTATTTCCGGATTCCCCCCTTATAAAGAGGTGGTCTGCGAGGTGGTGAAGGTTTGAGTCAGGATAAAGAATATGGAAGGAGACGAATCATGGCGAGATACGGAATCGTCATCGATGCGAACCGGTGTACGGGCTGCATGACCTGCGTCATCGCCTGCAAGCAGGAAACCCTTACCAGGCCCGGCGTATGGTGGAATAAGGTGTTGGATCTGGAGAGTGAATCCCTCCACCGGATCATCTATTTTCGCTTTGCCTGCATGCAATGCAGCAATCCGCCCTGCATGGAGGCATGCCCAGAGCATGCGATCTACCAAAGGCCGGACGGGATCGTCCTGATTGATCAGGAGAAATGCCAGGGGCACGGCGAGTGCGTGAAGGCCTGTCCGTACGGCCTCATGGACATGAATCCCGGTGAGGAATACTTCTCCGGGCAGGTATTGCCCTTCGAAAGAACCCGTGAACCCCGCCTGGTGCATCCCCCTGGAAAAGCCTCCACGTGCACCATGTGTGCGCATCGAATCGATGAGGGGAGAGAACCGGCGTGCGTCGCAGGGTGTCCGTCAAAAGCCATGGTGTTCGGAGATCTTGACGATCCTGACAGTCCGATCCGGGAGAAGCTCCTGCGTTCCGAACCGCTTCTCCCTTCCAAGGGAACAGACCCGAAGATTTTCTACATTTTCCCAAGAAACGCATCAAAGGAGGCCGAAGAAAGGGTCATCAAAAACCCGAGGATGATCCTGGATTGGGTCGATGTGACCAGTACGCTGTCCAAGTCGCAAGCGTAGCGATGGGAAACCCGAAAACGAAGAAGGAGAAGCCGTAATGACGTCTTCCTAAGCAAGCGCAGGAATCCGAGTTGTTCGATCACAGACCAACGGCGCCTTTGTAAAGCAGCATGATGGGTTTGATCTCCTTCAAACGGTTCTACTTGCTTTCTCCGTAAAAGACATCCTCTCCGCCAAGGACATAGAAGTCGGCAACCCATTTTGAGAACCATTGGGGAAAGAACTCCTCCTTGAATGCCTTTGTCTCGTGGGCTTTGTTCCACGCCTCAAGGCTGGTTACATCCATGATGCCGACATACTTGAATGGAGGACTCGATGGTCCCGGGGGTGTGCCCTTCTGTCCATTGCCGGTGATGCCTCCCAACATCTTTACAAGGGCAAAACTCTTGGCGCCGCTAAGTCCGAGCAGGAGCGGACCTTTGTACTCCTCGCACCACTTCTGGTAGTCCTCGTCCTTTACTCCGTCCTTCAGGTTGTACAGGATGATTTCCTTTGCCATGTTTTTCTCCTATGACAACTCATACTTTGATCCCACACTGTTAAGAACAAAGGCAGAGGGAAAGGCATCGGATATAAGTCCAATCGCCTTCCAGCCCGTACAGTGCATGGGAACAAGTACCTTTGGGTCCATTTCTTTTAGAGCCCCGATGGTATCCCCGATGATGGGTTCGAAAAGAGGACCGGTGAGGTGAAACCCGCCGAGGATCGCATAAACAGGTTCAATATCCGTAATCTTTCTCGAATAGAGCACCGTATTGACGATGCCCGAATGGGCGCACCCTGATATCACCACCAGCCCCCTTCCTTTCAAATGGACAACAAGAGACTGATCGTCACTGATCGGGTCTGGAACCAGATCACCGTCTCGAACCATCCTAGCCAAAGGAAACCCCTTCTCAAAAGTTGTTTTCCGTTCTATCTCGCCGGTCACGACAATCATGCCCTTTGCAAGAGACACGGGTCCCTCGGATTCGAGAATCTTGACCCCCTGTTTCGTAAGGTCCTCCCGGACAAGCGTATTCGGGAAACGATCCACCCGCCCGTCGGGCCATTCCAAAAGACGGGGGAAATGGAAAGCCCCGGGGTGCACCACAAGGGTCATGGACCTGTCGAGATCCTTCAGAATAGGATAGAGGGCACCCGTATGGTCCATATGACCGTGACTTAAAACAATAGTTTCAATGTGGCTTAAGTCGATCTCCAACAGCTTCAGGTTGTGAGGGACTCCTGTTTCCGTGTGACCGGTATCGAACAGGACGCTGCTAGATTCATCTCCCCGATACGCTGTAACAAGCATGGACAATCCATGTTCTGCAACCACCGCATCTCTTGAGATCTCCTCTCCTTTCCGAAGGGCAGGGCGCGTAACCACATCGGTATTACCGAGCAGTGCGTCGATATAATTATCCATCAGGACCGTAATCTCGACTCGGTCTACCGCTCTGATCGGCACAGACAATGAAAGTTCATGCTCTACCACGTTTTCCCTCGCTTTCTTCCCTTAAGGGACGCTGCTAACAGGCTGCTGAAGAACGCCATCTCCCCGTCAAGCCGGGATCTGCGAGCGGCGTTACCCTCATTCCTCGAAATTTCGGATGCCTTGCATCTGGACATTTTTCAGCAGCCTGCTCAGGGGATGTGTTTTAGCAACCTGCTAAACTCATAACAAAGTCTGCCCAGGTTCTGCACCGATTTTCGCAATCATAGTACCACGCGCCTACCCCCGTGTCATGGCCGTTCCACACTTGGGGCATTTCTGTTCATAACAGGGGCTCCCCATCTGATGGGTTGCTCTTTCCCCACAGTTGGGACAAACGCAATATCCGCCCGGGCCGGCCCCAAAACCACCCCCTCTCCCTTGTCCACGTGGTAATCGGTTTGCTCGGGGTTCGTCCAAGCTGGCAAAAGACGCAATCCTGGCTGCATGTCTTATAAGGCGTTACGTTCACTCCCAGAGACCGTCCCAGCCGCCGTGAAGGAACAGGTCCGAATATATATTTGTATTCTTGCATGGAACATTCGTATAGGATAGCAAGATGTGTGCCACGGAGAGGAGCAAGTCTTACAAGGACATAAGATATTTAGTTATCAGTGAGTTAGCTTAAAAGGTGAGAAGCGGAGAGAATGATGATCACAGGGAAGGTTGCTTTTCTGCAACTAAGTGGATGGTTGGAGTAGCAGTTTTGCGACCCTATTGGTTTCGTCCCTGGCCTGTGACCCGGTGTCTGTCTTTTTCCAAAAAATGTGATATGCTGAGGGAAAATAATCAGGGCTTTGTCGCACAGATACTGTCTCTGAGTAAAGGGACAACATGCGCATGATCAAAAATGTGATCGATTACAGAGGGGATTGCTGAAAGGCATACCTGGACGTAGGTCTATGTCTCAGAATATTGCCGCCGGGAGAATCGTTTGAGTTCATAATCGAAGATGACAAGCTCGAAAAGATCAAGCGCGTCATTGCTCATAACGGCGGAGAAGTTGTTGGGCAGAGCCGGATGGGTGAAGACATACGACTCCGGGTATGCACGAGCAGGAGCGCCAAAAAATGAACGATTGATGAACATGGATAGACGGCCCGCCAAATTCTCTGATGCCAAGACCCTCGGTAGAAAGTGATTCCGAGGGAAAGGAACGTTGCTTTGCCCTCCAAGTTCATATTTCCGGTCGAATTCCGTGGAAATTGACCAACCAAGAATTGAAAGGAATTGAAATGAATACAAAGACAAAAATTGGAATAGTTATCTGCGATCGCTACCGCCGATGTGCCGGCGGGAAGTGTTTTCGGGCGATGAGGAACAAGGAAGGGGCTTTCAGCATATACACGGACACTGAACTTGAGTTGGTTGGTTTTACGACGTGCGATGGGTGTCCTGGCGGCAACATAGAATATGCGGGAGAGGAGATGGTAAAGAATGGCGCAGAGGTTATTCATTTAGCTACCGGCCTGGTAGTTGGTTATCCCCCCTGTCCCAATATCAATGCATTCAAAGCCTTTCTTGAAAAACGCTATGGGGTCAAAGTCGTTGTAGGCACGCACCCTATACCGAAAAAATATGTTGATATGCATGCTTATCTCGGGACATGGGAGAACTCCGCATGGAAGCCACTTGTTGCGCCGACCATGAGTGATGAAGTGACCCGTGCGAGTTATGATTAGGCATAGCCGGCAGCATTCTAAGGGGGCCACCATGATCACCGCAATCGTTCAGTTCAAACTTCCGCAACCCATCACACGCGAGAAGGCTCGGGAGATCTTCCTGAGCACTGCGCCGAGGTACCGTGAGACCCATGGTCTGATCCGCAAGTACTACATCCTGTCCGAGGACGGCGGCACGGCCGGGGGCGTCTACCTGTGGAAGTCCAGGAAAGAAGCTGAGGGTCTCTACACCAAAGACTGGGAAAACTATGTTCATGGGAAGTATGGCGCGCCGCCGCAAGTAACATATTTCGAAACTCCGGTGGTGGTCGATAACGTGACCCGCGAGATCATTTCCGATTGATAATGGCATGAACAGTACGATCAAGAATAAAGCAAAGATTATTCAGCGCGCCTTTTCCTTGGGCTTCGAGTATGAAAAGACCATCAGAGGCTGCTGCCAATGCACGATAGCTGCGATTCAGGATGCCCTTGGGCTCCAGAATGAAGCTGTTTTCAGAGCAGGAAGCGGCCTCACCGCGGGTGGCGGCCTTTCTTGCGAAGGCTCCTGCGGAGGCTACACCGGCGGTGTCATGGTGATGAGCTCAGTCTTCGGCCGGCGACGAAAAAAATGGGAAGATGATAAAGACGAGAAAGACTGTGCGCACAGGATGGCAAGAGTCCTCCTGGATAAATTCCACCGGGAATACGGGAGCTCTATCTGCAAGACTATTCATCGAAACATCTTCGGCAGGGAGTTTAATCTTATAGATGCCCCGGAGCGGGAGGCTTTTGAAAACCTGGGAGCCCATGTTGGCAAATGCACAACGGTTGTTGGAAAAGCCGCCGCCTGGGCAACCGAACTCATTCTGGAAGAAATGTCTCAACGGCATTTGGACCTGCACGATCTGGGGGACATCCGGTAATCCGAGAGTCAGGCACCGCAACCGCGCGACGCGGTCGAATGGGTGGCAAAAGGGACAGGTGGGCACGTCGGTATTTTCAGCAGGGACAAGAGTGTGTCCCGGGCGACCTCAGTCCCTGGAGGCACTGTCGGTTCTCAGGGGCGGTCTCAAGCCTAGTGCTTTCATCTTTCTGAATAGAGTACTCTTGTGAATGCCTAACTCACGGGCCGCGGAAAGACGGTTGAACTGGTTATGCTCAAGGGCCTCCATGATGGCCCGGGCTTCTGCGGATTGCAGAGCGGTATCCATCCTCCGGGATGCCGGGGGCCGAGGGATCGAAGTGCTGAGATGTTCAGGCAAACAGTGGACCTCGATCTGTCCTTCAGGACAGAGCACGAAGGCATGTTCGAGGATGTTTTCGAGTTCGCGAATATTGCCGGGATAATCGTGGAACATGAGAAGGGACAGGGCCTCCTGGCTGATCCCCGAAACAGACTTTCCTCGGAGGCGATTGAGCCTTCCGACGAAGTGCTTCACGAGCATGGGAATATCCTCTTTTCGTTCCCGAAGGGGAGGGAGATCCAACCGAACCACATTGATGCGGTAAAACAGATCCTGGCGAAATACGCCTTTTTTCACAAGTTCCGCCAAGTCTCTGTTGGTGGCGGCAATCATTCGCACATTGGCCCTGACAAGCTCCGTGGCACCCAAAGGCTGATAGGTCCGGTCCTGGAGCACGCGCAGCAACCTTACCTGGAAAGCGGCACTGAGGTCACCGATTTCGTCAAGAAGAATGGTCCCGCCTTCAGCGGTCGCGAAATATCCAGGCTTGTCCTTAGTGGCATTCGTGAAGGCGCCCTTTTTGTAGCCAAAGAGCTCGGATTCGAGCAAAGTATCTGGAAAGGCTCCGCAGTTAACCGCGATGAAGGGTTTCTTCCGCCTTTGGCTCAGGTCGTGTGTGGCCCTGGCCAGAAGTTCTTTGCCGGTCCCTGTCTCTCCCTGGATCAGGACGGTGCTGTCGCTTTCCGCTACCTGGGGAAGAATCCTGAAGATTTTGTGCATGGCTGGATTGCGGCTGATGATGTCGCCGACCTGAAAGCGGGCCTCCAGTTCTTTGCGCAATTCCTCCACCAGGCTCATGTCGCGGAAGGTTTCTACGCCGCCGATGATCCGTCCGTCCGTATCCTTGAGAAGGGAGGTCGATACGACGACCGGAATAGGCTCTCCTGCTTCAGTGAGAATACAGGTTGAGGTGTCTATGAATGATTTGCCTTGTTTCATAGTCCGCCGCAGGGCACAGTCCTTTTCACACATGTTGGAGCGAAGGATCTCCCAACAGTATTTGCCCAGGGCATGCTCTCTGGGGATGCCGGTGATTTTTTCCGAGGCACGGTTGAAGGAGGTAATGTGCCACTCATGATCGACGGTAAACACGCCGTCGGAGATGCTCTCAAGAATGATCTCCGTAACATGGTCGGGGATCTGATGTTGCTTTCTTCCTTTCATGGTCCTCAATAGTCCACAGATGGAAAAAGCCTTCTGTCCGTGTGGGGAAGAAACATGGCTGCCACGTACTCATCCATGAAGGGATGATAATTGGAGAGCTCGATGTTGGTGGTGTTTCTTGCGATCTGCACGGCACGCTCCATGGTGTGAGTGGACAGAAGGCACATGCGGGCCCCCATCAGAGAGCTGTTGCCCACAAATTGTATTCTGGTCCGCTCAATGTCGGGCAAGAGCCCAATCCCGATGGCCTTGGGGATGTCTAGGTAGCTTCCGAAACCTCCCGCCACAAAAAAAGTGTCGATGGCGCCGAACTTTAAGCCAACATAGTCCGTCAGGGATTTGATTGCCGCAAAAACCGCTCCCTTTGATCGAATCAGGTGGCTGATGTCCGATTGGGTGATGGCGATCTCCCGGCCGGTTTCCGTCTCCTCGGCGGATGCCAGAATGAACTGGAGCTCCCCGTCTTTTTCCACGATCCTTTCATCATGAGGTGACAAATGAAACTTACCTTCTCCGCTGATGAGATGGTTTCTGGCAAGCTCGTAGAGGCAGTCGATCAGGCCGGATCCGCATATGCCTCTGACTTTCCCCTTGCCGATACTCTTGTACCGTACCCGCCCATCCGAGATGACCAGCTTTTCAATCGCCCCTCGGGTGGCGCGCATGCCGTGCTTGATGCCCCCTCCTTCAAAAGCCGGACCCGCGGATGCGGAGCAACAGACCATCCACTCGTTGTTGCCTACGGCGATTTCTCCGTTGGTTCCCACATCGATGAGCACCCTTATCTCCGGTCTGTCGGCAATGCCACAGGCGATGATCCCAGCAACGATATCACCGCCTACATAACTGGCTACCCCTGGAACCACCTCGACTATGCCCTCCGGGTGGATGTCGATGCCGATTTCCCCGGCATGAACCTGGGGATACACATTCGCTGTGGGAACGTAGGGATCCACCCGGAGGGAGCAGGGAATCAGGGATAAGAGAAGGTGGCTCATGGTGGTATTCCCGGCAGCCACGAATGAGGTGATGTCTCGATGATCGACGCCCTTTTCTTCGGTCAGAGACTTGATCAGTTGGTTGATGTTCTTGATGATTGCCTGGTGCAGGGGTTGGAGGCCCTCCTCTTTCCCGCAGGCGTAAATCATCCTGGAGATAACATCCTCACCGAAGCGGGCCTGCAGGTTATGGCTACCGGTCACCCCGATAACATTTCCGGATCTGAGGTGAACAAGTTGAGCGACGACAGTTGTTGTTCCCACGTCCACGGCAAGACCATAATTTCGCTCGGACGTATCTCCTGCCTCGATTTGCAAGATCCGCCGGATGTCGCCGTGTTTGGCCACAGTGGCTGTCGCTTTCCATGCGTTCGTCCTCAATTTCATCGCCAGCCCCTGAAGGCATGGTAAGGAAATCTCAAAGTCCTTGTAGGGTGTTTTTCTCCTCAACTCCCGGATGATGCGATCCATATCGCTCACATTGTCGTCAGGAGAAGGTTCGCTCAGCTCCAAATAGACCTTTTGTGTCAGGGGCTCGTAAAGGCACATCGGGGTCTGAAGGGACACGGTGAAGAGCGATCTTTTCCGGCGCACTGTAGTCCACCGCAGTACATTCCATGAGGATTTGCCCTTCCTCCAAACGAGACTCTGCGGGGATGAGAATCTCCATGTCCGAGTCCACTTTGGTCTGACAGGCAAGAACATAGCCTTCGAGGATTTCTTCCTTGGACAGGAGGTTGATGGAATGCTTGTCCGCCCGGACCTTGCCGTTGCTCACCTTGACCCGGCATCTTCCGCAAACTCCTTTCCCTCCGCAGAGGTTGTTTATATTAACTTCCGCGTTTCGGGCTGCCTCCATGAGGGTCGTGCCCGCTTCAACATCAACGGTTCTTTCATCCGGTAGAAACTTGATTTTGTGAGAGGCCATGTGATTACTCCCTTCCGCCTATTAATACGGAAAAAAGAATAATGCAAAAGGATTGCCAGTAAGTCAAGGTAGGTGGAAATGGGCTCACTGGTTGAATTCTATTGCGTCTATTATAGGTTTGCATTGCGTCTCTGCAATTTTGCAAGTGCTAATTTCTCTTAATTGAATGTTCGTCATTCGGAAATTCCAAAGTCAAAAAAAAGCCCTGGCACAGGGCCGGGGCTTCACTTTCTCTAAAGCGTGAGATGAGGGTTTCTATTCTTCTTCCTCCTCGTCCAGCACGATGTCATCCCTTTCATACTGGGCATCCCTCAACGCATGAGCCCTTTCCACTTCTTCTTCGCTCCAGGGCTCGACGATCAGAGAATCGGCGACCAGCTCCCACAGATATTTGGTTTCAATGTCCAGGCCGAACTCCTTGGTAAGGGATTTCATGATCTGGTCCCGGCAGTTATGGCAGGGGGCAACAACCAATTTGGCTCCCGTATCCTTAATCTGCTGGGCTTTCACACGGCCATAATAAATCCTTTCATCCGAATAGGGCATGGCCCAGGCGCCGCCCCCGGCCCCGCAGCAGTAGTTGTTCATCCGGTTGGGGTACATGTCCACAAAATGCTCGCAGCACTGCTGTGTTATCCAGCGGGGCTCTTCAAAGTATCCGTGACCGAAAGACTTCTGGCTCTTTCGGCCGTAGTTGCAGGGATCGTGAATCGTTGTCAGCTCTTCATGAATGCTCTTGTCCAATTTGATCCTTCCTGCCTCGATGTACTCCTTCAGCAGGTCATGAACCGAGACGACCCGGTATTTCTCGAACACCTCGGGGTACCAGTTTTGCAGACCAAGCCTGGTCGCATAATAGGCATGCCCTCACTCGGGCAACAGGAGCGTCTTGCACTCCAATCTCTCCAGGTGCTCCACAATCCGGCCCACCAGAGTCTTCATCGATTCGTCATCGCCCGAAAAAAGGCCCCAGTTCACTCCCTCCCAGTTGTAGGAAGGCACGGTCCAGTCCTCCTTGGCCGCGTAAAAGATCCGCCACCAGAACTTCATGTCATCCGGCTCCCCAAAAGGCTCCTTGGAGTTGATGGTGACAAGCACATTGGCGCCCTTCTTGTCCACGGGCGCGTAAAAGCCGGGAAACCCCTCCTCTTCAAGTTCCTTGCTCAGGTCCGCCAGCAGGAAAAGAAAATCGGGTTTCGGGATACCCAGGTTGTTCCCCCTCTCCAGGTCCATGACCACGCCCTTATGAATCGGGCCCGGCACCTTGTCCCTTTCGCGAAGGGTTCTGGCCCTCCGCATCATCTTAAGAATCTCCACCCCCTGTGGGCAGGCATACTCGCACCGACCGCAAAGCGTGCAGACCCATGGGAACCTCGAGTCGACGAGTTCCTGATCCAATCCAAGGGCCGCCATACGAACCGCCTTCCTCGGATCTAACCCGTCCACACCGGTCACCGGGCAACCGCCCGCACAGGTGCCGCAAGTGAAGCACACATCCGCCCACTCAGGGGCAACCCTGAGCTTGCT
>CAVUFY010000013.1:0-562274 GCA_963740905.1 uncultured delta proteobacterium
CCTACCCTCAGCCCGCCCCGCGCCATCAGCTCCAGCATGAGTCTGTCCCTGGGGCTTCTGGTCCTGAAGATGATCTCATCGACCACATCCTTTTCCAGGATCTTCCAGACCTTGGGCCTTGGATGCCTGAAAAGCTTCTTCAGGATAGGACTGTCGCAAGGGTTCTGAAAGTTGGGATCAATGGAGTTTCTGATGAAATTGAAGAACGATGACAGGAGGGAGTAGCGGAATCTCTTGGTTGTCTGTTTGGTCCCTTCTGTGTGGTGGGTCAGAAAGGACAGCAATACCAGAAATCGGCATGAATCAAGGGCAGGCAGAAAGCCGGTTCCTGGAGAGGTATCTATTATGCAGTGTCTACAGCCAAGATCCCAGAGGTGATGATCTCGCCAATCCTTCTCCCTGTCCTGATAGTCGGAGTTTTCATAGCTTCTCCTTTCATTCAAGAAGTGAAATTCGTGAACCATCAATGACAACACATTGGTCGATTTCGCTTTTTTACCTAATCTCCCTGTTAGTACTGCCCTGCTCTTGAACTGAGGCTCGAATTAACGTACCACCTCCTTTCGCACTCACTGTGGGTTGATTGTTCAAGTTCATACCATCAGGTATTTCTTTCTGATTTCTTCATCTCTCGTAAGATCAGCTGCTGCTCCTTCATAACGAATGCGTCCGTTGTCGATGACGTAGACCCGGTCGATCAATTTCAAGGCGGATTTTACATTCTGTTCCGAAAGGAGAATGCTGATTCCCGCTCCTTTCAGCGCCAGGATCTGATTTTCCAGTTCCCTGACAACCAGAGGGGCCAAACCTTCCGTCGGCTCGTCCAGCAGAAGGAGATCCGGACTGCTCATTAAGGCTCGGCCGATCGTCAGCATCTGCTGCTCCCCGCCGCTTAGGTTTCCGGCCAATCTCGTTCTTATCTCTTTGAGGTCCGGGAAAAGGGCATAAACCCTTTCTTTGCTCCAATCGGATTTCCTTCGATACACAATTTCAAGGTTGTCGTCTATGCTCAAATCGGCGAAGACCCTTCGATCATCAGGAACATACCCGATCCCCTTGCGAAAGAGCAGATGAGGTTTTTGTCCGGTGATGTCCTCGCCATTGTAGGTGATCCTCCCACTCCTGGGCGGCGTCAGTCCCATGATACTGCGCAAGGTAGTGCTTTTCCCGGCGCCGTTCCGCCCAAGAAGCCCTACCAGCTCCCCTTTTTGGAGTTTGAAGGACACATCAAAAAGGATGTGACTCCATTCGTAATAGGTATGGATCCTGTTTACTTCAAGCATTGGTCGACTTCCCCCAGATACGCTGCCTGGACTGTCTGGTTGCGCCTCACTTCATCACAGGTGCCCTGAACGATCGAACTCCCCCTGACCATGACCATGATTCTATTGGCAATGTCGAAAACGACCTCCATATCATGCTCACAGAATAGTATGGTGAGCCCGCGCTTTACAGACAAATGCTTGACCAGGTCGATACACCGGAAGGTTTCTTCGGGAGCCATGCCTGCAGTCGGTTCATCCAGGATGAGAAGCTCAGGATTACCTCCCAGGGCCATGGCGATCTCCAGGACTTTGCGTTCGCCATGGGAGATCAGGCCGGTCTTGCGTTCCTTCTTATCCATGAGGCCGACGCTCTCCAGGATTTCATTGGTTTCTTCGACGGCCAATCTCGCCGAAGGCTTGAAAAGATTCCAGGTCTTTCTTTCACGTGACAAGACCGAGATCCGGACATTCTCGAAAATAGATAGTCTCTGGAAGATATTCACGACCTGAAAAGAACGGGATATCCCTCTTCGACAAATCTCATGAGGTTTGCATCCGGTGATATTTTGGCCCTTGAAAAGAACTTCCCCTCTCTCGGGCTTCAACAGGCCTGTGATGAGATTGAAGAGTGTTGTTTTCCCTGCGCCGTTAGGACCGATGATCGCTACGATCTCCCCTTTTTGCACTTCGAGGTTGGCCCTATTGCACCGCCAGGAATTTGCCGAACGATTTGGATAATGATTTTACTTCTAGCATTCACGACTCCGTCATTGCCGGTTCCGTGACCACCGGTTCCATAGAACGTTTACGAAGCTTCTCCTCGAAATAACCAAGAACTCCATTGGGGAGAAAGAATATTACCAGCATCATCAGAATTCCGAGCGGCAATGTCCAGTAATCGGTAAAGCCGCTTACATATGTCCTCAGGACGATGATGATGGCGGCACCTAGAAGAGGGCCCCAAAAGGTGAACCATCCCCCCAGCAGACACATGATCAGAATTTCGAGGGAGAGGGTCCAGAAAAGCATGTCCGGGAAAACGGAGGTTTCCACGACGACGAAAAGAGAGCCGGCCACCCCTGCAAAAAAACCGGCAATGACCAATGTCAGGAGCTTGTGAAGCGCGACATTGATGCCGATCATTGCGCTCCGGACCGGATTATCGCGAATTCCCTGGAGAGCGCTTCCAAAGGGAGATTTTATGATGGTGTATATGATGAAGAGGGACAGCAGCGTGATCACCAGCGTAAAGTAATAGGCTCCATTCTGGGATGAAAGGGCATTCGGCAGGGAAATCCCATTGATGCCGTTATCGCCTCCGGTGAAGGAGTACCATCGATAAACAATAATCCAAAGCAATGAGCCGAGGGAAATCTGGAGCATTCCGAAGTATAGTTTTGAAAGGCGGATGCAGATGAGGCCCATAATAAGGCTTAGAAGAGCAGCGGCTAACGGTCCGGCGATAAAGCCAAGCCAGGGAGAGAGCCCACTTTTTTCTATGATCAGGGCGGTTGCGTAAGCCCCCGCTCCATAGAACACGGCATGGTGGAACTGAAAGATGCCACCATAGCCGAGAGGAAGATTGAGACTCGTCGCGAGGAGACCCGTAAGCAGAATAGTCGAGAGCAGATAAATATAGAAGCGCGACAGAAAGAGGGGGAACAGGAACAAGAGTATGAGTCCTGCTCCCCCCAGGACGAGATCCTTTCTCTGGAAAGCCTTTGCGAGCATAGGTCCCTCCGAATCCTTGATCACCAGGTAGATTTGAGAAGTCCTGTTGGCCTGAACAATAAAACTACGATCACGGCAGCATAGGGAAAGACGATCCCGAATTGAGGCCAGACCAGGATGCCCAGCGATTGGGTCAGACCAAATATCAGGGAGCCCAACAGGGCCCCCCAGACATTCCCCAACCCTCCGATGATCACAATGAGAAAGGCTTCCATGATGAGCGTGTGATCCATTCCCAGACTGACGTTGACCGTCGGGGCAACCAGCGCCCCTCCCAGCCCTGCCAAAAAGCAGCCGATCACAAAAACGATCGCGAATACCCAGCTCACATTGACACCCACGGCGCTTACCATTTCCCTGTCGACGGCAGCAGCCCTGGAAATCTTTCCTATTTTCGTCTTGTTCACTAGGAGCCACAAAACCACCGCCACGACCGGCCCAACAATCAGGAGGAACAGATTGTAACGGGGGAAGGACAGCCCTGGGAACAAATCGACAGCTCCCTGCAAAATGCTTGGCACCGCTACGGACTTGTACTCCGCGCCCCAAGTCATCTTGACCAGATCGCCAAAGACGAGCGAGAAGGCAAATGTTAGCAAAAGGAGCATGAGGTGTTCCCGTTCATAGAGATGTTGGAAAAAACTTCTCTCGGAGATAAGACTGACCAGGGCAACACCCAGGGGCGCAAGGACGAGGGCCATCCAGAAACCGGCTGATCCGCCGCCAAAGGCGGTCGCAACGCTAAAGGTCATAAAAGCCCCGACCATGTACAGAGAGCCGTGCCAGATATTAGGAATCCTGAGCACACCCAGTATGAGGCTCAGTCCGGAAGATACAATGAACAGAATCACGCTACGGCTCAAGCCTACGAAGATCTGGATCAAGAAGGACGGGGGTATGATTGCGTATACCCAATCCATTTCTGCTTCCCTCCGTAAGGGTCAATTCTTGCGCGTCTTCAGCACATCGTCACAGGAGGGCATATAGTCCTTGAAGGGTATGGTCACGATGTCGCCGGCAACCAGAAAATCTTTGTACTCTGGGCTCTTCATCACCTTCCCGAACAGCATGGGCAATTGAAGCTGATGGTCGCAAGCGCGCATCTCCAGTTTGCCAACGGGGCTGTCGATCGTCAAGCCTTCGAGTGCATTGATGAACTTCTCTTTGTCCACCGACCCTGCTTTCTTAAAGCCGTTTTCAATCAGTCGTCCTGCGGCATAACCGAAGAGCGCGAACATCTGGGGGTAGCGGTCGTACGCTTTCCTGAATTTCTGTACATAGGCTTTGTTGGCCTGTGTGTCCGGATAATAGAACAGATAAGGACCTGTTCCGAAGACACCTTCAGGTCCATCCGGACCAAGGGGTCCCAGTATCCCGTAGTCGATCACGGTATGCTGGTATATTGGGACCTTGGCCAGCAGACCCGTTGCTTTGGCAGCCTTGGCAAAGGTGACCATGCTGGAGCCTCCGGTGGCGGCGATCAGAAAATCGGGCTTGGCACTCATGATCTGGGTAATGTAAGGGGTAAAATCTGACTCTCCTACCTTCCACCAGGTCTGCCCAAGGAGTTCCACATCGGGCTTCAGGGCTTTGAGTCTGTTCCATACGGATTCGGCAATGGAATGGCCGTACTCGTAGTCATCACCGGCAATCCAGTATTTTTTGAAAGGTTTCTTTGCCAAAGCAAAGCCCGCCGCCCTTCCGGCCATAGCCGTATTCTCGGCAATCCCGAAAACATAACGGTGGCCCTTTTCCCCGGTTATTTTTTCCGTCCTGGAATTGGTGACCAGGAAGGGAATCTTTTCTTTCTTGGCTAAATCCGACACGGCTAGAGCCGTCGCACTGTTGATGGTGCCCATCAAGAGGTCTACGTTTTCCTTCAGGATCAGTTCCTTGGCCATAGCCAATCCAACGTCCGGCTTGAATTTCTCGTCTCTGGTAAAGAATTCAATCTTTTTTCCCAAGATCCCGCCCTTGGCATTGATTTCATTGACGACCATCTTGAAACCATCGAGAACATCCTTGGACATGGTGGCCGGAGGACCCGAGTAGGTGTCCACAATGCCCACCTTGATCACATTGGCTCCGTAGGAAGAAGAGGAGAGATGGAAAAGAACCAAGATTCCGACCATACAAACACAAACATGACCTAATCTTTTCATTGAACACCTCCTTGTGCTTCTATGATTTTTTTGTCTGCTGCGTCCTCTATCCTCATTCGAGATAAGCGCCTTTGTCGGCGCTTGTGGCATATTTGGCAAAAAGGGCCAGATAGCCCTTGGTCACCTTAGGTTCGGGTGGCTTCCAAGAGGCCAGTCTTCGCCTGATCTCTGCATCACTGATTTCCACACCGACTTTCCGGGCAGGAATATCGATGTCAATGAGGTCTCCATCGCGAACCACCGCAATGGGGCCTCCGACCATGGCCTCGGGCACAATGTGCCCTATGCAGGGTCCCCCGGATGTGCCGGAAAATCTCCCGTCCGTAACGATGGCGACCGATCTGTCGAGTCCCAGATCTACAAGCATCCAGGTGGCCATCACCATTTCTCTCATCCCGGGTCCTCCCTTTGGCCCTTCATACCTGATGACTAAGACCTCACCTCCTTTCACCTGCCCGGCCAACAGGGCATCAATGCAGTCCTCTTCCTGCTCGAAAACCTTGGCGGGACCTCTGTGCCTCTGCATCTCCGGTCTGACGGCCGTCTGTTTCACCACAGCAACACCCATGTTGCCCTTCAGGACGGCAATGCCTCCGTTCTCGGATTTCGGATTGGAAAGAGGACGGATGATCTCTGTATCCCTAATATCCGCGCTTTTCAGATTCTCCCCCAAGGATTCGCCGCTTGCCGTCATCACACTCGTATCCAGAAGGCTCTCCATGGATTTCATGACGGCCTGCAACCCGCCGGCCCTCTCGAAATCCTCCATGAGATACCTGGGATCTGAAGGCTTGATCTCCATAAGAGACGGCGTTTCCCTGCTGATATTTTCAAATTCATCCAGGGTGAAGGGCAAATCCAATTCATGGGCGATTGCCGGAAAATGGAGAGTCAGATTGGTGGAGCCGCTCGTAGCGCAACAGACCTTAACCGCGTTGCGAAAGGCTGCCGGGGTAAGGATATCCCGAGCTTTCACATCATTCCACAGGAGCTGCATCACTTTCCGGCCCGCTTCCTCAGCCAGTTTTTCAAGAGCCGGGTCGGTGGCACACAGGGCCGAGTTCCCGGGCATCGAAAGACCAAGAGCCTCGGCGGCGATGCACATGCTGTTGGCCGTTCCCATAAGGCAGCAGGCTCCGGGACCGGGGCAGACACAGCCTTCGATCTCGTGCAATTCTTCTCGGGTGATCTTGCCCTGTCTGTGCATGACGAAATACTTTCCCATCGAAGAAACGTCCAGTCTCTCGCCCTTATATCGGCCTGACTGCATGTAGCCGCCGGTGACCAGAATGGTAGGAAGGTTGCATCGGACTGCGGCCATGATGAGACCCGGCACGATCTTGTCACAGGTCCCGATCATCACCACAGCGTCGTAGCTTGCATGCTCTACCATCATTTCCACGGAGCCTGCAATCAGGTCTCTACTGGGCAGGATGTACTTGAAACCTTCGTTTCCGCTCCCCTGTCCATCACAGGGAGCCAGGACGTTGAAGATGGTTCCCAGCCCTCCCGCCTCATGGATTCCCCGCTTGACCGCCGCGGCAATATGATCGAGATGATGGGACCCGGGGAGGATCTCGTTCCAGGTGTTGGCGATCGCTACGAGGGGCTTTTCCAGATCTTCATCCGTGGCGCCCATGGATTTTAAGAAGACCCTGCGCATGTAGTACTGGGGTACCTCAGGACTCAGACTCTTGCTTCTCAACTTTCGGATCATCTCCGCCCTCCATCATCCGCGGCCCCATCGGATCGCCGCGCAACAGGAAAGAAGTTCAAATGTTGGGGTTCAGCTTGAAGATGCAGAAATCCTTCTGGCCCAGTTTCTCCGCCTTGGTCGCCTTTCCGGAGGCGACCAGGATCATTTCTTCGAAGATCCGTTTTCCGGCCTCCGTCAGCCTCTCCTTTCCTTCGATGACCCTGCTCACATCGACATCGATGTGCTCTTTCATCTTGAGATAGGTATTCTTGTTGCCGGTAATCTTGATGACGGGCGCGATCGGCGATCCTATCGGCGTGCCCCGGCCCGTGGTGAAGAGGACGATCTGGGCTCCCCCGGCCGCCATGCCGGTCAGTTGCTCGATATCATGGGCAGGGGTATCCATGAATACCAGACCGTTCTTGTTGGGGTGAGACCCGTAGGTAATCACCTCCTGAAGGGAACCTGAGCCTGCCTTGTAGATGCACCCGAGAGACTTTTCCTCAAGAGTCGTTATTCCTCCGGCAATATTGCCAGGGGAAGGGTTGCCTTGCCGGATGTTCTGCCCGGCCTCCATCGCCTTGTTCTCCCACCAGGCAACGGCATCGAGAAGCTGGCGTGAGACCTTTCTCGTAATGGCTCTCCTTGCCAGGAGATGCTCGGCGCCGATCAGCTCAGGGGTCTCCGAGAGAATCACGGTTCCGCCTTCGGCCAGGAGCATGTCACAAGTACAGCCTATCGCCGGGTTGGAGCTCAAGCCCGAGGTGAAATCCGAACCGCCGCATTCGGTGCCGAGAATCAGCTTCCGCAGAGGAACCGGCTCACGTCGAAGCCTCGCCGCATCTGCGAGCATCTCCTTAACGATGCCCCTTCCTACTGAAATGGTTTTCCTGCTTCCTCCTGCTTCCTGGATGACCAGCGCCTCTACCCGCTTGCCGCTTGGCCTGATCCCTTCCGCGATTTTCTCGGCGGCAAGCTCCTCGCATCCGAGCCCGACCACCAGCACACCAAAAACGTTCGGGTTGAGGCCGAAGCCGGTCAAGGTTCTCTTAACCGTGGTTCGATCTTCTCCCATCTGGCCGCACCCCAGAATATTGGGAAGATAGACGGCTTCTTTAAGACCCTGCACAATGCGACGGGCGGCTTCCTGCGAGCAGCCGACGCTTGGGATGACCAGCACCGTGTTTCTCGTCCCGGCCCTGCCGTCCGCCCTGCGGTATCCCTGGAAGTTCATCATCGTTTTCTTTTCAACCGCTGCCTGCTGCCTACATTATGGACGTGGACGTGTTCTCCTCGGGCAATTTCTCTCGTGCTCTGTCCTATGGGTTCTCCATACTTGATCACGGAACCGCCTTTTCTCATATGCGTCAAGGCGAATTTGTGACCGAGTGGGATATCGGACAAGAGTGTGATCTTCTCGGTGGCACCCTGAATACCTGTCTGAACCTCGGTCCCTCTCTTTAACGGTTCGAGGGCTGTAGCCACATTATCTTTCTTGTCGATGACGATGACTCTTGCCATTCCCCTGCTTCCCCTTGCTAATCTAGATTATGGGAATGATCAACCCGCCGGACGGAAATATGGCCACACGCGCATTGGAGTATTCGCGTTCAAGCAACCTCACCCCTTCTTCGATCGAGGCCGCATGCTCCAATCCCATTGTGCGGGCTTCTTCCTTCGAAATCATCGGGGAGACCAGGATGGTCCTTATCTTCGGCCGCAGGATAACGCATGTCATGGCCATATTGAACTCTATCGGTTTGTCCGACAAAAAGGGCTTGCCCTGCCCCATGGCTTCCTTCACGTATCCAGCAGGGTTGTTGCCCGAATTTTCTTTAAGCAAATCAAAGGAGTTGACGAATTCGCTCGACACCGGTTTTACCAGTGGAACAAACATCAGGACTGCACCATTTTCTTTGGTGATGCGATCAGGCGCACTCAACCCTTTGCAGAACTGGTGACCGTGGGTGTGGGGATAGGTCGAGGTGATCGTGATGTCCACTTTTTCCTCGAATCTGACTCCGAGCGTTTCTTGGCACGCCTGTACCGCGGCCGCAAAGGCCGCCTCGAGACTTCCTCCTATGATGCGGACAATCTCGCCCTGCTGGTTGTAGACACAATTGATGGAAAAATCGAGTCCCACGGCCTTAGCGGTCCTCAAACAATCCTCGTGGAAAGGGTTCCCCTTGGTGAGCCCGGCCATTGATCGAGGATGGATGGTCTGTTTCATGTGATGGTCCCTGACAAACTCAAAGTCGGACACCCCAGGCATCAGGATTTTGGGGCCACCACCAAACCCGGCCATCGGATGGGGCAAGATGGAACTCATTCCGATTCTCACATCTGCATGAGCGACTTCGGGATTAATCTTGACCACCCGGTCGCCTTCAACCAGTGAGATGGGCACAAGGTCGCTTTGCCAGGCATTGTGCTGGACTAGCCTATAACGGGATGCCGCCTCTCTCCCGACCCGCGCCTCCAGTTGCTCCCTGGTCATGGCCACATGGGTTCCGAGTGCGACAACGATGGTGATCTTTTCTTTGGGAAGGCCGTTGCGGACCAGATGAGGAAGGAGAACCTGCAGGATGTCGGCAACCGGTGTAGGTCGAGTCCAGTCGTCGACGATGATTGCGATCTTCTTGGCCCCTGAGATCAGGCTTTTCAAAGGAACCGCGCCCAGAGGCGCCTCGATGGCTTCCTGAGCCATCTGTGCAACAGAAGTTATCGGGGCATCTTTTGCAGTCTCTATGAAATGGCAGACCGACCACTGCGGAGGCAGTGAAAAATACACCCTTTGATTCCGGCTTGAATACAAGTAGTAGTCTTGTCCCGTCACTTCCTTCTTATACCTTCCTTTCTCTTATGCTGGTAAAGGCAAATCCCAAGTATTGAATAGAGACGCCGCACTCCTAATGATCAACGGTGTGCCTGATATATTTCAAGGCCCGTTTTGAGTCCTCGAGATGATTTCTTATGGCCTTTTTGGCACCGTCGGGATCCTTCGCTTTGAGACATTCCAGAATCCGCCGATGGCCTTCCACACTCTTCAGCCTGGTTTCGACGGCGTGTTGTGCCTCCATCCGGTAAAGATTTAATCTCTGCCGAAGCGTACCCCAGACGGCGAGCAGGGTTTTGATTCCACTTGCCCTGACGATAATTTCATCAAATTCAGAGTCGTATCGTAAGAAGGTGCCCAGCTCCTGTCTTGCCGCAACTTCGGACTGCCTGAGATTCTGTTCCAGGGCATCAAGGTAATCTTGATCCTTGCTTTCAATGGCGTTCTTGGCAGCCAAAGGCTCTAGAACCGCCCTTATCTCATGGATCTCGATCCCTTCCTCATAGGTGACCTGCCTTATCCGGTATCCCACCCTCGGAAATGATTCGATAAATCCTTCCATTTCTAGGACGTGCAGAGCTTCTCTGACAGGAGTCCTGGAAACGTTGATTTTTTTGGCCAGCCTGCCTTCGAGGACCCGGGACCCTGGTGAGATGTTTCCGAGGACAATCTCATGCTTTATCCATTTATAGACTTGTTCCCGAATAGCGAGGTGGTCTTCTATGACGAAGTCTTTGAGATGTTCTTTCACGTCTTTTACGAGGAAGCGCTTTGTTATCTTGTACCCCAGTGTACTCCAGATTCCAGCTCATACAGCCCTCTTCTTATTTAGTCAAGAAAATACTGAGAAGAGTATGAATTAACTTGCGCTCACTCGCGCGTGCATTCAAACCAAGAACTATCCAGGATTGAATCGCTTCAGCGTTCGAGATCTTTTCGCTTTCTCTCCATTCAGAATTCGATGTTGGACGGTGTTCAATGCAGATTTTGAATTTTATAGCGCCAGAGAGACCTTTTTCGTGCGGAAGGCTTTTTCCATTTTGGTAAGATTTTCGCCGAATTCAATGGCATGCTTTTTCATCGCTTCCGCCGCCTTATCCGGATTGCGTTCCAATACCGCGGAAACGATGGGCCGGTGCATCCCGGCCGGATGCAACCACAATCGTTTGGGTTCAACGACCTGAACCACACGTCTGGTCAGCGCCATCAGCGAACGTTCCAGGGCTTCCAAAAAACGATTTCCGCACATCTCGGCCAGAATGTAATGGACGCGGGTTTTCCTGTTCAGATCCTCAACCAGGGTGCGGCTGGGCAATTCTTCAGCTTCTAGGGCCTCCCTCAGGCGTCCTGCAGATTCTCCCTCTGCCTGCAAGGCGGCCAACCGGGCTATTTCCGGCTCTACGAGAACCCTCACGTGAGCCAATTCCGGGATAGAGATCTTTTCTGCCAGGAACAGATCGATGAACGCGTTACTTAGATGTTCAAAAGTCAGGTCCGTAACGAAGGTGCCACCCGTAATCCCTGGCCGGGTCGTTAGGAACCCTGTGTTCTCGAGGACCCGCAACGACTCCCGAACTGCAACACGGCTCACCTGAAACTGTTCGGCCAGCTCGCGCTCAGGCGGTAATTTATCGCCCGTTTGGAATTGCCCAAGGAGAATGGCATGCTTCAACTGCTCTGCTACTTCTTTGGACACCCGCGACTGCTTGATAGGTCTAAACGCCGGCATTCCCGATCCCTCCTTTTTCTATATTTACAACGAACCAGACGGCGGCGCAAGAAATTTTTGTAGCTACCAAATTATTTCCTTGACACTATTATTAGACCAATCTATCTTTTAGACCACTGAGGCAACAAACCCTATATGCGAGGCTCAATTCTGACTTTCCACAGGGGCTCAAATGAATCTCGCCGCCAACCTTGAAGCATCGGCTTTCTTCTTTCCCCACAATCCGGCTGTGCGCGAAGGAAACTCGGTTACCACCTATGCTCAGCTCAACGAGCGGGCAAACCGGATCGCCACAGGCCTCATGAAAATGGGTGTGGCTCCGGGCGAGCACATCGGCCTATGTGCATTTAACTCCGCCGACTGGGTTGCTTTCTACTTCGGTGTGCTCAAGGCAGGGGCGGTCGCCGTTACCCTTCCCGGCGCTCTCACCAGGGACGAGATGGCGATTCTTGTGGGCCATGCGAAGCCTCGCATGATGTTCACAAGCGATGTGAAGCTGCAGGAACTGGCACCCATAAGGCATTCAGCGGGGTTGGAGAAGATCTTTTGTCCCGGCGGAGACTTGAGCCTGGAGCGACTCATGGAAATTGGCTCGGGCTCATTCAAGGGACTGGACAGGAATCGTGATGACACGGCTGCAATTCTCTACACCGGCGGTACGACCGGGACCCCCAAGGGGGTAATGTTGACCCACGAAAGCATCAATGCTTCCGGTCACAGCGTGGCCCACTCCGAACGCTCAACCGAGTCCGACACTGCCCTCTGTTTTCTGCCCTTCAACCATGTGTTCGGGCAGATGCACATCATGAATGCAACGATTCTAAGCTCGGGCTGCCTGGAGCTACTGCCTTCCTTCGACATGGATCAGGTTCTGGAGATAATGCAGTCCGGCCGCTTGACCAAGTTTTTTGCCGTACCTACGGTGTATATGCGGCTTCTGACCCTCGCAGATTTGGAAAAAAGGCTTGGCAGGTTGCGATACTGTTTTTCCGCTGCTGCAAGTATGCCGGTGGAGATCGTTAGACAATGGAAAGAACGCACAGGGGTCTCTATCTCGGAAGGGTATGGGATGACGGAAGCCATGCCGGTTTCCTACAACCACTATCACAGACACGTTGTCGGTTCGATCGGTCAGCCGGTCCACGGCGTGGAGGTTCAGATCAGGGATGAATCAGGAAAACAGCTCAAGCAGGGCCATGAGGGTGAAATCTGCGTCCGAGGACGCATCGTCATGAAGGGCTACCTGAACGACCCCGAGGGGACCCGTTCCGCGTTCTGGGACGGCGGCTGGTATCGCTCGGGCGACGTCGGCCTGGTCGATCCTGACGAGTTATCTTTATATCGTAGATCGAATCAAGGACATGATTATCACCGGGGGGGAGAACGTCTACCCGAGGGAAGTCGAGGAGGTGCTCTACACGCGGCAGGAGGTGCAGGAATGTGCTGTCATCGGGCTTCCCGATAAGGAGTGGGGCGAGCGGGTGACGGCTGTCATCGTCTCAAAGCCGGGAATGAAGATCATTCCGGAAGATCTCAAGCCCCTTCTCAAAGCGCGCCTCTCGGCCTTCAAGGTTCCGAAGGAGTTCTTGACGGTCGATGAAATGCCGAAAAATTCTGCGGGCAAGATTTTGAAACGGGAACTGAAGAAGGCAATTAATCGAGAGCAAGGGATGATCGAAGCGATACCGCCTGCGGCATCCAATGTTCAGTATGCGGCATCCAGAGCATCTTTCTGGTTTGCTCATCCTGAACTCTGAACCAAAGACCGATCTGCTCTTTACCCCGGATCGGTCGACCCATCCGAGTCCTCCACCAAAGTGGAGTAGGAGTGAAAACTTATTGGGAGGTTAATACGATGAAAAGAAGTATTTCGGTTCTATGTGTGGCGTGTTTGACGGCGGTTGCGTTCATGATCATGGTATTCCCGTTCAACGCGCAAGCCCAGGAGATCAAATTAAGATACTCGGTCATATGGCCCCAGATGCACCCCATGACCAAATTGATGGTCGAGTGGGGCAAGGATGTTGAAAAGGCAACCCAGGGCCGGATCAAGACCACCATGTTCGCAAGCAATACCCTTGCCCCTCCGATGCAGGCCTATGACGCCACGGCCAAAGGGATCGTGGATGTGTGCGGCAACCTGCTGGCTTACTCCCCGGGTCGACTGCCGCTCTCCGAGGTGTTGCAGCAGCCTCTCGGGTACAAAAACGGTTATCAGGCCAGCAAGCTGGCCAATGCGTACTATAAGAAATTCCAGCCCAAGGAATTCGACGACGTGAAGGTCATGTACCTCCACGGTGCGGCCCCCGGTTTTATCATGACCAAGAAACCGATTAAAACAACGGCCGATATCAAGGGGCTCAGGATCAAGGCCAATGCGGAAAACGCCGACATCGTGAAGAATCTTGGCGGCGCTCCGGTGACCATGCCGGTCAGCGAGACTTACGATGCCCTATCGAGAGGCATTGTCGACGGGACCCTCTTCCCCATCGAGGCCTTGCAGGGGTTCAAAATCGGTGAAGTGGTCAAGACCGTCCTGGAAGATTACGGAATGTCTTACATGACATCGATGTACGTTATCATGAACAAGGACAAATGGAATTCGATCTCGCCGGCAGACCAAAAGGCAATAGAAAAGATCAACGATGAGTATAACGAGAAAATCGCCAAGCTGTGGGTCGAACTGGATAACAAGGCCAAGGAATTTGCCCTGAGCAAAGGGGTAACGTTCGTAACCGTCTCCGAGAAAGAACAGGCGGCGACGGCCGAAAAGATGAAACCGATTTGGGATGCTTATGTCAACATGGCCAAGTCCAAGGGACTGCCCGGCGATGAGGCCCTGAAATTCTGCCAGGACTATTTAAAGAGCCATCCGTAATTGCCCGGAGGCAAGAACGAACGGCTGAGGATTGAGCATGAACTTGCGTCTTCAGCCGTTAAGCATTTTCACTCATCAGCGTTCATGGAAAACTCTTTCTCTGATCCTGAACCCTGAACACCGAACACTGAACGCTGTTCCACAGGAGATCGGAGGCAGGATGAAACGCCTAATGGCTGCCGTACTCAAGGGGGACATCATCCTGTACAGCTATCGCCGGTGCGGTATTGGCGTTCATGATCGTCTTGACCCTTTGTGATGTGATCTTGAGGAATCTGGGTCATCCGATTACCGGATCCATGGAGATTATCCAGTACGGCGGTTCTATCGTATTCGGTTTTTCCATCCCTTATGCCACCTGGATGGGGGCACAGGTCCTGGTCGACCTGGTCACCCAGAAGCTGGCTCCCAAGAATCGAAAGAGGATCAAGGCCGTCACCAGGGGCATCGGCATCCTCTTGTTCCTGTTCGTGGCCTATAATTTCTTTTTGTACGCCCTGGATGTGAAGCGGACCGGCGAGCTGACGGCAAGTTTCAAGATTCCCTACTATCCCTTCTGTTTTGCCATTTCACTCAGTTTCCTTTTCCAGAGTCTGACCATATTCTGTGATCTCGTAAAGACCCTGAAGGGAGAAAAGTCATGAGTGATGTCGCAGATCGGCATATACGGTATCATCGCACTCCTGGCGCTTTTCCTGACCGGGCTCGAAATGGCCTATTGCATGGTGTTGGTGGGTTTTGTCGGATTCACTTTTCTGATGTCCTTCGGCGCGGCCTCCAACCTGGTGGTCAAGGACTTTTTCGATACCTTTACCACCTACAGTTACACGGTGATCCCCTTATTCATCATGATGGGGGAGTTGGCCCAGAATTCCAATATTGCCAAGAGGCTCTATGTGGGTGCGCACAAGTGGATCGGACACGTACCGGGCGGTCTGGCCATGACCACCGTAATGGGCGCAACCGCGTTCAAAGCCATGTGCGGCTCAACCCTCGCGACGGTCGGGACCTTCTCCGGACTGGCCATTCCGGAAATGGACCGCTATGGCTACAAGAAGGAGCTCTCCGCAGGAACCGTTGCCTCCGTCAGCACCATCGGGATGATCCTGCCGCCCAGCACGGTCCTGATTATCTACGGGCTTCAAGTGGAACAATCCATCGGCCGGCTTTTCCTTGCGGGGATCCTTCCGGCATTGATGATATCGTTGCTTTTCATGGTCGTTATCGCCGGATGGGTCACATTGAAGCCTGAGATTGCCCCCAGGGCGGAAAGGGCAACCTGGAGAGAGCGGATCGCCGCCATCCCGGATGGAATAGTCATCTTAGTGATTTTCGGCATCGTGATCGGCGGGATGATCACCGGCTTCTTCAGCCCTACCGAATCGGGCACCATCGGCACGGTCGCCGTTTTTCTTCTGGCTTTGGTGAGAAGAGAAATCAATTCCAGGATGCTGGTGACTTCCTTTCGAGGATCATTGAGAACTTCCATCATGACACTCATGCTGATCGCCGGATCTTCCATTTTCGGGCACTTCCTGGCTATTACCGAGATCCCCATGATTGCCGCCGACTGGACCGCCTCCCTTCCTGTGCCGAAATTTTTGATCATGGTCGTCATCATCGCCGTGTACCTGATCGGCGGCTCCATCATGGATGATCTGGCCTTTATGGTGCTGGCCACACCGATATTCTTTCCGACCGTGGTTAACCTTGGTTATGATCCCATCTGGTTCGGCATTTTGATATGCATGACCCTCATGATCGGCGGTATCATTCCCCCCATAGCCATTTATGTGTTTATCTTGGGAAATATTACCGGACTCCCTTTCAAGACCATTTATAAGGGCGTCGTACCCTTTCTTTCCGCCCTTGTTGTCGCTTTGGCGATCATGTTTGTTTTCCCTCACTTTGCGACCTGGCTGCCGAATCAATTAATGGGGAGGTAGAATCCCTGCTCAGAATTTTTGTTGTCTGCTCTTGATGTGCGATATGGGGATTCGATTCTTCTTGACCTATCTCCAAAAAGAGAATAATCCCATCTGAAACAGTTACCTGCTTGTCTTTCTCATTTGGCGAACTTCTCACTGAAAGCAGATTGGCTATTAAAGGATTCTATTTGAATTCCGACAAAGGATCTTTCTCGTTTTGAAACCTCTCCGTAAGATAGCGCAATATATCGCCGAGGCAGCCCTACCTCAATTCTCTGAACAGGTGATAAGAAAGGCTAAGTTCTGTATTCTCGACGCTATTGGGTGCGGTTTATACGGACTTGAGTTCGAGGCAACAAGAATTTTGCTACAACTCGCTGAAGAGTGGAACGGTCGACCTGAAGCTTCGCTTCTTGGTACTGGACTCAAGGTGCCCTCAGCCCTTGCGGCAAAAGTCAATGGGACGGCCATCCATGTTGCCGACTTCGACGATTCATCTGTCCACTTTCGCGGGCACCCTACCGGCGTTGTCTTCCCAGCCGTCTTGGCCCTTTGCGAGCGCGAGAGATTGTCGGGCGGCGATCTTCTCTTGGCGTACATCGTCGGCGTCGAAGTGGGCGGAAAACTTGGAAAGGTTATGGGATCATCCCATTATGAAGCGGGGTGGCATGGAACTGCGACGATCGGGACAATCGCTTCTGCCGCTGCTTCTGCGAGGGGGTTGCGTTTGAATGAGGAAAAAACAGGTCATGCACTGGCCATTGCGGCTTCAGGAGCTTCCGGTATCCGGGAAAATTTTGGCACGATGGTCAAAAGCCTCCATGCCGGACAGGCTTCGGCCGCGGGTGTCTGGGCGGCTCTCCTGGCCCAGAGAGGATATGAGGGGTCCATGACCGCCTTTGAGGGAAACGCCGGATTTTCCCGCGTCTATTCCGGCGAGAATGACATTAGTCGCTGGACAGATGAGCTAACTGGGCCTTCCACACTCTTAGGAGTGATGTTCAAAAGGTATCCCTCCTGTGCAGCCACTCATCCTGCTCTTGATGCTTTGGAGGATTTGATAACGGCGCACCCATTTTCATGGGAAGATGTGAATGAAATCGTGTGCTTGGTTCCTCCAATTAATCTTTCCGTCTTGATTTACCCGAGCCCGAGTAATTCCCTTGAAGCTAAGTTCAGCTTACCATATTGTATTTCGACGTTTTTAGTCCACGGGAAATTGGACCTTTCCCATTTTGAGAAGGAAGCACTATATGATAAAAGAGTAAGAACACTGATGGAGAAAGTGAAGACGCTTCCTGATGAGGGACTTGGGGAACTCTCGAAAAGAAAAGACCTATTGGCTCCCACAGAGGTCCATGTAAAATTGAAAGATCAAACGATTTCCAAAAGAATACTAGAAGCCAAGGGAAGTGCTTCCTCTCCCTTGCCGGATGCCGAAATCATTCAAAAATTCAAAGCCTGTGCGGCACGGATTCTTTCACCTCAAAAGCTGGACAAAGCTACGAGCTTAATTTCTTCTTTAGAATCTCTTCCCCATATTGCGACCCTGACCAAAATCCTAAATCCATGAATCCAGAATTTCTCCAACGCTTCTGAGGGGAGTTTTGCTCTCTCGGCATGCTTCTCAATTCGCCATGGTGAAAAAACGATGTTCCCGCCTGGATTCTCAAAGACTTCAACGAGTAGGCCGACTGCCATCTGCCACGTCTTTGCCTTGCTAAAGAACAAAGGCTGGCAAGACCTGACACATTATACTGTTCACGAACATATTCGCCCACGTGACAATGCTAACGAATACTGAAACGAGCTTCCGGGAACCGATCCGAAGCGGGATTGGACGTTGAAATAAGAACTTTACATGAGCATGTTCGGCAAAAAGAGTACGAACTGGGGTATATAGGTGATGATAGCTATTTGAATAAATCCTATAATGACGAACGGGAAAGCACCCCGAATGATTTCTGAAAGAGGTGCGCGTGTGGCGCCGGAGAGGACGAATAGGTTCAGGCCGACCGGCGGCGTGATGCATCCGACTTCCATGTTGACGGTTAATATGATTCCGAAATGGACAAGATCAATACCCATATGCTGTAATACAGGAAGGAGGATGGGAATCGTGATCAAGGTAACGGAAACGGCGTCCAGAAAGGCACCTAAGATGAGAAATAGAATATTAACTAAGAGAAGAAAGAGATAGGGCGATAGATTCATGTCATTGAGAAATGCGATCAGACGAAAGGGTATTCCGGCCTCCGTAACCCAGTGCCCGAAAAGGAGTGCCGTACTGATGATAAACATGACCATCCCTGCCGACATCATGGCCTCTCCCGCGATAGAAATGATCTCGTTCTGCTTCACCTCCCGATAGATAAAGAGGCTGATCACCAAGGAAGCAACAGTTGCGAGGGCTGCCGCTTCGGTGACGGTGACGAAACCCGAGTAGATCCCGCCCAATACTATAATGGGTAAGGACAGAGCCGGAATGGCCTTCACGGTGGCATCCAGGGTCTCCTTTGCTGTCGCCCTTTTACCGCCGTGAATTCCCTTCATCCGAGAAAATAGATGTATCCAGGCGATGTAGAGGGCGCCCTCAAGAATCCCAGGCATCACACCAGCCAAAAAAAGCCTTGGTATCGATTCACTGGCGAGAATCCCATAAAGAATCAGGCCGAGACTGGGGGGAATGATGGCGCCCATGGTTCCAGAGGCGGCGACAACACCTGCTGCAAAGTCTCGGGGATAGCCCCTCTTGATCATCTCTGGAATCATGAAGACTCCCATAGCCAGGGCCGTGGCTGTACTCGAACCGCAGATCGCCGCAAAGAGCATGCACCCGATAACGGCGACAATCGCCAGACCGCCCCACAGATGCCTGACGTAACAATTCGCCGCATCTAGTAGATATTTAGATGTCCCGCCTCTGACCATGAACTGAGCGCCAATCACGAAAAAGGGGATTGCGATCAATGTAAAGGAGTTTAGGGAACTATACATTACATCGGGAATCATGATGAGCGGCGTTTGAGAGAAGAAAAGCATCATGACAAGCGTGGTAATTCCCAGCACAAAGGCAACCGGAAGTCCTGAGAGGAGAAGAATGAGAAATACACTCAAGAATGTCGCGATCATCTGAGTCCTCCAGAATGCATGGGAGGCAGACCACCATCTGGCTGATTACGGGCGGATCGGCTTGATTCGTGGCTCTCCCGAAGCATAGAAGGGCTGAACCGAAAGAGAAGGCGGTAGATTCTCACCCCGTAGCGAGCTGTTATCAGGGTGAGTCCGACGGGAAGGGCAAGATTGAACATCCAGACGGGAAATCGCGCGCCCGACATTGATCTCTCGTCGGTGAGATAGGAAATGTAAACGATCTTATAGCCCAGAAGAAGAACAAGAACGCAGAAGCTCAAGGCCAAGAGACTGGTCGCCACCTCTACCACGCGGTGCATGCCGGGCGGCAAGAGGTCGACCAGAAACGTGGCCCCAACATGCCGTCGTTCCTCTACCAGAGTGCTGGCGATTACGAAGGCGGCCCAGACGATCAGGTATATGACAAGTTCTTCCATCCACTCGGGCGAATAACTGAAAACATATCGTAGCAGGGTGTTTATGAAAGCGAGAAAGGTGGTGACTAGGCCCAACAACCCTGCAAAAGACTTCTCAGTCCAAGTCCATCTCTCCATGAATTTTCCCATAGCACTATCACCCCTGACCTCCTACACGACTGGCTCCCACATTGAAGTTGATGGGATTAAAGACCCATTTTCTTTTCTATAAGATCAATCAATTTTTCGTCGTACTTCATCTCTCTCACAAAGGGGGCCTGGGCGGGCATGATGTGCTGGCGCCACTTTTTGAGTTCTTCCTGACTGGGACGGTAGATTTTGACTCCCCTCTTCTCGAGATTCGCTTCTCCCTCCGCCTGCATCCTGTCGGACATCTCCCTTTGCTTCGGCACAACCGACTGCGAAGCCTCGATTATGATTTTTTGAAGATCTTTGGGCAAGGAATTCCAGAATCGATTGCTGATCATGGGCACATAATGCGTTAATGAGATATTGTCTTCGACCGCATACTTGACACCGGCTTCGTCAAGCTTAGTCGCATCCGCCCCCTTGAAGTTGGTGATCGTACCATCAATGGTACCCTGCAATAATGCCATGGGCAAATCGGAAAGAGCAATCTGTATCGGGCTACCCCCAAGAGCTTTAATGTTCAAGGCAAACTCGGGCGAAGCAGGGTATCTAATCTTCAGTCCTTTGAAATCTTCAAGCTTTTCGACAGGCCTCTTGGCGATCAGATGGTGGACATAGCCCAGTTCGAAAAAAGGCATCAGCACCTTCACAGCCAGCTTTTGTTCAAGGGATTTGGCGATCGCCTTCCCCCACTCCCCGTCCGCAATGCTTCTTGTCACCTCTGGTGCTCGGCCGAAGAATATGGGCAGCGCTGGCATGTTTGAGTTGATATCGAAAGCCGAGAGATACCCCGTGGCCGGAAGCCCCATTTCCAGAGTCCCCAGTTTCAGTGCTTTTGGGATGTCAGCCCCTTTATACAACTGCGCGCTGTGAAAAAGCTCTGGCGCCAGTCGACCGTTAGATTTCTTCTTGATATCTTCCATAAATATCAGCAGCCCCTGACCCAGAGGGTGGTCCATCACAGTGTCTATGGCGATCTTGAACTTGTGAACCTCTTGTGCAATGGCTGGCCGGGCCGCCAATCCGAAGAAAACGAAGGCAAAAATAATTGATCTGAATGTTGCTTTCATGTCTGATGCTCCTTTCGTTAGATTACATAATACAATTAAAAGTTCCTTACAAAAAGCAGTGAACCTATGATGCTCACTCCCAAAGTCATCTCGCTTCGCCATTCGGATCATATTAAACGACGGAAATTCTAGCAGGTAGTTTAACACATGGCTTGATGCTATAACGCCTCTACTCTTCTTCCTACCAGTCCGCAGCGATTATGTGCGTAGTGCAGGCAGCGTGCTGAGTACCATGCACACCCCCTCCTGTGACCCTGGGACAAGGCAACTCTCGCGCCTTCAACTTGATACCCCGTACACTGCCCGCGAAGTTGCCTGACGTTTTCAGACTCATTTGAACAGCCCCGGAAGCACCCATTGGATGGCCATAAGAGAGCATTCCTCCGCGGGGGCTGAACACGACCTTTCCTCCGTGGGTTGTCTCTCCCTTTCGCAGCATCGCTATACCTTCGCCTTTTCCGCAGAAACCCATGGCCTCATAATACAGGGGTTCACAAACGGTAAAGGCATCATGGCATTCTACCATGTCGACCTCTTCCGGCCCGATCCCCCGCTTCTTCGTATGCCTTTTGTACTCCAAGAGTCACGACATCATCCGCAGTTTCATCCTTAAAGGTGATGCTAAACGGGCCGGCAGACCACGGCTGAAGCCGCGATTTTCACCGGTCTTGATATTCCCAGTTTTCTGACAACCTTTTCTGATGCCACAATGACTGCTCCGGCCCCATCGGTCATAGCGCAACACTGTTCGAGAGTGAAGGGGGTAGAAATCATTCTCGATCCAAGGACTTCTTCGACAGTAATTTTTCCCTTTTTCCACGCATAGGGATTATGCGTTGCATGCCTGCGATTCCTGACTGGTAACCAGTGCCAAGTCTTCAACGCTCGCTCCTGTCTCATAAAAAGATAGCGCTGCGCCCTCAGGGCATATTTCGCGGCCATTACAGCCCCGAAGAAAGCCTCTATATCCCCTTGCCCCGGTTCCGGAGCAGAGCCAGCTTCACGGTGAAGAGACGCATTTTCAGATCCGACTCCGATAGAAATGTCGTCAATCTCCGTTGCCACCCTCATGTATGCGGAATGAACGGCCATGGCGCCAGAGGAACAGGCGCTCTCAACGTTGATAATGGGCAGTCTGCCGCACATCCCCAAGTCTCTGAAAATTCTCTGCCCTGTCGTGATCCCGTTTGTGCCGTTGCCGACGAATGCGCTTTGAATGTCCCGCCACGAAATTCCTGCATCCTTCATAGCTTCCATTACAGCCTTTTGGCCCAGGATATGATAGTCGTCTCTCAGCATTCCGAAAATAGTCTGCCCGACCCCGATCACATAAACATTACGCAGGTGCCTCATTGCGGTTCCCCCATTTGCTCGATCTTCTTGAACTTATAACTTAAAATTACTTCCCCTCTAACGTTATTTCTCACGGGACCTGTGGTGAGTTCAACCACGTCATCGCAGCCAAAGCTGCCGAGCTCGCCCTCGAACTGCGCAAAGATTCGAATACCTTCCGGGAGGTCTGACGTAACCTACGCTTAGGGGCATGTATTGTTTCATCGAAGGCTGTCCGATGTGGACGTCAGTCGCGCTATAGACTTTACCCCTTCGGCTCAAGGGAATCACTTCCATTTCCTCAGACCAGCAATCCCGGGGTTAGGACATTGTGTAAATTTCTGGAACGAGATCTCGCCACACTGCCTGCATCTATAACCTTTTATATAAGGAAGTCCGGTCTTGGTATTTCCAATAAATCAGGGTGAAAAAAGGTTATATTTTCTTGTTCGTCTTTCATGACTCCGTCCCCATTCCATTCCTCCTTGCTTTTACTCTTCCCACACCGAGTTTTCAGCCTTTATCCTGCCCTCTACGCCCGCCTTTTCACCTTAGCTTGAAATCCGGTCTTCATAAGATCAAAAGAATTTTTGCTTATCGTCTCCTCTCTGTATTTTGTATATCTTTTTCACTCTATGGGTCGGCGCTCTTTTGGGAGATTCGGGCGAAGCTCGATAAATCGAGGAATTTTGAAATAGGCCAAGTCTCTCTTTGCATCTACGCAATCAGCTCAAAGGGGGTCAAGATTTTCACCAGATTTAGGTATGACAAAAGCTTTTACCTCATCATCCTGAAATTCCGACGGAACCCCTATTACAGCCGACTCCAGGATCTTGGGTGGGCCATTAATGATATTCTCCACCTCCAGGGAAGAGACGTTTTCCCCTCTTCTCCGAATGACATCCTTTTTCCGGTCGGCAAAGAAAAAATATCCGTCCTCATCCATCCAGGCCCGATCACCGGTGTGCAACCAACCATCCTTGATGACCTTTCTTGTGGTGAGCTCAGGGTCCTTGTAGTAGCCCTTCGTCACAGCCGGATCCTCGATAATGATTTCACCAACAGTCCCTCTCGGAAGCTCCGTGTCATTATCATCGACGATTTTTATCTCGTTTATAACCCGAGTCCCAGGAATCTGTTTGGTAGTCCCATGTCTTCCTTCCTTGCGAAGACCGCGTAGCGGTTGAATGATGCAAAGCCCGCATTCTGTCAGGCCATACCCGCTGACGAAGGTTATGCCGAACCGGCCCTCCATATATTCCTGAATATCCTTCTGCAGTGCGGGGCTTCCATAAGCTGCCCTGACACGATGATCCCTGTCTGCATCCGATTCAGGCTGTTTGCTCAGAATAGTTAACATGGCACCTATGAAGTTAAATACAGTAGCCTTGTAATATCTTATCTGATCCCAAAATCTTGTCGCGCTAAACTTCTCCGCCAGGATAAGACTTGCTCCTCCCGTGAGGGCGCCTAATGTGGAATACCCTTGAGCGTTCGCGTGAAAGAGAGGCAGGCATGTATAGAGCCTGTCCTCGGGTTTAACGTCCATTGGATAGCTGTACCCATATCCGTTGATGATCCAGTATTTGTGGGTCATCATGACGCCTTTGGATGGCCCGGTGGTGCCTGAAGTGTACATAATCTCACAGAGATCCTGTTCGCCGACCTCCGTAGGCTGGAGTTTTGTCGAGCTGTTCCAAAGGGCGTCTTCGAATTGAAGATAACCGCTCTCCTTCTTCTCCCCTAGAGAAAGAAAAGTCTTAAGGTAAGGCGTCTCCGACCTGATCTCTCAATCACATCTTTCAGCGACGCATGGACGATGAGCGTATTCGCCTCGGAATGATTGAGTATGTACCTGGTCTCCTCTGTTTTATAGTTCGTGTTAATGGGATCCAGGATCGCGCCGATCTTTGCCGACCCCAACCACCCGTAGAGATACTCGGGGCAATTGGGAAGGAAAAAACAGACTCTGTCCTTCTTCTTGACGCCCAGACTGAGAAAGGCATTCGCAGCCCTGTTCACGTTTTCGTTAAATTCCTTGTAAGTTATTTGCTGTTCGGCGAAGTAAAGGAAGACCTTTTCCGGATCTTTCTTGCTCTGCGTTTCTAAAAGCTCCCTGAGATTCACAACGACCTCCTTATGAAACTACCATCACCACGCTTCGAAATCCTTATTTAAATGTTGGATCTCCTCCACTTACCAAGCACTCTTTTTGCATAATCCCTGCGAGATCGTCTGTAGACCCCAGAGTCCGTCCAAGCCAGAAGCTCGCCCGCATCTACGTCGAGGGGCTGTCCCATTATCATCCTCGCCATTTTCGAACAGACCAACAATACTGCATCCTCTTCGACTCGACCGGATGACATCCATATCCCCCAATCTTGTTCACTCCAATTCGGAAGCGATGACTAAAGATTCCTTTTACGGTTTTAGAGCGTACCTCGTTTACCATTCACTCGAATGCCCTTCGGCACTTTTCTATACAGCACCCAAGTAAGCTTTCTGTATTACCGGATTCCCCACCAGGCTTTCACGATCACCACTAATAGTGATTCTTCCAGAATCGAGAACATAGCCTCTATCACAAAATTCTAGTGCCTCTACTGCTCTCTGTTCTACCAGAAGAATGCTGAAATTGAGGTTCTTCCGGATTTCCCTGATGGTCTCAAAGATAAAGTCGGCGGCCACTGGCGAGAGTCCCAAAGAAGGTTCATCCAACATAAGGAAACGCGGGATTGCCATTAAACCTCGACCTATGGCTAACATCTGTTGCTCACCACCGCTCAGCGTCCCAGCGAGTTGATCTCGTCGGCGCTTAAGAACAGGAAACAGCCTTAAGACCGCATCGAGATTCTCTTGTACGGAACCGCGCGCCTCCACCCGATAAGCACCTAATACAAGGTTCTCTATCACGGTCAGAGATGAAAACACCCGCCGGCCCTCCGGGATGTGAATGATCCCTAGTCGAGTCCTCTTGTAGGCCTGCATTTCAGTGATATTTGTACCCATAAAATGGATATACCCTGATGTACACTTCGCGGTCCCCGAAATGGTTTTAAGAAGAGTACTCTTCCCCGCACCATTCGGCCCTACGATAGAAACGAACTCGTCGGTCTTCAATGCGAGTGATACACTGTGAAGAGCTCTCACTCCACTGTATTCAGTCGTGATTTCCTTAACGTCCAGCATGGCGGTCCTTCCACTTCGCTCCAAGATAGGCTTCGATAATGTGGGAATCGGAGATAACCTCCGCAGGAGGTCCTTCGGCCACTTTACTTCCATTATCCAAACCGATCATCAAATCGGCTATCTTCACTAGGCTCTGCACTACGTGTTCTATCACAATAACACTGATGCCATTTTTAGCGATAGCCCTGATGATGTTCCCTATACGGATAGTCTCCTCAGGGTTCAATCCTGCCATGGGTTCATCCACCAAAAGCAGCTTAGGACGAGTTGCCAGAGCGCGCGAGAATTCCAGGATTTTTGTTTCCCACATAGTTAAACCTACCGCCTGAACATAGGCGCGCTCCGAGAGTCCCATTTGAAGAGCAATCTCCTCCGCAGCAGCATAAGCCCTGCGAATATTCTCCCACCGACTCAAGGCGCCAATCGCTATGTTCTCTACCACCGTCATATTAGTAAACACCTGCGGAACCTGAAACGTCCTACCAATCCCAAGTCTGCAAGAAGCATGTGGCTTAAAATGAGTGATGTCCCTGCCCTCGAAAATGATCCGCCCCTTCTCCGGTGTCAGGTAACCGTTAATCACGTTGAATAACGTGGTTTTTCCCGAGCCATTAGGACCAATAATACCGATGACCTTACCTCTAGGGATCTGAACATTTAGCCCATAGAGAGCGCTAACTCCACCAAAGAATTTATTTACATCCTCTATCTTTAGAATTACGGGGTCTTCGTTGACATATTGCACGCCGCCTGGCTGGGGAAATGTTATCTCAATCATCTCCTGCGACCTTGGTGAATCAGCAAATTTTCGATCATAATCTCTAGAGGCCCCCACTACCATTGGCAAATCTGACCTTGATGGGTGAATCCGAAAGACCTTGCGCATTTTCCCCCAAATACCTTCCGGCATATATAAAATGCTTGCAATTAGAGCAACGCCATAAATAATATCCTGAACACCCGGATATCTGTCTCCGAACTGGGAGTTCAAAAATTCACCGGTCGGTACCAATATACAAGCAGCAATGACCGGTCCCCACATCGTGGCAACTCCCCCTACGAGAGTAATACTAAGAATTCTGACAATGATGAAAAGACCAAAAACCGCATGTGTAGTCACAACATATAGTAAACCGAAAGAATACACGGTCCCCATCAATGCCCCTAGACACGCGCTGAGCACGAAAGCCATCAATTTCATCCAATAAGTATTGACCCCCATTCCTTCCGCGGCATCCTCGTTCTGCTTAAGGGCTCTCAGTGCAAATCCAAAGCGAGAACGTTCCATCATCTGAACCACGGTAAGAACGATACCAAGGAGAACAATAGCAATTAAAACGTAGAATCGCATATCGCGGAACTGCATAGACTCAGCCCCGTGCCCAGTAAAGGGGATGCTCAGTTCTTCCAGGCCCAATTGATTCAGAACAGGGATTGTTATCAAGGGAAAGGCCACAGTAGCCACAGCGAAAAAAGCCCCGTGCAGACGCAATGTCGGTAGCCCAATAATTAGGGCGGTAACACCAGCAATAATTACTCCAGCCCACATCCCTATCCATGGAGTCACTTCACAGAATTTAAAAAGCAAGACCGTCGTATAGGCGCCGGCGCCGACAAACATCATATAGCCGAAAACGACCTGCCCAGCATAACCGGAGATAATGTTAAACGACGAAGAGGCGGCAGCCCAGAGGACTACAAGTAAAATGATTCGTTGAGAATAGCGGTCGTGCCCCATAAAATAGGAAAGCAGAGCACCTACCGCGCAGAGAATCAGAATGGGAAGATAACTGCGCTTGACGAAAAAGCGTTCTAGTTTTCCTCCTGACTTCATACGACGCGCCCTCTCTTACCAAGAATCCCATGAGGCTTCACATATAAAAACACTACGAAAACGCTAAATACGGCCACGTTCTGAAGGGCTATAGGGATCACGAAAAAGCTGACTTGCTGAATAAGCCCAATAATTAGCCCCCCTAGGAGAGCTCCAGTTATGCTTGTCATCCCACCCAGTATGACACTGGCAAAAAGGATGATAATGATCGTTTCTCCGAAAAACGGATGGAACGGACGGTAGGTAGCCATAAGGCACCCGCCCGCGCCTGTTACTGCAATACCGAGACCAAAAGCAAAAGCATATACAAACTGTAGATTTATCCCCATATAGGCACAGCCCTCTGGGTCATCTGCCGCGGCTTTGATAGCCTTACCAATTAACGTCTTGCTCATAAAGACGAACAGTCCGCCAATTAATGCTAACGAAATAACAAGGCTATAAGCTTGAGCGCGGTTTATCAGGATATCTCCGATGGACCATGTTGCCATGGTATACGGTTGATTGATGATACGGGGAGCTCCCGACCATCCTAAAAGGATCAGGTTGGAAATGAGCAAAGAAAGTCCCATTGTTATTATCAGGGTTGATGTCTCTGCCTCGGCAGTCCCGATAATCCTTTCAAGCAACAATCGATGAATCACGTACCCAAGGACGAAGAATATGGGAAGGGCAAGAAATGCAGAGATAAAGGGATCTATTCCCCACCAGTTAAGGAACCAATAGGTTGGGAAGTACATGGCTAGCACTGCAAACTCCGCATGGGCGAAGTTGATAATCTTCATCACTCCAAAGATGAGTGCTAATCCAGCGGCCAAAACTCCATAAGAGACTCCTATCAATATGCCCGATATTATTGATTCGATAAAAATTTGCATTTCCCGTCTCCACTCTCTGAATCTTATACGACCGGAAAAAGGTGAAATTAATACGCTTTCGTAATGCAATACTTAAGAGCCTCCTCCAGGCCAAAGCATAAGTATTGGCCTGGAGTACTCCCTACCTCCATAAAGCAGCTGGCATAGCGTACTCACGAAGGTCTTCCTGACTGAGCTAAAAAACGGGAACTGAGCCTCTATTTTGTGACCCAGATGGGCTTCGCCAAGGCGAGATCCGATGGGTAGATAGTTTGCGCGACTCCATTTTGCCACTGAACAAGCAGGACTCCTTGATATTTTTCTGCAATACGTCCTTTGTCATCGAAGGCCATGCCTTGTTTCGGCGTGGCTCTTGTTGCCATCACGTTGTGGATATCCAGTTTATGCGCTGTCTCTCTTATGAGTTCACGATTTCTCGAGCCCGCGCGTTCCAATATCTCTGCCATGATGGGGATCATGCTCCAAGGATGAGTAAGCTCCTGCCCCATAAAGGCCTCATCAGAGTATTCCTTACGACATTGCTCCAGTGTTCGATTAATCCAGTCCTGCGGGGTGAGCTTGTGCGGGAAAGAATTTGACATCGTGAGAAAACCTTCAAGATATTGGGCCCCTACCTGACGGAAGGATGGATCGGCATGGGCACCAGTAGACCCTATAAACGGTTTATTAATCCCCAGTTCGCGCTTCTTCATCAAGAGTACCTGAGCCTCCTGAATGGATGAAGGAGCGAAAACCACAATATCAGGATTGGCGCTTTTCAGTTTCTGCATGATTGGGGTGGCATCCGTCAGGGTTCCCATCGTATACACTTCTTCCCCTACGACCTGAATACCCAGGTTGGCAAAAGTCTTCTTGACGCCCGCACAGTGAGCTCGCGATGCGGCCTGATTATCAGAAATGAGGAACGCAGTCTTTGGAGGATTCCCGAGAGACTTAGCCAAATTGATCGCGCTCTTCATCCCCAAATCGCCAAAGACGGAGCTAGGCGGGCTCACGTAGAACCCCCACTTAAAACCCCGTTGATGAAGCGTATCGGTAAAACTGATGCTGAACTGGGGAATGCCGAGGCGCTCGGTGATCTCGGTGGCTGCCAGGGTGAAGGAACTCGCCCAGCACCCGACCGCCATAAGGATATTGGGATCCCTGCAAACACGGTCCATAGCGCTCGCAGCTCCTTCCACAGTGCTTCCGCTATCAGCAACAACCGGCACCAATTTAGCGCCTCCTAGGGATTTTATGCCCCCGTTATCATTAACCCAGCCCATTGCTGCCTTTACGCCCTGCACCATAAGGTTTCCGTTACGAGATAGTGCTCCTGAGAGGGGATACACTACAGCTATTTTTATATCCGGAACACCGGCAGCCATAGTCGATTGAGACACGCACAAAAAGCCACCCAGCAAAACTCCAAGCACCAACAATGTTATTACACACACGCCAGACTTTTTTCCTCTTTCTTTCATGCCTAGGCTCCTTTCTAATGCTTAAAGTTTGAAAGACATTCTCCTATCCCCTCCCCATTTTCGATAAAAGACCCACCTCCTTTCCTGGCTGATATTCATCTATATTCCTCTCATCTTCCGTTCTCTTGTGGGCAAATGAGTGTTAGAGATCGATAAGATCGTGTGGGATCAAATTCGCAGTTAACGCCAAGTCTCTTCTATTGCTCCCTATGAAGAAATTTCCTTGCATATTCCTTCCGGGATTTTCTATAGGTTGCAAAATCAGTCCACCCCAGAAGCTCACCGGCATCAACATCGATGGCTTGACCAGCAATCATCCTAGCTTGCTTCGAGCAAAGAAATAAAACAGCATCAGCGATGTTGTCAGGTTCACAGAAATTTCCTAACGGAAATCGACCAAGTTCGGCATCCAACTCCGCTTTTGATGTCCGCGATCTCAAGAGAGGGGTTAGTGTGGCACCTGGGCAAACCGCATTGACATTAATCCCGCACGGAGCCAGTTCGTACGCCAAGTGTCTTGTAAACCCAAGAACACCGGCTTTTGAGGCGGTATAGTGCGCCCCCCCATGGAAACTTGTTCGCTTTGCCGCAACTGACGCAATGTTTACGATTTTCCCGTATTTCTTCTTCTGCATGATGGGCATTACAGCCTTACAACAAAGAAAGACAGCGTTCAAATTGACGTCAACGACCCTCTTCCATACCTCATACGTCATATCCTCCACCATAAGGCCGTCACCCACCCCCGCGTTATTCACAAGAATATCTACTGTTCCAAATCGGTCGATTAGAAGCTCGACCAGTTTCCCCACATCTTGTTCGTCGGATACATCACCTTGAACAGCAAGTGACTTTCCCCCCAGCCCTTCCAATTCACGGGCCGTTCTTTCCGCATCCTCAAGGACAATATCGTTAATGCACACAGATGCCCCTTCCAGGGCGAATTTCATCGCAATAGCTTTCCCGATTCCCTTCCCGGCTCCGGTCACTAAGACTACTTGATCTTTAAATTCCATCGCTCCTCCACCACCACAGAGACAATCGGCTCAATACCCGCTTACAGACAGCTCCTAGCCCTATTCTAAGCTTTGAGGAACAAGAACAATTTTAACGTCCTCTTTGCGTAACAAGCTTTGAAATCCTTCATCAGCGCGTTCCAAAGGCAGAACGTGTGTTATGATTGACTTGGCATCTACAACTCTGCTCGCCACTAGCTTTATCGCCCTGTACCAACTCGAAGGTTGCCTTCGGAAGGAACCTTGCACTGACAGTTCCTTATCAACGATGATATTAGCGTTAAACATACTTTCCGGCCCCAGACCCACCAAGCCGATTTGCCCGCCCAATTTCGCGACGCCTGCCGCCTCGGTTAATGAACCTTTTCCACCGCTTACATCCATAACGATATCAACGCCTTTGGCGTCCGTCAGATCGAAGATCTTATCCTTCAGGTTTTCGTCCGCCGAATTAACAGTGACGGCTCCCAACTTCCGCGCAAATTCCAGGCGTTCACTGTCTGCTTTCAAACCAGACACAAACACTTTTGAGGCGCCGCTTGCCTTTGCCAGCATCACTCCAAGCAACCCTAATGGACCTGGCCCAATGATAGCTACATCATCCCCAGGCTTCATATCACACCTTTCAAATGCGTGTAACATAACTCCCAAAGGTTCAATGACCGACGCCTCCAGAAAATCTACTTCCTCTGGAATTTTGTACAGACTATTTGCTGGAACGGTTACATATTTAGTCATACCTCCATCCACGTGCTGACCTATCCTTTTCTGATACATACAGTGGTTAAATTTTCCCAATCTGCAATAGTAGCAATTGCCGCACCCGCCCCATGTCTCTGTCACGACACGGTCTCCGGGCTCAAATCCAGTTACCTCTTCGCCAACCTCATGTATCACTCCGGCCACCTCGTGCCCCAGAACCCTCGGTAATGTCACCCACCTGATAAAAGGCTCCCACTCATAAATATGCAGATCCGAACCGCATATTCCACATGCCTTAACTTCGATCATAATCTCGTCTTTCCTGATCCGAGGTTCTGGAACATCCAAGATATTTATCCCAACTTCTGCCTTGCTTTTGACAACAGCTAACATAGCTATCTCCCCCCCTTAACTATTTGAACTTTCCACCCGCAACAAACAGACTCCGCAGCAATAGTCAACTAGCACTCTCTATGTCCCTCCTTTTCTCCCATGCGGATCAATGCGAGACTCTTAGTAGACTTTAAGCGAAGCATATCGGTAGAAGTAAATTCATTTCCTTATGGATACGACTCTCTTTCAAAAACTTTTATATCGTGCCCGGGCAGCACGAAATCTGCAATCGCCTCCACTTTCCTGAAGGAATCATAATAGTCTTCAAGATTTACATGAATCGGCGACACAATATGCTTCAACGGGGAAACGCCTTCCCAATTCTCAAAGAGCGGACAGAAATCGCTGGCGATGAAGTAATTTCCCTTCGGTGTCTTCACATTCACACCTTGAAATCCCGGCGTATGGCCAGGGATCTTTACGATATCGACACCTGGAGATATCTCTATATCGCCATCAACGAGTTCAATGTTCTCAATCGCTCTCAGCCACGGGGGTCGCATCTTGATCACTTGAGACTCATAAAAAAGGGCGTGCATGGGAAGCGGAGCAATGGCATACCTTAACTCATCTTTCTGCACGAGTATCCTCGCCTTTTTAAACAGATCGTTGTTGAAACAGTGATCCCAATGCAAGTGGGTGCAGATTACAATGTCAATGTCGTCCGGGTGCAACCCGAGATTCTTGAGGCCCGTCGACAGGTCTTGATGCTGAAAGAGTTTTCTGTGGTGATATTTCTCGCTCCACTCGGGACTTCCCATGCCAGTATCGACAATGATATTCTCTTTAGCTCCCCTTATTACATAAACAATCACAGCCGTATCGATTTTCACACCTTGATTGAGCCCGTGGGTTAAACCGGATTTGTCTCCATCCGGAGCAACTCCCATTTTGATTGGCCATATGCTCAACTCTGACACCTGCATATCTCCTTTCTCCGAATATGCTGACTCTGCTTTCTTGATGATCGATTCCTCATGCTTCAATTTGCGACCCGCAACTTGTCTCTTTTTCGAGTCTCATTAACAACCTGCTCTATCCCCTTCTCTAAAGTCCACTGAGGACGATAGCCTATCTCCTCCCTGATTTTGCTCGTTTCAAGTCTTCCGGAAAATCCGGTATACCCCGGAAGAAGAGTAATATTCGCTTCAGGGATCAACTTCTTCACTAGTTCGGTTGCCGAAGCTACTGAACATATTTCGCCATCGATATTAAAACATTTGGTTTTTGTGACCCCCTTCTTGCTTGACATTAAAACCGCTCTTGCGGCATCCTCAACATACAGCCAATTAAGGGTGTCGTCGCCGCAAGGCACCCTACCCGGTCTTCCGAGGGCCGGCTTAGCCATCAGTTCTTCGGTTATCAAAGCTGACATTCCCCCTATATGACCTGTTCCATACACTACAGGGAACCTTAAGCCTATGCTATCCACGCCATACTCCTTGAAGTAGTGCTCTGCCAGTCGCTCATTGAATGACTTACACGAAGCGTATACGGTCGATGGATAATGCGGGGCGTCGTTCGGAATAAACTCCTCTTTGTACTTCTCAGCGGGCCCGAAGACGGTGTTACTGCTCGCATAAATCAGCTTTTCCACGCCTAGTATTCTTGCAGTCTCAAGGATATTAACCATCCCACCGCAATTAACCTGCAATGCCAGGGCAGGGTTTGCCGAAGCCTCTATTGTCAGAACCGCGGCCATATGAATAATCGTTGTCGCATGATGTTCCTTGACTACGCGTAGGATGTGAGCCAAGTCTCTAATGTCACCGCTAATGACCTTAAGACGGGAAGTTCCTTCCCCTGACAGGAGATAGTCTAGGATTTCTCTTCTCGGGCCAATGTCGTAAGTCACAACTTCTTCGCCGTCCTGAAACAGAAGTCCGGCGATGTGTGCACCGATAAATCCAGTTCCGCCGGTGATTAAGTAGCTCATATTTGGTTCCTTTTTGTACGAATCGGTTTACTTCTAGGTCTCACACACAAACACCTCAGCGTCGTGACCATTGCAACGCCCCATCGATCTCACCATTGAAAGGACAAAGTCAGCCCGTTACTCAAATAGTTTGCGGCCATAGAAAATCAGCGTGTTGTTCGAAGAACAATGAAAAGCATAAAATATAGATGACGCCAGAAAATTAAAAGCTTCAAACAAGCGAACAGAGAATCTGAACGATAGAACCGACAGGTGGACATGAACACCGGCGATGTTGAACAAAACGGGTACGCTCTTCATAAATACGGCCAGATACGTAAGAGAAGTCCGACATCCCAAAACAAAAGGGTCTCGTGCGAATTCTTTCAATGTGGAAACAAATTACTTCGGAATAGTGTATTCGAAAAGCTTGCCTAAACGAATCGAACATGAAAACTGTGGCAGAATTATGGCGGCCAGAATTTCGTGTGACTTGATGAAATGGTGTCGGCCACTCTTGTCCAAAAACGGTTTTAGAAAGTGATTGAAAAATTGTCCTCCTCATGGGAAATCGTTGTTGCGCCAACAGCAGCGAAATCCCAAAACCAGAGGAGGACAGAAAGCTATGGTACGTTGTGCAAGCCTGTTTAGTCAACTGGTTGCTCTTTTCAGCCGTGTTCAGTTCTATCAGTTGGTTTTGAAGCATGGTGCTGAACGCTATTCTAAAGGATATAGCTCCTGGGACCATTTTGTGGCGATGCTGTTCTGCCAGTTGGCCCAAGCCAAAAGCCTCCGGGAAATCTGCGGAGGGTTGGCATGCACCATGGGAAAGCTGAGGCATCTAGGAATGAAAGAAGCCCCAAACAAATCGACTCTTTCCTATGCCAATACCCACAGACCCTGGCAGGTCTTTCGCGATCTATTTTACGAGACGGCCAACATGTGCAAGTTGACCGCTCCGAAAAACCGTAAATTCCGCTTCAAGAACAAGCTGCTTTCCCTGGACTCAAGCACCATATCTCTTTGCCTGGCCCTTTTTCCTTGGGCTGAGTTCCGTCGAACCAAAGGTGCGGTCAAACTGCATCTCCTCCTGGATCATGACGGGTACTTCCCCTCCTATGCCTACATTTCCAACGGCAAGAAGCATGATGTGACCATTGCCAGAAAGATCCCACTGCCCCCTGGATCTATAGTCACAATGGATCGAGGGTACAATGAGTACAAGCTGTTCAGTTCCTGGACGGAGCAAGGTATCTTTTTTGTCACCCGGTTGAAGGAGAATGCAGTCTATACCGTCTTGGAGGAAAACCTCATTCCCACCACCGGCAACGTGCTCCGGGATCAACTGATCCGATTCAACGGTTTCTATGCTCAAAAAGACTGCCCCCACATCCTTCGCAGAGTGGTAGTTTGGGACGCTGAAAACGAACGGGAAATCGATTTGCTCACCAACCATCTTAAGTTCAGCGCCAACACCATCTCGGCCATCTACAAGGACCGCTGGCAAATAGAGCTTTTCTTCAAGGCCTTGAAGCAGAATTTGAAAATCAAAACCTTTGTTGGGACCAGTGAAAACGCTCTTTACACTCAGATTTGGACAGCATTAATTGCCATGCTGCTGATCAAGTACCTTCAGTTCAAATCCAAGTTCGGATGGTCACTTTCGAACTTGGTGGCATTCTTGCGCTGGAACCTCTTTACCTACCGGGATCTCTGGGAATGGATCGACCGCCCATTCGATGTACAACCCATAATGCCAAAGCCTGTCCAACATGTCTTATCGTTGCCTGGTCTTGGACAGCACCTTCTAAGAGGGACAACCTAAACCATGAACGGGGCATTCCGAAACCCTAACGTATTGAAAACTCAATGGCTACATGGCAGATTTTTGTTTATTTTGGACAGCAATGGAAATGGTGTCGGCATAATAGCATGCCTCGGAGCCGCTGAGAGGTCAGATCGCAAGTAATCCGTCCTTATCGCCTTTTGTAGTCATTCCCTTTGCTCCACACAAATGCTGAAGAACTTTAGCTTTTCCAGTGCGGTTACTGAATGCTCCAGTCGTGCATTGTAGCAGATGCTATCCCCCGCTTCGATAATGAAGCTTTGCCCGTTGAGTTTGAATTCGCACTTCCCTTCCAGATGGTATACCCATTCCACACCGGGATTAGTATGAGGATCAATGTTCTTCCCTTTCTTCAATTCTCCCAGGGTGACGACGATGTTGTCTGCGATCATCCTCCGGGGCCCAATGATGGTGCCCTTTAAGGTCCGGCTCGATACTAAACGTTGGTTCCTTCGTTTGATATGGACAAATGAGCCTGTCTCTTCTTCAAAAAAGGCAAAAATTGGTTTGTCTACTGCATGAGCGATTTGAGAAAGAAGTATGACGGATGGGCTACTCTTCCCAACTTCAATTCTTTGGAGGGTGATCGAGCTGATCCCCACCTTTCGAGCCAATTGTTTGAGGGTCAGACCACTCCCTTTTCGTTCGGCTCTGATCTTGGTTCCAATCTCATCCAGTCTCATCGGATGGCATCCTATGAGGCGCCGGGAATCGTGTCAAGCAGTTTTTTTCAAAATTGATATCGAACATAAAGCAAATGATATTTCGACTGAACACCTGTATCTTGCTGTCTACATCAGCCACCAGGCGCTGATCCTGAAAAACTGGACGACGTGGCGATCCCACCGAGTTCTTGACAACTTAACCCTGGATGAGGTCTATTACGGTCTTCTTCATCCATTAGCCGCGACAGACTGAAGCCTCTGTAACTCAAATGGGAATTGTCCAGGTTCAAGGCCCGTTACTCCTACAACAGATCCGCGGCTCGCGCCACGGCCTCTTCACAGGCAAGGGAGCGGTCCACAAACATAGAGGCCCGTGACTCCTGTCTTATTCCAGAAGAATCTGATCATGCTGGCCACATTCATCAACTTCGTCTTTCCCCGCCGCTTTTCCTCCCACCGCTTTTTCTCTTGACACGAACGCGCGAATCCACTAGGTAGTGACCATTCAGAAATGCGGGTTTCTGGATGAATCTCTCAGCAGCCAGGATTCAACCTTCAGCTTGAGGCATTTGAAACCGTAAATTCCTAATTGCGCGGCTCCGGAATGTTTCGTTCCGGATGAGCACGAGTTCGTGCTCATCTTCCAGTTCGATGTCCTTCCCCTCCCGAGGGGAAATTTTGTCATTTTCCTTTATCGGCTTTTTCGTTCGTCGGTGGAGGGGATTCATCGGCCGGTCTCTCTGAAAAACCCGTGGAGGACGAGGTGAAGATCAAGAGAATACAGACGGATGTCCTTTGCATTGGTGCCGGGATCGCGGGCTTGATGGCCGGGATTCGCGCGGCTGAAAAGGGCGCCAGGGTCGTCCTGGCCGAGAAGGGCCACGCCCTCCAGAGCGGAAGGGGGCGTGGAGGAAACGATCATTTCTGGTGCTATATCCCGGAGGTCCATGGCCCGGATCTGGGTCTCTTCATGCGGGAATGTCTGAAGACGCCCAAGCTGAAGACCATGCAGTCCGGCACGGCTTCCCAGGTGCTGCGCGCCTTTCTGGCCAAGTCCTTTGACATCGTGAAGCTTTGGGACAAATGGGGCATCCCCATGAAGTACCAGGGACGCTGGGAGTTTGCCGGTCACTCCTTTCCCGGGGACGTCCTGACCCATCTGAAATACGAAGGGCGGAACCAAAAAAAGATTCTGATTCGAGAGGTCCGTGAACGAGGGGCCGAGATCGTCAACCGGGTCATGGGTCTCGATCTTTTGAAAGAGGGGGGGCGGGTCTGCGGAGCCGTCGGAATTGACACAAGGGAAGATGTCCTGCTGGTTTTCCAGGCAAAGGCGGTGATATTGGGTACCGGCTGCCTCGATCGACTGTATCCCGCTCCCACTCCGGCCTGGATGCCGAGTATACCCGGCAACCTGACGCTGACCGGCGACGGACGCGCCATGGCCTACCGCGCCGGGGCGGACATCGTCAGCCCGGAAATGCCTAAACGTCACGTGGGTCCGCGCTATTTCAGCCGCTTCGGCCAGGCCACCTGGATCGGTGTGCTTCGAGACTCCGAGGGCAAGCCAATCGGTCCCTATGTCGACGCGCCGAACCGGATCTACGGGGACATGACCCCCGAGGTGAAGGGGGTGTACCTGGAGGAGTTCCTCAAGTCCGGGAAGAGCCCTGTGTACATGGACTGCCGGGGGATCTCGGAAGAGGATTACGAATACATGATGCATTGGTTGTGGCACGAGGGAAACGCGCCGCTCCTCGACTACATGAAAGAGCAAGGCATCGACTTTCGAACGCATCCCATCGAATTTCAGACCTACCACATCATCCCCGAGGGAAAGATCTGGATCAATGAAAAGGGCGAGACCTCCCTCCCCGGGCTCTACTCCGCAGGGGACGAGTCCATGGGCGGCATCAGTTGCGCAGCCACCTACGGCTGGATCGCCGGAGAGAGCGCGGCGGACTACTGCCGGGAGGCACCGTCTTTCGAGGGGGAGAAGGCGGAGATCGATTCGAACAAGGAGCGGATACAAAGACTCCTGGCCGGGAAAGACGGCCCGGATTGGAAAGAGACCAACATCGCCCTTCAACAGATCATGCAGGACTATGCAGGGGTGGTGCGCTCCGAGAGCTTGCTTTCGTCCGGACTGGAATACCTTCGGAGGATGAGAGAGAAGGTGGATGAGTCCCTGATCGCACGAAACCGATGGGAACTCACCCGCTGCCTGGAGACCTTGAACCTGATGGATCTGGGGGAACTGGTGTTCATCAGCGCCGAGGCTCGCAGGGAGACAAGGGGCCTTCACCGACGCAGTGATTTCCCCCTTACGGATCCGGTGATGGACGGAAAAGAGATCTTCATCCGAAAGAAGAACGGCCGCCCGGTCGTCGAAGTGAAGAAGGGTTGAAAGGAGAGTTCCATGCCGCCGGTCATCGACAGGGATAAATGCACCTCATGCGGTTTTTGTGCGGAGCACTGCGCCGAAGACGTATTTTTCGGATCCGAGGCCGGGAGCGTGCCGGAGGTCGCGTACCCGGAATTCTGCGCGCATTGCAGTTGTTGCGTCTACGGATGCCCGGAAGGGGCCATCCGGCTGCGGGTTCCCTTGCCGATGCAGCTGCTCTTTAAAGACCCAGAGGCAAGGGTTTAGTTCAACACGAGAAGCAATGCGAAGATATGACGTCATATCCGGTCTGTTCCTCTTGGCCGTTTCCATCGGCATTTGCGCCGGCTCTCTTCAGATGCATGTGGGAACTTTCACCGGGCCCGGCCCCGGGTTCTTCCCTCTGGCGACCGGCCTCGTGTTGGGAGCATTCTCCATCATTATCCTGGCACAGGCGCAAAAAGCAGGCAGCGAGCCGGTCAGGTTCTGGAACGCCGGGGCGAACAAGAATGCAATCTATTTGACCTTTTTCTTTATCCTCGTCTATGCCCTCCTGCTGGAGCGGATCGGGTTTATCGCCACGACCATCCTCTTCTTTCTTCTGGTGAGCCGCTTCGTAAGCCGCCACCGCTGGACCACGGCCGTCTTCTTTGCCCTGGTGACGAGCTTTGCCACTTACTTCGTGTTCAGCTTTCTGATCCATGCCCCCCTTCCGCAGGGAATCGTCGAGAGGCTCTTCTGATGGATTTCTGGTCGAATATAACCCTGGGTTTTTCGGTTATGGCCGACCCTATGAACCTTCTCTTCTGTTTTGTCGGGGTTCTGCTCGGCACGGTGATCGGGGTTCTACCCGGTCTGGGACCGGGGGCCACCATCTCTCTGCTCCTGCCCTTGACCTATTATCTCAACCCCGTTTCCAGCATCGTCATGGTGGCCGGCATCTACTACGGGGCAAAATACGGGGGCTCAACCACCTCGATCCTGCTCAACATCCCAGGAGAGGTGGACTCGGTCGTCACATGTCTGGACGGGTATCAGATGGCTCGCCAGGGAAGGGCCGGTCCGGCCCTGGGAATCTCGGCATTCGGCTCCTTTATCGCAGGCACCTTTGCCACCCTGGGACTGATGCTCCTTGGACCGACACTTGCCAATTTCGCCCTCCGCTTCGGGCCACCCGAGATGTTTGCCCTGCTGGTTCTCGCCCTGAATCTGATCACCTTCATGTCTTCCGGCTCCCAGGCAAAGGGGTTGGCCATGGCCACCCTCGGCATCTTTCTCGGTTCTGTGGGTCTGGACGTGTTCAGCAATGTGGACCGATTCGTTTTCGGATTCAATTTTCTGTATGAGGGGCTGGGTATCGTCCCTGTGATCGTCGGCCTCTTCGGCGTAGCTGAGGTGATCTCCAATCTCGAGGTGCAATTGAAGGCCGAGGTGTACCAAAAACGTGTCTCTCACCTGCTCCCCTCCTTGAAGGACTGGAAAGATTCCATCTGGCCCATCATCCGAGGCACGGTCATCGGTTTTTTCGTTGGAATCATCCCCGGCGGAGGGGGCATCGCCTCGACCTTTGCCTCCTACAGCATCGAGAAAAAGATCTCCAAACATCCCGAGAAATTCGGCCATGGCGCGATAGAGGGCGTGGCAGGTCCGGAATCCGCCAACAACGCCTGTTCCGGAGCCAACTTCATCCCCTTGATGACCCTTGGCATCCCAACCAACGGGATCATGGCCATCATCTTCGCCGCGCTCCTCATCAACGGCCTCACACCCGGCCCCATGCTCATCAAGGAGCAGCCGGCCCTCTTCTGGGGGGTCATTGCGAGCATGTATGTGGGCAATGTGATGCTCGTCATTTTGAACCTCCCCTTGATCGGCATCTGGGTTCGGTTTCTGACGATTCCCTATTCCGTTCTGGCGCCGCTGATCCTCTTTTTCTGTATCCTGGGGTCCTATACGCTCAAGAACGCCGTGCCGGACCTAATCATCATGCTCATTTTCGGCGTGCTCGGTTTTCTCATGAGAAAATTCCGTTACGAAGGCGCGCCGTTGATCATGGGCTTCGTGATCAGCGAATTGATGGAAGGGGCCTTCACCCGGTCCCTTCTCATCTCGAATGGCAGCTTTTCCATCTTCTTCACCAGGCCCATTTCCTGCGTCCTCATGATCGTCGCCTTGATTCTCTTTATTCTTCCCTTTTTCGGGAAGAAGCCGAGCAAGCTGGGGACGAGCGACGAGGTCGATTGATATCCTTCTTCCGGGAGGGATCGAGGCGCGACCGGGCCCCGGCCGGACGAGGGTGATTTCATTGAAATAGGCCTTGAGATGGAGTGTATGGTCCCGCGCCCAGGGGGCCGGGATTTCTGGTCGCACGAAACCTTTTTTCAGGGAGGACGAAGAAATGAAGATTTTGCGAATTGGAATTTCGATCTTGGTCGTGGCCATTGCTGCTGCCGTCTTCACCACCACAGCCGTCGCAGGGTACCCGGAAAGACCCATCACCATGTTCTGCGTTTTCGCACCGGGAGGCACTGTAGATACGAGTATCCGCGCTTTGACCCCTGAAGCGGAGAAGGTGCTGGGCCAGAACATAATCATCGAGACGAAAGACGGCGGCGGCGGGACGGTTGGCCTCGCCCTCCTTGCGGGCGAGAAACCGGACGGCTACACCCTGGCGGCAGGCACCAGCACAGGGATCGTGAGGGTCCCGCTGGCCCTGAAGATGAAATACAAGCCTCTTTCGAGCTTCACCTTCATCTATGCTTACGCAGGGGCCGTGAGCGGTCTGCTGGTCCGCAACGACTCCCCGTTCAAGACCTTCAAGGACATGGTGGAATACGCACGGAAGAACCCGGGGAAGGTGACCTACTCCTCCATGGGAACCGGCTCGCCCCTGCATGTGATCATGGAAGTGATTGCCATGAAGGAGAAGATCAAATGGACCCATGTCCCATACAAAGGCACCGCACCCGCTGAGACGGCCGCCTTGGGAGGCCACGTGGATGCGGTCTCCGCGGGGGACCTGCACAAGGCCCTGAACGGCCAGATGAGGTGTCTCCTTGTGCATACCAAAGAAAGGTACTCCGGGCTTCCGGATGTCCCCACATCCATTGAGCTTGGCTACGACTACTACAACGACACGGTCTTCTCGGTTTTCGGTCCTGCGGGCATGGATCAGGCAGTGGTCAAGAAGATCGAGGACGCGCTGGAAAAGGCACAAGGGACGCCGGCATGGAAGAAATGGCTGGACCAAACCGGCGCGATCACGGTCAAGATGCGACACGCCGAGTACACCAAGTTTCTGGAGGAAGGCTGGGACAAGGAGGTCCGGATACAGAAAGCCCTCGGCCTTCTGAAGGAACCTGCGACCCAACCGAGATAACGGGCGGCCGGGCCGCCAGAAACCAAGGAGGAGAACCTGCATGAAGATCGACATATTCACCCACGTCATGTTGCCCAGGTACAGGAAGGCCCTGTACAAACATGCGGACAAATTCGACACTGAACGGAAGGTGCAAGACAGGAGGCCCGCCCTGACGGATACCGATAGACGGCATCGAATCATGGACGAGTTTGAAGAGGTGGTTCAGGTTGTGAGCACGACCATGCCGGCCGTAGAGGAGATCGCCGGCCCGGAGGAAGCGGCCGAACTTGCGAGAATCTCCAACGACGAGATGGCCGAACTCGTGGCCAAAAATCCCCGTCGATACGTCGCCGCCATCGCCAACATTCCCATGAACAACATGGACGCTGCACTGAAGGAGGCGGAGAGGGCGATCAAGGAACTGGGGTTCAAGGGCGTGCAGATTTACGGCACCATCAACGGGAAGCCCTTGAGCTCTGAAGAATTCATGCCGCTCTACGGGCTCATGTCGGACCTGGACTTGCCAATCTGGATTCATCCGGTTCGACGCCTTCATGACACCGACTATGCGACCGAAAAGATCTCCTATCACCAGATATTCTCGATTTTCGGGTGGCCCTACGACACGACGGCTGCGATGGCGCGATTGGTCTTTGCCGGTGTTCTCGAGAAGTATCCCACCATCAAGTTCATCACCCATCACTGCGGGGGCATGGTGCCTTACTTCGCCGACAGGATCATGATCCATTACGGCAACGGCCTCGAGCGCCTCGGCACCGAGTACTTCCCAGGACTCACCAAGCAGCCGATCGATTATTTTAGGATGTTTTATGCCGACACCGCCCTGAACGGCAATCCCTCGGCCCTGCGATGCGGTCTGGAGTTTTTCGGGGAAGACCATGTGCTCTTCGGCACGGATATGCCCTATGATGTGGAAAACGGGAGCCTATCCATCAGGAAGACCATAGAGGCCCTGGAGAGGATCGACCTCCCTGGCCCCACCAAACAGAAGATCTACGAGAGCAACGCGAGAAGACTGCTGCACCTCTGATCCTCCGAGTGATGACAACAGGAGGCGTCCTCTGCACCTCGGCACGTGCGTCTCAGAGCCGATGCGGAGGACACCTGAACCCTGTTGTTGCAAAGCCTAAGATCACCCAGGGGAATCGTGGCCCGTCGGGGACATCCTCCTTCAGATCCAGCCACTCAAAACCCGAGATCCCCCCCGGGGGTCCGGAGAAACGGAAAAAGAGACAGAAGCGGGGATATGGAGAAACGGAGCGGCTGAATGCGGGACCGGTCTTCGCCTGCAATTTTGAACAGCTCTCGCGCAGCCCCCGCTGCATTTTCAGCCATCTCGCACACGCCGTCAGCAAAGAATGCGACCCACCGTTCCCAGTCGCCCTCAAGGCGTATTCTATTCAGCAAATCGTCCCAGTGGGAAGTGAGATCTGGCATGTGTTAGCTTTGCATCCCTCTTCGCAGTGTAATCGGAAGAGGCAAACCCGTGTTCTTGGCGGTGCTGAGGAGACGATTGACAAACGTAACGAAAAGCTCACCGGGAGCCGACTTTATCGGCAATCCGGTGGTGCGACAGGTTATGGCAGGTGCTCCAGGTCTTCCAAGTCTTTGTGTCTGCCACATGCTCTTTTGTTGGCCCTAAGATCATCCAAGGAAATGAAGTTTACGGGAATGCCGTCCATGTCTATTACTTCTCGATGCTTGTAGCATTGTTCGAAATCAATGCCGGAGGCTGTCGTTATCACTTCAATCCGAACGGGGGGAACGCCAATTCGTATTACCCTATTCTTTTCAGTGAAAAGGTCCTTTGTCACCTCCCGTGCCGACATTCCGAAATCGTGGAGTGTCTTCGCCGTCTTCTCGGCGTTTGCTTCACTCAGGCCAATCCAAATATCCAGGTCTCCCGTTGCGCGCGGGTAACCATGATAGCCCACCGCGTAGCCCCCTACGACGAGGTACTCAACACGATGAGAGTTCAGCAGTCTCAAGAAGTCTTTGAAGTCTGGGTGTAGTTCGATCTGAGCCATATACCATCCGTCGATTCAATTCGATAGCGTTCAAACGTTCAGTTGCGCTTCGGGATAACCAGTAACGCTTTTCTTCGAGAACGTCGTGAAGCGAAGAGACCGTAAGCTGTGACTTATCGAGACGAGGAATCTTGCCGTCCATATCTGATGCTCCTGTTCAGTTGATTGCCATAACGACAGGCATGAGGGACGCGAATTTACGAGCGTCCCTCATGCCTTTGTTCGGCCTCCTTCTGCCTTCTAATAATTGCAGCCAAGCCGCGGAGAGCCTCATTGACCGAGTCGTGGTCTGGAAAATTCTCAGCAACGTCGGGTTCAACGACTACGACGTTGGTACCCCCCTCATACCGCTTCGCATACTTGCCTCTAACTCCACCTGTGAAGTCGTACCCCTCCAGCATATCGGGGGCATCTTTCATCTTCTTCATACTTCAACCTTTCCCTGTTTGCCGCCAATCTGGCGCTGATAATACGGATTCGGCCTTGTCTTTCTGTATGGACAATTCTGCGACCCTTAATCGGTCTGTAGATGCATCTATTTTACTCTAAACTCCGGCAATTTGGAAGAGCCTTGGCCATCAACATGGCTACGGGACAACGGATGATACCTGCTAATGCACAGCTAACCGGCTAACTTGACTTCGCGGCATTCCCGTTGAGCGATGGGTTAGCGCCTCCGGTACAGCGCATCAGGAATCCACCATTCTTCGAGCACCTGTTTTGCAAAGTCCCTGTTCGCAGAGTCTTCACTGAAAGCCACCTCTTCCAGGAATGCAACGATCACCGTTTCCTGTTCTGCTGTGAGGGAAGCAAGTCGCGGAGGCTCCCTATCCGGTGGTCGCAGATTATGGAGCAGTCCTTCAACAGCCATCTTAGGATCGTCCATGTGCCGGAACGTGTAGTCGATTAGGTGGGGCAGGTAGTGCCGCCACGAAGCAGGGTCGAGATAAGCAAGACCCCAGAAAGTGTATGCCTCAAGATACGTATCCGTCATTTTGTCGAGAACCGGGTCATGTGGCGGTGCGAAGTCATAGCTGTCCACTGCGTAACCACCTCGCAGCGTCATCTGGGGAGCAGTCAGAGCATCGGTATGAAATACCTCACTGGCCCGACGGCTGATCTCAGAACGCATGCTTTCTCTTTCCATGATACGTCTACACTAATTGGCTGCCATTTTCTTCGCCCCACCTCAGCCCTTCAGGGATTTTGTCATGATGCACATCAACTTGCCGAAAACCAAGATTCTCAAGCCTTGCTTTGATCCTGACACCTACTTCGTTCAAGATCTTCCATTTGCAGAGCAGCTCCATTTCGGTCCAGATCCACCACTTTAAAGAAGGGACCTTGAAACAGTCTATTTCCAACCAGTGACAATGATGAGTTGTGACTTCCATGAGAAACAGAACCAGTTCTCCTCTATTCCTCTTTTTTCAGGCCTGCGTTTTCATTGCAAAAACATCTTCGCTCGGTGATAATCGAAGTTCTCCTGTGCAAAGACTGGTTGACGCTCACCGGCCTCCCCTCTGTGGGCCACCGAACAAATCACATTCGCGCCGCTGAAAGTAATAACAAAGAATTCGGAAAGCCTTCTTCTCCATCCCGCTCCTTTGGTCAGATAACCACTTTTCAAGGCTTGCAGATGTCGTTTATCCCGATCCAACCAACGGCTTCCTTCCCTACTCCCACTCTCCCAGCTCCTTGCCGAGCTGCCATCCTCAATTTAAGGAGGTAAATCCTTTTTCTCTTTCCCTATTTCCTCCACGGATTCTTGCGATAGCGTGCCGCCGCCTCCTTCACTTCAAACCCTATTCGTTTTCTGGGTTTCTCCGGTGGCGTCATGAGCTGGCGGATAGCCTCAAAGATGGCCACAATTTGCTCATCGTGGTCTTGAATCCGGCCTTCCAGTTCCCGCAGTTTGAGGGCCAGTTCCTTCTGCGTTGCCATCATCTCACGAAGCCGCACAAAAACCCGCATTATGGCGATGTTAACCTCGATAGCTCGCTCACTTTTGAGAACAGAGGATAACATTGCCACACCTTGCCCGGTAAAAACATATGGTAAATAGCGACGGCCACCTCGGCCTTTCTTTGAGGTCGCGAATTGCGACCTCAAAGCCGACGTTTCTTTTTCATCAAGCTGAAACATGAAGTCTGCAGGGAAACGGGAGGCGTTCCGTCGCACCTGTTCATTGCGCCGCTTCGTCGTGACCCCGTAAAGTTCAGCGAGACCGCTATCCAGCATGACCCGCTGTCCCCGGATTAGAAGAATCGCTTTCTCGATCCGCTCGACTGGGATGGGCAGGTCCTTAGAAGCCATTATTCACTCCGCGTTCCCCAACCGGATTGAAGATTTCAAATTCAAGATTCAAGATTGTCAGATACAAAATTCACGGTTTCGAGGAGGGTTTTCCCTCGGTATGATCATTCGCCCGAAAAAACGCGTTGGTCTTTGGTTATGTCCTCTAGGTTAAGGCCCTTCAGGAGTTTCTCATTCCGATAATATTCTCTCAAGGTATTTGAAGTGATGTGTCCCGGCATTGCTTAGTCAGCTTGGTCGCTGCCTCTCCCATAATCTCTATTGCCTTTATAAGGCGAGTTCAAGTTGACGATCATTGTCCAGTTCTTCTCGTGTCCGGTTTTGCACGAGGGAAGGACGTCGCCTGCCTGGCGGCTTCAAGCATATGGCGCAGTCTTATTTCATCATCCTTGAGCATACTGGATCTCTGCAGTCTTCACCACTTCCTGCCTGAAATAAGGGCTGAGATCTTCCGGTGTCCTCATGTCCACCTTACGGCCAACGATCCTATTTAGCTCTATCTCCATTCCCGCCAGCTTTATGAAGCCAGGGACATGCCCTGTTTCAAACTCCACAAGGACATCCAGGTCTCTTTCCGGAGTGAAGTCTTCCCTAAGCGCTGAACCGAAAATGGCAAGCCGGTTAATGTGATTCCGCACACAGAACTCGGCGATTTCCTCCCCGGGTATTTTCAAGTTCAGAGCCATCTCATCTGCTCCATCCAATCTCATGTTTTTGATAAATTGCCCATTTCAGAAAGAGAGGCAAAGTCCGTAAGCCAATCCAGCTTTGAAAATATACCATAACTCGTTGGATTTTACTGCACCATCTTCAGAGGAAATGAACGATAAGGGTTTGTGGCAGGTTTTGTCACGCCAGTCTTGTCCAGCTTATGCCCAGTTTTTCGGAACCCTCTATACCCCTTCCCATTGCGAATAGTGACAAGGACGGTCAAAGACATTGGCACAATCCCTGAGGGAAGAGATCCAGGCCGAGTCGGAGGCGCTTCCGGAAAAATATGGGGGAGGCCTATTGAGGGATGAGAAACCCTTTCAAGAGAGTCACCAAAATGCATTTCAGGCACCCCGTTTGGTGTCCACTTTGGTGTCCACATCGATATGCCAGAGAGGCACTCAACACCCTAAGCCAATTTTCATCCCGAACAATTTCCGGAGACAGCCCCAAGACCCTTTCCAGCTTATACATCCGCGAGAAACCATCCTGAGCTCACAGAGAGAAGATCTCTCTCGATAAGGTTGACACTAACAGGGGTTTAAGGTGTAAACTAAACAATCTTAGCAGGAGGTTTTTCAGTTGACTTCATCCTTGACTACCCAAATTAAGAGGAAAATGGCTTTGGTGGGAGCCGGTGCCGTTGGCAGTGTCGTTGGAGGATATATCAGCAAAGCCGGCGAGGATATTACGCTTATTGACTCATGGTTTCAACACGTTGAAAGTATTAGACGTGACGGCCTGCTCATTGACGGAACAAGAGGAAGACATCTGGTAAGAGCAAGGGCACTCCACACAAGTGAGATGCCTGCAGTTACGGATCGATTCGACCTTCTCTTTGTATCAGTGAAATCTTATGACACTCAATCAATGGTCACTTTCATGAAGCCTTACTTGAAAGAAGACGCATGGGTGATCTCCTGCCAGAACGGCATGAATGAATGTATTCTGGTTGACCTGGTTGGTGCTTCGCGAACAGTCGGATGCGTAATTACTATGGGGGCCGAGATGGTGGGGCCGGGCTCTGTCAGGGAAACAGGAAACAGGGTAGCCTTTATCATAGGAGAGCTTGATGGAAGAATTACACCACGGATTCAGAAACTAGCTGAAATTCTGGGCATCTGCTCGGATACCAGAGTTACAACAAATCTCTATGGTGAGCGCTGGTCCAAATTGGCACGCAACTGCATGGATAATCCCCTGGTTGTGCTCACCGGCTGGAACGCAAGGCAACTTCACGAAGATGCTCGTATTCGGATTATATTTCAGACGATTGTAGGGGAAATCATCCAAGTGGCTGAGGCCATGGGACACAAGGTGGAGCCAATACTGGGTATCGATGTGGAAACATGGAAAAAAGCCGCCGTATTACGACAACCTGAAGTTGACAAGGCACTTTTTGATGAAGGGCGCAGATTAGGGGAAAGACGGTTTTCTCTGTACGATGACATAAGAAAAGGCCGACCAACGGAGATAGATTATCTTACAGGCTATGTAGTGAAACAGGGGAGGAAAATGGGTATTTCCGTTCCGGTTAACGAAATGATCGAGATGCTCGTAAAAGACATAGAGATTGGAAAGATTGAGGCTCAACCCTCCAACATCGACGTGCTGTGGAAAATGATACCTCATTAACGATGACAGGACCAGAGAGAGGAAGCGAATGAAACGAAAGTGAGCTCCCATATGTTTATTATTGACACCGTCACATCTCCGATATATTGCTGATGATTATTATGATTTGTTACCAAAATCCGACGGGAAGAGCGGAAGGCCCAGAATGTCGGAAGTGGTATTTTTTGACAGTGAGATTAAGTGGCTCATAAGAATACCTTATTTCTTTTCCGGAGGAGGCAAGAATGAAAAAAACAGGATGTCTCTTATTACTCTCAGTGACGGTGCCTTTGTTGTTCCTGGCTGTCTATTGCCAAACCGTGGCAGCAGCCGAATCCGGACAACCCAGAATGGGTGGCGTTCTTAAGGTTGCCATGGCCCAGGATATTACCTCCTTGGGTCATTTCCTGAAATTAAGGAACGACGAAACTCCCTTTGTGCTTCCTTGGATGGAGACTCTGTTAAGAATGGATGACAAGGGTACTGTGGCCCCCAACCTAGTAAAATCATGGGAGATAGACCAGTCCAAGAATAGCGTCATCCTGCATCTTCAACAAAGTGTCAAATTTCATGATGGTACTGAAATGGACGCTGAGGCAGTTAAATTCTGCATGGTGGATTTCCGGAAAGGAATAGGCTATGCTCCAATCGTTGCTCTGGAGTCGGTGGATATCCTTGATAAATATACTCTCAAATGCAATCTCAGCCGCTGGGCGAACACTTTCCTCTATAGCTTGACTATGAAGGACGGCATGATATTTTCTCCCACGGCTTTCAAGAAAAATGGCGAAGATTGGCTTCTCAACAATCCGATCGGAACCGGCCCCTTCAAATACGCCGGTGGGGAGAAAGGAGTCAGCTACAGATTTGTCAGATTTGATGATTGTTGGCGGGGCAAGGCAAAACTGGATGAGCTAGAGTATGTCATAATTCCTGATCCAGTGACACGCCTCGCCTCTTTCATGAGGGGGGAAGAACAAATTATAGTAAATCCCGATTTCAAGGACATCGGTCCCTTGGAGAAGTCAGGAAAATATAAGGTGTTCACTGCACCCGGCATAATGTACGGATTGGTGAATGACGGGAGTAACGCTGACTCTCCTTTTGCCAATATAAAGGTCAGGCAAGCGGTGGGCTTCGCTATCGACACTAAGTCCATTGCGGATAACCTGGGATACGGATATTGGAAATTGTGTCCTCGTAACCAGCCCACTCAACCTGGACGCTGGGCCGATAATCCAGCAGTGGTAGGTTTCAAGTATGATCCTGAAAAGGCGAAGAAGCTCTTGGCAGAGGCCGGCTATCCAAATGGCCTGCAGATTAACTTTTATTCACAAACGCAACCGCGCTATATCGTAGACTTTGTGACTGCTATCCAAGGCATGCTTGCCAAAGTTGGGATTGACGCTAAACTACAGACGTTGGATACGCAGAGATATGTTGCCTTAATGACACGGACCTATTGGAAAAACGGCCTGGTTACACTCGATATGACATTGAGAAACGAAATCAACGTGTTAAAAACCGTTTACGCTCCCGAGTCCCCATTGGTCAAGGTTGGTACCCGTATGCCTCAATACCAGCAGAAATTGGCCGAGGTAGATGCGGCCCCTAGCCAGAAGGAAACTCAAAAGTTGATGTGGGAACTCAATAAGATGGAAAACGACGAGTTTGCTCAGATTCCGTGGCAATTCATGGTTCCCAATATAGCAATCAAGTCCCTTAAGTGTCATGACACCTTCATGGATGGCAACGCCTTTTATTGGGATGCAGCAAATGCGTGGTTAGAGCCATAGGTAGAGTCGATTAAAGCGCAAAAAAAGTGTTAGCCGGAGCTACAGCACTCCGGCTAACGTTCCGGCACGGGCAATGCCTCAAACTGTTTTGTCGATGGATGGTCTCCTCCTCAACCTAGGAGCCTCCGAATCATTGGAGCGGATCCTTCATCTGGAAATACTTGAGGAAGTCTCCCAAAGTGATCCGGAAGGGCTATCTGTTTTCGCACAAGCAAAGCTTAAGATCTCCCTTTCTCAAAATCCGGCTTCGCTTTAAGAAACCGGAGGAGAAAGCATTTTCCTCCTTAAGCGTCCAGGTTAAGGCAACTTGGAGATAAGGAATAACCTATGCGCACCTTCTAAAGAAACGGCCGCAACGATAAAAAAATGCTGTCATTTATTGCCCGCAGACTTATACAGACGTTTATTGTTCTTATCATCGTTACCTTCATCGTCTTTCTATTGCTCCAGTTAATCCCAGGGGACCCGGCGAGGACAATGCTCGGCATTGAAGCCTCTGCACAGGATGTGGCCGCCCTTCGCTCGCAGCTAGGACTAGATCGACCCATGATGCTGCAATTCGGTAGTTGGTTGATCCATGTCTTACAAGGTGACCTTGGAAAATCGATACAATTCCATCAACCCGTGTCCCACCTGATAGCCAAACGGCTTCCAGTCTCGATATACGTTGGCGTCCTCGCTTTAGTACTCTCAACAATACTAGGTGTGGGCGCGGGAATCGTTTCCGCCGTCCGGCGGGGTACCATACTTGACCAGACTATTACCGTATTTGCCAACGCAGGAGTAGCCGTGCCTGTCTTCTGGTTGGGTATCCTTGGAATATATCTCTTTTCCCTTAAGTTGGGCTGGCTTCCCGTGCAGGGTTACACCTCTCCCTTTGAAAACCTTCCACTCAGTGTGCAACAGATCATTATGCCTGTTTCATGCTTAGCTATGGTTCCGCTTGCTACTTTCGCCCGACAGTCTCGGTCCGCAATGCTTGAAGTGATCCAACAGGATTACGTGAGAACCGCCAGGTCAAAGGGGCTCACAGAGAACCGCGTCATCCTCTGTCATGCCCTGCGGAATGCACTAATTCCAATTGTTACTGTTTTGGGGATTAGTGTCAGATATGTTGTAAGCGGCTCAGTGCTCGTCGAGACCGTATTCAACATTCCGGGCATGGGTCGATTGATCGTGAGCGGTGTTTTCAATAAGGATTTCATATTGGTGCAAGGCTGCATCCTCATAGTGGCGTTGGGGATAGCCATTACTAACCTTGCGGTGGATATTTCCTACGCTTTTATCGACGCAAGGATAAGACATGAGTGACTTTACTGAACCGGAGATGATTCGAGATAGCAAAACATCTACAGGACTAAATCCGGTGAACCCCCGCCGTCGTGAGTGGAGAAGATTTTTAAGGGTTTTGTTCGGACGCAAGATAGTTCTGCTGGGCACGATTATTATCTTTATCCTTATTCTGCTGTCCATATCCGCCAGTCTCATTTCCCCTTTCGACCCTTACGAGCAAAGTCTAGCTCATCGACTGCAGTCGCCTTCGACGACCTACTGGCTGGGCACGGATCAACTCGGCAGAGATGAGCTGAGCCGAATTATCTTCGGCTCGCGAGTTTCCTTGATGGTCGGAATCATTGCCGTGAGCACTGCTGCCGTAATCGGCATGACCCTTGGCTTGTTATCTGGTTTTCTTGGTGGATGGATCGATACCGCCATAATGAGACTCATTGATGCCTTGATGTCGATCCCCCCTATCCTTCTGGCCCTAGCCTTCGCCTCCGCTCTCGGCGGCGGTTTGCCAAACCTCATGACGGCCATAGGGATCGCCATGGTGCCTATTTATGCCAGACTCATGCGCAGTTTGGTACTATCTGCCAGAGAGATGGATTTTATAATTGCGGGACAGGTTATCGGAGCGACGAATCTTCGCCTTATCCTGAGACATATCTTACCAAACTGCTTTCCTCCTATGATCGTCATGATCACCCTAAGCATGGGTGAAGCAATCTTGATCGAGGCTGGCCTGAGCTTTCTCGGCTTGGGTATCGCTCCTCCGGGCGCTGCTTGGGGTTCTATGGTCAACGATGGATATCGTTATCTCCTTTCCAATCCCATCCTATCCGTGGCCCCCGGCATTTGCATCATGCTGGTTGTCATGGCCTTCAACTTGGTTGGTGACGGTCTGAGAGATTCCCTTGATCCTAGACTGAGGGGAAAAATCTAGAACGGATGTTGGGGTTTTTTTCTGCATGAGCCATCTGTTACAGGTAAGAAATCTTAAGACCTACTTCAACACAGACCGCGGGACCGTAAAGGCCGTTGATGGAGTGTCTTTTGATATAGATGAGCACGAGATCATCGGGATGGTTGGAGAGAGCGGCTGCGGCAAATCCGTGACTCAACTTTCCCTGATTCAATTGATCCCTAGTCCTCCGGGTAAGATCGTATCCGGTGTGGCTCTCTTCCAGGGTCAGGATCTGCTTGAATTGAAGCCCCACGGGGATGAAATGAGCGCTATTCGCGGGCATCAAATTGGGATGGTATTTCAAGAGCCGATGACCTCACTTAACCCTGTATTGACTGTTGGCTACCAGATAAAGGAGATGCTTCAAATACACCTCAAAATGACCAGGCGGGCCGCCAGAGACAGAGCCATAGAACTTCTTAAGCTGGTAGGTATCCCGGATGCCTCTAAACGCATCGATAATTATCCACATCAATTCAGCGGAGGCATGCGCCAGAGGGTGATGATTGCAATCGCGCTTTCATGCAATCCCAAATTGGTCATCGCTGACGAGCCAACCACTGCGGTGGATGTCACAACCCAGGCACAACTTTTTGAGCTTATGGTAGAGATGGTCGAGCAATTCAATACATCGCTGGTTATCGTGACCCACAATCTTGGGGTAGTGGCTCGTTATTCTCAAAGAATTTACGTAATGTATGCTGGCCGTATAGTGGAAACGGGCACTTCCGAAGACATTTTTTCCAATACTCTTCACCCCTACACCCTTGGATTGTTGAAATCGGTGCCGCGCTTGGACTCACCCAAAGAGAAGAAGTTGATTCCGATTGATGGTCTACCTCCTGATCTGTCTAACATGCCGCCTACCTGTGCTTTCCTGCCCCGATGTCCCTATCAAGTCGATAGATGCCGGGTGGATCCATGGCCCGAGCTCAGATTTGCTGACAGCAAGCACGCTACTGCCTGCTACGTAGACATGAGGGGAAAGAACGAATGACCTCTTCGGCGGAAAATAGCATATTGGAGGTCAGGAATCTGAAAATGTACTTCCCCGTGCTTAAGGGATTTCTTAAACGTAAAGTCGCGGATGTCAAAGCTGTGGACGGCGTGAGTTTTCTCGTCAAGAAGGGGGAAACACTAGGCCTTGTTGGCGAGACTGGTTGCGGCAAAACAACTGTTGGCCGTTGTATTCTACGGTTGTATCGGCCAACGGAAGGCAGAATTATTTTTGAGGGTAGAGATATCGCTCGCTTACCCGAGCGGAGCATTCGGCCGCTGCGCCTGAATATGCAGCTTGTTTTCCAGGACCCTTACGGTTCTCTTGATCCTCGCCAGACGGCAGGCAGTATCGTCGGCGAGCCGCTGAACGTCCACCATATGGTTAGGAGCAGACATGAGTACCGTGAAAGAGTAGAGGAACTCTTCAGATTGGTGGAACTTGATCCATCTATGATGGACCGTGTGCCTCATGAATTTAGCGGTGGGCAGAGACAGCGCATTGGAATAGCACGAGCTCTGGCTTGTAATCCGTCATTTGTCGTCTGTGACGAACCGATTTCCGCTCTGGATGTTTCGATTCAGGCACAGATAATCAACCTGTTACAGGAACTTCAAGCGAAACTCGGGTTGACTTACCTTTTTATTGCCCATGACCTCTCGGTGGTACGCCACATCAGCGATAAGGTGGGCGTAATGTATTTGGGTTGTGTGGTTGAAATTACCGGGTGGAAGGAGTTGTACGAGAACCCCTTGCATCCTTATACCAGGGCATTGCTCTCAGCAGTGCCTATTCCCGACCCATTTGTGGAGAAGAAACGTCAACGGAACATTTTAGCTGGAGATGTCCCCAGTCCCTTAAGTCCTCCCCCTGGCTGCCATTTTCATCCACGTTGTCCCATGGCTATCGCCGATTGCAGCAGAGAGGTACCTGTGTTACGCGATATGGGCGGAGGCCATGAGGTCGCTTGCATCAGGGTGAAGAGCGCATCTTAGCCGTATGCAAACACTCTTTCCTGTCAGTCGTCGTGAGCCTTTCAGTTCGCCTTCTTTGCGACCGATCACTCCCCTTATTGAGAAAAGACGGCTGCCGAGTATCACCCGCACTGCATTTGCGATTGACACATGATCGAGGATTTTGTTAGATTTCCCCGTCGAAAAGAGGTTTGAATCACTTCGATGGGTAGCTTAGTAGGCCGAGATTCAAAGGAGTCAGATGATGATCCAGCAGATTGATCCGCAAAAATGCACCGGGTGCGGCATATGTGTCAGGGTCTGTCCCCTTGACACATTGCGCCTTGCTGCCTTTCAGGAAACCTATCCACCGTGCCGGCGGAAGTGTCCAGCTGGTGTGGATGTGCGTGGCTTCCTCTTCCACTTCAAGCAAGGAATGCTTGACGAGGCTTATGCCTTTCTTCATGAATTTTTGCCTTTTCCCGCAATTACGGGGCTCCTTTGCCATCATCCCTGTGAGAAGGCATGTGCCAGGAATGCAGTGGACCAGGCCATAAACATACATGGGATTGAATACTATTTCGGCACATCTCCGGCCTCCAGAAGATTCCAGTCTCTCCCTCTTTTTCACCCTGAAAAGATCGCTGTCATAGGATCTGGGCCAGCGGGGCTGTCCGCTGCCTATTTCGTGCGCAAAATGGGTTACACCGTAACCGTATTCGAATCCGGTGACAAGTTTGGAGGGTCCTTTTTGAAGGAAGTCGTCGAAAACCGCTTGCCCTTGGATGTATTGAGTGCCGAGGTCACCTCTCTAGAAAGAATGGGGATCTCTTTCATCAACCGAACCAAGCTGTCCGATGTAATGAACTTCAATGACCTGTGGGATCAACGGTACAGCGCCGTGTGTCTGGCTACAGGATTTCCCACCGAGTCTTTCGATCAGATACCCTCAGATGACAAGAAGCGTGTAAGCGTTGATCCGGTTACGTTAGAGACAAAGATCGAGGGCGTTTTTGCCTGTGGCGGACTGGTGGTAGGGCCTTTGAACTTGGTGGAAGTAATTGCACACGCTAAACGGGCGGCTGTTTCAATGCATCGTTTTCTGAGGAAAGAGGTTCACTCGGCAGGAGAGGGGGCGAACATCAAGAAGGTCAAAAGAATTCCACGCGATGGGATAAAGAAAGAACCTCGATTAGACCCTGATGGTGGCCTCAATGATCGGAGCGCCGCGCAAGAGGCACAGCGTTGTATGTCTTGCGGGAGCCTGGCTTATATCGCTCACCCGGAAGACTGCATGACTTGTTTTGAATGTGAAGTAAAATGCCCTTCCAATGCGATTAAAGTTCATCCTTTTAAAGAAATCCTGCCAATGACGCTGGCTGTTAAGTAGAGAGAGGGACTATGATTAATCTGGAGAATTTGGGACAGGTGGCAGAGTGTGATGTGCTCATTATCGGCGGCGGTGTGACCGGCCTGTGGTGCGCTATCAAAGCCAAGGAACACGTGGATCGGGTGATGATCGTGGACAAAGGTCCTCGTGACTGGGGCGGACAGGCATCGAGATCTGGGGGGGCCATGGTCGCTGTCGTTCCGCCCGACGATAGCGTGGAAGCATTTCTTGAAGACCTCACTTATTATTATGATGGTCTTTGCGATCAGGAACTAATGGAAGTCATACTGAGGGGATCCTACAATATTGTCGAGGAATTGCAAAAACTTGGTTACCGATTCATTACCGATGACCAAGGGAGACTGAAAGGTGTTCCTCAGCGGGCACTCGATCACGTGAAGTGCTATATAGGCGCCCCGTTCGGTGTGGGTGGCAAGAATATGGTGGCGTGTCTGGTTGAGGAGTGTGAAAGGTTAGGCGTGGAACGCCTCGGTCGGATGATGGTCACAGATATTCTCAAGCAGGGTAATCAGGCCTCAGGCGCCGTAGGCTTTCATACTATCAATGGGCAATTTCATATCTTCAGGGCCAGGAGTGTTATCATTGCTTTGGGACACAGCGGTTTTAAGATCTCTTATCACCATAATACCTGTGCTGGGGGCAGTATTGATATCGGTCTGAGGGCAGGCCTGGAAGTCAGCAACCTTGAGTTCAACCGAGTATGGATCATGCCCCGGCAATTCCAATGGGAGGGCCAGACCTACCTGCTTCCCCTGGGTGCAAAGCTGGTGAATGCCAGGGGAGAAGTGTTCATGGACAAGTACTTCCCCATATTTGGCACCAACACCGACCCGCACTTTGTATCACGGGGGATGGCAATTGAGGCTCTTTTGAAAAATGCCCCATTTTATATGGACTGCAGCGGCATGGCCCTCGATAGCGTTGAGATGGTCCGCCCTAAAGGTGATGAATGGATGGCACTTAACTATAACAGGCTCAAGGACGAGCTAGGTATGGATTTCTTCAGAGATAAGCTGGAGTGGATGGCCCATCAGCGATGGAGCGTGGGCGGTGTCGAAGCTGATACTGAAGGGAGGACCAAAGTGAAGGGACTCTTCGCATCCGGTCGCGCTCGAACCACAGATCCCACCGTTTACTCGGGCGGTTTATCCCTCTGTCTTTGTCAGGTCCTGGGAAGTATTACGGGAGGATGTGCCGGAGAGTTTGCGAAGACCCAAGATCTCCTTCCCCTTGATGAATCCCAGATTAAATCCTTAAAGACTCATCTCTACGATTCTGTTGGCAAGAAAGGCATCCCGCCTTCAGAGGTACTGAATGAAGTGAGGAAAACGGTATTTTACCAGGACGTGGCTATCCTGAAGAACGAGAGGAGTTTGTTAAAGGCCCTATCAAAAATGGAGGAAATTCGCTCAGAGATGGTTCCACAAATAACGGCAAAAGATCCGCATTATCTCATGAAAAATATTGAAGTCCAGGGGATTGCCCTGGTCGCCGAGCTATTTCTAAGGGCTTCTCTGATGAGGACGGAGTCTCGCGCCGGTCACTTCAGGGCCGATTATCCTGAGCGGGATAATGATAACTGGTTGTGCTGGATCATTGCTTATCAGGATGGAGATAAAATAAGATTCTACAAAAAGCCACTTCCGGTGGAAAGATATCCGATAAGACTTACGAGATACTATTCAGATAATTTTACTTTTCCAAAGTTAGACCATCTTTTGCCTTAGCCATAACCAATCCGTCATCTGATGAAGGAGTACAAATATGTACAAACACCTATTGCGAGATTCACTCCGAAACCAAAGACCGATGGTAACCGGGAAGCCAATCGAGGAAGTCCAACAAGAGTACAACTTAAAGGAAATAATAAAGCTAGGATCTAATGAAAATCCATGGGGAACATCAACGAAGGTCCTGGACGCAATAAAAACAGAGATGTTCAAGATCAATCAATATCCGGTTAACATGTCTCCTGCCCTTCGTAAAGTACTGGCCAACCGGCTGGGCGTCGATGAGGACATGCTCATCGTTTCAAACGGAGGAGCAACAGTCTTTTCTCTCGTCATTCAAGCTTTTGTCGATAGGACGGAAGAGGTGATCATGGCTAAACCAACCTTTCCGATTTATCGCAGGGCAACTCTCCTAAGCGGCGGAATCCCCATTGAAGTCCCATTATTGGACTTCACGCATGACCTCGATCGGATGCTCGATTCGATTGGGGAAAAGACTAAAATCATAGTCATTTGCAACCCCAATAACCCCACTGGCACAATAGTCACTCAATCAGCTTTAGATCGCTTCCTAAATGCAATTCCCGAACTCGGTCATTGTGGTGCTCGACGATGTTTATACCGATTTTTGCACAAGTCCCGATTGTCCTGATTCAATCGCATTCATTCGTGCTGGCAGACCTGTCATTTCCATCCGAACCTTTTCGAAACTCTACGGGCTCGCTGGCATAAGAATCGGGTATGCCGTCGCACCGAGAGACTGTATTGAATGCCTTGAAATTGTTCAGGAGCCGTTTGCAGTCAATCGCTTGGCTCATGCAGCAGCCATGGCAGCGTTGGAGGATAACGAATTCCGAAATTTTGTAATCCGTGAAACAATCCAATTGCGTGGTGAATTGTACGAAGAACTTTGCGCCATGGGACTTAACTGCATACCATCTCATGCCAATTTTATATTCGCTGACCTTAAAAAGAATGCTCAAGCTATCTTTAGATCTCTTTTGCCCTTGGGCTTCGTTATCAGAGCGATGGAAATCTGGGAGACCCCCACATGGGCGAGAATTACCGTGGGGACGAGAGAACAAAATCATAAGCTCGCAAAAGTCCTCCGCGAATTATTATCGTGATTATAGCGTTGACTGCACACAGAACATTTAACGTGAGAATTTTGGAGGCTTTGCTTCTAAACGGAAATCGAAACACAGAAACAACCACGAATGAACAGGCTTCAACTGCTACTGGCTACCTTCCTGCTTTGAATTTTTCCTGGCAATATTTCGTAAAGGCTTTGATCTGATCCGGCAAGTGTTCCTGAGTGGCATACTGGTACAATGTTCCACCCCGGCCTTTTCTCAGCTTCTCTAACTCAGGCATATAAATTTCCCAAAACTTGGCAGCTATATTTTCCGGCTTGCCTTCACTTACACATTGGAGTCCGATATCAAGTAATTGCTGCATGTTCTGGATGGCCCGATGGATTACCTCCTTAGGTTTTTCCAGAACAATGCCATAATGACCTAAGTATAACCTTTCTAAGGGTAATTCCAGCACCCTCCTAAGCGAGACGATAGCTTCCTGATGATCGGAGTTCAAGGGATTCAGGGCATAGCTGCAACCCGCATCAGCGAAATAATTCCCGACCAGATCATTAACAAATAATCCCTTATGCTGATGTTCATACAAGACGATCCCGTCCGGCTGATGGCCTGGAGCAAAAATGACTTCTAGTTTCACATTCTCACCCAGATCAAATATCTCTCCATCCGTTACCACACCAATATGAGAGGAAGGAGTGGGGATCGATTCGCCATATCTGGCTGCCATGGCTAGAGGCATGCGCAGCTTGCGTTTTTCACTCGAAACTTCAGGATGGGTTAGACTATCGAGACCGGATGGATGAATGTAGACCTTACACCTAGGGTTCTCCCGGATGAGTGTCCCCACATTCCCGCTGTGGTCAAAATGATCACAGTGAGACACGAATATGTAGGATATGTCACTCACCTTAAAACCATTGGCGTGGATACCCTCCAATAAGGCGTTCTTTTGGCTAGCCATCCCCGTGTCGATTAAGGCGAGCTCCTTTCCTTTTACCAAATACGCGGCACAGTATTCCCTAAACCCAAACATCCTAGTATCAACACAGTAAATATTTTCAAATTGCTCACCAAAACTCATTAGTTGACCCTCCTGAATCTAATCCGTTCATTTTGGGTTAGTCCGCTGATGCTTGCTTCGTTCAAGAATACGTATCAATTCTTGATACCTTAGCTTACTGCGGGGTGCCTTATGTACATAGATCTTTCCTGGTCACGCCTCACAAGCCTTTCGCCAACGTTGCGAGTCGAGCCGACGCAGTACGTCCCATCCAGCTCACTCTCAAGTATGCATGGGCGTATAAAAAAGCCCGCCATTCATAATGACAGGCTTTGTTTTGAGCTGGCGGGGACGACGAGGCTCGAACTCGCGACCTCCGGCGTGACAGGCCGGCGTTCTAACCAAACTGAACTACGTCCCCGTTGTGCTGCTTTGGGTCTTGCTAGGTGACCTTCCCGGTCAAAGACCGGGGCGTTCTAACCAAACCGAACCCTTGGACTTTACTCAGGGCGGGTTTAAATACGTCCCCTTATTCAGTCCTGGTAGGCGGAACAGGATTTGAACCTGCGACCCCCGGCTTGTAAGGCCGATGCTCTCCCGCTGAGCTATCCGCCCAAGTGGAAATATTAATTATCCACACCGGGGGAAGTCATGTCAAGAAGTTTTAATGAGCCGTCAGTTCATCAGCGCGGGCGATTTCTGCTCCTGCAATGCTTCGATGCAGAACGGCTGGCATTCCTCTCTCGGCGCAAAGAGTTCCCCTTCCCCTTCCTTCAGCACCAGCGCCTCTCTCAATACCTCGTCCATATGGCCCACCGAGAATCAGCTCCACTCTCTTGAGGACCCTCTTCGGGATCTCCTCGATGTCCTTCTTGTTATCCTCGGGGATCAGCACCTTGTCACCGGCCCCCTGTGGGCGGCCAGGATTTTTTCCTTCAGGCCGCCGATGGGCAGAACCCTGCCCCGCAGGGTGATCTCGCCGGTCATGGCCATGTCGCGTCTCACCGGCTTTCTGGTCAAGGCCGACACGATGGAAGTGGCAAGGGCTATGCCTGCCGAAGGACCGTCCTTGGGGATGGCCCCCTCCGGCACATGGACGTGGATGTCGATCTTTTCATAGAACTTGTCGGGCAGCTTCAACTGCCTTGCCCTCGACCTCACATAACTGAGGGCCGCCTGGGCCGACTCCTGCATCACCTCGCCCAGCTTCCCTGTCAGCACCAGTTTGCCCTTGCCGGGCATGATGGCGGCTTCGGTCTGAAGCAGTTCTCCGCCCACATCGGTCCAGGCCAGGCCGGTGGTCAACCCGACCTGGTCCAGTTCTTCCGTTTGGCCGAAGCGGAACTGGATGACGCCCAGGTACTTGTGGATCGAATTGGAGGTGATCTTGATCTTGGTATCTTTTCCCTTCCTCGACCACCTCCTTGGCTGCCTTCCGGCAGATGGAGGAGATCTCCCGTTCCAGATTTCGCACCCCGGCTTCCCGGGTATAATTCCGGATGATGGTCAGGATGGCCTTATCGGAGAAGGTCGATGTCCACTCGCTCCAGCCCGTTCTGCTCGATCTGTTTCTTGATCAGAAACTGCTTTGCGATATTGAGCTTTTCGAGTTCCGTGTACCCGGGCAGCCTGATGATCTCCATCCTGTCCTGCAGCGGGAGAGGGATATTGTGGAGCGTGTTGGCCGTGGTGATAAACAGGACCTCCGAAAGATCGTAGTCGATATCCAGGTAATGATCGTTGAAGGCGAAGTTCTGCTCCGGGTCCAGGACCTCCAGCAGCGCCGCTGAAGGGTCGCCCCGAAAATCGGTGCTCATCTTATCCACTTCGTCCAGGCAGAAGACCGGATTGCTTGGTCTTTGCCTTTCTCAGATACTGGATGATCTTGCCCGGCAGAGCGCCGATGTAGGTCCGCCTGTGGCCGCGGATTTCGGCCTCGTCCCTCACGCCTCCCAGGGAGAGGCGCACAAAATTCCTGCCCCGTGGCCCTGGCCACGGACTTGGCAATGGAGGTCTTGCCCACACCCGGAGGCCCTACCAGGCAGAGGATGGGACCCTTGATCTTCTTGGTCAGGGTCTGGACGGCGAGGTATTCGAGGATCCTTTCCTTGGGCTTCTTGAGTCCGTAGTGGTCTTCGTCCAGAATCTTCTCCGCCTCCTTGATGTCCATCTTGTCCTTGGTCTTTCATCCCACGGAAGGGAGAGGATCCAGTCGATGTAATTGCGCACCACCGTCGCTTCGGCTGACATGGGGGACATCATCTTCAGCTTCTTGAATTCCTGCCACGATCTTTGCAGTGAGCGTCCTTGGAGAGCCTTTTCCGCTTGATCTTCTTTTCAAGGTCGGCCAGTTCCGCCTTGAAATCGTCCTTGGTTCCCATCTCCTTCTGAATGGCCCGCATCTGCTCATTCAGATAGTAGTCCTTCTGGGTCTTCTCCATCTGCTTCTTGACCCGCTTCTTCAGGCGGCTCTCGAGCTTGAGGATGTTGATCTCATTGCGGAGCTTTTCGAAGAGGCATCTCCAGCCTGGGGTTGAGGCGCTCGATCTGCAGAAGCTCCTGCTTGTCCCTGACCTTCATGACTCAGGTGGGCCGCAGATGGTATCGGCCAGCCGGCCGGGATCCTCGATGGCTGGAGACGGTGGTCGACCAGATCCTTGCCGATCTTCTCATTCAGCTTGGCATAGTCGTCGAAGCTTTCGCTGAAACGGCCCTCGTCAAAGCCACGAGTCTCTTCGTCGGAGGGCATCCTCCTCGGCAACTTTCTCACCCGAACCATGAAGAACTCGTGGTGGATAACAAAGTCGTCGATCTTCGCTCTTTGCTTTCCCTCGATGAGGGCTTTGACGGTGCCGTCGGGAAGGCGCAGGAGCTGCAGAACGGTTCCCAGAGTGCCGAAGAGGAAGATATCCTTCTGGCCCGGGTTATCCACCTTGGCATCCTTCTGGGCAGACAGAAAAATCTCCTTCTCCTTGGACATGGCATATTCAAGGGCCTTGATGGACTTGTCCCGTCCCACAAAAAGAGGAACCACCATGTTAGGGAATACCACCACATCCCTGAGCGGAAGGAGCGGAAAATTGAATATCTTCGGTCATCAATTTCAGCCGACTTTTTTTTATTTAGATTAAACATGATTATGCATAGCCCACTTGGTTTTCGTACAGCAGCAAGGGGCCGCCTTTCTTGGTAATCACATCTTCATTGATCACACATTCCCGCACTCCGTGGGTGCTCGGAATATCGTACATGATTTCGAGCATCACAGATTCCAGGATGGCCCTCAGCCCTCTGGCCCCCGATTTGCGCTTCACCGCGTCCTGGGCCACGGCAAGAAGCGCCTCTTCGGTGAACTTCAGCGATACGTCTTCGATCTCGAACAGCTTCTTGTACTGCTTCACAAGAGCATTCCTCGGCTCCGTCAGGATTCTCACCAGCGCATCCAGGCTCAGATCATCCAGCGTGGCGATGATGGGCAACCTCCCGATGAATTCGGGAATCATGCCCGAACTTGATGAGGTCCTCGGGCTGCACCAGAGGCATGATCTTATTCAGGTCATCCCCTGTGCTGCTCTGGATGGTGGCTTCGAAGCCCATGGTCTTGCTCGAAATCCGATTCCTCACGATTTTGTCCAGGCCGTTGAAGGTCCCGCCGCAGATGAACAGGATGTTGTGGGTGTTCACTTTGACAAAATCCTGCTGCGGATGCTTTCGCCCTCCCTTGGGAGGAATGCTCGCCATGGTGCCCTCAATGATCTTGAGAAGGGCCTGCTGGACCCCTTCCCCCGACACGTCTCTGGTGATGGAGGGGCTGTCCGACTTTCGCGCAATCTTGTCGATCTCGTCGATGTAGACGATTCCCCTGCTCGCCGCCTCCACGTCGTAGTCTGCGTTTTGCACCAGATTGAGGATGATGTTCTCCACATCCTCGCCCACATACCCTGCTTCGGTCAGGGTGGTCGCGTCCGCAATGGTGAAAGGAACTTTCAGAATCTTGGCAAGGGTTTGGGCGAGAAGAGTTTTCCCCGACCCCGTGGGACCGATGAGCAGGATGTTGCTCTTCTGAATCTCCACCCCCTCCAAGTCCACCTTGGTGGCGATGCGCTTGTAGTGATTGTGCACGGCAACGGAGAGAATCTTCTTCGGCTTTTCCTGCTCGATCACGTACTCGTCGAGGTTAGCCTTGATCTCATAGGGCTTCGGGAGACCCCCAGCCGAATCCGTATCCAGTTCCTGGCCGTAATCTTCGGCGATAATTTCGTTGCAGAGCTGAATGCACTCATCGCAAATATAGACCGAGGGGCCTGCAATGAGCTTCTTCACCTCATCCTGGCTCTTCCCGCAAAAGGAGCACACGAGCTCTTCATTGGAATCTTCTTTTTTTTGCATAGAACACTTCTCCTATCGCTTGACGCCTTTCGCCATTTCTCGCTCTGTGATGATCTTATCCACGATGCCGTATTTCACGGCCTCTTCGCCGTCCATGAAGAAATCCCGTTCCGTGTCAAGACGGATTTTTTCTATGGGCTGCCCGGTGTGTTTAGCGAGGATACGATGGATCAAGCTCTTGATTTTCATGATTTCCTTGGCCTGGATGTCGATGTCCGTGGCCTGCCCCTGGGCGCCCCCCAGGGGTTGGTGGATCATGATTCTTGCATGGGGAAGAGCATATCGCTTTCCTTTGGCCCCTGCCGCGAGCAGCAAGGCACCCATGCTCGTCGCCTGTCCCATACAGATGGTGGTCACAGACGGTTTGACGTACTGCATCGTATCATAAATCGCCAAGCCGGCGGTCACCGATCCGCCCGGCGAATTGATGTAGAGGTTAACATCCTTGTCAGGGTCCTCGGATTCAAGGAAAAGCAACTGGGCGATGATCGTATTGGCCATGCTGTCATCCACCTGCTCTCCGACAAAAACGATCCGATCCTTCAGGAGCCGGGAGTAAATATCGTAGGCTCGCTCACCCCGGCTTGATTGTTCGATCACTATTGGTATGAGCATAGAATTTTCTTCCAATCCAATCTTTGAAGGAATTATAGCGGGATATTTGAAGGAGATCAACTCCTTCTCATTCCCGAGAGGAATCCGGTTTAGCACTCAGTTGACTTGCTTCGACTTCCGTGATCGTAGCATTCTTTGCCAAGAAATTCAAGGTCTTTTCCTCCAGGAGTCCCTCCCGGAAAGACTCTGTGATTCCTCTTGCGTCGTAGTACCGCCGCACCAGCGAGGGCTCCTGGCCCATGCCTTGAGCCAGCTCATTGAATCCCTCTGTGAGTTCCAGCTCACTCACAGTCAGATCATGCTGTTTTGCAACTTCAGCCAGGATGAGCAAATCTTTCGCCCTCCTGCGGGAAGCGGCCACGAAATCCTGCCGTATCTTCTCTTCGGTAAGCCCGGCCTTCTCCAGGTTAGATCCGATTCTGGCCAGGTTCTGCTTCACCCTTTCCACGGCATAACGCTGTTCGGACTCCACAAGGCTCTCCGGCAGCTCAAAGTCAACCATACCCGACACCTTGTCAAGGAGCCTCCTCTTCATTTCCCGGTCCGCCCTCTTTTCCTCCCGGGCCTCCAGGTCCTCCCTGATCTTCGTCTTCAAGGTCTCCAGGTCCTTGAATTCTTCACTCAGGCCGGAGGCAAATTCATCGTTCAGCTCGGGGAGTTCCATGGTCTTCACATCAGTAACGTGGATTTTGAAGGTGACTTTCTTTCCCGCCAGTTTTGCATGGTCGTAACCGGGCTCGAAGATTAGGGTGATTTCTTTGGCATCCCCGGCTTTCAGCCCGAGCAACCCCTTTTCGAAATCAGGGTGAATAGCGCCGGTGCCGATTCTTACGAGGAAGTTCTGCGCTTTGATCCCCTCAATGGGCTGATCCCCATCGAAGGCCTCATAGTCGACAATGACACAGTCGTCCCCGCGAGCGCCTCGATCTTCCTCAAGGGCCTTGAGCTTGGCGTTTGCATTTCGGACCTCTTCCAACTGCCGCTCCACTTCCTCGTCGGAAACCGAAACCTTCTCCTTCTCCACTTCGATCCCCATGTAGTCTTTCAGCTCGAACGCGGGTTTGATTTCCATCACGGCGGCATACTTGAAACCCTCGCCCTTCTTGAGGACATCATTTTCAACCAGCGGCATGGTCAGAGGGTAAGTCTTGGTTTCGTCAAACGCAAGGGGAAGGGTCTCGTTTACGAGGCCCTTTGTCACGTCCTCGGCTACCTGCTGTCCAAAGTAGCGTTCCAGAATGTTCCTGGGCACCTTTCCCGGTCTGAAACCGTGAACCTTTGCCTTTTTCTGAAGGGCCCGGTATGCGTCTTCGATTTTCTTATCCACTTCTTCCGCGTCCAGCTCGACGGTCAACTTCCGTTTCACGGAGCTAATCTCTTCCACACTTGTCTTCATCGTTTCACTCGCAATTCTAAAGTGCTCTGACCCTCTTTCCTGCCTTCCTTCGGTGCGCGCTGGAGACCGGGGTAAAAGAAATCTAATATTGATCTCCTCTGTTTCAAGCAAAAATACGTATTATACAGGGAGAAACCATGATGTCAATCGAGGGGAAAGAAAGTTTCGAGGACGAAAACCACTTCTACCGCGCAAGACGACAAGGAACGAGACTCTATTCCTCTGTTCGCTTCTTGAGCAGGTCAATGAAGCTTTCCAGTTTCTGCTGTGTTCCAAAGACTTCATTATAGAGCTTCTCGCTCCAGGCGGTAAGGCCTAGTTGAAAAATCTGGTGGATAATTTTGTCCGTCCTGTCCGCCCCGTTGAGCTTGACCAGTTGATACAGCAAATCATCCGGCACTCTCATGGGATACACGGCGGCGCTATCCTCCGTGTCCGCCTTAAGGTATTCCTGGATACTCTTCAGGATCCTCAAATGAACATACTTGGTCTTGAATTCTTCCTCGTCCATGTCTATTCCGCCTTCGCCGTCTTTCCACGTACGCAAACGATTATAGAAAGGCCGGCACGCCAAGTCAATCTAAAGTGCTTGAAAGGCGAAAGAGGAGTATTGGAGTGGTGGTCGTCGCGAACTGCCCGAAAAACATCTTGACAAAATATTTTGCGCTTTGCACTTTCAGAATAGGGGTCAAGCCAAATCCGCCTTTTGAAAATAATTCCTTTTACGCTTTACAAGGCGGTGTTTTTTGGTAGATTAACTTGCTTAGCGTTTCGAGGCACCAAAATGCCCATCTATGAATATCAAGCAAAAAACATCGAAAACGCTTGCCGGTACTGTCGCAAGCCCTTCGAGAGACTCCAGTCTGCGACCGAGGAATCCCTTGCAGCCTGCCCCGAATGCGGCGGACCGGTAAAGAGAATTATTTCCTGGTGCCGCTCCGCTGTAGTGGAAACCTCGGAGAAACACCGAAGCGTGGAGTCAAAAATCAGGGATTACGAGTCTTCGGGCATGTGGAGCCACGCTGCTGAACTTGCGGACAAGCACTCGGAAAAGGTAAAGGACAAGAACCTGAAGATAAGGGCTCTTGATGACTACAGGAAGGCAGGTTACGATACCGATTTTCTTTCGAAACATGCCGACCTAAACAATGATTGAAGGGAGTTTGGTCTTATGAAGGGGAAAAAGGAAGGTTTTTTGCTTTTGACGGCGATGGTTTTGTTCCTGTTAACCCTGTGGCCGGCGCTGGGCTCTGTGCCTCTTGCCCGTGGCGAGGAAAACGCTAAGAAGGACCTGCCGGCCCGGGCCATCGAAGTGGCGCCGGATTACACGGGCGTTGTCGTTCCTGAGGGAGAAGATGTGAGCATCGATGTCACCGTGGCCAACCAGGGCCGCGCGGATGAATACATCAATCTCAGTCTTCCCGAGATCCCCAAGGGATGGAAAGCGAGAATCAAGACGTACAATTATGACGTGACCGGCGTCTTTGTTCAAAGCGACAAGACCAAAAGCCTGACGCTGAAAGCGGAGCCTGAAGAAGGCACGGGCCCCGGCAAGTATGCCTTCGTGATCAAAGGTGAGACCCAGGACGGAAAACTGGTTTCCACCAGCCACCTGACGATAGCGGTTAAGCCGAAGGAAGAGTCGAAGAAATCCAAAGGGGTCAACATCACCACGTCGTACCCCGTCCTGCAGGGACCCACAGACGCAAAGTTTGAGTTCTCCCTGGAAGTGGAAAACAAGACCGATAAGGACAGCATTTTTAACCTCGGTGTGACGGGGCCCAAGGACTGGGATGTAAATTTCAAGCCCGCTTACGAAGACAAATACATTTCCAGCCTCCGGTTGAAGGCCGGACAAAGCCAGAGTGTGGCTGTGGCGGTCAAGCCCTACGCTCTGGCAGAGCCGGGCAAGTATCCCATCGCCGTGAAGGTTTCCTCGCCCGAAGCTAAGGCGGAAGCAGAGTTGACCGTTGTCCTCACGGGAACCTATAAAATGGACATTGGCACCGCCACCGGGCTCCTTTCGCTGACGGCCATGAGGGGAGAACCGGCCAATGTCTCCTTCTACGTGAAGAACAGCGGCTCTGCGGCTCTGGAGGACGTCCACTTCATTTCCGTTAAACCGGAGAACTGGAAGGTGGACTTCAAGCCTGAGAAACTGGAAACCCTTGCGCCGGGGGAAATGAAGCAAATCGAGTTGATCATAACACCGGCCGCGCAGGCCCTCGTAGGGGACTATTCGGTCAGTGCGGTAGTGGAGGCGCAGAAGATTAACAAGAATCTAGAATTCCGGGTTTCCACCAAGGCTTCCAGCGCCTGGGGCTGGATCGGCATCGGGATCATTGTGATTGTGCTTCTGGGCCTTGTGTCACTGTTCGTGTACGTAGGAAGGCGATAAGACCATGGAAACGGCACCTATCATTAAAGCGGAGGGACTCACAAAGCTTTACAACCATCAGCCTGCTGTGGACCACTTGAGCTTTCAGGTCCTGGAGGGAGAGATCTTCGGATTCCTGGGACCCAACGGCGCCGGGAAAAGCACGACCCTTTTGATGCTTCTGGGTCTGACCCGGCCCACCGAGGGGACCGCCAGCGTCTGCGGGCTGGACCCGAACCGAAGGGCTATCGACGTGAAACGTCTTGTGGGATATCTTCCGGAGAACGTGGGCTACTACGGAGACATGGACGCGGTCCAAACCCTGGCATTCATCGCGGACATGAACGGTATGAAAAAAAACGACAGGGAGGATAAGATCCACGACGTGCTCGATGTGGTGGGTCTCACTGAGAACGCCCGGAAAAAAGTGGGGAACTACTCCAGAGGGATGAAGCAGCGTCTGGGAGTCGCGGAGGTTCTCCTCAAAGATCCGAAAGTCCTTTTCCTCGATGAGCCGACGCTGGGTCTGGACCCGGACGGCGCCATCCGTCTCATCGAACTCATTCAGACCCTGAACCGGGAGCGAAAAATAACGGTTTTACTCTCCTCTCACCATCTCCAGCAGGTGCAGAAGATCTCCCGCCGGGTGGGCATTATGATCAGGGGCAAGATGGTGGCCGAAGGGTCCATCGGAGACTTGGGCAGGGATAAATTCGGGGTGGGAGGGGAAGAGTACACCCTGGAGCAGATATACATGAAGTATTTCCAGGAGGTCTGACCCATGAGCGGTTTGTTCGCTATTTATCGAAAAGAGCTTGGCGACTATTTCAGCAGCTATCGTTTCGTCATTCTCTTCGCCTTGATTGCCATGGTAAGCTTCATCACCAGTTACATGGCCGGTATCAGCCTGAGGGAGAGCGTGGAGCAGAATCCGAAGAGCGGACAGTACCTGTTCCTCATGCTCTTCAGCACGGCGGGAGCCCGGTTCTCCATGATCCAGTTCGTGGCCTTTTTCGGCCCTCTTATGGGTCTTTTTCTCGGGTTTGACGCCATCAACCGGGAGAGGGCGCAGGGAACCCTCGTCAAAGTGGTGTCCCAGCCCATCTACCGCGATGCGGTCATCAACGGGAAGTTCCTGGCCGGCGCCACGGTGATCACGGTGATGGTTATCGCCATCGTGCTTGTCATCGGAGGTTTCGGGATGGCCCTCCTGGGGGTGGTGCCGGGCGTAGAAGAGATTCTCAGGCTGGCGCTCTACGTGTTGATCAGCATCTTCTACATCTGTTTCTGGCTTGCCGTGTCCATTCTGTTCTCCATTCTTTTCAAGAGCACGGCCACTTCCGCCCTGGCTTCGGTCGCGGCCTGGATCCTCCTCTCGTTTGTCCTGTTCTTCGGCGCCAGCGCGGTGGCTAATGCCGTCGCTCCCATCGATCAGAAGGAGAACGCGGATATCGAGGCAGTGATCAAGAACGTGCAGGTCACGGAGGCGATCTCTCTGTTTTCTCCCATGGTTCTCTACATGAACGCCACAGCGACCATCGTGGACCCCAGCTTGAACACCACCAAATCCTTCGTCCTCCGTGGACCCTGGGAGCAGATTCTTTCCGCACGCTTCCAGAGTCCTCTGTCCCTATGGCAAAGCCTTGCCGTAGTTCTCCCCTACGTTGTGGCGCTTGTGGCCATCAGTCTCATTTTTTTCGCCATCTCGTACACGGTTTTTATGGTTCAGGAGATCAGGACGTAGGAAAAGCGCGTTGCTGAGGAGGGTCCGCCTTGACCGCGATGAAAATCGAAGAGCTGGTTTCCGGCAAGGGCGAGCAGGACAGCGTGAATCTGGAAGGTCTCGCGATCCCTGTTGCAGCCCTAAGGAAACTCTCCGAAGAGGGCTACACCAACGTGAGAGTTTATAAAGAGAACACTACTTTTTCCCTTTGGGGCAAGAACTGTTCGGCCTGTTTCACTTCGGAGCAGCTTCAGAGGAAGGTGAACTCAAGATAAACTTCATGTATCTCCGGTCCAGGTCGGCCGTGGCGACCCACGCGTATTCTTCAGAGAACCTGTCCCACACCACCCGGAGCGCCTCCCCGAGGAAACGGCTTTCATCCGGTTCGAGTTCTCCTGCGGAGGCGGCCATATCCTCCGCAAAGGTTTCCCTGAAGCTCTGCATGCTAAAAGGCGGCGACTCGGTGCCGGATCGGAGGAGACGGAAAAAGTCCCTCACCTGTTCGAGAGAAAGAGGCGCAAAGCCGGGTTCTATCTCCAACTTCTTCCGTGCCCAGAAATTGAAAAGCAAGGCATGAAAAGTGAACAGAGGATCTTTTGGCCGCTGCCTCTCAACAGGATGGCGGGACGATAGACTTTCCAGCAGACGATCTACGGCTATCATTCGGCGCAGAATTCCCTTAGTCTTTTCCACGTCGGCAGAACTTTCAAATTCCCTGTAAGCCTTTTTTGAAGCAGCCCCTTCGAAAAATAGGGGCCTTTTCTGCAGGATGCCTGCCAGAGTGCCGGCCCATTCATCCCAGAAGCCCGGCCGGAAGCCTTGTCGAATGAACCAGGCCCCCTTCACCCATCGCTCAGCCTCCCATTTCACCCCTAAGGCCATAGTGAAGCCCACCCGGAAAATATCCTCCAGGGAATTCTTGCGAAGATAATCCTCACAGGCCGGAAGATTCCCTCCGCAGAGCCTTTCCAGGCCGACATTAAGGTATCCCGCCACCTTCCGGCAGACTCTAATCAAATCCTCCGCATCGCTGACAGTCACCTGATCGGCGGAGACGACCTGGTTGCAAAGACCCGCAAACTCAAGCCGTATTCTTTCAAAAAGTTGCGGATCAGCGCTCTCGCTGACCGCTGCCAACATGAGGCTATTTTCCCCTACCTGGAGGATTGGAGCGAGGGGAACGGGCGGCACATCCGACTCCGCTTCAGGCGGACGGAGAAGCCCCCTGTCGCTTTTCAGCGTTTCCGGCTCCAGGCGGGCATAGAGAGAGATGGCCTCATCATAGGGCAGAAATCCGTCCTCGGAGATACGGACATTCCGTCGCCGATACATCTCCTCTTCCACCTCGGCCCTGAGGGTCCCCGCCAGGCCCATCATCAGGGCCTGATAGCGTAAATAGTCCTCTGCCGCCAGACGGTGCAGCAGGTTCTGGAACAGCTCTTCGTCATCCTTGTCACGGACCCTGATGAAGTACACGTCATCGAAGGTGAACAAACCTTCCTCTTCAATCGCCTCGTCCTTGTCCCTTACCTGCACTTCGATCTTTTCAGACAGTACGAAGAAGGCCAAGAGTTCCCCTTCAGCGAAAAACCATTTCGCAAGTCTGTCGGGATCGGCCTGGAAAAGTCTACTCAGCCAGAGGACGGCCTGCTTCGGCTCCAGCCTGTCGCCGGTCCAGATTTCCAGGTCCAGCAGGAACTGCCACTGTTCTTGAGAGGCCAGCTTCAAAAGAGGAAGGGCATCTTCTTCACCGATCTTCTTCATGAGCCAGTAAAGATCTACGTTGGGCAGGGCCGGGACCATATTCTCCGGATGCTCCAGGTCAAGGATGCGGTTGACGAGCTCGCTGCTCGGAAGGCTGAGAAGGCTCCTCATCAGATCCCGGCGACCGGCAACCTCCTTATTCACTTCCCTGGCTGGACCCTCTTTCCCTATGGAAGGCATGCGTTATTCATCCTTTCTTTTCACCATGCCCTAACTCTCGCCGGAGTGTCAAGGGTAAAGCCGGTTGCTCATCTTGCTTGACTTTCCATGCGGTTTTGAAGATGATGTAACGAGTTTCGGCATTCAACAGCCTCGGAGATGTACAGTGATAGACCTGATTGTCCGAGGGGGAATATTCATGTACCCCATCATCCTTTGTTCTGTTCTAGGTCTTGCCGTGTTCCTGGAAAGACTCTGGGGCCTGAGGCGAAAACATATCATCCCGGCCGAGTTCATCCGCAACGTGGAGGATCTGATAAGGAAACAGAAGATTTCCGATGCCCTTTTTCTCTGTCAAGGTGATCCCTCCTCCATCGGAAAGATCTTTTTCGCGGGCCTGAAAAATGCCGGGCGGGGCATGTGGCTCGTCAAGGAGTCCATCGAAGAAAGGGGAGGAAGAGAAGCCGCCAAACTCGAAAAGCATATCGGCATCCTGTCCACGATTGCGAACCTCGCCCCGCTTCTCGGCCTGCTGGGCACTGTTTCCGGCATGATCAAGACCTTTAACGTCATCTCCGTCCAAGGCATGGGGAATCCGGCACCCCTTGCGGGAGGCATAGCCGAAGCGCTCATCACTACAGCCGCCGGCCTCACGGTGGCCATCCCAGCTCTAGTGTGCCATCGCATTGTGAGGGACAAGGCAGGATCCCTCATTTTTGAAATGGAGGAGAATTCCATCAGGATCATCGAGATTATGGAGAAATCGAGCAATCAAACTTGACGGCTTCGTAGGAAGCCGCCAAGAGTGAGCGAGGGATGACGACGGTAAGATGAAGTTTCAGAAAAGCCATCAGGAAGAGCCTGTGTTGGGCATCGCACCTCTTATCGATATTGTGTTCCTGCTTCTGATCTTCTTCATGGTGACCTCCCATTTCGACATCGCGTCGGGCGTCCGTATCAGGCTTCCCCAGATCTCCAAAGTCATCTTCGACGACCGGGACAAAAAAGCGACGGTCTTGATTGACTCCACAGGCCAGGCCTATTTTGAAGGAAAGAAGGTGGACATGAAGGCCCTGGGAGAAAGACTCAAGCATCTGGTGGAGGAAAAGCAAATGGTCCAGCTGATCCTGCAAGCCGACAAAGAGGTGAAGCACGGTGTCGTTGTCGAGGTCATGGATGTGGCAAAGACGGCAGGAGTAAATTCCATCGTTATCTCCGCACAGTGGAGACCTAAGAAAAGCCTTTGAACTGACTTGATCTTAGGCGGGAGTGGACCCCATTGTCTTTGACGAGAAAAGAAGCCATCAAGCTTAGCACCTTTGCTCTCCTGTTTCTGGCTCTCATGGTGGCCTGGCTCGGGTTCGGTGAAAGAGGATTCATCCACCTCTACAGAATGGACAAGGAAAGACGGGCCTACGTTGAAAAGATCCGGAAACTGGAGGCGGACAACGGGGAATTGCTCGAAGAGATCCATCGCCTTCGGTCCGACAAGAGCTACATAGAATCCCTGGGAAGAAGGGAATTGGGGCTGGTGAAAGAGGGCGAGTTTCTTTTTCGGTTTAAGAAGGAAAAAGAGTGAAACAGTATCAGAGACCTCCCCATGGGTCGGGAACGTGGTACTTCTCCGTTGCGAAGAAGTTGAAGGTTAAAGATCCTAAGGAGTTTTTTTTCAGAGAGGAGAGAGAACATGGCCATTCAGGATGCCCTTTATGACGAGATCCTAAAGCATGGAGCTTCGTCTGAAACCTACCGCGTTTTACTCTCGGAGTTAAAAAGGCAGGGTCATCCGCAAAAAGTCATCCAGGAGTGCCTCAAGGCCGTCCGGATCTACCCCCAGGATATATTTCTACGCAGGCTCCTGGCCGAATCCTATCTTGAAGAAGGCTTCATCAGCCTGGCTGAAGCGGAACTGGAAAAGCTCACATCCCAGATCGAAGAACTGGCCTCCATCTACAAACTGCAAGCGAATATCTACCGGCGGCAGGAACGACGTGATGAAGCCGTCAGGAGCCTGAGAGTCTATCTTGCCCACCGGCCTGAAGACCATGAAGCCCTGGATGTTTTCGAAGCTCTTCAGGTCTCCGCGCCGGCAGAGGAACCGTCTCCTGTCCCTGAGGCGCGTGAGGAATTCGCCGCAGAAGCCCCTCAGTTTCCGCAGGAGCAAGAACCCGGGCTTTCGGAAGAATTGATGGAAACCAATGAAGAGAAACCCCCTGAGATCGCGACTCCGACTCTCGCTGAGGTTTACGTCAATCAGGGAGAGATCGAGGAGGCGATCAACATCTACCAAAAGGTCATCGATCAATCCCATCAGGATGAAAGATCCCGTCTGCGCATGGAAGAACTGAGGCACATGCTGATGCAGGAGCCTCCCGCACCGGAGGAAAAACCGGATAGAGCCAAAAGGAAAAAGGAACGCGCCATTGCTATCCTTGAGGCCTGGCTTGCGGATCTCCGTAAGATGCATCAAGAATCGGTGCCAACCTGAGTGAAGGGGTGTCGGCTCAAATGATCGGGTCTGCAGACTTCCTCACGGGCTCTTGCCTGCCTCGCCCACCCTTTTGAGCTCAAAGTCAGAGTTTCCATTTCAAACGAGCGCCCAATGAACAGAACAAAGCCCTTCCATCAACGAATGAAATGCCCGGAAAGAAGGCTTGATTTTCGCTTTCTTGCAACAGGCATTGGAAGCGTCCCGTTCATGGACGTTTCCGGGGCCTGTCGCCATATCATGGAGGCTTTTCCTGAAATGCCTTACTGGCCGCAGTTTGTCCGGCGAAGCCATCTCGAAGACATGACCATCCAGTTCAGTCAAGGTCTGCCTCTTCTTGAGCTGCGAGGGAAGACGCTCGGTATTTCCCGGCAAGACATGGAAAGGGAGCTCGTCCTGTTCTACGAGCGTTTCCTGGCCGACGATGTGGAAAGCTTCGCCATCGACCCGGAGCGTGCGCCGGGCCTTTACGAACTCACCCGCCTGATCTGTGAGCAACCGAAAGGGTCCGGTCTTTTTATTAAGGGACAGACGGTGGGTCCCGTGACCTTCGCAGCCGGCGTGAGGGACGAGGAGGGAAGATATCTCTTTTACTATCCCGATTTGGTGGATGCTTATACAAAGGGGCTTGCCATCCGGGCGCTTTGGCAGGTGAGGCATTTGGCGAAGACGGGCAAACGGCCGGTGATCTTTCTGGATGAGCCCTACCTCACCGGTTTTGGTTCAGCTTTTGCCCCTGTCCGGCGCGACGATGTGGTGGCTTTGATCAGGGAAGTCATCGACTATCTCAAACAGAGGTCCGATGCTCTGGTAGGTATTCACTGTTGCGGCAACACCGACTGGCCCATGCTCGTGGAAACACAGCCGGACGTGATCAGTTTTGACGCCTACTCCTCCATGGAATACTTTCTCCTTTTCCCTGAAGCGATTTCCAGTTTCATCAGGCGAGGCGGCGTCATTGCGTGGGGCATCGTACCCACCTTTCAATCCACGGGCAAGGAGACCGTGGAGGGCCTGTACGCAAGACTTCAGGAGGGTCTCCGGCAATTGTACCGATGGCACCTCGACCCGGAAGAAGTGGCCGGGCAATCCCTGCTGACCCCTGCTTGCGGCATGGCGACGTTGGACCCTGTCACGGCAGGAAGAGTGACCGAGATGCTCCTCCGCCTATCCAGGATGTGCAGGGAGAAGTCAGTAACCAGTGAACAGTGATCGGTCATCAGCATTTGTACCCCGGCGCTTCGCTGCGGGGGTGTTTATGAAAGAAACTTGCTTTGCATCCGGAGAAGTTCTGAGGCCAAGCCCGGGGGGTGGTCTCTGACGAGTCCGCAACCGGAAAAGGACTAGCCCATTTAACCGCCCCAGGGTACTTAATCTTCTTCCGGGCAGGCGCATCACACCAAGCCGACCGGAGAGGTTATCCTGTGGGGCTACCACCATAACCCACTGAGTTTTCGGCGCCGTTTCAGGTCACGGGAGAGATGGTTGCGGCTCTGAAGAGACCACCCCCCGAGCTTGGCTGGCACGGAGTCTGGTTGGGGTCGAAGGTCTGCATTGGGTGGCTGAAACAGCAAGTTTCTCAGGAGGAGTGATCGGTCATCGGTGAGGGAGTTCTGCCCGGATATGGGACAGAAGACCGGTGAGCAGAAAGAGCGAGAAAGGCACGAAGGGCCAAGGCATGAAACCGTGAACGGTGTAGGAGCGACGTCCCGGTCGCGACGTGACATGCACTTCTCGGCGCGCTCGGTCGTACCAACTCAAAGTTTGTAGAGCGGCTGTTTGCAGGATGCATCAGAAACCAGATCAGAGAGCTGTAAGGATCAGCATTCAAGGCATTGTGCAGGGCGTGGGTTTCAGGCCTTTCGTGTATCAGCTTGCCTCGAGGCACAACCTGAAAGGCTGGGTCTGCAACACTTCCAGGGATGTGAAGATCGAGGCGGAAGGATCTGCGGACGCCGTCCGTGAGTTCCTGGTCCATCTCAAGATGGAGGCTCCTCCCCGCTCCCGGATCGACGCAATGGAATACGAGGACACCGAGCCGACAGGGTACACGACTTTCGAAATCAGAAAGAGCATTCGGGAAGACGGCCAATACCAGCTCATCTCTCCGGACATTGCCACCTGCGAGCCTTGCCGCACAGAGCTTTTTGATCCCGACGACCGTCGCTTCGGATATCCTTTCATCAATTGCACCGACTGCGGCCCACGGCTGACCATCATCAAGGACATCCCCTACGACCGCCCTATGACAACCATGGCTCCTTTCAAGATGTGTCCGGACTGTCAGAGGGAGTATGAGGACCCCATGAATCGCCGCTTTCACGCCCAGCCCAACGGCTGTCCCGTCTGCGGCCCCCATGTGGAGATCCTGGATCAAGGCGGCGCCAGAATCGCTTCCGGCGATCCCGTTTCCGACAGTGCTCAATTTCTTAGAGATGGAAAGATTGTGGCCGTTAAAGGTATCGGCGGATTCCTCCTTGCCTGCGACGCCACGAACGAAGAGGCGGTGAAGCGATTGAGACAACGAAAGCGGCGGGCCTTCAAGCCCTTCGCGGTGATGGTGGAAACCGTGGAAGCGGCTCGACAGTTCTGTGAGCTTTCAGCTGAAGAGGAGGACCTGATAGCTTCTCCCAAGGCTCCTATAGTGCTCCTTAGGCTCAGGACCTCAGGGGTCATCGCGCCGAGTGTGGCCCCGAGTCTGCATTACCTGGGCCTAATGCTCCCTTACAGTCCCCTTCACCACCTTCTGATGAAGGACGCAGGCAGGCCTCTGGTCATGACGAGCGGCAATCTGAGTGAAGAGCCGATCGTGGGCGACAATGAAGAGGCGTGGAAAAAGCTTTCCGCCATTGCGGATGTTTTTCTGGTCCACAACCGCGACATTTTTGCCCGTTGCGACGACAGTGTCGCCATGGTGGAAGGCGGAGAAGTCTGCCTCATCCGAAGGGCCCGCGGCTATGCGCCCGACCCCGTTCCCCTCCCCTTCAACGCCCGGGAAGTCCTCGCCTGCGGCGCGGAATTTAAGAACACGTTCTGCATGACCAAGGATCGCTATGCCTTCATGAGCCAGCATGTAGGCGACATGGACAACCTGGAAACGCTTTCCCATTTTGAGAATATGCTTGACCTTTATCGGAAGCTGTTCCGTTTGGACCCCAGGATTGTCGCCTGTGACAAGCATCCCGATTACCTCGCTTCACGGTATGCCAAAGAGGTTCAAGAGAAAGATGACTCCATACGCCTCATCCCCGTCCAGCACCACCACGCCCATATCGTGAGCTGCATGGTCGAAAATGCGATGACATCTCCGGTGCTGGGCGTCGCCTTTGACGGCACCGGATTTGGAGACGACGGGGCCATATGGGGAAGCGAATTCCTCCTTGTTGATTATGACCGGTTCAGCCGCCTTGCTCATTTCGAATACCTCCCCCTGCCCGGCGGAGATTTGGCAGTCAAGAGACCGTACCGCATCGCTGTCAGTTATCTTTACTCGCTCCTTGGGGAGGAGGCCCTGAACAGGGATTGGGCCTTTCTCCGGGGGATCGATCCCTTCGAAGTCCGCCTGCTCAAGGATCAAATCAACAAGAACATCAACACGCCCCTGAGTTGCAGCGCCGGTCGTCTGTTCGACGCCGTCTCGGCTCTTCTGGACATCCGCAAAGAGATTGACTATGAAGGCCAGGCAGCCGTCGAGCTGGAAATGGCGGCAACCGGCGTCGAGTTCGACGGCACACCCTATTCCTTTCATATTGACAACCGGGATGGAATGAGAGTGGTTCGTCTCAGGGAACTTTTGGAAGGGGTCAGCTCGGACCTTCTCCGCGGCGTGCCCGAAGCAGTTATCTCGGTCAAGTTCCATCACACCATGGCTCATATCATCGGAGCCGTATGCACCATTCTCGCGCACGACCACGGCATCAAACACGTGGCCGTCAGCGGAGGCGTTTTTCAAAACCGCATCCTTTTGAACCTCACCAAGGCTCGCCTCAGGGAAGAGGGACTTGAAGTCATGACGCACAAACATGTGCCGTGCAACGATGGATGCATCTCCCTGGGACAGGCGGTGGTCGCTAATTTTCTGGCAGGAGCAGGGGAAGCGTGAGCAGTAAAGAACAGTGTTCGGTGTTCAGTATATCCAACCTGCAGGAGCGACCCCTCCTGGTCGCGATGTTAGATGGAAAGCCAGTGATCGGTAAGAAGCGATCGGTGAACGGTGGACACTAATCCGTAGTCAGAGGAAACGCGGCATGGAAGAGAAAATTCTGCTGGCCCATGGGAGTGGGGGTAAACTTAGTCACCAACTGCTGACAAACACTCTCATCGGCAGGTTGAGCAATCCCTTGCTGAACAGAATGGATGACTCCGCCGTGTTTCATCTCAGCGGTCGTCTGGCTTTCACCACCGACAGTTACGTGGTGAGTCCGATTTTCTTTCCCGGCGGTGACATCGGAAAGCTCGCTGTTTGCGGCACAGTCAATGATCTCTCTATGTCCGGTGCCCATCCTGTGTATCTGAGTCTATCTCTGATTCTCGAAGAGGGGTTTCCCATCCCTGAACTCGAGAAGATTGTTCTCTCCATTCAGAAAGCGACGGATGAGGCAGGGGTTAAGGTGGTAACCGGCGACACCAAAGTAGTCAACCGGGGAATGGCGGACCAAATTTTTATCAACACCTCGGGGTTGGGCGTGGTACCTGAAGGAGTCGATATATCAGGAAGCTACGCCCGCGCGGGTGACAAGATCATCCTGAGCGGAACCATAGGCGACCACGGCATCGCCCTCCTCAGCCGGCGCGAAGGTCTTGAATTCAAGACCAGCCTGGAGAGCGACTGCGCCCCACTGAACGGCCTCGTTCGGCAGATCCTGAGAGTATCCCGAAAGGTCCATTCCCTTCGCGATCCCACCCGAGGAGGATTGGCCGGCACGCTGTGCGAATTTGCCGAGCATTCCCATGCGGGTATCAGGATCGAAGAAGAGCAAATTCCTATAAAAGATGCAGTGAAGGCTGTTTGCGAACTGATGGGATTTGATCCTCTGTATGTGGCCAATGAAGGCAAGCTGGTGGCCGTCGTTGCTCCCGAAGACGCTGAAAGGGTCCTTGAGGAGATGCACCGACACCGGTATGGAGGTGAAGCCAGGATCATCGGAGAGGCGGTGAGCGAGCATCCGGGCCGTGTCGTCATGAAGACACCCCTCGGGACCTCGAGGATTGTGGACAGGCTCACAGGCGAACTGCTGCCGAGAATATGTTGACTGCCCGACATCCTGTAAGATGGCAAATTAGTGAAGAGTCGCTGGGCCGGGCCGGGATGTGGTCTCTTCAGAGCCGCAACCATTTCGCCCGTGACCTGAAACGGCGCCAAAAACTCAATGGGTTATGCACGTAGCCCCACAGGATCACCTCTCCGTTTGGCGTGGCGTGATGCGCCTGCGATGAAGAAGATTTAAGCACCCTGGGGCGGTTAAAAGGAGAAGTCCATTTCGGGTTGCGGACTCCTCAGAGACCACATCTCGGCCCGGCCGGCGCAGTGTTTGGTTGCGGCCGCTGACTTGTACTACCAAAGGGGGCCGGGCCCCCTTCATTTCGCTCTGAAAACGAGTAAGCGAGCCGCTCCGCCGGTAAAGAAGGCGTTGTTCCCGCCTTTCACGCTGCCCATTTTGGTGCCGCTCACATTGTAGATATTGCCCTCGGAATCGACGGAGCCGAGTTGGGTGCCGGACTGGTTGTACACATTTCCATTCCCATCCACGTAACCGATCTTTATGTTGCTCACGTTGTAGACGTTCCCGCTCGAATCCACACGGCCCACTTTGCTCCCGTAAGGGGTCAGCACATTGCCTTTCTCGTCCACAGCGCCAATTGGAGCACCGTACGAATTCAGAACGTTACCCTTGGGCTCCTTTTGCTGGGCAGCGATTTGTTGACCGGCAGCAACGATCAAACCCGTCGTCAGGCCGCAAAGTACGCACAGTGTCTTTATCCATTTGATCTTGTTCATGGAAAGGCTCCTTTCGCTAAAACTGAAGCACATGAAACCCATAAGGGCCCAAGTCGACGAACAACCCCGAATCCATCATCTCGTTTCCGTCGCGCTCGTACTTCTTTCCCTCAAAAACATCGATGACGTGCCATGCTCGTCCTCTCAGCTCATTCCATGGAACCTTCACCCGCCCCTGAGACCTTTGCTCCGAAAAATTCACGACGATGAGGACGCGCTCTTCGCCCCTCCTCCAGGACCAGGCAACAAGATTCACGCAGGAATGGTTGTCCGTCCACCCGTCCGCCTGGCAGAGGGCCCACTCATTTTCGCGACGCGTCCATGGAAGGAGCAAGGTCAGCAGCCGGCGGTAGAAGGACAGAAGGTCTGAATCCGGAGGCTCCGGAGGCCTTCGTCCAAGCTGCACAGGAAGCTTGATTCTTCGCCCTTCGAACTGGCCTTCGTGATAGAGCTTAGCACCCGGTAAGGCAGTGATCACCACGGCGGCGGCTCTGTGCTTTTCCGGCGGAAAAATGGAAGCTGCCCGAGGTTCGTCGTGGTTCTCGATGAATCGGACCAGTCTGTTTTGATAGCTCAGGTCGGCAGACAGGTGAAGCCGGAGGGCTTCCGCATTTCCGTGCGCGAGCCGGTCATAAAGGCGCTTGTCGTAGCAGTAGTCGAATCCTTGTTGCTGAAGTTCCCACTCAAGGTCCCAATAGGCTTCGGCGATCAAGAGGAATTCCGGGTACCTCTCTCGCACAACCTGGATGAGTTCCCTCCAGTATTCTTTTTCGGGCCGGGCTCCGGCCCGTTCCTTCCAGGTCTTCTCAAAGACGGAGTTGAACAGAAGCATAGCCATGTCGCATCGCACGCCGTCGCACTGGCCGGCGATCTTCAACACCGTTTGAGCGGCAGCCTCACGGAGGCCGGGATGAAACGCATTGAGCTGGGCCGTGTCCGTCCAAGGAGGAAAGTACGGGTCGCGGCCGCACGCGATGATTCTTCCCCCGGAGACAAAAAACTCGTGCGGCGACTTGACCAGGTCTTTTCCATCGCCCTGGATGAAGTACTCAGGATGTTCGTGGGTCCATGAATTATCCGTGGCCACGTGGTTGGGCACAAAATCCAGGATCAGACGTATACCCCTCCGGGAGAGCATCGCCCTGCCGGCAGCCAAACCCTCCTCTCCTCCCAGCCCTTCATCCACCTCATAGCGATGCACGCTGTAAGGGGATCCCACGACGTCTGTTAAAGAAAAATCGGGGAGAGCCGATCGATATTCCTTCCTCAGGGGTCGAGAGGCCCTCGAAATACGCATGCCCCGGGGGCTCCTTTCCCACACCCCCATCAACCAAAGAGCGCGCACTCCCAAGGAAGCGAAAGCATCCCATTCCTCTTCAGGCACTGTTCCCAATTTCACAGCCCGGCCATGCTTCTCCTCAAGGCTGCGAAGCCAGGTCCAAGTGTTGATTTCGTATATCACGACAAGAGCCTTGCCTTGTTTACATCTTGCTCGCCATCAAGTCCGCCAGGTCCGCGGTACGGACGCTATAGCCCCACTCGTTGTCATACCAGGTGACCACCTTGATGAATTCGCCTTTCCCGCCCAGGGCCAGTGTAAAGGGCAGATCCACAGAGGAAGAGTGGGGGTCGCCTTTATAATCGATCGATACCAGTGGCTCGTCAACGGCGGCCAGGATTCCCTTGAGAGGTCCGGCGGCGACATCCCTGAAGGCCTGGCGGAGTTCTTCCGTCGTCGTGGCCACTTCGATCTGGGCCGTGAGATCGACCACCGAAACAGTGGAGGTGGGCACGCGCAGCGCATAGCCGTCCAGTTTGCCCTTCAGCTCCGGAATCACCAGAGCCACCGCTTTGGCGGCGCCCGTGGTGGTAGGAATAATGCTCATCGCCGCAGCCCTCGCCCGCCGCAAGTCCGAGTGAGGCTGATCCAGGATTCTTTGATCGTTGGTGTATGCGTGGACCGTGGTCATCAAGGCGCGAACAATCCGGAACCTGTCCTGGACCACTTTGGCCGCAGGCGCCAGACAATTGGTTGTGCAGGAGGCATTGGAGACCACGTTGTGTTTTGCCGGATCGTACAGGTGCTCATTGACCCCCATCACGACGGTCAGGTCTTCGTCTTGGGCCGGGGCCGAGATGATGACCTTTTTGGCTCCTCCTCGGGTGATGTGATTCTCGGCACCCTGCACCATCCTGCCCTTTTTGTTCACGCCGTCCTTTTTAATGGTGAATAGTCCGGTGGATTCCACGACGATGCGGACGCCCAGATCTCCCCAGGGGATCTTGCCCGGGTCTGTTTCTCTGAACACCTTGATGGCCTTTCCGTCAATGATAATCCCGCCGTCGCCCACTTCCACCGTACCGTTGAAGCGGCCATAGTTGGAATCATACTTTAGAAGATGGACCATCGTTTTCAGGTCACCAATGTCATTAAAGGCAACGACTTCGAGAGTCTTGGGATAATAATCCCGAATCGCCTTGAGCACCTGCCGTCCGATACGACCGAACCCATTGATACCGACACGCACTGCCATCTCAAAATCCTCCTTCGTACAATTATTGAAAATCCGAGTCCTTTCCGTCGCTTAGCGATTTAGCCATCATACCTTAACTCCTTCGCAAACTGCGGAGAAGTTGCATGTTGCAGACATTTGGTTGCGACCGAAGCGCTGCCCTAAGGACTATACCACTCTGCTTTTGCAAATTCTACCCGGATTTCAGGTTGCCTCACGGCTGCACTCATGAAAAAGCCGATATGCGTCTTGACACGTATCAATCCCCGAACCCCTTGATCGCCTGCCACGCACGCGGATGACGGTAAGTCCGGTTTGCTGACCGAAAAACAAGTTGACAACAATCTGCATGGCGGAATATGCTGATTTTCAGCGAGGAAAAAGAAAAATGACGGTCACACGCGCTTTCAATACATTTTATTTTTACTTTAGCAGGAGGACTCGGGGGGCCTAGCGTGTGACGACGCAGTTAGTCTGGAGAGAAAAGCGGAGCACACGCTCCGCTTTTGTTTTTATGGACATCGATCCCGGCTTTGCCGGCCGTGGAAGGACCAGAAAGATGAACGCCGCTAAGGAACCAAAATCGCTGGGGCTCAACGAAAGGTTAGGCTTGATGGGACTGATCAACGAAGGAATGAGATCGGGTTCATCTGAGACTCCGGTTGTGGCTGACCTTTTCCATGATCTTTGGCATCTTGTCGACGCGACCGTGTCAGGCAGCAAGATCAGCCGGTTAAAACCGGAGGATACTCAAAACGGCTTCCAGGTATTTGAGATCAATTCGGCGAACGGAGAAAATCTCGGTCGTCTAAACATGCTGTACCTAAAGAAGCCCATTCCCTGCTACTACCTGGTCTATGTGGAAGTGGCAGGGCCGTTCAGAAGAAAAGGGTTGGGGAGCCGCATCCTCGAATACTTCAGAGACTTTCTTGTCGAAAATGCCGCCATAGGAATACTGGACAACATCATCCCGGAAGAGGATCCGACCTACGGCATCTATTTCAAGTTGGGGTGGGAGCCTCTTGAAGCCTTTGTCGGCGACGGCATTCTGGCCAGGGATAATCATTTCATGATTTATGTTCCGCCGAGGTTGCGAGGGAAGCAACTCAGGGAACCCATTTCGAAGATGGTCTTTCATCTCAAAAGAAAGCGCGCTGCCATCGATATGAGGGACAATGAGGTGATGGTCCAAAGAACGATCGCAGAGTTCAAGGATCTTTATATCGCGCTTCTCGCCTATTTTGATGCAGAAATAGGAAAGGGGAAACCCGGTTCTCTCATGCGTTTCATGTTTACCCGTTTTGTGACGAAGCTGATCTCGTTCAGGCGCCGCATAGGAAGCTTGATCGGTTACACAGGAGGCGATTCCCTGGAGCAGATTCTTCTCGCTCCGGAAGTGGCGGCGATCCAGATGAAGACTTACCCTCCTTCCGAATTGACCGGCGACCATCCCACCGTCACGGGAGACTTGGAGTTGTGGCGCAGGCTGCCTGAGATGCTCCGGAACCATCCCGCTCGCGTCATTGAGTCCTTGCCGAATTACGGCAGGCCGAGTCTGATGTCCTGGTTGAAAGAACGGCGGATGATCCCGAGCGATCGATTGACGATAGGGAATCTCATGGACCTCGGATTTGACCCCACCCGCCTGAAGGAAATAAGCATCGGCGATGAAAAGTTTATCTTCGAGCGAATCCACACCAGACAGTTGACCGGGCTTGCGAAAAGGCAGGAACTGCTGAGGCGGATTGAGTCGGAAATGGCCGGCACGAGAGCCGGAAACACTGAACTCAAAGTCAACCTTTCCCTTCTTATCATCCGTGATAGAGGAAACGCCTACGTGTTGCGCCGCAAGATGGGCGGGATACATTGGGAAGAGGCTGTGGAACAGATCCAAAGCGTGCCCTTCCTGAAAAACATGAATGCGTCCATGAGCATGGATAGACTCATCCTCGGTACCGTGCGCAAGGCAAACGAGGTGATCGCGGCGCGCCTGGGCTTGAAAGAAGAAATCGTCGGAGACTTGCTCACCTGCTTTGTCCCATGGGACCTTGAAAACAATCAGCCCGGGTTGATGATCGATTTCACGAGCACCTACCTTGAATCGTTGTGGATGGCATAAGCGGAAAAACTCTCCTGGCCAAGCAAGCGCAAGGGGAATTCCGAAAAGGAGATAGTTGCGAGAAACGTTTCATTCTTTTCCCCTGTGCCGTGCGCCGTGAGCCATGCGCCATTTCATCAGTAGGCTTCCCCAAGGAAACCTCTCACTTCATCGTGCTTGTCCGGCGCCACCGCCAGGAGATGGTCTTCGATCCGGCGACCGTCCAGATAGTCACCGGGAAAAAATTCGCTTCCCTCCATCTTATAGATCTTTCCTCCTGCTGCCTCCATGATTACGGCGGCGGCAGCTAGGTCCTTGTAGGATTCGTTAGCGAGGAGGGCCGCCTCAGCCCGACCCATTGCCACATAGCAGATATGGGCGGCAGTGCAGCCCAGAGCGCGGATCTTTCCTGGAAAGCGGGGCCGATAACGTTCATGAAACCGGGAATAGGTGAGAAGCAGGCTCTCGTCGGTGATCTTTTCCTGAGTCGACATGCGAATCTCCTGCTTATTCCAGAAAGCCTTGCGGCCTGCCCTCGCATAGAACAGATCTCCTGTGGCGGGCATATGGAAAACACCGAACAGGGGCCAGAAGTTTTCGAGAAGGGCCACCGAGGTTCCCCAGATGGGGATACCCGCTTGAAAGTTGGCTACGCCGTCGATGGGATCGTACACCCAGAGGTATCTCTTTCCTTCGTGGGTGTAGCTTCCCTCTCTCTCTTCGTTCTTGAAGACTTGATGATCCGGGAACTCAGCAGACAGCCGGTCTCTGAAGAACTCTCCCAGATGAAGCTCAGCCTGGATCACCAGGGCCTCGTCGAACTTGGAATCCCATTTGCCCTTCCCGTAATAGGGCAGAGCCTGTTCTCCCGACCCCCGAATCAGCTCGAATGCAAATTGTAACAGATCCTCAATCTCTTCATGCCTCTTGGCCACCCGGCTTCCTCCTTGTCGATGGTGTAAGATTGTTCATTCCCCTGAGCCTTTTCCTTCCTCGATGAATCCTTCGATTTCCTTGATCAAGGGACCGTTCCTCCGCCAGAGACTGCAGCTATTGACCAGGTACTCCAGACCATCTATGTCCTCAAGAGATCTTGGCGGTAGCCCGGGTTTGCTCATCTTGTGGGTCCAGTATCCATGCAGGGCCTCCTGCACCAGAACAATCACAAGGTGAGTGAGATGGGCACAGCCCCTCACCCCCCCGATCGCCTTGTGAACTCGTTCTCCGAATCCGCTTCGGATTTCGAGGCCTATGATTTTTCTGACGCTCTCCCGGGTCGTTTTGCAGAGTTCATGGGGAACGTGCGGCATTTCCGCCTCGGCATCCTCTATTTTAAGAGGCGAGCCTCCCACCAGGAGCCGTATCACCAGATCGTGAATCACTCCTTTATCCCTCTTCTTCACCGAAAGCTCATAGACCGCCCTGAAACGCTCATCCCTCAGCGAACCCTCGACGATGACTTTGTCATCACCGGCGGGAAAGGTCCTGAGGTCCAGCAGCCTTCGATGTATCGGCTCACCCTTGATTCTGTGTTTGAGAGATCGCATAGTTTGTCTCACCGACTTCTAGAACGGCCTCAGAGCCCCACAATCAGGGCACTGCCAGTTCACACCACTGCATGTAAAGCCCCAAAGGTTCTCCTCCATGCAGGTATTACAAATCTGAAATCCGCAGGGGCAGGTCCAGCAGAAAGGCTGAACACGACCGCAGCAACTGCAGTGATAGGAGTCTTTCCGTGCCCGCCTTCCTTTCCTCTCTTCCTGTTTCTTCCGAACCATGGGCTCGTTATTCAACGCCTCCGCACACGTTTACCCCAGATCAACCATCGGAGTCGGATCCCCCTGACAACTGACCATCACTTTTGTTCTGGAGTTTACGAGGGCTTCCCTTGAGATCCTGAGAGCTTTCTCGGGAAGGTTGTTTATCTCGCTGAGATGGGCCAGCACCACCAGGCTTAGATCATCATGAGAAAGAGTCGTGAGCAGTTCTTTTGCCTGCCCATTGGAAAGATGTCCGTCGGGACCCCGTATCCTCCTCTTGACCTCCAGAGGGTAAGGTCCCTGTTCCAGCATTATCTCATCGTGATTGAACTCCATGATGAGAGCGTGACATCCGTTCAACCTGGTCTCCACGACGGGAGTGCTCCTCCCGAGGTCCGTGATAAGTCCCAGGCGCACGCCTCGGCAGGCAATCATGATTCCCATGGGATCGGCGGCATCGTGGCATTTGGTAAAGGTATGGACGAGAAGATCTTTGATGGTCAGGGTCTGGCCTGTCTGAATAATAACCGGGAGCGAAATGTTGCCAATATTCCGCATCCCTTTCCTTAAAGTAGGACCGTTGATGTACACAGGGATGCCCAGACGTCTTGCCACCACGCCCGCCCCCTTGATGTGGTCCGCGTGCTCATGAGTGACAACGAGACCGTCCAGGCTTCCGGGATGGACGCCGATGAGCTTCAAACGCCTCGTGAGTTCCGAACAGCTCAGTCCTGCATCGATAAGGAGCCTCGTCTCCTCCGTCTCCACGTAACAGGAATTTCCGCCGCTACCGGAAGCCAGCACCGAGAACCGCATAGATCACACACCGTGGAATGGAAAACACCGCAGAGCAGGCTACCGAGCCTGTCTAAAACACCAACCGCCAAAAGCCGAGAACTGTAAGTGCCTAAACTGATTGCCTATTACCGGCTACTTGCTGCCGCTGTGGCCGAATCCTCCTTCGCCTCGCGAAGTCGATTCAAGGTTGTCCACCTCTATCACCTCCGCTTTTGACACTGGAGCGATGACCATCTGGGCAATGCGATCTCCTCTCCTTATCAGGAACGGCTCACTTCCCCAGTTAATCAGGATAAGCCCGATCTCTCCTCTGTAGTCGGAATCGATGGTGCCGGGTGAATTGACCATTCCGATTCCATATCGGAGGGCCAGGCCGCTTCTGGGCCTGATTTGCCCTTCATAGCCCTGAGGAATGGAGACCGCAATACCAGTGGGCACCAATCTTATTTCTCCAGGGTGTATCGCCAGATCCTCTTTCACGGCCGCGCGAAGATCCAAACCGGACGCGCTCTCCGTTTCATACTCGGGAAGAACAAGATCCTCGTTCCCGCTGAGACGCTTCACCTTCAGCTTTATGCGTCGTGCTGTCATCTTCCTCTAATCGAAGGAAAGGTATTCCAAATCCACATCCTTTTGTTCCAGAGGGCCGAGAGTCACCAGCGAGACGTGGCGGCCCTGGAAAGCCTGATTCGCGACGGCCACGACCTGCTCTACGCGGACCTGCTCGATTCGTTGTATTAACTCGTCGTAATCGATGTATCGCCCGAAGACCCCTTCATTTTTTGCCAGGCGCATCATCCGGGTATCCGTGCTCTCGGACCCCAGCAAGACAGTTCCGATCAGGTGTTCTTGGGTCGCCTTCAGATCCGCCTTGGATATCTTCCCCTGCCGAATCTTCCTAATCTCCCGGTGAATCACTTTCAAAGCCCGATTCACTTGTTTCGCGTCCGTCCCCAGATAAACTCCTATCATACCGGCGTCTGCGAAAGAGGAAAGAAAGGAGTAAACATTATAGGCCAAACCCCTCTTCTCCCTGATCTCTTGAAAAAGGCGGGAGCTCATGTTACCGCCAAGGATGGTACTGAGAACAGCCGCTGCAAATCTCAGTTCGCTTGACAGATCGGGGGCCGGCCCTCCCAGACAGATGTGCACCTGCTCCAGTTCCTTGTAGTGAGATGAAACGGAGGCGTGGCTCGCGGGCTCCGCACGGACAGGCACTTCCGTTCCTGATGGCATAGCCTCGAAAACGGATCTGAAGTATCGCACCAGGTCGGCGTGGTCCACATTGCCTGCCGCGGCCACTATGATCTGCCCGGGGGTGTAGAATTGCCTGATGTGGGCCAGGACCGTCTCCCTGGTGATCGCAGAGACGGATTCGGGAGTTCCCATGACCGGCATGCCCAGAGGATGGTCCAACCAGAACTCGCTGCTGAACAGCACATGAACCTGCTCATCCGGCGTGTCCTCGAGCATGCCGATTTCCTGGAGGATCACCTGTCGTTCCCTGTTCAGGTCCTGGGGGTCAAACAGGGAATGGAGGAAAATGTCCGAAAGAATATCCGCCAGAGAATAGAGGTGCTTGTCCAGCACCCTGGAATGGAAACAGGTGTATTCCGTTCCCGTGAAGGCATTGGAAAGTCCTCCGATAGCGTCCAGCTCCTTGGCGATTTGAAACGTGCTGCGGCTCGCTGTTCGTTTGAAGATCATGTGTTCAATGAAATGCGAGACGCCGTTCTCCCTCTCCACCTCATCACGGGATCCCACGTTGACCCATATGCCGAGGGAGACGGACCTGAAATGGTCCAGCCTTTCGGTGACGATTCTGAGGCCGTTTTCAAGAATGGTCTTATGATACATCGCTCAGGCTTTCACCCAACGCGGCTTTGCGGGAAAGGGCGATCCTTCCGCTCTTGTCGATCTCCAGGACCTTCACCAGAACCTCATCTCCTTCCTTGAGGATATCCGTGACTTTGTTCACCCTTTCCTTGTCCAGTTGAGAGATATGAACCAGCCCGTCCGTGCCCGGAAAAATCTCTACGAACGCGCCGAAATCCATGATCTTTCTTACCCTGCCCATGTAGAGTTTCCCCACTTCGGCCTCCTGGACGATCTTGGCGATCATATCCGCAGCCGCCTTGGCCGCTCGCCCATCCGGTGATGCAATGACCACCTTGCCCTGGTCGTCCACGTCGATTCTGGAATCGGTGACGCTGCTGATTTCTCTTATCACCTTGCCTCCAGGGCCGATGAGGAGTCTCACCTTCTCCGGTCTGATTTGCACGGTAGTGATGACGGGCGCGTATTGGGAGATCTCTTTCCTCGGTCGGGAGATCGCCTCGTTCATATGGTCCAAAATGAATAGCCTGGCATCTCTCGCCTGCGCAAGCGCCTTCTGCATCACCTCGCGGGTGACCCCCTGGATCTTGATATCCATCTGGAGTCCCGTCACACCGTTTCTCGTGCCCGTCACCTTGAAATCCATATCCCCGTAATGATCCTCGTCTCCGATGATGTCGGTAAGGATAACCGTCCTCTCTCCCTCGGAGATCAATCCCATGGCGACGCCCGCGACGGCATCCTTGATAGGGACACCGGCATCCATGAGCGAAAGCGACGCTCCGCAAACGCTTGCCATGGATGAAGAGCCGTTCGATTCAAGAATTTCCGACACCACGCGAACGGTGTACTGAAACTCTTCCTTGGTGGGAACCACGGGCAGCAGGGCTCGGTGGGCTAGAGCACCATGGCCGATCTCTCTTCTCCCGGGTCCTCCCAGCCTCTTCGCTTCTCCCACGGAGTAAGGCGGAAAATTGTAGTGGAGGATGAAATGCTTGAATCTGTTTCCGTATATCGTCTCGATTCTCTGTTCATCCATTTCGGTGCCAAGGGTCGTGAGCACCAGAGCCTGGGTCTCACCTCGGGTGAACAGGGCCGAGCCGTGTACTCGGGGAAATACTCCCACCATGCACTCGATAGGTCTCACCTCGGTGAAGGATCGACCGTCGATCCTTTTCCCTTCCTCCAGGATCATGCGGCGGACCATCTTCTTTTCGATTTCGTCGAGAATGCCTCTAACCTCCACTTTTCTATCCGCGTATTCCTCGGGAAGGGATTCGAGCACCCTGGCAGCAACCCCGTCTCGTCTCTCTTGGCGTTCCATTTTCTCCGGTATGGTAATCACCTCCTGAAACAAAGAGACTGCCGTTTCTCTGATCCTTTGTTCCACCGCTTCATCCTTCTGGGGAACAGGGGCCTCCCTTTTCGGCCTACCCGCTTCTCTCCGTATTTCCTCCTGGATGTCCAGCAGCGGCTGGAGCGCCTCATGGCCATGGAAGATCGCGTCGACCATCTCCGACTCGGAGACGAACTGGCCGCCTCCTTCCACCATGACCACCGCAGAGCGGCTGCCTGCCACAATAAGACTGATGTCGCTGTTCTCCTGCTCACTGACGGTGGGATTGGTCACGAATTTTCCGTCCACCCGTCCAACCCTCACTGCCGCAATGGGCCCTTTGAAAGGAATGGGTGAGACTTCGAGCGCAGCGGAAGCGCCGACGACCGCCAGGACGTCCGCCTCGTTTTCCTTGTCCGTAGAAAGGACGGTGGCAATCACCTGCGTTTCAAAGTTCCAACCTTTCGGGAAAAGGGGTCTTAAGGGCCGGTCAATGACCCTTGCCACAAGGGTTTCTCGCTCGCTCGGTCTTCCAATGTCCCGACGGAAATAGTTACCCGGTATTCGGCCTCCGGCATAAGACATTTCCTGATATTCAACGGTTAAGGGCAGAAAGTCGACTCCCTCCCTTACCTGGTTACTCGCTACCACGGTGACTAAAACAACAGTCTCACCCATGGTTACCACTGCAGAGCCGCTGGCCTGCCTTGCGATCCGCCCTGTTTCGATATGCAGGGCGCGACCGTTGATGATTGCTGATGCACTCTTAATCATCTATCTGTCCATCCTTTCGCTGAAGTGAAACAGATCAGCCCTCAGCCCGCGTGAGGATAGGGCAGATCCGAGAAAAGAACACCATGACTATTTTCGAAGTCCAAGTTCCTTGATGATATTCTGATACCTACCCGCATCCGTTCTTCGCAGATAATTGAGTAATCTGCGCCTCTGTCCAACAAGTTTGAGAAGACCCCTCCTTGAATGGTGATCCTTCTTGTGGGTCTTGAAATGTTCCGTGAGGTAATTGATCCGATTACTCAAAATGGCGACCTGGACTTCCGGAGAACCAGTATCTTTCTCATGAAGCCTAAAACGATCGATGATCTCCTTCTTTGCTTCTGGATTGAGAACCACTTTGTAGACCTCCATGTCTAAAGGTTAATAGTTAAAAGCGAACAAAGCTTTCTTTCAATGAAATACCCTGAGAAGCGCAAGCTGAACTTCTTCACCCGCCCTGCTTTTCGGCAACTCGGCAAGCGCCACCAGCTCGGGGCCGCTCACCAGTTTGATGAGGCCCTCGGCGGGCTGAGCACCCGAGGACAGCTCCTTCCAATAGGGCCGACAGCCGTTTCTCACCTTGAGGGCGATGTCCGGTTTTATCTCCTGCTCCCTTACGTCCGGCAACGCCTCTTTAAGGGGAATAATTTTCCGTCTGAGCACTGCGTCCAGTGCGTCCGGGCTGAAATCCCCCAGACATACCGCCTGCTCCACCGTGAAGGAACCGCTGGCCAGGCGTCTCAAGGCCCTGACGTGAGCTCCCGTCCCAAGGGCTTCTCCCAGGTCGGCTCCAAGGCTCCGAATATAAGTACCCGGGGAGCATTCGATAAGCAGCGTGAAATCCGGAAGAGCCACAGAAAGGACCTTCAGGTCATGGATCCTAACCCTCCTCTTATTCAGTTCAAACTTGATCTCCTTTCGGGCCAACTCGTAAGCTCTCCTGCCCTCGTGCTTCACCGCCGAAAAAGAAGGGGGCACCTGCTCCACATCGCCCAGAAACAAGTTCGCCTTCTCTCGGATCTTGTCCGGACCAAAAGCCGGCACAGGCCTCATTCGGACGACGCGTCCTGTGAGGTCCAGCGTGTCCGTGTCAATGCCAAGCCTGAAAGTGGCACAATATCGTTTCCTGCCAGCCATCAGAAAGGGAAAAAGTTTTGTGCCCTGTCCGAGGAGAACGACGAGGAGACCCGTGGCGAAAGGATCAAGAGTCCCCGCATGGCCTACCTTCTTCACCCCCAGGAACTCTCTCACCCTTTTTACAGGGCTGAAGGAGCTTTCTCCTTCCTCCTTGTCCACCAGAAGCACGCCCTCGGGAAAATCCTTACTCCTCAGGGCTCGGTTCATCCTCTTTAATCTTCTGGAACAGTTTTTCCATCTGACTCCCCTTTTCCAGTGAGGGATCGTGCTTGAATAAGATATCCGGCACGTATTTCAAGTCTATCCGAAGGCCGATCTCCCTCTTGATAAAGCCCTTGGCGCTGTCCAGGCCGACCTGGGCCATGTGAATCTCCTTCTCCCCTCCCATAACGCTGAAGTAGACCTTGGCATGCCGGAGATCCTTGCTGACAAAGACCCCTGTGAGGGTGATCCCATTCACCCTGGGATCCTTCACTTTCCTCATGAGAAGATCGGCAATCTCTCTCAGAATCAAATCGCTGACCCTGCTCGCTCTGTTTCCCGGCACCATCACCGAACCTGCTTTACCTATGGAATCCGCGTCTGGGAACTCAGGAGACCACCGCCAGACCGGCCCTTTTAACTCCTCCGCAGCTTGAGAAGAAGATACAGACCGAGACTCTAAAGACTGAGGATCTCCGTTTCCGTGTTGACGATCTCGGCCAGGTACAGCGATTCCAGGAACGCGACAATGTTGCCGAGGGATGATTCCACATGCCTTCTGTCGTTTCCAACCGTGCTGATTCCCAGCTCGATCTTCTGCCAGTCGTCGTTGGCTCCCACTTCCGCTATGGCGGCGTTGAATTTATGCTTAACCCTGTCCACCATGCTTCGAACGACCTTTCTTTTGCCCTTCAGAGAATGATTGTCCTGGATGCGGAATTCGATTTTCAGCGTTCCCACAACCATCTTTTAGAGCTCCGGTCTTACAGCTTCCACCTGATAGACTTCGAACACGTCGCCCGGTTTGAGGTCCTGGAAGTTCTCAAGAGCCATGCCGCATTCGTATCCGGACTGCACTTCCTTCACGTCATCCTTGAATCGTTTGAGGGAAGAAATCTTGCCGTCGAAAATGACAACCTCATCCCTGAGGAGGCGGGCGCGGGCATTCCTTTCCACGTGGCCGTCCGTCACATAGCACCCGGCCACAGCGCCCACTTTGGGAACACGAAAGACTTCTTTGATGGAGGCCCGACCAATGACGTTTTCCTTGTAGATAGGCTCAAGGAGACCGGCCATCGCCTTTCGAACGTCCAGGATTACGTTGTAAATGATGTCGTAATATCGGATATCCACCTTCTCCTTTTCCGCAAGCTCCGCTACCCGCGGATTGGCCCGCACATTGAATCCGATGATGATGGCCTGAGACGCTGAAGCCAGCATTACATCCGTCTCCGTGATGGCGCCCGTGGAAGAGTGGATGATCTTGAGTTTCACCTCTTCCGTGCTCAGTTTCAGGAGAGACTCTGAAAGAGCCTCGATGGACCCCTGAACGTCCCCTTTAATGATGATGTCTAACTCTTTGACCTCCCCTTCTTTGATCTTTTTGAAAAGGTCGTCCAGGCTGACGATGCCTCTTTTCTCCACTTCCTTCTTTTTCGACTGGTCGAGCCGGTGGGATATGATCTCCTTTGCCGTCTTCTCGTCCGGCACCACGATGAACTCGTCCCCCGCGTTGGGCACGCCGGAAATGCCGTATACTTCCACAGGCACCGCAGGCCCCGCGGCAATCATCCTTTTCCCCCTCGAATTCATCATGGCCCGCACCCTGCCGAAGTGGTCTCCGCAGACGAAAAAGCTACCGGGCCTCAGACTGCCGGTCTTGATGAGGACGGTCGCCACGGGCCCTCTGCTCTTGTCGAGCCTGGCTTCAATGACCGATCCCCTCGCCAGCTTGTCGGGATTGGCCTTCAGCTCCAGGACTTCCGCCTGGAGCAGAATGAGTTCCATCAGCTCGTCCACACCCTCGCCCGTTTTTGCAGATACCTGGGCGAAAATGGTCTGACCGCCCCATTCTTCAGGAATGAGTTCCAGATCGGCCAGCTCTCTCCGCACCTTGTCCACATTGGCCTCAGGCTTGTCGATCTTGTTGATGGCGACCACGATAGGAATATTCGCGGCCCTGGCGTGGTTGATGGCCTCTCTGGTCTGGGGCATCACCCCATCGTCCGCAGCAACGACAAGAACGATGATATCGGTGACCTTTGCACCCCTGGCTCGCATGGCCGTGAAGGCCTCGTGGCCGGGCGTGTCCAGGAATACGATGTCGCCCCCTGCTCTCTCCACATAATAGGCTCCGATATGCTGAGTAATACCTCCCCGCTCGCCTGCGATGACGTTGGACTTCCTGATATAGTCCAGTAGGGATGTCTTTCCGTGATCCACGTGCCCCATGATCGTGACTACGGGAGGTCTGGTATGAAGGTCTTCCGGCTTATCTTCCGTTTCCGCCAGTTGCGTCTCCAGTTCAAATTGTTGCGTTTCCACCTCATATCCGAAATCATCGGCCAGAACAGCGGCCGTGTCGTAATCGACAGTCTGGTTGATGTTTATCACCATTCCCTGAGCTATGAGCTTCCTGAGCAGTTCCGCTGCCTTGACCCCCATTGCCTTGGCGAGTTCAGCCACGCTCACTTGCTCGGGAATCCTGATCCTGCGCTTAATAGCCTTGGGAGTGGTGATTTCCGTTTGTCTAATCCTTTTCTGACCCTCCTTGCCCGCCAATTCCTTCTTTTTGCGTTTGACGAGGCGGCCCTCGTAAAGATCGGCCCGTTCGAACACTTCCAGTTTGCGATGCCGGATTGCGCTCCTTGGTGTTTCTTCTTCTTTCCCCACCCGCTTCTTCTCTTTCTTTTTCCTCCCCGTCTTCGCCTGGTCCTCTTCTCCCGAAGCGGTTTCAGTAGACTTCGGCGCCGCAGTGGAAGGTTTTGCCGCGGGTTCCTCTCTCTTCTTTTCGATAACGCCTTTAAGAGGACCTTCCTCAGCACTTTTTATGATCCTTGCCGGCTGGTCCAACTTTTTCCTTTTCGGTTTCTTCGCCTTTTCCTTGACTCGAACCTCTTCCGCTCCCGCCACTCGGCTTTCACGAGCCTGGGTTTCTTCTTGTATTAAAGGCAGTTTGTCCTCTGCTCCCGTTTCGGCTTCCAGGACTGGTTTCGCTTCTACTCTCTCTCCGACAGCTTCCACCGGAACTTCTATCCTTTCTTCGGCTTCCTCTTCGACCTCTTCCGGCATCTCCTCCGGTTGCTCCGTCACTTCTTCAATCGGTTCAGCTGTCACCGCTTCGGAAAGTCCTTCGGGCAACTCCGACTCGGGCTTCTCCGGCTCTACGGCGACGGTCTTCTTACGCCGACGAATCACTGTGGGTCTTATTCTCTTCTCCTCAATGACTTCGGAGACCACACCAAAGGTCGCCTCACGGGCTTTGACCACCGCCTGCTCATCGAGAGTGCTCATGTAGTTCTTGACGTTCACGCCGCCTGCCTTGAGTTTCTCCACGAGTTCTTTGCTATCCATATTCAGCTCTTTGGCAAGCTCATACACCCTGACTTTTGCCATTGAAACCCCCAATACCCTTTGATCTGAGAGAGCCACTCAGCCCTGCCGCCGTCTCAACGACTCCCTGAGAGCATCTTGAATGCCCTACCAACCTTCTTGCTTTTCTTCAATCCATCAAGGCAAGTCTTTGCCCTGCACGTATATGCCCCTCTGCCCTCCAATCGGTGCCCCTCATCTTCTATCAAACCGCCGCCTGCTCCGTCCAAAACAAAACGGAGGAGGTCCGCTTTGCTTTTCTTGGCTCCGCAGGAGACACAAGTCCTCACAGGAACATGGGTTTTATGCTTCCCCATCGATCCTCTGCTCCGGTCCGTCCTCTTCCGACCCCTCTTCGGAAACAGCTTGAGCATCCGCAGACTGAGGAGCTTTCGGCTTTTCCTCGGGAGCCGCTTCCGCAGCCTCCTTCTGCTCCGCCTGGTCCGCCTTTTCCGACCCCTCTTCGGAAATAGCCTGAGCATCCGCAGACTGAGGAGCTTCCGGCTTTTCCTCGGGAGCCGCTTCCGCAGCCTTCTTCTGCTCCGCTTGGTCCACCTTTTCCTGAACTGCAACCTGGGCTGCGCTCTCGATGATTTTCGCTGCCTTCTCTTCGCTGATTCCTTCAAGCTCCGTGAGATCGGCCACCGTGGCGGAGGACACATCCTCTGCCGACCGGTACCCTTCCTGGTACAGGGTGAGCGCGGTCTTTTCGCCCACGCTCTCCAGCTTCAGCAGGGAATCATAGGCCTCTTTCAGGGCGCGGTTGTAGTTGGACTCGCTGGTCACGTCGAGGTGCCACCCGGACAGCTTCGACCCCAAGCGGACGTTTTGCCCTCTCTTACCGATGGCAAGAGAAAGTTGATCATCCGGAACCACGACCTCCATCGACTTGCGTTCCTCATCCACAACAACCCGCACGATTTCGGCGGGAGCCAGGGCATTGCAGATGAATTTGGCCGGATCAGGATCCCACGGCACAATGTCAATTTTCTCTCCCCGCAACTCCTGCACCACGGCCTGAACCCTTGTGCCCTTCATTCCTACGCAGGCGCCCACAGGATCCACGTCACCGTCCCGAGAGGTGACGGCAATTTTTGAGCGGCTCCCGGGTTCACGGGCCACCTGCACGATGGAAACGATTCCTTCAGCGATTTCAGGGACTTCGTTCTCGAAAAGGGCGGAGAGGAAGTTGGGATGGGTCCGGGAAAGAACGATCTGGGGCCCTCGGCTGAACTGTTTCACCTCGTGGATATAGGCCCTGATCCGGTCTCCCTGTTTGTAATTTTCCTTTGGGATCTGCTCTTTCAGAGGGAGTTCCGCCTCGGTCCGCCCCAGGTTCACGATGATATTTCCCTTGTCGAATCTCTGAACAATGCCGTGAACGATCTCTCCCCGGCGGTCTTTGTAGTCGCCGTAAACCACGTTTCGTTCCGCTTCCCTGAGGCGCTGCATGATCACCTGTTTCGCGGATTGAGCGGCTATTCGCCCGAACTCATCCGTATCCATTTTGATGCCGAGACTGTCGCCCAGTTCCGATTCAGGATCGATCTTCTTCGCCTCTCCGAGGGAGACCTCCAGATGCTCGTTGGCGACCTTTTCCACAACCTCTTTGAATTCGAAGACCTCGATCTCACCGATCTCGTCGTTGAAGTTTACCTCCAGGTCATAAGTGGGGCCCAGTTTCTTTCTTGGCCGCCGCTTTTACGGCCTCTTCAAGCGTCTTAACAGAACTTCCCGATCGAGTCCTTTCTCACGGCTTACCTGGTCAATGACTCTCTTTAGATCTGAAACCATATCCCTTTCTCCAAAGGTCTAGCTAGTCGCTAAACTCATAAACCAAATTGGCCTTCTCTACCTGTGGCCAGGGCAGAGCCACCTCTTCTTCTTCCATTTTTACATAAAGCGTTCCATTCTCAAAACGCCTCAAGTAGCCGGAATAGTTACGACGTCCCTTGACAGGCGCCCACATCCTGACTTTGATCTTCTTGCCGACGGCACGCAGAAGATCCTTTTCCCTCGTAAGAGGTCTGTTCAGGCCGGGAGAAGAGACCTCAAAAACGTAGGGGCGGTGGATCAGGTCCTTCACGTCAATAAGGTTTCCCAATTCCCGGCTCACCCTTGCGCAATCATCGATGGTGACGCCGCCCTCCTTGTCGATATATAGCCTGAGAACCCATCTCCCATGACCTGGAAGGAATTCCACATCCACCAGTTCAAGGCCCATATCCAACAGAATAGGTTCCACGAGTGCCGCCACCTCTTTGGCTGTATCTCGATGTCTTCCTTGCATGGCGAATAAAAGAAGCGGGCCATAGGGCCCGCTTCCTTGTTGCAGACTGAATTGTTGCTAAACTAATGCCTCATCCACAAACCAAAACCAACAAGACGTCCGCATTTCAAAGTCCATCAGCCGTAACGGATCGTTAGCTGACAACCTCAAAAAGGGAATCGAGCCTAAGTGACATTCATGGAGCGGGCAACGGGTTTCGAACCCGCGACCCCAAGCTTGGGAAGCTTGTGCTCTACCGGCTGAGCTATGCCCGCTTTCCCGGTCCCGGACCACATGAATAGAGCCATAGGCATCGACAACGCAAAGTAAATTAGCATACGGAGACCTAAAGTCAAGCAATATTTCATCTTTCTTCTCCAAAAGATAAAGAGTGCGTAAAAAGTCACGAAACTGAACGGCACATAAAAAGCTCAAGACGCAGAATGTGAAGATAGGCATGGTGAGAGTGCGGCAGGGTGCAAGGAAGAAAATGCCCCCGGTGATTCATGTGCAAGGGCAACAAGATCCTCCGTAGTGAGCGTTAACCAAGCCGTCAAGTTTGTGGGCTTAAGGCTTGACATATGCGGGGGATACCCATAATATATTATTGTCAATATGATATTTTTTTAGAACAAAGAGGGTCCTTATCGCTTGGAAGATGATTCAGACCAAAGCCTGCTAAGCCTTATCAAGTCTCTTATTAGGAAAATAAAACATCGCGACGAAAGCGCCGAACTCACTGAAGAGATCCAGGATCTCATGAGTGAAGGACAGGCCAGAGGTCTCATTTCCAATGAAGAGTCGGAGATGGTTCAAGGCGTCCTTGATTTGAAGGACACCACGGCTTATTCGATCATGATCCCTCGCACGGAGGTGGTATCGATCCCATTCGGGCTGTCCCTCACCGAGGCGATTCACCTGGTCCGTGAATGCGGCCACACTCGAATTCCTGTTTACAACAACACGATTGACGAGGTGGCGGGGATTCTCCACGCCAAAGATCTTTTGAGGTTGTGGGGCAAGGAGCCCGATTTCAAGATTCCCATGGAATTCCTGAGAAAGCCTCATTTCGTATCTCACAATCAGAAAGTAAGCGATGTGCTCAGGGAACTGAAAGAAAAGAAGACCCACCTGGCCATCGTGACGGATGAGTACGGAGGCACGGCGGGAATCATCACGACGGAAGACATCCTCGAGGAGATCGTGGGTGAGATCATGGACGAGCATGACAGCGAGCGTCGCTTGTTAACCGTGATCGATGAAAATACTCTCACCGTGGACGCCCGGCTGGAAGTGGAGAAGCTGGAGGATCATTTCGACATGACCTTGCCTGAGGGAGACTATGAATCGGTGGGGGGGTTTGTGATTCATCTCCTCGGACGAATACCCAGAGTGAATGAGAAGGTGAACTTCAAAGACCTGGAAATGACCGTTCAATCAGCGGATTCCAGGAGAATCGGCAAGATCCTCATCACGCGGCGCTCGCCTGCCGGCTCCCGCCTGGAAAACGGCCGTCAGGCCGCCTGAACCGCCCCGCATGACAGTCCCGTTCAACAGGCCTCGACCATGAACCTGCGTTACACCGAAAAGCTTCTTCTGGCTGCTTTTTCCGGTCTCCTTCTCACGGCTGCCTTTCCTCCTGGAAACTTGGGCTGGGCAGCGTGGATAGCCTTTATCCCTCTCTTCGTGAGCCTGCAAGGCACTTCCGGAAGGCAGGCTTTTACCCTTGGCTTATCATTCGGACTGGCCCACAACTTGACTCTCGTCTACTGGGTAGTATTCGTCATGGGGCACTACGGTAATCTGCCGGTCCCGGTGAGCCTGGGAATCCTTGTCCTTCTCGCCTCGTACTTGTCCCTCTACCCTGCCCTGTTTTCCCTTTTCTTCTCCATGTTCCGGGGACCCTTTGCCTCTTTTCAGGCCGCAAGTCTATGGGTGGCGATCGAGTTCATACGCGCGAAAGCCCTGACCGGCTTTCCCTGGTGCCTCTTGGCCCACAGTCAATACCTCCATCTTCCAGTGATCCAGATAGCAGACCTGGTGGGAGCCTACGGCATTTCCTTCCTCATCCTCTTAACCAATGTTACCATCTACAAGCTGATCTTCCGGCGAAACTCAAGAGCGATCCGGACAGAGGTCGCGGCCACCCTCCTGCTGGTGGCCATTACCTTCGGCTATGGATACTACCGTCTTTCAGAGGAGGGAACTCCGGGGAAATCCCTTAAGGTGGTGCTGGTGCAGGGAAACATTGACCAGTCCATCAAATGGAATCCTTCCAACCAGGCTCGCACCATTCAAATCTACCGAAACCTGACCCTGTCGTCGAAACCTTTTGGGCCTGACCTTGTAGTATGGCCGGAAACAGCGGTTCCCCTCTTTTTCCAGGAGGGAGGCGAACTGGCCCAGAAAGTTCTTGCCACCGCCGGAGAAACGCCCGCTTATCTCATCTTCGGAAGCCCGGCCTACGGGGTGGAGGGGAAATCCATTCATTACTTTAACAGGGCCTATCTCATTTCCCCTCAGGAGAAGGTCGTCGACTCTTACGATAAGATTCACCTTGTACCCTTCGGGGAGTACGTTCCCTTGCAGCAGTATATGCCCTTTGTTCACCGGCTGGTTGTTGCTGCGGGCGATTTCAGGTCGGGGGAGAAGAGCACGCCTCTGTCCTTTCCCAAGGCCAAGGCAGGCGTCCTGATCTGCTTTGAAAGCATCTTTCCCGAACTCGCGAGGGCCATGACGAGAAACGGGGCTCAGATCCTGGTAAATATCACCAACGATGCATGGTACGGGATGACCAGCGCTCCCTACCAGCATTTCTCCATGGCTGTCTTTCGGGCGGTGGAAAACAGAAGACCTCTGGTGAGGGCCGCCAACACCGGATTCAGCGCATTTGTTGATTCCCACGGTAAAATCATACAGGTGAGCGATCTTTTCACGGAAGCGATGCTTTGCCGGGAGCTTTCCCTGGGAGGCCCTTCTCTAACCGTTTACACCCGATACGGCGATTTTTTCGCTCTTTTCATGTTTGCACTGAGCTTGATTCAAGCAGGTTACTTGTTATACTATGGGCGGACCAAAAATCGCAGGCGGATCAGAGGACACGGGTGAAGCCCATAGCTTGGCGGGCTGACATAGCTTCAAATTAATTCGACTCGCCAGTGGGCAAAGGCCGCCTATATTGAATATCGAATAATGAACAAGGAACCGCAGAATTATGAAGGGGTCACTTCGACATTCGACATTCCTTGTTCGATATTCTGCAGTTTTCGGTCCGGGGCGTACTAAAGTCTCCGCCAAAAGGCGGGGGTTTTCCCCATTCACCGAGGCAGGACAATTAAAAGAGGAGGACTTGACCTATGGACCAGGAACTTTTAGCGAGGATTGAGAGCATCATGGACAACCTACTAACCCTCCGAGGTCATCTTTGACTTAGACCAGCAGCAAAAGGAACTCGACAAGATAGAGAAAATCATGGCCCAGCCCGACTTCTGGCATAAAAGCCAGGAAGAGATAAGCCGCATCGGCCAACAGCGAGTGAGTCTGAGGGAGAGCATCGACCGGTGGCATCGATTTCACCGAGAGACCGAAGATGCCAAGATCCTGGCAGAGATGGCGTCTGAGGAGAACGACCAATCCACTCTCAAAGAGGTGGATAAGGATCTATCCCGCATCGAAGAAGGGGTCAAGAGTATGGAACTCCGGATTCTTCTTGGAGATCCGGATGACAAGAGAAACGCCATCCTTGCCATCAATGCCGGGGCCGGAGGAACAGAAGCCCAGGATTGGGTGGAGATGCTCTTCAGGATGTATCTGCGCTGGTGCGAATTCAAGGGGTTCGGCACCTCCGTGATCGATTACCTGGCAGGGGAGGAGGCAGGAATCAAGAATGTCACTTTTACGGTCACCGGACCTTTTGCGTATGGGTATTTGAAGTCGGAACACGGGATACACCGCATGGTCAGGATCTCTCCTTTCGATGCCACAGGGCGACGCCACACATCTTTCGCCTCCGTGTCCGTGCTGCCGGAAGTGGACACGGACATAAAGATCGAAATTGACGAGAAGGACCTTCGCATCGACACGTACCGGGCGAGCGGACCGGGGGGCCAGCATGTGAACAAAACGAGCTCGGCGGTGCGAATCACCCATTTGCCTACGGGAATCGTTGTTCAATGTCAGAACGAGAAATCCCAGCACCGGAACAAGGACATGGCCATGAAGGTGCTCAAGGCGCGGCTGTATGAACAGGAGAAGAATAAGCAGGAAGAAAAAAAGCAAAAAATGCACGATACCCAGAAGGAGATCGCCTGGGGAAGCCAGATACGCTCTTACGTGTTCAACCCCTATCGCCTGGTGAAGGACCACCGAACCAACGTGGAAATGGGGAATCTCGAAAGGGTGATGGATGGAGATATCGATAAGTTTATCGATGCGTACCTGCGCTCAAGGTCAAAGAACAGTAAGCTGGCCGCTTGATTTTAGTGTCGTTGCTGGAAAGTCTCCATCTCCCCATGCACCGTCCCGAGTAATCTCGGCTAATCAAACCTATTGAGTAACTTGTCATCGAGACCGCCTCGCAGGGGGTGGTCTCCGGCGAGTTCGCAACCGGAAATGGATCGACCTCGTCAACCGCCCCGATGATGTTAACTCTTCGACTGGCAGGCGCGAGACTCACCTCAACCGCGTTGTCAAGGGCTTGCGGTAGCCTACTACAGCTGCGCCCTTGACGCCTTGGATCTGCAGCACTCTCGATTTTTGCAACGTTGGATTCTTACACATTCATTCTGAGAGATTATCTCTCACATCAGTAAGTTAACGAAATTCCAGATGCTTTTTGAACCGCAGAATATCGAACAAGGAATATCGAATTTCGAAGTGTGAGACAGTCACTTCTGCGGTTCTAAATTCCTTGTTCGATATTCGAAATTTCAAATATCTTTGGCTAGGGTTAAGTGAATGCGTTTGCGTTAGTTTCCTCGCGCCGTCACCGAGAGACTTCGCACGTAGCCCTCCAGGCCGGCTAAAATGCCGTCCGCCACGGTCTCCAGGTACTTTTTGTTTTGCAGCCTTCTTCTTTCCGCAGAATTCGTGACGAATCCGGTCTCCACCAGCACGGCGGGCATTTCTGCGCCGATAAGGACGTAAAAAGGCGCCTGCTTCACGCCCAAGTCCCTGACTTCGGCGTATCTCTTTCCGACGCTGCCCATGATCCCTTTCTGCACGTCGTGGGCCAGTTGGCTTGACTCGCTGATTTTGGTGTTCAACATGAGATCGTTCAGTATAGACTGAAGATCGCTGATGTTTTTCTCGGACGTAGCATTTTCTCGGGCCGCCACCAGGACTGCTCTTTCATCCGTGGCCATGTTCAGGTAGTAGGTCTCCAGGCCGTGCACTTCGGACTGCTTGTGGGCGTTGACGTGGAGGGACACAAACAGATCCGCCTTCTGCATATTGGCAAAGGCCGTTCTCTTCTCCAGGGGGATGAAGACGTCATTTTTTCTTGTTAGCACGGCCTCGCATTTCAGCTTCGCTTCAACCTTGCGGGCAAGAATCTGGGCCAGCATGAGGACCACGTTCTTCTCCTTGATGCCGCCGTCGAAGAAGCATCCCGGATCTTTGCCGCCATGGCCCGGGTCGATTACGATTTTGCTCACGGTGAGACCGAGCTGGCGGGCCAGACTCACGGAGCCCTCAGGCTTTTTCGCCAGCCTGATCCCCTTTCTCACCGGCCTTTTTGGCTCCGGCTTGGCCAGGCGTTTTGGTTGTTCTTTTTCCTTGGTCTCTGGGGCGGTCTCCTTGCCTTTCACATCGATGACGATTCGGAACGGATCGTGAAGGGGGAAGACTTTGTAGTCTTCAATGTTGTCAATGTCCAGGACGACGCGCACGGTGTCCTTCGCGTACTGCCCCGCCCTGGCGCCCTGGAGAAGGCCGTCCCGGATGGGGATATGACTGTCGATCTCAGAGCTCACGTAGGCGCCCTTGAGATCCACGCACAGCCTTCTGGGCTTTTTCAAATCCTTGTTTTCCTCGATAAGACGGGACTGAAAAGAAACCGCTCTTTCCAGGTCGATCACGACCCGTGTGTAGTTGGGAGTAGACCAGTGCCTGATTTCGCGAACCTGGGTGAGACCCGGAGCTTTGGAAAGTGTTTCCTGTAACTCCTTCTGATCTTCTCTCTTGCTCATCACGGCGGTGAGCTTTTCGATCATCTCCTGGGCTTTCGATTTCATGTCTCCTTTAGGGTATCTTAGATCTACTTTGAGAAATTCAAGATACGCCTGGGTGAGATCATCTTTTTCGTTGTAATAGATCTCGCCGAGCTGGTACTGGGCATCGTCGGCCAACCGGTGCTCCAGGTAGTCGTTGGCCACACGCCTGTAAAGTTCGATGGCATCGTCAAGATCCTGCCCCTTGCCGGAATAGCGGTAGAGTTTCACGAGCATCTTGGCAGCTCTGTAAAGAGCCCATGGCGCTTGGTCGGTCTTTGGATACCGGGCTGCCACGTCACGGTAGGCCTCCAGGCAGGCGGTCCAGTTTTGCCTGTACTTCATTTTGTCCTTGGACCGGTAAAGCGAGTCGGAGCAGCGGTCGGCATCTTGAAGGAGTTTTTTTGCAGAGTCCCGGGATTCCGCCGCAGCCTTCTCCGCATGCAGCGCGAACAGGGAAAAGACAAGAGCTATGATCATCCAGATTCTTATCATGACTGACGGTCCAAGTATTCTTTCATCCTGTTCAGCTCGACCAGGGCCTCGAGAGGAGTCATCGAGGGAATATCCAGGTCTAGAATCCATTTTCTGAGTCGTTGGTCCTGGAAACCGAAGAGGTTCATCTGGTTGCCTTCCTCCCTCTCCTTTGAGTGTGCGATGTTTGGCATTCCTGCCTCGTCCACTTCCCCTTTTTCCAGATTCTCCAGAATCTCTTTGGCTCGCTGAATCAGGGAGTGAGGTAAACCGGCGATCCTCGCCACCTGGATGCCGTAGCTTCGGCTTGTGCCGCCGGGAAGAAGTTTCCTCAAAAAAATAATCTGATCGTTCCATTCCTTCACTGCGATGTTGAAATTCTTGATCCTTTGCTTGGTCGCCACCAACTCGGTCAACTCATGGTAATGGGTCGCAAAAAGCGTCCTCACCCCCTTGCCTGCCCTGTCGTGCAGCGCTTCTGCCACTGCCCAGGCGATGCTGAGCCCATCGTATGTGCTCGTCCCCCGCCCGATCTCATCCAGAATAACGAGGCTCCTGGGCGTTGCGTGTCTGATGATGTTCGCCGTCTCGTTCATCTCCACCATGAAAGTGCTCTGCCCCCGCGCAAGGTCGTCGGAAGCACCGATCCGGGTAAAGATTCTATCGACCAGGCCGATGGTCGCCTTTGACGCGGGCACGAAGCTGCCCATTTGCGCCATGAGCACGCTGAGGGCCACCTGCCTGAGAATGGTCGATTTACCGGCCATGTTGGGTCCGGTGATAATCATCATTTGCTGTTCCCCATCGTCCAGATGAATGTCGTTGGGAACGAATGCTTCTTCCTTCACCGTCTGCTCGATCACGGGGTGCCGTCCGTCCGTGATTTCGATCATGCCCCCGTCATTCACTTCGGGACAGGCATAACCGTTGAACTCCGCGGTTTCCGCCAGGCTGGCAAGCGCGTCCACCTCGCCGACGAGACGGCCGGTTTCCTTGATTCGCCCGTTTTCCAGCGCGACGTTGCGCCGGATTTGCTCAAAGATCTCATACTCCAAGGCGACTCTTTTCTCTTCCGCGCCGAGCACGAGATCTTCATATTCCTTCAGCTTCTCGGTGAGGTAGCGTTCCCCATTGGCGAGGGTCTGTTTCCGGATGTAGTCCGGAGGTACAAGATGGAGGTTGGGTTTGGAGACTTCGATGTAATACCCGAAGACCCGGTTGTATCCGATCTTGAGGCTGGAGATGCCGGTGCGTTTTTGCTCGACTGCAGCCAGCTCTGTGATCCATGTTTTGCCGTTTCTCATGGCTCCGATCAAGCGGTCCAACTCGGGGTTGTACCCTTCCTTGATTAATCCACCTTCTTTCGTGGACAGAGGTGGATCATCACGAATGGCCCGGTCGATAAGCTGGGTCACGTCCTCCAGGGGATCAAGGCGGGCTGCTGTTTCCGAAAGAAGTTCGCTCGGAGAGCCTGTCAGAGCCGATCGGAGCCGGGGCAACCGCTCCAGCGAAGTTTTCAGGGCCACCAGATCCCTTGCATTGGCCCTGCCGAGGGATATGCGGCCGTTCAGCCTTTCAATGTCGTGGATCCCATCAAGGTCTTCTCTCACCCTCTCCCTGAACAGGCGATCGTCCCTGAAGCTTGCCACCGCAGCCAGTCGACGTCGGATCTGCCTGAGGTCCAGCAAAGGATACCCGATCCATCTTCTCACTTGGCGACTTCCCATCGGTGTACGGGTTCGGTCAAGGATGTGAAAAAGAGAGCCTGCGGAGGATTGGCGCCTTGCGGTCTTGAAAAGTTCCAGATTTCTCGTGGTGGACTCGTCGAGAAACATGTAATCACCCAGCCAGTAAGTGACGATTTCTCTGATATGATCCGGGTTTGCCTTCTGCGTCTTTAAGATGTAGTGGACAATGGCTCCGGCGGAGGTAACACCCTCCCCCATGCCGTCGCATCCGAACCCTGCAAGAGACGAAACTCCCAGTTGTCTTTTCAGTAGGCTCTCGGCATGGTTCTCCTGAAAAGCCTCTCCCGGAAGGATCTCCAGCCGGTACGGAGAAAGTCCCCGCCGGGATTGAAGCTCATCCTTTTCCAGGAGGAGGAGCTCCGCAGGGTTGATTCTTCCCAGTTCGTCGAGGACTCCGTCCCATTCTTCAATTTCCGTGACGCGAAACTCGCCGGTGCCCAGATCCAGATGGGCGAGGCCGTAAGGGCTCTCTTTTCCTGAAACCGCCGCCATGTAAAGGTTGGATTTCCCGTCCACCTGGTCGTCGTCAATGACGGAGGCGGGCGTCACGACTCTAACCACATCTCTTTTGACAATCCCTTTGCTCGCTTTAGGATCCTCTACCTGCTCGCAGATCGCCACCTTGCATCCGTTCTCGATAAGCTTCGCCAGATAGGATTTCGAGGCGTGGTGGGGCACCCCGCACATGGGGACCTTTTCGCCGTTTAGCGACCCCCGGGAAGTAAGGGCAATCCCCAGAATTCGGGAGGCCACCCTTGCGTCGTCGAAGAACATTTCATAAAAATCGCCCATCCGATAGAAGAGGATCGCATCCGGATGATCGCTTTTGATACCCATGTATTGCTTGAGCATGGGTGTCATGTCACTCATGTTTTTTCCTCAGGGTTCTCAGGACGAAGGCCGGCGGCAGTTCCTTGGGTTCGCGCAGGAGGAAGGCTTGAGGCTACGGTCACTCTCGCGGAATTGATGAGGCCTATGGTATCCCATCGCTTGCACTGAGGGCACTGCCACTGGAGATCGGCAGGCTTAAATCCGCACTGGGAGCACTGAAACTTCAGATAAGGCACGTTCAAGTGAGGAATCAGGTCCTTGTACGCGGCAAGAGCCTCCTCTCTCATTCCTCCTTCCAGAAGGATCTCGCCCTTGAATTTCCTCGCTTCCCAAAAGGAGGGCTCCAGGTCCAGAGCTGCATCCAACTCTCTCAGGGCGCCCTGCCGATCATGCTCGGTGTAGAGATAGCGGGCCAAGGCCATGTGCGTGAACGGATCCGCATGGGATTCGGCGCATTCCTTCAGGAACTCCGCCACAGGCTTCAGGTTTTTCATTCTGGCATAAGCCCCTTCCAGCCGCCGGTAAGCGAGAAAGGTAAAAGGAGGAGAAAGGTTCACCACCTTCTTCCACGCCGCGATAGCCTTCTTGAAGTCCTGTTTCTGGAAATACACATCGCCCAGATGAAGATAGGCGTCCAGGCAACGATCGTCCATGGCAATCGCCTTTTCGAAGAGGCTTTTTGCTTTCCCCAGATCCCCTTGCTCGTGAGAAACTTTCCCCAATTCCGTCAGGTAATGGGCCAGCACTTGCGCGTGGTTCCCTTTCGTCATTCTCGCAATTTTCTGTCGTACGGAGAAGGCCTCTTCCCAGTCCTTCATCTCTACATGGATTTTTTCCAACTCGTCAAGCGCTTCCAGGTTGGAAGGCTCTTTTTGAAGGACATTGTTGAGGGTCTCGAGAGCGCGGTTGAAGAAACCGCCTTTGCGATAGTCAAGGCCGAGATCCAACAGCGCCCGGAGCTTGATTTGTTCACTGATGTTGGGCCTGAGGATGATGCTTTCGCGGATGCGAATCGCCCGATCAATGTCCCCTTTGGAGCGATAGAGGTTTCCGAGAGCAACATAGGTCTCAATCGTATCAGAATTGATCTGAACGGACTTGGTGAGTTCCTCTATGGCCTGATCGTGATGATTGGCAAGAATGTACTGAATCCCTTTGAAGAATGCTTTGTCACCCTCCCGAATCAACGCCCGGTTCCGTCTCTCTCTACCGTGAATAAGAAAGCGACCTATGAAGACGCCGAGAAGGACACTCAGAAAGATGCTCAGAAAAAGCTTCTGGTTTGCGGGATTTGTGAGCCATAGCCAAACCTGGTTCATCATCCCTTTCTCACTCCTCCTGGGCCGTTTGAGAACGCATCTTTGTCTTCCGATCCTGCATGATCGGAGGTGAGCGGCAGGTTGCGCAGGGAGTTCAGCTCCCGGTCCTTGTTTTCCAGTTCTTTGGAGAGGGCTTTGATCCTTTTCTTGAGCCGAAACCGTTCAATTAAACCGACAAATCCCACAACCACGATTCCCAAAAGAAAAGCGATGATCGACACCTGGTAGACGGAGACACCCGTTGCTTTCCATTCCGGCCAGAAACCGGGATTGAGTCTGAACGTTATCGGAGTGGACATTGCCTGGTTATTCTGAACCACGGCGACAACGATGACCAACCCCACGAGAACAAGCACAATCGCTTTGACTTGGGCCACGATCAACCTCCCTTGTCTTCCTCTTCCGCCGCCCTGTCCGCAAGCCCGCCTGTCTTACCGTTCTTGCTTCGAACCTCCAACTTGTCCGCAACAAGCTGAAGAGAGTTACAGGCTGAGAATCTCATCTCTGACCGCTGCTGCCGTACACGCAAAACGGAGAGCTTCATTTGAGTGCTTCGTAATAGGGCAGGAGTTTTTTGTAGGTCGCACGGATATGCTCGGGAATCACCCTGATATCCTCCAGGATGGTCATGAAATTTGTGTCCCCGTTCCAGCGGGGCACGATATGGAAATGCAGGTGTTCTTCCATGCCTGCCCCGGCAATGCGGCCCAGGTTCACGCCCACGTTGAAACCATCCGGTTTCATGACCTCCTTTAGGATCTCCACCGTCTTCTGCACCATGAGGATAAGATCAAGATTTTCCTTGTCGTTCAACTGTTCCAGCCCGCCGGCATGTTTGACAGGAGCCACCAGGAGATGCCCGTTATTGTAAGGGTACCGGTTCATCATCACCATGCAGCGAGGTCCCACGTGGAGGATCAGGCGCTCCTCATCTTTGCTCCGGTCCTGGCCGGTACAAAAGATGCAACCGTTGTCTTTGTCATTGGAAAGGATGTACTTCATCCGCCATGGGGCCCAAAGGACTTTCATAGAGCTTCTCTTATCTCCTGCGACCCGGTATGAACTTGGTTCAAAAATTTAGTCGAGTATACCAGTCCCTCAAAAAAACACAACCTATAATTGCCTCTTTTATGAAAACATTTGACCGATAAGCCTCATTTAAGATAAAAAGGGGGCTTGTGGGACCTGAGCTTAGACTCTAAGTCAAAAACTTCTTCGCAAGTTGCGGAGAAGTGGAAAAGCGAACCGCAGAATATCGAATGCAGAATGTCGAATGTCGAAGAAACGACTTCCTGGAACCCACTTCGTGATTCGATATTCCTTGTTCGACATTCATCATTCGATAGCAAATTTGGTTGCGGCCGTATGCCTGTATTGCAATCTCTTAAGGATGAGGATTCATCATGCCGATTTACGAATTTTACTGCAAGAAATGCCATATGCTTTTCAACTTTTTTTCTTCTACCATCAACACGGAAAAGAGGCCCCTTTGTCCCAAATGCGGCAAGGTTAAGCTGGAACGACGCATGTCGCTTTTCGCCAGGGTTAAGAATCGAGGAGAAAGCCAAGAAACGCCCATGCCCGATCTGGATGAATCCAAAATGGAGCAGGCCATGGGGCTCCTCGCGAAGGAAGCGGAGACCATGGACGAGAACGACCCCAGACAGGCTGCGAACCTCATGCGAAAACTTTCCGACATGACGGGTCTCAACATGGGATCGAGCATGGAGGAGGCTCTGAGAAGGATGGAAGCCGGTGAGGACCCGGACCAGATTGAGGAGGAGATGGGAGACCTCCTTGAGGGAGAAGACCCCTTCAGCTTCGGAGAAAAAAAATCTCCTTCTTCCCGAAAAATCCCCCCTCGCAAGGACGAAACGCTTTATGAATTATAGACGGTGCACGGTACAAGACTTACTGTGCACGGAAGGGAAGCCCGCACACGCCGCAAGGATGAGGAATGAGGGAAAACGCAGCAGATTGGCGTTTTTCATCAGTCTTTTTTCTACAGCGCCACCAGCTCGATCTCGCCCCAGCTTGCAACCTTGTCGCCCAAAATGACCAGGGCTCCGAGCACCCCTTGCGTGTTCTCTGCCCAGTCTCCTAACCTCTTCAGATCTCTGGCCTCATGAACCATGTTGCACAGGGCCGTTGCCGCTCCGTCCGCGAAGGTGGCGGAAGCTGCCACCACGCAGGCTGCATCGGCAGCACCTGCACTGAATGAATGACCCACGGTTCCCGAAGAGGTACATACACCCCGAGGCATTTTTTCGGGAGAGACGAGAATTCCGACCCTTTCGCTCAGAGGCGAATCAGCGGCGAAGATGGAGACGGTCACGGCCCGGTTCGCCTTCAGGAAAGTATCTCCGCCGTTTTCCACGATGACCTGGGCGCTGAAGCGAAGAAGACCCTCTCCCACGAACTGGGCGATGGCACCTGCTACGGCTGCCATGGGACCGACGCCGACAGGTCTTGTGCAGTCCGCCATCTCCCGCACTAGTGGTGGGGCATAGAGATCTACGGAATACGGGTGAAGGGTAGTCAGAAATTCGGGCCGGAGCTGGATGTAGCTTTCGATCTGATGCCTCGCCTCAAAAATCAGATTCTTGGTCTCCTTTTCCAGTTTCTTTTCCATGCTTACGAGCAGGTCGGTCTCTTTTACCGCCACTTCAAAAGTGACAAGGCCGCTGGACCGGACTTTTCTTCGGTACAAACGTTCTTTGTATTCTTTCAAGCCTTTAGCCCATCCATTTCAACTAATCTCCTCGGCCGCCTTCGCAGGGGGGGGAGTCTCTGGCGAGCGCGCAACCGGAAATAGACGTATCTCATCAACCGCCCTAATGATGTTAAATCTTCGACTGGCAGGCGCAAGACTCACCTCAACCGGAGAGGCCATCTTCTGGCGCCTGAGTGACCTTATGAGTTTATTGCGCCGTGGCAGAGGTACTTAGCCGATGGTTGCGACTCTTAAGAGACCACCCCCTGCGAAGGCGGTCTCGATGAAAAATTCCTAAATACGTGTGTATTAGATGCAAGTTTCTGTTTGCGATTCGAGGCCGGGAGGCCGATGCTGGACGTGCATTCACACCACTCACCCGTCGAGATCGACCTCGGTCTTACACTTATTGCATCGTTTTGCCCCTCTGAACAGCTTGTTTCCGCAGGAGGGACAGGTGTAACGCGCCTCTTCATCGCGGACCCATTTTTCAGTACCCACTTCGCGCCAGTGAGGAACAGCCCTCAGGATCACCGTCTTGGGGTATTCTTATCTCCTTTGTGCATGAGCGTCAATACGGCTTCACCGGTCACATAAGTTCGTGCCCATCCTTCCTTTCTGTGCTATACAGTCGTCAATGTTTGATGATCAATGAAAATGGACTACTTTGCCGGCATCGATGTAGGTTCCCTCAGCACCAACGCGGTCATCCTGGATGAAAGGAAGGAAATCGCCGGCTACAGTATCGTAGAGACCGGGGCAAACAGCACTCAAGCCGCAGAACAGGCACTGGAAAAAGCCCTGGCGCAAGCAGGTATCGCCCGGAGCGGCCTGAGAAACACCGTGGCTACGGGTTACGGCCGCATCTCTGTTCCCTTTGCGGATAAACGGCTCACGGAGATCTCGTGCCATGGCTTGGGCGCTTACACACTCTTTCCCGATACCGGCATGGTCATTGACATCGGCGGTCAGGATTCCAAGGTGATCAAAGTAGGGCCTGAAGGCAGGGTGATCGATTTCGCCATGAATGACAAGTGTGCCGCCGGCACCGGCCGTTTTCTGGAAGTCATGGCTGCAAAACTCCGAGTTCCTCTGAACGAGATGGGCGACCTTTCCCTCACTGCGAAAAGCGAGGTGCCCATCAGCAGCGTATGCACAGTCTTTGCGGAAAGTGAGGTCGTCTCCCTCGTGGCCCGGAATCACCCAAAGGAGGAAATCCTGCGGGGTCTTCATCGGGCTATCGTCAACCGGGTGTGGAGCATGGTGAAGACTCTCGGTATCCGGCCGGAGGTGACCATGACCGGGGGTGTCGCCAAAAATGGGGGAGTTGTCGCCTTCATGTTAGAAAAGCTCGGCCGTCCGATCCACATTTACCGGGAGCCGCAGATTGTAGGGGCTTTGGGAGCCGCCCTGTACGCGAAGAACGGTTGAGGACCAACCGTTAGTGTAAGTCAGGAGTCATGTTCGTATTTTTCGTGCTTTCGTGGTTGCTGTTCAAATCCGTGTCACCGTCCACTGTTCATCATTCACTGATTACTGATCACTGGTCACTACTCACTCGCTTCCCATGGTCTCAAAAAAGGCTTCGAACCTGGTCATCGCTTGTTCTTCAGAGTAGGCCCTAGAGTCTGCGATATCCGCCTCGATGATGACCGAAGGAATGCCCAAACGCTCCGTGAGGAGCCGCTTCAGGTCGTACTGCCCCACCGAGTAAGGCTTGCAGCTCCTTGCAGAGTGAATGACGAGCCCATCTACCTTGAATTCCTCGATGAGGCGTTCCATGAGACGCCGCCTGTACTTAAGGTTATTGTTGAGGATCACGAGACCGTACGTCCTGGCCATGGACCCAAAGGGATCGCCTTCGTCCATGTAAGATGTCGTCTCAGCCCAGGCATTCGTGTAGGTAGCTGTCACGAAGTTCATGCCATGTTCCGCAAAAAGGTTGGAGAAGTCCCTGACCTTATACCATACGGCAATATTGTCCCACATGAGGCGTTTCCTCTCGCTCGTGACGGCGCCGATGCCCCTTTCCGCACGGTCCTTGAGTTCACTCAAAAGAAGCCGGTAGTACTCCAACGCCACAGGAAGGCCGCGGAGGGAAACGACGGGCGCTAGATGAGCGAAAGCGTCGAAGACGGTCATCGGCGCAGGATGAGCTTTCATGGTTCCGAGAACCTGTCCCCAGGTAAGGGAGGTCTCCTTGGCCGTGCGGATGGCTTTCCGGAACTTCTCTTCTTTGAAAGGCGTGCGCGAGATCCGCTCCAGCACCGGGATCATTTCCTCGAACTGGCGCACCATGTAGGCCGTGTCCATGTCTCTGATCTCTTCGAAGTTATAAGGCGTGTCAAACAGAATCAGGGGAATTTTCCAGTGATGGGCCAGCACCTTGTACCAGTACACGACGGTCTGGCAAATGTTGTTGGAGGCGAAGAGGAGGTCCGGCTTCGGCAATCTGCCCACAGGCGTCTTTCCGGAAAAACAAACCCCCAGATCGATTCGCGCATAAGAACAGAGATCCTGATGATAGCCCTTCTCTTCCGCTTCGAGACAGAGTTCCGGTCCCATCCTCTTTGCGCCGCAAAGGGCCCCATGGTTTTCAGGGTACAGGGTATAGAAGTCAAAAGGCCGAAGGATCTCGACAGGTGCCCCGCTCGTCACCCAAGCCACGGGTTTGGCCCCTGCCGCAAAGCGGGAAAGAAAGTAGTGTCTCGTCATGATCTCTTTCAATCGCCTTGCACACTTGAGCGGCGGACCTAGGTGGGGGCTGGGTGCTCTATGCCCCCTTCTTTTCAACAGGGCGGAAAGACCCATGAGCGCAGGAGCCCCCACATCCTTCATAAAAACATATCGCCCGTTCTTGAAAAATGACATGGTCCGATCACCCCGAACTGAGATAAAGAATCTCCACGAATGCTTCCACTCTGGTTACCATCTGCTCACTAAGGCCTTGATGAAGGTCCATGTCTATCACCAGGACGGCCAGATTTCTGATCTTCAGTTCTTCCACAAGCTGAGGCAAGTCGAAAAACTCGGGCTCGCAGAACTTGACCATCGAGAAGATGACACCCATGGCCCCTGTTCGTTTCACTTTTTCGACAAGACGATCCAGTCTCTCCTGAATCGGCGAATCCTTGGTGGTGCAGGGCGGCAGGCCAAAATAGCTTTCCGTCAGCGCCTCAAAAGGGTCGTTCGAGGCATTGGAAGGAGGAAGAAGCCTCCGGCCGCAGCTCAGGAGGTCGTCGTCCGCAATGGCTACTCCAAGCTCGTCGAGGCGACGAAGAAGATCCGGAGGGCTTGGAAGGATGCCGCTTAAAATAACAGCCGGCCCTGATCGGGATCCTCCTTTGGATGTGCTCAGGAACTTCCTTAACAGAGGCTCGAAATCGTCGGGATGCAGGAATTCTCCTTGTCGGATGACCCTGTAGAATTCTTCATTGGAGGCGTTAAGTCTTCCCTCCGCCCGCTCTTCGTATGCCCGCTTGAGGAGGAAAGTCAACTGCTGACCTTGTCTGACACGCCTCATCAATTCATCATTGTCCACCGGACCCCATCGCGTTTCCAGCCGGTTGGCAAGGTCTCTCAGTTGATCGAGATAGTACATACGCGAGGAGGAGCGGTAAGGAGCCTTGGGGTGATTGAAGAAGTAGCAGGGTTTTCCTACTCCCAGGCAATCATTCACTATCGAGGCGAGATTCTGAATGGAATCACAGGTGTGGGGAAAAAGAAAAGCATCCACGTCGCCACAGTGTCCCTCGAGGACAAGTTCCAGCCCCAGCCGGACCACGGAACAGATATAGGACTGCAAATGGGCATTCGCGTGAGACGTCTCCAGCTGAGGATCCCAGATCTCCATAGGCAGGATATGGTGCGCCCAGAGGATTTCCTTCGGATACTGACCTGGAAACACACCGAAGACATGGCGACCATGCTTTGTTTTTTGTTCCCGCAAGTACTCGTTGCGGGAAGGAGCTTGAAGGCGCGTCATGACTGCTTTACTGCCTTTGAGAGGTCTGAGGTAAATAATATCGATAGTATAGGCCGTAGGCTTGGGCGGGTCAAGTTCGGCGACACCCGTCGGAATCGAAGTCCCGAAGGGGCGTTATATGAAATCCGCCCTGGCGGATTTCATTGTTCCCTCCACAGCGCATCGCGAAGTCCTGACCTTCTTTCGATGCGCCTGGACACGGCAGCATAGAACGCTCGCTCATTGCCCCAGATTTCGACCTGCTCCCTGGCCCTGGTGATCCCGGTATAGAGCAGTTCTCTTGTCAGCACAGGTGAGTCCCGGTCAGGCAGCACCATGATAATCTTGTCAAACTCCGATCCCTGGCTTTTGTGGACGGTCATAGCATAGACCGTTTCATGTTCGGGAAGACGGAGAGGATGGAATTTTCTGAAACCGCCGTCAGGGGAAGAGAAGAAGACCCGCAGATCGCCCCCGGAGGCAGGGTCAGGCAGGGCGACCCCCGTATCGCCGTTGTACAAACGCAGGTTGTAATCATTCCGGGTGATCAAAACGGGTCGCCCTTTGTACCATTTCGCGCTTCCGTCGATCAACCCTTCTTCTCTCAGAATCGTTTCTATGATGCGATTGACAGCAACAGCGCCGTAAGGGCCTTCCCTGAGCGCGCACAGGAACCGGAACGCCTCCAAAAGATCGAAGGCTCCTTCTGGTTCAGTATTGCCTGCCATGCCCCCGTGCTCCTTAATCACGCGGACCGTCATCGCCCGTCGCAAAGACGACGGGTTAGCCAGCCGCATCCACGTCGTGTCAGGGAATTTCTTTTCCTTCATCAGAGCAAGGGCCTCTTCTCCTTTCCCCTGATTGACGAATCGACCGAGAGAGGCGATGCCGCTTTCCATCGCGAACCGATAGCTCTTTCGAAGCTGGATGATGCTGTCCCTGATGGGTGCCCCGTTCTCTGAGCCGGGGCCGACATCAAAACTCGTAACATCCCGGACCGTGTTTGAAAAACCCCTGGAAAAGTCGTGAGCGTGTCCGGTGTCACAGATGTCGCCCAGCACGGCACCGGCTTCGACAGAGGCCAGTTGATCCTTGTCCCCCAGGAGGATCAGTCTGGTTTCTCTCCTAAGGGCTTGAGTAAGCTTGGACATAAGGGGAAGATCGACCATGGAAGCTTCGTCTACCACTACAATGTCTACGCCGACCTTATTCTCCTCATTCCACCGGAAGTTGGGAGAATCCCCTCTTCCTCCGAGGAAGCGATGAAGGGTGGAAGCTTCTTCCGGAATCCTCGCCCGAAGATTTTCATCACACGGAAGGTCTTCCTTGGCCCGATGGATGGACTCCTGCAACCGGGAAGCGCCCTTTCCCGTCGGACAGAGCAGGGCGATGCGAGGGCGGGCGCGATCATCCTGCGCCAGGAGAAGAGCGAGGATTTTTGCCACAGTGCTGGTCTTCCCTGTCCCGGGCCCGCCGGAAATCACGCAGAAAGGATTCAACGCCGCAGTGAGGGCCGCGATCTCCTGCCAGTTCGCTTCATCTGAATTCTCAGGAGGAAAGAGTCGATCCAAGTTTCTTCTCAGCCGCGAGAGATCTACCTGTTTCTCGTCGGCTCCCACCCTGGTTCTAACGGCGTCGGCCAATTTCTTCTCGTATTCCCAGTATCGAAAGAGATACAACCTCCCTTTGTCATCAAGAATGAGAGGCTTGTAATCGCCGACCTGTCCCACTACGGGACTCTGGCGAAGCTTTCTGCACCAGACTTCAAGGCTGGGAGCTTTCCCATCCCCCGGCATTTGCGGCGCGGCCAAATCGAGGCAGATGTGTCCCTCCTGAGTGGCGCGGCTGAGGAGCGCGGCGGCAAGAGACAGCTCTGAACAGGAGTTCCCGGCCAGCCTTTGCATGAAACGGGTAAAGTGAATGTCCAGTGGGGAGAAGAATTCGTCTTCTCCATCAGCGGATAACGGATAACGATTAACGGTCAACAATTAACGATCCCCTCCTCTTTTCCTATGAGCTTCTCCGTCATCCTGACGATCCACCCGCCATCTGGTCTGGCCCTGTAAACGCCATACTCCTGCCCCTTCTCCGGGTCCACACCTCTCAGAAAGATATAGAATACCGCACCAAAGTCTCGTTCGTACTCATAGTCAGGCAAGCGGAGCCTGAGATACTGATTCAGCGCCAAGGTGTAGAGATGGTACTGAAGGATGTAGTGTCCATCCGCCATGGCGCGGGTCAAGCTTGCTTGGTCATACTTCTCAATCGAAGCGCCGAGAAAGTTGGACTTCCAGTCTACGAAATAGAAGCGATTTCCCAACCGGAAAACGAGGTCTATGAATCCCCGCACAAATCCACGGACCGGAGCGAAATCAAGGCGGCCGATCCGTGACGGGTTACCGCCAGGAATCCCTTCCTCCTCAAGCAGCTGTCCGAGGGTAGTCCGGTCCAGCGACCTGAGAGGAAAGTAGAACTCCAGTTCATTCGCGCGATCCTCCGAGCGCACCCTGTTGAGCGAAAATCTTTCACCCTCCCCCTCGAGGGGAACGGAAAGAACCCTCCGCACCATTCCAAGAATCGTCTCGTCCCAGCTCTCAGCGAATCCATGGGACCTTAACGCTTTTCTCACCTTCGTCATCGCGAGGCCGGGGTCCTCTTCCGTGAAGTCCAGGCCCTCGAACAGAGCATGGAGACAGGTGCCTGCCTTGGTCCCCTGGGGAAAGGCAAAAATCCCTGAAACCTCTTCCTTCTCCTGGAGCTCTTCTTCCTCGGACTCGGGAAGCGCATCCCGATCGGCCGACTCCTCACCGCGAAGACTTTTTGACACAACAGATGAGAAACTTGAAATTTTCCAGGTTTTGTCTATCTTCCCTCGGAACTCCCTGCAGGAAAGCGCAACGCTTTCTTCTTCAGGGCCGTTGAAGTCGTCTTCTCCTCCGGGCGACTGTTGCTCCAGAAGCTTGAAGGTGCCGCCCGCATCCTGCACCATTCCCAGGGTCATTGAAAGCATGGCTTCGTCATCCAGACCTCTCACCCTCCTTTCCGTGGCGCTTACTTCCTCATCCGAAGTGGCAGGAGGGCAAATCAGGTAGGCCGGGGCGGAGGTCTCTGAATCTCTGATGCGGCCCCATATCAGGTAGCATCTGCACTTGGCACGAGTGAGGGCCACGTAGAGAAGTCGGAGATTTTCCGCAAGCGCCTCTCTCTCTGCCGCAAGGCGGTGACTCTCCTTCTGCGGAGAGCCGACATCGAGAGTAAGCCTCATCTCACAGGCCTTGTCGTGAAAGGAAAAGTCCTCTCCTGATACCCTTGATCCGTTCCATGAGAAGGGGCAGAACACGACCGGATATTCGAGACCCTTGCTCTTGTGAATGGTGACGATGTTGACGGCATTCTCATCGCTTTCCAATCGGAGCTGATGCTCTTCGAGACGGGGCGTGAAAGGGTCTCTCTGTTCCGAAAGCCATTTCAGGAGTCCTATTATGTTTAACTTTCCGTCCACCGACGCCTGGTGGAGGACCTCCATGAGATGGAGGAGGTTTGTGATGCGTCGCTCGCCGCCGGGCAATGCCATCAGACGCGCCAGCACACCCTCGTCGGTGACAAAAGAGCGGAACATGCGGATGAAACCTCGATCCTTCCAGAGCTCATGGTACTTCCTGAACTTGAGAGCCTCCGTCTCCCATGCGCCCTCGTCATCCCTTATATGGTCTATCTCCTCGGCCGTCATCCCCATCGCATCAGTGGCCAGGGCGGCCATCGTGAACCCCTCATGATCCGGCTCCGCTATGGCCCTCAGAATCCTCTCCGCTTCCTCGGCCTCCGGGGCGTCGAAAAGATTGTCCTCACTGTACAGAATACTTGGAACTCCCAACGGCGCGAGCGCTTGCCTGACCATCTTCGCTTCCTTGTTGCGCCTCACCAGAACAGCGACATCGGCCGCACGGAGAGGCCTTCCCTTGATCAAAGCTCTTCCCTGTTTTCCGAGGTTCAGGAGGTGTGCGATTTCCTTTGCCACAGCCTGGGGAATCGCTTTTCTCCGCATCTCCTTTATTAACCACGGAGCCTGGTTTCGCCCCTGCCTGGGCGTCCACGTACCACACTTCAAAGGAGGAGACGACCCGCCCATCGATCTCGAGTTTTTCCGCTTCCCTTTCCTTCGCGGCTCCGGCCTTTTGGAACCGGATTTCTTCAAACAGAAACGGTCGTTTTGAGCGCGAGAAAAGACCATTCAGGGCTCCGACAAGCTCCGGTGCGGAGCGCCAGTTTTCGTCGAGGGTATATCTCCTTGTCACCTCCCTTGAAGCTTCCATGTAAGCGAAGATATCGGCGCCTCGAAACCCGTAGATCGCCTGCTTCGGGTCGCCTACCAGGAAAAGGATGCTTCCATCCTTGCCAAAGACTTTTTTGAAAATCCTGTACTGAACAGGGTCGGTGTCCTGGAACTCGTCGATAAGGGCTGCCCGGTACTTCTTCCTGATGGCTTCTGCGAGCACCTCTCCACCTCGACCTTCAAGCGCTTTGCGTAGATTCAGGAGCAGATCATCGAAAGACTGAACATTTTTCTCTCTCTTTCTCCTGGCTAACTCTTCGTGCAGTTCACGATAAAGGCTGACTTTCAGGTTGAGGAGGTGCGCTTCAAAGGCCTGATCCAGTTCTTTCAGGGCCTTGCAGCCCTCTTCGCAAAGATGGAAGAAAGCGTGTTCAGGCGGCTCGTGGTTCTTCTTCATTCCCTGTTTCAGGCTTCCGGGAGTAAACCGGATCAGGCCAGGAAACAACCACGGGTCACTCTGTCCATAGGTGACAAAGGTGTTCATCCCGTGAATCAGGAAGGCCATGCCCCGAGGACTGTACTTGTTGCTGTTGAAACCTTCATGTTCCGTAAGCAATGTGGCTATTTCGTCGCGACAGAGGGTCCACGCTTCCCTTATCTCCTCCCACGCCGCCAGGAACGCCCTTTCCCGGCCGGAAAAATCGACGGGGTCGTTATCAGGGATGATTCTGAGGCGGGTGAGAGTTGCCCGATTGGGCAGACGATCGAGGAGCCTTCCGGGTTTAAACTTCCTGCGCAACGCAAATCGCACGAATCGAGGTGACGCTATGTAGAAATGCTTGCGCCAGAAATCTTCCACGATTTCCTTGCTCAGGAGGGATTCGTCCTTCAGGAGTTCCGTGTCGAACAAGCTTCCGCTCTCAAACGCGTTTTCATGGAGCATACGCCCGCAGAATCCGTGGATCGTGTACACCGCCGCTTCGTCAAAGGTGCGCAGGGCTTCCCTCAGACAGGTGATCGCGTGCTTCGCGTCTCTGTGTTTCTTCACCAGCCCGTCCAGGAAACGATCATCCCCGCTTCCTCGCGAGAAGCTTTGCAGGGCTTCCCGCAGTCTGCGCCGGATCCGGTCTTTGAGCTCCTCGGTAGCCGCTTCAGTGAAGGTCACAACCAGGATCTGATTCACTGCAACGTTTTTTTCCAGGAGCAGCCTCAGAAAGAGTCCGGCAATCGTGTAGGTCTTCCCGGTGCCCGCACTTGCTTCAATCAGGTTGGTTCCTTCAAGGGGGCTTTCCAGCAGATTGAATTCCTGAAAGTCACTCATCGGGGTTTCCTTGCTTCTGCTCCGTGTTGTTTACCGTTCTGCTCCCTCTTCCATATGCCGGATCAGGGGACCGAAAAAGAATTCCGAAATCCGCTGGAACTCCGCTCCCAACGGGTCCCTTCCTCTGAAGCAGATACGGCTGTACTCCTCTTGACCCTCGCCCCGGGTATACTCATTTCCTTCCCAGGACTTCCTCGCGTAGCGAAGAGCATCCCCAGGCGATGCCCCTTTTCTCAGGACCCTCCCGGCGTACTCATATGAGGTTTCCGGGAAGAAAGGCAGAGCCGTCATGAGCCCGTTCCAGTAGGTGTCAAGAAGCTCGGCGAGCAATTGTTCACCGCTTTCCAGAGAGGTGAAACGGCAGGCAGAAAGAACCCTTTCTCCTCTCTTTTCGGAAAGTCCCACGATCATGGTGGTTCTCGGATATTGCGCGGGGCTCGCACAGTTGAGGACCACATGGTAGATCCAGGCACTGATCAAATCCTTTGCTTTGACAGTGGCGTACCGATACCGCATCGCACTTTCAGCATAGATATTTTCAATCCTCCCCTCCACCTTGAACGCACCCATGTCCAGGTCCACCTCCAGGGGTTCAAGAGGCCTGAAGCCAAGAAAAGGCGAGAAGTCGCGGACGAACCTCTCCACCCCCCGGCTCAAGTCCTCGTACAGGCAATCACCAACCACGCCGGGCGGCAGTTGGCCTGAGGCCCTCGCAGGCCCCAAACAGTCTCTCGGGCCGCCTCCCGAAAAAGTCATTTTCAGCATGCGCTGCTCCAGCGCGTACCTTTGAAGGCCCTCTATGTCGAAAGGTTCCCTGTCTTCCACCATCGTCTCTTCATTTCCCAGGTCGATTCCAAACCGCCCGGCAAGTAGAAACTTCGCCGGCTTTGTGAAAAAAAGGCACAGATCATCTATCCTCACTTTCCTCCATGAATCATCAGGTTCGGACAGCCCGCCGGACAGAAAAGGAGTGCGGAACTTCTCTTTTTCGAGGCGCACTCGCGCGGCATCGCAGTTTTCCCTGCTAAAGCTGAAAAGCTTCCCGTCGCCGGTATAATACCTGGGACTGAAAGCCTGAAGACGATGTCGGGTAAGGAGAAGGTCGGGAGGACGGATATCAAAATTCTCTTCCAGGTAGTCGATGAGTTCGTTCACCAGGACCGACGGTGGAACAGGAGAGTTGTCGCGCATGCTCTGACCTACATAGCTCACGTAGAGTCTTTCCCTTGCCGACAGAATCGCTTCCAAGAAAAGATAGCGATCGTCGTGCTTGCGCGACCTGTCCCCCCGCCTCGGATGCGACGCCATCAGGTCAAAGTTCAGGGGCTTCGATTGCCTCGGATAAGCATCGCTGTTCATACCTATGAGGCAGATCACTTCAAAGGGAATGCTGCGCATGGGAAGCATGGCGCAGAAGGTTACTCCTCCTGTCATAAAGCCTAATCCGAAGCCCTTCCGCTCCAGGATCTGTTGCACATAACTCCGGATGATGCGAACATCCACCTGCTCGGAGAACTCCGCGCCCGCTTGAAGTCGGGACCAATCTCCGAGGGTTTCACGAATCACTTGGATTTCTCTTTCCGATGTTTCATCAGGCATGAAAAACTCGTCAAGAAGCCCGAAAAGGAAGTAGGACCACTCTTCGAGAGACCTCCGCCGGCCCATTTCCCTTACGGATACAAACAGTTTTTCCAGGAATCGCACGAATTTCCCCAGCACCAAGCTCTGGGAACCTTCCACAGCATCGAAGGGAAGAATGCCTTCGAACATTTTCTCATCCTTTCCCGGCAGGGCGTACCCAAGCAACAGTCGGTCGAGACCCGCCCTCCATGTATTCTGATGGAAAGGAGGAAGACCCTCTTGTTGCCGACTCACTGAATCCACACCCCATCGTATACCCGTTTCCCTGACCCAGGACACGAGCACGGGCATCTCTTCTTCGAGAATATCGAACTTTCCTCTTATGGCCGTCGACTCCAGAAGGCTTAACACCTGAGAGGCCATAAAGCGGCTGCCATAAAGATCAAGTACCGCGAGAAACATTCCGCCGATGCCGCTCTCCTTCCGGACGCTGCGGTCGGCAATGCTGAATGGAATTCTGCGAGGCTCTTCCGGCGGCAAGTCAAATACCGTCTGGATATAGGGAGCGTAGGTTTCAATGTCCGGCGTCATCACCAGGATGTCCTTAGGCTTCAGGTGTGGATCTTCCTCAAACATGAGAAGCAGGTGGTCTCGAAGAACCTCGACCTCCCTCATGGGATTGTGGCATGAATGAACCCGGATGGAGCGATCGTCGGAGAGCGATCTTTCTGCCCGGTCTTTCACGAAGGTTGAGTATGTCCGACTGAATGCACCGGAGCACGGTTGCTTCCCCGGGATCGTCGAATAAGGGATATTCCTCACAGGGGAACTCATGAATCATGTCAAAAAAATCTCTTCCCAGTGTTCCCTGAGAAGCCAGGAGAGCGTTACCCTTTTCCAGGTGCAACGCCTCTGCAGGTAAAGCTCGGCCGCCACTCCGCTTTTTCATTTCCCGGTCGGAGACGATGTCTCCCCAGTATTCCCGGCATGGATTCATGAGAAACAGATGCACCCGGCACACCTCGGATAGAGCGGCGAGCACTTGCAGATGCAAACGAGGAAGAACCGAGATGCCAAACACGCAGATTCTTTCCGGAAGGCCGGTGAGCCGGGCAGAAGCTTCTCTCATGCGGCTGAAAAACATCCCGGCCAAGGCCGCTCGATGAGCTTTCGCCTGCCCTTTGGCAAGATGTCTCCAAAGCGTCGCCTGCCAGCTTTTATCCTTTCCCTCTTCCCATTGAAAAATCATGTCCGGCCGGAAAAGGAGGTACTGGTCAAAAAGATCGGCGAGCCTTTCCGAAAGCTGGTAACGCTTGAGATCGCCCTGAGAACCTTCCAGATAGGACCGGATCTGTTCGAAACCCGGTTGCTCCATCAGGGGGGGCAGGCTCCTCATGATCCGCCATGTCATCACGTCCACATCGAAGGGCGAATGTTCTGGCACATCTTCAAGAACCTTTCTGAAAACATCATGGATGAACCTGTTGGGAAAAGGAAACCGGCAATTCGCCCATACGCCATGTCGCCTTGCCAGTTCCAGAGACACCCAACGCTCCATGCCGTTGCTCTGCACCAGTAGAATTTCATGGGCCAGCGGGGAGGATAGGGGTGTCCCCAGGACATCGGCAAGAGCGCCAGCGAGGACCTCCAGTCGATTGCTTGTAAATAGCCTGAGATTTGGCATTCGAAAATCTTCCATCAACATATTAGCAGCACGGCACTCCTTTGTGTAGGCCGAAAAAAACCCCATCCGGTCATCCCCTAGCCGGATGGGGTTTTTGCGAAACCTTGTAGAGCGGTACTTAATTTACAGCGTCTTTGAGGGCCTTGCCCGCGATGAACTTTGGCACACTTTTCGCCTTGATCTTGATCTCTTCCCCGGTCTGAGGATTTCTTCCCTTCCTCGCCTTCCTCTTGTCTACCTTGAAGGTCCCGAATCCTACCAAGGTGACTGCCGCCTTCTTCTTCAATGCCCCGGTGATGGCTGACAAAATGGTATCCACCGCAGCCATCGCCTCCTTCTTTGTACTTACTACCTTCGCGACCTCATTAACCAAATCCCCCTTGTTCATCGTAACATCTCCTTTCCTTAAGAATGTGAAGCATGCGTGAGTTGCCGGACAGCGTGGCACAGTTTATACGACTTTTCATACATTTCAACTTAAAAGTGAAAAACCTTTGCGCAAAAAAAACAAGGCATCGTGCAAGAGCCCCGCCCGAGGGTCATCTTTCATTTTCTCCTCACACCGTGATCGATCATGAACTTCTCCAGCGTTTCATACGGGTGAGCACCCACCAGGGTGTCGTCACCTACCAAGAAGGTAGGCACTGCCCTCACCCCTATCATTCGGCAGCGCTCCCAGTCACGATCGACCGCCGATCTGAACGCTCCGGTTTCCAGGACCTCTTTCGCCTCATAAGGGGAAAGACCCAAGGATGCGGTGAGTCGGCCAGAACCTGCTGCTTTCCGATGTTCTTGCCGTCGGCGAAATAGGCTCTGAACACGGCGGCATGGAAATCTTCTCCCCTGCCTTTCTCCTCTGCCCATTTACCCAGTTCCTGCGCGAGACGGCTGTTGTAGGTGCGACGACGGTCCCCCAGAGGCAGCCCTTCCTCTCGGGCCACTCGCTTCAGGCGCGCCATCATCTCATCCATATCCGAGTTCCGGCCCCTGAAAAGCTCTTCCAGGGTGAGCCCTTCCTCAGGGATCTCGGGATGGAGGGGAAATGCAACCCATACAGTGTCCACATCGTACGCCTGCCGCAGTCTTTCAATACGCCCGGTAATGAAGTAGCACCACGGTCAGATAAAGTCCGAAAATACTTCTACGGTCGTTGCAGTTGTCATCAGTCTTACCTCCCATGGGACACTTTAAGACTATTTTTCAAGTTCGACGGGAATGGTCACAACCGGAACGGGTGAATTCCTGATGACCTTCTCAGCGACTCCGCCAAACCTGAAATGAGCTTTCCTTCCATGGCTGGTCATGACAACCATATCAATCTCTTCCTTGCGGATCAGGTTGAGGATTTCCCGGGCGGGGTCCCCCACCGCGATATGCTTGACATAGAGAGGGCAGCCTTGAAGGAAGTTCTCACAGATTTCATCCAACCGCTTCTTGGCCGTTTTCTGTTCCCACTCTTGGATCTTATCGATACGGGACTTCTCAAATTCCCCGTACCACGGTTCATGGATCGACAGTTGCTCGATGACATAGAGCACGTGGACTTCCGTCTGGTATTTTTCCGATAGGGACGTCACATAATCCAGGGCCTTTTCCGCATTCCCGGAAAAATCGGTTGGCCAAAGGATTCTTTTAACCTTCATGAGCGAACCTCCTTCTGCAAACTTCCATCCCCTCGCGATGCTAACTGGTGAAATTTCTCAAGACTGTAGTGTTGCGGCCCTTTCCAGTCAAGTATATTTTCCGAAGCGCCTGACGAGTGGCCTTCCTGCGTCTCATTTCTTTTCCACAGGGTACTTTGCACGAAACCACTCGTTCCACCCGCCTTTGAGCACCCACACCTTCGTGTACCCGGCTGATATGAATTCCCGTGCCACACGGGCACTGGTGTATTCACTCGGTCAGGCGCAGTAAAAAACAAGAGTCGTGTCTTTTGCGTACTTACCCATCCACGATGGTGCCCGGGCAGGGTCTTCTCTCACGGATCCTTTGATCTTGTACTCACTGCCCATCCAGTCGCCCTCTGTTCTCACATCCACCAGAACGACGGACCTGTCGCCGAGCATCCCCTTAAGTTCTTCTTTGGTCATCCTTTTCACTTCTTCCGCCGCACAAGGCGAAAGAAAACCCCATACGATCAACACGCAAAAAATCGTCACAACAATGTTGCAGAGTTTCTTCATCTTTTTCCTCCCCTTTTCATATTTCTTCCTCCATGCTCCAGTCTTCTCATCTCCATCCTGCTTCTCCATTCGGCCGCAAGATCCACTCGACTGATTCGCGCATCCGCAACTGGGGGCGCAGAGGTGACACTCTCCATTGTCTTCGCTCAGTTCTGCGCCAATTCTTTCATGAAGCGATCATAAGCATCCCTCGTTGCTGCCGGTTGATCAAAGAAAACCACGTGCCCGCAATTTTCAAAAAGGATGACACGGCCCTTCGGCAACCCTTTATGAAACTTCTCTGAGCCTGACACATGCAGAACCCTGTCGTTCTTTCCCCACAGCACAAGCGTTGGAGCTTGAACCCGGGGGAGACGATCTTCCAGAATGTTGATTCCGCCCATTTCCAGGTCCTGCAAGATTTTCGCACGAAGCCGGTATTTCATGGCTCCTCTTCGGCCAAAATACTTCTTAAACAATTTTGGAACAAAAGGTTTTCGATAAAAGAGGGCGTCGAGAAGTCGATCGAATTGATCCTCGTTTTCATAGAGCAGGATGTTCTCTCCTTTTTCCCTGTAGCGTCGCCATGCATCGCTGGGCTTTCTGGAGCGGACACCTCCCGGGGCCATCAAGAACAAGCTCTTCACTTTGTCCGGGTGCTCTGTTGCATAGAAGGTCGCAATAGCGCCGCCCATAGAGATGCCTGCAAGGTGAAAGGAGTGAATACGCAATGCGCCCATGAAACCATCTAGGCGCTTTACTTGCTGAGGGATATCGTAAGCCTGCGATTCGGTACCGTTTGTTTCTCCAAACCCGGGGAGATCCGGAACGACGATGCGATGAGAATCGGTCAAAGTTTTCATGAAAAGGTCCCAGGAGTCCTTTTCCGCGCCGAAACCATGAACCAACAGAATCACATCACCTTTGCCGGCGTCAAGATAGGCCCACCGCCGACCGCTCACCTCGATCTCGAACCTTCTCGCACCGGCCCGCCATCGAAGGAACCTTTTCACCGCCTCGAGAACCCAGCCGGCTAACCGGAAAAAGACCATCTGTGGCCCTGTCCTTCCTTGAAGCCGCCTAAAGCGACATTGAATATCCAATATTGATGCGTTCGTAAAAAGTCGGATATCGGTGTTTTCCGTCATTCCGGCGGATCCTGGATCGGGGTCCAGGACAGGCGCCGGAATCCAGGAATATCAAGGACTTCTGGACCCCGGCTGGAGTTTATCCCGGACTTGATCCGGGGCCAGGGTGACGGATTGGGCGACTTTTTACGAGTTCGTCAATATTGAACAGAGTCTAATTCGCCCGCGGATTGAACAACCACTGAAGCTTTCCCCGCCTCAGGCTGATGGCTGCCTCCGGACAGATTTCCATGCAACAATAGCAACGGATGCATTTTTGATAATCATAGACAGGAACGAGGCTTTGACCGTTCGACTTTTCAATGGCCCCTCCCGGACAAATCGCCTTGCAATTATAGCATAGAGTGCACCGCTTCTTTGAAGGGACCGGCCTCTCCACCAGGAGATTCTTAAAGAACTCGGTGTTCAGGGGCCATCGCGAAACTGGAGATGGATCTCCCGAAGCTTTGCTGGGAACATAATCATGTATTTCCAGGGCATCAAGGCGGGACCCGAGAATTTGGATGCTCCCCAGGGCAGCGGCACCCAAGCCTCTTTCTTCCCCGAGGACAAGGGTATGCACCTTTTTTCTGTCCAGGTTCACCAGCCGCACTGCCACGGCATCCACAGCGAGAGCGTCTTCCGATAAAACCATAGCCCCGATTTCCCTCGGCCTGCCCGAACTGCCCGGGCCCTCTCCTTCCAACCCGGTGATAGCATCCATGATGTGGATGAACTTCTTGGGACGGTCGAAGCCATTCATCAGTGCCCCATAGAGATCCAGCAGAAAGCTCGAAAACTCCTGCCCCGTGCGCGCACGCAAGTGCCACTGAGATTTGTTGAGACCGAAGATCAGGCCGAAGAGGTTCTTCACGGCTCCGGTCATGTAGGTAAGACCATGGGTCTTCAATTTGGGGAGGTTGATCACCACATCCGCATCAAAGAGAACCTTGGAGATTTCGAATCTCTTGAACTTGGACTGACTTTCGTGAAAGAGGATGGCCGTCTGCCTGGGGTCCGCCACCTCGCAGCCCTCTTCATCCACCACGTGGTCGTATCCCGCCTTCTTCATCACCTTTACGAGAGGCTGAAAAGCCGGAGATTCGGCCATCACCGGATTGCCTCCCCACGCTTTCACGAGTCTCAGAGCCGCTCTGAAGAATTCGGGATGGGTGACGATGGCTTTTTCCGGAAGGCTTGCATTGAGCAGATTGGGTTTGATGAGAACACGTTTTCCTTGAAGCATCGCGGGGCCTATACCCAGATGTGAAAGGCCTGCCGTCATCTTCTCCAGAATCTGCGATGCATCGTAGTCCCGGCATGGAGTGATATACACCTTTGTCATGACCGATCTTCCTCTATTCAGCTACTTCCAATTCTATACCTTGAAACAACCCATTTCAATCGCTATCATCCCTTATCGCCCAAGCCAAATGAAGGCTTCCAGGGCGGATTTCGCAAGTCGTTTTCAAAGAGAGATTGACTCCCACCCGCTCGGGATGGCATAAACTGGCCCGAGTCTGTAAGGTCATCACGCCGGCCTGTGAAGGCCGCCTATATTGAATATCGAATGATGAACAAGGAACCGTCTCGCCCCCGAGGGAGGACAATAGTACAGAGAAAGGAGTAGTGTCATGTTTCTTCCATTAATCCAGAAGCGACGAAGCATCAGAAGATTTAAGCGCCAGGAAGTGGAACCGGAGAAGGTTGACATGTTAATCGAGGCGGCTCTGCGCGCCCCCTCTTCCATGGGCAATCAGCCTTGGGAGTTTGTCGTGGTCACGGATTCGGTCCTTCTTGAAAAACTCTCCAGATCAAAACTCCACGGCTCCGCCTTCCTGAAAAACGCCCCCCTTGGGATCGTGGTTTGCGCGAATCCTGAAAAAAGCGATGTGTGGGTGGAAGACGCCTCCGTTGCATCCACCTACATCCAAATCGCCGCGGAATTTGCGGGGCTGGGAAGCTGCTGGATACAAATAAGGGAGAGGAAGCATAACGACGAACAGAGTTCAGCGGCTTACATTTCGGAGGTTCTCCACCTTCCGGACAGGATGAGGGTAGAGTGCATCATCGGAGTCGGGTATCCCGACGAAACCAAAGAACCCCATGGCAGAGAGACCCTCGACTACCGAAAAGTCCACAAAGGCTCCTATGGCAAAGCTTTCAAGCCGCAGGGTGCGTAGGTTTCTGCCTGACCACAAAGCCGGAGGAGCTCACGTAAAGAAGATAGCTTTTTCGGCCCCCCGTGAGCTGAAACGCAGCGCTTCCGTAAACCGTGCTCACAAAAGGCATGCGGTGGCCATATTCGTACAGATATCGCCAGAGGGGATCGTTCTCATCCCTGGCGAGAGAGTAGACCGTGGGCTGTTCTCGGGTTTCCTGCTCCGTAAGGATGTACCGTCCTCGCAAACGCGTCAGCCGGTAACGGGTGTCTAATCCCAGGAAACGAAGCCAGTTATCCCATTTCAGGATATCTCCCTCGATCATCCACTGATCTCCCCTGATGAGGAACTGCCTGGATACTCGCGGGCTGTACTGGATCAGGGTAATCCGGCTGGCTTTTCCTGCGTCTAGGGGCTCACAGATAATTTCCGACACAGGCCTTTCGTAGCTGAAAGCATGATAAGATCGGAGGAAGAAGCCGAGGAAAAGACACATCCCGAAAACCGAGGTCCATAGGAGAATCCCGACGATGTTCCGAAGGCTGGCAATCAACCCGGGCGAAACGGTTTTTCTTCGTGAGGCAAGCCCGAGGAGCCAACGAATACGGTGATACAGGAAAAAGAGCAGAAAAAGAAAGCCCAGGAACACGCCTGAGGCCCCGGCATAGACTATGTAGGTTGGGTCCATAAAGCGAGTGATTTCTTGCATCTTCTCCTGCAATTTCTTCGCAGATTGCGGGAATATCCCATGTTGCCGACTCATGGGGGTGTCTCGAAAACGGCGGCCGGCAGCGGCCGGAATCCCACATCAGAGTGCTTTGTTTCATTAAAACTACAACAGACCGAGCGCGCCGTCAATAAAACCAAAATACCTGATTTCCCCCATTTGGGCTCCTTTCGCCACGAATTGACGCAAGTGCCTCACATGTTTACCTGGTGAACAAAGGAACCGAAAGGACGGTGATAAGACATGATAGAGACTGCAATACTATTTCTGATCCTGGCGGTCATGCTCTTCAGCAGTGTGCTTGTTTCTGGATGGTTGGTCAAGAGGGCCACTTTTCAGGTGATCGATAGGTTCTGCTCCTATAAAGCGCTGAACGCGAAGAAAGCAAGAAAGGTGGAAGAGCTTGGACTTGCCTCTCCTGACATTTTTCAGAGGTTGTTCAGACCTCGTGACTACAAACCATACGCTCTTCAGGTTCTAAGCAGAGCGGGCCTTATTCGTGTGACGGGAGAAGGAAGACTCTACCTGATGGAAGAAAAACTCAATGACGACCTCAAATGCAAGACAGGCTGACCACATAATCAACCCCCCTTGCCTTGTGACAACCAGGAAATCGGAAGGGAAGCGACGGAGCAAGCTCATCCATATCCATTCGAGGATGAGATTGCTCCGTCGCCTTACAGTGGGTAACTAAACTTCCCGGACGCCCGGAATGATACAGCCGGACCTGGCAGGTCGATGTATCGGTATGCACACGATTTCCGACCATTAACAATGCCGGCACAACTCCTCGTAAACGCCCTGCGCTTTCTGGAAAGACTCCCCCTTATACAGCACTCTCTCATGATCCTTCACTTCAAAACTAAAGTGGCCATCGGAAGAGATTAAATACGTCTTCAAGCTCTTTGTGTTTTTTGTCATCGAAAAAACCTCTGACGCTCCTTCCATTGTTCTCTGCCTCCATAGATCAGTCCCGGATTCGGGAAATTAGAACATGGCATATGCCTTTTGAAGCATAGTTGCATCCCGCGAAAAATTTTGTGAATAGGGGCAATCATGTATTTTGTTTTTGCCGTAACATTTTAGCTTTTTGAAATCATGATCTCTGGCGCCAGGCATGGGGATCCCTTCAAAACTGAACAACGAAGACGCCACATCACCCGTGTTCAGCGTTAGGCAACCGGTGAGGCGGGCGGAGACTTTCCGGGGCGGGTCCATGCAGCGGTCGAGCTCTCGAAGAGGCTGGGAAAACTCGCCGCCCGCCTTTGCTACCGGGTGTCTGCATGCGCTTTTCCGGATTCTCTTCGTTTTCAGTGTTGAGAGGGACCCCCATGCTCGATGCCTCTAGGCTTTTCAAAAAGCTAAAATGTTACGTTTTGCTTAATTCCCCGTAGTTGATACCGGGACATGCACGAATAGGCGGGCGGTCTGCACAATATTTTGTGCATGATCGGGCTACGAAGTGATCGCATCGAAAAAGTCCATTTTCCGTAATCCTATCTATTCTTTTGATATAATTAAGACTTTGGTGCGCATGCGCTCAGCTCAATTCCATGGCATCCTATTTGAATAGGAATTAGCGGGAGAGTATATCCGGCTATCATCCGCAACGATCAACTCAAAGACCTCCATGAATGAACCCGAAAAATACAGGCTCATGATGACCTGCTCTCCTGATATCGTGTATGTTTTGGACTCAGTGTGACGCTTCATTTTTCTCGGGGGAGCCTTGGAAACCTTGTCCGAGTGGGGGAGGAAACTCATGATGTCGGGAGGCTCTTCGAACAGCACAGAACGAAACAAGACCAGATTACTGATCGCGGACGACCACCGCATCATCATAGAGGGAATAAAGCGAGCGCTGGAGGGCCACCCGGAGTTCGAAATAGCGGGGGCAGCCTACACCGGCCTTCAAGCGATTCAGATGGCAGGATCTCTAAATCCCGATATTATCGTTATCGATCTTGGCATGCCTGAGATGGGCGGCTTCGAAGCCAGCCTGAGAATAAGAGAGGCCTATCCCGACATCGCCATCCTCGTGTTCAGTATGTTCTGCGACAAGAGGGTGGGGAGACTTCTGGAAGCCGGGATAGTAGGATACGTATCCAAAGATGAACCCACTTCCGAACTGATTTCGGCGCTCGAAAACATCAGAGTCGGCCATCCACACTTCAGCAAGGGCGCGGTTTCGGCTCTTCAGAATCTTCTTAGCGAAACGAACAAGAATGAGAAGAATGAGTTCCAGACATTGAGTTTGCGCGAACGGGAGGTCTTCGTGCTGTTGGCCAATGGTTTGCCTCCAAAAGAAATAGCGGAAAAGCTCAGTATAAGCCCTAAGACGGTCGAGTCCCACAAGTATAGTATCATGCAGAAACTCAACATCACTTCGATGACACAATTGACAAAACTGGCCGTAAAGTTGGGACTGATTGAAATCTGACTTACGAAGTCATCAAAATTGACGGGGTCGATTCACTTAGCGCTTATGACAGATCTGTGGCTCTCCGAACGAGTGGCCCTGCAGGGCTCTACCCTTGCCGGGGTCGGGTATGGGGCTGGCGGCAATGGCACAGGCCTTGGTGAACGCCACTACCATTACGGCGCGGTTCCCCAGGGGCTTCTTTCCCTCCGTCTCCTCTTGGGCGATCTCGCCATGTTGGATCTGACTGCCCGGTAGTACTACGTCACGGCCCCGGGCTCAACCGAACCGCCCGGAAGTGAATTGATAGGTCGATACTCCTTTGGCGCCACCATACCGATTTACGGCCGCCATGCCATAGGCATCCAGTACCTCGCCTCGATGAGAGACGTTTTCTATCCTCACATGCCCGATATTCATCAGCAGCTTGGAGCCCTTACCCTCGTCTACACCTTCATCAGCGAGAAAGGGTTCGGGGCCGTGGATTGGCGGAAGGCGGGAAAATAGAGGGCACAGGAAAAAGCTGCCTTCACACTCATAACGCTTCAAACCGATTCAGGTCCACGTTCTTCCTGTTCCTCCCGGGGTGAAAGATGCACCCGTTCATGGCCAGATAAACGCCATAGGGCAGAGTCTGCACCGCGGCGACAGCAAACCCGATGTTGAATTCCGCATCGGTCGAAATAAACTTGGCAGGCTGCATGGCGCCTGTGAGAACGATGACCTTGTTCTTTATCTCCTGAAGACATCGCGCCGTCTGATCCATCGTGTCGGTGCCATGGGTGACGATGATGTACGCATTGGGGTCTGATCTTACCTTTTCAAGGATGATCCTGCGATCTTCGTCGGTGAGATCCAGGCTGTCCTTTCTGAGGACGGACTCACATTCGTATTCACAAGCCACGTTCGCTTCCTTCAGAATCTCCTGCACTCTCGACTCCCCAACCTGATAAGTGCTCTTCTGGTCAAAGTAGACCTTGTCAATAGTCCCCCCGGTAGAGAAAAATTTGATTTTCATCTGATGCCTCTTCCGTAACCTGATCTTCCGGAAGGCGCCATCCCTCTATCCACCGAGAGCATGCCTCCTCCTTTAATCAACAGGGCCAGGCAGATCCCGATGACCAGGATATGATATTCGAAGCCTTCTCCCTTTTGTTGGCCGAGCCAGTTCATGAAAAACCCGTTCTGCACGTGGTTCACGAACATACAGATAGTGATCGATGCGCCGATTCCGATGGCCCACAGCCTAGTCAGGAACCCGGCAATCATGAGCAAAGAACCAATGCTCTCCACCACCATCAGGATGATCACCGACCACATGGGAAAACCCATCCCCGCGAAAGCCTGAAGAGTCTTTGCAAAGCCGGGACCGCCGAACCAGCCCATGATTTTTTGCGCGCCATGTGGGAACATCACCACGCCAAGCGCAAGCCTGATAAAAAACTGGGCGGGGCTGTTATCAGTCCGCAGGAACTGTATGAGCATCTCTCACACCCTCCTTCCCCGGTAAAAATGGTAAGATTGACCTACACCATGTTCATGAACGCTTGATTCGAGTCATCTTCTTTTGTTCTAATACTAACGCACTTAGAATATCACATTTCAATCCTGGTTAAAAGAGTGAGCATTCCAAGAGGTTGTGGCCTTGGTTGACAACTTGTTCGCCCGGGCGATATAATGCAGTGGCATCTCAATTCCGAATGCCTCTTTGTTTTCGATTCGCTGTCCGCCCCATGAGGTCGCTCCGCCGGCTGTCTGATCCGGAAACTAATGAAGAGGAGGTCTTTACGATGAACCTAAGCCACGTGTTTATTATGGCCATAATCGCCGCTTTCGCTGTTGGAGGGTGCGACTCTTCCAAGCAGGTCCAGCAGCAAAAGAAAGAGCCCGAGAAGGCCACCAGGGAAGTGGTCAAGGTCAAAGCCGAAGAGCCCCCGCCTCCTGACGACGCCCTGGCCAAAGTCGGCGACCGGTACGTGAGAGTGACCGACTACGAGAAGCAGTTGGCAAGACTCTCACCCAAGCTCGCTGAATCGGAGAGCGGACGCAAGTATGTGATCAACCAGGCCATTGAAAGCATCCTACTCGAAAAGGAGGCTGAGGCCCGTGGTCTGACCAAGGACCCCGTCATAACTGCGAAAGTCGAGGATTTTGCACGAAATCTCTACAGGAACAGCTTGCTGCAAAGCCTCAAACAAGGGCAGATTCCGATTACCGATGAGGAAGCGAAAAAATACTTTCTGGACCACGAGGAAGAATTCATCCAGCCCGACCGAGTTCGTGTCAGCCTTATTGAATTGGGCGCCGATAGAGAGAAAGAGTTGAATTCCCTTTACAAGCAGCTTAAGGCAGGAAAGGATTTTGCAGACTCGGCCAGGTCCGCCAGCAAGCATATCAGCGCCTCAAGGGGCGGCGATTTAGGGTTTCTAACCCGCAGGCAGTCCAAAGCAATCACGGACGTGGCTTTCAGCATGAAACCCGGTGAAATTTCAAAGCCCTTCAAGACCCCGTCTGGGTGGACTATCATCAAGGTGCATGAGATCATCAAGAAGCAGGAGATTCCCGTCGCAGAAGGAATCAAGAGAGCGAAAGCGAGAATGGAAGCGATTGAAGCGGCAAAATCCTTCGATGCTTTGATGAAGAACCTGAGGGCAAAGAACAAAGTAGCCGTCTATGAGGACAAGGTGAAACAACTCCGGAAAGAAACCCCATGAATGATATCAGAGCCATCGCATTTGATTTGTTCAATACCCTCATCACGGTCGAGCCTCAAACCCTGGAGGTGGCAAACAAAAGATTAATCGGAAGCCTGTCCGCTACCGGCTTTTCTCTGGACCCGGAAGCCTTTCGAGAAGCGCACCGTCAGTCTGCGATCCGACATTTGGAGGAATCCAGCAAGGACGGCAGGGAAACGCACAACCGCTTCTGGATCAGTGCCGCCCTGGAGGAGCAAGGCTATTCGATTCCTCCGGACGACCGCCGTATCGGCGCAGCTGTGGATGCCTATTTCTCGGCCTTCCTGGATTACTGCCGGCTGATCCCTCAAACGAAAGAAATGCTTGAGACGCTGCGGGGATCTTATCCTCTTGGTTTGCTCTCGAATTTTACTCACGGCCCGGCGGTTCGAAAACTTCTTAGCCAGGTTGGGCTCGATCGCTTTTTTGAGGTGGTGATTATCTCGGGAGAGGTGGGGTATCGCAAACCTCATCCCCTCCCATTTCATGTGCTCGTCGACCATCTGGGCGTCCCGAGTCACCAGGTGATCTTCGTGGGAGATGATCTCGAACCGGACATCCTGGGAGCGGGTCGGGCAGGACTCAATCCCGTCTGGACTACCTATGTCCGGGATCAACAGATTCCTTGCTCAACGGGCATCCTCTGTTCCGCCGAGCAAGACCCGGAGCCGGGCGTTCCGAGGATTTCCGACTGGCAAGACTTGATGTCTCTCCTCTCGCTTCCCTGTCTTCCATGACGATGATGCGGTTGACAATCCTCAAAGACTTTTCTATTCTGTTACTATGAAGTTCGTAATCGACAAGAGGTTTTTGATACCGGCATGAAAGAAAGTTTTTCCTTGGTGGGTGTGACCACCTACGGTGAGGCACGCAGGGCTGCGATTCAGTACTTGAGCGAGATCAAACTCATGGACAAACTGGAACACTTCTCCACCGAGGAAGAAGACCAGGTGGAAATCCCCCGCCTTGAAAGACTGGCCTGCTATGCCGTTCCGTGTCGTGGTGGAGGACATGACGTTTTCGTAGACGCCGTAGATGAGCTGGGAAACCGTTATGCTATCCTTTCCGGCCGGACCTTTTTCGGCTATTTTGTGGCTTGCGAAATCGCGGGCGAACTCGCCCGCTTTTTCTATCACGACAACACCTGACCAGGTCCACTCCTGCTCACAACCGTTCCGCAGATTGAGGAGAACACAAGAAAATACAGGACTCGGGCTAGAGCAGGCCCGTGGCCCAACCGGCGTCGTGCCAGCCCTCGGGCCGAGCCTTAGAACTCCCCGCAATTTGCGAAGAGTGTGTAGACGAGGACTCTAATAGGGTGCTGAAAAAGTCCATGTTCGCAGGTTGCTCAAAAACGCTCACATGCAAGGCGCCCGAAATCCTGAGGAGTGAGGCGTACCTGCAAGTACGGCGCAGCGACGAAGGATGAGGGCAACACCGCAGACGGGCGTTTTTCAGCAACCTGCTAAAGCGTGGCTTTGGGTTGCATGGTGCACAGAATGAATGAAGTGGCTGTTTGGGAGGACCGGAGCGTTCTTTTCTGTGCCTTAAGCACGAAGAAGCGCTGCATCTCCTGGTAGAACTCTATCACCGCCTTTCTCACCTCCGAACTCAGGATCACCATTCCCCCCGGCTTCAGCAAGGTTCTGAAAAGACCGAGCAGGGGCCGGAAGTCTCTTTGATGGTAAACCACCTCGGATCCCACAATGAAGTCAAACTGCTCGTTCAACTCGGGGCTGTTCCAATCCAATTCCAGAATCCGCACCCGGCACTGATTGATCTCCGCATTGGCCCGGGCGAAATCAAGGGCATGAGGGTCTCCTTCGGTCATGGTGACATCGTGTCCGAAGCACGACGCTGCAATGCCTACCACGCCGATGCCGCATCCGATTTCCAGAATTTTCTTTTCCGGGTCGGGCTTCAACTGAGCCAGGTGATCTGCAAGCACATAGGATGCTTCCCAGACTTTCGCCCATAGAGGAAAGTTTCGGAAAAGATCCTCATCGTCAATGAACCCATCGATGCTCTTCGGCCTTACGAAGGTGAAGGAGCGCCCGTGGATCACGCTTTGAGTAGGCTCTGTCTGATAGGTATTCCGAAAGGTCTCGATAGAAAACATATCTCCTCTTCCTGCCGGCCAGGCCCAACAATTTCTCCGCAACTTGCTGCTCTAACGCGGGCCTTCAGCCGCAATCAAACGCGGTGCCGCCAACCATTATAGCCTCTCCCGCTTCCATGTCCAGCCCCGTCGTCGCTTGCATTTCTCTCTGCCATGCACTACAAATCATTTGTCCACAAAGTAATCTATGGAGCTAAGCCATGGCCGAATCCGACAGCAGGGTGATGGAAAGAATTCAGAGACTCAGGGAGAAGATCAACCACCACAACTATCTCTACTATATCCAGGATAGTCCAGAGATCACCGACGCAGAGTACGATCGCCTCTTCGATGAACTGGCAGCCCTCGAAAAGGCCCACCCCGAGTTGGTCACTCCCGATTCCCCTACCCGGAGGGTCGGCGCACCCCCTCTTGATGAATTCAAAACTGTTCCTCACAGCCTCCCCATGTTGAGCCTGAGCAAGGTCACCTCGGAGGCGGAATTTCTGGATTTCCAACGGAGAGTCCTGGACATGTCCGGCTCTGTCGCGGAGGAGGTCAAATACGCTGTGGAGCCGAAGTTCGACGGTCTGGCAGTGGAGCTCGTTTATGTCAGAGGTCTGCTTAGTCTCGGGTCCACCAGAGGGGATGGGACAGTGGGAGAAGACGTCACCCTCAATCTGAAGACCGTGAGGACTGTTCCTCTCCGACTGAGAGCGAAGACCGTCCCTGAACTGATCGAGATTCGAGGTGAGGTGATCATGAACAAAGAGGACTTCGCTCGCCTCAACAGGGAGAGGGAAGCATCAGGAGAAGCCCTGTTTGCCAATCCTCGGAATGCCGCGGCCGGGTCCGTGAGGCAGCTTGATTCCAAGGTTACAAGGACGAGACCTCTCAACATGTTTGCCTATGGCGTAGGCAGGCTGGAAGGGAAAGTGCTGACCAACCACTGGGAAACCCTCTCTTATCTCAAAGGGCTTGGTTTCAAGATCACTCAATATGCAAAACTCTGCGAGACCGTGAGCCAAGTGAAGGACTACTACGGAAAGATACTTGGGCTCAGAGATGAATTGCCCTACGAGATTGACGGCATCGTGATCAAGGTGAATGATTTCGATTTGCAGAACAAATTGGGAGAAATATCGCGAAGCCCCCGCTGGGCTGTAGCATGGAAATTTCCCCCTCAGCAGGAGCAGACCGTCGTCAGAGACATTGTCGTCAGTGTGGGCAGAACAGGAGCTCTCACTCCGGTGGCCATTCTGGAGCCGGTCAGGGTGGCTGGGGTGGAGATCAGCCGCGCTACTCTTCATAACGAAGATGAGATCAGGAAAAAGGATGTGAGGACAGGAGACACGGTCATTGTCCAGAGAGCGGGAGACGTCATCCCTGAGGTCGTGAAGGTCATCGAGTCAAAAAGGACGGGAAACGAAAAGACATTTACGATGCCGGACAAGTGCCCGGTCTGCGGTTCGCGGGTGGAAAGGCCTGAAGGGGAAGCGGTTTATCGTTGTACCGGCTTAGCCTGCCCTGCCCAAATAAAGGAAAACCTGGCCCATTTTGCCTCCAAGGGGGCCATGGACATCGAGGGTCTCGGATATAAATTTCTCGATCAGATGGTGGACAAGGGACTTATCCAGGATCAGGCGGACTTGTATTTTCTCAAGAAAGAGGACCTGATGCAGATGGACCGAATGGGCGACAAGCTGGCTCAGAACTTGTTGAATGCCATCGATCGAAGCAGGAAGCCCGGCCTCTCCAACCTGATCTATGCCCTCGGGATCAGGAATGTGGGGACCCATCTGGCCGGTGTCCTGGCAAAGCGCTTCAAATCCATCGATCATCTTGCAGGGCAGAGCGTGGAGGACCTCACCGAGGTTCAGGAAGTCGGCCCTGTTGTCGGCCAGAGCATCCACAACTTCTTCCATAACCCCAAGAACCTCAAAGTACTCGAAAGGCTGAAATCGGAGGGCGTTGAGTTTCCGGTGGAAAAAACCGAGGCTGCGGAGACGCTGCTTGCCGGAAAAACGTTTGTGCTCACCGGGGCTCTGGGCGCTTTTACGAGGGATGACGCACGCAGAATCATCGAACGCCTGGGAGGAAGGGTTTCTTCTTCGGTAAGCAAGAAAACCGACTTTGTCGTGGTCGGCAAAGATCCGGGCTCAAAATACGACGACGCCCGACGCCTGGGCGTCAGGACGCTCAGCGAGGAAGATTTCAAGGAAATGACAGGCTCTTAGTGCCCTTCTTCTCTTGCCAGAAACTTTGCAACCAGACCGGAAATTGCCTCCTCGGCCCACTCGAAAGGCACCAAGCTTGTGTTCACCACGATATGATAAAGCCTGAGGTCGTTCATGTCATCGTTGAAAATTTGCTCAGCCACTGCCGCGCGCTGCCTTTCCTTCTCCCTGACTAAGTCTTCAGCCTCCGGCCGGGATAGACCGTATCCTTTTATGAGGAATTGGACCCGGTCCTCATATTCCGCGGTGAGCAGGACATGGATGGCTTTGGGGTGGCCCTTGAGAACGAACTGGGCGCCTCGTCCGACGATGACAAATCCGCCCTGGTCGGCCATGGCGCCCATGACGCGACCGAGGTAATCGATGTAGTGTCTGTGTTCGGCGCCATCAAAACCTTCTTTCGGAGCAGACGGGATGCGATAAAAAATCCCGGAAGAAACAACGCTTGACAGCGTGCTCAGAATTTTGCTGGAGGCTTGCTTCTCCACTGCTTTCAACCATTCAGGAGACACCTTTTGTTTGCGGGCGAGATCGTCGATGACGCTCTCATTAACGAGTTCAAACCCGAACCGCTCCACAAGGTTTTTCGCAAGGGTCCAGCCCCCGGCTCCGAACTGCCTCGATATGGTGACGACCGCCATTTGCTCCCCTCCTCGGTGCAGGAAATCCTGATTGAGTGTTTTCTTTAGACCTCACCATGATCCGCTCTGACACCAAGTGTTCTCAGATTTCGGAGACGCTGGACTCCGGCTCGCGTCCCGAGCATCAGGCTGCCGGTCAGGATGAGGAAACAGAAGAAAAAACGTGGGCTCATGTTAAGCGATCAGCGGGCCCAAAATCAAGATATTAATCGTCTATTTCTCCGTAAGGGTATGGATCGACGACAATACTGCGGAATGTACGCTAAGATACCGGATTCCCCCCATAGCCATTCTTTCCGGACAGTGAAATGATCGTCAGGAACTGAAATCTATTCATTAGCGTCAATGATTCGTTTTGAAGACCCGGGAGCCTCCCGTTTCTCTGGGAAGCGCCACGGAGATTAATGATCATCAGCATGATGGGTTTTAGAGATGGCTAAGATTGTCATAGCGGAAGATCACAGGATACTCAGGGAATTACTCGCCAGATTCCTGAGTGACATGAACAGCACAGAAGTCGTGGCCGAGGCTGAAGACGGCCTTGACGCCCTTCGTTGCGTAGAAGAGCTTCATCCTGACCTTGTGTTGCTGGACCTCTCCATGCCGAAGATGGATGGGCTGTCGGTTTTGCGGAAGATTAAGAAGCGCAGCCCTGAGACAAGAGTCCTTGTCTTGACCATGCATGATTCCAGAGATTATATTTCCGACGCTTTACAGGCGGGCGCGGATGGTTACTGCCTGAAGGAAGACCTGGGCAGCCAAGAGCTTGAGACAGCGATTCAGACCGTTCTTTCGGGCAGGAACTATCTGAGCCCGGGTATCTCAGAAGATGCCACCCAGACCTACATTGAGAATATGAAAACCCAGAAGTCCAGAGTCAGGGACTTTGTCACCCAGCGTGAAAAGGAAATCATCAAGTTGATCGGCGAAGGCTACAAGAACAAAGAGATATCCGATTTTCTGAGCATCAGCGTCAAGACCGTGGAAAAGCACAGAAGTAATATCATGCGCAAGCTCCATGTCCACACCGCTTCAGCCCTCACCGCGATCGCTATTGAAAAAGGCCTGGTGGGACAACCTGCGCGATCTGCGTCATTGATGGTTGCAGGTAAAGAAAAGTGAGTATCTCCCGGCTGTTGAGCAATATCCTTCCTGATGGTCCTTCATGAGGCGACCAGAGAAGGCGCGGTGGGATCGTGGCTTCTGTAATTCTCCTTCGCCTTTTCAAAGCTATGGGTCGCATAGCAGTAAAGGCATCCGAAAAGGCATGTGTTGTACATCCCTATGTCTTTGCTGACAACGCATCCGCATGCTTTGCGCTGAGAAGGATCCTTCCTGTGACTGACTTCGACGCCGAAGACATGTTCAATGTACTCATCGTCGATACACTTCCCGTGCTTCACTCCACGATGATCGGCATCCGGCGTTTGAGCGCAACTGAAGACTTCTATGCCCCTGGCGCCGGCTTCTTCGGCCATGAACTGCATCAGGTTCCCGAACTCCTCCCCATCAAGGGGTCGCAGTTCAACTCCCCGGTCCCTGAAACGCTTCGTTGCCTTCCGGTAAGGATTCACGCCGCTCGTCATACATCGCCGGGTGTGGCCTGCGAGTTCGCCGCAAAGGTAGCGGAAAGTTTTTTTGTGGAAATCTACATCCGTCAAGGAACTGAGGACAATTGGATCATAGCGCCAGATCACCCTTTCCGGCCCGATGCGATCAGCCAGCCTCCTGAAGATCGTCAAAGCATCTCTCGGTGAGGGAGAGTTGGGATCGATTTCCCTGGGGTTAGCCATGAGGGTATAAAGGAAGTAGAACCGATAAGCCCTGTCTTCCAACTCTTTGAGATGAGGCACCAAGGGCAGCGGGTGGCGGGTCCAGAAGACAATGGCGTCCACATCCTGGGGCCTGAGTGAAACCTCCGTCACCTGACCGGGATTAAAAGGGTTGGAGACGCGACACCAACCGGCTCTGATGCGATGGATAAACCACGGTGTGTAGAAGGCGGGAATATCGGTTCGGCGGCTCGCGCTGATTATCATAAATCCAACAGGACCTCGTTGCGTCAACTGTTTCTTTTCCCTGTTCCTCCCGGCCCTTCGTCAGAGTGCGGACGCTACAAAGACTCCTTCACCGGCTTCGATTCTCCATCCAGGGCCATGATGAAAGCGTCATCCGTATCATAGTACCTTGGAACTCTTCCTCTGACCCGCATGCCCATGGCCTCGTAGAAACGAATGGCTCCTGTGTTCTTTGATCTCACTTCAAGCCACAGCTTTCCACGGGCATGGTCCCGCGCGTGGGTAAACATCTTTTTTCCAAATCCCTTTCTTCTGTGCAAGGGCTTTACAGCCATGGACAAGATGTGCCCTCCCTGATCGTAGATCAGGTATCCCGCGATCTCACGATCCGTCTCCAGAACGACGAAAGTATGGGGATACTTACTCGCATAGTCCAGAATGACTTCTTTCGGATATCCGCTCTTGGGAAAAGCCTGTCGTTCGACATCCATGATGTCGTGGATGTCTGCCATAGTGAATTCCCTCACTTTGCCGAGCGGCTTCTCTCCCATTCTCTCAACGCCTTTCAATCTCGACGGCTTCGTGAAAAGTTCATCTGCTGTGTTGCCCCTGCTTACAGGTTGCTCAAAGACATCCAGGTCCAAGGGTGCCGAAATTCGGAGGAGCGAGGCGCTTGCCTGTGGGCAACAGCATCGGAGGATGAGGGCAGCGCCGGAGATGGACGCTTTTCAACAGCCTGCTTGAACCTAACTTGCGCCACCCAGATAAGTCTCTTTCATGACCCCGCGCACTACCGGAAGAGATCCGAGAGCGGGAGGCCTGAACTCGAACACGAACTCCAGGAAAGCCATCACAATCTGGTAGGTGAGACCCCAGAGGATTTCTTTGTCCTTTTCATGAAGGAAGCATGGAAAATCCTGAACAAACGTCCCCTTCTCCCGATGCTCGAACTGTATGCGATAGCAAGCATAGGCCTCAGGAACCAACAGGTTTTTCAAGGGTATCCTGACAATTTTCTCGACTTCCCAGTTAGGAAAAAAACGCTTTTGCCGGTTAATCCAGGCCACAACAGGGTAGACAACTCTCCGGAACATGCTCAAGGCCCTGGACGGCATGGGGCCCAGAAAGGTGAGCCCTAAGGGATTCAGACGCATTTCTTCAACACTTTCTCTCAGGCTCGTGGCCAGAACAATGCGGAGGCGCTTCGCCTCTGCCTTCCGGTTCTTCTGCCATTGTGGCCAGTAGGGCCAGCGGGCAAGAGGAAAGAAAGGCCACCTCATAACCCCCGAGAGGAAGACGTCCAGGCGCGGGTTAATCCTTCCACCTGGAAAACACAGGTCTCCCGCCTGGCGAACCCTGGCTGATCTCTTGTTTAAAACCAGGCAGGGGTCGCCTGAGCGCTTTCCATCATCACACTGCTCTCCCAGAAGAAAAAGCACGGAGGAAGTCATCGGCGACGTCGCGATGTCCGGGGGATAGAGACTCACCGTCTTCGTTCTTTCGAAAAGCACTCTCGAAATGTGCGTTTTTAACCCTTGACTGTCTTTCAACAGCTCAGACACCCACATCTTCCCCCGCAATGTTCACCCTATGTTGAAACCCTTCGCGTGAAGATCATCCGCATTTGCCGTCAGGCTTTCTGAGACTTACTCTCCACCGATTCGATCTTGGCCTCCAGCCGGCCGGAAGCGCCCTTCCTGTAATCCACCTTGATCGTCATGTAGACCCTGCTGCAATCCTTTTTCAATGCTGCAAAGCATCGACCGACCAGAGCCATGACCTCCTCCCACTCGCCTTCCACCGATGTGCCCATGGGCCCGAGCTTATATGGGAGGCCGCTTTCTTTGATGATTCGGAGCGCTCTTGATACGTAGGAACTCACGCTCTCACCCTTGTCTACTGGAAAAATGGAAAAGTCGATGATCACACTCATTCTTCATCCTCCCTCTCTCGCTATTCTTCACTCATAGAGTCGCATTTTCCTCTTTCTCATTCCCCGAACCGAGAACCACTGTGGGAATCCATCGTGCCCTGGAACTATCCTTTGCTCAATTCTAGCCCGGAGTCAATCTTTTGGCTAGACCCATCTCCGCCGTGGAAACCATGATAGACCGCTATGCGGGAAGGACAGGACTCCTCAATGCTCCTGCATCCTTAGCTCTATGAGAGAATGATAAGGATCATGATCCTAACACCTACTTGAAAGAGCTAAACTGATACCCCGAACGGAAGAGACATGTTTCGCGAAAAGGGCTTGACTCGCATGGCGGAAAAGGCTAAATATGGAGTAAGCGATTACTAACATCATTACCCTTCGGAGGTCCAAAATGGAAGAAACCCAAACACTCGTCCCCGAAGATACCAAACCAAAACACAGCCTTTTGAAAATCTTCTTGAATTTTCTTATGTTCGGAGGCTGGCTCGTCATCGTCGCTCTCGTCATCGGCATCATCATCGCGGTGTCCGTTCTCACCGGAGGACAATCCTAGGCGACTCGTGCGAAGATAAAGAAAGTGAAGATGCGGGCGAAAAAAGCTACTCGATTGTGTATTTCACCTGGAACTGAATATCCTTCCGGAGAGAGTGGTACACGGAGCAGTATTTACTGAGAGAGAGGTCGATGGCTCGGTCGAGCTTTTTTGGCGTGATCCCCTTTCCCGATACATGGATCATGATGTCGAAGGATTTGTAAAACTGAGGCGGGACAGGATTCCTTGCTCCTTCGGCTTCCACTTCGTACCTGGCCACTTCGCATCGCATTTTGCGAAGAATGTGGACCACGTCGATCGAGATGCAGCCCGCCACGCTCAACAGCAAAGTCTCCGTAGGCGAGCAACCTTCCTCGTATTTTACATCGAATTCAACATCATAGCCCCGTTGGGTTGTCCCGATGAAATAAAGGTCCCTTTCGAGTCTCAGACTCGCCTTGTTCACGGGCAGGATTTTTCCTTTGTACCCTTCCAAATCAGGTTGCGAGTTCGCTCCCTGCTCTTGATCATCCTGCAAAACCTCGCCCCCTTTCCTTGCTGCTTCTTTCGTCGTCATGCGGTCTAAGACCGATGGGAAGCTCTCCTATCGGCCGTCCACGATTCTGTCCCTGAGCACCGGGGAACACCTGAAGGTAACAATTCTTCTTGCGTCGAGAACCATGTCCTCACCAGTGGACGGATTCCTTCCCCTCCGCTCACCCTTCTTCTTCACGCAGAATTTCCCGAATCCCGAGATGAGGACTTCCTCTCCAGAGGACAGGCTGTTCTTGATGAGCTCAAAAACCGATTCCACGACCGCTGAAGACTTGGATTTAGACAAACCGACATTGTCATAGATGCTCCTGATGAGATGCTCTTTGATCAAAGTCATGATCCCTCTCCCCTCGGCGAAAATAGAACTGACATCCCCCAACGCGCCTGCCGCCGCAGCCGAATCAAATCTGACAAGGCAGTTTTCATCGACCTGATTTACCCCTTACACCACAGAAGCGAGCCTTCGTCAAGACCCTTCTGACCATAATACCCGGACTTCAGGAGAGAAAAAAACTCCCGGCAGGCGACAACGCGGCCTGCTGGGAGCATGACGGGCGCATTTTGAGGCGGGGATGAACATCCAAGAGCCTCGATGAGTTTTGCTCTGAAAACAGGACACTCCCTATGTTTGAACGACCTCCCCCCAAAAAGGGATGCCTGCGATCTCATCATCCCCTTCCGAATCGGAAAGATTCGGCGTGCGCCCGGCATCGATTTCAAGACAGGGCTGGACAAAAAGGTGGGGATTGTCCTTCATCAGCTCGTTGACCGCTCGTCGCACTTCATCAGCGCTTAAGAATTCCCGTTCCATGCTTTTGATATGCTCATAAATTCTAAGAATCACCCTCATGATCAATCCTCCTCGCAGGTTCTGATCTTCGGTTCATGACACCCGGCCGGCCTTTACTTAAAATCCATTGATCCTGCCATATTCCCAACGCGACCGACCGGCTTTATTCAAGCAAGAACCATTCCAACGGCTGGATAACATGAGAAAAAAAGTATATTTTCAAACAGTTGAATATCCGCACCGCACTCGTCTTTAACCGCATGCGACGCCTTTGTTGTCGAGGAGATAATGACAAAAAACGGCAGTGCTTTGACAATAAGGGGTATGCCAGCAATCCGAGGCGGGTATCAGCTCAGGAAAATCGTGCCGCCTTGAGGGCTGTCAAGCGCAAGAAGGAGGAGGAGATATCTTTTCAGGTTCTTGGTGATCAGGAACTCGTCCCTCACTCTGGCATGGCCGTTTTCAGCGAGTTGTCTCGCAAAATCCGGCTGGTTGAGCAGAGAGCGAATGGCAAGGCTCGCCCCTTCCACCGTGTGAACAAGGAGTCCCGTGTGCCCGTCAATGATCTGGGCCGGGATGCCGCCTACCGCACCCCCGATGACCGGGCGCCTTTTCCACATAGCTTCAGAGACGGTCAAAGCGAACCCTTCTCTCAGCGACTTCTGGAGCACTATGTCCGAACCCCGTTGAAAGGCGTTGATCTCCGTGGCGATGGAAGGGCTGAAAAGGAGGATGTGGATATCGGGATGCTCACCGGCCTCTTCCCTCACCCGGGCCAGGATCTTCTCCGACTCGGGGTCATCGGCGGCCTTGTCCCCGACCAGAAGGAGACGGCAGTCTACGTACTTTCTCGCGATTTTGAAGGCCTGAACAACGCCCACCGGGTCCTTCCACGGGTCGTATCTCGATATCTGGCTCACGATCGGTTTGTCTCTGGGAATATGGTACTTGGAGAAAACCTGCTTGATGTAGGAAGGAGCAAGGTCCTTGTTCTTGTCATCCAGAGGATCGATGGCAGGATAGAATCGGTACTGTGGAATCTCAAGGTGAGGAGAAAAGAGTGCGGAGGTGAAGATCGCCGCATCGTACCGATTGATGAAGGGCCTCATGAAATGCCACAGCTGCTCGTTGGGGTGAGACAGATCGATGTGACACCGCCACACCCATCTATTCTTTCGATTGCGGTTCCACCGGATCATGGCCGCAGGCTGAGGATCGTGGATCACGATGAGGTCCTGATCAAAGCTCATTTTCTTGAAGTTCATTTCATTATATTGCAGATAGGTGTCCAGCGCCTTCTTGGAGAAATGCTCATTCTTGCCCTGCAAGGCATTGTGGAAGGCCTTGGTAATTTCAAAAAACGGCTCGTCTCCCTTGATCACCTGCCATTCCACATCGATCCCGAGTTCATTGAGGAGCGGCACAGTCCGGCGAAGCATTTCAGCCACTCCTCCTCCCACAGCCGTGGAGTTGACCATCTTGATGGACCGGTCGCCCACGTGAGAGGCAAGGATGGTGAGTTCTTCAATGATGTCGGGCCCCACTACCTTTTTGTAATCAAAAAGACCGGCAGCGCTCATGAGCTCGCCCTCTTTGTTTTCGAATCCTTCCTCGGTTTCCCTCCCTCGATATGTTCATCGATGAGACCGGTGATCCTTGATCGCAATCCTTCGAGATCATGGACATGGATGTCGATTTCCCGGATTTTTTCCGCCAGGCCGGGCAATTGAAGACTTTCCTGAATCCAGTTGGAAAAATCGTCGGTTTGAAGCTTTGTCTCCAGTCTCGACTCGATGAAGTGATAGTACAGAGAGTAGAGGCTGATGGTGGAAAGGAGTTCACGAAACGACTTCAGATCATAGGCAAATTTGTCTGTGAGGTAGACAAATCTCTGAACATCATGAAGGTAGAACGGTTCATCCGCTCTTTTTTCAAAGGCCTGGGGCCTGAAGCTTTGATAGTTTTCTATGATCCCTGCAAGCCGTCCCCTCAGGCTTTCCACCGTGTTGTATTCCGCGAAATCCACGGCCCTCATCTGTTCTCCGAGGGCTTTTTCCCCGAGGCTTTGGTAGACCCAAAGGGCGAAGTCGCTGTTGTAGGGTACGCGCACCTCGCGCATCTTCAGAAAGGCCGAGAAGGTGTGGTAGAAGATGGACGACTCGGTGCACGTGTGGATGAGGTGCAGCAACTCCGCCAGCGTGTACGCTTTTTGTCCCGTGAGTTTTCCCAGGGACGCACTGGATCGGAACTGGAAAACGTCGGCCATGGTGTCAACTCCCCTGGCAATTTTTCTTCATCAAAAGAGAAACCGGGAACAGGCCGAGAAGGTCTCCCACAGGAAGATCCCCCCCATCGGCCTCGATCTTTTCCCCTGTCACGGCATTGCTCCAAGCCCGGGGCGCTTCTTTTGGCAGAAGGATGTGCGTGTCCTTCCATTTCTCCTTGCCCAAGGGATACTCGCCCTCCACTGCAACCGCCGCCAGGAATCGGGGAACCGCAACCAGCGCCCACTCGTCCCCATGTTTTCTGGCAAATGAAACGACGCAGTCTCTAAAGAGGCCTTTCCCTTCCAGAGGCAGGTAATCTCCTTCCCGAAAAAGCTGAATATGCTCCTGCCTGGCTTTGAGCCCCCTGTAGATGAGAAAAAGCTTGATCCTTCCATCCTCTTTCGTGGAAAGCAGTTCGGTGATCAATGGTCCCGGCCCTTTTTCTTCCTTTGCCTTGATCTCCTTTAAAAGCGCCTCTCTGGCTCCGTAATCCACGGGTCTGCGATTATCCGGATCTACGAGGTTAAAGTCCCACAGCTCGCCCCCCTGGTAAAAATCCGGAACTCCGGGGGCCGTGATCTTGATGAGCGTCTGGGACAGGGAATACCACAGGCCATACCACGCGATCTTCTTCTGGAACGGCAGAAAAGTCCGCAGAAAAAGGTTGTCTTCCGTGGGTCTCAGCACGTCGTCGAGGAACGCCATGTAGCCGCTTTCATATTCCTCGTCCGGTTTGAGCCATGCGGTATGGACCTTTGCTTCCCTCACCGACTTGATGATATACTTCTTCATCCTCTCGACAAATTGCGGATACTCCTTCTGATCAAACGGAAGGGCTCCGAGGAGAGTCTGATACAGGAAATATTCGTCGTTCCGCTCGGGCACGCTGAGCCCTCGCACCTTTCTCTTCCTGACCCTGTTGATCCTGTTCCACTCTTTCAGGCGGCTCTCCCATTCGTCGGCCACCTCGGTCAGCACGTTGATTCTGGTCCGGACATCTTCTCCTCGCTTTGTGTCATGAGTGGCCGTAGCACTCAGGGAATGAGGCCACCTTTGCTTTCTCCTGATGCTGAAATCGTGGAAGCTCTCAGGCTGAATCCCCGAGAGCTCGGGGTTCCCGCCCACCTCGTTCAGAGAAACGAGACGATTGTATACATACAGGGTCGTGTCTTCAAATCCCTTGGCCATGAGCGGACCCGTGAATTGCTGGAATCTCATGATAAACCCCAGTCTCTCGGCCTTTTCCTCTTCCGAGAGACCTTCCTCGAGCCCCAGGAAAAGAAACCTCTCCACAAAATCAAGCTCGTGACTCAAGCCCGGATTCCTCTCCCTCGCCCTTTTTACAGCCCTCTGGATGGTCGATCGATCTTCTGCTCTCACTTTTTCGGTGTTCACGTAGGTCCGATACACGGGAAAGCAGACCATCACTTCCGTAAGCGCGCTCTTGACTCCGTAAAGAGTGATGTCGCTGCCGTGACGGTCCCTGCTAGATATCGCCTTCAGGAGATGTGCGAGGTTGTCCACGTCCCCCGTCATGTGCCTTTCCAGGATCAATTTCTTCTTATCCGCAAGGAGATGCTCATAGGCTTCCCTGAGCCCGGTAAAGGTCGTGTAGATTCGACTCATGGCCCGCCCGCTCATGCAGAAGAGGAGGTTCACCATATTCAGGAACTCGTATCCCGAGGTGCCCTGGACCGGCCACGATGAGGGAAGTTCTTCACCCGGGCCCAGTATTTTCTCCACCACCAAGTAAGGGCCTTCGCCTTTCTTTTTGAGCCGGTTGAGATATCTTTCGGGATCGAACAGGCCGTCGATGTGATCGATGCGGAGGCCTGTGAGCTTGCCTTCCCCTAACAGCCTGAAGATGAGAGAATGGGTGTGACGGAACACCTCTTCCTTTTCCACTTTTAAGGAGATCAGATCGTTGATGCTGAAAAACCTTCGATAATTGATCTCTTCGGTGGCCACTTTCCAGAAGGAGAGCCGAAACAACTGCTCAGAAAGAAGAGGATCAAGGCGTCTCACCCGTTCCGCGGCATCCTTTTCACCGTTAAAAACACAGAGATTCTCATCCACATGTTCCCGGATTTCAGGACATTCGGTGTAAACTTCCCAAAGGGTATTCTTGATGAAAGCCACCTGCTCATATCCATCTTCCCCGGCTTCCTGGGAAGAGAGCGTCTTCAGAACGTACAGAATTCCGAGGAGTTTGATGAAATGAGGATGATTTCCCCCGAGTTTTCTTCTCAAGGCTTTCAGTCCGTGAGTAAGGAGGTAGGTGTAGGATTCGAGCTTCAGAGGGAATGAAAGATCATAGTAGGCGACACTGAATCCCTCTTGGTCGAAAAGGATCTTGATCTCTCCCTGTTCCAGGGCCTCGCCGTAGAACTTTCCCAAAAAGGGGGCAAGAATACGGCCTTTCAGGCTGGCATAGGGATGATCCCAGAACACATCGAAATATTCGAAATACGGTGATCGCATCCCGTTTTCCAGCACGTCCATGAGCATTTCGTTCTCTGCATCATAGGCCATATGGTTGGGCACCACATCCTGAAGCCACCCCATCTGGAGCCCCTTGACCGCGTCCGCGAGTTGCTCAAAATCGGAGGGGCTTCCAAGCTCAGGGTTGATTTGTCCGGGGTCCACCACGTCATAGCCATGAAGGCTCCCTTTTCTTGCCTTGAAAATGGGGGAAGCATAGATGTCGGATATGCCGAGTTCCGACAGATACCGGACGATCTTCCTGACTGCCCTGAACCCGAAGTCCTTGTGCAGTTGCAGCCGGTATGTGGCGACGGGAATGCGCATTCATGCCACTCGGAACATCAGTTTCTCGCCCAGAGAATCGAACACCTTCACCCATTTCCGAGCCTTTTTTTCCTTCTTTGCTCTGTCTTGAAACACGGGATAGACCTGTTGAAGAAGGCCGTAGTAAGTATTCTGGACCCTCCGGAGATTCACCTCGAAAGGCAGCCTTTTTATGAGGCTCACCAATGAATCAAGCCTCTGAAGAAGACTCAAGCTTTCCGGCTGGCCGGCGAAAGCTTGTGCCATGCGTTCCGCCTTTCGCCTGACGGCCATCTCAAGACCTTCCGCATCCAGGGCGACCCCCTCCAGACGGGCTGAATTCAGGATCGTCCCTACGGATTCAAGTTTTATTCTTTCCTGTTCAAAAATTTTTCGTATGCTCGCATTGAGCGCGTATTCGGCAGCCGTCCTGACAGGGCCGGGAGCCGGAATGTTGAGATGTCTAAAAAACCGCAAAAGGGGAGCGTTGTCCTCATAAACCCGCCGGTAGACGGAGAGTGCATTCGAAAGCGTTGATTCCATGATGATGTCCAGGATCTTTCTCTGTTCATCCCTGAACAGACTCCCCAGGGAATACAGCGATGCTCCGAAGCGTTTCTCCAGGAGCTGCATGGTCTCCGGAAATGCGGCGCGCCCAAAAGTATCCAGGATCTCTTTCGTGGTGGCTTCGTCAGGCTCGTCTTCCGAGCATTCCCTGATGCCCCCGCTCAGGTTGTGATCGCCCCAATGTAGGACGCCGTAGCAGAGTCTTTTCTCTTCACCGGTGATACCGGACCTGATTTTGACGCGACCCACCCCCATCTTCGCTCTTCCTGCTCCCGCCTTCAAGTGCATTTCCCGATCCGCCTCGAAGCAGAACAGGCCCACCTTTTCAGAATAGTCCTCGAACAGCGAGCTCATGGCGTAGTGGGCGCCCACCTTTGAAAGATCCACGGCAGCAGGCTTGACCATGTCTTCAAAAATAGTCTTACCGTCCTTATGCTCAGGGACGTTGCTCTTGGCCCTTTCAAGGGACCGGAGAAAAGAGGGTTCCAGGTCGTTCCCGAAGAGTTCTCCTGCGAGTTGAAGGGCCCGGCCTGCGTACTGCATGATCTGCACTGTTTCAATGCCGGAGAGTTCGTCAAAAAACCATCCGCAACTCGTGTACATGAGCATAAGGTGGCGCTGCACTTCGAGGAGTTTGAGTGCCGTGACCTTCTCTTCGTCGTTCAACGGATGCCTCGCCTGATCGTTGAGGAACTTCTCCGCGCTCTCTCTTGATCGGTCCAGGACGACACTGACGTACTCATCCCGAGCCCGCCATGGCGCGTTTAGAAGCTTCCCTGCCTTTTCCTCGAAACCCGGCGCCAAAGTGTCACGAAGCCAGTCCAGCGCCTCCCTAAGCGGCCCGCGCCAGCCCTGGTTCCACCCGGCATGTTGACCTGAATTGCACCCGCAGTCGGCTCTCCACCGTTCCACCCCGTGGACGCAACTCCAGGAGGAGTTTTCAAAAATCTCCACTTCGTGGGTAGGGGAGTGTTTCTCGAGATACTCGCCGTAGTTCGTCGTCCTAGCCCGCAGGTTCGATTCCATGTAATGAAGGGCATAGGCCAGCGCCATATCGCCGTGACGGTGGTGATGCCCGTAGCTTTCCCCATCCGTTGCGATGTGAACGAGCTGGCACCAGTCGCGTTTTTCCGAGAAGGCGCCCAGAAGGCGGTCGGCAAGGTGTTCTCCTTTGGACAGAAGACCTTCAAAAGCCACGGCTCTTGACACCGGCCCGTCATAAAAGAAGAGCACGATTTGCCTTCCCGAAGGCAGTCTCTGGATGTAGGGCATGGTGGGATCAATCCGTTCGTTACTCACATCCTGCCATTTTTTTTCTCCGATCTGCCGCACTTGCCTGGCCTGCCGCGGCGCCAGGATGGTAAAGCCGATACCCTGCTCCGCCAGGATATCAAGAGTCTCCAGATCCGCTGCTGTTTCAGGAAGCCACATGCCTTCGGGATGCCGGCCGAAACGATACTCAAAGTCCCGGATTCCCCAAAGGACCTGGGTCACCTTGTCGCGGTGGTTGGCCAGGGGGAGGATCATGTGGTTATAGGCTTGGGCAAGACCAGACCCGTGGCCGGAGAACAGCCTCTGGCTTTCCCGGTCCGCTTCGAGAACCGCTGCATAGACATCTGCGGCATGTTTCTCCATCCATGCGAGCAGGGTGGGACCTAAATTGAAGCTGATCTTCGAATAGTTGTTCACCACCTGCGTGATTCTTCCCTCCTCGTCCAGGATTCGGGAAGCGGCGTTCGCGGAATAGCACTCCGCCGTAATCCTCTCGTTCCAGTCATGGTATGGGACGAGCGGAATCCTGAACCTCCACTACCTCCAGCCATGGGTTCTCCCGGGGGGGTTGATAGAAATGCCCGTGAATGCAGATGTATTTTTCCAATGCGCCTACCTGTCCTCTCCTTTTTGAAAAACCACGAACGATTCAGGCTGAAGTTCAATGCACACGCTTGCGGCGCTGGAAATCTGCTCAGAGATGCCGCACCCCGGACCGAGCCATCTTCTGTCCGCGGAGGCCAGCCTTTTTCTCCATCGACCTTCGGGCAGGGGAACAGGGAGAGAGGCTCTCTCCTTTCCGAAGTAAAAAACCATGGCCCATTCTTCGATCCCCTTCCACCGCCGCAGGAAAAGGAGGTGCTCTCTTTCGAACCCTGTCACCTCCAAATGGTCCTTGCTCAAGTGCCTCAACGCTCCGTTCGCCTTTCGGAACCGGATGAGTTCCCTGAAAAACTCAAACAGGACCCTGTGCTCTCCCCCTTTTCGCAGCCCGTGATCCAGTCTGGCACTCAGAAACGTTCCTTCGTCCTGCGGGTTCGGAGGCTCTTCGTCCCACGCAAACGGGGAAAACTCTTCTGCCCGCCCCTTTCTCACCGCATCCACGAGCTCAGGGTCCGAGTGGCTAATGAAATAGGGAAAAGGCGCCTTCTCCCCGTATTCTTCACCCATGAAAAGCAGGGGAATAAAAGGCGAAAAGAGCACGCAGCCTGCGGCCAGTTTTAATCCCTCCAGGGAAAGGTGTCGGCTCAGGCGATCTCCCATTCTTCGGTTGCCCACCTGATCATGGTTTTGGACAAAAACCACGAACCGGTGGGCCGGTATGTCTCTGGATGAATTACCGTGTCTGCAGCGCCTGAACGACGAGTACTGTCCAGAGTAAACGAAACCTTCCCGTATGGCTTTCACTAGATGACTTATCTTTCCGAAATCCTGGTAATATCCAGATCTATCACCGGTGAGAAGCGCATGGAGCGCATGGTGGAAATCATCACTCCACTGGGCATCCAGGCCGAAGCCTCCCAGTTCAGGCGCACGGATGAGGCGTGTATCGTTCAAGGCGCTTTCCGGAATGAGAAAGACTTTCCGGCCCAGTTGGGATGCGAGTTTGGCCGTGGCTCCTGCCAGATCTTCCAGAAAAGTCACGGCTGAAAAGTCCACGATAGCATGCACCGCGTCAAGGCGCAGGGAGTCCACGTGAAAGTCTTCTATCCAGAAGAGAGCATTCTCGATAAAAAACCGCCGAACCTCGTCGCTTCCAGGACCGTCGAAGTTGACCGCCATGCCCCAGGGCGTCTTGTAACGATCCGTGAAGTAGGGACCGAAGTCCCACAGGTAGTTCCCTTCAGGACCCAGGTGATTGTACACCACATCCAGGATCACCGCGAGTCCCTCTTGATGGCACGCATTCACGAGCCTCCTGAGCCCTTCGGGTCCGCCGTAGGAATTCTGCACGGCAAAAGGGTAGGCTCCGTCGTATCCCCAGTTTCGATTTCCCGGAAACTGCCCCACGGGCATCAGTTCCAGGGCCGTGATGCCCACGGCCTTGAGTCCACTCAGCCGGGGAATAAGGGCGTCAAAGGTCCCCTCCTTCGTGTACGTCCCCACGTGAAGTTCGTAGATGAGGTACTCCTCAAGAGGAAGGCCTTTCCAGCCTTCGTCCTCCCACGGAAAAGCGGAAGTCGTGACTTGAGAGGGACCATGGACACCTTCGGGCTGGTACCGGGATGCCGGATCAGGTCTTTCCTTTTCTCCGTCGAGGCGATAGAAATAGAGACTCCCCTGCTCGATTTCCTCCACGGCGCCCTTATGGTATCCGCTTTCGTCTCCAAGCAGACGGGCGATCTTTTCCTTGGGCGCGACCACATGGACCTCCACGCTTTGCGCCTTGGGAGCCCACACACAGAAGTTGCATCGCCCCTCACCCAGATAAGCGGCGCCGACCCGGCCTTCTTGAATCACCTTATTCCTCTCTTGAAATAGACAGCGCCCAGAGGAGGCAGGGTCAGGTTCAAGGAGCAGGGAAGGCCATGGAAGGAGACGGGCGTCGCCTCCACGCCTCCCATGTTTCCCTGACCGCTGCCGCCGTAGATGGGGGCATCGCTGTTGAGGATCTCCTCCCAGAAGCCTTCTTCAGGGACGCCTACCCTGTAATTGTGGCGCGGAACGGGCGTAAAGTTGCAGGCGATGATGACCGTGTCCTCTTCGCCAAAGCCCCTGCGCATGAGGCTGATGGTGCTCTGTTGGGAGTCGTTGCAGTCGATCCACTGAAACCCGGCAGGCTCGAAGTCTCTCTCGTAAAGCGCCTTTTCGTCCCTGTAAACCCTGTTGAGGTCTTCCACCCATTTTCGAAGGCCCTCATGGAGGGGATAAGCGAGAAGGTCCCAGTCCAGGCTCGCCTCGTGGTACCACTCGCTCCACTGCCCGAATTCTCCTCCCATGAAGAGGAGTTTCTTCCCTGACTGGGCGTACATGTAGCCAAGGAGGACGCGCAGGTTGGCGAACTTCTGCCAGTCGTCCCCGGGCATTTTGCGTATGAGCGCTCCCTTGCCGTACACCACTTCATCGTGAGAGAGGGGAAGCACGAAATTCTCTTGAAAAGCATAGAGCATGCGGAAGGTCAGCCTGTCGTGATGGTACTTGCGGTGCACGGGGTCCTTGGACATGTACTCCAGAGTATCGTGCATCCATCCCATGTCCCATTTCATCCCGAAACCGAGCCCGCCCACATAGGTAGGCCGGGAGACCATGGGCCATGCCGTGGATTCCTCCGCTATAGTCTGGACATCCGGGAACTTCTTGTACACTTCGAGGTTGAATCGCCGCAGAAAATCGATGGCCTCCAGATTCTCGTTTCCCCCGTACTGGTTGGGAATCCACTCGCCCTCCTTACGGCCGTAGTCCAGGTAGAGCATGGAAGCCACCGCATCCACCCTGAGCCCGTCCGCGTGATATTTGTGAAGCCAGAAGAGAGCGCTGCTCAGAAGGAAACTCCGGATTTCGTTGCGACCGTAGTTGAAGATGAAACTGTCCCAGTCCGGATGAATGCCCTGCCTGGGGTCCGCGTGTTCATACAGATGAGTGCCGTCAAAGAAACCCAGCCCGTGCTCATCTTTCGGGAAGTGGGAAGGAACCCAATCCAGAATCACCCCGATGTCCTGGAGGTGCAGGCTCTCGATGAGATACATGAAATCCTGGGGCGTCCCGAACCGGCTCGTAGGCGCAAAGTAGCCGAGAGACTGGTATCCCCACGAGCCGTAAAAGGGATGCTCCATCACGGGCAGGAACTCCACATGGGTGAACCCCATGCCCTTCACGTATTCGGCCAGTTCGCCGGCAAGCTCACGGTAAGTGAGGGGGCGGTTGCCTTCTTCAGGTACCCGCCTCCAGGAACCGAGGTGAACTTCGTAAATGGAGATGGGGGCGCCGACCCGGTTGCGATCTCCCCGGTCCGCCATCCACTCCTGATCGGTCCAGGTGTAATCCAGATTCCAAACCACGGAGCCGGTCAAAGGCGGAATCTCACCAAAAAGCGCGAACGGATCGGTCTTGTCCGCCTGGTAGAGAGCATACTTCGAGTAGACGTGGTATTTATAGGTCGAACCCTTCCGAACTCCGGGAATAAACCCTTCCCAGATGCCCGACCGCCCCTTGGGGACAAGAGGATGGCTGGTCTTATTCCAGCTGTTGAATTCCCCCATGACCGCCACCTTCTCGGCGTTGGGAGCCCACACGGCAAAATAGGTTCCTTCCATGCCTTTATGTCTGACCGTATGACTCCCCAGTTTGTCATAAAGCTGGAAATGACTACCCTCATTAAAGATAAAAACATCATCATCGCTAAGAAGCGAAAAGTCAAAGTAGACTTCAGTCATGGGATGCGATCTCCTTTCTTCGCTGCGCCCGCCTTGGGCTCGGTGCGTTGCTTATTCTCTCTCTTTTCTTGACATGATATGCAGGATGCCCCGGACAGGTATTCTTACCCAATCAGGGCGATTGTTGAGTTCATAGCCCAGTTCGTAGACCGCTTTTTCGAGAAGATAAAGGTTGAGGAGCAAACGAAGTTCTTCCGTCGTGCGAGGAAGGAACTCCCGGTTTGAAGATGCGTCGAAGTAGGTGCCCATGAAGATCTCGCTCACCCACCTGTACCAGAGGTCCGCGCAGAATTCCAGATAAGGAATGTCATCTGTTTTCACAACGCCATGAGCCTCCTGGCGGGAAAGGGCCGAGTAGACCGCATAGTGGAAGGATCGGAGCATGCCTGCCACGTCCCGCAGCGGCGACCGCTTGATCCTCCTCTCGGAGATGGGGCGGGCAGGCTCCCCCTCGAAATCAATAATCACGAAATCTTTTCCCGTGAAGAGGACCTGGCCAAGATGATAATCCCCATGGCAACGGATTCTCTGGCCCGTAATCTTCCTTTTGGTAACTGCCTTAAATCGCTCCAGGATCTCTCTTTCCAGAGTCAGAATCTCCCTGGCCTCAGGAATGATAGGTTCGGGCAGGTCCTTCACTTTCTTCTGGAGCAGATTGAAGACACGTCCTGCAAGGCTCCGCATGGATTGATACAGAGCCCGCTGGTAGAGCGTGGAGAATGATTCCGGAGTGAAGGAGGGATCCTCCTTCTCAGAGGCAAGGAAGACATGCAGTTCGCCGGTGCGCCGGCCGAGAAGCCGGGCCGCCTCTACATAGGTTCCCACCACTTCGTACACGGACGAAGGGATTTGATCTTCCTCCGGATCAAGGGACCACCCCGGCGGCGAAGGGATCTTCTCCACAGCGGATCGATCGGTCATCGCTTTTTCGAAGTAGTGAGCGAGGACATCCAGCGTATAGGTCCATGCATCCCCCTGATTAGTTACGAATCCTTGAAGAGTGGCCAGGGTGATCGGCTCTTTCTTATTTCTCCGGTACTCCATGGCGCCCACCACCGGCGGTATGAAGGGACATCCTTTCTCGGTAAGAAACCGGCCGATCTCGTGATCCGGGTTGATTCCATCCTCCAGGCGACGGATCATCTTGAGAACGTATTGCTTGCCGAACACCACGGACGTATTGGTCTGCTCGGCCTTCATCAGGGCGGGCTCCGGCGATACCTTGGCCTCCCGCTGAAAAGTCTTGGCTACTGAGGCGACCAGTTCCCCTTCCGGGACTTTTACACGGCGGTTTCGGGCAATGAACTCGAACAGCGCTCCGCAGGTGTCCCTGTCCACAACGGCGTCAAAAAGAGTGGTCTCCGCGCCGCCGTCCTTATATCTCAGCCGCGCCATGGCCGCGTGGGGATGTTCCTTGAAAAGAGTCACGACTTTTTCGCCTTCCGCCTCGATGAGCGGCAGAAGGTAGGTTTCCGCATCTCCGTCCACATAGTCGGCCTGCACCAGGGCGAGAACCGGAGCAGGAAAGCCGTGGCTCGTGAAAAGCAATTCCCGGAAGCTCGCCGATTTCATAGCTCGCGCTTTGCCCCTGAACCAGCGGCTCCGTTGAAGGAAAGCCGGGAGGACCCTCTCGACCTGAGCAAGGATCTCCCTATTCAACTGGCTCTTCCTCTTTCCGGACACGGTTACCACGGGCAAGTCTCCCTCGGTGCTTGGAAGTACCATCCTTTCTTGCACCGCCGGCCGTAGAGAAAACCAGTAAAAGCCGTGAGGCCCGATGGAAAGGGGATACAGATGTTGTGTGATGGGAGGGAACGCCGTCCTCCCGAAAGCCTCCACCGGCACCCGTCCTGCATAGGCGGAAAGAGGCAGGTCGACATACTGGACGAAACGGGAGAGGTTTGCCACGACGAGAACATGCTCTTCCTCCCAGCTTCTCACAAAAGCCAGGATTTTGTAGTTGTCGGGGTGCAGGAATTCGATGCTTCCCCTGCAAAAAGCCTTGAAACGTTTTCTCAGGGAGATGAGGCGCTTCATCCACCAAAGCAAAGACTGAAGATTGCTCTGCTGGGCTTCCACGTTGATGGTTTCGTAATGATATTCCGGATCGGTGATGACAGGGAGGTAGAGCTTCTGAGGATTAGCCCGGGAAAAACCGGCGTTCCGGTCCGCGCTCCATTGCATCGGAGTCCGCACGCTGTTGCGATCCCCCAGATAAATGTTATCCCCCATGCCGATTTCGTCCCCATAGTAAAGAACAGGAGTTCCGGGCATGGAGCACAAAAGACTGCTCATGAGTTCGATTCGCCGACGGTTGTTGGCGAGCAGCGGGGCAAGGCGGCGCCGTATGCCGAGGTTGATCCGCATCTTGGGATCCTGGGCATACACCCGGTACATGTAATCCCTTTCCTCGTCGGTGACCATCTCGAGGGTCAGCTCATCGTGGTTTCGCAAAAAGATGGCCCACTGGCACACTTCCGGGATGGAAGGAGTTTGGTCCATGATGTCCACGATGGGAAAACGGTCTTCCATCCTAATGGCCATGAACATCCTGGGCATCAGAGGAAAGTGAAACGCCATGTGACATTCATCTCCTGACCCGAAGTATGCCGCAGCGTCTTCGGGCCACTGATTGGCTTCGCCCAAAAGCATCCGGTTTTCGAACCTGGCGTCCACGTGGGCTCTCATCTTCTTCAAAAAGAGATGGGTCTCGGGAAGGTTTTCGCAATTGGTCCCTTCCCGCTCGTACAGATAAGGCACAGCGTCAAGCCTTAACCCGTCCACTCCCATTTCAAACCAGTAATCGATCACGTTCAGGATCGCGTTCCGTACATGAGGGTTGTCGTAATTCAGGTCAGGCTGGTGCGAGTAAAACCGGTGCCAGTAGTAAGCCTTGGCTACCGGGTCCCACGACCAGTTGGAAGATTCGAAATCCTGGAAGATGATTCGCGTTTCCTTGTACCGATCGGGCGTATCGCTCCACACGTAATAGTCTCGCCAAGGGCTTCCCGGCGCGGCACGACGCGCCCTCTGAAACCACGGGTGCTGATCGGAAGTGTGGTTCACCACCATCTCGGTGATGACGTGAATGCCTCTTCGATGAGCTTCTCGCAGAAAGTTCTTGAAATCCCTGAGCGTGCCGTAAGCAGGATGGACGCCCCTGAAGTCGGCGATGTCATATCCGTCGTCCTTTAGTGGGGAGGGGCAAAAGGGAAGCACCCAGACGGCATCTACACCGAGATCCTGAAGGTAGTCCAGCTTGCCGGTGAGGCCTCTGAAGTCCCCCGTACCGTCGCCGTCGCTGTCGCAAAACGCTTTGACGTGGAGCTGATAAATAAGCGCGTCCTTGTACCACATGGGTTGAGCGTGGAATTCGGAATCGCCCTTTTTCGTGCCCATCCTTTCGCTACCTTTCTGAATAAGCCATCGACTGCACGTGCTTCGACAAAACTATGGTCCTTGCCGACGATCAATAGGCGGACATTCGCCTTGATTCGGCGTTTGAAAATGTGTGGGACTCTTTTCGCGGGCCGGCCGGAAAGAAGACGACGACTCTTTGCCTCAGAATCGGAAGAGGGTATCGGTTACGGAGACAGGGGCATCCTAACAAAAAAAATACCGGCCGTAAATACCCTCTCTAATTTTGTCTGGAAAGATAAAAATAACATATACTTACAGGAAGTATATGAACAGTTTTGAAATTGAATTGACACGGCGCATGAATTAAGATGAAAATTTTTGGTTGGCTCTCCTGATCCCGAGCACAGCCGGCGAAGGTCCGGCCGGGGGGTGTTAAAACAAACGTAACGCCCCCCCCGGCCGGACCAAGACGTGCACCCCCGATATACGGAGATTGCCTTGACTGCACAGAGTGAGAAAGGACTCGAAAAATTCATGAACATCGCAATTCTGACAAAAGAATATCCGCCTTACATTTACGGAGGAGCGGGCGTCCATGTGAAATACCTCACCGCGGAGCTCGAAAAACTGGACCAGGAAAAGCACACAATCCAGATCCTTTGCTTCGGTGATCAGAAAGAGCACTCTACCTATAAAGATGTGACCGGGGTCCAAACTTGCGGGGTGGTCGAGCCCCATGGTGATCGCCTTCACGGACTCATCGACACCTTGCTCGGGGATGTGGCCATGGTCAGCAGCTTGCATGAGGCGGACATTATTCACTGCCACACCTGGTACACTCACCTCGCAGGGTGCCTGCTCAAGACGATGCTGAAAGCGCCTCTCGTCCTCACCACCCACTCCCTTGAACCGCACCGCCCCTGGAAGCAAGAGCAGCTGGCCGCCGCCTATGGAGCTTCCTTGTGGCTGGAACGAACGGCGTATCAGAATGCTGACGGCGTCATCGCCGTATCCGTGGCAATGAGACAAAATGTGCATCAACTCTACGGCGTGCCCCTTGAGAAAATCGAAGTGATCCACAACGGCATCGACGACGATCAGTATCACCCGGTCAGGAGCCCCCATGTTCTCAGGGCCTACGGCATCGATCCCGACAGGCCCTTTGTCCTCACCGTCGCGCGCCTCACAAGGCAGAAAGGAATCACCCACTTCCTGGAGGCGGCGGCTCACTTTGAGCCGGGCGTTCAAGTTGTGTTGTGCGCAAGCAACCCCGACACGCCCCGGTTCATGGAAGAAGTCTCGGAAAAGTTCAACGAGGTGAGCCGGCATACGGCTAACAAACTTATCTGGGTGAAAGAACCCGTCCCGCCTGAGGACCTGATTGCTCTCTACAGCCACGCCGCCGTCTTTGTCTGCCCGTCGATCTACGAGCCTTTCGGAATTACCAACCTCGAGGCCATGGCCTGTGGAACTGCTGTCGTAGCCTCTGCCGTGGGAGGCATTCCAGAAGTTGTAGAAGACGGCGTCACCGGACTCATCATCCCTTTTGAGGCAAAGAGTGCCGGCAACCAGGAACCCAAAGACCGTGAGCGCTTTGCCCTGGACCTGGCCCACGCCGTGAACTCCCTGATCTCCTCACCCGAGGCACGGAAAACCATGGGCATGGCGGCCCGCGAAAGAGTGAAGGCTCATTTCACCTGGAAAGCCGTGGCAAGAAAGACCCTCGACTTTTACAAGAGGCTAACCTCATAGGGCACAGACGCATTGACTTCTTTTGATTCCGAGTTAAGTTATGGCCAGTGGAGAGGAGGTGAGATAATGAAAAGATCCGACTGTTATGCCGCAAGGGTAATTAATATTATTATGGGGGCGTTCTTGATGTTCCTGGGAGTCGTTCTCTTTTTCACCGGGTTTTCATTTCTGCCGATTATAGGGTTTTTTCTGGCTTTTATCGCAATCGCTTCCTCAGGAGTGTTTCTGTTCGCCCCTCGCGACAGCTCCTGCTTTTTGCCCAGGTAGTTCCCGGGGACCGCATCACCACATTAGAACCCATGTCAACGTTCAAGCTAAAGGCGGTGGCGGAGGAGGCAACTCACCGCGTTCCAGGGCCTCTCGGGCGGCCTTGACCGGTATGCCTGCCTCGCACGGCACGCCAACCTGGCACAATCCACAACCATAGCCTTCGAACCGGTGGGTCTGTTTCACATACTCTCTGGAGCGTACCAGGTGCTGTCTGCACTTCTCCTTATCATGGCCGGCTTCGGTAATAGCGCGGACCGGGCACCGGTCGATGCACTTGCCACACGTTCCCTCTGCGAAGAAGAGACAATAGGACCGATGGTCGGCGTACGGCCTGGGAGTTGGTTCGATGGATACTCTTGCGACGACCGATCCTGTCCGCATGGCCTTGCCCTTTGCGGTGATGAGACCGTCACACAAACCAAAAGTCCCCAGGCCGGCTGCATGGGCCGCATGGCGTTCAGACCAAGAAGAGGCGTAAGAAAATCGTTGAGATTTGACGATGGTCCAGTTGGGAACGAGCATTGGAGCAATTGCCGTCAGGCCGTCCGCTTCCAGACGCTCGACCACATGTCGACGCAAGGCCACATTGAACGCTTCACCGAAGACCCTGATTCTGGCCCACTCCTCTGAAGGAAAGCTCTTTGCGCGGCGGTTTGTCTTGCGGACCATCTCCCGCTGCGGCAAAATCCACGAAATGACGGTCAGTTCTGCGGGGCTTACCGCTTCTTTCGGGCAGTGCTGGCTGAAAACCTCCCAGGGCGTCCAGTGAAACGGACCAACATATTCCTTGTACTGTTGCCAAATTGGGTCCGCACCGGAAGCGAACCCAACCAACGCGTCGTCCCAAGCAGGGTCCCCGGCTTCGTTTTGCATGCTGTTGAGAGGCGAAGAAGTGATGAAATCCCGGATCAAATTCTCGATCCGGTCCCGTGAAATATTGACGATCTTTTCCATTGAAAAACTCCTGTAAAGTGGAGGCCGCCCGCTATCGCTAAAAGTCAGAACTGGACAGGAACTTCCTGAATCTGTTCTGATAGCGCTTGGCCGTATTCAATTCTAAATGGGTTGATCAATGTGCGCAACAGATATGTTTCAGCAGTTGCATGAACTCGGCCATTATCACTATAGTGGGGTAATTCCTCCGAGATCAGGGCATCACAGAGAAGGGTTGAGGAAAGGAGGGACTTGGCATGCAGGCAAACATCCACCTGACAAGGAACGCATTCGGCCGTAGAAATCGGACGAGGAAGCCTTGATGTTGAACCTGGAGGCCTAAATGAAAATCCGATGCGAATGGGTTAGCAATGATCCTTTGTACATCTCATACCATGATGACGAATGGGGAGTCCCGGTCCACGATGATGACCACCTGTTCGAAATGCTGGTCCTGGAAGGGGCACAGGCCGGACTCAGTTGGCTGACGATCCTCCGAAAACGGGAGCATTACCGGAAGGCCTTTCATGATTTTGATCCCGCGAGAATAGCAAGCTATTCCAACGACGACCTCAACCGCCTGCTCGCTGATTCCGGCATCGTTCGCAACCGCCTCAAGATACAATCCGCCATCAGCAACGCACGGTGTGTTCTGGAAGTACAGAAGCAGTACGGTTCGCTGGCCTCGTTTCTTTGGCGTTATGTTGATGGCGTTCCGAGACAGAATGAATGGCGCGCGCTTCGCGAACTGCCGAAAAGCACTCCGGAATCGGACAGGATGAGCAGGGATCTGAAGAAGCATGATTTCAGCTTCGTCGGTTCGACGATCTGTTATGCGTTCATGCAGGCAGTAGGAATGGTCAATGACCACACGGTGGATTGCTTCCGCTATGCCCAGGTGAGAAAATCGGCCGGACCAGGCAAATCCAGCGTAAGCGATAATCCACGGCGCAAACCACGGTTGTAGATCCTCATATGAGTGTACCCGGGCGTCCCTCGCCGTGGAACAGGCTTGGTCACCTACTCGCAGAGGAGTCTCTCTGGCCGCCTCTTTCATGAATGCGAATGGCCTTCGTAAACTGCTCTTTCCGGTTTATCACCGGTCGCAGCAGCGCCTGAAATATAAGCATCCGATCTTTCCCCTTTGTTGGGAGGCTTCCCTGGTCATGGACAGCTTTCTTGTCCAGGCAATCAGACTTTCAAGCAATTCTTTTATCTTCCCTCGTGTTTTTTCGTCCACCAGCCTCCCCTCGCCGTCAACCTTGCCCTCCGCAAAGGGGACCATCACCTCAGGTTGATTGATGGGGTACATGTTCAAAAAGACGAAGCTCTGCCTCAGGTGATACTGAGCCCTTCCTGTCCCCAGCATCCCAATGGACGCGCCCATTACGGCAACCGGTTTTCCATCGAAGGCATTGTCTCCATAGGGTCTCGATGCCCAGTCAATGGCGTTTTTGAGAACACCCGGGATAGAATAGTTATATTCCGGGGTAGCGATCAGAATTGCGTCGGCAGCCCTGATTTTTTTCTTGAACGCCGTCACCTTGTCCGGAGGTCGGTTTTCCAGGTCCTGGTTGAAAGGCGGGATCCCCTCAAGGTCAAAGATCTCAAGAACCGCGTCATCGGGCACTACCTCAAGTGCCGCAGACAGTATAGACCTGTTGTACGATAACTTCCTTAAACTCCCTGCAAATCCTAGAATTCGTATTTTTTCTCTCATCGCTATTCCTCCTCATGAGGCACAAAAGGTTTCTTCAGGCCTCTTCGGGGTCCGCAACGATACACCTATAAACTGCTTCCCCACCGGACACCCGAAAATACCCTTTCTTAAAAATACTAACCATCCACGGTGGAAGAGCAACATCTCTGAACCCTTCGCCGATTCGGCGGTAAAACCTGTTCAACCTCTTGCACCGGAATAGGCAGTCCGAATCAACGAGATAGCCTCCATCAGATTGCCAATTTCGCTCGGCTCTCGTCTCAGGTTAAGGGCGGTTCGGCTCGTGGTGTCCGGCAAGATTATTGGGGAGACAGACCCCAGGGTGACCTGGACAAAGTCGTCCGGTCGTATCCATTTGGAAAAGGCCTCCTTCACCTGTGGAGAAGTAGTCTCCAGGTGAAGGGGTCATGGCGCTGCTCAAGGTTCCGGGTCTTTACAAAGAGGAAGTGGCGAGGCTCGCAGCAAAAGGAGTGAGCTTTTTTTGCCTGTGCCCATAGCCTGCGTGTTCTGCGACTGGGCGAGGATGCCCCTCCTGGGCCTGGTTCCAGTTCTCCTAGGGTGAGTCGAACTCGCCAGAAGACAGGCGGGAAGAGTGGGCATTACATCCGTCCCTAACCCCGCGATTCCTTGCCTTTGGTCATCGGCGAGTTTATGTCTTACGGATAAAACTCCGTTAGCTAACCAACAGGAATCTCCACTATCACCAGGGTTCCTTTTCCAGGCTTCGATTCGATCCTGAATTTTCCGCTGAACTGTAAGGCTCTTTCCCCCATGATCGAAATTCCCAGATGCTGCAAAAAACTGTCTTTGTCGAACTCATCATAGTCAAATCCTTTTCCGTCATCTTCCACGGACAATTGGATCGTATCCCCCCTGCAAATGAGGGTAACAAACACTTCATGGCCTCGGAATGTTTTAGAACATTGGTTAGAGACTTCTTGAATGATCCGATATATGGCCAGTTCCTTTTCAGGGGAAAATCTCTCCGCCATTTCCCTAGAGTGGACCTCAATCCTGATGCCTGATTGTCTCTCGATTTCCTCAGCCAGTGAGGGACAGGGGAACCAGCCAAAATGATCCAAACCGCTCGGTCGAAGGCGACTTGAGATGTTCCTAACCATCTTCATTGCCTCAGTGATTTTCTCTTTTACTTCGCTTATCTATCTACAGCGGGACTCATGGTCAGTTCTGCTTCGATCGCTTCAATCTCCATTTTTGCGCTTGTCAGGATTGAACCCACCTCGTCATGAATGACCATCCCTTGTCGCGACGATCCTTTTCCAGCAACTCAACAAGCTTCGCCGACAATCGCTTACGCTGCTGCAACTGCTCGATGAGTTTCGGTCGAACCTCTCAAGGCTTTCTCGAACTGCTCGCGCTTGGCGATTTGTGTCTCCAGCTCACTAGTTCGTTTTACCAACTCAGCCGTCCGCTCTTACGTGCAATTCCAGTTCTTCGCGCGCCTGCCGCAAAGCCTCCTCCGCCCCCTTGCGCTCGGTTATATCTATTGATGTGGAAGTCAGGGCGACAGGCTTACCCCCACCATCAAAGACCGTGGCGGCTGACACCCGGACATCGAAAATCCCTCCATCTTTCCGTATGGCCTTGATCTCGCCGAACCAGGTTCCATCGCCTCGGAGGGCCTTCATGATTTCGTCGAGCCTGTCCTCAACTAACCAAAACTCCCAGAAAGGTCTCCCTATGAACTCTTCGGGATCATCGAAACCCCATGTTTTGAGGAAAGAAGGATTACCATAGGTCATATTCCCTTCCAGGTCGCAGGTGGCAATTACACTTGAAGAGGACTTAATAATATTCTCTTTGAAAAGCAGTGCCTTCTCAGAACACTTTCTGTCGGTTATGTCAAGGATGACTCCATCAATAAATTCAGGTTTTGCATCACTCCTGCAAACCGGCTGTCCCCTTTCAAGAAAATACCTGATGCCCCCGTCTTTGTGTGTTATACGGTACTCGACCTCAAAAGGCTTACCCTTCCTGACCGCATCTTTCACAACCTGAAGGACATGAATAGTGGTCCTCGGAAATGATCATCGTATCGATTGAGCATACTTCTCCCTTCGCTAGCTCATCTGCTTTGTAGCCTGTCATTTGTTCAAGCATGGGGTTGAAAAATTCCATGCGGTTGTGTTCTCTCACATAAACCCGGTAAACAATCCCGGGGATATTTACGGCGAGTGTTCTGAAAGCCGGTTTTCCTGTCCGTCCTAATGAACTTTCACCGGCTGGCCTGTCTGCCATTGGGTAAGATCCTTCGAGAATTGAAAAGGTGTCAGTAACTCAGGGCAGCCGCATGCTGAACCTGTAAAGCAAAGCTGAGCAGATACATCCATAGCATCAATCTCTTTAAGCAGCAATACAATACCTTGGAAGGGTTTTGGGGGTAAGCTTTGAAGGAAAGTTCGATCGCTATTGCCCTCCGGAGGAGGTGTTAAAAGCCCTTTCAAAGGCAGAAAAAAAGGCCACTTACAGAGGATAAGTGTGGTATTTGAAAGATTTTGTTGTGATGGGGCCTTGGAACGGGAAGGTTAGAGATGGCTGAGGGAGAAGGTGGGAAAAAGTATCGCACAGTCTTTTACCTCGACGAAGGGGGCAAATCTCCTGTAAGGATGAATCCTGCTATATTGAAAATCTCATCGCCGACCTGGGGCAAGATAAGGTAGATGTTGCACTCCTATTTGAATACCTTCCTGAATTCCACTTCTCCACACTCATCCTTGAGAAGGTCAAGGCCCACTTCCATCTCAGAAGGCGTCACTTCCTTCTCTGTCCTGAATGTGTATGACTTCCCCGGCACATAGACGGATGATTTTGGATAAGGCAGCGTGATGTCAGCAATGTCCAGCGCGGCTTAATCCCGGCTTCATCGCAGAGGATGAACCCCTTCTTGGTGCTTATCCTGCAGTGGAAATCATGCATCCATATCAGTTGGGTTTTACCCTTGAATCACGTTATTTTGGGGTCTTCCAACTCCCACATCCCAGTTCGATGGAATCACCAGTTCCCTATCGTTCCAGTGCCCATTATAAGGTAAGGAGGTGGTCGCATGTCATCTACGAAAAGGGTGTTCTTATTGACTTTGCTCATGTCCACATGGTCCCACGCTGTGTACATGTATCCGTAAAGATGAATCATGTCGGGGCCCAAGAATCTTCCAGAGTCTCGGATAATATCTCCCGACGGAAGGCTGGCTGGAGATATTAGTGACAATTTTTTCCAACTCTTTCTTGCTCTCCACCAGTCCCCCAATAACTGGCCGGAGCAATGTGTCTTTTGCGATCTTTGAAAGCAAACATCAGTGCCGAGAGGCGGGGTTGAAAAGCCTGTCGAACAGCCGGGGGGCCAGAGCTTTCTCCATTGCCCCATGGCAGCGGCCTCTAAACTCCTGTGAGTCATATGGGATCATCAATAGGAAAACTTTTCTTTATAAATATGAGATCCCTTGAATTCAAGTCCTTTAAGGCTCCTGCACGTCGCATCCGTCAATGGGCGGCGGACCACAGACGAAAACGGAGGCTTCCCGGTCACATGCCGAGAGAAGTTTTTCGAGGGTCTCTGCGGTAAGGCGACCCGTATGACCCCCAAAGTCCTTCTGCTGGGTCAGGACGTGGTGGACTGCAAAATTGGGGAGTTTCTCCTTCATCCCCTCAATCTCCTCCCGGCACAGAATATCGGCCTCGGTCCGGTTGCTCCAGATCAGGGTCACTTTGCGACTGTCACCGGTGTCGGCCATATAACGAAGCATGCTGAGCATGGGGACTATGCCGATTCCGCCGGAGGGGCATCATGACCAGTTCGTCAGATGGTTTCAGAACATGGGCCAGGAAACTGAAAAGCCCGTAAGGTCCATCGACGACCGCCCTCTCCCCCGCCTTAAGACGGCCCAAAAGGGCTGTGAAGTCTCCACTGCACTTTATGGTTCGAGAGTCCTCCAGTTTTTCCGCCTCGTCGGGTCAAGACAGGGTCCAGTGGTGTCTTTCCACCGGCAGCGCTTCGGACAGAAAGGTGACGAAGGCGAACTGCCCCGGCGCGTAAAACGTTTCCCATCACCGGGGACAAGTTCGACGGCATGGGCATCTTTTCCCGCAGGCTCGACCCTCGTAACGGTAAAGAGTCGCCTCCTGAGGAGCATTGGCTTGATGCAGATCATCCATAAGAAAAGAACCCCATATAGCAAAAGGGCTGTACTCAGACTATAGAATGGCCAGCCACGGTGAAAGTCATCGTTCACATTCCACACGTGGAGGGTAAAGATCACCACTGCGCTGAACATTCCCACCCGGTGCATCAGATACCAGTTCTGATAAGGCAGGGGCAGGAATCTTCGCCACAGGGCAGCGCATACACCAGTCCACAGACCGATGAGAAGGAAGAATACCCACGAGCTTGGGCCAGATGGCGAGCCGGAAGGGACCGATCTCTTTTCAGAGGGTGAGGCGAACATGAACAGGGGGTGAAGAGAAACCAGAATCACCAGGGAAAGCCCCAGATACCAGGTGAAAAAAAAGAATCCGGTGTAGACAGCCGAAGATGCGATCCAGCGTTTTCAGCTTCGAGCTCAAGCCGAACTGCAGGAAAAAACCAGCGTTTCGCAAGCCAAAAGCCCGAAAACCCTGCCTGCCGTCCTGGTCCACGCCTCGGTTTTCAAGGTCCCGCCCCGGCCGGCTTGCCTGAAACCTGCCTCGGGAACGGTGCGGGCTTCCTGATCCTGAAAAACCACCAACGTTGAACCGGCCAAAATTCCAGCAGCCACCGCAGCGACAAGCATCCCCAGGATGAGACGGCGAAGGGGAGGCATCAATGGGGTCTTCTGATATTTGTGGCCATTCATTCGACACAGCCCCTTTCCATTTTTCGGCCAAGCCTGCCGGCCGATGAAAGCGTAAAATTCTGTGGGCAAGAAACACTTTGGACCAGAGGATGAGAATGTCGGGAAGCATGGATTTTATGATCACAGTCGTTGCCGTGATCGGCCCCTTAGGCGGTGACGGAAAGATAGCTCATTCCCACTGTGCCCGCGCAGACGGCGGCCCAAGTGACGAGGTAAGCATAGGCGACCGGTCTCTCGACGGTTGAACAGGAATGGCAACGCGAAAGTGCCCACCAGGCCAAAAGGCAAGGAATCCGGTTCAACAGACTTTTCCGCCGGTGGATGGATGCGGAGATGCAGAAGCAGGCCGCCGAGGGAGATGAGGAAAAAGGCCCAGACCAGTCCACGAATTTCCTTGCGAATCATCGGGAAGCGTCCTTCCTGCTTGAGCTATCTGCGAAGTCATCACCTTCAATGAACATGAAAATCTTCCGCCCTTTCAAGACTTGTGTATCGATCTTGCATGCTTGCCCCCTTGACTAGGGCCTCGCGCTTTTTAGAAAATGTAAGCTCGTATGTTGACCGGGAATTTCTGGAACACCATGGGGTGATTCCCCCATTTGGCGCCATTATATCTTGTATTTTGTGGACCCTGTCCCGGGGACAAAAGAAAGACTGTGCTCAAGATCCAGGATTGACGCTTCCGCCGGATCAGATAACGGGAGATCATACAGTGGTATTGACAACCAGACTTTCTGCAGATGGCGCCCGAGAAGTAGCGGGGCGCCGCAACCAGGATGGGGAAGACGACCGCCATCTGTTGATAGCCAGCGGTGAAAAAGGTCAGTCTCTTCTGGGTCTTCATGAGGCGCCACCAGACTCGCCAAATATTGCCAAAGGAGGTCTTGAGTCTTTCCCTTTCATCCCTCTCCCCCCATAGAGAGCCACGCTTTCTGCGTTTTCGCGGATACGGATCATACGGAAACGGAAATCGGCATCGTATCTTTGAAGATCGAAATTGATGCGGATGAGGGAGCGGCCAACATAGTGTGTAGCCACGGAACCGAATGCGGAATAAATGATCGCCATCCATACCATGTAACCAGGGATTGCCAATTCAAGCCCAGCCAGGTGAAGGGTTAGTGTACCGGAAAGATCCCACAGCATCAGCAGGAAAGAGACCAGGGTTACCACGGAGTTGAGGAGTCCCACACCGAGATCCAGGGTCATGGTTGTCACAATGCCGATATCGTCCTGGATGCGCTGGTCCGGATTTTCCACTTTGGACTTTTCCAACTGGAGCAGGTAGTAGGATCGATCGCTGAGCCAGTCCCCGTAATACTGCTCTGTGAGCCAGCGCCGCCAGCGAATCTGCAGCATCTGATTGAAATAGAGCCCATAGGCTGCAAAAAGGATGTAGAAGGCTGCCAATACGCAGAAGCGAATCAACAAGTGCAAAAAATCGGGATAATCTTTCGACTGCAGGGCGTTGAAGAACAGGCGGTTCCATTCGGCAAGCAACACCGTTATGTAGACGCTGGCCAGCGTAAGAGCAATGACGAGGAGGAGCAGCCCCCGTCCGGACCATCGATCTTCGGAGAACCAGTAAGGCCTGATCAGTGCCCACAGCCTGACCAGATAGCCGTGTTTTCGCAAAGCATACTGAAGAAACGGTACATCGTGCTCACTTTTCATGGAGTTCACCCCCCGATTCCGACGTTTTCTGATCGCCGCTCACCACCGAGTTCCTGCAAATCGCTCCCCTTGCCGGGATACCCGGGAATATCTTTCGTGACAGAGGGTAACCATCTACGGCAGAAGCACAACAACGGGGGATTCTTTATCGTTTCTCACTTCAAGAATACTGCATTCTCTGTCGAGAAATGCAGGTTTCCCCATCTATGGTTATTCCTCCTGCCTCATATAAGAAGAGAAAAGTTGGGCGTGCCTGTTGGGGAGAAGTTGATCGGGCAGTCGGAAATGGGTCCGGAGTTCTGACATGGAAGTACACAAAATCCAGGCGGCTGTCCTGAGCAACACGGGCGGGCCCCTGCAGAATCCGATGGCTGGAGATGGAAGGCCCTCGGGACGACGAGGTGCTCGTCGTATCGTCTCCGCCGGCATTTGCCACACGGACATAGCTCTTTGCGACGACTGGAACGAGGGGTTCTCGGCGGTGCTGGGGCATGAGGGCGCGGGGTTGGTGGAGCAGCCCGGCAAGGACGTAACAAGTGTCAGGCCCGGCGACCATGTGGTCCTCTCCTATCAGTCCTGCGGACGCTGCCGCCCGTCCCAGCAGTGGACAGCCCCGCGGACTGCGAGCATTTCTACCGGTTGAATTTCGGCTTCCAGCGCCTGGACGGCAGCAATGCATTGCATCGTAGCAGGGTGCGCGGGCACTTCTTCGGTCGGTCTTCGTTCGCCACCCATGCCCTGGCTACCGAACGCAACCTCGTAAAGGTCCCAGCGGACCTGCCTCTCGAACTCCTGGCCCCGCTTGGTTGTGGCCTGCAAACCGGGGCCGGCACGGTCATGAACTCGCTTCAGGTATCAGCCGGTTCGAGCATCGCCGTCTTCGGTACCGGAGCTGTCGGCCTGGCGGCGGTCATGTCGGCTCGCTTTGTCGGCGCCGACCCGATCGTCGGTGAAACATCATACCCAAACCGGCTGAAGCTGGCCATGGAGTTGGGCGCCACCCACGCCATCGACAATCGCCGTGAAGAGATCGCCGCCCGCATCGCTGACATCACCGGCAAAGGGGTGGACTACGTGGTGGAGACAACCGGCGACGCCAAAATGCACCGGCTCGCGATCAAGCTGTTGAATCCGCATGGCATCGTGGCACTGCTAACCGGAGAGACTGCCACGGACTCCCTTCCGCAAGGCCGGAAAGCCCTCGGCATCATCCAGGGCGACGCTGTACCGCAACGCTTCATCCCCACATTGATCGAGCTGCACCGAGCAGGAAAGTTCCCTTTTGAGCGGCTCGTGAAGTTCTACGATTTCAAAAAAATCGACCAGGCCATGGCCGATGCCAGACGGGGAGGAACCATCAAGCCGGTGCTTCGTCCAGTGATCCACGTATCGAAAGGGACGAGTTGTATGGTGACCGTGTCTAGGCTCGGACCAAGACAGAAAGAAGAGGAAGCAGACCCTCTTTACAACTACGCCATCATAACCGAAGAAGGCTTCAAAGGAATACAGGGGAGGCAATTCGCAAAGCTACTTGAAGACGAGACGATTGGAGCCTCTGAGGGGTGTGACTTTGCCCACCACGGACACCCACCGGACGCCTTCGCCTTGAAGCGCCTTCACAATCGCCTCCCCCTGACTTTCCGGCACGGCGACGAGGAGACCCCCGCTCGTCTGCGGATCGTAAACGATCTCTTCGTGCCACGGGGGCAGGCGCTCTTCAAACCGGATGGTCCCGGCCACGAGTTCGCGGTTGTAAGTGTTCAGAGCCGTGGTGACCCCCCCTTTGTACATGTCCAAGTGCTTCCTTCATGATCGGAATACTCTCCATGGAGAATTCCATGGCAGCCTGCGACCCCTTCACCATCTCGTAACTGTGCCCGGCAAAGCCGAATCCCGTGATATCGGTCGCGGCATGTACCTCAAACTCAGTCAGGACTTCGGCAGCCTTTCTATTGAGCGGTGGCAACGATCGGAAATGCACTCCTTCATGGCCTCATCAGAAACCCTCCTCTTGATGTTCCCGTTGAAAAGCACTCCGCTCCCGATGGGCTTTGTGAGGATGACCGAATCTCCCGGCATGGCTCCTCGGTTGCGCCAATACTTCCGGGGATGCACCGTGCCGGTCACAGCCAGACCGAATTTCGGTTCGTCGTCTTCGATGGTGTGCCCCCCCGCCAGAAGAGCTCCGGCTTCGGTGATCTTTTCAAGCGCCCCGGCCACAATCTGGTGCAGCACTTCTGCGTCCAGTTTCTTGGCAGGAAACATGGCCAGATTGAGGCAAGTGATGGGTCTTCCACCCATAGCGTAGACATCGCTGATCGCATTGGCCGCCGCAATCTGGCCGAAGGTGTAAGGATCGTTCACCGGTGGCGTAATGAAATCAGCGGTAGTGATCAGAGCGATCTCGTCCGTGAGACGATACACGCCTGCGTCATCGCCGGTGTCAAAACCGACGAGGAGATTGGGATCCTCGTTCTTCGGCAACTTTACCAAGAGGGATTCGAGCCCGACCGGGTCGAGTTTGGCCGCTCACCCGCAAGTCTTGGAAAGGCTCATCAGCGTTGGCTTCTCAAAAAGTTTTATCATCGGCATGGGTTTTTCCTCACCGTTTCCAGAAAATGATTTACCGGTTTGACAGGCACCTCTTCATGACTTCGAGCATAATCCCCCGAGCAAACAAAGGTGGTGGCGAGATGGAACCACCCCGGGTCCACGGGGTATTGATGCGAAATCCCGAGCTTCTCCAACAAAAGGAAGACCTCCGATTCACCATCGCAAAGCGCATTATCGAGGCATATGCCTCCAGGCTCACGACGGCTCAAGGAACCGGCAATGCGATCCCCCTCGCCATGAACGAGCATGTGAAAAAGGCTTTGGCTTCCTTTCAGGGTCGGGAAAGGGATTTCTTTCTCAGCGCTTACATCCGTTCAGGAAAGTATCGGGCCGCCATTGTGAAAGCTCTCAGAGACGCTGGCCTTCCGGAGAAGCTTTCGTGGCTGCCCCTCATCGAGAGCGGCTATAAGGTGACAGGCGCGGTGAAACCGAAGTGGGTCTTGCATATACTCTTCAGTGACAGGCCCGTGCATGTAAAATCTAGGCCTTTAAATCGAGCGCTTCCATGATCTTCCGCACCTGTTCCTCAACCGTACCCGGTGCCACATAGATGCCCCACGTAACCTTGCCCGATGTGATAACCTCTTCCCGGTTCGTCAGAAGGATTCTCCTTTCCCTCCCGGATAGCTCCACCGCTTCGCGCAGGTCAAGGTCGGCATCGCAGCAAACGTCCAACCCCATTTTTCTGAGCCGTGCTGCGACTTCTCCAAGTTCCCTGTCGGTCACAAATCTCAATTTTCGGAGTGGTCTTTCACGCAGTCTGCTGAGACCCCTGACATCGAACCTTTCGAAGACGGGATACACGCTCACCCGGTCGCCGTCCCGCAGGACATGGTCGGAATCAACGGATTGTCCATTGACAAGAACGAGATCCACCTCCGCGATGGGGACCCCTTGCTCCCCTATCACTTCTCGCACCTTTCGCTTGCCCTCATAGCTGACCTTGAAATCCTTCTGGCGTTTTTCCGAGGTCAAGTGCTCGTTGAGCTCTTCATAGAAACGGAGGATCACTTCCGGCATAGGACAAAGCTCCGCTGCTCACGACAAGGCTTCGGGAATAGCGAGCGAGAGTTCGCCCTTACAGTATGCAGAGGAAGTTCCTTTCCGGTTGCGGACCCGTCAGATGACACCTCTTGGCGCCGACGACACAGGGATCGGCCGAGGCCGGAGGTCTTGACCTAGGGCGCTTCTTCAAACCTTACCTCAATGCCTGTGATATTCCTGTTCAACGAGAGTTTCACTTCATCCCAGCGACCCGAAAAAGTCATCATTCGATATTGGGAGGCCGGCTTCCTCGATAGATCCTCGGCCTTCGGTTTCTTCCGGTCCCTGAACGCGATGAGAGCGTAGTCACCCTCCGGAATCCCTTCAAATATGAAGGAGACTCTGCCCGCCGCCTTTTGTTCCGGACTTGGCTCGATGACCAAGGTGAAAGGTTTCGGAGGAAGAGGCTTGTCCCTAAACTGCCGGAACCTCTCCAGGGTGTAAAGAGAGATGAAGATCACATCCCCCCCCTTTGAATGTGGCGATACCGGAAATCGAGTATCCTTGTTCGGCTTGAACAGGGTTGGCCAGGAAAAGCCACACCGCGATTCCACACAAGATGTTTTTCATGATCTCACTGGTTCCTCCCTTCCTTGCCACCTCCGTTGTACATAGAAATCACTGTCTTGAGCAGCCTTTGGTCTTGTTCGTCCACTTTAACAAAGGAGAAGCCCATGTTCGCCAAAGCCTCGAACTGCTCCCGCCCATTCAGGTTGGACCAGATCAGCTTGCCCTTGAGCAACACCTGTTTCTTGTTCGGCAGTTTGATAATCAGCTGATAAGTCTCATCTTCCTTGAGCACCTGCTTCGAGCGGACAAACACGCCAGCCGGGGTGATATTCACCGATTCGCCTTCGATCGTACCCCGATCGGTGATCACCGTGATAGGCCACGTAGCACAAATTCTAGACATCTCACGTCTTTCGTCGGTCAAGCCGCCAACTCCTGTTCATGCCCTTCTTCGAAGCATCTGTATTATCCTACGATTTCGCGGTCTTGACAAGCCCCGGGTTGCAGATTCTGATTGCTTACGGAAGGCGATCTTTTTCGATGAATTTCCTGATGTGGGCGATGTGCATCCGGAGCGTGTAAAGCTCTGAGGCAAAAGAAAGAGGCACGCTAACCTTCGCGACCTCTCAGTCGATCCGCTCGATTTCGACCAGATATCCCTCGACTTTCTCGGGATCCCTGTTCTCCATGGCCATCAGGTCCACCGCTTGACACTTTCTGTACCATTATTACAGCAGCGGGTCTATGTCAAACGGTTACAAGCTGTTGCAGAAATTAAGAGGAAGGGTGTACTTTTTGTTTTGGGTCGTGGCAAGTTAAATCGGTCGGGAGAATTTGGGATGGAGCATGTCACATTGTCGGCAGGGGTGGTCGTGGTCAGGAAAGAATCGGAGGAGTGGAAGTATCTTTTCTTGAGGGCATACAGAAACTGGGATTTTCCAAAAGGGGAGGTAGAGCCGGGAGAGAACCCTCTTGAAACAGCCAGGAGAGAGGTGGAGGAGGAGGCGGGCATTAAGGATCTAGACTTCCGCTGGGGAAAGTCATTCAAAGACACGCAACCCTACCGGAGCGGGGGCAAGAAGGTTGCGCGCTATTACATTGCCGAAACTTCTCAATCCGAAGTGACGCTCGCCATCAACCCTGAACTGGGGAGGCCTGAGCACCATGAGTATCGGTGGCTTGCCCTCGAAGAAGTCAAGACGCGATCACCCAAAAGGCTGCACAAGATCATCGACTGGGCGGATGACATCATCCGGAAGGGTTAACGCGGCCAGCATGAGCGCTCGCTTGGCCGACCGCAGACGGCCGTTTTTCAGCAGTCTGCTATCGATTCGCTTCCAGTACGACCTTAAACTCCTCCCTGAATCTGCGCGCCCCCCCTTGAGAAACGTGGCCGAACCGAGCCTTTCCTCCATTTATTGAAGAAGCTGTCGCCGCCGTATCTCAGGGGCCCCGGATGTGGCGTCGTTGGCTTGATCCACTGCCCACCAGGGATTGAATACGCCTTTCCCTTGAGGAGACCCTTTCAAAGAGGTCATTAACGAGCCCAGTTTCTTCTTATCCATCTTGGTTTTGAGCGGGCGGCATTTCTCTGACGATCCCCAGGGGTATGAGCAGCCGTTTCCATATTTCTTTTTCGACCCACACCGTGTCGTTCCTCTCTCTTCCTTCCCCATAGAGGGAAATCATTTCCCGGGCGATCTCTTGGCCTAGCTTATTACCTGCTGCGATGGCCTCCCTGACGGGACTCCAGTCTCGTGATTCCGTGAATCTCTCGAAAGCCGCCTCAATCTCGGGAAAAAGCTCTTTTCTCACCCCGTCGAGGAAAGCTACGTGAAAGGCAAGGGAAGCCTCCTTCTTTTCCCGGAGGATATAGTTCAGTTTGCCGAATTCACTCGTGTCGGCCAGCAGGTCTTTCACGGCTCGGGCCAGGAGTTCAATCGGTGTGTGCGGATAGGTTGCGATCAGGTCTCTCCATACCTCTCGATCGAAAACGGTTCCCCTGATTTCACCGATTTCGTGGTGCAGATAGGCATCCATCTCTTCCGAAGCGATGCGGTGGAAATTCCGTTTCAATTCTTCTGAATCGCCATCCTTCACGCCATAGGTTCCTAATGCAAAGGCGAGGGCCCGCCTCGCCGATTTCCTGATGAAGAAAATTTGATTCCACAGAAAGAGCTTTGCCGCATCCTTTCTGATTATGACATGGTTCTCTTGAGAAAGGGCGGGAACAACCAGGAGATCCCGGGCCAGTTCCTTGCCGAGGAAATAGATGGAAGAACCGTCAAGCCGTCTCTTCTCATCAAGCAGGGCGAGGAAGAAGGAGGGTTTCAGGCTGTGCAAATAGCCTGCGCCGTAAAAGAGGTTTCCTGATTCGAGGATGTCGTTGATCCCTTTCGTATCAAAAGGATCATAAAGAGCACCCTGAATGTCCATCGGCCGGAAATCCTCCTGGGCAAGAGTTTCCCACTCTTCCTCTTTGCGTCCGATCCAGTCCAGCATTATGGAGGGATCCTCTTCCTGCCAGGGCTCCATGCCCTTCTCCCACTTGTAAAGGTCTCGCATCCGAAGCGCCAGGCCGCAGACAGAATAATACCCCGCATAGCGGGCATCCGATATTGCACAGTTACGATTAACTTGTTTCGTGATTTCTTCTCGATTCAGCAAGTCCCTTTTCCTATCCTTCGATCTACATCCTTCTTGTCTCTTAACACAATGTCTTCACGTTGAGAAGGCCCGAAGGTAGATATTGTGCCCCCGTACTTCAGAAAAGGCTTCGTCCCTGAGCCCGCCTCGGAGGGCCAAGAGAACCGGTATGCTCCTTAAGCTCTCGGAGTGAGTGATTTTTATTTTCCTTCTAACCCTTCGTGCATTAGTGTAAAATCCCCGATCGCGTTGGTCATCTCGAACCGGGCTGAGGTCCAAGGTGAAAGCAAAACGACTTCCCTTCAACAGGCGCACCTGGGATAGTTTCGTCCTCAACTTAAAGCTCTTCGCTACCTCCGAAGAAGTTGGCAAAAAAGCCAAATGGCTCTCTGCCGCGCTCATCCTCTTTCTACTCGGCATCAATGCACTCAACGTGCTTATCAGTTACATCAGCCGCGACTTCATGACCGCCATTGAGGACCGGAACCGGGCCGAGTTCATGCGGATGGCCCTGATTTTTATCGGCTCTATGGCCTCTATTACAATCGTCTCCGTCATCTACACCTACACCGAACAGAGTCTCGGATTGCTGTGGCGGGAGTGGGCAACCAGGCAAAGCGTCTTCGGTTATGCGAACCACAGGGTCTACTACCGTCTCAAGATGAAAGGAGAAATCGGAAACCCTGACCAACGCATTGCCGATGATATCCGAACCTACAGCACGACCACCCTCTCGTTCATGCTCATCCTCCTGAACGCCAGCCTCACGGTGATCGCCTTCTCGGGTGTCATGTGGTCCATCAGCCCGCTCCTCTTCGTTGTGTCCATTTTATACGCCGCCATGGGCACGCTCCTGACCTTCATCATCGGCCGCCCTCTGGTCCGACTCAACTACGATCAGTTGGATAAAGAAGCTAATCTTCGCTCTTCGCTCATTTACATGAGGGCCAATGCGGAGTCGCTGGCCGTTTCGCGCCGCGAGGGGCATCTGATCCAGCTGAATCTGAGGAATCTCCGAGACCTGGTCTCTAATTTTAGCCGCCTCATCTCCGTCAGCCGCAACGTGAATTTCTTCACCACCTGGTACAACTGGTTGATCCAGATCATTCCTGCCCTGATCATTGCTCCCCTGTTCATCGAAGGGAAGGTGCAATTTGGTGTGATTACCCAATCAGCCATTGCCTTTGCCCAGCTGCTGGGGGCTTTCTCCATCATCGTCACACAGTTTCAATCCATTTCCTCTTACACGGCCGTACTGGCCAGGCTCTCTGCGCTGGTGGACGCCAGTCTGACCGCAATGACCGCGGAAAGCTCTTCATCGCTCGCGTTTTCGTGCGACGAAGAGCAGGTGGTCTACTCGGGATTGACCCTTCGTTCACCACGGAGCGGACGCCTTTTGATCAAGGACCTCTCCCTCGTCATCCCCAAAGGCTTGCGCGTCCTGGTTCGAGGAAAAGATGAAACGGCCAGGGCTGCCTTGTTTCAAGCCACTGTCGGTCTTTGGGAAGCTGCCGAAGGACACATCGCCCGTCCGGGACTGCAGCGGATTCTCCTCATGAGTGAACTACCCTATCTGCCTCCCGGCACACTCCGCGAACTTCTCACGCGTCCTTGGCCTGAGGGAGCCCTTCCGAGAGAAGACAGCCTGGCGTCCATCCAGGTCCGGGAGGAAGATATGATGGAAACGTTGCGTACATTGAAGATCGAAACGCTCGTAACCAGATTCGGGGGTCTGGACAGACGACAGCACTGGGAGAACATCCTGGCCTTGGAAGATCAGCAGCTCCTGGTTATCGCGCGCGTCCTCCTGGCCAGGCCGAGCTTCGCGTTTCTCGATAGACCCAGCACCACCCTTGGTGCGGAACAGGTGGACTGGGCGTTGGGCATGCTCGGCGAGCGGTCAATCAGCTATGTGACCTTCGAAGATGACGAGAGCCCTGTTCGCCTGGAACGCTATGACACGGTGCTGAAGCTGAAGGAAGGCGGCGCATGGGATTCCAGGCCCGCCAAAACGCAATGAAAACCGGAGTGGATCATTGCGGTAGCGCCAGAGGATCCTGTCTCCGGGTGTGTCGGAGCTTAAAGGACGGTGAGATGTTCGTCTCTCAGATCGGAGACAAACATGTGGCCCGGGGAGTGGGTAATCACCAAGGGCAGTTTGGCAGACAGAGCGGCCAGAGCTGACGTGACTCCACACGCCCAGAACACGGGAATCTCTCCGGGGTAGATGGTGACCGGTTCGCCGAATTCCGGCCTGTTCAGATCTTTGATACCTATCGCTTCCGGGGAGCCCATGTGAACGGGCGCACCGTGAGTCAAGTGAAAGCGGGTGGTCACCTGCACCGCCCGAACCGCCTGCTCCGGTGTCAGAGGTCGCATACTCACCACCAAGGGGCATGCGAAAGGCCCGGCAGGCGCACACGGCCGATCGGTTACGTACATGGATACGTTCTTTCCCTCTTCCATGTTTCGGATAGGAAGACCTGCATTCACCATGGCGGCTTCAAAGGAAAAGCTGCACCCTAGAAGGAAGCTCACCATGCCTTCATGGAACAGAGAAGTGACCTCTTCCACTTCAGCCTGGAAGACGCCGTGCTCGTATACCCTGTATTTAGGCAAGTCGGTTCGGAGATCGGCTCCGGGTGCAATGCGCGGATCTGCCTGTCCCGGTTCCAGGACATCAAGAACGGGACAGGGTTTGGGGTTGCGAATGCAAAAGAGCAGGAAAGGAAACGCTTGCTCCTGGGGAAGCATGACGAGGTTGGCCTGAAGGTACCCCGGCGCAAGACCCGTGGTCGGCCTGGGCCATTCCCCCTTTCTGATGAGGTTCCGGAGTTCTGCGGGGTTCTCCTTCATCCATCTCTCATCCTACGAAATAGAGTGTCATGTCAAGATCCTTTCCTTCTTTTTTCTTGCCCCTCGGCCTGGCAAGTTCTATGCTTTGGCCCGCAATCTTGCGGAACTGTTCCGTTGCGGATCGCTTTTTCAATGCAGGCCTCCTGCCGCAACCAAATTTCTGACCGAATAACGAATGTCGAACAAGGAATATCGAATCATGAAGCAAGTTCCGGGAAGTCTTTCCTTCGATATTGGACATAAAATCGTTTCACGATTTTATACAACGCGGGCTTCCCCGCTTGAGAGCCCCGCGCAGCAAGGCGTTTCATGAAATATGCGCAGCAGATTTCATTATTCGATATTCTGCGGTTCGCTTTTCAACTTCTCCGCAAGTTGCGAAGAAGTCGTATTTTAAGACTCTAAACACGCGGCGCCGCGCGCTGCAATCTCTCCTTCAACGGAATGATCTAAGGAGGTCTACGGATGGGTCTGAGGACAAAAATTTTATCCGGATTCGCCATCCTGACCATGATGCTCTTCATCGCCGGTGTCTGGTCCTTTTACGAGCTGAGGTCCATGGGCAGTTCCGTCCAGAAAATGCTCGACGAAAACTACAGAAGCATCCACGCGGCCAAAATGATGAACGAGGCGCTTGAAAGACAAGACAGCGGTGTTCTGCTGCTCCTTTTAGGGAGATCTCAAGAAGGAAAAGACGCGATCAACTCAGGCGATGAGCTTTTCGCGAAGGGTTTCGATATTGCGAAGAACAATATCACCATAAAGGGAGAGCGAGACTATGTGGATGCCATTGAAACGAAATACGAGGCTTACAAGATTTTTTGTACGAAGCTTGCAGCAGGCACTGAGCGCGACGCTGACCTGCCCTGGTATAAGATCCACCAGGCGTTCTTGAACGCAAAAGCGGCGGTGACGGCCTTGACGGAGTTGAATGAAAAGAGCTTGTATCAAGCCGCTTCCGCCCTTAAGGGGCGGGCCCACCGCGCTATCATGCCCGGGTTGGTGGCCATCCTCTCGGCGCTGGTCTTCACGCTCATTTTCAACTATTTCGTCGATCTTTACGTCGTTACTCCGATAATCAAGGTCACGAAAGGCATCCGCAAATTCATAGAGACCCGGGAGCCTGTGGATATCGAAGTGGAAGGCAAGGATGAGATATCGAATCTGGTTTCTTCTGTCCAGGATTTGATCGCAAGGCTGATGAGATAGGGCCATGAGACTGCCGATCATGCTCCGATACGTGGGCTTCGTGCTCCTCTTCGACGCGGTCTTCCTTTTCGCCGCCTCGGCGATCTCGGCATACGACGGGGACAGCGCTTTGCTGCCTCTTTCTTACTCTGCCTTCATGGCTGTCCTTTTCGGTTCCTTTCCTTTGATTTTTGTCCCTCCCACCACGACGATCACCAATAAGGAAGGTTTCATCATCGTCGTCTTCAGTTGGCTTCTTTCCTGCGTCATGGGAATGGTGCCCTACCTTCTCTGGGGAGGGGAATTCACCTTCACCAATGCCTGGTTTGAAAGCGTTTCAGGGTTCACCACAACCGGATCATCCATCCTCACCAATGTGGAGGCCCTTCCCAGAGGACTGCTTTTCTGGCGATCTTCCACTCATTGGGTTGGAGGCACGGGAATCATCATTTTCGTTCTTTCCGTGCTCCCGTCTATGGGAAGAGCCGGCATGATCCTCTACCGGACTGAAATGTCACCCCTTGCCGCAGAAAACTTCCTTTCCAGGACCAGACGAACACTTCACATCCTTGTGAGCGTGTACGTCGGTTTGACCGTTCTGGAAACGATCCTCCTTCTCATTTTCGGTCTTGACTTTTTTGATGCCGTGACCCAGGCATTTGCCACCATTGCCACCGGTGGATTCTCCACCAGGAACGCCAGTATCGCATCTTTTCACAGCCTTCCTGTTGAAGTGGTGATCATGGCTTTCATGATTTTGTCGGGAATTCATTTCGGGATGCTCTTCACCGCCGCTTCCGGCAGAATTGAAGAATTCTGGAAATCGCCCATCGTAAGGTATTATCTTATGGCTCTCTTCGCAGGTGTGGCCCTCACAGCGGTGAATCTTCACGGACATACCTATGCCAGTTGGTGGGACGCGCTTCGGTATGGTTCGTTTCAAATCATCTCTCAGGGTACCTCCACCGGTTTTGCCACCGCTGACTCTTCGGTTTGGCCGCCCTTTGCTCAGCTCCTTCTCCTATACTTCACGCTTCAGTGCGCGTGCGCCGGCTCCACTTCGGGAGGAATCAAGGTGGATCGGATAGTAATCTTCTGGAAATCCGTTCTCAGAAGGATCAAGAGCATCCAGCATCCCAGTGCCGTCATCCCGGTGAAGTTACATAGGGTAGCGCTTCCCGACGATCTGGTGGAAGTCACTCTTCTCTTCATCGCTCTTTACCTGGGAATCGTTTTGACCACCAGTCTGGTTCTCACCTTTCTCGGGGTGGATGCTCTCAGCGCTTTTTCCGGCTCGGTGGCCACCATGGGAGGAGTGGGGCCGGGGCTCGGCAGTGTAGGTTCGATGGGCAATTACAGCGCCATCCCGGAACTTGGAAAGTGGGTACTCACAGCAAACATGCTGCTGGGAAGGCTGGAGATATTCAGCATCATCGTTTTTCTGATGCCCCGCTCATGGGAATAGAGCCTCAGTGGGTCGTCTTTACCCAAGCTGTGCACGATCTTTGACCAGGCCGCGGCATGGGTGGGCTTTCGACAAACCTTTGGAGGTCTGTATTCAATCTACCAAAAATGGAGGGTAACATGAAAAGAATGTGTTTTTTTGTTCCTTTGTTGGCTATGGTTTCTCCCGCCCTCGCGACGGGCCAGGCCGGATATGAAAAAGACGTGATTAAGACGTCTGCCGGCGACTTGGAGATCACTTTTTTCGGCCACGCTACATTCATGCTCTCTTTTCGGGGAAAGATCATTCACGTGGATCCGGTGAGCCAGTACGTAGACTATGCCAAGCTTCCCAAAGCTGACATCATTCTCATTACCCATGAGCACCGGGACCATCTGGATACGACGGCGCTGGAAAAAGTGCGAATGGATAAGACCCTGGTCATTCTTCCGGAGGCATGCGCGTCGAGTGTCCCTCGCGCCCTGGTCATGAAGAACGGCGAGACGAAAACCGTGGACGGCTTCAAAATCGAGGCGGTTCCCGCCTATAATCTAGTTCACATGCGAAGTCCGGGAGCGCCCTTCCATCCAAGGGGTGTGGGGAACGGATATGTCATAACCTTAGGGGATAAGCGAGTCTACATCGCAGGTGACTCGGAAAATACACCGGAGATGAAGGCCCTAAAATCGATCGACATCGCATTCCTGCCCATGAATCTCCCCTACACCATGACCCCGGAAATGGTAGCCGATGCGGCGAAAGCCATGAAGCCCAAGATTCTTTATCCTTATCATTTCGGTGAAACCGACACATCGAAACTGGTGGAGTTGATGAAAGGGACGCCGGGGGTGGAGGTGCGCATCCGGAAGATGAACTGAAGCACGGTCCGTGCGCCTTAATAGAGTTGGCAGGCGGTTGAGCCGGATCGCTGAGCGAGCGATCCGGCTCAAGCCAAGTCTACTGGGGTGCGACATCCTAAATCATTCTGCTTGTGTCCGGAATATCTGTGCAAAATCGTGTCTGAAGAACCAGTCTTATCTATCTCCTCACCTCGTCTCGGCTTGCAGATCTGGGCGGCCTCTCTCTGTCGTTTTCTTCTCAACACAGCCAGACGCTTCCCCTACCCTTTTGCGCCGGCTCTGAGCCGCGAGCTCGGCGTTCCTCTGGCAGCAATAACTTCTCTAATTGCCGTCAACCAAGTGACCGGGCTACTGAGCCTCGTCTGTGGCCCTCTGGCAGATGGCTGGGGCTACCGTTTCATGCTGCTCTCGGGTATGGGGGCTCTGGGAGCAGGAATGCTGGCAAGCGGACTGCTTCCTCTTTACGGGGTCGTGCTGATCGGGCTTTTCCTGGCCGGCCTCGGAAAAAGCATGTTCGACCCTGCGCTTCAAGCTTACGTGGGGGAAAGGGTTCCCTTCACGCGTCGAGGTTTGGTCGTGGGAGCCATGGAGACAGTATGGGCCGGAAGCACACTCGTAGGCGTGCCTCTCATCGGTCTGCTCATAGCGCGCCTTGGATGGCGTTCAGCCTTCTTCGCTTTAGGCGGGCTGGCCGTCCTCGGCATGGCAGCTTTGACACTGATGATTCGTAACGGCGGAGTGAGCGGGGGCAAAGCGAAAATCCGGCTTGGCATGGTCGAGGCATGGAGGAAACTTGTCGGCAACCGAGTATGCCTTGGAATGTTAGGGTTTGCGTTCTTCATCAGCATGGCCAACGACGGTTTTTTTGTCGTGTACGGCGCCTGGATGGAACAGTCCTTCCATCTGGCCGTCGTCGCTCTTGGAATGACCACTACGGTGATCGGCGCTGCTGAGCTGCTGGGCGAGACTCTCACGGCTTCGCTGGGCGACCGTCTCGGCCTTCACCGCTCCATGAGCGGCGGCGTGATTTTATCCACCCTGAGTTATGCTGTGCTGCCCTTGTTCCAACACAGCCTGCCCGGAGCGCTCTGTGCACTCTTTTTCATTTTTCTCTTCACAGAATTCGCTATCGTGGCGGCCCTTTCCCTGAGCACGGAAGTCCTGCCCGATGCCCGGGCGACCATGATGTCCGGTTATCTGGCCGCGGCAAGTCTGGGAAGAGTTTTCGGCGCCCTTACGGGCGGATTTGTCTGGACAGAGGCTGGACTTTCGGCGGTCGCCATCCTGTCCGTATCGTTTAACCTGTTCGCCCTCGTGTCATTCCGGTGGGGTTTGCATTCATGGTCCGCTCCTCGCACCTGAACCTCCGACTGTCTCCTCCTTCCGGCATGCTTCCCTTTCGTCGGCACGCGTTCGGATCAGTGTGCCGTACCCACGCACTGCGCACAACGTGAAGCAGTCAGATACCGCCGGGGTTCCTTCATAAATGCACTCAGACAGCCGGCGCCGCAGAAATAGTAGGTTGCGCCTTGGTAGTCAATCCTGGCACTTGCTCTGAGAGGGTTGAGGGCCATGCCGCAAACAGGATCAAGGACGGAGAAAGCTCCTGAACCGGAGCCGGTGGTGATAATCCGATCCACGAACGGTTGAACCTCGTGAGCGACGGTTCGGTAAACGAGCACGGCAACGAGAACCGCAACGGCAAAACAGGCCGCACCGGCAAACAAGGCCTGATTCGGAGAGGCCAGAGACCTGTCGTTGAGTTCTGCGCCCGTGATAGCGCCCGCCAAGATTCCGAGGGCGGGAAGACCGACCAGAATGATAACGCTTTTCAGAATCGCCCCTGATTTGAAGACAATCGAGACGTAGTCTCCCACAGCCGCGCCGGCCCTGTTGAGCACCTTCACATTGAGTTTCGGGCTTTCCTCCGTGCAGTGACCGTGTTCGGCGTGACCGGAACAGCCTTTTCCGGAATCCATGTTGATGGTCACCACGGCTTTTCCATCGGAATCGGCCTTCATCACATATCCCTGTGATTCTTTCATATTGTTATCCCCTCACTAAAGAACTTCTCTCTTGAGATCTAATATTTCTTTCCCCCAGTTTAAAGATCCAGAGCCTTTTCTTCAGGATTTCGAACCTCAGGACGTTAGCGAGCGGGGCCACCAACTGCGATATGGTTTTCTCAAGACGGATGATCGGCGCAAACTCTCACTTCTCGGGCACGATATCCACCACCGTTACTTCCGGAGGCGCGAGAACCCGGATGGGAGGTCCCCACGTCCCGCTACCCCGGCTCACGTAGAGGTGGGAACCGGAAGGCAATTCATAGAGACCGGAGATCATGGGGAAGAAGAGTCTCGCGAAGAATCTGAAAGGAAAAATCTGCCCCTTATGGGCATGACCGGAAAGCTGAAGATCAAAGTGATCCTCCCCATCTTTGTTCACCGAAGGCCGATGCTTCAGGAGCACGGTAAATCTGTCACTGGGAGTCCCTGAAAGGACCTTTCCTTCCGACGTCCCTGTGGCCCTCTCGAAGCCCCTCCCGGCCGGGTCGTCAACGCCTGCGAGAGTTATCGCACCGCCGACCGTCCGAGTCTCTCCTCGCAGAACGGTGAACCCTGCCTTTTTGGTGAATTCCAGCGATCTGGTGATCCCTGCATAGAATTCGTGGTTGCCTGTGACCGCATATTTTCCGAGTCTCGGTTTAATCTCGCCAAGCATGCTGGCCAAGCCGTCGAGATGATCGATTTGCCCATCCACCAGGTCTCCCGTAGAGACGAAAATATCAGGAGAAGCCTCCTTGACCTTCTCAAGAATTCTTGCCAGCCTTCCTTCGCGGACGATCAATCCAAGGTGCACATCGGATATCTGGACGATGCGAACAGGTCCGTCGTGCTCAGTCAGCTTTGAAGTCTTCAGTACACAGTGCTCTGTTTGTATGTTCAGTGCTTCAAAGAAGCCGTAAATTGTGACCAGAACGGTCACGATGAGCGCTGCGAAGAAACCGTGCGGATTCGCCAGCGCGGTCCCGAAAATGTCCACCTTGAAGACGATCCGGGTAAGCCAGGCCGCCAGACGAAGGAAGTCCACGAACAAGGAGGCACAGAAAAAGAGAAACAGCAGTCCCATCCAGGTGTATCCGACATACGCCAGGACCTTCGCACCTTTCTCGATGCCGAAGTCTTCGAAACCTCGCACTAGAGCCGGTGAAAAGACCATGATAAGCATGAAAAAAATGAGTCCTGCACTCGAGCCTGTGCTAAGAGGCAGGGCATTCTTTGCCTTCATAAAAGCATAGAAGTGCATCGCACTGTACAAGGTCATGAATGTGGAGACGAAGAGAGTCATTCGCAAAGCTAAGTTTCCCCCGATTACAAACAGTTTAATACCGTCCAGCCCAAAATACTATTCCCAAAACACCAAATGCCGAGGACCTCTCACCCTAAGATCCTCGGTCAGACATTTGGCCGCAAGCAAATCTCTGACCGAACGACGGTTTACCCCTGCCTTTGCGCAAAAGGCGACCAGGGTTCGCTTTTCAACTTCTACGAAGGTTGCAGAGAAGTTGCGGACAAAGGCTCCAAACAATTTGATGGACGCAGATGCGCTCGGTGATATATGATGGATTCTCAAGAACTCCTTTTATTGCAGGAGGATAAGGAGCATCCATGACTCAGAAACACAAAAGCACGCTGGTCAGAAGAAAGCAGATCATCGATGCCGCAAGAAAATTGATCATCAAGCAAGGCAGCGAGCATGTCACGGTAAGAAATATCGCCAAGGAAGTGAAAATATCTGAAGCTGCCATTTATCGGCATTTCAAGAGCAAGCGAGACGTCCTCCTTTTGCTGGCAAATCAAATAACCGATAACCTGCTGCAGGACATCGAAAATGCCGAACCGGACGTGCGTGATCCTCTTGAACGCATCGATGCTGTTCTCAAAAGCCACCTTTCAACGATTGAACAGAGACGGGGCATTTCCTTTCTGGTGCTTGCGGAGATCATCAGTCTGGGAGACAAGAAACTGAACAAAGAGGTGTATAAGAACCTTCAGGCGTACGTCGCCCGTCTGAAAGCGCTCCTGGCCGACGGTGCTTCGTCCGGACGGGTGAGACAGGGCCTTGACCTTGAGGCGGCCTCCCTCCTCATGTTCGGCTTGATACAAGGCCTGGTCAACATGTGGGCTCTCAGCAACTACGGTTTTGATTTGGTAGACAGGTACTCGGCTCTCTGGAGGGTTTATCGCGAATCCGTTGTAGTGAAGCCTTGATGAGGAGCCGGGCACTTGACACGGAACTGCTCCCGCCCCTATACTCTCCTTCCGTCATTGGTATCGTCAACACGCTGCGAATCACCGCTGTCCCGGACTTTTCGGGAGGGCACGCACACCCTCTGAGGTTATGCGCTACGCGATTATCACAAACCCGGTCTCAGGTCGCTTCACTGTGGCTCAGAAAAGGAAACTCCTGGCCAGCGCGTCAAGAGTCCTCAATGCGCAAGTGATCGGACTGGATGTCAAAACCAGGGAAGAGTTCGCGGCTCGTGCGACAGAGGTCGCCTCCTCTGCCGACGTCCTTGTTGTGGCCGGAGGAGACGGCAGTGTTTCCGACGTCATCAATGCTGTTGACACGCACCGCACCACCATTTCTTATCTTCCCATGGGCAGCGGAAACGCATTTGCCTACGGCCTTGGATGCCCTTCGGAGGTCTCCCGAGCGGCCATGCGCATTAAGGAAGCGAAGATTCGAGACATCGACCTGATCGACTGCAGCGGGAGAAAACGAGCGTTGATCGCCTCTGTCGGGATCGAAGGCAAGGTGCTGAAGCTTCGCAATCAATATGTAGCCCGAGGAGGCCGAGGGTTCCCAGCCTATTTCAGAGCTTTTGTCAAAGCGTACTTTAGCCGGGATAAACTGGAAAGCGTGGAAATGGAGCTTGACGGGGTAAATCACAGGATCAGTGGTCTTCTGAGTCTGATAATCGCCAAGCATCCCTATTACGGCTACGGGATGAAACTCTTGCCGCAGGCCCGTTTAGATGACGGCAAGCTGCACATCCTGTGCACCACCGGAAGCCTGACCCGGCTTACTTGCATTTTTATGTCGGCTTTTACGGTCGGCAATCGATTCGGCAGATTTTTCAGCGGCGAAAACCTCGTGGTCCGTTCCGCACAGCCCCTGACCCTGCAGACGGACGGAGAATTAGCCTGGGAGTCCGATCTGTTCACTTTCAAGATTCTTCCGAAATCACTGAAGGTCAAATGTTGACTCCCAACGAAGAGATCGCGGACGTTCTGGAACGTGTCGCAGCCCTTCTGGAAGCGCAGGACGCCAATCCCTACCGGGTCAATGCCTATCGCAAGGCTGCCCGCCTCGTAGGGCAGTCGGATCGGTCCATTGGTGAGCTCGCCCTTTCTGAGGAAGGAGAGAAGTTGGAGGATCTGCCCGACATCGGAAAAAGTATTGCCGGAGCCGTAAGGGAATTCGTACACACCGGACGCCTGAGGCTTCTGGAGAGGTTGGAAGGCCAGGTTTCCCCTGAGGACTTGTTCTCCACTATCCCGGGCGTCGGAGACGAACTGGCCAGACGCATTCACAGTTACCTTCAGATCGACACCCTCGAGGAACTTGAGCTAGCAGCCCACGACGGCCGCCTGCAGAAAGTGCCCGGGATCGGCGACAGACGTGTGAGGGCGATCCGCGACTCCGTGGGGGCGATCCTGAGCCGGTCCAGCAGAAGAAGGGCCAGAAGGCTTCGTCATCTGGAACAACACCAGATGGAGGACCCGCCCGTCTCCTTGATCCTGGACGTGGACAAGGAATATCGGCAAAAGGCTGAAGCCGGACAGTTGAGAACGATCAGCCCCCGCCGTTTCAACCCGGACGGGAAATCATGGCTTCCTATTTTCCATACCGAAAGCGAGAGATGGTCTTTCACGGCTCTCTTCTCAAACACTGCACGCGCTCACGATTTGGGAAAGACCCGCGACTGGGTGGTGGTATACTACGAGAGGGACGGTCACGAAAATCAGTGTACCGTAGTCACCGAACACTATGGCCTCTTGAGCGGACGACGGGTCATCCGGGGCCGTGAAAAAGAATGCCTCGCCTTTTATGGCTTCTCTGCTGAGGCATAGTCCTAGGATTCATAAATGTGCTGTCGAATCGAGGATCTCAAACCTCTGCAGATGGCTGACTCAGCACCAAGGCCTAAGGGAATAGATTCGTCACTGAATTTCTGACTCGATGACTTAGGAGGCCCGAATTCGGCTTGGAGATGGCGATCTCTTATTCGAAATTGTCTTAATTTGGGATTACAATGAATTCTTGATGATGGGGAGGAGACTGTTATGAAGCACGGCATCCGAAAAGCCCTTTTTGTGCTCCTTGGTTTTACGTTATTGTTCGTATTCTGCCGAGCGGGCCTTGCGGCGGAGAGAGTCGTGGAACTCAACGTTCCTGCATGCGGCGCCTGACCGGATACGGCGGACACGGTACGGCGTATCGTGGAATCCATCCCGGGGGTATCAAAGGCACAGGTTGACTTGCAGCGGCACACAGTAACCGTTCGCTACGATGATTCCAGGACGACTGTCGAGATGATCGGCAAAGTTCTCACCGAAAAAGGCTATCCGCCCGAAGGAAAGCCCGGAGAACTGCCCGTGACCTGAACGAGTGAACGGAGAAAGAACAGGGAGAATCAATCCCGATCCGGCGGAGGATGATCTCTCCACAAAGCCGTCAAGGCAGAGGAGCCCGATGGGAAAACACCTCGTCCTTGCAGGGGGGGGTCATGCCCACATGACCTGCCTGAAGAATCTCCGGAGTTTCATCAGCAAGGGGCATCGAGTCACATTGATCAACCCTTCTCCTTACCATTATTACTCGGGGATGGGACCAGGGATGCTCGGAGGGACTTACAGGCCCCAGGAAATCCGCTTCCACATCAAGAAAATGGTTCAGATAGCGGGCGGCGATTTCTTGGAGGCCCGGGTCACGCTTGTGGACCCACAAAGACGACTCCTGTTCTTGGACTCCGGTGCTGAGGTTTCCTACGATGTGGTCTCCTTTAATACAGGAAGCGCCGTGCCTTCGGACCGGATTGAAACGAAGGGCGGGGGGAACGTCTTCACCGTCAAGCCGATCGTCAATCTGCTTAAAGCCCGGCGCGTGATATTGAGTCTTCGCCGCGGGAAATGCCGCATTCTGGTCGTGGGGGGAGGTCCGGCAGGTCTTGAAATCACGGGCAACGCATGGCGGCTTATCCGAGACAATCGAAAACTCGGCCGGCTCACCCTCCTGGCAGGGAGAGAATTGCTCTCCGGGTTCCCGGCAAAGCTCCGTCAGCTTGCAAGAGGATCATTAAGCGCCAGGGGAGTTGACATCGTGGAGGGGCCGCGGCTTCGCGGACTGGACCTGGATCTGGCTCGTTTGGATGACGGCCGGGAGTACGCTTTCGATATCGCGTTGCTTGCTCTCGGTGTTCGTCCGTCCGGACCCTTCCGGGAATCCGGCCTCCCTGTCGGCAGTGACGGCGGCCTTCTCCTGAACCCGAATCTCCAGTCGCCTGCCCACCCTGAGATCTTCGGGGGCGGTGACTGCATCTCTTTTCAAGGCAGGCCACTAGAAAAGGTTGGAGTGTATGCCCTCCGCCAGAATTCCATTCTTTATCACAATCTCATGGCGGCTCTTGAAGGCAAAAACCTTAGACCCTTCATTCCCCAGAATGTCTATCTGCTCATTTTCAATTTGGGCGACGGGAGGGGGATCTTTTGGAGGAGAAATCTGGTATTCGACGGCCGCCTGGCCTTTCTCATAAAGGGCTACCTGGATCGGAAATTCATGCGCACTTTTCAAGTCTCCGGCGAACTGGACGAATCCTGATACAAGACGCATTTATTCATTTAATATGCCGATAAGCACCTCGGCTTGCCGGAGTGTTTAAAGGTGCATCAGGACTTCCATGATGAGCCATCCGGCCCCGAAGCAAAAAGGCAGAGTGAAAATCCACGCGAGAAGTATCTTCCTCGCTAGCCCCCATCTCACAGCGGAAAACCGCTTTGTCGCCCCCACACCCATGATCGCTGTGGTGATGACGTGCGTCGTGCTTACAGGGAGGCCGAAATGGCTGGCAACGATGATCGTCGCGGCCGCCGACGTTTCCGCCGCAAACCCGTGGATAGGCTGAAGTTTCAACATGTTTACGCCCAGGGTCTTGATCACCCGCCACCCGCCGAAAGCCGTTCCTAACCCCATGGCGACACCGCAAACGAGGATCACCCACACGGGCACCTCCAGGCTATGGAGATAGCCGCTGCTGAGCAGCGCCAGCGTGATGACGCCCATCGCCTTTTGAGCATCATTGGAGCCATGGCTGAAGGCCATAAACGCCGAGGAGAACAACTGAAGTCTACCGAAGCTTCTGTTAATCGAGCCGGGAGAAAAGTCCCCGACAAGGACCAAGAGGAGTTTCATGACCACATAACCGAAAAGAAGACCTATGACCGGCGAAAAAAGAAGGGAGAGAAAGACCTTTCTTATTCCTTCGAAGTTAAGAATCCCCGCTCCACCGAAAGCGATCGATGCCCCGATGAGGCCCCCGATGAGAGCATGGGAACAACTGATGGGCATCCCGAGCCTCGTCATGGAGGCATTCCACAGGAAGGCGGTCACGAGGGCGGCAACCACCACGGTGTTCGTCACCGCATCCGGGCTCACCAGGCCTTCCCCTATGGTTTTGGCCACCGCAGTGGAGAAAAAAGCGCCCAGGATGTTCATGATGGCGGCCATGCACACCGCTTTCAGAGGGGAGAGAACCCTCGTGGAAACCACGGTGGCGATGGCGTTAGCCGAGTCGTTCCAGCCGTTGCTTACGTCGAAGAGTACCGCCAGAAGGACGATGATCAGGATGATTTCACCCATACTTCAGCACAATGGATTCCAAGCTGTTCGCCACGTCTTCGCAACTGTCTGTGGCGTTTTCCAGAATCTCGTAGACTTCTTTCCACTTGATGATCACGATCGGATCACGAATCTCGTCGAACATTTTCCCGAGCGTTTGCCTGAATATCTTGTCGTTCAGGTTTTCCAGTCCGTGAATTTCAACGCAGATGTCCTGGATGTAAGAGTATTTCTTCGCCCTCAGGTAGGTGACCGCCTTGTAGATAAGTTCGACCGCAGAGGCCAGATTTCTCGCCAATGCGGCGGACTCGGGTGTGGGTTTTTCGATCTTGAACAGTTGAGCCCGCTGAGCGGCGCCCCACATCAAATCCAGGACGTCATCCATTTTTGACGCTAAACCGTGTATGTCTTCCCTGTCGATTGGAGTAAGAAATGTCTTGTTGAGCTTCCTGAAAATTTCGTGGGTCAGGAGGTCATTGTCGTGCTCAAGGTCGGAAATCACTTTCATCTTGTGCGATATTTCATCGAAGCTTTCAAAAAACTCCACCAGGGCCGCAGACGCCTGGAGCAGATTTTTCCCAACGTTCTCAAAGAGCTCGAAGAAGTCCTCTCCTTTCTTGACCAGCCTCATAATCCTTATCCTTTCCCCCTAATGCAGGCTTCCGGCCGCAACCAAACCCTGTGCAGGCCCGGTGGGGGATAGTCTCTTACGAGTCCGCAACCGGAAATGGACTCGTCTCCTCTAACCGCCCCAGGGTTCTTGAGTCTTCTTCTGAGTAGGCGCATCCCAACGAGCCAACCGGAGACGTGATTCTGTGGGGCTGTCACCATAACCCTTTGAGTTTTCGGCGCCGGTTCATGCCCCGGTGGAAATGGTTGCGGCTCTGAAGAGACTACCCCCATCGGGCCTTAGAACTTCTCCGCAACTTGCGAGGAAGTTACAGCTTAAGACTCTAACAAGGTTGAACGTCTGACGGGCTATAAATACTCTCATCTGCGAAAAGTGCAACCCCATTTTTCGCCTTGACCGTGGGTAGTGCAAAGGGGTGCGATGGTCGCGAAATCCGGGAATTGAACAGGAACCGCCGGCAAAATTCTAGCCAAAGATATTTGAAATTTCGAATATCGAACAAGGAATTTAGAACCGCAGAAGTCACTGTCTCACACTTCGAAATTCGATATTCCTTGTTCGATATTCTGCGGTTCAAAAAGCATCTGGAATTTCCTTAACTTACTGATGTGAGAGATAATCTCTCAGAATGAATGTGTAAGAATCTATTATTGGATCGAAGCATTGTTGACAGCCCCGGAGGGCTTCTGGTAAAGATAGCCCTTTCGATAGACGGGCTCAATCTGAAGCGCGTTGTTGATCCGGATCTGGAGCCTCATGTTTCTTGCAAGCACCACTCTTGACGACTTCGCAAAGAAATCGTCACTCTTGGAGGAGCAATTTCTTGGGACTCATATACGGCTCAGGCAGTTTCACAAGGTTCATGGTGGAGGGCGCCCTGCCCGAGGATTACCTCGATGAATTCCCTAAAAGGATATCCCGCTTTTCCTTCCGGAATATCGACGAAGACTCGGATCAGGAGCGGTCGGCCGGCTGGGTCAATATCATGGACATGTTCGACAATCGGCCGGGCGCCATCGAATACCTCAAAGAACCCTGTATCGCTTTATCATGGCGCGTGGATGTGCGGAAAGTTCCGACAAAGGCACTGAGGCAGTATTCCCGGGAGGCGGAGGAAAAGATCAAAACTTCGGAGGGCCTCGAATTTCTGTCGAAAAAGCGACGCCAGGAAATAAAGGAGGGAGTGCAGATGGCTCTTATGAAAAGGGCCATCCCCCGGTCCCAGGCGTACGACATGATATGGAATCTCCAGACTCAGCTGGTCATTTTCGGTGCCGTCAGCGACAAGCTCAGTGACGAATTCTCGGAGTTTTTCCTGCAATGCTTCGGGCTCCATCTGAAAGCGATTTTTCCCTATTCCATGGCAACCCGGATTCTTGAGGGAGAAAGCAAGAATCCCTCTCTCATTGACAACCTCCGGCCATCCTTAACGCGGGTCAAATAACCATGCAACTCATCGAAAAAGCACGCAACTTCGAATTTCTTGGGCGGGAGTTTCTCGTATGGCTTTGGTTCAAGAGCGAAACAGGCGAGGGCAGGTTTTCTCTGGGAGAATCAGGCAGTGCGGAGCTCTGGTTTGACGGTCGGATCGTCCTTCAGCCGGATGGAGACGACGGGGATGAGAAAGTCATCTGCCTGGGACAAAACTCTCGACCGCCGGAAGCTCGTTTTGCTCTGGCTGAATACAAAACCATCACGGAAGCAAAGATCAAACTGGCAATAGGGGACGACGAGTGGTCCTTTATCCTGGATTCCACCTGGATGAATTTCAAATCGTTCAGGACACCCAAAGTCATGCAGGACAACGAGAAAGATCCTGAAGGGCTTTTCTACGAAAAATTCTACCTCATCGAACAGGCCCTGTCGGCCATGGATACCATTCTTTCTTCTTTCCTGAAAGTCAGGCTCTCTCCGGATTGGGAAGAAAGCGAACTACCCGCCCTGATTCGGTGGATTAGAGAAGGAAAGCAGGAAGTGTAGAAGGCTGATCTCAGTGCGCACGGATCTTTTATTTCCGAATCACCAGCCACAATCCCCCCGAACTCTCAATGCTGACATTACCGGCCAGACCGGCGGAGATCACCATGGCCTTGAGCGCATCCTCGGTAACCCTTCTTCTCCCCAACCTATCATTTAGGTCTCGCGACTCGTCTGCAATCTCGTCAATTAGCGCTTGCGGTGTATCCTTACCGTAGCCGCCGCCGACAAAAGCAACGCCGCCCTCTCTCATGACCCTGTAAATTTCACGAAGGATCTTGCCTTCTTCATCAAGGAAAAAATAAGCGCCTCTGAACATGACCAGATCAAACAGAGAATCTGCGAACGTCAGGCGATAAAGGTCCGATCGCCTGACGTTCATTTTTGGAGCGAGTCGGGAGCCCTCGATTGCCTTCCGCAACGAGTCAAGCACACCTTCATCTTCGACTGCGATAGTGATATTTAATCCGGGATACAATCTGGCCATTTCCATGGATATGCCCCCGGAAAAGGGTCCCAGTTCCAGGACATCCCCTTGGCTCCTGCCGTAATGTTCCATGACTTGGAGCGCAAGATAGGGGTAAATCTTGTTCCATAACTCATTTACTCTTATCAACTCCTTCAGATCCACAGATGGTCCCCTTGTTGATTTGAACGAAAGGGCTTCCTTTGTCGCCCCGGGTCACTTTCGCCGAGCCTGTTGCCTTGTATCAGCTTTGACATCCATTTGTTCTTTGGCAAGACAATTTCGGGTCGCCTGGAAGTCATGCTTTGCGCTGGATTTTCACAATCCCATTTCATAATATAGGGAAAATCCATTTACATGAAAATTGCCGCGAGAGAATTGTACCATGACACAGATCAATCTGAAAGACTATCCCTTTCGCTGTGTTCTGAGCTTCAAGCCGCTTATCGACTATTGTGAACGAAACAAGGAGTCGTGGGGAGAAATGGGCATTTCGTACGTGGAAAAGCTGAGGGGAATGCTCGATCAGGTCCCTCAGTTCCGCGGCCCCATCGAGGATCTTTCTTTTGTAGCCCGTCACGAAGAAGTGGTCAAGGGGCTCGTGTCCCTCGTTCTCCCGCCCACTTCTTGGGAAAGCGACCTCGTGGGGATCTTCGTGCCCTTTAACCTTCAGCCTGTGTACGTCTCCAAGGCTTTCCGGCGGCTCCTATTGGATGAAGATGGCCTTATAAAGGGCAGGGTCATGGTGGGGGAGGAGAACTACTTCAGAGGCCGGGTCCTGAGAGCTTACTATCTCATTCTTGATAAGTACTACGGTATTCGCCAAAAGTTCGAATATCCGATCGTTCACGTGGTTCCGGATCCCGAAACAGGATTGGAACTCCATCTCCGGATAAGACCCAATCTTCAATTTGTTGAGATCCATCACAAGGGTGAACTCAAGCAGCTTTCCGAACAAGAAAGATCCAGGCTTCTGGAGCACCTTGCCGAACCCGAAGTATTCCGCGAGATCCTTCCTCCTGAGGGATTTGAGATACGTGGTTTTGGAGTCCTGAACATCATCGATGTGACCCAGTCCGAGATGCTTTCTGCACTCGGTAAAGACCTTATCGAACAGGAATCCATCTTTTCCCGAGCCGGTTTCTTGAGTCTGCAACAAAGGCTCCGCACCCTCTTTCGATCTCCTGATCTGGTAGTCGGTTTGGCCGCGATCCACGAAGATCATGTTATGCTCCTCAATCTCGGATGCGAGATATCGTGCAGTTCCGTCTTTTCCGATTCCCGTCACATTCCCATTTCCGAATTTGAGGGCAGCCTTTTCCGTCGAGCGGTCCAGGAGAACAAGATCGTGCGCGTCCGGGACCTTCGAAACGAGGTTCATCCCTCCCGGATAGAAGAGGATATGTTGAGAGGCGGAGTAAGATCCCTGATGATTGCCCCTCTCGTGTATCAGGGAAAGCTCATCGGAACTCTGGATATCGAATCTCCTCACCCGGATGAGTTTGGTCCCATCGATGTTGTGTTGATGTCGGATATCGCTCCAATGTTCTCATTGGCCATCAAGAGAGCGCTTGAAGAGATCGACCTCAGTGTGCAGAGCGTCATCAAGGAGAAATGCACGGCCGTCCATCCGTCAGTGGAATGGCGTTTCAGAAAAGCAGCCCTTCAGCATCTGCATAGACTCCGGATGGGGCGAGCTTCAGAAATGGAGCCCATCGTGTTCAGAGACGTGTATCCTCTGTATGGAGCTTCTGATATCAGAGGCTCATCCTTAGCTCGAAATCGGGCCATCAGGGAGGACCTTGAAGAACACTTGAAGCTCGCTTTTGCCGTCATTGAAGCAGCGGCTGAATCGAAGCCGCTCACCGTCTTTGAGGCTATCTCACACAGTCTGCACGAGGAGGCCGAACGATTGCGGACGGGGATCAGCCCCGCTGATGAACCACGGATGGCTCGTTTCCTAAAAGCAGAACTGGAACCCCTCTTCCCTCATCTTCGGAGCTTCGGCCCGAAGGTTGTCGGTGCTATCGATGCCTATGAAGCTTCGATCGACTCGCGACTGGGAACTGTTTATCGAAGGCGAAAGGAATTCGAGGAGAGCGTCTCTTTATTGAATCAGCGCATCTCCTTCTATCTCGACCGGGAAGAGACGGAAGCCCAGTCTCTGTTTCCCCACTACTTCGAAAAGCACCAAACCGACGGTGTGGATTACCTGATTTACGTGGGTTCCAGTCTCAGAGAAGATGGAAGCTTCAGCGAGTTGTATCTTGAAAACTTCAGGCTCTGGCAGATCATGGTGGTAGGGGGTATTGCCTGGATCACGGAGCAACTCAAAAGAGAACTCAAGGTCCCCTTGGAGACAGCCCACCTGATACTCATCAGCCACGCACCCCTTTCCATTCGTTTCCGGTTTGAGGAGAAGCATTTCGACGTGGACGGGGCTTACGACATGCGTCAGGAGATTATCAAGTCCCGCTTGGACAAGGCGATGATTAAAGGCGGGTCTGAACGCCTCACGCAGCCCGGCAAGGTCGCCGTTGTTTTCTCTCAGCCGCAGGAAGGAAAAGAAGTGCGGCGGCACATGGAGTTCCTGGCATCGAGAGGTTATCTGAAAAAAGAGGTCGAGTCGCTTAACGTAGAAGACCTACCGGGGGTTCAGGGTCTGAGGGCACTGCGAGCGAGCATCGATCTGGAATCCCCTGTCATCTCTGAACGTGCAGCCCGAATGCTTGGCTCCAACCTGAGAGCCTAGTGCCGTGTCTCAAAAGTCCTGTACTCAAAAATGGCAATTCCAAATCTTGGGATATGCTCCCTATTTGACCCAGTTCCCAGAAACACGGAAATCCGAAATTCGAACAAGGAATTTCGAATCACGAAGTGCAGACATTGTTTATGTGTCACGCCCGCTCCCATTGGTCGCTAGAGCCCGCAGAGTTCACAGAGACACAATGATTTTTTCCCTATGACAAAATGCATTTTCTCTGTGTCCCCTGCGTTCTCTGTGTGAGATAACTCTTCCTCTTTCAACTTTTGCATCATTCCGAGTTGCCAAGAAACGACACACAATTCATGAGACACAGATTTAGAGGGAGAGAGAAAGAATGATGGTCCTCATCATGATTCCATAGAGATGTGTAAAATCTGTCCTTGCAGATTTCATTCGGGAACGTTTCGACGAAGCTCTTCCAGCCACACGACGGCCTCTGAGTCGCTCGGTGCTCTCCAATCTCCACGGGGCGACAGAGATCCCCCGGAGCCCACTTTGGGTCCGTTTGGAAGGGCGGATCGCTTAAACTGGCTAATCTTAAAGAAGCGATACAGAAAGATCTCCAGCCACTTTCTGACGGCCGTCAAGTCGTACTCGTTACGCTTCTGATCAGGAATCAAGTCGGGCCAGGGTCCGCGGCTCTTATCTCCCCAGGCATGGTGGCTGAGGAACGCTACCTTGCTTGGCCGGAAACCGAAACGGGTTGTGTAGTACAAGTTGAAATCCTGCAGTTCGTAAGGTCCTACCTCGGCTTCCGTACTCTGACCCGGCTGTTCCGTCTCACCCTTTTCGTCGGGAACAAGTTCCGGCGAGATCTCGGTATCGAGGATCGCCTGAAGGATGGAGGCTGTCTCAGCGTTAAACTGATTGCTCCTGATGGCCCAGTGGATAAGATACTGGATAAGTGTTTTGGGCACCGATCCATTCACGTTGTAATGCGACATTTGGTCCCCTACACCGTAGGTAGTCCACCCCAGGGCAAGCTCGCTCAGGTCGCCTGTGCCCACCACGATAGCCTTGTGAAAATTTGCCAGACGGAACAGGTGGGAAGTGCGTTCCCCGGCTTGAACGTTCTCGAAAGTGACGTCGTACACCCTTTTTCCGTCTCCGTAAGGGTGTCCGATATCCCGAAGCATTTGCATGCACGACGGCCGAATATCCAATTCCCGGGCTGTGATGCCAAGGGCGCTCATGAGCCCCTGGGCATTTCGCTTGGTAGTATTGCTGGTGGCAAATCCTGGCATCGTAAAACCGAGCACATTTTCTTTCGGAAGCCCCAGCCGCTCCATGGTCTTGGCACATACGATCAGCGCCTGCGTCGAGTCGAGTCCGCCGGACACTCCGATGACGACCCGCTCTATGCCGGTGGCTTGTAAGCGCTTCATCAAGCCATGCACTTGAATATTGTAGACTTCGTAGCAGCGATCATCGCGAACAGCCGGATCATTGGGCACGTACGGAAATCGCTCCACTTCACGCATCAGCGGGATCCGGCCTTTGGGAATCTGGAAGCGGAAAGGGATGCGGCGAAAACTTCTTACCCGTCGGCTCGAGTCGGCGACGGAGTCGTTGAAGGTGGTCGTTCGCATGCGCTCCTGCAACAACCTTTGCAGATCGATGTCAGCGAATATGACCTGCTCTTTACTCGAGAAACGTTCGGACTGACTCAGCAAATCACTGTTCTCATAGATCACGGCGTACCCGTCCCAAGCCAGGTCTGTCGTAGACTCACCCGGGCCTGCGGCCGAGTACAGGTAGGCTGCAATGCACTTTGCCGACTGGGACGCGCAAAGGAGCCTCCGATAATCCGTTTTTCCAACCGTGATATTGCTTGCGGACAGGTTGGCTAAAACCGTAGCGCCTGCAAGGGCCCCGTATGTGCTCGGAGGAATGGGTGCCCAAAGGTCTTCGCATAGCTCCATGTGCAGCACGAAACCTTCGACATTCACAGCGTCAAAGAGGAGATCGTTGCCGAAGGGCACCGATTCATCCAGAAAAAGAACTTCGCGACTTGTCATATCTCGTGCAGCAGAAAATTGTCGCTTTTCGTAGAACTCACGGTAGTTCGGAAGATAGGTCTTTGGAACAATCCCGAGCACCTTGCCCCGATAGATGGCCACAGCACAGTTAAAGAGTCTGCCCTCAAACCGGAGCGGAGCGCCCACGATAAGAACGGGAGACAGGTCACGGCTTTCTCTCAAGAGGAGGGCCAGAGCAGACTTTGCTCCTTCCAGTAATGCCTCTTGATGGAAAAGGTCTTCATTCGAGTACGCGGTGATCCCGAGTTCCGGAAGAAGAGCTATGGCCCCATCCAGGCTCGACGCACGTCGGGCCAGCCTCAAAGTGCTCTCAAGATTGAACTCGGGATCGGCCACTTTCAGGTAAGGAACACACACAGCAGCCCTCACGAACCCGTGAGAATAAATGGAATGAAAAGGGGCATCCATATAGACCTCGTTCACGCTTCTCTCGTGGAAAGCCAAACCGCGCTGAATTGATTATCTTTATCACACCTTTTTGTGCAAGGCAAACAGCCCCTTTTCGCCATCGCGCTTCTCGAAACTTCTCTGCCCCTGAGGAACAACGACTATCTTCCACATCTGATTCAACAAGCCTTCTTTGCCTAGGGAAGGATTGCTACTACCGCTCACGCTCAAAGGAACAATACGCCCATGACTTCATCTTGTTGCCGTCGCGGAAGAAGGTACATTTTCTCGTTTTCCAGTGATCTTCGTAGTTGCCGATTACATAACCCGCAAAATTATTTTCAAAATTCATCATATCTGCTCTGAAAGTCTCGTGTTTAATCTCTTTCACATCAATCACCTCCCCATGTCGATCTCTATTAACACCATTAGTCGGATAGAACCAAAAATCAAGGCCTGCCTCCGTTCAAAACTATCTGAACGGGATGATGCAAGGCTATTCACGGAATGTTCATCCAATCGAATACAGGATTTACCGTATTGCACTTGTTTTCATTTTGTAGAAAAATAACATTGACGAACTCGTAAAAAGTCGCCCAACCTGTCACCCCGGCGAAAGCCGGGGTCCAGAAGTTCTTGATATTCCTGGATTCCGGCTTGCGACGGAATGACAGAAAACACCGATATCCGACTTTTTACGAAGCCGTCAACATTCTTTCGCCAAGAAATGGTGAGGGGAAAGGGATGGGCATGCAAAAGGAGAGCGCCATGACCGTGGAACTGGAAAGGCTTTACGAGACACTGAGAAGAGTTCAGGAACCGAAAGGTTACTACTTCAATATGGACAGAGAGAGGACTTTCGATCTCCTGAGCGGGCTCATGACCAATAAGGATCGTTATGGATACATGGGTTGCCCTTGCAGGCTCCTCAGTGGAAGCAGGGAAAAAGACAAGGATATTATCTGCCCCTGCATTTACAGGGTGCCGGATGTGGAGGAATACGGCAGCTGCTACTGCAATCTGTACGTGTCCAAAGACTGGAACGAAGGGAAAATCCCGAAGACCTATGTCCCCGAGAGAAGACCTCCGGAAAAGTTCCAGATTTAAATCTCTCAATGCAAGCCTTTAACCGCAACACTTCTCCCAAGCCGACCCGTGGGAAGGTGTTGGCAAAAGGCAACTTCTCCGCAACTGGCCAGGAATTTTCGCCAAGATGGCTATCCTGCATCAAGGAGCCGGATCTTACTCCCCCGGAGCGCCTTGATGTCTTGCACATGATGCCGATCCATCAACTCGATCAGTCGCCGGTTGATGCGGGAAGCAATGTTCCAACCTTCGTAAATCAGGCCGGTGTAAAGTTCCACCGACGAAGCCCCTTCGGCGATCGCCTGAAAGGCCTCATCACCCGTAACGATGCCGCCCGAGGCTTTGATGACCATGTCATTGCCTACCAGATTGTAAACGTCTCCGACTATGTTCATCATTTGCGGAAAGAAGGGGCGGCCCGTGAGCGTGCCCTGTCCAATGGACAAGCGTTCTTCCTTGACCAGGCTTTCCGGAGCAAAAGCGATGCCCTCGATCCCGTATTCCTGGATGACCCGAACCAGGTCCAGCCGCTTTTGTCGCTCCGTCTCCGTGACGTATCCTGGCAGCTTTATGAAGACCGGCTTCTTTTTGCGCCGGGAGATCTCGGCCAAAAGCGGTCCGGCCCCGGCAGGATCGAGAAAGTCGCTAGCCTGACCCGGCCGGTTGGGACAAAACAGGTTGACTTCTACGGCATCACTGAAGGGCTGGACCGCTTGGAAGGTTTTCAGGTACTCGTCGAAATCCTCGGCATTGATGTTGACGATGAGAGGCACATCGGAATACCGCCGCTCGCGCAGCCGGCCGAGCGCATAATCCAGACCCAGGCTGGGTAAGCCCATGCAGCTGAAGAGCGCCTCCAGTTCCGGATCACGCACCATCCTGGGCAGCGGATTCCCGGGCCTCACGCGGTACATGATGGAGCCCGAAACGATGTAGCCGAACCCGAACTGCATCAAGGAATTGGCCATATCGGCATCCTTGTCGAATCCGGCGCTCAGTCCCACCGGATTGGACGCCTCGACTCCTCCCAAATCGATCTTTAACCGCTCATCCTTTACGAACAGGCGGGCTCCGGCGAACAGCCGGGTCAAGGCGGGCAGGCGAAGCAATCGCTTGGCCAGATTGTGAGCGGTTTCCGCATCCAGCCTGAACAACAAGGGGCGAAGGATTTGCTTGTACACATCCATGACTCGACTCACAGCGCGAACAGCCTGCCCAGGCCTTCGATTTTCTCGTGGATACTCAGCTTCCTCAACGACGACCAGAGGGAGACCTGATTGCTGGCGATGACCGGCTTGCCGAGATCCTTTTCCAGCATTTCGATGATACCGAGCACATGAAGGCCTGTGCAACTGATGAACACGGCGTCGGCATCGTCCGTGTCAGCCTTCCTGGCCAGCCTGTACATTTCTCCGGGAGGAATCTGCGGCACCAGCTTGGAATCGGACAAAAGCGGCCCGATGATGGAAGCCACCTGAAAACCGGAACCCGTCAGAAAGGCCTTTTCCGCCTCGTTTACCTCTGCGGCGTAGGGCGTGGCCACTGCCACCTTCTTGACATTCAAGGCAACGAGAGCCTCCAGGACGCCCGTGCTGGTCGTGGTGATTTTTTTGCCTGTCAGTTTGCCCAGTCTTTCGATGATTTCCCGGTCCCAGCCGGGTCCCTTCAACAGGCTCCCTGCCGTGCAGCCGAAAACGATGACGTCCACTTCCGCGGTGGCCAGAAGGGACGCAGCCTCGTCCAGGTAGGTGTTCATCCTGTCCAGGGCTTCCCGCGATATGCCGTGAAGCGGGATCCGGGTGGTCAAGACGGCCACACCTTCTGGTCGATACCGGTTGAATTCCGCCTCGGTCGAACTGCCCGGAGACGGCGTGATCAACCCAATCCTTCCTCGCCAACCGTCGACGTAAACCATTTGTTCCTCCAAATTTTAGATGTCCACCTCCAAATCAATCTTGATGACCTAGGAAAAAGTCGCCAAAGTGGACGGCACAGTAAGAGCCCCGGATGCAAGGCGCGTCCTTCAGCAAGCTCAGGATAAACTCACTTGTCAATTTTCCTTATCGGCGACCACTGGGTTGAAAAGCATCCCAAGTCCCTCGATTTCGATTTTGATCCGATCCCCGGTTTTCAAGAATTCGCCCCTGGCCATACCTACGCCGGCCGGTGTCCCGGTGGCGATCACGTCCCCTGGATTCAAGGTGACGTGACGGCTGAGATAGGCGATCTGTTCGTTGAACGAAAATATCTGCTGGCTGCTGTTGGAGTTCTGCTTCAGATCCTCATTCACCCAAAGCCTGATGGCCATGTCATTGGGGTCGGGGATCGCGTCCACCGGCGTGATCCAGGGCCCCATGGGAGCCGCCGTGTCGAAACATTTCTGACCGAGCCAGTCGAACAGGAAAGGCACGTCGTCCCGTTTGGTCAAATCTCTCGCCGACAGATCATTCATGATCGTAAACCCGGCCACATGATCCATCGCCCCATAGGCCGGGATATTTTTCCCCGTCCGCCCGATAACGAGGGCAATCTCCGCTTCCCAGTCAACTTTAGCGGAATAAGAGGGGAGGCGGACGGCTTCGCCCGGGCCGATAACCGTCCCTGCCACGGTCTTGAGGAAGAAGAAGGGCTGCCTGTCCCCCTTGTCCACAGATTTGCCGGTCATTTCCAAAAGGTGGTCTCGGTAATTTGCGCCCGCGCAGTAGAGCACACCCGGATAAAGAACCGGTGCGAGCAGCTTTACCGTCGGAAGTGGTCTGCCCATCTTCGTCAAATTCGCGTGTCCGGCCTGAACGGCGCTCACGACTCTGTCGATTTGTGGCCGGAGAAGGTCCCAATCGTGTAGTGCGGCAATGATCGAATCGGCTCGAACGACAGGCTTGTGGCCCGCACGCTCGATCGTCATGGCTAAATCATAAACATGGTCATCGACCAGCAGCCCGGCGCGAGGCGATCCTTCTGCGGCAGCATAGCTCAATAATCTGAACGGAACGGAGTTTTTCCTTTCCATATCTGTTATCCCCTCCTCCGTTGCCCCTAAGCGCTGAGTTAACCTGCCGACGGCATCATTTCCCATGTTGCATTCTCGGGCCGGGTTTTCACCGGCTACATTATGGAAGGCAGCCAGAGCACAACGGGCGGAAACACGATCATGATCGCGATAATGATGATCTGAAGTCCGATGAATGCCGCGCCGGCTTTGTAAATCTCCAGCATGGTCGCGACCTCCCCCACGACCCCCTTCATGATAAACAGGCACATACCGAACGGCGGCGTGATCATGGCCATCTCGATGTTTAGCAGCATGATCGCCGCGAACCACACGTCATTCAGCCCCATGCTCCGAATGACCGGCATAAAGATGGGCAGGGTGATCAACATGATCCCCACGGGGTCCATGAAACAGCCCATGACCAGGATGACCACCTGCATCAGCATCACGATCAAGGTGGGCGGAAGACTGAGCTGCGTCGAATACTCGATCAATCCCTGGGTGGCCCCGCTGAAGGCGAGGATCTGGCTGTAAACCTGCGATCCGGCGATGATCATGAAAACCATACCGGTAATTCTTCAAGGTGTCCCTCAAAGATTCCTTGAGCACGCTCCATTTGAACCGGCCGTAATAAAACAGCAAGATGAGCATGCCTACCACGCCGCTGGCCGCCGATTCGGACGGACCGGCCACTCCGAAGAAAATCAAGCCCACCACCAGAAAGATGATGATGCCCGTAGGCAAAACATATCGGATGAATCCCACCACCCTCACGGCGAAAGGCGTGGGTTCGACATCATAGGAAGGTGCCAACGACGGTTTGACCAGACAGGCGATAATGATGAAGGCGCAGTAAAATACTGCCCATGAGCACACCCGGCGTGATGATAGCCACCAGAATCCGACCGATGGATATCTCGCCAATCGCCCCCAATATGATGGCCAGGGAACTGGGCGGGATCATAATGGCCAGTCCGCCGCTGCCGAGGATAGGGCCGATGGTCATGAAATTCGAATAGCCCCGTTTTTTCATTTCAGGAACCAAAACCGATCCCAGGGTGGCGGTGCTGGCCATGCTGGCTCCGGTGAGGGTGGCCAACAGCGTCCCGGCCAGGACTGCGAGCAGTCCCAGCCGCCCGGGCACTTTGCCCAGCCATTCATTCAGCACATCGATAACTTTCATACCGATGCCGGACTGGACCATCAGGTCTCCCATGAGGATGAACAGTGGAACAGGAAGCAGGGTAAAGGTCGTCAGCGTGGAGGTGATGCTCAGGATTACCTGTTCCAGTCCGACCAGACCTCCAAAGAGCATGTAGGCTCCGACCAGCACCACGGTGAGAAACGCGAAGGCGATGGGTATGCCCGTAGCCATCATGAAAAGCATGCCGCCGAAAATCAGGAGAAGTGGCAGTTCCCAACTCATGTCAGATCACCGTGAGGCTCAATGGTTAAGAGACGGAGCGGTTCGGCGCTTCGGGTAGGTTTGTGAGTTTGGCATACCCATAGGCCTTGCGAGAAAATTCGATGACGAGCATCAGACTGCCCAGGAATATAATAATCGTCAGAATCCATTTAGGGATTTCCAAAATCGTATAGGTGAAAGCCTTCGCCTCATATTGATCGTGCGTCACCTTGGCGGCGAAAATGGCCAGAACCAGACAGATGAGCGCGCACACGATCGACGTGATCGTATTGACGACGGTCTGCACCTTCAGGGGAAACAGATTCAAAATGATGTCCATCTTGACATGGGAGTCTTTTCTCAGGACCCAGACCCCAAGAAGAAAAGGCAGATAAAGAAGACTGAATTCGGCGATTTCCGTCACCCAGGGGAGCGGATAATCGAAAAAATACCGTGTTGCGATCCCTGCGGCCACGCTCAAAGCAGCAAAACTGAGCAGGATGCCGGCGAAGATCACGAAAAAAATCATGATGCCGTCGTAGACGGCCCCTATCTTCGAAACAAACGTAAAGGATTTCTTCATGTCCCAAGCCATCCTGCGCAGGATCGAGAGCCGTCGATGGATTAACCTATTATTTGCTTCCGCGGGATAATCAGAATTCGTCTCGCCCGACGGCCAGAAAAGGCTGCTACGGGCGAGACGATCAGCCGGGCTATTTCTTCCTGAGGAATTTTTCGATCTGTTCCGTCACCTTGGGGAACCGGTCATACTGGTACTTCCAACCGGCGTCATCAGCAGTTTTTATCAGCCATTCGCCCTCCTTGGAGTCCGCGAACTTGTAAAATTCGACACCGGCGTCGATCATTTTTTTCCGCGCAGCCTCCGTGCGTTTCGCGTTCGCGTTCATCCGGGCCGCGTAAAACTCTCCCATGGTATCATACAGGATCTTTTTCACGTCATCGGGAAGCTTGTTCCATGACTTCAAGTTCATAAGGGCCATAGCGGTACTCTGGTAGAACTGGTAGTCCAGCACGTATTTGGTGACTTCCTGACAACCCAAGGCTACCCAGGTGACAATCGGACAACCGGGGACCCCATCCACTAATTTGCGCTCCATCGCCGTAAAGTAATCGGATATTTTTACCGGAGTGACGGTAGCGCCCCAGGCTTCCGCCGCAGCTCGAGCGGCCGTGGCCACGCCAAGTTTCAGCTTCTTGAAGTCTTCGGGTTTGTCTACTTTTTTATTCAGGAAAATGTAGAAAAACTTGTCCTTGGTGGGGGCTGAGCGGCCTAACCAATAGAGGCCGTGATCTTCATGGAGCTTCTCGATGTAGTCCATGAAGGCGGTGTTGGTCCGTTCTTCCTGGGGAGTGTAATCACGTGAGCATCAAGGCGCCGACGCCCGGGAACGATCGCCTCGTACCAGCCCACAGTGGTGGTGCACAGGTCGATAATGCCCTTTATGAGTGGCGTCGGCCACATCCGTGGGGGGAATCGCTTCCGGCCCGCCTCGATAGCCGATATTCAGCTTTCCTTTGGCGCGGGCGTTGACCTTATCCACGAACAACGTCTGAAAATCCAGGGTTTCAGGGATGGTCTTGGGTAAGAACGAAGCCCAGAACATCTTGATCTCAGCGGCGGAGGCGCTCCCGCTCAGGGGAAAAGACAGGCCCATTAACACGATGCATGCGCTCACACAAACATAAGTCATCCTTTTCATCTCAAACCTCCTGGTTTTGCTGGGGTGACCAATATCGGCCTTTGATGCCGCGAAAGCTGAGCTCAACATCCCGGCCCCGGCTCGATAGCATCTGGAAAATCCCGACCGTGGCACGCGGTTAAGGTTGAAAATCATCCCTCTGGACAGCAAACCGAACGCTCTTCCGATGCCATGCAGGGAATCGCATCCCTCAGTGCCCTCACATGTCTTCAACCATGAGATTCCTCGGGGCCTCCGGTATGGTAAAGTCGAAGTACACGGTAGTTCTGGTGAGTTCCGATTCATTTCCTGCATTGTTCACGGCGCTGACGCCTAATTCAATTTCTCCTGCGATTAAAGGAAATGAGGGGATATCATCCGGAAGCACGACCTGGGTAACGTTTTGCACTTCCACGTGATCCGAGTCATAGTCTACCGGCCTGCCAGCCGCCCAATAGATTCTGTACCTGGTAATCCCCTCACTCGCCGCAGGTTCCCAATGAACCCTTCTTTTTCTAACTTTTCCCATCTTCTTGCGCTCCTTCCCAAAACTGAAAATGTTGTCTCGCGAATCCCCAATCTGGCAGGAGTCCTCAGACTCATTAACGGACTCCGGTTTCACAAACTTTACACCTATTCCGCTGGAACCAACCCAGGCGATCCTCCCCCTGATATGATTTCGCGAAACAGGGGAGGGGGCATAGAGCAATACTTCATCCCCGATGCAGAACTTGGCCCCTGGGCGGATATGTGCCCCACCCTCGCTAACGTTCCGAAGAAAGCCTCTGTACCGGCGATCTTGCACCATGTAATCCAGGCTATAAAAGCAGTCTTTTCTCGGATAACGCCTTTTCTCGGACACTGACTTCAAGCTCGGTCTTCTTATCGATTGAAAAAGATCGTATTCACGGCTGATGTTTTCCATCTCTTTCGTGCGACTTACCTCATGGTTACCCTGAACGTCGATTCCTCGTTTTCAAGCTCGACGTAATCCCTTCCTATTCCGGTCACTGTCGCTCCTTCTATGAAGTCGCCAACCCTGACCTCGCTTCCGTCTATCAAGGCGAAAGAATTCGCCTCGTCGACAGACCAGATAATTGCTTCCACTTTAAAACCGGACTCAACAACATCGGACTTGCCCGGATCATTCTTGTCTGGCTGATCTCGTCTTTCCGTGGCAGACGCAAGGATCGGAACTTCAGACATGGAGTTCTTCCCCTCCTCTGCCTTCAACCCTTCACCGGTTACCATGGCGTAACCATTCGGTCTTTGCTCAGGAAAATAATCAAGAACCCTATCACCCAATGTCACCAGGGCCAGAAAGCCGATCCCTATCAGAACGACAATTCCCACGCAGGCCATGACCAGCTTTTGGAGGTTCCTGGAGTCAGGAAACGGTGCTATTTCAATAAGCTGCAGGTTCTTGGGCGCCTCCGGTACGGAAAAATCCAGCCTGACATCCAGGATGGCAATATCGGATTCATTCCCCGAATCATTGATAGCGCTGATGCCGAGCCGAATATGGTGTGAACTCATCGAAAGACCGGGCACACCATCGGGGAGAATCAGCTCTGTGGCATCCTTGATCTCCATGTAGTCTGAGTCGTATCCGATGCTTTCGCCTATTGCCCAGTAGAGCCTGTATCTCACAGCCGCGGAGTTTCCGGGACGGTCCCAGCGAATTCTCTTTTTTTTCAGTCTTGCCATGCTCCTCTTCTTTACTTAAAGATATAGTCTCTTGAAGCCCCGCTTCAAGATCTCGTCATTTTCGCAAAACCAATTGCCTATCCCTCTCCCGAAAGTCAGTCATACAACCAGAGTCAGGGTGAACATGGCTGAAAGCACGGTTTAGTTCAGCCGCGAGCGCCGTAAAGAGATTCGGCTGCGAGTAAAGGAAGGAACTCCGATCGCGCCAGTCTCGGAGACAGGAAAATACCCAGAAGAAGATGATTGACGCTAGCAGAGGTGGAGTCTCATTTCAATACATTTTTTTCGAAGAGCTCACTCATTCGAAGCCGGATCACAGAGATAAAGACGCGTCAGAAGAAGAATGCGATAGAATAGGATCCATGGGGCTGAGGAGTGCCCCCCGATCAAGGGCCGAAATTTGGTGTTGAGATTTGGATATTCCTGTAATATCGTTCTCTTATATTCGGAAAGTCCGTGATGGAGGAACGAAGGATGCCCGGCAAGCCCCGCCATGAAGAACTGCAGCGAAGAGTAAGAGAACTCGAGCAGGAAGCCGCCAAGGCGAGGAGTGCCGAACAGGTTTTGAGAGAGCATCGGGAAATGCTCTCCCAGATCATTCAAGCCATCCCTACCCCCACGTTTGTGACCGACAGAAATCATACCATCACCCACTGCAATAAGGCTTTCGAAACCCTCCTCGGCGTCTCTGCGGCCGACATTGTGGGAAAGCCCAGGAATTGGCTCGAAGCGAAGTCTCACGACACACCTTACATGGCCGATTTCATTGTGGAACAAGCTCCTGAAGAAGAGATGGTATGGTATTATGGAAGAAAATGCAGGAAATCGCCCGTCGCAGAAGGAGCCTATGAGGCGGAGGCATTCTTTCCAAGGCTCGGCGAAAAGGGCAGCTGGCTGTTTCTCACAGCAGCGCCGCTAAAGGATGCAACCGGAAATCTCATCGGTGCGGTCGAGACCTTGCAGGATGTGACGGAGCGAAGATCGGCCGAAGAAGGCCTGAGGGAGAGCGAAAAGCGACTTGCCCAGATCGTCGAGGGAAGTTCCATCCCGACTTTTGTCATCGACGAGCAACATTTTCTGACCCACTGCAACAGGGCTTACGAGAATCTAACCAAAATCCCGGCTGGAGCCATGATTGGAACGCATGCCTACTGGATGACATTTTATGCGAGCGAGAGGCCGGTGCTGGCCGATTTTGTTGTGGACAGGGCTTCAGAGGAAGAGATGCGGAAGTATTACGGCGACAGTCTCCGCCGGTCTGATGTGATCGAGAGTGCCTATGAGGCGGAAGACTTCTTTCCCGACCTTGAAGGAGAAGGGAAATGGATGTTTTTTGCCGCGGCTCCCATCATCGACGAGGACGGCAGGATCACCGGTGCCATCGAATCCTTGCAGGACATCACGGAGCGGAAGAAATCGGAAACGGCTCTGAGGGAGTCGGAAAAGCGGTACAGGACTCTTCTCGACTTTGCTCCCTACCCCATTGTCGTCTTTGACCTGCATGGAAACGTATCCTATCTCAACCCTGCCTTTACCCAGATCTTCGGGTGGTCCTTCAGTGAACTGGAGGGGAAGAGCCTCAGTTTCATCCCGCCGGGTGTGGAGAAAGAGGACAGCGACGATCTGGGGCGGCTCTACGAGGGAAAGGGCATTCTGCAGAAAGAGACGAAGAGAATCACGAAGGACGGCCGGGTGCTTGATGTGTTCCTCCGGGCCGCTGTTTTTTCCGTTTCCCAGGACCAGCCTGAAGGCACGCTTGTCATTCTGAGGGATGTGACCAAAGAAAAACGGATCGCCCGGAACAACGAGGCCATGCTCCGGATCAGCATGGCCTTGCCGGAGTACCCTGATCTCGATGACCTCCTCTATTACATCAACGGGGAAGTAAAAGAGCTGGTGGGGACCGAAGGCGCCATCGTCGTGCTCCATGATGAGTTGCAGGCCGAGCTTTCCATCCTTGGGGCCGCTTATGACGACATGGATACGGAGAAGAGAACCAGGGAAATGCGCTTCGGGATGGACCAACTCATCGCCGGAGAGGTGATCAGGACCGGCAAACCGATGATCGTCTCGGACACATCCATTCACCCAGAACTGCACCGGGAGAGGGACCGGAGGCTCGGATACCGGACCAGAAATCTGGTCCTCGTGCCGTTGAAGAGCAGTGACCGGATCATCGGTGCTCTGTGCGCAATCAACAAGAAGGACGGAAACTTCGACGAGAGCGACGTGGAATTGCTGAGCATGATAGCGGGCACGGTGGCGCTCTCAATCGAGAACGCCAGGTTTTCCGAGGAAGTCAAGAAGGCATACAGGGAGGTCACCAGTCTGAACCGGGCCAAGGACAAGGTGATCAATCACCTGTCTCACGAGCTGCGGACCCCGGTATCCATTCTCTCCGGTTCTCTCAGTACTCTCGGGAAACGCCTTGCCGCACTCCCGGAGGACACGTGGAAACCGACCATGGAAAGGCTCCAGAGGAATCTTGACCGCGTTGTGGACATTCAATATCAAGTCCACGATATCATGGATAACAAGCAATACAAGACTTATGCCGTCCTCACGACCATGCTCAACACCTGCGCAGATGAAATAGAAACCCTCCTTGCAGCGGAGGTGGGAGAAAAGCCGGTAGTGCAGCGCATTCGACAGCGGATCGACGAAATCTTCGGGGCCAGGAAAGCCGTTTCGGAGGTGATCAGCCTTGACAAAACCGTAAAGGAGCGGCTGGAAACGCTGAAACCGCTTTTTGCCCACCGGGACGTCCAAATTTCCACGACGATTGACTCAGTCCCTGTGGTTTACCTCCCGCCGGACGTCCTGAACAAAGTGATCGACGGGCTGGTGAAGAACGCCGTCGAAAACACACCGGACGAAGGAAGAATCGAGGTCACCGTCCGCAAAAAGGCGGAAGGGGCTGAACTGGTGGTTCGAGATTACGGGGTTGGGATCACCGAGGATGCTCAGAGAAGAATTTTCGAGGGATTCTTCACCACCCAGGATACCATGGCCTACTCGTCGAAAAGGCCCTTTGACTTCAATGCCGGGGGTAAGGGGGCGGACCTGCTGAGGATGAAGATCTTTTCCGAACGATACAATTTCAAGATTGATATGGTTTCCAAAAGATGCCGCTTCATACCGAACGACACGGACGTGTGCCCGGGGAGGATCAGCACGTGTCCGTTCTGCTCGAAAGGGGAGGACTGCCATCAATCAGCGGGAACCACGTTCATCGTGTATTTCCCGCCTGCCCCGGCGAAGGCAGCAGGCACCAAATAGTAAGAAGAACCCGAGGAACAGGAGATCTTTTGCATGGCCTTGAAAGAGGACCTGGATGAGTCGGAAAAGAAGATCCTTGGATTGGAAGAAGACCTTGCCCAATGCCGGCGTGCTTACACGGCACTGAAGAAAAGCGAGGAAGTACTTTCTCTCATCGTCCAGGGCAGTTCCATTCCCACCCTTGTGATCGACAAGGATCACTTCATCACCCACTGCAATAAAGCCTACGAAAAATTCAAGGGCATTTCCGCCGACAAGATGATCGGCACAAAGAACCAGTGGATGACCTTTTACTCCAAGCCTAAACCGGTGATGGTAGATTTCATCGTCGACCAGGTTTCCGAGGAAACCATTCTGGAGTATTTCGGAGGCAATGTCAGGAGATCTCTGGTAGCTGAAGGCGCTTTCGAGGCAGAGCTGTTCTTCCCCGAACTGGCGGAGAAAGGGCAATGGCTCTTCTTTACCGCGGCACCGCTCAAGGATCAGGAAGGGAACATTGTCGGTGCCGTGGAGACTTTCCAGGATGTGAGTCAGCGCAGGCATGCCGAAGAGGCATTGCGAGAATCCGAGCGAAGATTCAGAACTCTCCTCGACTTCGTTCCATATCCCATCGGCGTTTTCACCATGGACGGGGTTCCCACCTACCTGAACCCTGGATTCACCCAGATCTTCGGCTGGACGATTGAGGAACTGGAGGGCAAAAAGATACCATTTGTCCCAAAGGAAGCGAAAAAAGGTACGGTGGAGAACCTCAAGCGTCTTTACAAAGAAAAGATCCTGGTTCGACATGAATCAAAGAGAGTGACAAAAGACGGGCGAATTCTCGACGTGGCCATACGGGCAGCAGTCTACTCAGAGTCGGGCCGGGAACCCTCCGGAGTCATAGCCATCTTTCGAGACATCACCCAGGACAAGCGCATCGCCCGCATCAACGAGGCCATGCTTCTTCTCAGCCTCGCCCTCCCGAGATACCCGGACCTTGAAGGGCTTCTCGACTACGTGAACGGCGAGGTCAAGAGGCTCACCGAGTCTGAAGGCAGCGTCGTCATCCACCTGGATGAGGAGAAGAACGAATTTTTTGTGATCGGAGCCGCTTACGACACAACGGACATGCAAAAAAGAGTCAAGGAAGTGCGCTTCTCCTCGGATCAGCTCATGGCGGGCAGAGTGGTGAGGACCGGTGAGCCGCTCATCGTTTCTGATTTGTCTGTTGACCGGCGGCTTCATGAAGAACGAGACAGAAAACTCGGGTACAAGACGCGCAACCTTGCCATAGTGCCTTTGCGAGGTCGCGAGAAGATCGGTGGTGTGCTCTGCGCCATCAACAAGAAAGAAGGCAACTTTGATCAACGTGATATCGAAGTCCTCGGGATGATCTCCGGAACCGTGGCCCTTTCCATAGAAAATGCCAGGGTGTCCGAAGAACTCAAGCGGGCCTACCATGAAGTCTCCAGCATGAACAGAGCGAAGGACAAAATGATCAACCATCTGTCCCACGAACTCAGAACTCCACTGGCTGTCCTTTCCGGCTCACTCGCCATCATGGAAAAAAGGATGGGCATTGCGGCCGGAGACCCATGGAAGACAACCATGGATATGGCCAAGCGGAATCTCGACCGCATCAGAGAGATTCAGATCGAGGCGGAGGACATCATGGAGGCGAGACAGTACAGGCCTTACACCGTTCTTTCCCTTCTCCTTGACCAGTGTGCGGATGAACTGGCCGTTCTGGTTGCAGAACAATGCGGAGAAGGTCAAGCCCTGGAACGGATCAGGCAGCGTATCGACGAACTCTTCGGCCCTAAGGTCTCTGTGCCTGTAAAGCTGAAACTCGACGACGTGGTCCGGGACCGTTTGGCATACTTGAAGCCTTTCTTCGCTCACCGGGAGGTAGAGATCACAACTAGGCTCGATTCCACCCCCCTCATTCTTATTCCTCTCGATGTACTCCATAAGATCATCGATGGGCTCATAAAGAATGCGGTGGAAAATACCCCCGATGAAGGCAAGATGGAGGTGTGGGTGCAAAATGAGGGAGAAGGAACGCTTCTGCTCGTGCGCGACCATGGAGTCGGTATCCCTGAAGAGGCTCGGAAGAGAATCTTCGAAGGCTTTTTCTCCACTCGCGACACCATGGCTTATTCGTCCAAACGATCCTTCGACTTCAATGCAGGCGGAAAGGGGGCCGACCTGCTGAGGATGAAGATTTTCTCAGAGCGTTACCATTTCAAGATCGACATGGTCTCCGAAAGATGCCGCTTCATACCGAACGACACGGACGTGTGCCCGGGGAGGATCAGCACGTGTCCGTTCTGCTCGAAAGGGGAGGACTGCCATCAATCAGCGGGAACCACCTTCACCGTGTATTTTCCGCCTGCTCCTGTCCAGGATGGCCTTTCGACAACTCTGGAGCCGCGCCGGCCTACAACGCCTCTTCAATTCTCTCCATTGCCCAGTCGATCTCCTCGCGACCGATGACAAGAGGGGGCGCGAAACGGATGATATCCTCGTGGGTTTCCTTGGAGAGGATGCCGAGGGTCATGAGTTTTTCGCAGTAGCTGCGGGCGCCTCCTGCTCCGGGGAAGAGCTCGACTCCGATCATGAGTCCCCTCCCCCTCACCTCTTTGATTCTGGGACTCTTGATGTTCTTCAATCGCTCCAGAAAGTAATCCCCCATGTTCCGGGCGTTCTCGATCATGTTCTCTTCAGTCAGCACCCTGAGAGCCGTTCTTGCCACGGCACAGGCAAGCGGGTTTCCCCCAAAGGTGCTCCCGTGTTCCCCCGGCCGCAGGACGCCCAGAACTTCTGTGCTGGAAAGCACGGCGGATATGGGGTAATAGCCGCCGGACAGGGCCTTGCCCACCAGGCTGATATCCGCCTCGATCCCCTCGTGTTGCTCGGCGAGAAGCTTGCCTGTGCGGCCAAGCCCGGTCTGAATCTCGTCTAGGATTAGTACCACCCGATTCTTCTCACAAATGGATTTGGCCTTTTTCAGGTATCCTTCGGGCGGGATAATGATACCCGCTTCTCCCTGAATGGGTTCCACCAGAAACCCGACCGTGTTGGGCGTGACGGCCTCTTCCAGCGCTTCGGCATCTCCAAAGGGAATGATTTTGAAGCCCGGCGTAAAGGGCCCGAAACCTTCTCGGTAGTGCTCCTCCGTGCTGAATCCTACGATAGTAATGGTCCTGCCGTGGAAGTTGTTCTCGCAAACGATGATCTCCGCCCTTCCATGGGGTACGCCTTTGACCTGGTAGCCCCATTTCCTCACTGCTTTGATCACGGTTTCCACCGCCTCGGCGCCGCTGTTCATGGGCAGGACCTTGTGTGAATTCGTAAGCTCACAGAGCTCCTCGTAAAACAGACCGAGTTGATCATTCCGAAAGGCTCTGGAGGTCAGGGTGAGTCTCCCGGCTTGTTCGATCATGGTCTGCATGATCTTGGGGTGGCAGTGACCCTGGTTGACAGCCGAGTACGCTGAAAGGCAATCAAGATATCTCCTTCCCTCTACATCCCAGACCCACACTCCTTGACCCCTACTCAATACTACGTCGAGAGGCTTATAATTGTGGGCGCCGTATTTTTCTTCCAGCTCGATGTATTCTCTCGTCTCCATCTCTGGATGATGAACACTCCTTCCTTCGTATCATTTCAGCTGTTTCAACAAGCTGTGAGGATCATGATTCTCGGGCAAGTCTCCCCCTTTCTCTTACCTGATTGCGGATAAATTGTCCAATTCGCTTGATGAACGGACCTTGAGTCTTTAAACTGACCGGACATCTCTCTCACCTACGTCGCCCATGAGGAGGCAAGGATATGGTCAAGAAAACACGATTGAACAAAGATAAAAAGATAGAACTGGAGGCTCTTTTTCAGCAGCACGGTTTTGGCGATTTCAGGTGGATGAAACCTGAAAACATCGTGGTATCCCAATGGGTGAGGATGAAGTGCACCTTCGGCTGCGGAGAGTTCGGCCGAAACGCCACCTGTCCACCCAATGTTCCCACCGTGGCCGAATGCGAAAGATTCTTTAAGGAATACTCTGTCACCGCGGTCTTCCACTTCGAAAAAAAAGTCCGCAAACCGGAAGACCGGCACTCCTGGTCACGGAAATTGAACATGGGCCTGTCGAAACTGGAAAGAGAGGTCTTTCTTCTCGGATACGAAAGAGCCTTCCTCCTGTTCATGGACAGCTGCTGTATCTGCGATGAATGCTCCGGGGAACGGGGGAAATGCAGGGTGCCTCGTTCTGCGCGACCTTCGCCCGAGTCCATGGCCGTGGACGTATTCTCCACTGTGAGGCAGCTCGGGTACCCTATCGAACCGCTCACGGATTACAAGCAGGCCATGAACCGCTATGCATTTCTGTTGGTTGTATGAGTTGCGCTCAATTCCTTGATCTTCCGGTCGGCAACGCCCACAAAGGCATCGTTCATCCTGGTCAAGAGCGCCTTGTCCTTCCCTTCTATGTAAAAGCGAAGGACTGCATCCGTTCCAGATGCCCTTAGCTCAAACCATGCCGATCCGAAATCGATGTATGTTCCGTCCCCGGCCCAGAAGACCCTCTGGATTTGGGGAAGACTCACCTCGTTCCCCACAAGCGCCTGAAGTTCTTTCCTCACCCGGGCAGGAGATTTTCCGTCGGTGAAGGACCGAAAGGTTCCCACCATGTAGTCCTTGGCCCGGTTTCCGATGGCCTTCGCCTTTTCCCTGGCTTCACCGGTCAGGGACTCTTCAAAGAGCTTCTTGTCAATGCGGTTGTAGTACCTGAACTGTATGTCGTACTCTGCGATCTTTTCGACGTAGAGTTCCGCATAGGATTTCCGATCGAGGAAAAGCTTGCTCATGATGCCCAGGTTCATCAGGGCAACCTGCATGCCATCTTTTTCCTTGATGGCCAGGCTCTTTCTCTTGCCACTCCTGCTTGGTCGCCAGTTCGAACTGCCCATGGCCGCACCGCCCGATTCTTCCGCCATGATAAGGATGCGAGGGTCACCGCCCAGGCTGACTTCCCTGCCGGTAGCTTCTTTCAGAATGACTTCCCCGCTTTGCTCGATTTTTTTTTCCACTTCCGCCACCATTTCACCAAAATACTTGAATCCCACGGGGGTGTTGAAGACCCTGACCCTTGTTCCCCTCTCGGCAAACTCCCGTTCATATTTTTCATTGAATACCCGGGCCAGTTCGCCGATCGACTTTGAAGTCGGAAAAGTGGTGCCTATCACCTGGTCATACTTGAACAGCTCTCCGGTCTTTGCCAGCATTTCAAGCTTCAGGGCGGCATTGACAAAGTAAATCTGATTCGGCTTAAAGTAGACGATACACTTGTCGCTCCCCCTGATCGTTTCCACCTCGAGGCCGCTCTCTTCGGCTCGCGATTCGGTAGATCCATCCGCAATCGTCACAATATTGTACCGATCACCATCCGGGTCCCAGATAAAACCGAAATGGATTTCTCCTGAGAGCAGTTTTTCCTTAAGCCCGATGTGGCGGTAGATAATCTGTTTTGTGGGATCACAACCATAGTTCTCTCCGTCGATCTCCCCCACACGGTGAAAATCGTCTCGTTTCTCCCAGTGCATATACCGGATCATGCCTTTGGGCGTCGTCCGAATCCCGAAATGTTCGAAAATCGCCAGGGAATTTTCGTACATGCTGCCCCCCACGGTGGACACTCCCACCTTCATCCCTCTATCCTGGGCGTCGAGCACAAGGCGGAAAGCCTCTTCAGGTATAATGTCACTAAGATACTCCGCATAGGCTTTGATATAGTGGAAGTCCTGCTTGATCTCAGGGGATACGGCCGGGCTTAGGGTAATAGTGAAACTGCCTGCTGCTGCCTCTTCCCCGATTTTCCTCACTTCATCCCGTATTTCATCCGCCATGTCGAGCAGTTGCATCCCTTTGCTATCAACAGGCTTAAAGCCCTGCTTGAAGTTCTGGGAATGACTGGCAGTCACGTTGGCACCCCCGTCCAGATCGTTGTAGAAGACGCCGAAGGAAGTCGCCCAAATGGGGGTCGTTTCCTTGTCGGCATTGAGGTGAACGGTGACGCCGTGGGATGCGAAGATCCTGCTCACAAGTTCGATGATCAAAGGAGTGTACCTTCGGACCTCGCCGCCGAGGTGGATAGACCTATAATCCCGCCGGTTATAGATTCGGGCCATCGCCTCAGCCACGATCATAATCGTATGCGCGTTGTAAGGCGCATCGGTGGAAAAAAAGTCTTCCATGTTAAAGGCGTCCCGATACCCCGCAGTTCCCAACTTGAACTCCTTGATCCAGGAATAAAGATCGTTCCATCGGAAGAAGTCATCGGTATATGACACCTTGACTTCCTTGTCAGAGGGGATCTCCATATGAGGGTCTTTTTTCATGATGATCTGTTGAAGCGAAACGTTTCTTTTTTCCTTCATTTGATGATATCTCCTTTAACGGTTTTTCCCGATGCGCTCGGTCCCCTTCCCTTGTCCGGAAATGATCAATCAAGCCTTACAGTCATTTCCTGTGAGCCGCCCGCCGTGCCGCTTGCCCGGATGTGATTAGAAAATAAGAATGACCCCAGAAAATCTCAATGTTTTTTGACAATCTTGACCTCTCCATTCCGGGCGCGTTAAACTCCCGGAAATGACAGGAAACACTACGAACGACTCTGAAAGGTTCATGTTCCGGAATCTCCATCCCATGATCTTCATGGGGACGGCAAGCGACAGATACGCCGGCTGGATAGAGCAAGTTTACTCGGGAGAACGTTACAGAGGGAGGATCACTCGGAGATCCAAGTCTGTCAGGAATGAGACCTTGACAGAAGAAGTCCTTCCCGTCGAAAGCGTCGCGGAATATTTCCAGCATTTTGCCGTCCTTGAACTGGATTTTACCTTTTACGGCCTTCTTCTTGACTCAGACCTGAAGCCTACGAAAACGCATCAAGCACTGGAAGCCTATCGGAAATATGTCGGGGGAAATGACCGGTTAATCTTGAAAGTGCCACAGGAGCTTTTTGCGCTAAGACTATGGAGACAAGGGAAATTCATTGAAAATCCGAGCTATCTGGATGCCGAAATCTTTACTCGCCGGTTTTATGAGCCGGCCCGAAAGCTTTTCGATGCCTCAATCGAAGCTTTCTTGTTCGAGCAGGAATATCAGGCAAGAAAAGAACGCACCCTACCCCGGGATTTCGCGGCATCACTCGACGATTTCCTGGGACGCATTCCTGAAGACGAAAGGTATCACATCGAGCTGAGGACCGAGTCCCTTCTTTCCGAACCCTATTTCGAAGTGATCGAGAAGCACGGCGTGGGTCAGGTTCTGTCCCACTGGACCTGGCTCCCTCCTCTCAGAGAGCAGTTCTCAAGAGGGGCCGAGAAGTTTCTCAACTCCGGCGCTCAATGCGTAGTCAGGCTCATGACCCCCAGAAACATGCGTTACGATGAAGCCTTCATCAGGGCTTTCCCTTTCGACAAGCTGATTGACGGCATGATGAGCCCTTCCATGGTGGAAGACACCGTGGCAATCATGCTTGCCGCCATCGAGCAAGGGGTACACGCGAACGTGATCATCAATAATCGCGCCGGCGGAAACGCGCCCCTGATAGCCCGGAAGGTGGCGGAGAAATTCAGCCAGACCGTCCCGCAAGCATTCAGATAAACTCGCTATTTCCCGACCGGAAACAGCCACTTCTTGAACCGTTCATCCCTGCCCGGCAAAATCTCCGCCAAAGCATTCATCAATTTCCTGCTCACGGGCCCCGGAACGACCTCAAACGCTCTTTCCTCCATTTGCCGCACGGGCAGCACCTTGATCGGCGTGCCCGAAAAGAAGATCTCTTCCGCCTCAAAAAGGGTTCCTGGGTTCAATCGAGCTTCCATTGACTGAATGCCCATTTCAGCGGCCAGTTCGAGAACGGATTTGCGGGAAATGCTTTGAAGGACCGTTCCCAGGCTGGGCGTCATGAGTGTCCCCTCTTTGACCAGGAACACAGATTCCGTGCCTCCCTCTGCGATGAATCCCTGAGTGTCCAGCATGATGACATTCTCGAAACCCCTGTTTTTCGCTTCAGACCTCGCCATCATGCCATTCAAATAATTGGCCGCAGCTTTGGCTTCTACCGGGACGGTTTGCGGGTCCAGTTTCCGCCACTTGGACAGGCAGACAGTGGTCCCTTTCTCAAACGGAAAAGGGAGCCCTCCCAGGTCTTCCACAGGGTCCACGACGAAGATGGAGGCATTCAACTTCTTTTGAGGCGGCAGTATGCCAAAAGCGATTTCGGGGTAGTAGCAGATGATTTTGATAAAGCCCTGTCCGACGCGGTTGCGCCTCACCGATTCAAGGACGGCCTGGTGAAGAGTCTCCCGGTCCAGGGGCACCTCCATGTCCAGGAGGGCGGCTGTCCGGTAGAGGCGTTGGATGTGTTCGTCAAGGCGAAAGACGCACGGTCCCGCGTCTGTTTGGTGCAGACTGAGCACCTCGAAAATGGCCGATCCCCGCCCGAAGCTGTGGCACATAATATGGACTTTCGCCTGGTTCCATTGAACGAATTCCCCATTGATGTATACCGTCCGGTTTTCCAGCATGCCAACCTCCTTTTCTTTTGAGCTCTCTCCAACCTATAGACCAGTGGTCAACCGGCAATATATGGGAGGCGGTCCTCTGAGGTCAAGATGCAATCGAACCATGCGGCGTCCTCAGGCCGCAGCAAAACGCACCGTCGCCCTGGCCTCAGTACTTCTCCGCGGCTTTCAAAGAGGTTGTAGGCTCAGGTCTAATGCTATGTTTTCCCTTGTAAGGAATGGTACCCTGTGATATGCAGGCCCATTGGGAGAGAATTCCCTCATCGGGTATGCAGTGACCGAAACTGACTCGAAGGGGATAAGAAGCCTCTGGTCGGGTCCGGTGCGTATAAGAGGAAGGAGTGTTCACCAACCAACAAAAAGCGAGAGGAGGTATGACGGATGAAAATGGTGAGGATTATGGTTGCGATGCTTGTGTTGGCTCTCTTTGCCCTGCCTGCCGCGGTGACGGCGGGGACCCTCGATGAGGTAAAAGCGAGAGGGACCCTCATAGCGGGAGTTAACGCCGGTTTGGCCGGGTTCAGCATGCCTGATGAAAAGGGAGTGTGGAAAGGTTTGGACGTTGACACGGCCAGAGCCATTGCCGTTGCGGTGCTCGGCGACGCCAATAAGATTAAATTTGTCCCCCTCACGGCAGTTCAGCGCCTGCCTGCGCTTCAGTCAAAAGAAATTGACGTTCTTTGTCGAAACACGACCATCACGCTGACACGGGAAACGACCAATGGCCTTAACTTCGTGCACGTGAACTATTACGACGGCCAGGGTTTCATGGTCCCCAAAAAGCTGGGCGTGAAGAGCGCCAAAGAGCTGAAAGGGGCCACCGTTTGCGTTCTTCCCGGCACGACGACCGAGATGAATGCGGCGGATTACTTCCGGAAAAATGGCATGCAATGGAAACCCCTGGTCATTGAAAACAACGCCGAGCTGAACAAGGCTTTCTTCGCCGGACGATGTGACTGCATAACCTCGGACGCGTCCCAGCTGGCCGGTATCCGTGCAGTCGCTCCCAACCCCGATGACTATATCATCCTGCCCCAAATCATTTCCAAAGAGCCCCTTGCTCCTGTTGTTCGTCACGGGGACGATCAGTGGTATGACATCGTCAATTGGAGCGTTATGGCCATGATCGAAGCTGAAGAACTGGGGATCGATTCCAAAAATGTGGATACCATGCTCAAAAGCACCGACCCCAACATTCAGCGCTTTCTCGGGGTTACCCCGGGCATGGGCAAAGCCATGGGTCTTGACGATGCTTGGGCATGCAACATCGTAAAGCAGGTGGGCAACTACGGCCAGGTTTTTGAGAGGAACGTGGGCAAAGAGACGCCCCTCAAACTGGAACGGGGCCTGAACGCCTTGTGGTTCAATGGCGGCCTGATGTACTCTTTTCCCTTTAGATGATCTGATCCTTCCATGGGTGCCCTTGCTGCCCTTGCAGGGCACCCACTTTATACGCTCTGCCTCCCCCATCCTGACAGGACCAGGGGGCCACGCTTCCGTCATTCGGCAGCAAGCCGGAAAAATCGTATGGATCTCAAGGGGCCACGACTGCCATGATACACAGGGCAACGCCCGGAAAGGTACCCTTTTGGCTTGACCCGAAGAAGAGAGGAATTCTCTTCCAGATTCTCACTTTGCTGGTGGTGGCGCTCATCGCCTTTTATCTCGTTTCCAATACCGTCACCAACCTTCGCAGGCAGGGTATTGCCACCGGTTTTGGATTCCTCCATAAGGAAGCTTCTTTTGAAATTGGGGAATCCATTATTCCCTATTCCGCGGCCAACACCTATGCCCGCGCACTCCTTGTAGGGGCCTTGAACACCATAAAGGTGGCCTTCGTCGGTATCGTCCTCACGATCCTGTTCGGCACTATCATAGGCGTGTCAAGACTCTCAAGCAACTGGCTGGTCTCCAAGCTTGCTTCCATCTACATCGAGGTGATGCAGGATATCCCTATCCTCCTGCAGCTTTTTTTCTGGTATGCCATCTTTTATGAAACTCTGCCTCCGGTGCGGCAGGCCATCTCCCCGGGAGCCGGCATCTATCTGTGCAACCGCGGGGTTGCCTTCACGATTCCTGAAGCTCATCCGGCACACAAGTGGATGCTCCTCGCTCTGCTGGCCGGCTGTGTCGCGTCCTACGTCCTGCGGCGATGGGCGAAGAGACGTCAGGAAAGAACGGGCCTGTATTTCCCGGTCTTCCGGGTGTCAGCGGCTCTTATCATAGGGCTTCCTTTGATCATCTGGCTGGCTTTCGGGACCCCTATGAAACTCAATGCACCGAAGCTCATGGGATTTAACTTTGTGGGAGGGGTCACCGTCAGCCCGGAGTTCATGGCCATCCTTTTAGGTCTCGTCCTTTACACCGCCGCCTTCGTGGCTGAAGTGGTGCGAGCTGGCATTCAATCCGTGGGGAAAGGACAGCGAGAAGCGGCAATGAGCCTGGGGCTCAGGCCGACGCTTGTGCTGAACCTGGTCATCCTGCCCCAGGCTTTAAGAGTTATTGTTCCTCCTCTGACCAGCCAGATGCTGAATCTTACAAAAAACAGCTCTCTGGCTGTGGCTATCGGATATCCGGATTTCGTATCCGTGGCGAACACGACCATCAATCAGACCGGCCAGTCTGTCGAAGGCGTGGCACTGATCATGGCCGTCTATCTCACTTTCAGTCTTTCCACCTCTGTTTTCATGAACTGGTACAACAAGCGAGTCGCATTGGTGGAGCGATAGGCACACATGAGTGAAGCCCTCCAAGGAGAAGTCCTGAAACCGCCGGTGACCAGCATAGGTGTCATCGGGTGGATTAAAGGCAGACTGTTCAACGGGGTTTTTAACTCTCTTCTCACGATCGCCACCCTTTTTATCCTCTGGAAAACCGTCCCGCCCTTCATTGAGTGGGCTTTCCTGCGCAGCAACTGGTTCTCGTCCGCTCAGGCGTGCAAGGGAGCTGCAGGCGCCTGCTGGTCTGTCATTACCCAAAATTTCCGGTTCATCATTTTCGGCTTTTATCCCTATGACTCGCAGTGGCGGCCTGCCATTGCCATGCTCATTCTCTTTGGTCTTCTTTTTTACAGCAGGGACCGCAGGCACTGGAAAAAACACCTGGCCTACGCGTGGATCTTAGGGCTGGCCACCATGGGAGCCCTGATGAAAGGGGGAGTTTTCGGCCTCAGGTCGGTGGAGAGCACGCAATGGGGAGGTCTGCCCCTTACCCTTCTGCTTGCCGTATTCGGGCTGACTGCCGCTTACCCGCTCGGGGTGATCCTTGCCCTCGGTCGCCGGTCCAGAATGCCCCTAATCAAGGCCCTGTGCGTCCTGTACATTGAATTGATCCGGGGCGTGCCTCTGATCAGCCTCCTTTTCATGTCCTCCATCATATTTCCTCTTTTCCTGCCCGAAGGGGTTAATCTCAACAAAATTCTCAGGGCCCAGGCAGCCATTATCTTTTTCACTGCCGCTTACATTGCCGAGGTTGTCAGAGGAGGGCTTCAGGCTATGCCCCGGGGCCAGTATGAGGCGGCTGAAGCCCTGGGACTCAACTATTATCTGACCATGAGGCTGGTCATCCTCCCCCAGGCGTTGAAGATTGTGATCCCCCCCACGGTGAGCATCCTCATTTCGGCCTTCAAGGATACCTCCCTTGTGGTGATCATTGCCCTTTTCGATCTCCTGCGAACGACGCAGACGGTGTTGTCGAACCCGGACTGGATGGGATTCAGCCGCGAGGCCTATGTCTTTCTCGCGATTCTCTATTTCCTGGGCTGCTTTTCCATGTCCAATTACAGCCGCAAACTGGAAAAAGAGCTTTCCGTCGGGAGGTGAGCGAAGAATGAAGTTCGCAAGAAGCACAGAGGATATCATGACCGAGGAAGTGAGGAAAGCCGCATCGACTCCATCCGTAGGAGGCCCCATGATCGAGATCTCGGACCTGCACAAGTGGTTCGGGGAGTTTCATGTTCTCCAGGGCATCGACCTCGATGTGCAGAGGCAGGAGCGCATCGTGATCTGCGGGCCGTCAGGATCAGGCAAATCAACGCTCATTCGCTGCATCAATCGTCTTGAAGAACATCAGCGAGGCAAAATCATCGTAGACGCAATTGAACTCACCAATAATATCAAGAACATTGAAAAAATCAGGACCGAGGTGGGCATGGTGTTCCAACATTTCAACCTCTTTCCCCACCTGACCATCCTGGAAAATCTGACCTTGGGTCCCACCTGGGTAAGGAAGGTCCCGAAGAAGCAGGCGGAAGAAGCGGCCATGCACTACCTTGAAAAGGTGCACATCGCCGAGCAGGCTCGAAAATATCCCGGCCAGCTTTCCGGCGGGCAGCAGCAGCGCGTGGCCATCGCGCGGAGCCTCTCTATGAATCCCAAGGTGATGCTTTTTGACGAGCCCACCTCCGCTCTGGATCCTGAAATGATCAAAGAGGTGCTCGACGTCATGATTGATCTCGCTAAGGAGGGCATGACCATGATCGTGGTCACCCACGAGATGGGATTTGCCAAGAGCGTGGCGCATAGAGTGCTTTTTATGGACTATGGGAAGATCGTGGAGGGAAATACGCCCGAAGAGTTTTTCGAACACCCCCGGCACGAGCGGACCAAACTCTTCCTGAGTCAGATCCTGCACTAAGAATGCCATCCATCTACGTTCACGACATCCATGCCATGAGTGACTACTGGGGTCGCCCTTTCAGGAGGGGTCTGCACTCCGGCGCACTGCGAGAGGCGATTCGCGGGTACCTCGCAAAACCGGGCGGGCCGCTTGTCCGGAGCATGGGAGAGCTCTGTCGACAGCCGTTCGACCTGACCGACATGAGCGTCGTAGAAACCCGCCTCTTTCAGGAAGGCGAATATGCCTATGTATTCAGGATAAGTGTTGCCACAGTGGGCGGAAAGAAAATGAAGCTGGCCATGATTGTGGCCAAGAACGAAGGCGCCATGAGCCGGATCGCCCAACTGGAGCACGAAAACCTGAAAAAACTTCACGCCCGCCAACCCGGTGCTGTGGTGAGGCCCCTCGGAGGCGGTAACCTGATGATTCCCGGTCATCGAGTCGCCCGGGTCTATGCGTATTTTACCGTCTGGCTCAGCCGCTTCCATGAACTCGGGGTTCAACACCGGAACATGAATTTTTACATCAATGAACTGCCCTTCCAATACTTTGATTCACCCACCAGCGACAGGATCAAAGGCCGCATCCTGGGTATCCTGTTCCGCCTGTATGATCAGGCGCACCGGGAAGCCGTTGAACCTCCAAAGGTGGGAGCGGGCGATTTCGTCATCACCAGAAAAAGCCCTCACGAACTTAAACTCATCGCCTGCCGCAAAATTCTCAAGGAGGTTTCCCTGGAACGCTGCATCAGTCTTTATCTGGGCTACAGCGGGATTTGGGGAGAGCGTCTGTTCCATTTTATCCCCGCCGATACGATGATCCTCGCAAGAGCCATCCGGGAAGGCCTCGTGGCTCATAACGCCTTCACGGTTGAGGAAGTCTCTTCCGCTTTGAGAAGGTATCGGGACAGGCTTGTGCGCATAAGACCCCGCCAAAAAACCTGGACGCTCCTGCCCGTCCTGGATAGAATGCTCTCGAAAACCTGGCCGCCCCCACCTTGACCTTTCTCCGCAGTCAGGCATCGCCCCGGACCTCCACTCCCTCGTTCCCCGTCTTTTAAGCTCCCTCGTTGATTTTGGCAATTCAGAATTTTCTGAAAGTTGAAAGGGCGGAACTCTTGAGACACGGCATAGTATGGCCGATTAAATGTTGTTGAATTTCACCTTTGTATGGGCAAGAATGCTACGCCCTGATGGATGATAATCGTGACTGAGAATTCCAAGACCGACAAAAAAGTGATTTTCGCTCTCTGCCTGATGCACTTCACGGGCGATTTCTACAACTCCTTTGTCAACCCCCTCATGCCGCTGTTTGTGGAGAAGTATTCCCTGACCCTTGTCCAGGTTGGACTTCTTGCAGGGCTAGGCCGTTTTCTTGCTTTCATCGTTCAGCCATCGACCGGGTACATTGCTGATCATTACAGAACACGGTTTTTCATATTGGGCGGCCCTCTCCTGACAGTCATCTTCATCCCCCTCGTGGGAGTTGCGCCGTCATTCCTGTTCCTTCTGCTTTTCATCTGCCTAGGGTCGATCGGATCGGCCATGTATCACCCCACCGCAGCCGGAATGGTTTCTACCTACTCGGGCTCCCGTTTCGGCCTTTCCATGTCTGTCTTTAACCTGGGGGGAACCTTTGCCTTCGGCGTCGGCCCTCTGTTTATCACCTTTATTGCGGGAAGATACGGCCTGGGCGCATCCCCTTTGACGATGGTCATCGGGCTCATTCTGGTGGTCGTTCTTTTCAAGACCTTGCCGGTGCCGGCCGTAGAAGGACTCGCGGACCTCGGTTTCATCGGATCGATCAAAGAAGCCTTCGGCCCGGCCTGGAAATCCATCCTGTTGATCTGGGTGGTCATGGTGTTGAGGTCCTATGTGGGCCAGTCCTTCATGACTTTTCTCCCTGTTCTTTACGCGAAGGAAGGCTATTCACTGGTCTCCATAGGAGCCATTATTTCTATTTTCACCGTGGCCGGAGCCCTGAGCGGGGTCCTTGCCGGACATTTGTCCGATAGGATCGGGTATAAACTTCTGTTTTATCTTTCCCATGGCTTGTCCGCGCCCTGCCTCGGCCTCCTTCTCTTCACAACACCCAATTGGATATATGTGAGCTCTTTTCTGGCCGGGTTTTTCATTCTGGCCACTCTCCCTCTGGGCGTTACCATGGCTCAGGAGCTTGCGCCCCGTGGCCGGTCCATGGTGTCAAGCCTGATGATGGGGCTTGCCTTCGGCACCGGAGGCTTAATGGCCCCTCTCACCGGCATGGCTGCCGACTCCTTCTCCATCAGGTCGGTCCTTTATGTCCTGACTATTCTCCCCTTGGTGACGGTTGCACTCATCGCCTTTGTCCGAGAAAGACCGCAGCAGCAATCAGCTTCCGCTTAGCCTGGTCCCCTCGGACGGACTCTCAGGCACAGCGTCGCCACGAAACAGTTCGCCCTCTACATGCAAGGACGGCCACATTTGTATTGCCGGCCTACTGCTCATGAGACTTCCATCCCAATCGTCCACTCACACCGTTCGGGCCTTCAGAGGCGACATGACCAGGGTCCGAGGTGAAATCCAGCCTAATAACTTTGACAAACGTGCCCTCCACCCTTTCAACCTTCTCTGTGCCTGTATTTCTTTCTTGCTTGTAAAGGCTTCTCATGAATATATAACCCGATCAAGGGAGGATTTCTTATGGACGAGCGTCAATCGGAAAGATTAGCGAAGTTCCTTTCAACCCTAGGATACGATGAAATGCCCTTTGGCGTTTTCTACTCGGATACCAAACCTTCTGAGGGGATAACGCCTGATGCCACGGATTTGCCCACCCGTGAGAAGGAACAAAAGAACGAAATAGACTGGCAAGACCTCTTCAGCCATTTCAGCTGTGTGATAGGTGCTGTCTGGAGGGCGCGAAAAAAGCACTTGCCTGCCTATTTTGATGCCGGGCATTTCGGCTGCCCGGGAGGTGCCTTTTTCATGGGCTTTATGAAACCCCAGACTGAAACGATGATCAAATACGTGTCCAGCGGGATACCAGGCTACATGGAAGGAGAGTTGTATATTGATTCTCCTGACCAATTGCGGCGCATCTTCGAATACATCGACCCAAGACCCGCTCCAAAGAAATACTGCATTCTCAAACCTCTTGATCTGTTCACTTCAAAAGAAGAGCCCGAATTGGTGTCGTTCTTTGCACGGCCCGAGCTATTGTGTGGCCTTCACCAACTTGCCGCATTTGTGACCCATGATCCCGAGGTGGTCGCATCCCCCTGGGGCGCCGCCTGCACAAATCTCATTGGATGGCCTCTCAAGTACTTGGAAAGGGATCAGTTTAAGGCAGTGCTTGGAGGATGGGATCCCTCTGCGCGGAAGTTTTTCAAAACCGACGAACTTAGTTTCACTGTGCCCTACAAGTTGTTCTTGGACATGCTTGAACGATTTGAGGGGTCATTCCTTGTAGGGAAGACATGGCCCACGGTCCAAAAGAAGATTGGGCGAAGCAAAAGAGTTTGGGGTGAGGGAGAGGTATCGTCAGGAGAAGAACAATAACTGAATGGGTTAAAATAAAGACGCTGAAAAGGGACTGTCGCATCGTCTGTCACCAATTCGAAATTCCAGGATGGGAACCACAGGTTAGAGTGCAGGTGGAAGGGAAAAGTTATGTGGCGGCGGTCTTCAAGTATGAAATATCTTATTTCCAACCCCTTAGAAATCCTCAGTCTGCTTTGAAACCCGAATCATGATTGAAAAGAGCACATATAGGCTCGGCGAGTATCAGATTGCGGAATACGATGACGATGACTCTGTCGTTATACCGAGGTAACCTGGCGCGAGTCCTTGCAGCATCTTAAATAGTTCAAGTCAACCCGGCTGGCTCAAATCTTTTTTGGTCTCCTTTTCCATGACGAGTTTTCTCATAACTACGTCTCCTTGAGTAAGATTTCCTGGCGCACCGGGTGGAGTAAGTATTGCCGCAATTGGATTGACAATAGAAAAAGGATTCGGCTAAATCAGGCATCCGTAATGGTCGATCTTGGTGCCGGGGCAATGCAGTCTGTCCTTGCAGGGTCGGGAGGGGAAAATGGATTTCAATGTTGCGCAAGAACCGTGGAATCTTATCGTTCGCATTCTAGTGGCGGCCGCTTTAGGTGGAGTCCTTGGCTTGGAGCGGGACATCCACGGTAGGGGGGCAGGTTTGCGAACTCACCTGCTGGTGAGTGCAGGGGCGGCCTTGTTCATGGTCCTGTCAACACGGGTTGCTACGTTTAATGTTGTCGCAGGACTTGACTTCGCCAAGGTCACAGACCCAGGGAGGATCGCAGCCCAAATCGTCACGGGGATAGGTTTTCTCGGCGCTGGAGTCATCATAAGAGAAGGGTTTAACGTTCGTGGTTTGACCACCGCAGCGTGTCTATGGGTCGCAGCCGCCATCGGGATGGCTTCAGGAGCGGGACAGTATATGATAGCCGCAACCACGACTGTGCTTGCCCTCTTTTCGCTGGTACTGCTGCGGAGGCTAGAAAGATTCTATGCAAAGGATGTTTACAGGGATCTCGAGGTACGAGTCCCTAATGAAGTGGATATCCAGCAGGTTATCGAAGCGATAAAGAGCAAGGAGGTGAGGATCATCTTCTTCGGTCTGGAACGAAACTATGAAACTCAAACGACTACCGCCAGAATGTCCTTGCGTCTTTTTCACAGGGGAGACGTCGACAAGATTTCCCACCTCACGATTGAAAGACTTGAGAAGAGTCATGTGCCCTTGAAATCTGTAAAGTGGTTCCGATCCTGATAGAAACGGCTACCAACGGCTTTGGAGGAGGTGGTTTATGCAAAGCAGACGCCACAAACACGAAGTCGGCGATTTGCCACACGCAGAGGCATTTTCACGGAGACTTTAGAGCCTTAATCTATTCCAAAACTTCGGACGCAGGAATGTAAGCTTCGCTCCTTGAAGTTCATCTGATTCGTGAGCAGCCCAAAGGATAGATTGCGATTGACTGTAGATACTTATTGGGCGTCTTTCTGCGATTCTCTTTGTTCGTGCGTCCTGCGCCTTGAGCCTTGCACCACTTTCACCTCCATGCCGAACCCCGCTCCGCAAAGGCCGGGCGGAGTCCGCTGTTGGCAGGAGATGATGCCTTGTTGGTGAATAACGGAGTAGTCATCCTCTCATATTGGTCAGATAGACTCCGGAGATGACGAAGGCAGCTCCTACGAGGAGAGAAAAGGTCACCGGCTCGCCGAGGATTAGAGAGGCAAGCAGAATGGCGCTTATGGGTACAAAGTTGATGAACTGTCCCGCTTTCGTCGGGCCCAGAGCTTTGATGCCTTCATAGTACCAAACAAACCCCAGCACGGTCCCGAACACTCCCAGGTAAGAGACACAACCCCAGTCCAGGATGGAATAGTGTGACAGTTTCGGCGCCATCCCTTCCGCAAGGGCGGGAACGAACAGTGCCGCTGCTCCTATGAAGGATGAGTAGGACACGGAGACAAGCGGCGAGAGGCTTCCCATGACCGCCTTCCCGATGAGAGAGTAACTCACCCAGCTCGCAACACATCCGAAAATGAGGATCTCTCCCCAACCGATCCCTCCTTTCATGAGGTCCGCCCAGTTCCCCTTCGATATAACGATGAGAGCTCCAGTCACCGAGAGGAGGATGCCCGCGACCTTGATCCAGCGCAGTCGCTCCCTGAAAAAAAGAGCGGCAAAAAGGGTGATAAAGACCGGATTATTAGCGATGATGAGAGAAGCTCGACCGGCGCTGACGAAGTGAAGCCCTTTGAAAAAAAAGGCGTTGTAGGCGAATACGCCCGTCATGCCAAGAAAAAACAGGGCAATGAACTGAGTCCTGTTGATGGAAGGCAGCCTCCCCTCTCTCCTCCAGGTGAGCAACAGGAGAAGAAAGGAGGCGATGGCGAATCTCAGGAAAGCGGCCGAAAAGGGCCTCACGGTTCCTACGATGAGCTTTCCGGCAATAAAGGTTCCGCCCCATAAAAGCGCGGTAAGCAAGAGTTTTATATAGACCCTCATGACCCTTCAGAGCCGTGAGCCCTATTCCTCACGGACCATAGTGATGGCCCCCTTCGGGCAAACGAAGGCACAGATGCCGCAGCCCTTGCAGAAGTCGTAATCGATCTCGATATGACCGGTGCTCTCGTTCCTGGTGATGCAAAGATCGGGACAGAAATACCGGCACAGGTCGCAACTTCGGCAAGGGCTGTTTACCAAACACCGGCTCGCCTCTTCCGAAGCTGCCTCCTCTTCCAAGCCCGGTTTGACCTGGTCCGAATCTTCCGGCGGCTCTTGTTTCCGCCGGCGTTTGATTCTCAATTCACACGCTTCAGCCATTTTTCACTACCAGACTAAAAATCCCACCCCAGAGACCGCAGTGCACGCAGAGAAATAGGAAAGCATTCCTCGGCGTTCTCAGCGGACTCAGCGGTGAATCATTTGCTTTTCAAGTACGTTTCCACGGCCTTTGCGGCCTTCTTACCGCTCGCCATGGCTTCGACCACCGAAGTCGGCCCGTTGACGAAATCTCCTGCGGCGAAAACGCCATCCACAACCGTCTCCATAGTCTCAGGATTAATCCTCACGGCTCCACTTTCAAGAGACAGCGCTTTCGCAACTTCCCGGTACTCCGGCTCTTGACCCACGGCCGATATGAGGGTGTCCGCAAGGATCTCGAACTCCGAGCCTTCCACGGGAACGGGCATCCTCCGTCCCGTGGCGTCCGCCTCATGCAGCTCGGTTTTCACGCATTCAAGACCTCTGAACTTGCCCTCTCCCACGAGGATCCTTACCGGCGCCGTCAGAAACAGGATTTCAACTCCTTCGCGAATAGCCTCCTCCACCTCATCCTTGTGTGCAGGCATCTCTTCATGGCTTCTCCGATAGATAAGGCTGACTCTTTTTGCCCCTGACCTGAGGGCTGAACGAGCCGTGTCGAGCGCCGCGTTACCCCCGCCCACCACCAGAGCGCGATTCCCGAGAGGCATGGATTCCCCACAGTTGTACTTCCTGAGAAACGTGAGGCAGTCCAAACACCCTGCGACACCGTTTTCGTTTCGGATGCTCATCTTCAGGCTTTTCTGTGTCCCGGTGGCGATGATCACGGCGTGCGCCCCCTCCTCGCGAAGGTCCTCAAGGGTTCTTCTATGATCAAAAGAGATGCCTGTGTTGATCCGAACTCCCATTTTTCGGATGTAGTCGATGTCACGCTTCAGAACGTCTCGGGGCAGCCGGAATGCAGGGATGGCCCAGGAGAGCATTCCACCCGGCTCCTTGTTGGACTCTAGCACTTCGACGTCATACCCCTTTTTGCAGAGCTCGTAGGCTGCGGTGAGCCCCGCGGGACCGGAACCGATGATCGCCACCTTCTGATTCTTGGCCTCCTTCCTTGCGGGGGGGGGCAGGCCGCCGTCATCGTGGTCAGCCACGAATCTTTTCAGCGATCGTATCGAGAGAGGGTCATCCACCCCAGCCCTAGTGCACGCTTGCTCGCAAGGGTGATGGCAGACGTATCCGCAGACGGAAGGAAGCGGGTTTGTCTCCCTGATCAATTCCAGTGCATCCCGGTACCGGCCCTCAAAGATAAGCCGCATGTAGCCCCGTACGTCTTGGGCGATAGGGCACGCCGCCTGACAGCGAGCCGGTCCGATCGTCTTGCTCAGATTGAGTCTCGGACCTCTATCCGAATGGCCGTAGATGCGGCCTCTGAGGCTATCGTCTTCTCGTCTCAACTCCGGGGCGAGTTCAGCGGGACAGGCCTGGAGACAGACTGCGCATATCTCGCAGCGATCATGGTCAACCACAGGTTTATGTGTTCTTCCTTCAACAGCCAATTCTTGCTACTCCTCCATCTCCTCTTTCCATCGCTCGCAGCGGCCATGGACCTTCTGATCGCCTGTTGCTTCGGGCCTCGAATTCATGATTTTCTTTGCTTTCCCAAGTGATATCCCAACTCAAAAGCTTTCAGGTTAAGGTCCCTGAAGCGCTCGGACACGTTCGCCACGATCGAGGCTATGAGCGCATTCTTGCTCACAACCCCGGTGAGGGCAGCCGAAGCCCCGAGAATCACGATGTTGGCCGACTGTCGTTGATTCAACTCCTTGATGGCGGAAGAAGTGGCGGGAACCCCGATTTGCATCGCACCGTCCAGGGCACGGGGGCAAACCAGCTCATCGTCGTAGATCACCCACGATTCCTGAGCGAGCTCTTTCCCGTATTTGTCATACGCCGTCTGCGCCATGGTGACGAGAACATCCGCCTCGATCACGTGGGGGAACACAATCGGCCCATCGGAAACCACAAGGTCGGCTCGTGCAGATCCACCCCTTGCCTGAGCGCCGTAGGAACTCGACCCCGCAGCCCACTTGCCGTCCTTGATCGCGGCATGCCCCAGGATCGTTCCGGCAAGAACCACGCCCTGCCCTCCGAACCCGGTTATTCGAATTTGCCTCAGGTCACCCATCGATGAATTCTCCGGTCACAATCTTTTCCTTCAGCACTTCTTCACTCAGACCTTCAGTTTCTTTCATGAGAATGCAGGCATCCATGAGGGTCTTGAGCATGTCGGTAGGCGCGTCGTACCGGTTTCTTCTCCCAAACTGGGTAGGACAGGGCGACAGGGCTTCGACAAAAGAAAAGCCCTTTGTCCGGAGAGCCTTCTTGATCGAGTCTTTCAGGGAAAGAACCTGGGTCACGGAATACCGGGCCACATAGGAAGCCCCCGCAGCCTTCACCAGCTTGCAGAGATCGAAGGGACGGTAGGGGTTGCCTTCTACGCTGGTTGCCGTGAAGGCGCCCACAGGAGTTGTGGAGGCAGCCTGACCGCCTGTCATGCCGTAGATCATGTTGTTGGCGCAAATAACGGTCAGCTCCATATTCCGTCTTGCGGCGTGGATCAGATGATTGCCCCCTATGGAGGTGAGATCCCCGTCGCCGCTGATCACCACGACCTTTAGCTCTGGGTTGAACATCTTGGCGCCCGTGGCAAAGGCGATGGCCCGGCCGTGCAACGTATGAAGGGTGTCGGCATTGAAATGGGGACTCGGAATCCAGGCGGCACACCCGATGCCGGAGACGAAGAGCATTTTGTCCATGGGGAGTTTCAGCTCATCGATAGCTCGCAAGACCTGATTCATCAGAATGCCGTGCCCGCATCCCGGGCAAAAGGGCGTTGACTTGATATCCGGACGCAAATATTGCTCCAAATCTCTGGCCATTACTGAAAACTCCAAATGAAATCTGTCGACCCAGATTTCATAATCATGGTCTCATAGAGTTAAAATGATACCAAATTTCTGATCTGCTCAACAATCGTATGAGGTTCAATAATCTCTCCATTCGTCTGGAAGTAGGGAACTACCTCGCACTTCGTATACTTCATGATCTCTTCCGCAATCTGACCCCTGTTCATCTCAGGAACAAAGAGCCTCCTCGTTTTCGTCGCCAGCTTTCGAAAAATGTGCTGAGGGAAAGGCCAAATGGTTTTGAGCCGGAGAAGCCCCACCTTCTTGCCTTCTTTCCGGAGTCTCTTCACAGCGTACAGAGCGCTTCTCGCCGTGAATCCGTAGGAAACGATCATGCACTCCGCGTCGTCAAGATGGTAGGACTCGGTCCGGATGATTTGCTCCCGATGATTCAGAATCTTCTTGTTGATCCTGGACACGAGTCTTTCATGGGCCAGGGGGTCTTCCGATTTCCTGACTCCGAACTCGTCATGGGTAGACCCGGTCACGAGGAGTTTCTCACCTTCCCCAAAGCAAGGCATAGGAGGGACCCCGTCCTCTTCCTCCATACCAAAAGGAGGCGCGCCACTCTTCTTCATACGGTCAAAGACCCTGACCCTGGATTTTACATCCATCCTCTCTCTCAGATGTCCCACCGCCTCTTCGCCCATGACGAAAACAGGCACACGATACTGTTCCGCCAGGTTGAAGGCATCGATGGTAAGGTCGTACATCTCCTGCACCGACCACGGGGACAGGGCGATGACCTGGTAATCACCGTGAGAGCCCCACTTGGCCTGCATATGGTCGGCGCTTCCTACCCGTGTCGCCTGCCCCGTGCACGGTCCGGCTCTTTGAATGTCCACGATCACCAGGGGTGTTTCCGTGAAAGCGCCGTATCCGATTGCTTCCTGCATCAGACTGAAACCCGGTCCCGACGTGGCGGTCATGGCCTTGGCCCCGGCCCAGGCCGCCCCGATGACGGAACATATGGAGGCGATCTCGTCCTCCATTTGCATGAAGACGCCGTTTACCTCTTTGAGTCGCACGGCGATTCTTTCCATGATTTCGCTTGACGGCGTGATGGGATAGCCGGCGTAGTAACGACACCCGGCAGCAATCGCCCCTTCCGTGGCCGCCTCGTTTCCTGAAAAATAATAACTCCCCGCAGGGAGTGCGCTGTCTGTTTCCCGAAATGCCATGAGTTTTTCACCGCGTCCTTCTGGCACAGAAAATATGCAAAGCTCTCCGGGGAGTCAAGACCAAACTGAATCTTCACCGGACCCTGTTCTTGAATTCCCATTCAAATTCCTTTATGGTTATAAAATGAGAAGATATAACCCTCGGAATGAAAACCGCCCTAAGATGAAACCCCGCAGGCGCAGACAATCCCATACCAGATTCGCAAGACTGCCGGAGGAATGATCATGGCCGTCAAGAGTCTCAACCAGTGCCTCACCCTTTTTCTTTTACTTCCTGTGGCATTGCTTCTTTTTCTCACGGGTGTTGCCGGTTATATGCTTGCGAGAAACGTCTTGTTGGACGAGTGGAGAGAGGCTGCGGTGCTCAAGCTGCAGCGGGCCGCGCACTACATCGACATGCGGCTCAATCAGCCGATAGAAATTATCAACATGTTTCATAACACCGGCGAATACCGGGGCGATCCTGCTGCCATTCAAGAATGGCTCCTTGATCAATTGAGAGCGATGGAAGGGGTCTCGAAAGTTGATCTCGAATGGACCGGCGGGAAACCTGAATCCATGCCCATGGGAATGGGGGGTTCCGGCATGATGGGCGCGGGGCGAATGATGATGCACTTTCACCGTGGAACCATTTCTCAGGTCACTTCTCCCCGTTACGATGCCGAGGCGGGAGAACAGACGGTGACCCTCATCTCTGATCTCAAAGACGAGTCGGGCTCGACGGTGGGAAGACTCAAGGTTTCGCTCCGGTTCGAATACCTGATGCAGGATATTAAAAAACTAGGATGGTGGCAGAGCGATTCGGCCTGTCTGGTAGACGACTCTGGAAAGTATATCGCTCACACGGAGCCTTGGACGATGGGAAATCATCAACTTGGCGAAACCAAAGATCCTTTTGAATCGGCTCTTCTTGAGAACATGAAAGGGAAGCAGGACGGAACCGTCTTGGGTCCCGGACACCCTCCGGAGATCGTAGGAGGATTCTGCAGGATCAACCGTGCTCCGTGGGTACTTCTCTTGTTCGCTCCAGGATCAAAAATCCTGGCCCCTATAATTAAATTTCGGCTCTATTATGCTATTGCGGGATTGATTTCAATCATATTCATCGTCATACTTATTCGGTTTATCAGCGGCCGGATGGTCGGGACGATCCAAGAAATTTCCCGCGCGGCCGAGAATGTAGCGAAGGGCAACTATGGTAGTCCCCTGCCTGCAAGAGGCGAGGACGAAATGGGGCAATTGACAAGAAGTTTTAATAGAATGGTTGAAGGCCTAAAGGAGCGGGATTTCATACAGAACACCTTCGGCCGCTACGTGGACCAGGAAATAGCCAGAGAATTGTTGAAGCGTCCGGAAGCTGCGAGACTGGGAGGGCAAAAGCGTCAAGTGGCCATCCTCGTTTCCGATCTGAGGAATTTCACGCCCCTCTCCGAATCGCTGACCCCTGAACAGACAATCCACCTGCTGAATCGCTATTTTTCGCGCATGATCGAAACGGTGCAGAGGCACAAGGGAATCATCGTGGACTTTTTCGGAGACTCATTACTCGTATTCTTCGATCCCATGGAAAATGACGTGGCCCCTTCAGCCCACCAAGCTCTCGAGTGCAGCTTGGAAATGCAAAGAGAGCTTTTTCTGCATAACAAAGACAATGGGGCACAGGGATTGCCCCAGCTTGAGATGGGTATCGGCCTTCACGTGGGTGAAGTGGTGGTTGGGAACATCGGTTCTGCCACCCGAACCAAGTATGGCATCGTCGGTTCTGCTGTCAATGTGACCCATCGAATCCAGGCTGTTGCGACAGCCGGAGAGGTAGTCTTGTCGGAGGCTGCGTATGGACTCCTGGGGGAAGGCCTATCGGTGAGTTCCCAGCATTCTGTAAAGCTAAAGGGTATCCAAAGTCCTGTGAATGTTTACGTGATCAACGTCCCTGAACCTCCGCCCTCAATTCCCTCCTGATCCGAACCGAGTCAACCGCAAACGTGATCCTCTGGAGCTGTCACCACCATTATCCAATGAGTTTTCGGCTCCGGCCCCCGACGAGCAAACAGTATGGAGCTGGGAAGGAGAAAATGGAATGATTGACGATTTCTATATTTTTCTAAACAAGGTTGGGTACCATCACCCGATTCACCCCACACAAGTGCACATGTCCATCGGCCTTGTGGAGGGAGCTTTCCTCTTCGCAGTCATCGCCTTCGTCTTTCGCAGGCAAAAACTCCTCCTCACGCCTCGCCACTGCTTCATCCTCGCTTTCATATGGGTCTTTCCTACTATGCTTCTCGGCTACATGGATTGGCAGCATTTCTATGGCGGAGCATGGATAGGACCCATTAAAGTGAAACTCACCGTTGCCCCCTTGCTGGCGATTCTTCTCGCCGTGGCCGTCCACCTGGGACGGAAGCACGGGGCCGCATCTATCAAAGTCTTGCCCGCCTACTTCCTCTGTCTCTGTGCGGTGGTGGTCCTGGGGTATTTCGGCGGACAGCTTGTTTATGGGGCAAAAAAGACGCCTTCACAGAAGGAGTACGTGGCAGGGCGGAAGGTTTATTCGGACAATTGTAATGCCTGCCATCCCGGTGGAGGGAATGTGATAGAGCACGGCAAACCGGTGATCAATTCACCCGAGTTGCAGGACTCCCAGCGTTTCCTGCAGTGGGTTCGGCAGCCTGAACCTCCCATGCCCGGATTCTCTGAGTCTGAGCTCTCCAACGCTGAGGTCAAAGACCTATACGAGTATGTTGTTCACGAGCTGAATCGTGGGCAGAGATCTCCGCCACAGCCCACCGCACAAGACTCGGAACGTTGAGAGGAGAGCCGGTCTCCGTGATGAAATGACAAATTCGGGTCTCGTTCTTTCAAATAAATCCCTATTCCATGAAAGAGTGCTCTGCTCAGCCATATTGCTCCGACCGCGTAATCTTTCCTCCAAAGTTATCTGGTTTCGAATCTATTTTTGACTGGAAGCGACTTTACTCATTCTTTCCGCCCCTCACCGGAAAAGACAGGTTGAAGGTCACGCCTTTGTCAGGGTTGGGCCTGAAAGTAACCTCCCCTTTGTGGGCTTCCACGATTTTCTTGACAATGGCAAGGCCAAGGCCGGTGCCATCCTTTTTGGTCGTGAAAAACGGCCGAAAAACGTCTCCCCAATTCTCTTTCTTGATCCCGCACCCGCAATCAGCGACTTCCACAACCACCGCGTTTCTTCGTCGCACAGTGCTAATGAGGACACGTTCTCCCTCCGGAGAAGCTTGAACTGCATTTGTTATAAGGTTCAATAGGACCTGTTTAATCCTGGCCGCGTCTAAGGGCATTTGTGGCGGAGAAGGAGCAAGGCGAGCCTCCAATTTCACGCCTGCTTGTTTTGCCACCGGTTTTGACAGCTCCACACAATCAAGAACGATCTCATTCAGGTCGGCCAGTGAGAGAGCGAGTTCCAGGGGCCTGCCGAATTCCAACATTTCCCTTATCATGGACTCCAGGCGCTCGGTTTCCCGGATTACGATGTTCAATTTCTTTCGGCCGGGATGGTCGTCCTCCATCATTCTTGCCACCTGGCTGGCAAATCCCCCGATTGCCATCAGAGGAGTTTTCATGTCGTGTGCCACTTCCGATACGGCCTTTCCCACGGCGGCAAGTCTCTCGGCTTCAACGCGTCTTTTGAGCTCATTTCTTTGTTTTTCCACCACCAGCCCCAATACGATGGCCGAGGCAACAAAAAGAATCCCCTCCAACACGATATCAAAATCCGTTATGGAGAGTCCCTGCCAATGAATGACGGCGTAAGGAGCAAAGAGGACAATAACTGTTCCACAGACAATAAGGGCGCCTCTCAGTCCGAACCAGAGACCACCGAGAATGAGAGGCAGGTAGAACAGGGTGCGATGCACCGCATGGTGATAGGCCATCTCAGGCAATGTAAAATAGTGCAGCCATAGGATGCCAATGATCATGACTGCGATGATGGCAGCCTTTATTTCGTTTTCTTTGTGGCGCATAGGGTCTTCAATGACAGGTTCCCTCAGGCGACGTTCCAGAACGCGGTAAAAATCTGCTCACAGCGTTTGGAAGACCTAACGATGCTCCTATTCCACCACCCAGACAGCACAGTTTTCGGCATGGTGCATGATCTTGGCGGTTACACTTCCTGAGAAGAAGCGCTTTACACCTGATAGCCCACGCCGGCCCACGATAACCGTGTCATACCCGCCGTCCTTGAGTTCGTTCAGGATATCCGTGGCGACTCCTTGCTTTCTTTCCTCGATCTTGGTCTTAACGTTCTCGGGGTCAAGCCCGCCTTCAATCAGTATGTTCTTGGCGTTATCCAGCGCTTCCTCCGCCGCGGCTCTTTGCTCCGCAACCCATTTTTTGAAGTCCGTCGTAGTCCCACTAAATGATATATGATGATGAGGTAGTAGGTCACTTTCCTGGATGTCCCTGTGAGGCAATTTAAAGAAGACGTGGTATAACGTTACTTCTGATTCACTTCCAAGAATACCGGCGGCATACTTGACCGCTTTCAAAGAATTCTCAGACGCATCAATGGCAATTAGGATCTTGCGTTTCATTTTCTTACCCTCCAAATCCGCTTTGAATGAACGATACTCGCTTTGGCGACCCAGGGGGCCGAGAAATTCGGACGGCAGGCCCGAACAATCTTTCAGAAGTTTTTTTCATTACCCGCTCCTTTGTCTACTTTCTGATACCAACCTGGTAAGCTTCTCGTATTCTCTAGGAGGAAGGATGCGCACAAGAGTCATCATTCCAAGTACAGCCCCGGACCAGCCTTTATGCAACCCGGTTGTTTCCGGGCTGGCCACGGTCTCGTCCATCGGCATCCACATATCCTGGGGGTAACCGGGAACCATTCCTTTCTGTTGTATCGAGGGTCCTGTCTGTCCATGTTGTTCTGGCATATGACCTCCAACCATATTGGAAACATTCTTCTCCCGCGTCGATCCAAACCCCATGCCCCGCCCGAACCCTGGTCCCCGGTCTTCTGAGAGGGCATCCCCTTTCTCCGCCATCCCCATGCCTGCGCTCATGTCCATTCCTGTGCGCATTCCACGTCCCATTTCATTTATGGGCCCTACCATGGAGGCCATGTGATTCATCATGTGGTGGGGCAAATGACAATGGAGCAGCCAGTCTCCGGGGTTGTCGGCCACAAACTCGACGTCCCGCGCCTGGGCCACCCCCACGAGCACGGTGTTGTTTGGATACCAGGCGGTCTCCGGGATCCGTCCTCCCTCGGTCCCCGTGATCACCCACTGATGCCCATGTAGGTGAATTGGATGATGGTCCATACCAAGATTCACAAGGCGTATGCGAACCCTCTCACCAAGCCTTACGATGAGCGGCGTCGTAGCGGGTCCGGCTTTTCCGTTCATGGTCAGCCAGTTGAATTCCATGGACATGGAGTTCGGCACTGTATTGTTAGGAAGGACGGCCCATTCCTGAAGGATTATCCCGAAGTCTCTGTCCACTCTGGGCTGATAGGGCCTTTTCGGATGAATCACAAAGAATCCGATCATTCCCATCATTTCCTGCATGGCCATGTGAGAATGATAGAAATAGGTCCCATTCTGGCGGAGCGTGAATTCGTAGACGAACCTCCCTCCTGGCTGGACAGGCGGCTGGGTCACACCGGGCACGCCATCCATCCGGATAGGGACTTCGAGTCCGTGCCAGTGGACGGAGGTCAGTTCGGGAAGCCGGTTCTCAAAGATAATGCGCACCCTGTCACCCTCCTGGACCTCAATGCTCGGGCCGGGCATCGCACCGTTGAATCCCCACACATCAAACGTATACCCCGGAAGGAATTCCCTTTTGACCACCTCCGCGATGAGGTGGAAAACCTTCACCCCATTATCCAACTTGTAGGGAAGCTTCGGAAGATCGGGAGTTTCTATGGGAAGAAACCTCTCAGACTCCCTTTCTCCCGGCCGTTTCGAACCTGTCCTTCTCTTGGTTACTCCAGCGCCTGTGGGAGACTCGGCACGTGCCTTGATCAATCCGAGTCCGCCGGCCAGCAGACCTGCCAAGGAGCCGATAAACCCTCTTCTGTTGATATCCATTTCCTGTCCTCAATCCTACTTTGCTTAGTCAAAATCAGGCCCTACGGGCCGCCAACCAAATTCACAATCGAATGATGAATATCGAACAAGGAATATCGAATCGCGAAGTGAGTTCCCGGAAGTCTTCCCTTCGACATTGGACATTCTACATTCGATATTCCGCTGTTCGCTTTTCAACTTCTACGCAACTTGCAGAGAAGGTTACAGTCGAAGGGCCTATCTCCCCAGCCGCATTCCATGGCTTATAAGAGTGGTTCCTGACAGGTCCCCCGCAGGCGGTGAAGAGGGCTGATCCAGGCTGCCTGTGAGGAAGAAGCCTTCCATGACGGCCGTGTTCTGCCAGACTTCCGCAAGGGAGCGCACATATTCGATCCGGGCGTGAAAAAGGTTGCGCTGGGCAATCAGAACTTGAGGGTAGGATGCGGCCATCTGCTTAAAACGCTGCAGATATAACTGGTAGGCCTTCTCTGCTTTCGGCAGTATGGTCTTTTGATAGCGTTCCGCCATGTAAGCAGCGTTGCGATAATTAGTGAAAACTGATGCCAGTTCGCTGCGCATGGTTAGCTCAATCCGTCGGATTTCCTCCTGTGCCCGGTTCAGTTCAGCTTTGGATGACGCAACGTTCCCCTGATTGGAGTCAAAAATGGGAATCGGGACCCGGACATAGAAAAGGACCTGGGATTCGGCCGGTTCCGCGTTGTAGGTATACCCGGCTCCGAGCGTGACATCCGGATAGCGCCCCGCCAGAGCTCGCTTTACAACTGCCTCAGCGCGTCCTACGCCCGCTCGGGCCGACTTGATCTGAGGGCTTTCCTGAAGAAGCCTTGCGAGGAGCGCCTTCTCCTCCACTCTTGGAGGATTTTCGCTCAGCTCTCCCGCCAGTTCCATACGGGGCAGGTCGGGCTTTCCTACGACACTTGCCAGCAGCCGCCAGACCTTTTCCAGCTCAATCTCGGCATGCATAACATCAATTTCCGCTTTCTGAGCAATAACATCGGCCTCGAGGACATCAGGGTGGTCGGCCTGTCCCACGTTGTAAAGTTGCTGGGTCGTCTCCACGGCTTCCCGCGCAATGACTTCGAGGTTCCGGCGTATTTCAAGCACCTTCTGTGATCCCAGCACCTGGTAATAGATCACCCGGACGTCCGTCAGAACGCGCTTCCGTTGCGCTTCAAGCTGTTCAGCGGCTTGTGCCTCTTCCTGGGCAAAAATCTCCCTGCTGTGTTTGAGCTTTCCGGCCGTCACAATCGTCTGCTCGACGAAAAGGGAATGTATGGATCTGTCTGATGGGTCCTTCAGGCTGATCTCCTCTCCAGAGTAACCGGCAACCGGATTCGGGTAGAGGCCCGACTGAAGGGTGCGCCCTTCCGCCGAATTTACTTCTGCGCTTGCCTGCGCTATGGTCGGATTGTATTGAAGCGCCATCTGTTCGAGATCATCCAGGGTGAGGGGGATCTTGCCCGGCGCAGGTTCTGTCTCTTCAGCCTGAGCCGTCCCAATCCCCAACCACCCGGCTGTGAGCATCAACCAAGCGGATACAACTAGCAAAGCACTCTCGTGCACTCTCATCTCCTTCCCCCTCCCTCTTTCACGACCTGAAATGTTTTCCTCCCGGACTATGGTGCCAGGGAAACCCTGCGAGATCTGCCTCCCTGCACCGGAGATCAATGATGACCGTAGAACTGCGCCTAGCGCCGCCGTTATGATGCATCTCTTCTTCCTCCTGCACCCCGGCGGCTTCAAGGAAGGCTTTGTATCAGGACTTCCCCCCATCAACCTCATTCCTTCCGTGCTTTGATCCCGTAGATGCCTGTCCGGTCCACAATCGTCCCAGGTTCCCTAATGGCCTTGAGTTGCCTTAAGGACTCAACCAAAATTTTCTCTTGCCGACCATAATCAAAAGGATTCCCCATGGGATGACCCAAGGGGAAATCCACCAGTAGAGCCCTCGGAGGCTTTACCTTCTCCGTGATCCTTCGGCTGAAGGAAATGGAAATGGTTGACATACCTTCTGCTTCGATGGCTCTTTGGATCAACCCCACGGATTGATTGCACAGGCCTCACGCGGGCGTGAGAAACACCGCATCGACACCGTCGGACTTCAACATCCCGGCCACCTCCGGTCCAGTGCGCTGAATCAACGTATCGATATGGCGTCCGAGGATGTGGCCCATGAACGAAAAATGTCTTGGCGCCACCCGTCCTATCATCCCTTCCGACTCAAGCTCTCTGAGTCTGTTTAGAGGGAAAACCACATCGATATCCCGGTCTGCGTCCGAATGGTCGTAATAATTATGGGTTATCATCAAATCATGCACCGGCGTGCTGGAAGGAATTTGTCGGAAAGTGGGGTCCCCTTCCTTATCATGCATTTGATAAGGAGGATCGGACCTCAGGTGAATGCCGGCAGTCGTTACGAGAGCAACTTTGGCCTGATTCAGTTCTTTTTGTAAAGGCGTCCACGGCGTGTCCAGATTCGTGATAAACCGGTCTGTCCGTGCCCATATCTTCACGAGGCCAGGTAAGCGCGTGAAGAATTTTGTGATGAGTCTGTCCTTTGTTGACTTAACACTCATACTCCTTAATTCCGGTGAGTGCCAGTTCACGAGATCATCGACTCAAAGGAGGTCTCTTTTCTTCTCCTCAAATTCCTGCTTGTTGATCTCTCCCCGAGCATAACGTTCCTTCAAGATGTCGAGAGCTCTGGAGGAAGGGTTGGTCAAGCCAGGACTTGAATGTCCCTTTGTGCTTTGCGCAAGCCATTTGATCAAGAAAACCAACCCCACGATGATAAGGCCCCAGAATATGATCATAAATATCCCTCCGAACCAGCCTCCTCCACCCCATCCGCCCATCATTCCCGGCCCCATATTATTATAGCCCCCATATCCTCCCCCCCATTGTGCGAATACATCGCTCTCACAAGCTAGGAGGGACACCAAAAAAGCTACGACAACCCACGCTGAAAGATTTTTGAGTTTCATCACGAATTCTCCTTTCAAAGATGTAGTCAATCTTCTCACGCGCCCCGGAGCAGAGAACCGATCACCAGTTCTTAAACCCAGGTCTATTGCCTTCCGGCCACCAGTTTTCCCACCACATCCGGATCGGCAAGCGTGGAAATGGGCTCTCTTTCAGAATTCCGGCATTGTTCGCAATTGGACGATAGGTGGTGCCTAAAGGGAACATAATTGCCTCTGACTTTGGCTTCTGCACCGGAAGACTGGAGCCTTCCTTTTATGAAATTATCTCATTCCTATTTGATTCGGGAAAGACAATACACTAAATCCTGTATTTTTCAGCTCGATTCACAAGGCTCGAAGAGTGGTGAGAGAAGGGAAGCGGTGTGTTCACGGTAAGCCGCTAGATCTATCCGTCAAGACGCAGGATCGGCCCCCTCACTTACCAAATATTCAAACAGGGCAAAAGATTCTTTGCTATCCCATTCCCGAGGTCCCACGGCACGGCTGATGATCCTTCCCTTCTTATCCAGAATCAATGTGGTCGGAATTGTTCCCACTCCAAATGAGCTTCTTGCTTTCCCGTCTGAATCCAATAGGGCCACAAAGGCCAAATTTTGCGTCGTCAAAAAGTCTCTCACAGTGGAGGCGGACTCCTGTAAGTTTACAGCCAGCATAGCAAAATCCGTAATTTTAAATTTGCTGTATAATTTCTGCATTGAAGGCATTTCGTCGCGGCAGGATTGACACCAACTGGCCCAGAAATTCAAGAACACGATTTTGCCCTTGAAATCCGAAAGTTCCACTGTCCTGCCATTCAAATCCTGAAGGCCTAAATTGAGAGGGACAGGGGTTGGATCCCCCCGGGCGATACCCATTCCCCGGAAAAGATGATCAGTGTTGTCACTCTCGGCGCTTTCCTTTGAGATCGTAGGAACAGGCTTTTCATATTCAAAAATTGCGATAACAGCCAGGATGGCGACCAGAAAGGAAATTGCAACAATATAGTTGGATTTCTTCATTCATTTACAACGCAAACTTATTAAACAGCGATAGATATCCCGGGATCAATATGAGCGTGTCGGTAAAGACCAATAATCCCAGGATGACCATAATGATGCCGCTTACGATCTCTATAAGACGAAGGCGCTTTTTTATTCGGTCAAAGACCGCAAAAAATCGACTCAATCCAAAGGCCACGACCAGGAATGGGATTCCGAGACCCATGGAATAGGCCAGAAGAAGGACAACACCCTGATTCACCTTTCCCAGGGTTCCCGCGTAGGCCAGGATGACCCCCAGGATTGGGCCTACACATGGGGTCCAGCCAAAGGCAAAGGCTGCTCCGACGAGTAGAGCCCCGACTGTTCCGAATTTCCTGCTTCTTATCTGAAACCTTGCCTCTCTATAGAACCCCAAATAACGGATGAGGCCAATCTTAAAAATTCCAAAAAAGATGATTATCAAACCTGCTATTTTTGTCAAAATGGCCTTCTCTGAGGCAAGGAACACGCCCGTCCATGTCGCCGAGAAACCGAGAAGAACAAATATGATGGAAAATCCCATGATGAAAAAAGTCGAGTTCACCATGACGGACTTTTTTTGTCTTAGCCCTCCTATCTCTTCTACAGATACTCCTGAAACGAACGAAATATACCCTGGAACCAGGGGAAGGACACACGGCGAAAGAAAGGAAATTATCCCTGCGGTAAATGCCATCAACAGAGAAACATGCTCCATGATGTTGAAGTCACCTCAGCCTTATATTATTTCTTCTCTTTAAAGAGTTTAACTTCTAATGGAAAAGAATCAAGGCTCACGCTCCTTATTGTCTGCCTGAACCATAACCTCCCATCTGACCACCATAGCCCATCCCGCGACTGTAGCTTCCTCCGCCAGATCCATAGGAACTCCAGCCATTCCTATTGCCCGATCGGTAGCCCGTATTCATTCCGTCCGTCTGAAGTTTGTAGTTCCGCTGTTCCTGATCAGCCGCGGCCCTCAGTTCACGAATGTCTCTGTTGAGGGCCCTCACCTTTCCAATATCCGGATCGGACGATTTCAAGAGAGCGTCCATCTCTTTTTCTTTCATTTCGATTTGGAATTTCAAGTAAGCGGAGTCTTCTTGATGTTGCTGATCCAGTCCCTCATCCCTTTTTCTCTCTTCAATGCCTTGATTAGGGTATTCACTCCCATTTCGCCACTTCTGGAACCAGTCAAACAGACCGGAGCCAAAGTTGTCCATCATGCCGCTGCCTGTCCCGCCTCCCATTCCTCCCCCCATGCCCCCTCCCATGGCATAGATGGGAGCAGCGAAAACGGCAGTTGCCATCATGATTCCCAAAATTAGTGCCAACTTTTTCATTGCCTACCCCTTTCTTCCAAGGGCATTTACTCCCTCTTCTTCACAAGGGCCACTGCCAGGTTTTGCTCCTTACCAATGGCCTCACTGAATTTCAAGGGTTCACTCCACTTGGTTCCGCTCCCTCGCCTGGAGCAAGTCCCCGGTGCTTCGGCGTTATGATCGTGTACTCATCTTCTCGAAGATCGATCACGTCCTTTTGGGCTTCACGAGATGCTCCGTCACTAGAATGCTCGTGTTCAGAAGTTCCTGAATGATGATCACCGTGACCACCGCCACAGCAACCCATACCGCCGCGTCCGCGGGACATCAGAAACACCACGCCGAGAACCAACACAATAGGCCATAAATATTCCATGTCCTTCACCTCCCTTCTTTGCTGTCAAATTACACACGTTTGACGCCCAAGAGAAAGATACTCAGTCCCTTCAGGTCAATGGCATTGGGGGCCCGCGGCACCGAACTGTTGCTTGTTGATTTTTGCCATCCGATCAAGGTACCGTCCAAACCAGCCCTTTCGCTTTTTCCGCTTCGCGTCCAAATACTTCTTTGGGTTCATTTCAAAGGTAGAGAGACAATCTTCACAGCAGAACCAATAACCTCGGCCCTGATATATGGTCGCCAGACGCGTCAAGCCCGGTATCACCTCCATACGGCAAACCGGGTCAATCACCGCATTCGCACTGGCTTTGTTTGCACATTCTAGGGTTGCCATGGCTAAACCTCCTTTATTGATCTGAGTTAAAAATACACAAATTATGTTGACGTCTGGCGTATGAGTTGCAGGGGTGAAGTTCATTCACCCCTGCAGGTGCCAGGTTAATTCCAACAGGCTCCCGGACCATAACCTACACCACCAGGACCGAACCCTCCCATATGGTAGCCATACCCTCCGGCGTAAGCTTCCCCTCGACTGCTCTTGCGGCGCAATCTTGCGTGCTTCGAGCTGATAGTTAAGGTTTTCCTCATCCAGTCTGGCGCGCAGCTCACTGATTTCTTTCTGAAGCGCCTTCGCCTTTTCGAGATCAGGATTTGCGGTATTCAGGATCGAGTCGACTTCGGAGGATTTGGTCCAGATTTGATTGCGCAGATCAGCCGTTTGATCATAGAATTTGCGGTCGAGTGCATTGAGCTGATTCCGTTGCTCAGAAGTCAGGTTCCCGTATCCCCCGACATACCCGGGATCGCTTCCCCAATATCCCATCATGTGATGGCCCCATCCCCAACCAGGACCCCAGGCGAATACAGGCGCCACCAGAACGCCAGCCAATACCATTACTCCCAAAATCGTCGCTAACCTTTTCATTGCTAAGCCTCCTTCGTTGATATTGTTTTGCTCTTGCCCTTTTTATAAGGCAAAGGCCGTGCCACAAAGTGGCACACAACCGCCAACCATTTAATATTGCGTGTTTTGTTTAAACTGAAGGCGACTTCGGAGCATTTCTTTATGTATGAGGAAATCGGGGATCGGATAAAAAGTATCCAGTTTTTCCCCTAGGCAGCTATCCACGCGGGTAATATGTATCCAGATCCAACACGATGTGGAGATCCCCCGCGGACCTCACAAATCGGGCGTTCGAAATTTCGGCACGTGCCTTCAATCCTTGAGTTCAAAGAGGAGCATTTTCGACGGCAAGACAAATCACTAGCCAAATCTCACGCGAAGACGATATGAAGAGTTTTAGACACCTTGAAGGAGTTAATGGAGGGCTGGTCAAGGAAAGCGCTTCTCATAAATTTCGCGGACCTTTTTCACAATCCCATCGAAATCCTTTATTAACCCATTATGCTTCATCAGCACTTCTCCCCCGCCTGGTTACCAACAGGACGGACGGTACCACCGGCTGTTTCAACGCCAAGTAGATTTTCTTTTGTTCGTCAGGGAAAAGAGGAAAGGGTACCTTGAACTTGGTCTTGAAATCATCAACTCGCATCTTATTGTCTAAGATGGCTACGCCTACTACTTTGATATTTTTCGCCAGAGCCGGATCCCCTTGTATGAAGTCATAGAGCCTGTTAACTACAGGCGCGTTCTCTTGACACACGTGTCACGACGAATTCGTAAAATCAATCAGGATCATCTTTGCCGCAATGTCGGATAGCTCAAAAGGACTGTCGTTCTTCAACCCCAGGTACTCCTGCACTTCCGGGGAATCAGGCGCGCCCACAGTGAAGTGAGGAAGTTCGCTTCCTGGAGGAAAGTTTTCTGCCTCAGCAGGATAAGCAGAATACACCTGAAGGACGAACAGGAAACAGATGATGTTTCGAACAGCCCTGGTGATTGATTTCCTTTTCATATCGGACTCTTACCTTTCCTAAGCATTCTCCTAATACAAACGCATTTCTTCATTTAATATGGCTAATGCAGGCCGTAGGTCACAACCCAACAATTTCCTCGACCGCCATTCGGAAGGGGGGCGGTATCGACGACAAATCACTCGATACATTTCTGTTAGTACAAAGCGTAAGTAGTCGGTCATTGCGAGGAACCGGGGGGGACGAAGCAACATCAACAAAACCGAGATTGCCGCTCCCTTGGGCCGCAATGAGACGTAAAATGCGTTTATGTTAATAAGCGGAGCGCATTGAGCCCGTATTCTTATCTACCAGGATCTTGTCCACCAACGCGCCGTCTTTGGTTTCGATATTTACCTCGTAAATATTGCCCTTTTCCTCAATTTTTCCCATCTTGAGGTTGGGATTTCTCGTGGATTTGAGGTAGTTTTCAACCTCCTGCTTGACCTGACCCTCGTCCAGAGGCTTCGGGGGCTGCTGATACTGCGGCCCATATCCATATTGCGGCCCGTAACCATACCCATAACCCGGACCCATCATGCCGGGACCCATGCCGTAGCCACCATAGCCCCTCCCCATCATGCCGGGGCCCATGCCGTAGCCACCATAGCCCCTCCCCATCATGCCGGGGCCCATGCCGTAGCCGCCATAGCCCCCACCCATCATGCCGGGGCCCATGCCGTAGCCATAGCCGTAACCGGGACCCATCATTCCGGGACCCATCCCATAACCATAACCAGGTCCCATCATACCTGGCCCCATTCCGTATCCGTACCCATACTCAGGCTCGGTCGCGCCCGGTCCTGTGGGCTGGGCATACCCAACGCAAACACCAAGCGTAAGGACCAATACCGTCATCGTCGCCCACAATAGTGCTTTTTTCATTTTTCTCCTCCTCTTGATTCGGGTTTTAAAAGTTACGATCTTATTTCAAGATGATCTCACACCGTCCTATTGTGAATGGATGATTGCCCGTATTTTCTTACTGGAGTGGCTGTATCTTGGGGAGGAAGACACGAGAAGACAAATAATTATGCTCTAAGGGTGACAGGGACCTTAGAGACTTTGAGGGGATTTACGTCGGCTTGTGAGCCCGGATTAGCACTCCCTCAGTGACGGGAGAACTGTTGAAACCGGTCTTGCCGACTAACTCGCCGCTGGCGAAACCTGCTTGTTCCAGCATGTCCAGGAGATCCTCTCCCGGTACGGCGCCACCCTCTCAGTGCGCCCATTTTTCAATCCTGGCTTCTTTGTTATCCGGAAGTCGGCCGGTCAGGATCTCATCAGCGATCATGAGGCGACCGAGAGATTTCAATACACGCAAAATTTCTTTCAGCGCTTCGGTCTTGTCCAGGATAAGATTAATGGTCCCGTTGGAAATTACCACGTCAAAAGACTCGTTGGGAAAAGGCAGGGCCTCGGGAGAAGACTCCTGAAAGCCCACATTTTCGAGAGAAGTCTTCTTCAGGTTTTCTCTTGCCCGTTCTACCATTTCAGGAACGACATCGATGCCAATCACTTTCCCTGTGGGGCCGACCATCATTGCCGCGACAAGGGTATCCACTCCCCCGCCACAGCCGACATCGAGGATCACTTCTCCTTTATATACCGGCCCTAGCTGGAACGGATTTCCCACACCGCAATAGGAACTGATCACTTCCGAAGGAAGATCGTTAATCAGTCGGCGATCATATTTGAGTTTTTCGAGCGCGTCTCTTCCCGTTGGATACTTAAAAGATCCTTCCGGTGTTACCGCAACCTTTGCGTACCTCTTCCGAATCGCCTCTTGGATTTTCCTTCTATCCTCACTCGTCAAACGGACTTTCATAACTTGCCCTTTCAATGCCTCAAACAGCCTTCTGTTTCTCAGTCAAGGTTCCAACAATGAGTGTCAGGCCTTCATGCTCCGGGGTCCTTTGCTTCTATGCGGGCTGTTTCATTTTGCGAATATTTCGTCGAAAAAGTCTTTCATATGCCTCCAGGAACGCCGATCAGCGGATTTGCTGTACTTGAGCGCCTCCATCCCTGCCTTGTCAGCATCCGGGTTGGTAAAGCTGTGTCTTGCGCCTCCGTAGATGATCATGATCCAGTCTAAACGCGTCGTGTTCATGACAGCGATGTAATTTTGGAGCGCCTCCGGCTTGGTCATCGGGTCAGCCGAGCCATGGCAGATAAGAATTTTCGCTTTCACTCTTTTCGCCTGATCCTCCGTGGGAGGGATGGGAGAACCATGAAAACTCACCACGCCCCTGAGATTGGCACCTGTGTATGCCAACTGCTGCACGGTTGATCCGCCAAAGCAATAGCCGATGGCTGCGATACGATTCGGGTCCACTCGGGGGTCTTTCTCCAAAACCTTCAGACCTGCAAGGGCCCGCTCGCCCCAGAAGTTTATGTTGGCGGTAATCTGCTTCATCCACTCACCGGCCTCCTGCGGGTGGGTTGTTGTTTTCCCCTTTCCGTACATGTCGAGGGCGAAGGCGACATAGCCCAAGCGGGCAAGCTGCTCAGCCCTCTTGCGAGCATAGTCGTTCAAGCCCCACCACTCGTGGACGATGAGCACACCGGGACGTTTCGTTTTGATCGAATCATCGTAGGCGAGATACCCTTCGAGGGTTGCTTTGTCATGTTCATAGGTTATGGATTTGGTTACCACTTTGGCCTGAGCCGCCGTTCCGAGCAGCACCAACAACAAAACCGGGATAGCCAGTTTCAGTTTCATACCCACCTCCTTGGTTTTTAGCCCTATCCTGCTTTCTTTGTAACCTCAAAATATGCCCGTTTCAGGTTGATGCAAGAGTCGGGCATGTGACTGGAGGGTATGAAGAGAACCCACTTTGAGCTGTGAGGTACATTATTAAACTTAATTATTGACAACTTATTTTAGATATGTAAAATTTTGTTTATTTTGTCCTATGATTAGTGCCTGGGTTTATAGGCATTGATTCTTTCTTTCTCATCATAGAAAGGCCCAAGAGATTTGAGGCGGAATATGCGAAGAATATTCATTCAGACCTTATCGATGCTGAGCATTCTGGTTTTCACCGGCGAGATTTTCGCGGCATCCGATCTCTTTCCAGTATATCACTGCCTCAAACCGAACGTTGCATTCTGGGAAAAAATTTACACCCAGTACGGTTCCAAACAAGGCATTATTCATGATAGCTCGGATCTGGCCCTCATATATGGAGTCATAGATCTCGTGGACCAGAAAGAGCCTAATGCGCGGAAAGTGAATGAGGCCAGGGTAAGAGACGCCAAGAGGAAATATGAGAGTATCCTGGAAAAACTTTGTCAGGGACAGGCCCCTTCATCGCCGGAGGAGAAACAAGTAGCCGCCCTGCTCGGACCGACCGCGGTGAGCAGGGACTTCCTCAGGGCAAAAGAGAACTTGAGATGCCAAATTGGCCAAAGAGATCGCTTTCTGGAGGGGATTGTTCGTTCAGGCGCCTTTCTTGAGGAAATCAAACAAATCCTCGAATCATACGGCCTTCCGGCCGATCTGGCCTATTTGCCTCACGTGGAATCCTCTTTTAATTATGAGGCCTACAGCAGGTTCGGAGCCGCGGGTATATGGCAATTCACCCGGTCTACGGGAAAACGATTCCTGGAGATTGGCTATACGATCGATGAGCGGAGGGACCCGATACGCTCTACTCATGCTGCGGCAAAGTTGCTGAAACGGAATTACGAAACTCTCGGAGATTGGCCCAGTGCTATCACTGCTTACAATCATGGGGTTTCCGGCTTGCTTCGAGCAAAGCAGTCGCTGGGAACTTACGAAGAGGTCTTTAAGCGATATGGCGGCCCATCCTTCAAATTTGCCTCACGCAATTTTTATGCCGAATTTCTAGCGGCACGGGATGTGGCCAAGAACTACCAACACTACTTCGGTGAACTGCAACTTCACAGACCGGCGAAGTGGCGTGAAATAGTCCTGGCCAGCTATCTTCCTTTTAACGACCTGGCCCGGCAGTTTGGGGTTGATGCTGAGATGATCAGGAGTCTCAACCCCGCTCTTCGAAAACCGGTCTACAAGGGCCAAAAGTACATCCCGAAGGGTTATTCTATCCGTTTGCCCATCGGACCTGGAGAGGGCCGAGGCGAGATCACGGCCGATTTACCTCAACGGATTTATAAACCCCAGCAGAAGCGAAGCCGCTTCTACACGGTTCAACAGGGGGACACAGCCGGCCATGTCACACGCATGCAGGGGGTTGAGTTGTCCGTTCATCCGGAACTCGCCTCTGCGGTAACGGATGGAGATGCGGTAAAGGCTGAAAGGCAGATTCCGCGAGAAGGTCTTCCCCTTGCTTCGCATGACAGCATTAAAGCGGCTGAATTGCCCATCGTTCCTTCTGCTGCGTCAGGAGATCTGATTGTCAAGAGAGTTTCCACGCGAGATGGCAAGCCCATGGGGGTCATCCGCGCGGAGCCGGAAGAAACCATCGGCCATTATGCAGACTGGCTTGGTGTCTCCACGCAGGCCGTCAGAAAGCTCAACGGCTGGAAGAGCGCCAGAGTGATGAAGCTTCATGAGGAGGTGAGAATTCCTCTGCATAGAGTTTCGAAAGAGGATTTCGAAGAAAAGAGATTCGAGTACCATAAGGCGTTGGAAGAAGACTTCTTTGGGTCTTACAAAGTTGAGAATGTGAAGATTTACAAGATTGGGGATGGACAGAATATTTGGACCCTTTGCAAGGAAGTGTTCGAGGTGCCGTTTTGGCTGGTCGTAAGGTATAATCACGACTTGGATTTCAATTCTCTCAGACCCTCACAACCACTTCTTGTGCCTGTGGTTGAGGCAAAAGGCTAATACAAACGTAGTGACTAATTGTCATCGCGGCCGCCCTTGCAGGGGGGTAGGCTCTTAAGAGTCGCAACCATCGCCTGAGTGCCTTTGCCGCGGCGCAACAAACTCATAGAACGGGAAGAAGCTGGACGCGCTGCCGGATGGGAACACTTGGGCCGCATTGAAGGCCGGGTAATCATCTGAGAACCCGTGCGCAGTGAAGAATGTCCGAGGCAAGTTCTTTCGCGTCCTGATATACAATCCCGGCGCCCTGGGAAAAACTAAGAAGAAGCTCATTCAGCTCGGTATGGATATAGGGGTAAACCATCATGAGGTTTGCCAGCTGGCTCGGAAAGACGCTTTGCATGTCCTCCGGCCGAATCCTTTGTGCCGCTTCAGGGTAGTGCAGCCTGATTTCCCTTAAAACCACGTATCCCTTTCCCACGACATATGCCAGCAGGGTTCCCATTTCAAAGATATCGCGGGCGACGGCATTCTCCCTTTCCCTGTAGTCATAATCAAAATCAATCCACCTGTATCTTCCCGTGCCGGTTTCGACGAAGATGTGGTCAGGCGTAATGTCCCCGTGAATTTCGCCCATGCGGTGCAGGTCACCCAACGAGTCGAAAGCCGTGGCCAGATGGTCCAGGATATCCGGCAGATATTCCCGGTAATATTTCTCATGGTCCCCGGGAACGGACTGAATGAAATTGTCCAGACTCGTGCCCGCGATGCGATCCAGGATTCTGACGGTATTTCCGCCTGAGTCCAAGACCGAAAACCCCTGCATGAAGCCGTGGTGGCCCCTCACTTTTTCAAGGATACGAGCCTCCTTTTGAGGATTTCGCAGGCAGGTGAAGTTCAATCCTTCAATCCTGCATGAAAACTCCTCCAGAAAAGTGAGCTTGATGATCTTTCGCTCGCCGCTCACAAGGTCCACGCAGCTCTTGACCCATGGCTTGGGTTCCCCTTCCAACCCGAATTTCTTTTCCGATTCGGTTCCTCGAACCAGGTACCCGACGTTGTTCAGAAGGACTACGTCACCATACTCCACTTCGTAGAAATCGGTTGTATCCTCAAGAACCCTATGAACCCTGCACGAAGACAGATCGTGGATGTATTTTTCTCCGATTCCGCACCAGTCCCGTTCCCGGATGTCACCGTCGTTCATGTCTTTACACCATCACCGTTTTATTTCGATTTTGAAGCAGGCCGCCTGGGAAGTAAAAGCCGAAGGACAATCGCCGACAGTATCATGATCAGACAGAGAATCTGACCCATTGACAAAATGCCCCAGAAAAGTCCGATCTGCGGGTCAGGCTGCCGGAAAAACTCAGCCACGAAACGGAAGACGCCATACCCGGCGAGAAAGAAGCAGACCATCGTGCCCGGACGATATTTTCGATCCTTCAGTTTCCAAAGAATGATAAAGAGCAAAACTCCCTCTAATGCCGCCTCATAGAGCTCGGAAGGATGCCGCGGCAGCGGCCCCCCCATGGGAAAGACCATCGCCCATGGAACATTGCTGGGCCGGCCGAAAAGCTCTCCGTTTATAAAATTCCCCAGTCGCCCCAGTCCCAGACCGACAGGGGCCGTGACGATCACCGTGTCCCCCACTTCCCAGAGCGATAACCGATACCGCCGGCAGAAAAGAATGCCGCCGATCACAGCCCCCATCAGCCCCCCGTGAAAAGACATTCCTCCATGCCACACGGCGATGATCTCCAGAGGGTGTCTCAGGTAATCACCAAGATCGGCATACTGGTAGAGCAGGATGTAACCAAGACGAGCGCCGATGATCAGGCCGAAGGCCAGGTATCCCATCAGGCTTTGAAGCATGGCGCCTTGAAGCCCAAGACGACGCGCCCGCTCCTGCCGCTCTATGAGGAAATAGGAGGCCAAAAAGCCCACGAGGTACATAAGTCCGTACCACCGTACCCTGATGGGGCCGATGTGAATAAGGTCTGGAGGAATGTTAGGAAATGGCAGCATGACAATTCTTCAGCAGGTTTCGGCCTCCTCTTTATTGCCTACTGGCGAAAGGCGAGGATCCCGACGGCCGCCTTTATCAGCATCGAGACAAGCCTCGAACTCATTATTTAAACGAGAATGGGCAGGAATCGCAAGCATCATTATTTTCACCGGAAACATCGGGGCCGGATGGTCTTGACAATGTGCACTGGATTTCGAGTATAGTCTAGGGGAAAAATGCGTCAGGCCTTTAGACTCTAAGTCAAAAACTTCTTCGCAAGTTGCGGAGAAGTGGAAAAGCGAACCGCAGAATATCGAATGCAGAATGTCGAATGTCGAAGAAACGACTTCCTGGAACCCACTTCGTGATTCGATATTCCTTGTTCGGCATTCATCATTCGATAGCAAATTTGGTTGCGGCCGTATGCCTGCATTGGGGCTCTTAGCCTGTAACTTCTTTGCAAGCTGCGGAGAAGTCACCGTTTGCCGACCCATGGGTCGGCTGCGAAGAAACGTTTGGTTACGGCCAGAGGGCTGCATTAGGAGGAAAATGGGGCGAATAATGACCATAGAGCGTATCCCTGCTCCCTTTGCCTCGATCTACGAAAAGGCTACCAGGCTGGTGATAGAGACCTATTACGCTCAGGTCGCTGATGAGATCGTTCTTGTGTTCGACCATGGGCGACTGCTTGACCTGGGGACAGGACCGGGATATCTCCCTGTCGAGATCGCCGGGAAAGCAGGTCATGTGGAAGTGGTGGGCGTCGATCTGAGCCGTTCTTTAATCACAATGGCCAGACAGAAGGCATTGAAAGCAAGCTTATCGGACAGGTTGCATTTTGAAGTCGGCAATGTAACAAAGCTACGGTTCGGAGAGGGATCGTTTGATATGGTGGTCAGCACCGGCGTGCTCCACATGCTCAGTCACCCGGTAAAAATGCTCATTGAGTGCCGCCGAGTTCTGAAGCCGGGCAGGGAGGCTTGGGTATATGATCCGGCTCGCGTCTGTTCCCAGATTGACAAAAAGCAGTGGAAGGCCTCCTTCACATCCGCGGAGCGATGGTTGTATCGGCTCTTTGTCCTTTTTGCTCGCATCAACCCTCCTCACGTCTACAGCAGAGAACAGATTGTTTCCATGATTGAGGCGGCTTCCTTCAGAAAATACGGAATAGATCATGATCAAGGGGAATGGAAGATCAAGTTGACTAAATAGCCGGTCGCGCGGAAATGAGACGAAAGCAATCGAAGCGAAGTTTCGAGGAAGAAGTGACAAACGCTCGGGGATGATTCTTTGAGGCTTGCCGACACAATGTCCAAGAGCGTTTGAGCGGGAGGATCTGGAGATGATTCGAAGTTTCAATGGCAAGTGCCCCAGGATTGCAGAATCGGCTTTTGTGAGTGAGGCGGCTTACGTAATTGGAGATGTGGAACTCGGAGAAGCGTCGAATGTGTGGCCCGGAGCCGTCATCCGGGGCGATTTTGGAAAAATAACGATCGGGAGGAACACCTCTGTCGAAGACAACTGTGTCATTCACTCTGGGACTCCTTCGGCCCCCATGGGGGACGTAAGTATCGGTGACTGGGTGATCATCGGGCATGGCGCTGTCCTTAATTGCCGAAAGGTAGGGAATAACGTCCTCATCGGGATGAATGCCACCATCCTTCATGATGCTGAAATTGACGATAACTGTGTCATCGGTGCGGGGTGTCTGGTGGGACAGGGTATGAAGATTCCTGGCCGGTCTTTTGTGGTAGGTGTTCCCGGGAAAATAAAAGGTCGGCCCACGGAACAGCAGCTGTGGTGGACCCGAGAAGGACCCAAGCAATATTCCGAACTGGTTGAAAGGTATAAGAAGGAGGGCCTGTAAGGAGCCCTTCAGGCCGAATGGCTGAGGAGAATTACCCTATGGTCGAAAAGGTTATCATTATGGGAGCCGCGGGGCGAGATTTTCACAACTTCAATGTCTATTTCAGGGGAAATTCCCGTTACAAGGTGGTGGCCTTTACGGCGGCCCAGATACCGGCCATTGAAAATCGACTGTACCCACAGGAGCTCGCGGGCAGCCTCTACCCAGAAGGGATTCCCATCTACCCCGAATCCCAGCTTCCGGAATTGATCCGGGACCATAAGATTGATCTTGTGGCCCTTTCCTACAGCGACATTCCTCACCTGGAAGTCATGCATAAGGCATCCATGATCATGGCGGAAGGAGCGGATTTCATTCTTATCGGCGCCACTTACACCATGCTTAGGTCCAGGAAGCCGGTGATTGCCGTCTGCGCAGTGAGAACCGGCTGCGGCAAATCCCAGACCACCCGAAAGGTTTGCGAAATCCTGCGCAAAAGAGAAAAGAAAGTAGTAGCGGTCCGCCATCCTATGCCATACGGAGACTTGAGAACCCAGGTGGTCCAGCGCTTTTCTTCCTATGAGGATTTTGAAAGACATCAGTGCACCATCGAAGAAAGGGAGGAATACGAGCCTCTCGTAGACATGGGGATCATCGTTTATGCCGGTGTAGATTACGCCAAGATCCTCGAAGCGGCAGAATCGGAGGCCGATATCATTGTCTGGGACGGTGGAAACAATGACACCCCATTCTATTTTCCTGACGCCCATATTGTCCTTTTCGACCCCCACCGACCGGGGCACGAATTGCTTTACTATCCGGGCGAGACCAACATGCTCATGGCGGATATCGCCATCATCAACAAGGTGGACACCGCGCCGCCGAGGAACATTGAGAAGGTTCGAATCAATATCCGGACTCATGCTCCCAAGGCAACCGTGGTGATGGCCGAGTCGCCGGTCATTGTGACTGAACCGGAGCGAATCAGAGGAAGTCGGGTCCTGGTTGTGGAAGACGGGCCGACCCTCACCCATGGCGGGATGGCTTTTGGTGCAGGCGTCATCGCTGCGAGGGCTTACGGCGCGAAAGAACTGGTTGACCCCCGCCCTTTCTCCACAGGCACAATCGAAGATGCCTATCGCCGCTACCCTCACATCGGTCCCGTGCTCCCGGCCATGGGGTACAGCAAAGCACAGATCAGCGACCTGGAACACACTATCAATCATGCGGATTGTGACCTTGTCCTGTTCGCCACACCCATCCATCTCACCCGCATTGTGTCGATCAACAAGCCCACTTTGCGTGTTCGCTACGAATACCGTGATCATGGAGAGCCCTATCTGGAAGAGGTCCTGCTCAGTCGTTTAAACCAGTCCGGTCATGTCAACTGGTGAGGCGGTGATGAAAGAGAGCGCGGACCCACGCATGCATTCGGCGGAGCATATCCTGAACCAAACCATGATCCGGCTGTTTCAGTGCGGCCGCTGTTTCAGCGCTCACATTGAAAAGAAGAAATCCAAGTGTGACTACCACTTCCATCGGCCTCTCAAACAGGAGGAAATCCAAAAGATAGAGGATAAAGTGAACGAGGTCATCCGCGCGGACCTGAGGGTGAGCGAAGAGTTCATGGGCAGAGAGGAGGCGGGAAAGAGATTCCATCTCGACCGCCTGCCTGAGGAGGCGGGGGAACAGATCAGAATCATATGGATCGGAGACTACGACGCCTGTCCCTGCATCGGTCCTCATGTTCAGTCAACTGGACAGATCGGTCGATTCCGGATAGGCTCCGTGAGCTTTGAGCAGGAAGTCCTGAGGATACGGTTCAAACTCTCGACATTATGAGGAAAAGCGATAGGAATGGGTCTTGACTTGTGTCGGAACAAGGATATTTTGTGGAATACGGAGCCCACCAATGGGCAGAATCGACGGGCCGTGCCGAAAGCGGTCGTATGAATCGGACGGATTTCGGAAAGGCCGAACAGAACCTTTTAGGCGGCCATGCGACTCGGGCCGTGGCTCAGAAAGGAGGACTAAGTCATGAGAATATCCCCGCATCGCATCCTTTGCGCCACTGATTTTTCGGATTTTTCGAACCACGCTATTCCTTACGGCATTGCTCTGGCGAAAGAATTCAAAGCTAAACTCTTCCTCTGTCATGTGATCGATCTTTCCTCTGCCGCCATTTACGGAGAAGCGGTCCTCGCCCTGGAAGAGCAACAAAAGAGAATGGAAAAATATGCTCGCGAGGAGATGGCAAAATTGATGAGCAAGGAATCTATCGTCTGGGAGCCTCTCATCACTGTAGGCAGCGCCGCGCACGAAATCGCACGTCTTGCCGGCGACAAGAAGATCGATATTACCGTCGCCGCAAGCCACGGACGGGCAGGACTCAAGCGTCTTATTCTGGGTTCCGTGACCGAACGTCTGATGCGAACTCTCCCCTGCCCTCTCCTGGTGGTGCGTAGCCCTGAACGGGGATTCGTCGCCCCTGCGGACCAGGCGATCACACTCAGGAATATTCTCGTCGGATGCGACTTCTCTCGTGATTCGAGCTTGGCCCTTGAATACGCGCTGAGCTTCGCCCAGGAATTCCAGGCCGGCCTTCATCTGGTTCATGTTATCCAGCCCTCAGTGTACGAGTATGCAGGCAGACCGGGAGATCAAGAGCCGGCAGCCAAACAGGACTTGGCGGGCGATCTGAAGGAAAAGCTGTCCAATATGGTGCCCGAGGAAGCTCGGACCTGGTGCAAACCCGTGATCAACCTTCTGGCGGGGCAACCTCATGAAGAGATCGCCAAGTACGCGCTGGTGAACAACGTCGATCTGATTGTCCTGGGGGTGCGGGGACACGGTCTTGTGGAAACCCTTTTCATCGGATCCACCACCGATCGGGTAATGCGCCGCGCCGAATGCCCGGTTTTATCGGTCCAGCATGCGATCAGCATCGCCTGATACGCTGGTTTGCAGCGAACAGGAAATTTTTTCTTGTCTGAAACCTCCTTTTGAAATACAAACGAGGTTTAATTTGTAAAAGGACTCCCTCCTGCTTGGGATTTCCGATTTGGGCACTACCATCCCGCGGTGAGGGAAAGGCACGGGTTTCTCACCATTGCAACGGGGCGCATAGCAGACCCGGCACCTTGCCCTTTCATGTTCGGAGAAGATATGAAACTTGCTGAATCTCAAATCGAAGGCGCAGTCAAACTGGAATCGCCCCTCCTCTCCCACATTCAGCATTACGCTATGAAGACGAAATGGGCTGGAGCGAGGCTGCTCTTCATAGGTTGCACGGCTTTTGGTGTCATCACGGGGGTGGGCCTTTACCTCCTTGCTCCCCTGTTCAGCTACTGGTTCTTCGGAAGTTTGCGTTTCTGGAAATATGCGGACATGGGACCTCGACTCGTTGTCTACGCGTATACCATGGCCTACCGTTACCTGAAAGGTGAATTCGCGCCCGGGCTTTCTCTCGCCGCTCCTCCGATGAGCAAACCCGACCTGAGAATCGTCCAAATCAACCCGGCCTGGCAGAACGGAGATTCCTGCGCCGATTGCGGCAAGTGTTGCAAGAGAATCGCCTGTCCTCTTCACGAAAGATCAAACGGATACTGCACAGGCTACGATGCTTTTTACTGGCGGTATTTCAACTGCGGCCGCTATCCCTCCAATCAGAAGGAAATCGACTGGTATGAGTGCCCGAAGTGGATCATGAAACTCTAGCAGGTTGCTGAAAAACGCCCATCTCCCCGTCAAGCCGGGATCTGCGAGCGGTGTTGCCGTCATCCTGTTCAAGATCTCCGTGACCCGTGAAGTTGGAATTTCCCGAGTGCGGTGCTTCGTTCGGAATGCTTATGGTGCTCTCAAAACCGGCTGAGAGTCCCTGATTCATCGGGCAAGGGCTACTTGAGACCTGGAAGAATCAGCTATCCTTTGGGTAAAGGTATTTACGATGAAAATTGCGGTAAGCGGTAAGGGAGGTGTCGGGAAGACAACGTTTGCTTCCTTTCTGATCAAGTCCTTCTCCGACGAGGGGAAAAAAGTTCTGGCCATCGACGCGGACCCTGATGCCAACCTCGCTCAAGCCCTCGGGGTTGGAAAGGACGCCGAGATCGTGCCCATAGCGCAGATGAAGGACCTCATTGAGGAGCGCACGGAGACAAAGATGGGCAGCATGGGGTCCTTTTTTAAGCTTAACCCCAAAGTGGACGATCTGCCGGATAAGCTTTCCCTAAAGGTGAACGGCATCAGACTCATGGTGCTGGGTGGCGTGAAGAAAGGCGGCGGAGGCTGCATCTGCCCCGAGAGCACCCTTTTGAAAAATCTCGTCCGCTACATCGTTCTGGCCAGAAACGAGGTGATTGTTCTGGACATGGAAGCCGGGCTGGAACATCTGGGAAGGGGAACGGCCATGGCCGTGGACAGGCTGATCGTGGTCGTGGAACCCGGAAGGCGCAGCCTTGAGACCGCACATCAGATTCGGAGGTTGGCAGAAGACATCGGTCTCAAGAAGCTGAGTCTCGTGGGCAACAAAATCCGTTCGGAAAAGGACCGCACTTTCCTCTTCAACGAGATGCCTGATTTTCACTTCCTGGGCTTCATTCCCTTTGCGGCGAATATCATCGAGGCTGATCTCGAGGGACTCCCTCCTTTTGAAAAGGACCCGGAGGGTCTAAGGACGGTTAGGGAAATGATCAAGGATCTGTAAAGATCAAAAGAATGAAACACATTGAGTCGAAAGGAGATGTGGCTGTGGCAAACAGAATCATCAATTTCAATCCGGGACCTGCGGCCCTGCCTCTACCTGTCTTGGAGCAGATTAAAGACGAACTTCTGGACTACCGGGGCACCGGCATGTCCATCATGGAAATCAGTCACCGATCCAAGGCTTTTGAGGAAGTGCTCAACCAGGCTGTGGAAAGAACCAAGAGGCTCCTCAAGTTAGGAGATGGTTTCCACGTGGTCTTCATTCAGGGAGGGGCCAGTCTACAGTTCTGCATGGTTCCCATGAACCTCGCCCTGGAGGGGAAACCCGTGGAGTACATCAACACGGGCACCTGGTCCACCAAGGCCATAAAGGAAGCCAAGATCTTGGGCAAGGATGTCCGGGTCATCGCTTCCTCGGAAGACAAGAACTTTTCCTACATTCCGAAGACTTTCCAGGTGGACGGAAGCGCCTCCTATCTGCACTTCACCTCCAATAATACAATCAAGGGCACCCAGTGGTCAGAATTTCCGAAAGCCGGCAGTGTTCCCCTCGTGTGCGACATGTCTTCAGACATCATGAGCCACTCGTTTGATCCTAAGCCCTTTGGACTAATCTACGCGGGCGCGCAGAAGAACGTCGGACCTGCCGGCACGGCTATGGTGATCATCCGCAAAGACATGCTCGAAAGGGTTCCTGCAACACTTCCCAGCATGCTCAAATACTCCACGTTCACAGGCGACAATTCCCTTTACAACACCCCCTCTTGTATCGTCATTTACACGATCAACCTGGTACTGACATGGTTGGAAGAAACCGTAGGCGGCCTGGAAAATATGGAGAAGGTTAACAACGAAAAGGCGGATCTCCTCTACGGGTTCATGGACCGCTCCGGGTTCTACCGGGGCACGGCCGAGAAGGATAACCGTTCCCTGATGAACGTGACATTCAGGCTTCCCACTGAAGCGCTGGAAGCCAAATTCGTGGCCGAAGCGTCGAAGGCGGGTCTGGGAGGACTGAAGGGACACCGGTCGGTGGGCGGATGTCGGGCGTCCATCTACAATGCCATCGGGGTCGATGAGGTGAGGAAGCTGATCGACTTCATGGCTGATTTTCAGAAACGAGAGGGTTGAAGTTGAACAGGGCCAGAATCGCTGGAATACTGGCCGGCCAGGAGATAGGAGCCCGTGTCACAGTAGCGGGATGGGTCAGGACCAAGCGAGAATCCAAAGGAGGCTTCACCTTCATCGAACTCAACGACGGCTCCTGTTTGAGCAATCTCCAGGTGATAGCCGACGAGCGGCTGCAAAACTACCGTTACAAGATGCTCAAGGTGCAGACGGGCAGTGCACTTCGCGTGTCGGGAACCCTGGTGGCCTCTCCCGGCAAAGGACAAGCGGTGGAACTCCGTGCAGAAGATGTGGAGGTCCTGGGAGGAGCCGATCCTGATGCCTATCCTCTTCAAAAGAAGCGCCATTCCTTTGAGTTCCTTCGAACCATCGCCCACCTCAGACCCAGGACCAATACTTTCGGGGCAGTGGCAAGGGTCAGGAATGCCATGAGCTTCGCCGTCCACCGGTTCTTCCAAGAGAGGAATTTCATCTTCATTCACACACCGATCATCACCGGGAGCGATTGCGAAGGAGCCGGAGCCATGTTCAAGGTCACAACCCTGGATTTGGAACGGATTCCTTTGGCCCAGGGTCGTCCGGATTTTTCCAAGGATTTCTTCAACACCGCTGCCAACCTGACGGTCAGCGGTCAGCTTGAGGCTGAGGTGTACGCTCTGGCTCTGGGTGACGTTTACACTTTCGGTCCTACTTTCAGGGCGGAGAATTCTAACACTCCGAGACACCTTGCCGAATTCTGGATGGTGGAGCCCGAGATGGCTTTCTGCGACCTGGACGACAACGCAGCGCTTGCCGTGGACTTCCTGGAGTATGTCTTTTCTTATGTCCTGGAGCACTGCAAAGAGGACATGTATTTTTTCAGACGCTTCATCGATCCTACTTGCGTGGAGACGCTGGAAAAGCTGATATCCCAGGGCTTTGAACGGATCACCTACACCGAGGCTGTTCAGCTTCTTTCCAAAGCGAAGGAGTCTTTTGAGTTTCCCGTCTCCTGGGGTAGCGACCTGCAGGCTGAACATGAGAGGTATCTATGTGAGAAGGTGTTTCAGAGGCCCGTCGTGCTCACCGATTATCCCAAAACCATCAAACCCTTTTATATGAAATTAAACAACGACGGCAAGACCGTTCGCGCCGTGGATGTGCTGGTGCCTAAGATTGGAGAGATCATAGGCGGCAGCCAGCGTGAGGACGACTACGATACCCTTGTAGAGAGGATGAAAGAGCTCAATATTAATCCGGAGCCTTACTGGTGGTACTTGGAATTGAGGAAGTTCGGTTCGGCGCCCCATTCGGGCTTCGGTCTTGGGTTTGAAAGGCTTATCCAGTTCGTTACCGGCATCGCTAACATCCGTGATGTGATCCCCTTTCCGAGAACACCGGGGAACGTGAGTTTCTGACGCCCGTCGTGGACGGCAACGATGCTCCCTATCCTTCTGCCACGGCAAGGCCTACCAGACAGTGGCCCTTGAAGCGTCCCTGATCCTCTTTGGTAATATGACGGATTCGGGTGTCCATGAGCCTCGTGGGACAGAAGGTATCCCTGGTATAGTATTTCATTTTCATAGTGTCGCCCACTCTCAGTCGCTCGAGAATTTCAGAGCTCTGCTTCACGACCACAAACATCGCCGCTTTTTCAGTGTTCCAGATCCGGAATTGGTGGGGATACTCGATGCCGTCAACGGCAACCTCCACGCTTTCCAGTTGATCGTAACCCATGACGTTTCCCCCCTCTCCAGGAAGAGATGCTTATCTTGCTCTGAGCAACAATTGTGCCATTAGCCGGGCCCCGCCGTGGAACCCGAGATCCGCCGTCTCTCCTGAAAAGGAGGGGGGAAAAAGCATTGAGAGAGTGACCTTTTCAGTGTATAGTTCCAATAACTTAGAGATTACGTAATCTTTTGAAGACCTTTCCCCCCTGGGAAGCATGGTGGTTGGCACATCTATTTGAACTTTCTCATCGACCTAGTCCAGAATGCTCACGGGGAGTCATGTGGAGAGAAGTATACGTTTTCCTTAATTTTGTAGAGTAAAACATCCACTCAGCGACAGAATCGCGGTTACTGACACTCGCAACTTTGATAGGAACGTAAAGAATGACGGCAAGGGTTATTTCCAGCTCACACGTCGAGGGCAAAACGAATCGCCCGCCCCACATCAATCATTTTTGAAGGAGGCAAGGATGTGATCAGTGGCCCGATTTTCTTCTTTGAAACGGTCTGCAAGTGATCACAATTAACAGCGCACTCCTGGGGGAGGCCGTCGGCTTTTGAGAGAAATACCTCAGACGGAATATTTCGGATGGTAGTTGTGATAGGAGCGATAATGACCCCTCCAAGATATTCCGAAACGGAATCTCGTGTCAGGATAAGAATCGGCCGTTTCTTGTCAGGCGGTAGGAACTTATACCAGCGTATTTCACCGCGTTTCATTCGTCACCCCAAGCCTGCTCCGTTTCCCAAACCGAAAACTCATCTGTAGCAACCGGATGTTGTTCATACCCCCGACGATGCTTTCGTTCCAGTTGCTCAAGGTTATAACGCGCAATGGCGTCACGGAGTGCCTTTCTTGCGAAAGCAGAACGGCTTGTGGATAGTTCCTTGGAAACGCGGTCGACCGCTTTCACAAGGTCATCATCAAGGGTCATCTGGATGGTTCTCATATTGCACCTCTGCAATGTGGTATTTTATAGCTATGTTAATCCACGTTGAAAACACTGTCAAATCCACTTTCGGTAAAACTTTCTCCGACTTGGGGGGTTCAGCGCTTTCTCGCTGGTACCTCAACGGTGTCTTTTTTCCTGCCTTGTATTGCAGATCCAGAGCGAACATCTTATGTCCGAAATGATATAAGTATTTAATATTACTATTATTTCTTGACTTAATCCGTCTCCCGCATTAATAAGTTAAAGAAATCGGTTCTCTGTTCTGAGGACGCGGTACATTTCAGTTCCTAGAAACAAACCTGGAAAGGAGGGTGTTCATGGATAAGATACTTCGCGTCGATATGGGTGCGGAAGGCGGCCCCAAGGCAAAGGCCGTGGATGTTGGCGCCTATGCGGGCCTGGGTGGGCGAGCTCTCACCTCCGCTATCGTTTCCAAAGAAGTGCCTCCCCTGTGTCATCCTCTGGGCGAAGGAAACAAGCTGGTTATTGCTCCGGGGCTCTTAAGCGGCACAACCGCCGCCATGTCGGGCCGTCTCTCGGTGGGCTGCAAGAGCCCACTCACCGGCGGAATCAAGGAGGCTAACGCAGGAGGCCAACCGTCGCAGATGCTTGCCAGACTGGGGTATGCGGCTATTGTTCTGGAAGGAAAACCGAAAGACGACACCCTTTACAAGATACTCATTAACAAGGACGGCGCAAAAATCATTCCGGATAAGAGCCTCAGGATGCTGGGTAACTATGATCTGGTGGAAAGGTTAAAAAAGGAATACGGGGACAAAGTGGGTATCATTTCAATTGGGCCTGCCGGTGAAATGAAGATGTCAGCGGCTTCCATCGCTTGCACGGATATGGAAATGCGGCCCACCAGACACGCGGGACGAGGGGGCGTAGGAGCCGTCATGGGTGCCAAGCATGTAAAGGCCATCATCCTTGACGACACGGGCATGAAGATGCGTTCCCCTAAGGATCCCGAGACGTTCAAAGACGCCAGCAAGAAATGGGTGGAAGGACTCCGCAAGCACCCCGTAACGGGGCAGGGTCTGCCCGCTTACGGCACCAATGTGCTCACCAACGTCATCAATGAGGCAGGCGGCTATCCGACCCATAACTTCATGTGGGGCCGTTTCGAGGGATGCTCCAAGATCAGCGGGGAGACGCAGGCTGAGACGGAAAATGCAAGGGGCGGCGAAGGTTCCGCGACCCACGGCTGCCACCGCGGCTGTATCATCCGCTGCTCGGGCACATTCTATGATAAGGACGGTCACTACATGACCAAGCAGCCTGAATACGAGACCGTGTGGGCTCACGGCGGCAACTGCGGGATTGATGATCTTGACGCCATTGCCACGTTGGATCGCATGGATGACGATTTCGGACTTGACACCATTGAGATGGGCGCCACCATCGCCGTGGCAATGGATGCGGGACTGGCCAAGTTCGGAGATGCACAGGCTGCCATTAATCTACTCAAAGAGGTGGGCAAGGGAAGTCCGCTCGGTCGTATTCTGGGTAACGGCGCAGCGGTCACGGGCAGAGTGTTCGGGGTGGAAAGAGTCCCCGTGGTCAAGGGACAATCCATGCCCGCTTACGATCCCCGGGCCGTCCAGGGTATCGGCGTCACTTATGCTACGAGCCCGATGGGTGCCGATCATACCGCCGGTTACGCGGTGGCAACCAACATCCTGGGAGTGGGCGGCAAGGTTGACCCGTTGAAACCCGAGGGCCAGGCCGAGTTGTCGAGAAACCTGCAGATCGCCACGGCCGCTATCGATTCTACAGGCATGTGCCTGTTCATCGCCTTTGCGGTAATGGACCAGCCCGAAACCTTTCAGGCTTTGATTGATCTGATCAATTCTTTCTACGGTCTCAAGCTGGCTGCGGAGGATGTGACCGCGCTTGGGAAGTCCGTACTGAAAAATGAGAGGGATTTCAACAAGCGGGCCGGTCTCACTGATGAGCAGGACCGGTTGCCCGAGTTCTTCAAAAAAGAGGCTCTGTCTCCTCATAACATCACCTTCACGGTAACAGACAAGGATCTGGATTCCGTTTTCAACTGGTAATCGGTATTTTTCTTTTTGGGAGATCTCCATGGAGATCTCCTTTTTTTCGCCAGGTCGGGATCTTGAGATCATCGCTCGGGAAAGAGAATCATGATCCTATCGGAAGAAATAAACTGAATCATCCTTTTGAGGCTAATGATGGGAAAGGATAGAGAAGCAGAAGGTGAGGGCGTAAGAGCTGAACCGGACCTTCTGATGGTCGTTTGTCAAGATCGGTTGTCTGCCTTTCAGGACCTTCTTCAAAGAGGCGTATGGGTAAAGGCGTTGATCGGTTCCACGGTTCAGTCTTTCCTCTGTGACGGCCTGGGGATGGATCCACATTACGTGGATGAGAGAATTCAGACTGTGTTCTTGAATGGAAAAGCCGTTGACGATCCTTCCTCCGCCGTGATAACGGACCACTCCACCATCGCTCTGTCCGCGGCCATGCCGGGACTCCTCGGGGCAACGTTGAGAAAGGGAAGCTATTATTCCAGAATGCGCAGCGAAATCTCTTACAGGGCACAAGAGGGAGTTCGGCCCCATGAAGGGTGGATTCTCCTGAAACTGTTCAACCTTCTTCCGCGGGAGATAGGTCCCCTGGTGCTACAGAAAGGTGCGAGGGTGAAAGGGAAGGACATCCAAGATTTTCTCGGAAAAAGGTCATCTTTTTTCTGGCAGGGTTGTATGGATGTGAGACTGAAGGGAAAGAAGGTGGACCCTGGCATGCTTGTCGATATGAAATGGCCGGAACAGGACGTCTTCCTCAGAGTCCAGGTAGCATAATCATCCGCCGGCGACGGGCGGGAAAACTCCTATTCTGTCCCCTTCACGGAGCACTTCATCTCCTGTCGCTTGGACGCCGTTGAGAAAGACCACTTTTACGGCTTCCAGAGGGACCTTCATCGCCTCCAGAAGCTCTCTCACCGTGATCCCCACATTCGCCTCCACCGTCGGTGAACCCCTCCACTGCTCCGGCATGAAACGGGAAAGCGAGGCATAGAGTCTCAATTGTATTTTCATGAAAGATCAATAACCATGGCCAAAGACATTTGTCAACGGTCACTGGAAATGGACGATTTTCTTGCATTCCCCTCAAAAAAGCTTTACACGAGACCTATGGAAGATGCGCTGGCGAAGATCATTCGAAGCAAAGCAAGAAGATTTGAGGATCCCGCAGGCCGCCAAGTGGACGTCCTTGATGAGCATGAGGCGCTGGAGATAGGTCGGGCTTGCGATTCTTCCCTCCGCGAGATTTACAGGCAAGCCCTCCGCCTCGGCCTCTGTCCCTGTCGATACGTGAGGAACAGACAGATCCTTTCCCTCCAGGAACAACTGAAGCTGGCCGAGTCACGAGTAACGGTGGTGGGCGCCGGGGGGCTTGGAGGTTCTGTCCTGTCTTTGCTGGCCCGGGTGGGAGTGGGTCACCTCGTGGTGGTAGACAGTGATGCTTTCGATGAGACGAATTTGAATCGCCAAGCCTTTTGCCACGTTGAGAACCTGGGAAAGCTCAAGGCCCAAGAAGCGCGCAGCCAGATGAAACGCATCAACCCGGGCGTGGAGGTCACGGCCCACGCAACTCTCTTTGATGATTCCAACGGGAGGGAGATCCTCACCGGTTCTCAGGTCGCCGTCGACGCCCTTGACAATGTGGAGAGTCGTCTGGTCCTGGAAAAGATTGCCCGGAGTCTCTGTATCCCTCTGGTCCATGGAGCTCTGGCAGGTTTCGAGGGGCAGGTTATGACCATATTTCCCGGAGACACCGGACTGCGGCAAATCTATGGAGATGGAAGAAAAGAAACCGATGCTTTTGCGCGGCCAGAGGCGATTCTCGGGGTACCCGGGATTACGCCTTCCCTCGTCGCCGCCTTTCAGGCCATGGAAGTTCTCAAGATCCTGTTGAACCGGGGAAGCGTCTTCAGGAACACAATGGCCTACGTGGATCTTGAAAGCGGCGAAATCAGTCGTTTTAGTTTTAGTGAAGAGTGAGCCAAGCTGACTCTTAAAGAGCCGTCAAAGCGATGATCATGCGTGTGACAAGGACGTGCTGCCTTCATGGAGCCAGAGAAGCTTCCGGCCTGGCGGTGATCATCGATGTCTTCAGGGCTTTTTCCTGCCAGCCCCTGCTTTTTCATTTCGGTGCAGGGAAAGTCATCCTTGAAGATGATCCATTCAAGGCCAGGGGACTGAAAAGGGAGCATCCCGAGTACGTGCTCATCGGTGAAGTCAACGAAGTTCCCATTGAGGGATCGGATCTGGGAAACTCTCCATCGGAAATCATCCTCAGAGGAGAGACCTTCTTCAAGGGGAAGACTATTGTTCACCGGACCACGGCCGGCGTCACGGGAGCCGTAGCCGCTTTGGAGAACGCCGATGAAGTCCTCCTTGGAAGCTTCATGACGGCAAAATCGCTGGCAGCTTATATCAACAGGAAACAGCCGGCCCATGTCACTCTAGTCGCCATGGGCGAGCGGGGGGAACGTAAAGCCCCTGAAGATGAGGCGTGCGCAGATTATCTGGAGCACCTTCTCTTCCAAAAGCCCTTTGACCCTGTCCAGTCCCTCAAGGAGATGGTCTTTCAGCCGACGGCACAGAAATTCATCACGGGACTCAAGCCTTACCTTCCGAGAGAAGACCCCCTGTTCTGTCTTCAACGAGACCTGTTCGACTTTGTTCTTTCCGTTAAAAGGGAAGGTAGCCTTTTGACGGTCGTCAAAGTAGATCCTCTCTAATGGAGATGGTAGGCTTTGATCTTGGCGATGAGCTTGGGTCGGCTGATCTCCAGGATCCTGGCCGCCTGGGTGCGATTGCCGCCTGTGCGTTCAAGAGCTTTCTTGATAAGATCTCTTTCCATCCATTTTGAAGCCATGCGGATCGAGAGACTGCCCTCGGGAAACTGGCCCGGAGGAAAGGCATGATCGGAGGTGCTATGGGTTATGATGTGGCTTGGAAGATCCTCGGGCGTGATCCACCGGCCTCTGGCAAGCAGAAGAGCTCGTTCAATCACATTCTCAAGCTCTCTGATATTACCCGGCCAGGAATATCCCATCAGGATGGGCATGGCTTCAGAAGAGAGCCCTTCAATGTCCTTCTGCAACTTCTTGTTAAACATGTCGATGAAGTATCCGACCAGGAGGGGGATATCTCCCCGTCTCTCTCTCAAGGGAGGCAAGTGGATGGACATCACATTGATCCGGTAGAAAAGGTCTTCCCGGAATCGCCCGTCGGCAACCTCCTTGTTCAGATCCTTTGACGTGGCAGCGATCACCCGGGCATCAATTTTCCTGGTCCCCACACCTCCCAGGGGCGTGATCTCCTCTTCCTGGAGCACCCGGAGCAGTTTCACTTGCAGGGGAAGGGGGAGTTCCCCGATCTCATCGAGGAGAATCGTCCCGCCGTCCGCCTCATCAAAGCGACCGGGCTTGTCCTTCACAGCATCGGTAAAAGCGCCGCGTTTGTAACCGAACAATTCACTTTCCAGAAGATTCTCCGGTATCCCTCCGCAGTTGATGGACACCATGGGCTTGCTCCCTCTGCGACCGTTGTGGTGGATCGCCCTGGCAATCAGATCTTTGCCTGTTCCACTCTCTCCGGTGATGAGAACTGTGGTCTTGTGATCCGCCACCTTCTCTACCAGGTCAAAAACGTGGCGCATGGCCTCACTGCGAGCCACAATGTTTCCGAAAGAGTACCTCTGCTCGATTTTATCGATCCTCTTCTGGAGATTGATGTTCTCCTCCTTGAGACGCTCCCGTTCCTCGGCCTTTTTCAGGGTGAGCAGGACCTCGTCGGTCTTAAAAGGCTTGGAGATGTAATCATAGGCTCCGATTTTCATCGCTTCTACGGCATCGTCGATGTTTCCGTAAGCAGACATCATAATAAACGTTTTTTCCGCGAATCTTTCCCTGGCCTGCCTCAGAAAGGTCATCCCGTCCATCTTCGGCATCTTGAGGTCGCACAGGACAAAGTCGAAGTCGCCCTGGCCGATCTTCTCCAGGCCTTCCACCCCGTCGCCTGCCGTTTCGACCGAGTAGCCGGCCTTGCCCAGCATGATCTGAAGCATGTGCCGCATATTTGTTTCATCATCAATGACCAAGACACGGTGGCCGGACATGAGCACTACTCCTTCTTTTCCTCTTGTTGCCTCTTCACATGAGGGATGATCAATATGATGGTCGTACCCTGGCCGACGACGCTTTCCGCTTTGATGGTTCCGCCCAGGCTCTCGACAATTCTATAGCAAACCGAAAGGCCCAGGCCTGTGCCCTTCCCAGGTTCTTTGGTGGTGTAAAAGGGATCGAATATGCGGGTCAGTTCATTTTTGGGGATGCCGGGTCCGTTGTCACTGAATGCCAGTCGAATGTTTCCGTCCTGGTCTTCGGTCCTGATTGTCAGCATCTTGGACCCCTCACTTCCCTCGGAAAGAGCATCTGCGGAGTTCATGATAAGGTTCAGGAAAACCTGCTGGAGGCGATTGGTGTCCGCCAGGACCACATCATAACGCGCCGTCAGATCGAGCCGCGTGGTGACGTCCTCCATCATAGGCTGATGATCGAGCATGTTCACGGTATTCTGCAAGGCTTCATGAACATGAGTTTCTATCAACTCCCCTGAAGACGGTCGCGAGAAGTCCAGCAGCTCTCTAATGATCCGGCTCACTCTTGTGATTTCCGACTCGATCCGGCCGAGGAAATCCCTTTTTTCTTCTTCCATCATGCCCCCAGAATTCAAGAGCTCCAGATAACCGAGGATGATGCCGATGGGATTCCCTATCTCATGGGCGACTCCGGCAGCGAGACGCCCCACTGATGCCAGCTTCTCCGATCGAATGATCTCATCCTGTGCCTGCTGAAGTCCTCTATTCGCCTTTTCGAGTGACGCAATGTGATCCCTCAGTTCCTTCTTGTTTTCCTCCAGACGCCTGAGCATGTTCTGGAGAGATCTAGAGAGTTCTCCGATCTCATTCCTCGATGCTTCCTCCACCGTGGGCACCGCATCGCCGTCCTTATATCCGGCGGTCAGTCGGAGCAGCTGGTGGATGGGTTTGACCACGATCCGGGAGAGGAGCACAAGGCCCACCATGACCAGGATCAGAGTGTCGAGTAAGATGTAGAGAAGGATCACTTTCTCGGAATTCCGCAGAGTCTCATACAGGGGAACCAGAGAGCAGGACAGACTCATGCCGCCACGCACACGGCCTTCAAAAGAAAGGGGCGCAAAAATCCACAGATCACTCTTGCTCAGCCAGATGACCCCCCACGTGGTGCCGGTAAAATAATGAGACGACATTCCTGTGGCGGCCGCCTCCCTTGCTCCTGACAAGGCATATTCCTCGGCTTCCCCGGCTGGACTGGTGGCAAAAATCTTGTTGCCTTCCCGATCAACGATCAAAGCATTGGAGAAGCCTGCTTCGGCGAGCAGGCGCATTACGGAGGTGTGGAAGGAAGCATCCGTGTCCGGCAAGGGCGACTTTTTCATCCCATCCGGAAAGTGGTAATCAAAGCTCTGTTCAAAAGCTCGGGCGAGTAAGCCTCCGGATTGGAGTCTGGCCCCAATGAGATCCTTTTCGGCAAGCTTAACCATGACCACGTTGATGAGGAGCATGGCGGCGAGGATGAGGAAAGTGAGCTGCGCAAGTATTCCGGTCCTTAAGCTGTCTACTGGAATCCTCAAAATGGGCCTCCAGGCCTGCCCAGTTGGTTGAACCAGTATACGAGTTGGTTCCCAAAGAGCAAATAGATCAGAGTCCCGAGAGAAAGGAAGGGGCCGAAGGGGATTTTCGTTCTCGCTCCTTGACGGCTTATTAACAGGACAGCGCCGCCTAGAAGGCTCCCTGATAGCGAAGAGAGGAGGATGATGAACGGCAAAGCCTTCCAGCCTACCCAAGCTCCGATCATGGCCAGCATCTTGACATCTCCCATGCCCATGCCTTCGCGACCCGTCATCTTTTCGAAAAAGATCGCAACCAGAAGAAGAAAGCCTCCGCCTCCGACAATACCGATCAGGGAATCCAACCACGACAACGGTGCTGAAGGGACCAGGGAAAAGGCAAATCCTACCACAATACCCGGGAGAGAGACGACATCGGGGATGACTTTATGGTGGAAATCAATGAAAGCCATGGTGATCAGTGAACCGGCGAAAAGCATGAAAAGAACGTATTCCAGTGTCGGACCCAGCTTGAGAAGCAAAGCAACGCTGATCAAACCTGTAGTCATTTCCACCAGGGGGTATTGGAGAGAGATCGGGTGACCGCAACGCCTGCACCTGCCTCGAAGGAGAAGATAGCTGAGGACGGGAATATTGTCGTAAAACTTGATTCGTTCTTCGCACCGAGGGCAGCTAGAGGGAGGAGAGACGATCGACTTTCTGATGGGGATGCGATAGATACACACGTTGAGGAAGCTCCCAAGAGCCAACCCGAAAAGACACGCAAAAACAATCGCTACCGTCATCTCAAGAGCCTCGCCTCAGAATTTTTTCTATCAAGCCCCATTCGTTCTCCCGCTCCTTCCCGTGCACCGGCTATGTCCCAATCTCTCTTCGTTTCCTCATTTTGAAAGAGACCCACACCACGACCCCCACAATCCGCACTCCCTGGTGTCCAGGAACCCCACACGGTATTAGTCAGTTCATGGACAGGAGGGATTGACAACAGGTCCGAATTGGGGCAACATCTCTTTATTATGATCCTTTCCATCAACCCTGAAAATCCGCAGAAGCGCCTGCTGCAGAGAGTCTGCGACACTCTGGAGCAAGGAGGGGTAATCGCCTACCCCACTGACAGCTTTTACGGGATAGGCTGTGACCTCATGAACAAAAAGGGCATCCAGCTGATTCATAAACTTAAAAACCGTCCCCTCAAACGACCCTTTTCCATCATTTGTGACAGTCTCAAGGAGATCAGTCAGTATGCCCAAGTTTCTAACTACGCGTACAAGACCATGAAACGGTGCCTTCCGGGCCCCTACACCTTCATTCTTGAAGCCAGTCAACTGGTGCCAAAAATCATGCTTACAAAAAGAAGAACCGTCGGCATCCGAGTGCCCGACAACAAGATCTGCCTCGGGATCGTTAAAACCCTCGGTCGCCCCGTCATCAGCACGAGCGCCGGTTATGACGATCCATACGCCATCGAAGACGCCTATGCGCCTCATCTCGATGTGGTTGTAGATGGCGGGGTGGTGTATCCTGATCCATCCAGCGTGATCTCCCTGATAGGGGATATTCCGGAGGTCGTTCGTGAAGGGAAGGGAGATGTCAGTTTATTTCGCTGATGGTAATCTTCTAGTAGGGAAGGCCATCCCATCGATATTCAACCCGCGTATCCGCGATGTTCCTCAGCGCCCGGGAAAGGGCATGAGAACCACCCTCGAATAGGAGATCCCAGAGCCTGGTCCTGGCTTTCTTCGGATAGACCAGGGTGACTTCACCCTTTATACCCACCATAGTTTTCGCCAATTCTACTGCGTCTTCGAAGTTGCCAAGCTCATCCACCAGCCCCAATTCTTTGCCTTGAGACCCGGAGATGATGCGGCCGTCGGCGATGTCACGCACCTTTTCCAAGGGCAGATTCCTGCCTTGCGCCACCGCCTCCACGAACTGTTTCTGGATGTCGAAAATCAGCTTCTGGACCAGTTCCCTGTCTGGCTCCGTCAATTTTCTGAAAGGTGACCCCATGTCCTTGAATTGACCGCTCTTAAGGACTTCCATCTCCACTCCAATTTTCTGCATCAACTCCTGGAGCCGGACAAACTCCATGAGTACGCCGATGCTTCCGGTCAGAGTCCCCGGACTTGCGACAATCTTGTCGGCGGCCGACGCGATATAATATCCTCCGGATGCGGCAACGCTGCCCATGGAGACGACCACCCTTTTCTTTTCTATGGTCTTTCGGATCTCGCGATAGATTTCTTGGGAAGGCGCGACCCCTCCACCCGGAGAATTGACTCTCAGAATGATCGCCCTGATTCCTCTGTCCTTTCCAAATTCCACCAATTGAGAGACGACTGTTTCCGATTCGGTGATAGCGCCTTCGACAGGAATGACGCCGATCTTTTCCTTCAGAGAAAGGGTACCGGTAGGTCCTGCAAGCGAAAAAATCAGGGTGATCACCAGACCCAAAACCAGGACAGCTATCCCCAGTATGGCAGCAACCACCAATATAGGATGGGGCTTTCCTTTCATCACTCTATTCGCGGGTCGTCGAACTCTCCTCCTGCAAAGCAGGACGCATCTCTTCGGGCGTTTTGTCCGTGGGCGAGCCCTGGGTTTCGCGGCCGAGCATTTCCTTTTTCAAAATTTCTCCCAGGTTGGAGGTGGCGCCGTTTCGGCTTTCCAGGTAGCTCTTGTAAATTTCTCTTTCCTCGGTTTCCTCCAGCCTCTTAATGGAAAGCCCGATTTTCTTTTCGCCTCGGGAGACGTTGATTACCTTCGCTTGAATCACGTCATCGACATTGAATCGGCTCAGGGGGTTGCCTCCCTTCTCTTTGGATAATTCAGAGACATGAATCAGGCCTTCGATTCCTTCCTCTAGCTCCACAAAGATCCCGAAGTCAGTGATGTTTGTGACGGTTCCTGTTACCCTGGTTCCCGGCTTATACCTGTTCGGGACTTCGTCCCACGGATCCTGCGCGAGTTGTTTAATGCCTAGTGAGAAGCGTTCATTCCCCTTGTCGATATTGAGCACCACTGCTTGCACCACCTGGCCTTTTTTAAACAACTCCGAAGGATGCTTGATTCGTTTGGTCCAGGAAATGTCAGAGATATGAACAAGCCCGTCTATGCCTTCATCGATTCCGATGAAAATGCCGAAGTCCGTGATGTTCTTGATCCTGCCTTCGATCGTGGTACCCACGGGATATCTCCCTCCAATGATATCCCAGGGGTTCGGCTGGGTCTGCTTGAGCCCAAGGGAGATGCGTTTATTGGCTGTGTCGATGTTCATGACCATAGCCTCAACCTCTTCTCCCACCTTCACGATCTGAGAAGGATGCCTGATTTTCCTGGTCCACGACATCTCCGAGACATGGACGAGTCCTTCAATGCCTTCCTCCACTTCGACAAAAGCGCCATAATCCGCAAGGCTGACCACTTTCCCTTTCACCCGGCTGGATACCGGATACTTCTCGTCGGCGTTGAGCCAGGGATCGGGTTTCAACTGCTTAAGACCCAAGGAGACCCTTCCCTTTTCTTGGTCATAATTCAAAACCATGACTCGAATGGAATCACCGACCTTAAAAAGCTCCGACGGATGCCCCACACGGCCCCAGGACATGTCCGTGATGTGCAGAAGACCGTCAATTCCACCCAAATCGATGAACAGGCCATACTCCGTTATATTCTTCACCGTCCCGTCCATGACCGCTCCCACGCTGAGGCAATCGAGCGTCTTTTCCCTTAGAGAAGCCCTTTCCGATTCCAGAATGGCCCTGCGCGACAGGACGATGTTTGCCCTCCGTTTGTTGTACTTAAGAATCTTGAACTCATGGTAGGCTCCGATGAAGGAGTCAAAATCCTTGATGGGCTTCAGGTTGATTTGAGACCCGGGCAGGAAGGCCGGAAGGCCAATGTCTACGGACATGCCTCCTTTCACGCGAGCCACGATCTTTCCTCGGATCGTGCCCGCCTTTTCATAAATCTCTTTGATCTCATCCCATATCTTAATTTTTGCCGCCTTCTCTTTTGACAGGATGATGATGCCCTCGTCATCCTCTCTTCGTTCCAGGAGCACATCCACTTTGTCGCCTACCTTGGCCGTGATCTGGCCATCGGGGTCAACAAACTCAGCAATGGGAATCTGTCCTTCTGATTTATAACCGATGTCAATGAGCACGAATTCTTTACCGACGTGTACGATTTCTCCGCAGACAAGTCCCCCTTCTTGGATACTCTTCAAACTCTCCTCGTAGAGTTCCATGAAGTTCTTGCCCTCCTTGCCGCCCCCCCCGACTGTCTCGGCGGTCGTGCTCTTGAGGTTCTCCTGTGGATCTCCCTGGATAAATACTTTGTTTTCGCCCGTTTTGTCTGATTGTTCGTTCATCAACCTTTAACCCCCCTGTTGTTTTCTCCTCCCCTGACAGACCCTCGGACTTTAGTGCTTAACAAAAATTCCTGTAAAATTCAACTTTTTACTCAGAAATTTTTGGTTCTTCCTGTCCATCCCCGATCGTTTTGAGCATGAGACGGACAACATGATCAGGAGACATAGAGGAGGTGTCGATGATCATGGCATCCTTCGGGAGGCGGAGGGGGGCAATGGGACGGCTGGTATCCTGCTCGTCCCTCTGCGCGAGTTCCCTTTCTACATCCTCTTTGCGTACCGACTCTCCACGGAGGATTCTCTCTCTGTACCTTCGCTCCGCCCTGACTTTCGCATCCGCAGTAAGAAAGAATTTGCATTCCGCCCCAGGGAAAACCACCGTTCCCATGTCCCTTCCTTCCGCTACGATGCGTCCCTTGTTTCCCAACTCCCTCTGAAGTTCCGTCATTGCCTCTCGAACTTCTCTAATGGCTGAAATGGTTGATGAAAGCAGGTCCATTTCAGGGCTTCGTATGGCTGCTGAAATATCTTCTGCTCCGAGGTACAATCGGTTCTCATCCTCTTCCATCCGGAACCGAAGATTCATCGCTTTGCATAATCTTCCCAACCTCACTGTCTCTGCGGGGGTTACACCTTGTCGAAGAGATTGAAGCGCCACAGCCCGGTACATAGCTCCCGTGTCCAGGTATGAGTATCCGAGCCGCCTGGCGAGAAGACGGCTCACGGTAGTCTTGCCCGAGCCTGCGGGTCCGTCGATGGTAATGATTTTCTTAATACCCATCGTTAGATTCTTAACCTATAAGCTTCTTGTATGTTGCCGAACGTTTGATTGCGGGCGGTAGCCTGCATTAGGACAAATCTGTGAGGAAAACGCCTCGCGACTCGTCGAGAGGAAAGTACTGTAAATCAAATGCAAGGAAATATCAAGCACCCTGCTTTTTAGAGCTTGACTTAACAGATTGGCTTTATTATGTTCTTATGGTTCTGTCTTATGCAGACGGTCTTCCCGAAACCTCTTTATCTTTGGAGAGAAGGCCCATGAATAAATCACAACTGGTGGAAGCCTTGGCCAAGTCCGAGAATCTTGCCCTCAAGAAGGCCGAAGAAGTGGTCAACACGGTTTTCGGAGACATGGAGAAGGCCTTGATCAACGGGGAAAGGGTGGAAATTAGAGGCTTTGGGAGCTTCAAGATCAAGAAGTATGAAGGCTACCAGGGCCGGAACCCGAAAACCGGCGAGATCATCAACGTGGCGTCAAAAAAACTCCCTTTCTTCAAAGTCGGCAAAGAGCTCAAAGACCGGGTGGATATTTAGGCATCAACCTTGGTCGTGCTAGACGGGGAGCCAGCGGTGCCCTGTAACCCGAAAACCGCTTACGCGGGGTCGAAAGTCCTTGTTGAGAGCCGCGCGTCGGTTCTGCCCCTTGTCGCCTCTCGCAAAGGGTGGACCTCACGTGACAGACGGTTACAAACCCCGTCAGGTCCGGGAGGAAGCAGCGGTAAGTAATGCGGTCTGTGTCGTGATGAAACCTACCCGTTTCGGAGGTGTTGAAGACAGGCCGGTGCGAGTTCGAAGGAGGATGCACGACCAAGGTCTTTGATAGTCCCTTCCCAGGCAGTTCTCCCGCCAAGATTCAGGAAGGATCGTTGCCCATGGAGCGCGGGACTGCCCTTATCCATCCTGTTTCCAGTGCTCCTGTCCTGCCTCCTATGGAAGTCGTTTCTTTTCACTTTCCGGCTCTTTCAGGCGAGGCCGGATTGAGGCATGCCGTGTACACGAGACGAGGGGGTGTCAGCCGATCTCCCTATGACAGCCTTAACACAAGCTACAGTGTGGGTGACGCGGAAGAGCGTGTCACAATCAACCTTCTCATTATCCAACAATCGATAGGAGCCCGGCACCTACTCTGTATGGATCAGGTTCACGGCACCAATGTCGCGGTCTTTGAGCATGAGGCGCAGGTTCTTCGAAGTGGCGGTGCATCCGCAGCGGACGCCATGGTAACCAATCTTCCGGGTGTCGCTCTCATGGTGAAGCAGGCCGACTGCCAAAGCGTCATCCTATTTGACCCCAGGAAAAGGGTCATTGCCAATGTGCATTGCGGTTGGAGAGGGAACAAGGCCAATGTTCTGGGCACGGTGATTGATCGGATGAGGTCGTCCTTCGGGATTTCTCCAGCTGAAATGAGAGCCGCCGTTGGACCCTCCCTCGGTCCCTGTTGCGCCGAGTTTACTTCTTACAGAACGATGTTTCCGCAGAGCTTCGAGCCGTTCATGGTGAGCAAAGATCACTTTGATCTATGGGCAATCAGCCGGTGGCAGCTTCTTGAGGCGGGGATGCGTAGAGAGAGGATCGAGGTTGCGGGAATATGCAATAGGTGCCGCACTGACCTGTTTTTCTCTTACAGGGGCGAGGGGACCACGGGACGATTCGCCACAGCGGTCATGTTGGAATAGAATCTTGACCTGCGATTTCTTCGCAAGCTGCGGAGAAGTTCTGCAGGGGAATAGTTCCGACGAGTCCGGAACCGAAAATGGACCGCCCATTTAATCGCCCCAGGGTACTTAATCTTCTTCTGGGTAGGCGCTATCCAAGCCAACCGGAGAGGTTATCCTGTGGGGCTACCTCCATAGAGTTTTCGGCGCCGTTTCAGGTCACGGGAGAAAGGTGCGGCTCTGAGAGACCCCCCGGGGCTTGGCCGCACGGGGTTTGGTTGCGGTCGAATGCCTGCATTGGGGTACGGACCTTAAATTCCAACAGTTGACAAAGGAACGAAAAAACATATTATGTGACAACGTCGATTTTTCACGCGGAGGAAAGAGCCATGCCCACGTACGATTTCAGGTGCGAGAAATGCAACCGCAGGTTTACTCTCATCCTCTCCATCTCAGAGTACGAAAAGACAAAGTTTCGGTGTCCGAAATGCAAGAGCACGAAGGTGAAGCAGGAAATCTCGCCGTTTCAGGTCAAAACATCCAAGAAGAGCTGATCATCATGGAATGCCCTCATTGTCATAAGGAAATCGCCGGAAAACCCTGCCCTGCTTGCGGAAAGAACGTCCCTACGGAAAGTCGCTATTGCATGGAATGCGGGGCTCCTTTCAGGGAGGAATCTCCTATAACTGCGGATCAGGATGATTCTTTTGATCTTGACGATCGGGTCCTTTGTCCGGACGGCACGTGTACCGGCATTATTGTTGAGGGGAAGTGCACCGAGTGCGGCAAGCCGTACCCGGAAAAAGAAAAGAGCAGTATCGAGTGACCGGAACAAGATCACTCTATTTGTGTTGCATAACCTCATGGAGGCTTTGGCTTGTACGAACTGAAGATCGTCACCCATATGGCCGCAGCCCATCAACTGAGGGAATATGAGGGTCAGTGCGAGAAGCTCCACGGTCACAATTGGAAAATTGAGGTATGCCTCACAGGCACGGAGTTGGGAGAAGATGGGCTCCTCATCGATTTCAGGAGGGTCAAAGAGGCCGCAGCCGCAATACTCGAAAAGTTGGACCACACTTTTCTGAACGAGGTGGAGCCTTTCAGGAGCATCAATCCTTCCTCTGAAAATATCGCCCGTTATATCTATCAATTCCTCAGCCGCGACCTCAACGACCAAAAAGTCGCGGTAAGCAAAGTCACAGCCTGGGAATCGGAGACCGCTTGTGCGACGTATATGGAACCGTGACGCGGGCTGCCGGTGTCCGTGAACCCATGCGCATATATGCCTTCATTCCTGCGCGCTACGAATCCACCCGCTTTCGGGGAAAACCCCTCCACTCCATAGACGGAAAGCCGATGATTCGTCATGTGTATGAGCGCGCCTGCTCCTGTGAAGTGATCCAAGAGGTCTTTGTGGCTACGGATGACGAAAGGATTCTCCGTGAGGTGAATCGCTTCGGCGGCAAAGCTGTCATGACCGCTGCGAGCCATCTTTCGGGGTCAGACCGAATCGCCGAGGGTGCACAGGCACTAGGGCTCCGGGACGATGATTTGATCGTCAACATCCAAGGGGACCAGCCCGACTTCAAATCCGCCTCCGTGGACGATCTCATCCTGCCCTTCCAGAAGGGGGGCTCTGACATTCCGATGAGCACGCTTAAATACAGGATTAGGGATCCGAATGAAATCGAAGACCCAAAAGTTGTTAAGGTGGTCACGGACGTGGACGGTTGGGCTCTCTTTTTCTCCCGTTCTGCCATTCCCTTTTACCGGGACGCCGGAACTGAGCCGACATTTTTTAAGCACCTGGGCTTCTATGCTTACTCCTTACGATTCTTAAAGCAATTTGCGAGCCTTCCTCCGGAAAAACTCGAATCCGCCGAGAAGCTGGAGCAACTGCGCGCTCTTGAATATGGCTATAGAATAAAAGTTGTTGAAACGGCTTATGACTCCCCAGAAATCGATACACTGGAGGATGCCGAAAAACTGGAAAAGATCATTGTCCAGCGAAACGCTCGAATCGCATGAAGACCCTTTGGAAGCTCAAGGCGCCCTCTTCTCTTGCCTCGGAACTTGCCAGCGCCGCGGGTCTCTCCCCGCTGGAAGCCCAGATCCTGATGAACCGAGGTATCTCGGAAGTCAAAAGCGTGTCCTCCTTTCTCCTCCCTAGGCTGAATGATCTCACCGACCCCTTGATGTTCAAGGATATGAAAGAGGCGGTAGCCCTCATCCTCGAGGCGTTGAACAACCGGGAACCCATCACGGTGTACGGAGACTTCGACGCCGACGGATTCACATCCACGGCGCTTCTCCATAATTTCTTTTCAAGCCTCGGGGTTCCTGCGTTCTACTACATACCGGACCGCCTCACCGAAGGATACGGCCTCCATGCTGGTGCCCTGGCAAGAATCGCTGAGAAAGGCTCGGGCTTGCTCATCACCGTGGACTGCGGCGCGACCCATGGGGATGAGATCGTACACGCCGGATCTCTGGGACTCAAGGTTGTAGTCACCGATCATCACCAAGTGAGGGAAGACTTTAGGCCTCTATGCCCCGTGATCAATCCCCAACGCCCTGATTGCCATTTTCCTTTCAAACATCTGGCCGGCGTAGGCGTTGCCTTTTTTCTTGCCGTGGCTTTGAGGGCCGCTCTGCGAGAGACGGGGTGGTTCCGTCATAGACCGGAACCTGACTTGAAGAACTACCTCGATTTGGTTGCTCTCGGCACCGTGGCCGACATGGTTCCCCTTCTTGATCAGAATCGTATTCTGGTCAAGGCGGGACTGGAAAGGATCGGACAGTCACAGTGGCCGGGCATTCAGGCCCTTGTACAACTCGCCCACGTCAACCCTGCCTCCGTTTCCTCCGCCGACGTGGCTTACAGAATGGCGCCACGGCTCAACGCGTCGGGAAGGATGGGAGAGGCCGAGGTCGGGGTTATGGTCCTCACGGCCGGTCAACCGGGACAGGCTGTGCACCTTGCCAAAAGGCTGGAAGCGATGAATGCAGAGCGTCAGCTCATTGAACGAAACATCATGGAGGAAATCGAGAACGCCTGTCTTTTGCCGGAAAATATAGAAGATCGAAGAACGATAGTTGTGGCAGGAAAGGGGTGGCACCGGGGAGTTCTGGGAATCGTCGCTTCAAGACTGTTGGAAAAGTACCATCGTCCGGTGGTGGTCCTGGACGTTGAGAACGGCACTGCTTCGGGCTCAGGGAGGAGCATTCCCGGATTCAATCTCTACCGGGCGCTTACGAGACTCGCGCACCTTTTCGAAAGATACGGCGGCCACGAACATGCCGCAGGCTTGGCCCTCAAGGCCTCGAGAGTAGACGCCCTCACTTGGGAACTGGAAAATCTTGCCCAAAAGGAGCTGAAAGAGGAAGACCTGTTTCATTCCATCCAGGTAGATGCCGAGGTCAGGTTTGAAGAATTGGGGCTTGGCCTTACTCGCCGCTTCACGTCCTTGTCTCCTTTTGGTCCAGGAAATCCGGAGCCCTTGTTTTATTCCCGGTCCGTGGAGGTCGTGGAGTCCAGAATCGTGGGCGAAAGACACCTTAAGCTCAAGGTGAAGCAGGGTCAAACCGTCTTCGAAGCCATCGGATTCGGTTTGGGAGAGAAACATCCTCTTGACGGCAAGTTGATCAATATCGTCTTCTCACCGCAAATCGATCGGTGGCGGGGATATGAGAAAATTCAGCTGCGATTGGCCGACTTGGAGCCGATCGACCAACCATCAAAGCTTGTCATAAACTGACAGGCAATCGCTTAACGGAGGTCGCGGAGCATTTGACGTGATACTGATCCTAATCCTTGAATATGCGCGCCGCCGCATCGATATCTTCAGGTGAGAAGACGAAAAGCGATGTCTTGTCCCCCGGCGTCGCCGACCCATAGACGTAGCTGATATTGATGCCTTCCTCTCCGAACTTCTTCGCCATCCGTGCAAGCGTGCCTGGTTTGTTTTCGATTTCCAGCGCGATCACCGGCATGATGTCAAAGATGTAGCCTGCCTTGGAAAGAAGATCGATCGCTTTGTCCGTACTGGTTGCCAGAAGACGAATGAGTGCAAAGTCGGCCGAGTCTTTTTGCATGGACCCGTAAGATGCCGCCGGGGCGATTCTCTTCAAGGATTTCCCTCTGGCCTTGAAGAGTTCCTTCACGTAAGCGGAGGCGTCCTGAATGGTCATGGCATCAATATTGATGCCCTCGTTTCCCAGGAGGCTCGCCAGTTTGCCTAGCTCGCCGGGCACATTTTCCAAAAAGAGCTGGATCTCTGTTCTCACCACTTCCTCACTCCTTCAAAAACCCTGTCACCTTCTTTCACTTCTTCACTTCATATCCCTTGAAAAACCTCAGCAATTCTGAATCCGTGGACAGAAGGAGGGACGTACTCTTGTCCATGGTTTCCTTGTAAATATCCAGAGTCTGCACAAAGGAGTAAAACTCAGGGTCTTTCCCGTAGGATTGAGCGTAGATCCGCGTAGCCTCGGCATCAGCCTTCCCCTTGGCCTCTTGCGCTGTCTTGTACGCCTGCGAGGTGATCTGCTTCAGCTCCTTTTCCATGTCGCCTTCAATTTTCCGGGCTTCTCCCTTTCCTTCGGAGCGAAACTTCTCCGCAATCTGCTTCCTTTCAGCGATCATCCTGCCGTAAACCGACTTCTGAACTTCTTCGACATAGTTCAACATCTTAATCTTCACGTCGACAAGCTCAATGCCGAATTTGTCCAATTTGGGCTGGGCCTGATCCAGAATTCCCTTGGTGATCTGGCGTCTCCCCATCTTGACTTCGCCCAGCGGGCTCGCATCCTTTACCGCGTCCACGCCCACTTCGAAGGTGTCGAGCTCACGATTGGTCATTCTCACGGTTTCGATGAGAGGATAGGAGGTGACAAAATTGCGCACCGCAGAGTCGAGGATGTCGTCCAGACGTCCCATGGCGCCTGTCAAGTTGCCCACGGTCTGAAAAAACTTGAGAGGGTCCACGATCTTCCACCGCGCAAAGGTATCCACCCAGATGAAAGTCTTGTCCAGAGTAGGAATCTGGCCGGGATCACCATCCCATTCCAGGAGATTCTTTGGAAAATAGTTGGCCTGCTGGACTATCGGGATCTTGAAATATAATCCCGGTGTTTTCTTGGGTTCACCGATCGCTTTACCGAATTGGGTGATGACCACCTGTTCCGTTTCATCCACCACGTAGGCAGTGCTGAATACCGCGATGATGATAATGACAAGGGCTACGATCAGTCCTTTTGATTTCACTGTTTCCCTCCTTTGGAGTTGCCGAGGTTCAGTAGGGGAAGGAGGTTTTTCTGTTCTCCGTCCACAACGTATTTCTCGCCCATTTTCGGCAGGATTTCCCGAATCGCCTCGAGGTACAGACGTCGCCTGGTCACGTCCGTCGCCTTGGCGTATTCCTCATAGAGGGACGAGAACCTCGCAGCATCTCCCTGTGCCCTGTTGACCCGGTCGAGAGCATATCCCTCAGCTTCCCGGATCGTCTTCTCCGCATCCCCCCTGGCCTGAGGGATGCGTTTGTTGTATTCTTCGCGGGCCTGGTAGATCATCTTCTCCTTGTCCTGAACCGCCTGATTCACTTCGTTGAAGGAGGGCTGAACCGGCTCAGGCACGTTGGTCTTCTTCATCTCGATGGTGGTGACGCTGATACCTGTTTCCGCCTCGTCCAGTTCCTTCTGCAAAAGGCTTTGGGCCTGCGCTGCGATCTCTTCTCTTTTGCTGATGACTTCGTTGATGCTCCGGTCTCCAACCACGAGACGCATGGTCGCTTCCGACAGGTCCCTCAAAGTACTCCGGGGATTTCTGACCTTGAAAAGAAAGTTGTAGGGATCTTTGATACGATATTGGACGATCCAAGGTACCACGGCAACGTTAAGGTCGCCTGTGAGCATCAGAGACTCGGGGAGATAGGCGTCCCCGGAGGCATAGCGAGTTCTCACATCAGCTTTGAGGGTCCGAAACCCGAATTCCTCTTTGTAAACGAATCTGACCTTCACCTTGGTGACTTTCTCGATTCCGCTCGGCAGTTTAAAACTGAGGCCCGGGGGCGTGGTCCGCACGTACTCGCCGAACCTTTGCACGATGCCCACCTCATCGACGCCCACAGTATAAAAGGTCGAAGAGCCCAAGTATAAGATGATGAGAAGAACGATGATGAGCCAGACCCCGGGGACCTTGCCCTTCACTCCCTTAATCCTGTTGATCACATCGTTTACCTGGGGAGGGGGTCCGCCGCCGCCTCCCCGTCTCTGCTGCTGAAGTTTTTCCCAGTCCCAAGCCATAAAAATCCCCTGTAAGAAAAATTTAATACCTGTTAAGGTATAAACGAATCGCTTCACGCGCGTCAAGCAGTAAAGCGCTCCCTGCCACAAGGCTTTCTTACGATCTTGATCTGTGAATTGTTGGCAGGGCGCGGAGAGGTTTCAAGTCCGGGATGGGAGGTGGTCTCTTCAGAGCCCCGGCCGGAAAAGAACTCCACGCTGTTAACCGCCATCATGAATTGTTATGAGTGAAAAAAAACCGACTCTCGTCGCGCTGAAAGACATCATGGCCGATTTGCTTGGGAGCCCCGATCTTCCTTTCAATCCGCAAGATGCTCTCATCTGGCGACTTTGGGACGAAGTTGTGGGCGACATGATCGCCCGAAACGCAAAGCCTGTCTGGATCAAGAAAGGACGGCTCAGGGTCAAGGTCTCTGATCCTATCTGGCTCCAGGAACTCTCTTTCATGGAGGCAAATATCAGGAAAAACCTTAACGAAAGGCTCGGTAGAATGGCCATAAACAAAATAGAGTTCAAGATGAGGTCGAGATAGAGTCCCCTCCCTGCTCCAGCAAAGGAGGCAGGATCCTCAGGCCTGCCTTGCCTCCCCTTATCGCCTCGATGAAGACGAGTTTCGCCTCTCCCCCCATGTGAGGATAGTTGATCCTCATTTTCTTGGGTTCAAAATCAAAGCTTCGCATCTTCACCAGAAGCTCTGCCAACCGAACAGCAGGATAGACCATGGTGATTCGGCCTCTGGGCTTGATAACACGGCTTGCCGCGCATAAAACATCATTCAGGGAGGCCATGATCTCGTGTCTGGCAATGGCCTTTTCAGGATGGGGGTTGGTTTTTCCGCTCCGAGGAGCACGGTAGGGAGGATTGCACACGACAACATCTGCGATGGACGGTGCCAGGGGTGGATGCCTGATATCCCCGAGGATCACGCTCATTCTCTCTTCGAGTTCGTTCAGCACCCCATTGCGAAAGGCCCGATCCGCCAAGGCGGGCTGGATTTCAAGACATATGACGCGGGCCGCACCCGTGGTGCGAAGCAACATCAATGCGATCACTCCGCATCCTGCGCCCAGGTCCACGACCGAATCCCCCGGTCTGATGGTGACGAACTGGGAGAGCAGGACAGCATCCATAGAGAAACGGTACCCTTTTGCCGATTGGATCATCCGCAGGCGACCTTCCATGAAGACGTCTACAGATTCTCCGGGCCGCAGTGGGACATCATGGCACGGGGTTGATTTCATACCGGAAATTCTACCTACCAGATCGTTCGGGCATGTCAAGCAAATTCAACGCATTGACGGTACCGGGGAAATCCGTTAATTTGTGTTGATGTCGCAGTCACGTACGGTAAAAGCCAAAGAAACCGGTGCGCCGGCGGATTTCATCATCCGGGGAGGCATGCTTGTCTCCATGGTGGAGGGAGAACCGCCCCTTGAGGACGCCACTGTAATCATCAAAGGGGATCGAATCACTCACATCCGGCAAGGCTCTCCTTTCGACGTTCGGGGTGGTGAAATCATCGATGCCTCGCAATGCATCGTTCTGCCGGGGCTAGTGAATGCTCATGGTCATACGGCCATGACGCTTTTCAGGGGATTTGCCGATGATCTCCCTTTAAAGGAATGGCTCTACAAAAAGATATTCCCTGCCGAATCCGCTCTTCTCAGCCCGGAAACCGTTTACTGGGGCGCCCTCCTAGGAGCCCTGGAGATGATCGCCTCCGGGACCACGACGGTCTCGGACGGCTACTTTTACCAAGATGCGACGGCCCGCGCGTTTCAGAAGGCAGGTCTCAGGGCCCTCATCGCACAGGGTGTAATCGATTTTCCCGCTCCAGGGGTGCCCGATCCCAAAGAGAACCTGCGGACCGGCAGAGAATTTTTGCAGAAATGGAGCGGCAGATCGGACCTCGTGCATCCAGGGCTTTTTTGTCACAGCCTTACAACCTGCACGGAGAGCACGCTGCAAGGGGCAATGAAGATGTCCATGGAGTTTGGCTCACCTCTTCAAATTCATCTTTCAGAGACGAAAGAGGAGGTGCATGAAGTTCTGGCCAGAACGGGAAAAAGGCCGGTATCCTACCTTGAAAGCGTTCAGCTGTTATCGAATCGTATGATCGCCGTACACTGTGTTCATCTCGCTGACGAAGAAATGGAACTCATCGCCCGGAGAGGCGTCGGTGTCGTTCATTGTCCCGAAAGCAATATGAAGCTCGCCTCGGGCCCTGCAAAGATATCCCGCATGATGGAGAAAGGAGCGCTCGTAGGGCTTGGCACAGATGGTTGTGCTTCCAACAACGACCTTGATCTCTTCCAGGAAATGGACACCGCCGCTAAGCTCGACAAAGTTTACACCTCAAACCCGATGAACATGCAAGCTTCCACGGTGCTGAAAATGGCCACCTGTTGGGGAGCAAGAGTCCTGGGCCTTGAACGGGAAATCGGAACAATCGAGGTCGGCAAGAAAGCCGACATCATCGTCGTAGACCTCCAGAGCCCCCACTTGGTCCCTCTCTATCATCCCATATCCACGCTGGTGTATGCTGCCAGCGGAGGAGATGTGAAGCATGTGATGATCGACGGGAAGATCGTGATGAGAGATCGCAGGATAACCCACGTGGACAGTGCGGAGGTCATGGCAAAGGTGAAAGAGATCACTGAGAAGATAAGAACCTAAACAATGGACAGAGATGCCATGATGGTGTATAGAAGTCCTTAGACCTTATCATCATCCCCTGATGAATGAAGATCTCGGGTGATCATGGAGAGGGTTGTCCCTCTTCCTGCGCGTTTGATTATTTGCAGATCTAATGAGGAGATTATCTTGAAAGCCAAGAGACTTTACTACACTTTGGCGCTCATACCCGTTCTCATTATCGTCGGGTTTTTCGCGTGGTTCTTTGCGATGATGTTTGAGGGTGAGGCCCCTTCTTTGCTCCTCCAGCCTTTGCCGGAGTTTCTTGCCCGGCCTCAAAAGTTTACGCTGAAGATCGAGGACAAGAAGAGGGGCATAAGGTCGCTCAAGGTCTCGATACAGCAAGGCACCAGAGAGATGACGATCCTTCAAGAAAACTTCCCGTTTCAAGGTTTGTTGAATGCCGAGGGAATTCATGGTTACGGGAAAGAATTCGCCGTTGATCCGCAGGCCTTGAAGCTTGCCCAAGGAGAGACGAACCTTCAAGTGCAGGTCTGGGACTACTCGAGGAGAGGGGGAGGGGACGGCAATTCATCGGTGATTCGCCACAAGATGATCGTGGACACTCTTCCTCCCTCTGTCAGAGCCATCAGCCGCATGCACAATGTCAACGTGGGGGGCAGCGCCCTGATTGTCTATCAAACTTCCTCAGACGTTGTGGAGAGCGGTGTCTTTGTGAACGAAATATTTTTTCCTGGCTTCGCTGCTGCGGAAAGTTCGCAGAAGGGAATCCATGATTGCTATTTCGCACTTCCGTACAACGTGGAATCCAATCCTAAAATTAGACTTTGGGCCAAAGACAAGGCGGGGAATACGGCGGAAACCTCCTTCTATTACCACATTCGGAAGAAGATATTTCGGACAGACAAGCTAGAGATTTCGGATCAATTTATCAATCACATCCTGCCTTACTTCGCTTCCTTCTACCCTCTTGACGACCAACAGAGTTTGATTGGAAAGTTCCTCAAGATCAATCATGAGCTTCGCAAAGAAAACCATGAAATCCTTTACCGGCTCAAGGACAAAACCAGTCCCAAGAGGCTTTGGGAGGGTACCTGGCTGAGACAGCGGAACGCAGCGAACATGGCTCGATTCGCGGATCATCGTCTTTACTACTATAACGGCCAGCAGGTGGACGAGCAAGACCATCTCGGTGTCGATCTGGCCTCCGTGACAAACTCCCCGGTGGAAGCCGCCAACAACGGGCGAATCGTCTATGCGGACCGGCTGGGAATTTACGGTCTTACTGTTGTGCTCGATCACGGACAAGGCCTGACCTCTCTATACGGACACTTGAGCAAAATCAATGTTTCTCTCGGCCAGGAGGTCAGGAGGGGAGACACTGTCGGGCTCACCGGCGCTACAGGGTTGGCAGGCGGCGATCACCTGCACTTTGCCGTCATGGTCAGCGGCGTCTATGTTAACCCCATTGAATGGTGGGATGATCATTGGATCGAGGACAATGTTTCAAGAAAACTCGGTCTCACTGAATAGGCTCGGCTTGGAGGACATCAAGCTTTTTTCCAGGGACTCTCTTGCGTCCGCAGGAAGCAGCCACGGCTGGGACCATACCAAGAGGGTCTACAACCTGTGCATGCGCCTTGCTGAAGCCGAAGGAGCAGACAAAGAAATCCTGGCCATTGCGGCCTTTCTCCATGATGTGGGCCGACCTTATCAGGACGAATCCAAAGGGGCAATCTGCCATGCGGAAAAAGGAGCAGACATAGCGGAATCGCTGCTTCGCGCCTATCCGCTGCCCTTGGACAAGAAGCGGAACATTGTTCACTGCATCAGAACCCACAGATTCCGAGGCAGCCACCGGCCTGAGACGCTGGAGGCCAAGGTCCTTTTCGATGCGGACAAACTCGATGCCATCGGTGCCCTGGGTATCGCAAGGGCTTTTCTGTTTGCCGGAGAGATAGGGGCAAGGCTCCACAATCCCCATGCGCGTCCCGAAGAGACGGAACCTTACTCCAAAGAGGACACCGGCTTTCGTGAGTTCAAACTCAAACTATCTAAGATCAAAGATTTGATGACGACGAGTGAAGGGAAGCGCATCGCTGCGGGTCGTCATGCCTTCATGGAATCCTTTTTCCAGCGTTTTTTGGAAGAATACGAGGGTGAGAAATGACCTTTACCGGGAGGTCACAGACTGTCTTTCGACCTTCAGGCGGATGGCTTCGGCCGCTTCCTTGGTAAAGGCTCCGAGGGCTTTCATCCTGGCTTCATCAAGACTCGCCTTGAACCCCACGACCCAGATCGCGGACATGCGATGACTTCCCGCCATAATAGGCGCAGCCACAGCCCTCACTCCCGGGATATACTCTTCATCGTCCGTGGCAAATCCCCGCTGTTTCACGACTTTCATTTCTTCACAATAACGGTCCAAGTCTGTGATTGTGTTGTCCGTGTATTTGGCCAGCCCCTTCATACGAATCTGCCTCACTGCCTGCTCTTCTTCCATCATGGCCAGGAAGACCTTCCCGACAGCGCCCGCAAGGAGAGGGATGTTGGTTCCAATGGGGGAGGTGATTTTCAGGTCTGTCCTCGGTTCGACAATGTCGAGGATCGTGACGTGATCCCAGTTGAGCACACCTAGAAAAACGGAAGCTTGGGTCTTCTCCATGAGTTCTTCCATGGCGGGGCGCGCGAGATCCTTCAGGTCAATCTGCGAATAGGCCGTTTTGCCCAGTTCAAACAAGGTAAAACCCAGGGTGTAGCGTTTGGTCATGGGATCCCTTCGCACGGCTCCCAACTCTTCCAGCGCGGAAGTCATGCCGTGCACCGTGCTCTTGGCCATGTCCAGTCCCCGGGCGATTTCACTGATGCCCATGCCTTCTTTGACTGAGGCGATCAGTTTGAGGACCTCGAAGGCTTTTACGACGGAAGGAGCAGAGTATGCTTTTGCCATCATTGTTCATCCTGTTGAACATTTTTTATAGTCTACTGCCTTCTCCTGCATATTGTCAATAGCCTTGTGTTGAGAGGTTGCCGCACGTGGGATTCAGGTGGAGCTTTATGTGTGCCTCCCCTATTTTTCCTTGACAAAGCAGAGAAACCCGATAAGATATTCACTGTTTTGGGTTCATAATGATGAACTCCCTTTCGGGACTTCAGTTCCGACGGAGTCGGGAGCTATCTGAAATTCGAAGGAGTCGGATTTCAGGGAGGAACGAGATGGATTTTGAAAACCTTGTCGAAGGTCCTTTACTGTGGATTGTTTTTCTCGTCCTCATCATCGCCGTCCTGGCAAGGCTGAGCTTTTTTTCCTTCAAAATTATCCATGACGCCGACACGGCGCAACCTGGGCGGAGTTCGAAAGCCGCCCTGTTCGGTCGATTCTTTTTCCCTTTCCATAAGGCATTGGTCAAGAGACCAGCCTATGCTCTCCCACGCTACATTTTTCATTTCTGCCTGTTTGTAGTTCCCCTCTGGTTGGGCGGTCATGTAGCGCTTTGGGCCGAATCCCGTTTTGAATGGGAGTGGTCTTCCCTGCCCGACCCCGTTGCGGACTGGATGACCATCGCCGTAATGGTCATAGCCGTGTTCTACGTCATCCGAAAGATCGCGTGGCCCGGTGTAAGACCAGGATCGTTGTCCGACTACCTGATCATCCTCATCGCCGCGCTACCTTTCTTCACCGGGTACTCTCTTTCTCACGGAACCCTCGACGCTCTGCCTGTGATCGGAGGGCATGTGATGCTCATCCATGTACTGAGCGGTCAGGCGATGATGGTCATGGCAGCGTTTCTCTTCTGCAGAACACGGCTAAACCCATCGAGATGCACGGGATGTGCTTCCTGCGAATTAAGCTGCCCTACCGGGACTCTCGAATCCAAAGATGAGGGAAGATTTCGAATTTTCAGTTACTCCCATTATCAATGCATTTGTTGTGGCGCCTGCGTTAACACCTGCCCGGAGAATGCTGCGGAGCTCAGACACGAAATCAGCCTCAAGGAGTTCTTTCAGGTTATCCCTAAGCAGGAAATCAGATCAGTAGAACTGAAGGCCTGCCAGAAATGCGGCGCTCTTTTCGTGCCCGAGCCTCTATTGGATAAAATCAACCGGACCTTTTCGGACGACTATCTCTTCTTCTGCCCGAACTGCAGAAAAACCAACCTCCTCAATCTGTACCGCAGGCTGTCACCCCTGTATACCAAAGAGCCGTCTCCTTCGCATGAGCCTGTGTTACCCGAGACAAAAAACGGCTCTTCCGAAAGACCCGCACACCGCTAGCTGTTCACAATAATGAACGAAACGACCAAGGGCTTGTTTCTCCCGATTTTTCTTATATCAAATCAGCCACAACAGGCATTGGCACTCAATCAAATCTTTTTGGACCTGTTGTTTTTTGCTTGACAAAGCCATCTGATCTGTTACGATTCAATAAGATGTTCAGGGGAATGAACTCACCTGTACAGTGCGATAGGACGAATTGACCTTTGCTGGTTGGTTCTTTTTCGCAGCAGAAAGATCTGCCGCGACCACATGCTTCCAAGATACACTGGGAACAAGAAAGGAGATCGTTATGGCGCCAGAGAAAGGAGATCTTTCAACAGCAGAAAGCCTGCGCTCTACCAGGACATACGGCAAATTCCGATGCCACAATCCCACATGCATGGAAAGGCTGGAACCCAAGAAAGGTGATAAAACCATCAAGTGCCCGTCGTGCGGCATGGAATACCGCGTTGCATGGGTCAAGGATGGACTCCCTCGAATCAGGGGACCGGTCTGGGACGTGAACCGAAAAATCGCTGAAGAAGAATTAGCCAGAAAAATGCAGGCTAAGGGGAAGGAGGAGAAGTAATGCCTTTAAACAGAAAAATTGCTTATATTGATCTCACCACAGGGGACATCCAGATAAAACCTATTCCTATCGAGGTTCGAAAAAAGTTCCTCGGAGGCAGAGGGCTGGACGCCTACCTGCTTTTTAACCACGCCAAAGAGGGGTGTGATCCCCTCGGCCCGGACAATGCGCTCATGGTGAGCGGCGGATTCCTTTGCGCCACCTGCGCTTCTGCAACGTCCAGGTGCCATGTGATGGCCAAATCCCCCCTAACCGGACTTTTGGGGAGCTGCAACATGGGCGGTTTTTTTTCTCCTGAAATGGCCTGGGCAGGGTTCCATCATCTGGTAATCACAGGCAAAGCCAAGCATCCCGTATACATCTATATCCATAACGGCGAAATCGAGATCCGTGACGCCCGCGGCGTGTGGGGCCTGAGTGTGACGGAAGCTCAATGGGCCATTCGGGATGATCTCGGCGACCAGGAAGTCAAGAGCATGGTCTGCGGCCCTGCCGGCGAGAACCTGGTCCGATACGCCAACGTGATGACCGGGATCAAAAACTCGGGCGGAAGGACAGGCATGGGCTGCGTCATGGGCTCGAAGAACCTCAAGGCCGTTGCCGCCAGGGGAACCATGGACATCCCCATCGCACACCCCAAAGAGGCTCTCGAATTCAATAAGCGTTTCATTGAACAGATCACGAGCGCCAAGGTGAACCAGACCCAGGGCACCATCGGTACGCCCTTCATCTGGGGCGCCACCAACTCCTGGGGAGGAATCCGGTGTAGGAACTTCCAGTTAAACCAGTGCGAATACGCGGATGACGTCGAACCTGAGCATCTCGACGAAATCGCCGAGGAAACGATCGGACCCTACCACATGACCGGTTGTTTCGGTTGTCAGGTGCACTGCCGGGCTCAGTACAAGATCCCAGATGGTCCCTATGCGGGCAAGTATGATGAGGGGCCGGAATATACCTCCCAGGGCGCTTTCTGCGGGGAAACGGACACCCCCAGGGCAACTACTCTGCTGACAGCCAACCACCTTGTGGATCAGTACGGAGTGGACAACCTTGAAATCGGCAGCATTATCTCCTGGGCCATGGAGCTCTATGAGTTGGGGATACTGACCAGCAAAGACACGGACGGCGTGGATCTGCGCTTCGGCAATGACGAAGCGGTCATTGAAATGATCCACCGCATTTGCTACAGGAAGGGTTGGCTTGGCGACGCTCTGGCCGACGGAGGTATTCCTGCTTCGAAGAAGATCGGCAAGAACTCCTTCAGCTATCTGATCCAGGTCAAGGGCATGAGCAACCTTCATTCCGACGAGCGGGCCACGCCGGGCCTTGCGCTCAACATCGCCACCTCCTCCAGAGGTTCGGACCACCTGCGAAGCCGGCCTGCTATCGACCTTTATCACCTTCCTGAACCGGTCATGCGAAAGATTTACAGCAGTCCGGTTCCTTACGACGGACCCTTGAGCTCCGAGCATACGGAATATATCGGCAAACCCTGGCAGGTCTTCTGGCATGAAAACTGTTACATGGCCGTGGATTGCCTCGGGATCTGCAAATACCACACGACTTTTCTCGGGGCGACCCTTCCCAACTTCGAGGACTGGGCAAAGGTCATTTACTACAATACGGGCCTTCAGTTTACCCCTCAGGAAATCTGGGAGGTCGCCGAGAGGTGTAACAACATGGAGCGGCTCTTCAACTTGAGGGAAGGGTTGTCCAAGGATGATCCTGAAAAGGGCGATGTGCTCAACCATCGTTATCACGACGAGCCTTGCAGGCGTGGCGCGCCGGACGTCGTCGGTCGACTCATTGATAAGGACAAGTTCCTGAAGATGAGGGCTGAGCTTTACGGCCACAAGGGTTGGGATGAAGATGGAATCCCCACACCTGAGACTCTGAAAAGACTCGGCATCGACAACGAGCCGTCACACTTGGTGTAATTTTTGGATGAGGAGGAAACCAATGGCTAAAGTGCTCTATGTTGATTACCAGAAATGCACAGGCTGCAGGCTCTGCGAACTTGTGTGTTCTGTGTTCCACGACGGCATTTCCAATCCGGCCAGAAGCCGAATCAGGGTCATGAAGTGGGAGCAGGAGGGGCTCTACATCCCCATGTCATGCCAGCAGTGTGTGGACGCCCCCTGCATGAATGTGTGCCCGGTCAAGGCTATTTCAAGAGATGAGGATATGGCCAGGGTCATGGTGGACTACGATAAATGTATCGGCTGCCGATCCTGCGTAGCCGTCTGTCCCTTCGGCGCCATGTCCTTCAATCGCATGGACAAGAAGGTGTTCAAGTGCGACGTCTGTGACGGCGATCCCCAGTGCGTCCGCTTCTGTGACATGAAGGCCGTGGATTATGTCGATGCCGACGAGGTAAGCATTCATAAGAGAAGGGATGCCGCCACAAGAGTATCCCGTGCGGGGAAAGAGGCGGCCGCCATGGTGGCACAACTCTAACGCCATCACACAGTCAAATCAGAGAGGTTTCCGGTCGCCGGCTGGGAACCTCTTTTTCGACCGTTACATCTCGCAGGGCCCTTTGAGAGGCAGGGTTTTTTGAGAGGCGGCCATGGAAATTAAGACCATCGATCTCCTTTCTGTCGGCATAGACGTCGGCAGCGCAACCAGTCACTTGGTCTTTTCAAACCTGGTCCTGGCGAAGGACGAGATGTCCCCGACGCTCCGGTTCAATATCAAGCAAAGAAAGGTCATTTACGAGGGCGAGATCATTCAGACCCCTCTTCTCGAAGACAAGACTATTGATGTGGATGCGTTGACCGCCTTTTTCAGGCGGGAATACGAGAAGGCGGGAATTGACCCCGCCCACATTCAAACCGGCGCGGTGATCATTACCGGGGAGTCGGCCAAGAGACACAACGCACGGCAGATCGCTCAGGCCCTGTCCAAGGATGCAGGGAAGCTCGTGGCGGCGACTGCGGGCCCTAACTTCGAAAGCCTTCTCGCTGCTATGGGCTCCGGAGCAACCGGAAGATCAAGAGATCAGAGCAAGACCATACTTTCCTGCGACATCGGCGGCGGGACATCCAACCTGGCCATTTCCAGAAACGGTGAAGTTCTCTCAACGAGTTGCATCGCTGTAGGCGGCAGATTACTGGCCATGGATTCTGAGATAAGAATCCGCCAGTTTGCCGATCCGGCGATGAAAGTCATGCGGGATATCGGCTTGAACTATCAGGTCGGCGATCGGATACTCAAAGAGGATATTGGAAAAATCGCATCCAGGATGGCCGAAGTGCTGGTTGAAGTGTTGACGGGGCCTGCCAAGTCTTCCCTGGCAAAACAGCTCATGGTAACCGGTGATCTGGACTTTTCGACCCCTGTCGATGAATATCTGTTTTCCGGAGGGGTGGCAGAGATCATCTACGGAAGAAAGGGTCGTTACAATGACATCGGAAGTATTCTTGCAAAAAAGATCCAATCGTTGATTCCTGCACTCAAGTCTCCGGTTGTAGAGCCGGTCAACAAGATCAGAGCGACGGTCATCGGTGCAGGGGCCTATTCCCTGTCCGTTTCGGGTTCGTCGGGCTTTATAGACGACCGTCTCATCCTTCCTATCAGAAACATCCCTGTCCTGAGGGTGGACGCGGAGCTTCCAAAGCTGAGTCTGGAACATGTCGTTTCACGGGTGAACATGGCTTTTCGGAGACATGATTTGCTCGAAGGCCAGGAAATCGTGGCCCTCTACTTCAAGGACCCTGTCCGGGTCAACTATCCGGAGCTGGAGCTCTTTGCAAAAGCCATGGAAACGGCCCTTCCAAACTCTATCACCAAAGAGCTGCCCATTGTCCTCATTTTTGGAAAAGATATCGCATGCAGTGTGGGCAAGGTTATTCGCCGGGAAACCGATTTGAAAACCAATCTGCTTTCCCTGGACGAATTATCCCTCAACGACGGGGATTGGATCGATATTAGCGAGCCTTTGGTAGGGCGGCAGGTATTTCCTGTCACCGTCAAATCGCTCGTCTTCCCTGTAAACTAATAGGGGTATCGGAAGTGATGGTAGTTGCTTTGGAAATTGGAATTTTTGTCGTTTCGATTTCTTTCGAATTTCGTGCTTCGCATTTCGAATTTGCTCGTCAGGAATCTAGCCTGTTTGTTTGAGGATTAAGGAGCGCTTCGCTTGGGGTTTGAGGAAAAGCCCTTCTTGGCTTTAACCTCCGACCTCTTCTTGCATGTGTCAGACTTTCAAAGCTCTCTCCAGCGCAAGTCCTGCCATCTTCCTTACATGCTCATCGCTTGAGATCAGGTAATCCGCGATTCCCTCTATAAACGATGCAGTGAAAAGCGCCAGTCCATCGAAGAGCTCTTCCTTTTCCTCCTTTGCCCGGAGACACACGATCTTAGGAAACTTTCTCTGCTTCTTGAATCCTTCCACAAGGATCAAATCACAACCGGCACAATATGGGAGCATGTCATCAAGACTCTTTTCTCCCTTGACGATGATTTCTGCCTCCCCGGGAGAAGCGGCTGCAACCACCTCGGCGAAGGGTCTGTATCTGGACGAATCCGCATCGGCAAGCCGGAGCTCACAGGAAACGTGTTTGACCACCCCCACACGCAGCCCTTTGTCGGAGAGTTCCCTGCACAGTTTAACACCCAGCGTGGTCTTGCCGCTCTTGTGGTAACCGACGATGCCGATGACTTTCACTTCATTCTATCCTCCTGCAAGCATCATGGTCACATGAATCTCATCCCCATCCTTTACCGGTTTAAGCAGTTCATTCGGGTAGGCGCTCTGCATATTCAAATAGATCTCCACGACGTTGTTGAGTCCCCCCTTCTTATCGAAGATGTTCGGCCCCATGCCCGGGAATATCCCTACCAGAGTCTTTAGGCATTCTCCTACCGTTTTTCCTTCCACCTCGACCATTTCCTGCCCGTTTGCGTATTGTCTGAGAGTCAGGTGAAGGTTTACTTTCACACCCATGTCCTACTCCTCCTTGGCCACGTGGGCACAGTGTTCACATTCCGGATTCCTGCTCACCTTGAATTCGGCAAACCTCAGATTCAGCCCATCGTAGATCAACAAACGATTGACGAGCAGTTCGCCGGCCCCCGTGAGATATTTTATGACCTCCGTAGCCTGGATGCAACCGATAACCGCCGGTGTAGCACCGAGAACAGGGAATTTCTCATGAGGTCCGGGGCCTCTGTAGAGACAGCGCAAGCATGCGCTTTTTCCCGGAATTACAGTCATGGCCCGTCCTTCCAGGCCGCGGACCGCGCCATGGAAAAAAGGAATACGCAGCGCGACGGCCGCTCTGTTCAGGATGAACCTTGTAGGCAGGTTATCCATGGCGTCCACGATTGCGTCACATCCTGTCGTAAGATCCTTCACATTGTCTTCTGTGATCGTCTTGTCTACGATTTCCACCTTGACGTGAGGATTCATTTTTCGAAGCTTTTCACTTGCTGAATCCACTTTCTTTCTTCCCACGTCTTCATCCCAGTGGAGGATCTGTCTATTCAGGTTGCTCACCTCAATCCTGTCATGATCTGCCAGCCTGATCCCGCCCACGCCGGCAACGGCGAGATACATGCTGACAGGTGATCCGAGACCTCCTGCGCCCGCAACAAACACTCTTGCCTCTTTCAGTTTCTCCTGCCCGGCTTCCCCAATCTCCGGGATCATGATCTGCCTGTCGTATCTTTTCAGCTCTTCGGCTTTGAACATGACCGGTTCCTCCCACAGATAGGCCCACAGAAAAGGCTTTACAACGCCACCCCGTTATGGAACTTTTAAGCAATCCCAATCTGTTTTTCAAGCGCTTTCCTTGATGAAATCATCTGCGATGATGGATTTCATTGTCCACACTTTCTGAAAAGGGTGACAGGCCAACCATGACTGTCAAACGACAAAAGATGGTCATTCTTGCAAGCTATCTTCCCGGCGAAACCTACGGCCTTCTCGGACCCCAGGCAGCGGCAACCATCATTCAGGGGCATTCCCCTTACGAATGCGTCGTCCTCGCGGTCACCAGAGAGGATGACAAAAGCCTGCTCAAAAAGCTCCTGGCCCGTTTCTTCGACTCTGGAAAGGCCTGTGGTCGGCTTTTCTTACCTCAGCGGAAGAGAAGACCTCTTCTCTTTTGCTAAAGAACTCACCGAGGAGGGAGGATTCACTATTCTAGCCGGTCCCCAAGCCGATGTGGATTACCTAGGTGAAAAGGAATGGCGAAAATACGACCACCGTTTTAACGGACTTTCAAAACACTTTTCCTTAGCCCTGCACGGGCCTGCAGAGCAGATTCTTGCACTTTTTCATGAACCGAAACAAAGCGCCTGGAGCAAAGTGCCCGGATTGCTTTGGCCGGATAAAGAACAGGGGTTGATCCAGAATCCGAAGTCCTCATGGGATCCAGCCCGTTTCACCAGAGTTTCATGGAATAACCTTTATCGCCTGGTGGATGGCCAAATGGTCCCTCTGAAGATTACCACCGCGCAAGTTCTCTGGCATATCGGTTGCCCTCATGCGGCCCGCGCCCGGCTTGCGGAAGTGGATTATCCGGCGTTCCTGGCTGGAGGGGAAAGAAAGAAAACAAAGGTCCTTCTCAGGGGTTGCAGTTTCTGCGACGTGGCAGTAGACAAGGGTTTCCTCGGCTCTCTCGGCATCGAAGCCGTTCTCTCTCAGATCCAGAACCTTCCTGAAAAGGAGGACGGCCGGAAGATAAGTTTTGAATTGATCAATGAAAACGCCCTTCCTAGCCTTCCTCGCCTGCTGGAAGCGCTCAGGATCAAGGGGGTCAGTCTCTCCCAGATCCATCTCACTCTCAGGGCCGACTGGTTCGGACTGGGGGAAGCCTACCTCCGGCAAGCCCTGCGATTGGCCCGGGAGATGGGAATCCGGATCTTACTGGGGTCCATGGGTTTTGAATCCTTTGACGACACGATCCTTGCCAATCTCCACAAAGGCCTGGATGTGAGCACCAACCTGCGCGCCATTCAGCTTATGCGTCAAATGAAGAATGAGTTTCCCGACCAGTGGAGCTACTCCAGGCAGGATGGGGCCGTCCATGGGTTCATTCATCCTACCCCTTGGGACACGGAGGAGACGGAGGCCAACAGCCGCAAAATTATTAACACCTACGGGTTGGCCCTTGACATCCTGCCGGATCACAGTATACCTCTCATCATTCACCATGCCTCGGCCCTCGGGGACTGGATTCGCGAAGTGGAGACGAAAGAGAATATTCAATTCAAAAGGGAGGGCACCATCATCGGATGGTGGCAGGCGGGAGATCAATTTGTGCTGTAGGAATGAACCCCGCAGATTTCATGGGACCAGAGCAAAGGAGGAAAGACATGAAAGTAAGGATTGATTACGACCTGTGCATGGGAGACAGGAATTGTAACAAGGTCTGCCCCGAGGTTTTTCAGTATGATGAAGACAAGCTCATATCACGTGTTCTAGCCGAAGTGGTGCCTAGACACCTGGAGAAGGCCGTGAGAAAAGCGGCTCGAGAATGCGCGCCGGGAGCCATTGTCGTGGAGGAGTAGGAGGATCAATCTCACTCAAGCATTCTCATCTTCCACACTTTTTCGCCCTGTTTGAGGGTAACGGCGTCCTGGCTTATTCCCGTGACGCTCACCCCTTCCACCATTCCGTTTGCTCGGACAATGTGCCCGTTGATCACGGCAAAACATGATTCAGGGTCATGTGACCAGACAATGGCCTGGAGCTCCAGCACGGGCCCAGCCGAATCATGAGGCGCTCTTTCGACACGCGGACGAGGTGGTTCGATCCGTCGTTGAGACGTTCTCTCTTTCAGGTCTTCCTTAAGAACCGTGGCAGGGACTTTGGGGGCGTTTAATCTTGCAGCCTCGGGCTCTGCTGCCATGTCGAGTTCAGGGATCGCTCTCTTCCCATCCGCCGGCCCCGGCTTTTCCTTTCCGAGCTTTTCCGAATCCAGAGGGAGAAAGAGGGGCGTTTTTTCCTCGGAGATTTTGGGGACAGCGGGTGCGGAAGCTGGTGCTATGGGCGCGAAGGACATGTGCCGTAAGCCGATTACAACGCCTGCGGACAACACAAGGATCAACCCCAGAAGTGTCGTCATTCGATGGACAAGCCAGGTCCTCCTTATCCTCTGGTTCATGGCTCGCTTGGCGTCAAACTTCTTCGGCGGGGACAGGTCAGAGGCCTGCTTGGTCGATTGGCTTTCGATCTTCCTAAGGGCTTTCAAGATGGCGCTCAAGAATCAGAACTCCCTCATGTGCTGTTTATATCCCACCCTTGCCCAAAAATCCTCTCACGCAGGCTGCCGGACGCAAGTAGACGCTATGCTGGCCCGCGAGTCTAATCAACAAGTCGTGGGATGTTCAGCGACCTATTCTCGTTATACAGCGCAATCTTGGTGAAAGGCCCCACCAGTCCATCCGTTTGGATTCCGTGCTTTGCCTGAATCCCTTTAATGACCATGATGGTCTGACCATTATAGGCTGAGCTGATCTCTATTCCTTCATAGCCAAGATCGCGGATAAACGCCTTGAGACTCAGTACGGAATCAGCTGAGCTCTCGTAGGGAATCACTCCTTCATAACCCAGGAAGTCCTTCCATGGAACATACGCGACACCCCCCCAATAGGGCTTGATCTGACTGAAAGCGCACTCCATCTCGCCCCTTTCCGGCGCGCTGAAGGTCAGATCATCCTGGTGCATCTTCACAAGTGCCACAAACTTGGGAGGCAGGTTATCACCCATCCGAATCTCGAGAATGGCGGGCAAATTGAGTTTTCGCAAAAGATCCAAGCCCTCTGTAACCCTGAGAATTTGTAAACCCTTTTGCTTGGCAGCAATGCGAAAGAAAGCCTGGTCATCGTCCATCGTATCGAGGAGGCTGGTAATCTCCGGCTGGTCGGTCCACAGATCGAGGACAGCCGTGAGCGCATGGGTTCTCGTTGCCCTTCTGTCCATCGAGTTCAGATAATCATCAAAATTTCCAAGAGGCTTCGATAAGGACCCCTGTTTCTGTGATTCTTGAAAAGGAGGCTTCTCCGTCTCTGTCTCCATGGCCGGAGCTTTCGGTATGAGTGCTGGGTTGGCCTGATTTTCCTTGATTGCGGAGGGTAGAACGGTAGCCTGGCTCAAATAGGGATCGAGCATCTTCTCCTTCTCGTTTTCAACCTTTTGCCGCACCTTCGGAGTTTCGAGTTCTTTTGATTCTAGAAGAGTGCTGATTCGCATATCCACCGAGCGATGAATAACCAAGAAGATAGAAGCCAGGTAAAGGACGGCCACCAGCACCCCAAGGAGGACTCCCAAGGAAAGCGGCATTTTCCTCCCCCCGCCAAGTGCGGTTTTCCGAACATTAACGCGTCCCGCAAGTTCCCGGATGGCAGCCCTTGCGATGATACCGGTCATTCGCTTGCGATTCAGGCCGAAGGCAGTGAGAAGGACACGGTCGGAGGCAATGTTGATCATTCTTGGAACGCCTCCCGAGTATCGGTAGATGGCACGGTAGGCGCCGCGTGCAAACTTGACATCGGACTTTTGCGAAGCCACCTGAATACGATGCTGGATGTACTCCCTGGTCTCCTTGAAGGTTAAGGGAGTCAGGTGACAACTGAGAGTGATTCTTTGCCCAAGCTGCCTCAGGTCATGGGAATCCAGCATTTCGCTCAGCTCGGGCTGTCCCACCAGGATAATTTGTAAAAGCTTGCTTGTGGTGGTTTCCAGATTGGAAAGAAGCCGCAACTGTTCGAGGACGTCTTTGCTCAGATTTTGTGCCTCATCAATGATGAGAACAACTTTCTTGCCCTCCGCCTTCTTCTTCATGAGGAAGCCATTGAGGCCGTCAATCAGATTCTTGATGTCCTCCCCGTGGGATGCTATACCGAATTCATCACTGATGGCCTTAAGCAACTGCAGGGCGTCCAGTTTGGGATTGAAGATGTAGGCCGCTTCCGTGAATTTGTCCAGGTTCTCGAGCACAGCACGGCACAGGGTCGTCTTTCCCGTGCCCACCTCACCTGTCATTTCAACGAATCCGTCTCCTTGGGAGATGGCATAAACGAGGTGTGCCATCGCCTCTTCATGGCTCCGGCTCAGAAAGAGGTAGGCGGGATTAGGAACAAGCTGGAATGGCCTTTCCCTGAATCCGTAGAAGTTGTTGTACATTTAGAAGATCCTTCGTCTCTCTTCTCTCATCGTTCCCCCATCTTCCGGGGACGACGGTTCCACAGAACTGACACCTTCCCCAAAGCCCATCCTTCACCGATGCAAAAAACGGCGGGAATGCCCTGTTCCAGGGATTTGAGGAACTCTTTTCTCGTCATCATCCCGGCCATGAGTCTCTCCGCCCCTCGTCAAATAATATAGGTATGTTACTCGAAATCTTGACAAGGATCAAAAAAATTATTGTCTTTTGAATGCCACCAGCGGAATCAGGAGTCCGCCGGCGGCCAGGGCCCCAACCGTAGTCCCGGTGAGAGATCCGCCGCAAGGATCCGGCAGCGCTGAGAGGTCTTATAGGAATGAGCTGAGCCGTGAGGAGAAGCCATGAGAAGAGCGCTAGGGAGATGGAGGTCCTTATTCCTCCTCAAAGGCTTGGACTTGGTAAGTAGACACTTCAAGTGTCTCGTTTTTCCACGCTTCCGCGTCAAGCCCCGCCTTCATGCAGAGATGGGCGAGGAAAGCTTCCTTGTCGGGAAGTTGGTCCCAAACTTGTGGAAGGAAGGTCGCCTGGTAATAGCCCTTTCGGATGATCACTCCATCCACACCCGGTCTCAGCCTGTTCAACAGGTCGTGGGCGTCCGAATAGAAGAGGGGCCGGGGCTCAGTCAGGATGCTTACTTCTATTTTGATCTTTCCGAATTCGTTCTTTGAAAGAGGTCTGAACCTGGGATCCCGGAAGGCGGCATTGGTGGCGTTCACTCTGACCCCATCGATCACAGTTTCCTGAGGGATGATATGGCCGATGCATCCCCTCAGGTTTCCGTTCATAGTAAGCGTGACGAAGGTACCTCGCTTTTCTGAGAATCTCGGCGAGAAGTCCGTCTCATCCTTGGTTCCGCCTTTCCTTTCGAAAAGGGCTTGATCAATGGCCTGCCTTGCGACTTGCAGAAGATGTCTCCCCTCTGCCTCGGTCAGTTTGTTCGTATCCGCCATCCCACCCTCCTTGACCATGCGGCGTTGCACTCCAGTGAGTGCTCTGTCCTCCGGCTTCGCAAACCGGAGATACATGAAAGAAACACGACACACCATGGTATTACTCTTCCGGTTTCATCTCATTCTCAAAGAGCCCTGCTGCCTTTTCATGATCTTAACTCTTATTATTTTACCAATCGACAAAAAGATTTCTTCCTCTGTTCCCGAGCTGAAATCTGTCGGCAGATTTCATTTGGAAGAAACCGACAAGCGGAAGACGGGCGTTTCGATATGAGATTTCTTGCATTGGGGACATCGACTCGGGCGGGTAAATCGCTTCCTTTCTTCAAAGGTATACCCACAGGCAAACAGCGAACAGGAAGGACGGTGAGCTTTCCCCGATGAGCCGCCACAGTGCGCGCAATATGATCGAGATGATCAAGGACTTCTCTTTCCCGGATTCCAAGCGCCTGAGAGAGGTCTTTGGCGGTCATTTCTTGTTCGCTGAGGAGGGCGATCATTCTCTGACGAAGAGTTTGAGACTGATCCACTTTTCCCAAAAGCCGGCTCATCCTTTCAGTGAATCTCCCGCCACTTAAGAGGCTGTGCCACGATGCAAATAAATCGCCAAGGCGAGCGAATCTTGAGGAATGATGAGCACATGGAAGTGCGCTGCAACGACTGAGGATGAAGCGCAACGCAGCAGATGGACTTTTCACGAAGTCGTCAAATTTCAAAAGCCTTGAAGACCAAAGAAGCGTTGGTTCCGCCGAAGCCGAAGGAGTTTGACATGGCCGCCTTCACGCTCCCTTTTCTTGCCGCGTTAGGAACGAAGTCCAAGTCACATTCGGGGTCAGGCGTTTCGTAGTTGATGGTCGGCGGCATTATCCCGTGTCTAATGGTAAGAGACGTGTAGATCGCTTCGATACCCCCTGCCCCACCAAGAAGATGGCCGGTCATGGATTTGGTCGAACTTACCGCCAGTTTGTAGGCGTGCTCCCCGAAGACAGCCTTGATGGCTCTCGCTTCCGATTCGTCGTTCAGTTTGGTGGATGTTCCGTGGGCGTTGATATAATCGATGTCTTCCGGTTTGAGCCCTGCATCTTCCACAGCATTCTTCATGCAAAGGATCGCACCGACGCCGTTCGGGTCGGGTGCCGAAATGTGGTAGGCATCCGCTGACATGCCGTAACCGACCACTTCGGCATAAATGTGGGCACCCCGCTCAAGGGCTTGGTTAATCTCTTCAAGAATGAGGATCCCTGCTCCCTCCGCCATGACGAACCCGTCCCTGTTCAAATCAAACGGGCGAGACGCCCTTTCAGGTTCATTGTTTCGGTTGGAAAGAGCCCTCATGGAGCAAAAGCCGCCCAGAGCCAGCGGCGTGACCACGGCTTCCGAGCCTCCCGAAATCATGGCATCTGCCTTGCCTTCCTGGATGAGCCTGAAGGATTCCCCAACGGCATGGCTGCTCGCCGCGCAGGCAGTCTCAATGGAAAGATTGGGCCCCTTAGCGCCGAATTCTATGGCAATTTGCCCGGGTGCCATATTGGCAATGATTCCGGGGATGAAAAAGGGGCTGATCCGACGGGGACCTTGCTCCAGTAAGACCTGATGATAGTGCTCGAGCATGGCCAGCCCACCCAACCCGGAACCGGTGAGGCATCCGACCCGGTGACAGTTCTTATCCGTAATCTTCATCCCCGAGTCCTCGATCGCCATCCTGGCTGAAGCCACGGCGTAGTGGACAAAAATATCAAAACGTCTTACTTGCTGCTTATCCATAAAGTCTTCGGACTTGAAATCGCGGACCTCTCCGGCAATCTGACACGGAAAAGCAGAAGCATCGAATTTTTCGATCCTTCCGATTCCTGATTTTCCGGCGCAGACAGCCTCCCAGTTCTTTGCAACACCAGTGCCCAAAGGAGTCACCATCCCAAGGCCTGTGATGACCACCCTTCTTTTCTTCATTCCAGACTCTTCCTCTTGCCAAAGAGGAACCTTCCTCAAGGTCCTTTCAAAAAATGTCTACCCTAAGCGCCCAAGGCCTTCTTAACATAGTCGATCGCGTCCTGAACCGTGACGATCTTTTCAGCCTCCTCATCCGTGATGGAAACGTTGAACTCTTCTTCCATTGCCATGATCAGTTCCACCTGGTCCAAAGAGTCCGCTCCCAAATCATCCACAAAAGAAGCAGTTGTGACAACGTCCTCTTCCGCCACATCCAACTGCTCGCATATGATCTTCTTAATTCTTTCTACCAAATCCGCCATAAAATTCTCCTCCTTTTGCTCTTATGACCATGCTGCAACAATAAAATCTGTATTGAATGGAAAGGCTGGTCAATGCTGATCACATGAACAGGCCGCCGTTGATATGAATCACCTGGCCTGTCACATAGCTGGCTGCATCCGAACAGAGCCAGTAGACTGCTTCGGCCACATCTTCGGGCTCACCTGCCCGGCCCAGAGGGATTTGCTGAAGGAAGTATTCCTTCACCTTCCCGGAAAGGCTTTCCGTCATCTCCGTACGAATAAAACCGGGTGCCACGGCATTCACCGTGATGCCTCGACCAGCCACCTCCCGGGCAAGCGTTTTGGTGAAGCCCATGATTCCTGCTTTGGATGCAGAGTAATTGGCCTGACCCGGATTGCCGATCTGCCCCACTACGGACGAGATATTCACGATTCGGCCGCTTCTTTGTTTCACCATAGACCTGATAACGGCTTGGGAACAGTTGAACGCGCTTTTCAGGTTGACCCTCATGACCGTATCCCAGTCCTCCTCGGACATCCTCATCAACAGAGCATCCCGGGCGATGCCTGCGTTGTTCACGAGCACGTCCACCCTTCCGAGACTCGAAAGGATTTCCTTGAAAAGGGTCTCTACGTCTCCTTTGGAGGACACATCCAGCCGGTGGCTTTCGGCCACGATGCCCTTTTCAGCGAGAAGTCTCAGAGTCTCTTCCGATGCAGACGGATCCGAGTCGTAGTGAATGATCACGATTCGAGGCATCTCTTCCGTGAACCTCATGGCCACGGCCCTTCCGATTCCTCTCGACCCTCCTGTGATCACCACGACTCTCGACGGCTTTCCCATCTCTCTCCTCATTGCCTCAGGCATTCAGACTTAATAAAAGCCGGAAGTCAAAATTCAGCTTTCCTGGGTTTCAATGAGCGTCTTCCCCCGATAAGTGCCGCACTGGAGGCACACGTGATGGGGAAGCACGGGCTCGTGGCACTGAGGACAAGTGGTCGGGTTGAGCAGCTTTGCGTGATCGTGAGATCTTCTCATGTCCCTTCTTGATTTCGATTTTTTCCTTTTCGGCAGAGCCATTCTTGCTATTCTCCTTCAACCTTCAGTTCTTTCAGCTTCGAAAAAACAGATTGTCCGTCCTGGCGACTGCAGAGGCACGGGGCAATGTTAAGATTAGTCCCGCATTTCGGGCACAGGCCCCGGCAACCGCTCTTACAGACGCACTTCATGGGTACAGAGAGATAAATTTGCTCTCGGATGATCTCAGCTAGATCTATCGTTTCCCCTTTGATGAAGTCAACCTCCATTTCTTCATCAAGCAGTTCCACATCCTCCTCACCAGCTGCAGCCGTCTTCCTGACCAGGTAGACGTTCAATTTGGTTTTCAACTCCGAGTCGAAAGCTTCGAGACATCGATCACATCGGACTCGCAAGCGCCCGGAGAGGGTGCCATCGACCAGGAATTTGTCCGCTGCTTTGGAGACCTTGATGTAGACCTCCAGAGGTCCATTGAGTCCGACAACTTGTTGGCTGGGATCGCTGGCACGCCACCATTCCTGAGGCAGAGTCTCATCGAAATGAGTTTCCTCGGCAATGGTTTGAAGGTTGATAATCACCAGGGTAATCCCCGCTTTAAGACAATCTCGCTTAATCCGGCTTAAGATAATGTAAATGTACTACTATATATGCTCAATTTCGATTGTCAAGAAAATTTAGCCCCCGAGTCGGTTGGCGACAGATCTTCCGGGCGGATGAACCATGGGGCTTTTAAACCCCTACACCCTCTCCGAAGTACTCGTTTTATGTTGACACTTGAGCCAATTTGTTGATATGCTTAGAAAAAAGCGATTATTATAGGCTCACCCCAACCACGAAGACGTTGATTTCCTCGTTGAACTCAGAGAGAGATGCATGTGGACATACCGAGAAAGACTTAATTATTTCGAAAAGTTACGTCGCTCTTTGTACGAAATTTCGAGAGATGTTCTCGAACAAAGACTGATGAAAATTTCTCTCATTGATTCTTATTACAAGCACGTTAAGCAGGGCATGGAATACAGCTTTGTGGAAAAGAGCGAACTCAAGCCAAAGTCGAAGAAGAAAGAAAAGGAATCGGAGCTTTTCAACACATTTATCGTCCTCTTTTGTGAGGGGACCGTCAATCCGGAACTCAAGAATTACATCCGTTTTTTCCCTGAAAACAGGCTGGTGAAGGAAAACCTCGATTACTTGATCGAGTTCTCGTTGAGTCAGAATTTCAATTACATCCCGAAATATTTCGAGCAACCCCGCTTCCTCGATTTTCTGGAAAGCCTCCTGAATGTGGACTACGCTCTCCTCATACAGCAGGACCCCACGGTAAAAAAGAAGAACCGGTATGCTTTGACCCATTTTCATGTGAAGATCGACTGGCCTATCGCGGATGCGGCAGAGGATCTGGCCAAGTGGCTCCGGTACATCCAGAACAATCTTTACGAAAGAGGAGACAACGAGGCCAGAATCCTGCAAAGAAAGTTGTTTGAATACTACGGCTGTCACCACAGTGTGGGAGGAAGGCGAACGGCGGCTCTCATCGCGGCTCAGCTTCTCAGGCGGATGGATTTCATATCCACCGTTTTTGTATCCAGTTCGGAATCACGGTCCATGGTCAAATATTCGGAAAGAGGAGTTTCAAAATTCTTTCTCATCCAACTGACGGATATGCAGATCGCCGCCTTAGCGCAAAAGGAAGGCATGGACCCGGAAGCATTCAAGGCTTCCTACCTATATCCTGCCCAGGGCTTTTCATTAGGGATCTCGGAGGCTGTCTACGGGCACACTCTTTTTTCGAAGCCTCCGGAGGACGGCAAACTGCGCAGGCCCAAACCGGCCTACAACTGGCTCAAAGTCAGGGACGAATTCCTCCACCCTAGGGACACATACCAACATCTCAGACCCATCAGTTACAACTGGGTTTATGCGGCACAGTGAGGTTTGGCCTAGTCCTTGTCCAGACGGTTTGCGGTTTTCCTCGTCGGAACACAGGGAAAACTCCATGAGTTTCAGAAGGCCGCATCAGTGCTTGCCCATTCTATCCATCACTTTGACGATGAACCATAAGTCCAAGATCCTGTGCCATCGCAGGATATACACCTTTCCGTCATCTGCCAGAACCTTAAAATAATCGTGCTCCACTCCGTACCACCGGTCTATGATATCGGCCACCTCGCGCATTTGTCCTTCCACAATGAAGGACGTGGGCCTTTCATTGGCCTTATAGCCGGAATAGGCAAACACCTTTGTGCTTCTGGGCAGGTCTTCTCTTTTCACGAGCCATCTTGTACGGAGACCGGCGTACCATCCCGGGATCAAACCTTGTTGAAAAAATCCTGAAGTTCTTTGATAACCTGAACCTTGATCTCGCCGGACACATCTTTCCGGAACTCAAAATCCAGCAGGAACACCATCCGGTAGTCTACCGCCGAAGTCTTGTACTCTTGGTAAGAGGAAACACTCACATCCTCAAGGCTGCCGAAGCTCTCCTCCTTGAAGATATCTTTTTCCCTCAGGATGAGATGGAGAGCCTCTTTCGCATCTTCCACATTCTCCAGGACCAGCTCCACACCGCAGATTTTCTTCACGGCCTTGATAATCTTTTCGCCTTCAACTTTGATCTTCATCGTCTTAATCTTGTCCGTATCATCCTTCTTCAGTCCCGAAAAGCTTCGGGCTATCCCATGTCCTCCAGTTGCAGAACAACTCCGTGCGTCACGTTTTTCTCGCGTTTTTATCATACCAGCAAATAGTTGTTCTTTTCAAGGAACTCCGCCTCTTTCAACGCTCTTTCGCTTTTGAAAGAAAATTCTTTATAAAATGGACAATATATGTTAAAAATAACCCGGTTTCTCCCCTTCTGCCATAAATGAAGAAAGGAGATTTTAGAAAGGACATCAGATAATGGTCCCTCCTTTCTCCGAAGTCCTCTCATTGCCAGCATGGGCTATTGAATATCCCGCTCATCCAGAGGGCTACATCTTCTTCGGCTGAGATCTGGTATTCCCGGTTGGTCAGGGGAGTCAGGTGCGACAGATGTCTGAAAAGGATCAAATCAAACGGTTGCTGAAGGAAGCCGAGATCTACCGTACCCAAGGGCTGCTTTCTGATTCCAAAACAAAATATTCACAGGTCCTGACCCTGCTCTTAAAGAGTCCGACTCTTTCCAAGAATCAGAAGCTGATTGACGGCGTGAAAACCAAGGTTCGCGCAGTCGAGAAATCCCTGCGCGAACTGAGGAGGAGGCTGGATAAGCCCGAGCTCACACGGGATCTTCAGAGTTTGATCAAGAAGCTATTTACTTTTTCGCAGACCAAGGAAGCCGCGGCAATCGAGGGCGCCGTGGCTCTGGCAAAGTTCGGTCAATATGACGAGGCGATCAGGGAATTCCTGGTTTTGCTTGACCATGGAGTTTTGCCCTTTGTGACAGCCAAGAACATCATCCGATGCAACATGGCGCTGAAAAGGCCGGAGGCGGCTGTGGAGCAATTCTCTAACTGGGTCTCACGAGACTTGTTTTCCTTTCAAGAACTCAAGCAGTTGCAAACCTTTATCAAGGGTACTTTCGCGAAAGAGGGGATTAAGATTCAAGTGCCTGAGGTGACCCCAAGACGCAGAAAACCCTCAAAATCCAAGAAGGATGAGATGCTTTTCCTGGAAATTTCGGCTATATCCGTGCACCTTCAGGGTGGTCCTTTTCAGAACCAGACCCTGGACTTCGAGGTGCAGTTTCAGTCAGCTAACACGGTCACCGTTCATCTGCCTTCCAACCGAAAGGAAGTCGCCGATTTCCTTACACCCGGAACCCGCCTTGAAGAGATTCAGTGCTACTCCCCCATCACCGTGTTCAGGAGTAGCGGAACGGTCGCGGGTACGGCGACCATTAAGCACGGACCAAAGCGAGGTGATTTTACGCTGGATATTTCCATTGATGCGGATTAGATGGTTCGATCCGCGAATAATTGCCGGATATTTTCTGACTCCGAGCAGCGCAATAGCAGGCTCTATTCATGAGCGAATCGATACGTTATCGAATTTATGAATCAAGCGATTAAACCCTATCGGAAACGACACGAACGGGCGCACGGTTGAACGTGACGAACTAAGGTCACGAGGAGGGCCTTCTTTAGAACTATGGCTATTTTTAATGCAAAGGATAGAATCATTGAGTGTAAGCTCGTTTATTACGGTCCGGGCCGTGGTGGAAAGACAACCAATTTGGACTATATCTTCAAGGCCTTCAACAAGAACACTTCAGCGGAAATGGTGTCCATCAATACCATGGGCGATCGGACCCTGTTTTTTGATTTTCTGCCTATGGGTTTGGGGAAAATTCGGGGCTGCGAAGTAAAGATCCAACTCTATACCGTGCCCGGTCAGGCGAGATATCGCTCCACGAGAAAAATGGTGCTTAAGGGAGTAGATGGGGTGGTCTTCGTAGCGGATTCTCTTGAGGTTCGAAGGAAAGCGAATATTCTGTCGCTCAAGGATCTTGCCGAAAACCTTAAGGAGGAAGGGAAGAGCATCTTTCAGATTCCGCTCGTTCTCCAGTACAATAAGAGAGACTTAAAGGACCAAGGGATCCCCCTTTTGCCTGAGAAACTCATGGATGTGGACCTCAACAGCAAGTTGAAAGCGCCCTATTTTAGCGCAAGCGCTCTCAAAGGGCCGGGTGTGGGAGCAACCTTGAAACAGGCTTTGCTTCTCACGTTGCGCCAGCTCCAAAAAGAACTGCAGTGGACGAGGTAAGGATTTCAGGATGAGTGGAAAAGTTGTACTCACGGGCGGACTGAAGTTCACGAGTCTCGCAGACCTCTTTCAAATCATCGGCGGCAACAACAGTACCGGTACTCTCCGTATCAGCAGTCAGTATACCCCTGACACAGGGATCATCAACTTCCAGGATGGAAATCCCATCAATGCGATCGATGGCAATCTGAAGGGGCTGGAAGCCATTTACTCTCTGTTTGGAAGAACCGAAGGAAATTTCGAATTCGTTGAGGAAAAGGTTCCCGTCGAACACGTGGTCAAGAAGAGCCGCATGGAAATCGTCCTGGATGCTTTACGCATGCTCGATGATGGCGTCATCAAGAAAGTGGAGCCTCTTTCCACGCAGGAGATTTTTGTCGGGAAACCCGCAAAGCCGGAAGAACAGCAAAAAGCCGGACCTCCTGCCATCAAAGGGCCTGCCATTGATTATCTTTATATCCTGGAAGAGGAAGAGTTTTACGACGGCAAGACCATCGTTAAGGAGGGAACGCATGGCAAATGGATCTGGGTCTTGCTCGAGGGCAAGGTCAAGATCAGCAAGAATACCCAGAGAGGGCCTTTGACCATTCTCCACCTTGGCGAGGGATGTTACGTCGGGACCTTTACCTCCCTTTTGTTTCATGATTATGCACGAAGCGCCACGGTCACGGCGGTGGGCGACGTCCGGCTGGGTTTGCTTGACACACAGAGACTTGCAGGAGAATTCTACACCCTGTCTCCTGAATTCAGAGGAATGTTGGCCAGTCTTGACCGCCGGCTGAAAAAGACAACGGAAAGAGTCGCCGAGCTGGCGATGAAACAACAAGGGTTCGCAGTACCTCAAAAAGGATTGGAGGTCCTGATCCCGATGGGCTCCAAAAGAGACAACGCATACCTGATCTCGGAAGGGAACGCTTACGTGATAGGAAAAACACAGAAGGGGCTTCTCCCTTTGGTGGAATTGGGGAAGGATGATCTTTTCGGATCAGTCCCTTTCATGGACATGGGCCAGGAGCCACGTTCCGCTTCCGTGGCGGCTCCAAAAGACTTGAAAGTTCAGAAACTCAACGTCGTCGAACTCCGGGACGCTTACAATCAGCTTTCCATGGTTTTCAAAGGCATGATCTCCAACATTTGCACCTGTGTCGCCTACACGACCAAACTCGCATACCTTCTCGGCCGCAAAAAATGAGACTGGATCATTAAGAATGCTTACACAGGAGGAATTGACATGATCGGGAAGAAGATGGAAGAAGCCCTTAACGAGCAGGTCAACAAAGAAATTTATTCGGCCTATCTGTACGTGTCCATGTCCGCTCAAAGCGATTCCATGGGACTGAAGGGTTTTGCAAACTGGTTCATGGTCCAGTACCACGAAGAAATGCTTCATGCCATGAAGATTTACGAGTACATACACCGGCAGGGCGGAAAGATAAAACTGATGAACATTAAAGAACCTCCCTCGCGGTTTGATTCGCCCCTTGACATGTTCGAGAAGACACTGGCCCACGAAAGGTCTGTGACGAAATCAATCAATGGCCTCGTCGATCTGGCCATCGCAGAAAAGGATCATGCCACCCAAATTTTTCTCCAGTGGTATGTGACGGAACAAATCGAGGAAGAAGAAAATGACAACGACATCATCGCCAAGCTGAAACTGGTCGGGACAGGAAGCGAGAATAACAATGGTCTGTTCTTGCTCGATAAGGAACTCGGAACTCGCCTCACCACTGTTCTCACCGATTTCAGCAAGGGAATCGAGGCCGGCATGAAGGCCGCAGCAGCAGTTCCCTAAAGGGTCTCCCTGCGTCCAATCATGACCAAGCAGGCCGGCCGAGGCCTGCTTTTTTTGTCAAAACTTGGCTTTCCTCCTTTCTTCTGAGTTCCACCAAATCGATTTAAATATACACTATGTAGTATTATTGCTTATTTTGAAATACTATATATTTCAATTATATATAATTAATTTCAATATAGATAAAAATGCTTGACAAATATAAATATATAGATATTATATAGGCCAATCTGTTCGGCGCCGTTGGACTATCAGAAAGCCATAAACGATCTTCTCGGGTGAGCGTGCATCTTTTTTGCTGGGAGTCTTATCTTATAACTTTAAAGAAGATTATCGCTGGCAAAAACAACGGCACTCTGGGAAGGCGTGGGAGGATGGAGTTGTTGGATAGGAGAAGCCTGAATTGAGATTTGGCCCGTGGACAGCTGATTTTTGAACCAACCCTCCATTCTAAGCAGAGCCACTAGTGGCTCTGCTTTTTTTGTTCCTGCCTTTCCTCTCCGCTGTCTGCCTCTCAGAACCTTGTCTCTCTCGTCTGCCTGTGCTAAGACTTTACGTGTTTCGTGACCTCACGAATTTCCCGGGCAGTTCCCATGTCCGGCCCGGGCTGGCACAAGGTTTGGCAGGACTTCACGCTGCGTTTTACTTATCTAGTCGGATCGTGAGGGCGAGTGAATATTTTCGGAGGCTCGAGAATTGCAATGACCATGGATAAGGTTGTCACTCGCTTTCCGCCCAGTCCCACGGGCTATCTTCACATCGGCGGAGCGAGGACCGCTCTGTACAACTGGCTCTTTGCGAGGCAGAAAAAAGGAAAGTTTATCCTCAGAATTGAGGACACAGACAAGGAAAGATCAACAGACGAAGCGACGAGGACCATAGTCGAGTCCCTTCAATGGCTCGGCATCGACTGGGACGAGGGCCCGTACTTTCAATCCCGGAGATACCCGATTCACTGGGATGCGGTGGCGCGACTCCTGGCAACGGGAAAGGCCTATTACTGCCATTGTTCTCCTGAAGATCTTGAAACAAGACGAAAGGAAGCCATGGCAAGGGGCTTGAAACCAAAGTATGACGGCAGGTGCCGCGACAAGGGGCTAGGAGCCGATCCTCACGCAGTGGTCAGACTGAAATCCCCTCAAACTGGAAAGACTTTCTTCCACGACCTCATCAAGGGGCCTATCTCCTTTGACAATGAGGAACTCGACGATCTGGTCCTCTGGCGTTCGGACGGGACTCCCACCTATCATCTCGCCGTGGTAGCCGATGATATTGCTATGGGCATCACGTATATCATCCGGGGAGACGATCATGTCAACAACACACCTCGCCAGATGCTGATCTATCAGGCCCTTGGAGAGCCTTTGCCTCTGTACGCTCATGTTCCCATGATTCTTGGTCCTGACAGAACAAGGCTCAGCAAACGCCATGGCGCCGCGTCTGTCCTTGCTTATAGGGACATGGGCTACTTGCCCCAAGCCTTGGTCAATGCCCTGGCTAGAGTCGGCTGGTCTTACGGTAATCAGGAAAAATTCGATCTCGCCGAGCTGATCGAGAAGTTCTCCCTGGAAAATGTGGGCAAATCCGCAGGCATCTTCAACACGGAAAAGCTTCTGGATCTGAATGCACAGTATATCCGCGAGTCGGAGAGCGAGGCATTAGCTCGCGAACTCATCCCTTTTCTTGAAAAGCAGGGTCTAGCAAACCTCGATCGCGGCCGGGTCGGAGCCGCGGTGGAGACCCTGAAGCCGCGAAGTAAGACACTGGTCGAGATGGCTGAGAAAGCGTGTTTTTACTTCGTCGAGGATGTGGTCTACGACCCTGCTGCGGCCAAAAAATTCCTCAAATCCGACGCCCTGGACCTCATGAAAGATATTCTTGACCACATCAGGGTTATGACCGATTTCACCCGAAGAGATATGGAGAAAATATTTTCGGATTTCATCGAAGAAAAGGGGATCAAGCTCGGCCAGATTGCCCAGCCTCTCAGGGTGGCTCTCACAGGAACGAGTGTAAGCCCCGGCCTTTTTGAAGTTATGGAAGTCCTCGGCCGCAGGAAGGTGATGGAAAGAATCGAGAAGGCCTTGGCTTGCATTGCTGAGGATCATCGTCCTGGTGAACAACAAACTTGACTGAACCTGTCACGAGGGCTTCTGCTTTAAACGCCTGTCCACGAACACAAAGAGTTCTTCCTCGTAGTAGCGTCCGTTAATCACCTGTCCGGGCGGGAGTCGTTTCACTTCCTTTGCTTCCATGAACCGTAGAAAGCGGCGGTTCATTTCTCGCAGCGATACGGGCTCCTTCAACATCCGAGCAGGAAAGTTCAAGTTGATAGGACGCGCGGGAATCAGGTGCCGCGTGGATTTGGCAGCAAACAACTTTTTTTTCTTGGCGGCATCGACAACCATCTCTTTGCTGATTTGAGGCGTCCACAGGATTATTTCTTCTTCCTTCAGACACTCGCAGAATTGCTGATCCTGGGCATACTGGCAGGGGATATACTCCACTTTCACCCCTTTTTGAATCAGTTCGTCCTGAAACCTTTCCAACATATCGTAAGCCGTTACGGCATCCCTCACCACCTCTTCACTGAAGCGGATGACCGCAAAAAACCCGCCCTGCTGAATGCCGCAGCAGTAACATTGCTCCGCCATCACCCTCTGTAGCGAAACTCTGTCACCCACTTCGTAAAGGATTCCGTGAAACGCTCTAACCGCTCTGCTTATGATTTCCAGGTCCACAACATTTCTAAGAAGCCTGAACCAGTATCTGAGTTTCGTGCTTTGATCAAGATAGTCGATCCTGCAAACGGGAATATGCTTGAACTGGAGTTTCTTGAAAACATAGGTCCGGTGATTGCCGTCCAAAACGATGTTGTTCCTGTCAATGATGATCGGATTCTCGAGGTTTACCAGGTTCTCGAATTCCAGAATCAGCTTGTTCGCGACATGAGGAAAGGTTCTCTCGTGGAGGAGGAGTGAGTCCACACTGGCGATTTCCAGCTCGAGCCTCAGATTTTCGCTCTCAATGATAAACTTGTCATGCCTGATGGTCGTTTCCATCTTCGCGGCCTCAATGCGATGTTTCCATTAGCAAACTCACTGCGATATTGTGCATCTTAAGGAGGAGGGCAACACCCCGGATGGGCATTTTTCAGCAACCTGTTAGAGGAGTCGATGCAGCCTGTCCATCACTCCTTCATACTCCTCTTCTCGGAAGCAGAACCGAAGGTCAAGAAACTGAGCCCGGAGAGCTTTCACCCGATCGATCACTTTCATGTTTTTCTCAACCACGTCGTACAAGAGTGTGGCCAGGACACGGAAATCATCCTCTTCCATGCCGAACCGAGTCATTTCTGAAACGCCCAACCTTAAAGCGCCGGCAACGGTGAAACCCTCTTCCTCCGGAGTAGCCTGATAGTTACAGATGATGTTGTTTTCTTCGAGTCGTTTGGCGATTTCCGGTCCCCGACCGTAGCCCACCTTAACTATGACCTGGTGTGTTTCTGTAAAGTCGATAGCCGGGTCACCTGCCACATCCAGTCCGCAGTCTTTGATCGCCCTGGCAAAGGCTTTGGCATTCCTGATCACCCTGGGCTGGTAAAGATTCTTGAAATGGTTCATTTCGTAGGCTGCCATCAACAGGCCAAGGAGGGTGCCCAGGTGATGATTCGAAGTCGAGCCGGGAAACGCGCGCCGCTGGACAGCCTCCCAGAGATCATACCTTTCCTCGTGCTCCAAGAAAGGGCTGGCCACTACTCCGCGCTGAGTCCCAAAAAACGTCTTGTGAGTCGATCCGGTCACCAGGTCCGCTCCCTCTTTGAAGGGTTCCTGAAAGTAAGGACCTACCAAGCCTAAAACGTGAGCCATGTCATACATGACGACAGTGCGCAAATTCTGCTCGTCGATAAACCGGCAGATCTCTGCCACCGGTTCCCTGTGAAGCACCATGCTCTTCCCGAAGATGATCATTTCCGGCCGGAACTCCTCCACCAGGTCCAGGGCCTTCGGGACATCGATTTTGTAGGGATTTTCCTGGAGCACAGGGAAATTGATCACTGCCGCTCTTTCCGTCTGTGGGTCTCGTGCCACAAAATCCCTCAGGGCGCCCATGGGCTGGGCGCTCAAATGCCCCCCCTTTCCGAGATGGTTGTTCATTACAAGACGGATGCGCCGTTGCTCACTCTTGCGGTCCGGGCGGTTGATGTAATCCACCATAGCGCTGAAGACGGCCATGTTGGCCATTTGGCCGCTAATGATCCTTGTCTCGACTTCTGCACATCCCAGGAACTTCTTCATCTCTTCGTGGATCATCCGCTCCACCTCATCGATAAACTCCGTCCCCTGGTAGTAATAGATCTCCATGTCATAAAAAGCCTTGGACTTCCTGTGCTCTGCATATCGAAAGGACGGATCGGTGATGGACAGCATTCTAACCATCGGAGAGGCCGTCATTTCAGAAGGAATCAGATTGATGCATTCCCTTTGCCGCCACAGGTGGTTTTCAAGAGAACGTTGGAGGAGCCTTCCGGCCAGTGAGGGTTCTTGTCCCGAAGGAAGCGCTTCAGTCCGAGGCTCATGATTGAAAATAATGGGGCGCGCGTAGGGAGGAGCCTCGTTGCGGAGATGGCATTCAACCGCCACGGCTTCCACGCTTCTGCCTCGGATATCAATGCTCACCTGATCTCCTTCTATGATGTCGCTTGCGATATGAGCGAGGCAGATAGAGCGAAGTTGTTTTTGGTCGGTCATTTCGGAAGCAAGCCCTTCACCTTTGACGACCCAGTAAGGGACCATGGTTCCGCTCGTCACGTAACCCACATGCTTTCCGTTCCTGAATACTTTTGAGCCGGTGCGAGCCACGCCTCGGCCTGCAACTGCCAAAGGCTGAACCAGGCGAGGAAGGTCGGCGATCATGGAATAGTCTCTCTCCATAATCCTCCCGAGAGCCTCAAACTGAACGGCAAGGGCATCTCTTCCGACGAAATGGGCCTTGAGAGGAGAAAAGCTCACGCCGATTCTTACCATGGGGAAACTGAGGACGGGCATGTCCCCACCCTCCGGATCCTGACCCAGTTCGTGGCCGTAAAGGGGCAAACCTGCTTCCAGTCTAAGGGTGTCCCTTGCCCCTAAGCCGACGGGCGTAGCTCCCTGACTCCTCAAAGCATCCCAAAGCGCTGGACCCTGGTCGTGTGGCACAAAGAGCTCAAAACAAAGGGGTTCACCGGTGTAGCCGGTACGCGCCACCATGACTTGGATGCCCGAAAACGCCGCCACGCTCACCGTATTCCGCATGGGCTCAGGAAGTGACCCGGCGTCTATGAGACGTTCAAGAATGTTCCGTGATTCAGGGCCCTGCAGGGAAAGCATGACCACCTCTTGAGTCACGTCCCTCAACTCAACCTTGGGGAACGCTTTCAGGTAGTGCTGGAAGTGGTTCCAATCTTTCTTCGAGTTGGAAGCATTCACGACGAGCAGGTATTCATCGTCCAGGAACCGATACAGGTAGGCGTCGTCAACCGTTCTACCCCTTTCGTCCGGTATGAGCGTATACTGCGCCCCTATGATCCTGGGATCAAGACCGGCGGCGTTATTGCTGAGGACGTGATTCAGAAAATTCAGCGACCCTTCTCCACGAATGATGAACCGGCCCATGTGGGACACATCGAAAAGACCCGCCCCCTTCCTTGTGGCCAGATGCTCCTCCACGATTCCTGTAGGGTAAAGCACCGGCATCTCCCAGCCGGCGAAATCTACCATCTTGGCACCGAGTGAAACATGTCTGTCATAGAATACAGTCTTCTTGAACTGACCCATAACTGCCCCCTCGCCTTCTGTCTTTGCGGCTGCTCCTTCGCGCTCCGCCCTTGATCATTTCCATCGAGACCGGCGCCCTTCAGGCAAGCCCCCCCCGCGTGATCCCAACGATCATTTCGCTGGCCACTAAAGGTGCTTCTTGGTTCCAGGTTTACAATGACAAATCTATTTTTTCAAGAGATTTATGTAAATTTATTGAAGGAATATTCGAAAAAGAAAAAAGATATTGACATAATCCTCAACTTACTCTAATTTTCCCTTATTGTTCTTGCTCGGGTGGCTTACATGAAAATTGATGAAACCAGCCTTGCTATTATCAAACAACTCGGGGACGGGAGGAAATCTTTCAAGAAAATAGCGAAAGAGCTTTCCCTTTCTGAAAACACGGTGCGTGGTCGGGTGAACAGGCTGGTGGACGAAGGGGTTCTGGATGTTGCCGGCCTTGTTGATCCCCAGTCTATTCCCGGACATCGGATGGTCATGGTGGGCGTTAAATTACAGACCATGGATTTGATCAATAAAGGCGAAGAATTCAGCAGGCTCCGCGGCGTGGTTTCCGTCAGTGTGGTGACCGGACGCTTTGATCTTCTTTTGATCGTGCTTCTGAAAGAAGACTTCGGGCTTCTCGAGTTCTACACTGAGGAGGTCGCCTGCATTAAAGAAGTTCAGTCGGTGGAAACCTTCGTGGTTTACAAGGCTTACAATTTGAAGGTGCCCTACATTTTGTGATAGCGAATAACGATGAGCTTTACATCGAACGTCGGTGCTTGAAGGGTCAGAAAGGAGGAGACTCGAATGAAAGAGTTGAGCGAACTCATACTACCTGAAGACGTGCGTTTTGCGAAGGATCACGAATGGGCGAAGATGGAGAAGGATAATGTGAAAGTGGGGATCAGCGACTATGCCCAGGATCAGCTCGGGGATATCGTGTTTGTTGAATTGCCTCGTGTTGGGGATACCCTGTCTAAAGGAGACCAATTCGGTACCGTGGAGTCGGTGAAAGCGGTATCGGAGCTTTTTATGCCCCTCAGCGGAGAGGTCCTTGCTGTCAACATGGTCCTCGAGGAATCTCCGGAATTAGTGAACAAGTCTCCCTATGATGAAGGATGGATGATCGAGCTGAAACCAAGCGATCTGTCCGAACTGAATGATTTGATGAGCAAAGAGACCTACATCTATATGCTGAAAGGATCGGAGTAATGCGTTACCTTCCCCACACGGCGGAAGAAATTGCAGAGATGCTCCGGGTTGCGGGTGCGGAGAGCCTGGATGCTTTGTTCTCAGTAGTTCCGGAGGAATGCCGCCGCAAAAACAGGATGAACCTTCCCGAGCCGCTCACAGAGTGGGAGCTGAACAATTTGATGAGCACTCTTGCCCGAACCACGGCTGTGCCGCCCGAGTATGCGATCTATCTCGGTGCAGGCCGATACCAACATCATATCCCCTATGCAGTCTCCTATCTACTCGGCCGCTCGGAGTTTCTCACTTCATACACTCCCTACCAGCCCGAGGTTAGTCAGGGAACACTTCAGGCTATCTACGAGTATCAGACTCTGACTGCCCGGCTTCTTGGGATGGAGGTAGCGAATGCTTCCATGTATGATGGGGCCTCCGCGCTCGCTGAAGCGCTTCTCATGGCTGTTCGGATCACGCACAGAAAAAGAGTGGTCTTGTCAGGACTGATCCATCCCCAATATCGACGGGTTGTCCGCACCTACTTCGAGCCCACGGGCTTCGATGTGCTGGAATTGCCTCGTCTCGAAGATGGGAGAACCGACCCTTCGTCTCTTTTCGCAGTGGATGATGTTGCCGCCGTGGCCGTTCAATCGCCTAATTTCTTCGGTTGCGTTGAAGATCTCGCCTCCTTTGCAGAGAAGACCCATCAAAAAGGAGCCCTTTTGGTCGTTGGCTTTACCGAGCCTTTGGCTTACGGCCTCTTCAAGAATCCGGGTAGCCTGGGGGCCGACATCGCCTGCGGTGAAGGTCAGAGCCTTGGCATCGCTCAGTCCTTCGGCGGGCCGGGACTCGGCATGTTTAGCAGCTGGATGAAGTATGTGAGGAATATGCCCGGCCGACTAGTGGGGCAAACAACGGACTTGGAGGGCCAGCGGGGATTTGTCCTGACGCTCGCTACGAGAGAACAGCACATCCGCAGGGAAAAGGCCACCTCTAACATCTGTACCAACAACAGCCATTGTGCCCTTGCGGCTGCCATGTACATGGCCTCTCTTGGAGGGACAGGGTTCAGAGAACTTGCCCGCCTGAATCGGGACAAATCCGAGTACCTCAAAGAGAGCTTGCGGAAGGTGGGCTTCACCTTCCCTTTTTCATCGCCCACCTTCAACGAGTTTGTCGCTGAGGCACCGGAAGGATTTGCGAAGACTTATCAGCAACTGCTGGAAAAGAAGATTGTGGCCGGCCTGCCTCTAGCCTCTTTTTACGCCGACCTGCCCAACCATTACCTTTTTTGCGCCACCGAAACGAAGACCAGTGAAGACATGGATGTCTTGGCAAAGGAGATCCAGCAATGAACCATGCTGTGGGAACGACAGGCTTGATCCTGAATGAGCCCCTGCTCTGGGAGAAGGGAAGTCGCGGAAGAAACGGGTTTTCCCTTCCCCGCAGGGACGTGGAGCCCTGCTCCATTGAGAAGGACCTTGAGGGTGAAGGGCCCGACTTCCCCGATCTCAGCGAGGTGGATATCGTCCGTCACTACACGAGGCTTTCCACGTGGAACTTTGGTGTAGACACCGGTATGTACCCTCTAGGATCTTGCACCATGAAGTACAACCCCAAGACAAACGAGCGGCAGGCTTGCCTGCCGGGGTTTGCGGCAGCCCATCCTCTTCTGCCGAGTTCTCTGTCGCAGGGTTTGCTCAAAATGATGTTTGAACTGGAGGCGTTCTTGGCCGAGATCACAGGTCTGGATGCGGTTACCCTTCAGCCTGCCGCAGGTGCGCAAGGAGAATTGACGGGTATGCTCCTGATCCACGCCTATCACAGCAGCACGGGGCGACGCCCCTCGAAAATCATCGTCCCTGACACCGCTCACGGCACGAATCCGGCCAGCGCGGCACTCTGCGGTTATCGACCCGTCCCTGTGGAGACTAATGAGAGGGGCATTCTTTCTCTTGAGAGCATTGCGAAGGTTATGGATGAGGATACGGCAGCGCTGATGGTGACAAATCCCAATACCCTTGGCCTGTTTGAAGAGAACATCCAAAAAATCGTCGAGGTAGTCCACGCCAAAGGAGGCCTCGTCTATGGCGATGGGGCCAACATGAATGCTGTTTTGGGCATAATGGATGTGGGCTGTACGGGAATCGACGTGCTTCATCTGAATCTGCACAAAACCTTTTCCACGCCTCACGGAGGAGGAGGACCTGGCGCCGGTCCCGTGTGCGTCAAGAAGCGCCTCGAGCCTTTTCTGCCCGTCCCTCGGGTTGTCGCATCCAACGGCCGGTACGAGCTTTCCGAGGCCTTCCCGCAGAGCATCGGGAAGGTCCAAGCCTTCTTCGGTAACGTGGGAGTGATGGTTCGGGCTTACAGCTACATCCGCTGCATGGGAGCACAAAACCTTAAGAAGGCCAGTCAGCTCGCCGTTCTCAACGCCAATTACATCAAGGAAAGACTGAAAGGCACCTTTCACCTGCCTTATGACAGGCCCTGCATGCATGAGTGCGTCTTCACGGACAAGTGCCAGGCCGAACGAAAAGTGATGACGTTGGACGTGGCCAAACGCCTGATGGACTACGGCTTCCATCCTCCCACGATTTATTTCCCCTTGGTGGTGAATGGAGCCATCATGATTGAACCCACGGAGACGGAATCGAAGCAGGATCTCGATCTTTTCATCGAAGCCTTGAAATCCGTCGCCAGGGAGGCGCAGGAGAACCCGAACTTTTTGAAACAGGCCCCTACCAGGACCAAGGTGAGACGGCTGGATGAAACGGCGGCGGCAAGAAAGCCATGCTTGGCAGGATGAGCTGATGGACAGGACGACCTCGCGAAAGGAATGGCTGTCGCTGGACCTTGGTTTGTTGGACTACAAGAAGGCTTGGGAACTTCAGTTGCGCCTTGTTGATGCGAGAAGAGACAAGGCCTTGACGCAAGACGTAGTTCTCTTCTTGGAGCATCCGTCCGTGTTCACGCTTGGCAGACGGGGAGGTCTAACCAATCTCAAGGTGACCCATGACTTTCTGGCTTCCCGTGGCATTTCTCTTGTCCACGTGGAGCGTGGAGGAGATATCACGTATCACGGCCCAGGCCAACTTGTCGTCTATCCCATTGTCCACCTAAAAGACATGAATCTCGGCATCCTGTCTTTTGTGGAGGGCCTTGAGGAAATCATGATCCGCATCCTCGCCGAGTGGAACATCAAGGCGGAGCGCAATTCTCTGAATCGCGGTGCGTGGGTGGGCCCCGGCAAGATAGGAAGCATCGGCATTGCCGTGCGACGCTCCGTGAGTTTCCATGGTTTGGCCTTGAATGTGAACACCCTTCTTGAACCCTTTGCGTGGGTTAATCCCTGTGGGCTTCAGGGGGTCATGATCACGTCGATGAAAGCCCAGCTTGGCCTGGAGATTCCCATGGAGGCGGTCAGGCAAGCTGCGCAGCACCACATGGAAGAAGTTTTCGGAATAAGATTGGAACCTGTTTCCGAAACTTCCGACAAGAACCTCTCATCCTTCCTTTGCGTAAAAGAATGAAGTAAATTCCTTGTTGCCTTCTGGGACCCTTACCGTTAGAATCGCGGCCAGCAAGTTTTTCTCAGGTTGCAAGAGACGGTATGGGTTGCTGGCAGATGCCTGTAGAACAGCGTTTTGAGGAAGGATTCTTGACCCGCCGCGTCAAGGAGCAAGAGAGATGACCACCTTGCGAGTGATAGAGGGACCAGCGAAAGGGAAGATTTTTGAAATCGATGGAGAGATCACCTTCCTGGGCAGAGGAGCAAAAAACGATGTCCAGATTGCGGATCACACCGTGTCCCGAATGCACTTGAAGATCTTCAGCATCGGAACGGCACTCTTCGTAGAAGACCTTAAGAGCTCCAACGGTACGATCATTAACGGGGTCCCCCTTGACCCTGGCGAGGGCCGCCAGGTGGATGGCGAAGACGTCATCACTATGGGGGATACGGCGATCCGACTGGAAGATGTGGTTTCTCCAAAGGATCTCGATTTCGAAGACTTATCGCCCCGACCTTCTGTTGAAGATGGGGGACCTCTTCCGCGTTCCGACTTCATGGAGCGCCGTTCGCGCTCCTTCAGGGAAACGGAGTTCATATCTGAACTATCAGGACTCCTTCGCGGCCCCATCAAGCTGGGGGAGGCGTTAGAAGCGCTTGCTGAAAAGTTCCTCGCCATGTTGCCGAGAATCGATCGTGTCGCTTTTTTCGTCCGAGAAAAGGAGTCCGGCGAAGTAAAACAGGCTGTCATAAAAGCCAAACCTGCCGAGGAATCATTGGCCTTCAGCCTTGATGCTATTGAAGAGGCATTCCATGAAGGGAAGCCTGTGATCATCGCCGATGCGATGGACCAGGGATCGGATGATGCCGGGGAAGATGGAGGGACGCTCCAGATCAAGTCTCTACTGTGCATTCCCATGAGCGCGCACGGCAAGGTTTTCGGTGTCCTTTATCTGGATGGAATTGGAGGACCCTATGCCTACCGAAAGGAAGATTTGTTGTGGATCGAGACAGCGGGAACGCTGGTTGCCTATGCCATAGAAAATGCCGAACTCGCGTCACGACTTTCCATGATTGCGAACATTTCATCCTTGGCCAAGAATCTGTAAGTCGAGGAACTTCTCTATACACTACATTTAGTGGACAGCATGTCCTGCGTCGCAATGTTTCTTCCAACTATCCCGGAAACTCAACCCCGCCCACACAAAAACCCTTGATTTCCCTTTCTGAGGGTATATTATTATTTTGCACTGCGGGCGGTTCTGTTTGTCCTGTTTGGTCGGGTGCGCGAATTGTTCGGTTGACTTCGGAAACGGGCAGCTGCATAGTGTTATCCTTCTTTGACCCAAGGCCCTTTTCAGATGCCTAGGTGAAACGGCCTTTTCCCATATATCCCTGTTACGTGCGGTGTCATGTTGTACTGTGAAAGTCGTTACAGTGAATTGGTAATTTTTTTCCCATTTTGCTCTCACCCGACTATTTGCATTCGGGGAAGAGACATTCTATTTGCCGGCGCAAGTGCCTGAAAAAAAGAAATATAAGAAGCAGTGGATCCAATTGGCAAGGAATTTGCTTTTAATTATTGAGGAATGACGATTTCGAATGCAGACATAATCCTTCTTGGTCCTAAGAACAAATCGAGAAAGACTTCCATGAATCGTAAGAAGGTCTACATCATTATCCTTCCTCAAGGACTCGGCAAGGTCACAAGGTTGGCTGTGCCCAGGTCCGTCATAAGCCTCATGATGGTCTTTTTCTGCCTTTCTATCCTGGGTGGTACGTACATTTCTTTTGATTACTTCTCCATGAAGCAGTTGGAACATCAACTGGCGGGATTGGACAAAGAGAACGGCGAACAAAGAAGTCAGTTTGTGCACATGGCAGATGAAATCGCGATCCTGGGCCGGAGACTTGCCGAGTCGCAGGGATTGGATGGTCACGATGAGGCCATCAAGATCCTCATGGAGACCTCCAGCCTCGTTTCGAATCAGATGCACAGGGCTGAGGGCACTATCCCTATCATCTCAGATCTCATCATATCGAGCGGCTATCAGAACATGGTCCGCCAGATGCACAACAGTCTCGACTATCTCCACGCAGAGATTAACGCGGTGGCTCTCCTCAATGATCCGGAGGCATGGGAACTGGCACTTAAAGGAGAAGAAGAGCCTGCACAGCCAAGCCACGCCAAAAAGGCGGCCAAGATCTTCAAAAAGAACATCATCAAGAACCGATTGAGATCGATAGCGCAGGAACTGGGCTTGGCACCGCGTCTTGCTTTGGGTATGGCACAGGTCGAATCCGGCTTTGATTACGGGGCCGTGTCTCCCCGCGGTGCGATTGGCGTGCTTCAAGTCATGCCCCGGTTTGCATGCGAGCATTTTGAGATCACACCCGAAATGCTTTTTGACCCGGAAGTGAACATCCGGGTGGGACTTCTCCTCATGAAGTCATTGCTTGAGCGGTTCGATGATAACCTTGAGCTGTCCTTGGCCGCTTACAATGCCGGTGCTAAGCGTGTCGTTCTGGCGGGATACAGAGTTCCCGCGATCTCTGAGACCCGAGAATATGTTAAAAGAGTCAAGGAAGCCATGAATGAGTATGGGGCCTTCACTTCATGGGAGGACTAAGAAACGTGCTCGGATGGACAGCGTCCGGTTGTTCTCTCTCGCCCTCCTCTTTCTTTCGTAATATTCAGTTAACCGGTTAAAATCTCCGCCTTTTTCTTCGCCCGTTTTACCTTGACTCCCGCAAGATTTTCTTTTTATACTCGCTCCCTGTACGAGGGAGGCGATCTGAAAGATGCGCCCGCCATGGTTAATGTTTGATGAGTTCTCACAAAAGGGGGATGGACGATGCTTAGAAAATTGGGAGTTTTGTTGATCTGCTTGTTGGGTCTTGGAATGGTTTGCGCCGCTCCCGGCTATTCAAAGACGAAAGTTGCCTTTGCCCTTCTCTGGACGATTGATGATATGGGTTGGACAACTGCCCACTATCGGGGGATCCAGTATCTGCAAAAGGAATTAGGCGACAAAATAGAAGTCTCTTACACGGAGAAAGTCCTCGCGGCCAACGCGGAGCAGGTGCTTAGAGGGTATGCGAAAGCGGGGTATGACATCATTTTCGCCACGACCTTTGAGCACATGGACCCTTGCGTCATCGTAGCGAAAGAATTTCCAAAAGTCATCTTCGAGCACTGCTCAGGCTACAAGAAGAACGATAAGAATATGGGAAACTACTTCGTCCGCATGTATCAAGCGGAATATCTTGCGGGATACATGGCAGGCCTCATGGGATACAAGAATGTGGGTACCGTTGCAACCCAGCCCATCCCCGAGCCCATCCGCGGCCTCAATGCTTTCACGATAGGCCTTCGCAAGGGACTCAAGGAGGCGGGTGTCGCCCACGATCCTAACAAGGTCAACACGGTTGTGTGGCTAAAGAGTTGGCGCGATGCAACCAACGAGACTCTTCTCGCCGAAACCCTTGCAGGTCGAGGCCACGACCTCATTCGTCAGATGGCCGACACATCAGAGTCCGCCATTGCCGCTTGCCGCAAGGGTGTCCCGGCTATCGGTTATGCCATTGACGTGAGCAGCCAAGCGCCCTGTGCCTTGGTTTCCACTGAGTGGAACTGGGGGGTCTATTACGTGGATGCAGTGAAACGAGTGATGGCCGGGACATGGAAGCCGGCGGAAGTCTGGTGGGGATTCGACAAGAAGGGCGTGAAGCTCTCTCCCTTCCATGCTTCGGTCCCTGAGGCAGTCAGGCAGAAAGTGATGGCCGAGAAGGCGCTCTTGGAAAGGGGCGTTGACAACATCTTTGCCGGACCTATTAAAGATCAAGCCGGCAAAGAAATGGTTCCCTCAGGCAAGAAAGCCAGTGATCAGGAACTTCTCACCATGCGATGGCTGGTGGAAGGCGTCTCCGGAAAAATTCCTGATTAGTCCTCTGTTTCCATACACGACATACGGATGCCTGAGGCCCCTTCAGAAGACTCGGTCACCACGATAGATTTTCCCGTCACGGCCTGTGGCCTGCATAACTGATATAGTACGTGTTCATGCTGGTCATGGGCCTCCAGGGCGTGGGCCTTCAGTCCCTGGGTGAGTACTTCTTTCCGCGAGAGGAGTCCCCTTTCATGGAGATCCCATTAGGTGCCCTTGAGACGGGCGAAAAGTATATTTTTGAGATTCCTGAGCTCCACTTTAAGGCAGAGCTCCCTTATGTCTTGTTGCCCTCCACAGGCGGGTCGATAAAAATCGCCAGTCTCAATCTCATTGGAATGGTGGAGTGGAACCGCTTGTTCGGCCACGCCCTGGCCCAGAGGATCAAGAAGAATATTGCTGACCTTGACGGTGTCGTGTTTCTTGCGGCCGTGGAGAAAGCCCTTCAATTGAGCCAGGTGGTCTGCGGAGAACTGAAGGTTCCCTTGATGGCTGTCGCTTATAACCGGAAAAAGCCGCACATGGAGATCGAGCACGGGAAAAGAAGGCCCTTTCTTCAGGTTGGAGGAGGCTCTGTCACGAGCGGTGACAAATATCTTCTAGTCTACGAGCGCGACTTCAACCTTCTCACCTCGGCGAAGAAGGGCGTGGTGATTATCGACGACGTCGTAAGCACCGGAGGAACCATTGCCGCCTTAGCCACCATCGCGGATGAAATCGAGCAAAGACGCCACCGCGGCAAAGAAGATTTGAAAATCATGGGAATCTATTGCGTTGCGAGGGAAGGAGAGATGAAGCCCTTGTACAAGGGCCTCTCCTACAAGATTCACTGGCTGGGGAATCTGCCCGCTCCTCAATTTCTGCCTGACAAACCTAAATGACTTTCTCACCACTCCAAAGCGCACCGGCTGTCTTGATGAAGGGGATTGTCAAAAGATTTCCCGAGATCGTGGCCAATCAAGGAATTGATTTCCAGGTCCTGAAGGGAGAAGTCCACACTCTTCTCGGTGAAAACGGCGCCGGCAAGACAACGCTGATGAAGATTCTCTCGGGCTTTTATCAACCCGACGAAGGAGAAATCTCCGTCAATGACGAGAGGGTCTCCTTTCGCTCCCCTCGGGATGCTCTGGATCACGGTATCGGCATGATCCACCAACACTTCCAACTGGTCGGCAATTTCACCGTGGCGGAAAACATCGCTCTTGGCATGCCGGGAGACCTTTGGCTGAAGACTTCCCGCCTGGAAAGGACGGTGGATCAGCTTTCTGAGAGATTCGGGCTGGCAATCGACAGTCGGGCCCGTATCTGGGAACTTTCCGTTGGCGAGCAGCAACGGGTGGAAATTCTTCGAATGCTCTACAGAAAAGTGCGTGTATTGATCATGGACGAACCCACGGCGGTTCTCGCTCCCCTTGAGATCCAGCGTCTTTTCCGCGTCATGAGACGAATCAAGGAAGAAGGGAGCTCCATCATCTTCATCACTCATAAGCTCGAAGAAGTCCTCGATATTTCGGACTACATCACGGTGCTTCGAAGAGGGAAGGTCATGAGCACCGTAAGGCCGGAAAAGGTACGAGAGAAGGACGGTTATGTCAGCACGGAACTGGCAAGGATGATGGTGGGGAGGGAAGTGATCCTGGAAGTGGGAAAGCAATCCACGAAGAGGGATCGCACGCTCCTGGAGGTTAAGGATCTCTTCGTCAAGGGTGACCGGGGAGAGCAGGCCGTGAAAGGACTTTCTTTCTCGGTGAAGGTCGGCGAGATCTTTGCTATCCTCGGCGTTGCAGGCAACGGCCAGCGGGAACTGGTCGAGGCTTTGGTGGGTCTGCGGCCGAAGGAGTCAGGACGGGTCATTCTGGACGGTGTAAACCTGGCTGACCGACTCCATGCCGTAGCCTACATTCCCGAGGATAGAACAGGGAGGGGAAGTGTTCCTTCCATGATCCTCACAGAGAATTTGGCGCTCACCCATCGTAACGAGTTCTCAAGAGGCCCGGTGATGAAATGGAAAGAGGTGGAAGATCGGACCAGAGAGCTCATCTCCACTTACCACGTTGCAGCTCCCTCGGTGAGAATGACCGCCGGGCAACTTTCGGGAGGCAACCTGCAAAAGCTCATCCTTGCCAGGGAATTCTCCCATCACCCCCTTCTTCTCATCGCCGAACAGCCGACCCGAGGCTTGGACATCGGCGCCACTGAGGAGGTGTGGCGCGCCCTGCTTCGTCAGCGAGAAGATGGAGGCATATTGCTCTTCTCAGGCGATCTAAAAGAAGTCCTGTCGCTTGCCGATCATATCCTGGTGATCTTCAGGGGGCAGAGCATGGAGGTCATCTCCTGCGAAGACGAAGAAGCGCTGGAGAGGATTGGCCCTCTCATGGCGGGATTGCAGGGGCGGCCATGAGAATTGCCCTGAAAAGGAGACTCACCCCTCTCACATGGAGTCGCTCTCTCCTCGTTCCCGTTTCCGTCCTTGCCGCTTTGATTATTGGAGCCTTGCTGTTCCTGTCTGTGGGAGCTCATCCGGTTCGAGCTTACAGTCAGATGTTTTTCGGGGCGTTTGGAAGTCTGGACAATTTTTCCGAGGTTCTTGTCAGAGCAAGCCCACTCATTCTGTGCGGCCTTTCCGTGGCTCTGGCAGGGAGCATGCTCGTCTGGAACGTAGGCGCAGAGGGTCAGCTTGTCATGGGTGGCATTGGAGGAGCCGGGGTGGCCCTTTTTCTCTCTCCCCACATCCCTGCCTTCGCCATCATACCGGCCATGCTCTTCGCGGGTTTCCTGGGAGGTGCGATTTGGGGACTTATCCCGGGCTTGCTTCGTGCACGTCTCGGAGTGAACGAAATTATTTCCTCATTGATGCTCAACTATGTCGCCATTTTCTGGCTCGAACATCTTTACTTCGGTCCCTGGCGCGATCCGGCGGGCAGAGGATTCCCTGGAACGGCCATGTTTCCGGATGTGGCGTGGTTTCCCCGTTTTTTCGGGACCAGAGTGCATCTCGGTCTTCCCGTGGGTATTCTGGCGGCTTTGTTTGTGTGGTTTCTCCTGGCCTTTACCCGATGGGGCTATGAAATCCGAGTGGTGGGCGCCAACCCCCGGGCGGCGCAGTATGCGCGAATCAAGATCACCAGAAGCATCCTCTGGGTCATGCTCATCAGCGGCGGCCTTGCTGGTCTCGCAGGAATCTGCGAGACGGCCGGCATCCATTACCGCCTTCAGCAAGGCCTAGCCGTGGGCAACGGTTATGTGGGAATTGTCGTGGCCTGGCTTGGGAGGCTCCGACCGGACGCCATCGTTCTAATCTCCCTCCTGCTCGGGGCTCTTATGGTGGGAGGGGATCAGGTGCAAATCACCATGCACGTGCCCTCGGCAATCAGTCTTGCTTTACAGGGAGTCATTCTTTTCTGTGTTCTTGGAGGCCAAGTCTTTCGTGACTACGAGCTTCGCATCCAGAGGAAGGTGAAATAGACCGTGGAATCGGCGCCTCTCTTCATTGCCAAAATCACCATGTCCTCCTCCATGGCCATTCTTTTTGCCACCCTCGGTGAAATCTTAGCCGAGCGATCAGGCGTTCTCAATCTGGGAGTGGAGGGCATGATGCTCATGGGCGCCTTTACCGGCTTCGCAGCTACTTACGCGTTTCATTCCCTCCTGGTGGGAGTTCTTGCCGCCATGGCGGTGGGTGGTATCCTCTCCCTCATTCACGGTTTTTTTTCCATCACTCTGAAAGTGAATCAGGTGGTGTCAGGGCTGGCCTTGACCCTTCTTGGGATCGGATTGAGCAACTTCTTGGGAAGACCATTCATCGGCAAAGTCTCTTTAAAATTTGAGCCCCTGTCCGTCTTTCCTTTGGACAGGATTCCCATCGCCGGCGACCTTTTCTTCACCCACTCCATGCTGGTCTACTTCGCCTATATCCTCGTCCCTGCGGCCTATCTCTTCCTGTACAGGACGAGGTGGGGCTTGGAGCTTCGAGCTGTGGGAGAAAATCCGGCGGCGGCGGACGCGGTGGGTATCCGCGTCTTTCATCTTCGTTATGTTTACACCTTCATGGGAGGAACCATGGCCGGACTGGGAGGAGCCTATCTCTCTCTTACCTACACGCCCGGATGGAAAGAGCAGATGACAGGCGGGCAGGGATGGATTGCGATCGCCCTGGTCATCTTCGCGATGTGGGACCCCTTGAGAGCGGCTTTGGGAGCCCTGCTCTTCGGTTTTATCAATGCCTTCCAGTTTTACTGCCAGGCGGCGGGGCTGACGTTCATTCCAAGCTATATTCTCAGAATGCTTCCTTATCTTTTTACGATCGGTGTCCTGGTGCTTATCACGCGGTCTGAAAAGGTGAGAAAACGGGTCGGAGCGCCGGCAGCTTTAGGGGTTCCCTTCGAAAGAGAGCAGTGATACGGAAGGATCAGGCCCGCGAAGAATACATCGTTGGACATAGGGTTCGGCAATGGATTTGAGTTGCGCCATTTCATCCCGATCATAGCCGGCTTTGATCCCTTGGAAGAATTCCGGGTGAAGGAGCTTTCTTCCGTGAAAACCCTGAAGCGCGTACAGCCGAGCTCCTTTGATGATTCTGCCGATGTTCCCAATGACCAGAGGCTCCACCATGGGCCTGACACAGGTGGTTCGAAACTCGTAATCTATCTCGGATCCCATAATAATCTGAATACTGGAGAGAAGGCCCGAAGGGTCATATCCTCTTTTGATGAGGTGGGAGTACCGGCCGGGCTCGGTCTTGACGTCCATGGCAACGTAATCGATAAGACCCTTTTCAATGAGATCCTTAATGACCCAAGGGCGACTGCCGTTGGTGTCCAATTTGAGGGCATAACCCATGGCCTTGATTTTCCGGCATAGGGGAACGAGTTCGCTTTCCAGGGTAGGCTCACCGCCGGAAAGAACCACGCCGTCCAGAAGCCCTTTTCGGGCTTCGAGGAAGCTGCAGAGACCGTCCTCATTCAAGGGCCGAAGACTCGTCATGTTCTTCAGGACCAGGTCGGGATTGTGACAGTAGGGACAGTCGAAATTGCACCCAGTAAAAAAGCAGACACAACTCACCTTCCCGGGATAGTCGATCAAGGAATTCTTTTGAAGGCCGCCCACGATCATGGCTCGACAATCAGCCTCAGCCGGCGCTTCTCTTGAGGTACGTCCCTCCTTCTTCGTGGAGGGTCGGAAAAAACTCTTCGGGGACTGGGTAATCGGAAGGGAGAGGGAGTTTGAAGGATCTTCTCATCTCAAATTCCGCACGCTTTCCTTCATTCCATTGCTTGATCGGTCTGAGATATCCAACGACCCGGGAGTAGACTTCCGTCTCCTCCTTACAGATAGGGCACCTCTCCTGTTCGCCCCTCAGGTATCCGTGAGCAGGGCACACGCTGAAAGTCGGCGTGAGCGTAAAATAGGGTAGTCTGAAGCGGGTAACTATCTTTCTGATCAGGTTCTTCGTGGCTTCCGCTTCGCTCACCTGTTCGCCGAGATACACGTGGAGGACGGTGCCCCCGGTGTATTTGGTCTGGAGTCCATCCTGAAGCAGGAGAGTCTCAAAAAGGTCATCCGTGTAGTTGACGGGGAGTTGCGTGGAATTCGTGTAAAAGGGAGCCGCTCCTTTTTGGTATTCTTGTTCGTTGGCGCAGATCATACCGGGGAATTTTTCCTTGTCGAGCATGGCGAGGCGGTAGGAGGCACCTTCAGCCGGAGTCGCTTCCAGGTTCAAGAGTTCTCCCGTTTCCTCCTGTTTCTCCGAAAGTATCTCCCGGATGAAATCCATCACTCTTAAAGAAAAGGCCAAACCTTCCTGGCTGCCTATACCCGCACCCAGAAGGTTGAGGCATGCCTCATTCATGCCGATCAAGCCGATGGTGGAGAAGTGATTTCGCCAATACAGGCCCGTTCCCTTCTTGACCTCTCTGAGATAGAACTTGGAGTAAGGGTAGAGGTTGTTTTCCGTAAATTTTTCCAGAATCTTTCTTTTGATGGAAAGACTATCCATAGCTAGAACGAGGAGATCCCTCAGCCTCTCGTAGAAATTACCTTCGCTCACGGCCAAATGGCCGATCCTCGGAAGATTCACGGTGACCACTCCGATGGAGCCGGTCAGGGGATTCGCCCCGAAAAGCCCCCCTCCCCGCTTCTGCAATTCCCTATTGTCCAGGCGAAGGCGGCAGCACATGGATCTGGCATCTTCAGGATTCATGTCGGAGTTGACGAAATTCGAAAAGTAAGGGATGCCGTATTTGCCCGTCATTCTCCACACCATGTCCAGGTTTGGATTGTCCCAGTCAAACTGGGAAGTGATGTTATAGGTCGGTATAGGAAAAGTGAAGACCCTGCCTTTGGCATCCCCCTCGATCATCACCTCGGCAAATGCCCTGTTCATCCAATCCATCTCTTCTTGGAAATCGCCATACGTTTCCTTTTGCTCTCTCCCCGCTACCACCGCATGCTGGTGCCTCAAAGTAGAAGGCGCCTCCAGATCCAGAGTTACATTGGTAAAGGGTGTTTGGAAACCTACGCGGGTGGGAATGTTGATGTTGAAAACGAATTCCTGGAGCGCCTGTTTTACTTCCTTATAGCCTAACTCATCATACCTCACAAAGGGAGCCAGGAGCGTGTCGAAGTTTGAAATGGCCTGGGCTCCGGCAGCCTCGCCCTGCAACGTGTAGAAAAAGTTGACGATTTGGCCTAGCGCCGATCGGAGATGCTTCGGCGGACCGCTTTCCACCTTTCCCTGAACACCGCGAAACCCTTGGGTCAGGAGATCCTTTAAGTCCCATCCGACGCAATACACGGAAAGAAGGCTCAGGTCGTGGACATGGAAATCCCCTCTCTTGTGGGCATCTCTGATTTCCGGGGGGTAAATTCGATTCAACCAGTACTCCGAGGTAATGTCTGAGGAGATATAATTGTTCAAACCTTGGAGAGAATAGCTCATGTTGCTATTCTCGTTGATCTTCCAGTCCATTTTCTGGATGTAATTTTCCACCAGATCCACACTTGCCTTGGAAACGATGGCCCGGATCTGGGCGTGCTGCTCCCTGTAGAGGATGTAGGCTTTGGCCGTTTTGTAGTAAGGCGAATCCAGAAGAACGTGCTCGACGATGTCCTGGATTCCTTCCACCTCGGGAGCGGTGCCCGGATGAATTTCATGGGCTAGGGTCAAAACCCGTAGGGTCAGTTTTCTTGCCTCTTTCTCGTCGAACTCCCCTGTGGCCCTGCCGGCGCTTGCGATGGCAGAGGTGATCTTGGAAGAGTCAAAAGGCACCACTCGCCCGTCACGTTTTTTAATCTGTTCGAACATGGTTGATCCTCAACAAAAAAGCCGGGTCGTTTACACGAAACAGCTCGATGAATGATGAAAATTGAAAGACTATTCTGCGGATCCTTGGTCGAAGGTCGAAAAGGCTTTCGAAAACGCGGCGACATGCCCGTTTGCCTGTAATGATGAATAGGATGTATATCACAATATCTTGTGACCTGTCAAGAATCAAAATGCGAAATATAGGGTTTTCGTGCTAAATTGGGTCAAGATTCAGGAGGACTGAAAAAAGGAGAGTGAATACGGCGAGATACTTGGTGTCATACACCCACAGGCCAACTGCTCTAATTTTTTGTTCCAAATCCCCGGGTTCCATGGCTTCGTCTACGGTTCCATCGGCTCTTTTTCGCGGAGAGTCGCTCTGAGTTTCTTTCTTATGCACAAGTAGGCTCCGATGACCATCAAGATCCCGAGGAAGAAAACGGCGTTGTTGCCGTTGATCATCCCGTAGGCAACGCATGATACACCCAGCAGGCAGGCAATGGTAATAAGAATTTTCTCCCTCATCTTTATTCTTCTGCTCCACAAGTCATGCTGAAGGAATAGATTCTTTCTACCATAGGCCTCTCTTGTTGACAACCGGCTGGCGCAAACCCTGATCCACCAGCGAGGCATCATCTGCGGCGTTGCCATCGCTCGCTCCTCCTTGCGGCGTATTGCTTCATAAGCCTCAGTCGTCGCTCCTCGGCGCCTAGCATCTGACACCTCGCTGGTGATCAGGAACGTTCCCGAAGCTCATGATTAGCATAAAGAATTCCGAATTAGGGCAAACAGCCTTTAACCTTGACGTCACAAACGATTTTTCTGTATTAAAATGCCCGGGAGCAAAGAGGAACAAATTGTAATAATCAAATCGGAGAGCGTTGCTATGAACATCTCATTTGATCGTATCTCCATCATAGGCGCCGGTGCCATGGGCGCAGCCTACGCAAGCATGTTTTACGAAATGGATCCCCATTGCATATCATTCATCGCCAATGGGGAACGCGCCGCGCACCTGAAAGCTGAAGGGCTCACGGTGAACGGCCGCACCTATTTCCTTCCGGTCATCAGGCGTGAAGACAAGGTCCCCCCCTCAGATCTTGTCATGGTAGCCGTCAAGAACCACCATTTGCCGGAAGCTCTCCATGATATGAAAACGGTGGTCGGAGAGAGCACTCTCTTCCTATCCGTGATGAATGGGATTGAAAGCGAAGAACAGATCGGAGCCGTTTACGGCGCGGAAAAAGTTCTCTATGCCGTCGCCGTCGGCATTGATGCCATGAGAGAAGGCAATACAGTAAGCTACTCCAGGAAAGGAAAACTCTATTTCGGCGAGGCCTCCAATCTGTCTCTCACCCCCCGTGTGAGAGCACTTCACTCTCTGTTTGAGCGCGCCGGAATTGCCTCCCAAATACCGGAGGACATGATTCGCACTCTATGGTGGAAGTTCATGATCAACGTGGGTATTAACCAAGCATCAGCGGTTCTGCGAGCGCCCTACGGGATTTTTCAGTCCTTAGCGGAAGCTAGAGAACTTATGGAATCCGCCATGTTGGAAGTGATATCCGTTGCAAAACATGCAGGCGTCAATCTGATCGAAAGAGACATCGAAGACTGGCACGGTTTTCTGTCCACTCTTGCGCCAACAGGCAAAACCTCGATGCTCCAGGATATTGAGGCCCACCGAAAAATGGAACTGGAAATATTCGCCGGTAAAGTGATTTCTCTAGGCAAACATCACAACATCCCCACCCCGGTGAATGAAACCCTTTTCAGGATTTTGCGGGTCGAGGAGCAGCGCTTTCTTTCCGCTTGATGACGGCGGTGAACCCGCTGCCGGAGAGATGGCCCCAGAAGCGTCCCTTAAATCCGAAATTCCCTCCTGTTTTGCCTTTTGAAGGTCCGAGGAATCCGAGGAAATAGAGTATACTTATTGATCCAAAATCACAATTTCGTCGCCGCAGCTAAGGGTTCCCCCTTCGATCACCCTTCCGAAAACTCCCTCTCTGGGCATGATACAATCACCTGCCTGGTAATAGATGGCACACCTCTTGTGACACTCCTTGCCGATCTTGGTGATTTCCACGACGACCCGGTCTCCCAGTTTAACTCGGGTGCCCAAAGGCAGATTCTTCCAGTTCACCCCTTCGGTGGCCACATTCTCAGCGAAATCTCCAAAATCAACTTGCAGGCCCCTGGAGCGGGCCTCCTGGATTTGTTCACAGGCGAGAAAACTGACTTGTCTTTCCCACGGCCCGGCATGAGCGTCTCCGGAGATGCCGTGATCCTCCACGACCTCCACGGACTCCACGGGGGTCTTTCGGGTTCCTTTCTTCTTGCTCACCGCAACAGACACAACCTTTTTCATGCGGGTTATTCCCTCCTTGCCTCAAGAAAACCTATGCTCTCTTCTTGTTCTGGTGAAGAGTTTCATCGGAGATCCTTGATTTCTTCCCATACAGTCGCGCAAGAAATATTTTTGCTCCTTTAATAGTCTACCTTCCATTGTTTGATTGTCAAGGTATGATGGATTCACCTGAAAACCCGCCTCCCATTTTGTAGGTGATCCATACTCATTCAAAATTTGTGCCCTGGTGTCTTTACTGGGATCGATCCGTGATTAAAATATAGACAATAAGCCTAAGGAGGTGTGAGACATGTACTCGAAGACGGTGATGGATCATTTCAGGAAGCCTAGAAACGTCGGTGTCATAGAAAATGCAGATGGAATTGGAGAGGTGGGCAATCCCCTGTGCGGCGACATGATGACCATATACCTCAAGGTCAAGGATGATCGAATTGACGATATCAAATTTCAAACCTTCGGCTGTGGCGCGGCAATTGCCGTTTCGAGTATGCTGACCGAACTGGCCAAGGGAAAAACCCTGGATGAGGCCAAAACGATCACCAATAAGGATGTGGCTGATGCCCTTGAAGGGCTCCCAAAGAACAAGCTTCATTGCTCGAATCTAGGGGCTGATGCCCTTCATGTGGCGATCAAGAATTACGAGGATCGAAAAGCGGGCAAAGAGCCGAGCGAGGCGTTGCGTCCGGAAAAACATGAGCATGGGGAAGATGGGAAGTGCTATTGCCCTTATTGCGATACTCAGCTGCCGGAGGGTGAAGCCGTTTGTCCCTCTTGCCATCTCAATATCATAGAAAGCCATCGCTAGGAGAAAGGAGGAAGGATAATGGCTGAAGACGTCGTTAACCTCGACCACATGTCTGCGAATCCCCTTCTGCCGGAAGTCCAGGAAGCCATGATCAATGCCATCAGGGCCAATTACGGAAATCCGTCCAGTCAGCACAAATTGGGAGACAAGGCTGGAGAATCTCTCGACAAAGCAAGGAAATCGGTCGCTCGTTTGATCAATGCGCCCAGCGCCAAAGATGTGGTCTTCACATCAGGGGGAACAGAATCTGTGAACATGGCCATTAAGGGTATCGCCTGGGCCCGGGCGGACAAGGGAAGGCATATTGTCACCTCCAACATCGAACACAATGCCGTGTTGCGCAGTCTTCGCCGGCTTAAAATGATGGATTATAAAGTCACCTCCGTGCCCGTAGACCGGTTTGGAAGAGTGAACCCCGAGGATGTGGCGAAGTCGATAAGGGATGACACCGTGCTCGTCACTATTATGCACAGCAACAACGAGATCGGCACCCTGCTGCCGATCAAGGAGATCGCTGCAATCACCAGAGAGAAAGGCGTCGTTTTTCACACCGATGCCGTCGACTCCGTGGGACTCGTCGCTGTGGACGTGCAGGCACTCGGCGTAGACTTGCTCAGTTTTGCCTCGAACACTTTTTACGGTCCTGCCGGAGCAGGAGGGCTTTTCATTCGACGGGGAACAAAGATATGGCCTCTCCTGGACGGTGGGGTTCAGGAAAACAACAAAAGGGCGGGAACGGAAAATCTGATCGGTGTCATAGGAATGGGCGTCGCCGCGGACACCGCCTTGAGGGAGATGCCTTCCAGGGTAGCTCATACTGCAAAATTAAGAGCAAAATTATTGGAAGAATTGCCCCGCTACATCGATGAGTACATCGTTAACGGGCATCCGGAACACTGTTTGCCCAACCTGGTCTCTGTGTCCATCAAGTATATTGAGGGAGAAAGCGTGGTACTCATGCTGGATGACGAAAACTTCGCCGTCTCCACGCGATCCGCATGTGCGGCGGGCGCCCTTCAAGCCTCCCATGTTCTTCTGTCCATCGGCCGGGATTTCGCAGACGCCCAGGGCACCCTTGTCATCACCTTCGGTGTGGAGAACGTGGAAGAGGACGTAACACGATTTCTTTCCGCGCTCAAAGAGGCCGTGACGACCCTGCGGCAGATTTCTCCTCTTTATGCGAAGAAAGCAGCGCAGGCTTAAGATTTTGGTAAGAACCTCATTAGCAGGCCGCAAAGGACGCTGGGCCCGGACAAGTGTCCGGTAGGTAGGCCCAGCAAAGCCTTTTGGCTTCTTCATGCAGCCCCGAAAGGCCGAGCGATGAAATCTGCCTTGGCAGATTTCATAAGGATTGGGAAAGAAGTTCGTCCAGTTTTTCCTGCAGGCTTGATGGCGACATGACGCCTCTGGAAATAAAGACGGGTTGTGCGTCCTTGAAGAAAATGATCGTTGGAATGCTTCGGATTTCGTATTTTTCGGCCGTCTTGGGATTATCATCCGCATCAAGTTTAAAGACCTTCACCCGCCCTTCATTGGCCGCAGAGAAGGCATCGAGACCGGGAGCCATTTGGATGCACGGTCCGCACCAAGGAGCCCAGAAATCAACGACTACGATGCCCTCGGCTTCCAGCACAAGCTCTCGGAACCTCGAATCCGTGAGAATGTTGGGTTTGTTCCCCGGCATTTCGCGTTCGTCCATGGATACATCCTTTGAAGATACGTTGGATTGCGGCCAAAGGCCTGCATTGGCATTTGCGGATGTTACCCGTCTTCCCCCGGCATGCAAGATTTTGACCTCCTCACTTGTGGGGGAAGAGGCGATGACATCACGGGGCCCACGGCGATTCCGACCTTCGAGAGTATCCTCATCGTCCTGCTGGCCGATTTGTGGTGTCTTTCACTTTATTGCCTCCGGGAAGAACGCCGATTGAGCCATTGTCTTCTTGACATCTCCTAGCCGAAACCGAACCTGCCTGATCAGGTCTTTAATCTTGACACACGAGACTTCCTTATGTTAAAGAAGATTAACGTCGATTGATTAATCCCTAACTCACTGACTCCTTCGCAAGGAGCGGAGGAGCTGTAAGTAAGGCCCGGACCAGGCACGACCAGTGTTTGGCTGTAGCCCGAGGTTCGCATTTGATGCGGGAAAGGAGGTGACAAAGAATTCCGTTACACATAGGCTAGAGGCTTGTCGGCCGGCCACGAATCTTCATAACCCTCTTTCCGTGTTAATTTTTATCACTTCTTAGTGCCACTCTCAGGAGGGAAGTTATGAATTCAATATGGGTTCTTTTGTGGTGGGCAGTAATTCTGGTTCTCGGCTACTGGGTGTACGCTCGCCGAGTGGCCAAGAACATCTTCGAGGTCGACGGAAGCAGGGCAACGCCGGCCAAGATGTACATGGACGGCGTCGACTTTATGCCTGCAAACAAGAACGTGCTTTTCGGGTTCCAGCTCAACTCCATCGCGGGAGCTGCGCCGATCATCGGCCCTATTGTGGCTCTTCAGTGGGGATGGGTTCCGGCACTGCTCTGGTTGGGCCTTGGCGTCTTTTTCATCGGCTGGCTTCACGATTTCTCCAGCGCCATGGTATCGATCAGGAACGACGGGGATACGTTCGGTGCCCTGAGCTACAAGTTGATCTCCCCGCGCGCCAGAAAGATCCTCCTCACTTTTGTCTACTTCTACCTTCTCCTTATCGCCACCGCTTTCGGCCACGTCATTACAAGCGGCATCAGTAAAGATGCGACTCTTCCCTTCCCCATGCTGATCATCATTGGGATAGCCTTTCTTGTGGGTCACATGATTTACAAGGCAAGGGTGAACATCCTGGTGACCACCGTGATCGCGATCGTCATCATCTTTCTGTCTATCTATCTGGGGACGGTTTGGCAAATAAGCCTGTCTTACACGACAGTCCTAGTCTGCGTTCTCATTTTCGGCTATTTCAGCTCGATCCTCCCGGTCTGGCGGTTCATCCAGCCTTACAATTATGCTTCTGTTTATGTGGTCTACTTCGGAATCATTGCCGGGATCCTGGGTATCCTCATCGGTGCTAAACCCATGACCCTTCCCGCTTTTACAAACTGGAGCATCGGGATGGGACCCCTCTGGCCTATACTGTTCCTTACCATTGCCTGTGGATCGATCTCGGGATGGCACAGCCTAGTTTCCAGCACGGCCACATCAAGGCAGCTCGAAAATGAGCTGGACGTCAGGCCTGTGACAGGCGGGGCCATGTTTGCAGAGTTTACCATCAGTATCATTGCGGTGATCGTCTGCGCCACAGCATTTGCTGACAAGGCCGCATACCTTAAACAAGTGGGAAATCCTACAGGTATCTTCACCGCGGGTCTCGGCGGAGCCATCAACTCGCTGGGCTTGCCGATGAGTTACGCCCAATCGCTGGCCGGTTCCATGATCATCATCTTGGCTTTAACCATTGTCAACCTGGTCTTTCGTTTCATGAAGGTAGCTAGTGCAGAGCTCCTGGGAGACCCGGTGCCCATCGCCAAGAATCCCCACGTCGCCACATTGGTCGCCCTGGTCATTACCTTCATTCTTGTTAAAACAGGCACTTGGCTTTACGTGTGGGTTCTTTTCGGCGGCGCCAATCAGTTGATGGCGGCCCTCGCCCTGCTTCTTACAACCCTCTACCTGGCCCAAAAGGCCAAAAACTACAAGGTAGCCATCTATCCCATGTACTTTATGTACATCACCACCGTCTGCGGGTTATTTTACATGGCCTTTTTCAAGCTCATTCCTGCTGCCATGAAAGGGCAGAAGGTTTTCGGAAACACCTTTGCAGCGGCCGTGGCTGTGCTGCTCATCATTTGCGCGTTGATCCTCGCCTATGACGGCGTGAAAGCTTTCAAAAGACACCGTGCGAGTGTTATTTCAGCGCCTCCTGAGGCCGAAAAAGCGGCGGCTTGATCGGAGACATCTTGGCAAGAGCCTATCTCCCGGGGAAAATGAATAGTCCCCGGGAGTGTACTCTTTTCCCTGGGTTGAGGGACAGGAAGTGCGTTTGAAGTTCTTAAAGAGTGTCAGAGACTTCTTCAAAGGCTTGTTGTTCTACAACATCGACCAGCATTTTTATGAACAAAAACGTTGCTTGGAAAACGTATTTATGTTAGGTCTTTTTGGGCCTGTCATCGGGGTTCCTCACCTGTTTCAGTATCATCTTTTAAGGCTGTTGCCCTATTACATCCCGGGGCTTCAAGCCTGGAAAAAGAGAATGCTGAAGGAACGGGATTTCTTCGATCAGGTCGGTGAGTGATCCAAAGCGGTGATGAACCGCTAGCGAGTTCAGAGGATTGAGAGATGACAAAAGAGAAAGAAGACAAGAAAAAGTCCGGAGGGGTCGTAGGTTTCTTCAGAGACTTCACCTACGGCATGGCCACCCATGGAATGGCCAGACATGCCCTCAAGACACGGTCCAGCATGGAGCACCTTTTTATCCTTATTACCATGGGAGACATGCTCGGCATCCCCATACTTCCGCCCTATTACTCTCTTCGTCTCCTTCCCCACGTGGTTCCTCAGATCACAACCTGGAAGCGGAGAATGCTGAGAGAAAAGGACTTCGTAGATAGTATGTATTAGATCATTTCCCATGGGACTACATCGGTGAGAGGGAGGACCTATGGCTCTTCGCGACATCTTTGAAAAATTCCCTGACAGGCGATACATCATGTACGGAGGCAAGGGTGGCCTGGGCAAGACCACGTTCTCCGCCGCGACAGCCTATTACCTAGCCAAGAAAGGCAAGAGAGTGCTTGTCTTCTCGGTGGATCCTCAAGCTTCCCTTAGCGACATCTTTGAGAGGGACATCTTCGGAAAAGGGAATATTGAAATCATGCCGAACCTTTATGCCTGTGAGGTGGATGCGGACAAGAGAATTGCAGATTACCAGGAAGAGATTCGGCAGAAGATCATCTCCATGTATGGGATGAAGAAGATTCCTGAGGAAATAGAGAGCTACATCAAGGCCTCATCCGCCGAACCGGCTATGGAGGAAAGCGCCATCTTTGATGCCGTAGTCGATATTGTTGTCAAAGGGGATTTCGACTACTACATTTACGACCTGGTGCCTCTGGGGCATGCCCTTTACTATTTGAGCATGGCTTCCATCTATGACGCCTGGCTGGAGAAGATCACGGCGCTGAGAGAGCAGATGCGGGAATATGACAAAGCTATTTCCACGATGAAGAGGGAAGAGGGAACGGAAACAGACGAGATATACAATGAATTGATGTACATCAAAAATAGAATCGGGACGTCCTCCAAGATTATGACGGATACGAAGAGGACGGCCTTCTTTTTTGTCGTCAACCCGGAAGAAATGACCATCGTGGACACGGAAAAGGCGGCTCAACTCTTCGCGCGGTACGACGTACCTCTGGCCGGTTACCTCGTGAACCGGGTCATCAACAGAGACTTGCTGGCTGAGAACATCCCGGGGTACTTGAGAAACAGAATCGAGATGCAGGCTTCCGCCCTTCAATTGATCGACAAAAAGCTCGGTAACGCAGTGCTTGCCAGGGTCCCTGAATTCGACTCGGAGATCAAAGGCCTTGATGTGATCAGGAAGCTGTCGGAAGTGATGTTTGAGGAGAAACTATCATGAAAAATACGATGCCGGACTTCTTCAAAGAACATCCTCAAATGCGTTATATCTACTTTGGAGGGAAGGGGGGCGTGGGTAAAACCGTTGTCGCCGCTGCATCCGCCTTGTGGATGGCGGAGCAGGGCAAGAAGACCCTCCTGGCATCCACAAACCCTGTACACAGTCTCTCCAATCTCTTCCAGCTCGATGTGTTCGGGAAGCCTGTCTTGATTCCGGGGACGGAGAATCTCTATGTCCAGGAAATTGATACTCGGGAGACGATTGAGAAGTCCAAGAAGGAGATCAGGGAGAAGATCGGCTGGTTCCTGAAATTCGCCGACATCCCCACAAAAGCAGAGGATTTCATCGAGTCGGCCACTATGAACCCGGCCTTCGAAGAATCGGCCATGTTCGAGAACATGATCAACATCATCTTCGAAAATGCTTACGAATTCTATGTCTTCGACACGGCACCCACGGCAAACGCCAGGCGCCTCCTCGGCATGTCAAAGGTCTACACCCTGTGGGTGGACAAAATGATGAAGAGCCGGGAGGAAGCCAGGACCATGCGGTTGAGCCTTTCCTTCAGGAAAAAAAAGGCGGAGGAAGAAGAAGATCCTCTCATGGACTATCTCACCACATTCAGGGATCGCATAGAGCGCATGCGCGTTATTCTGACGGACAAGGACAAGAGTGCTTTCTTTTTCGTCACCCTTCTTGAATCTTTACCCATTGCCGTGATTCGCCGTTTCATCGGCTGGTTTCATGAATTCGGCATTCCCATCGGTGGCGTGGTCGTGAACCAGGCTATCGACAAATCCGAAGTGGGAGAGGAGACCGCGGAATTTATTCGAAATCGGGTCAGCATGCAGGACAGGTACCGAGAGGAAGTCTCTCAGTCGTTCGAGAACATACGCGGTGAGATCCCTCTGTTTGAAAAAGAGGTGCGAGGTCTCGAAATGGTGCGGGAGCTCAAGAGCGCCCTGTTCCTCGCTGCGTGAGCAGAGAAACCTTGTTCTTATCTTCTGTCCCTCAAACGGTCTTTTTCACCTCTTCGTCAATGACGGACTCCAGTTCTTTAGTGTCCCAGCCTACATAGGCTCTCTTCTTGTTGACGATAAAAGCCGGAAATTTGAACACCCTGTATCTGAGCTGCTTCCACATGCCCAGAGGGGATTGGGCATCGATAATGCGAATCAGGATGCGATGGCGGTACAGCCGGGAAATTTCCCCAATCCATTTTGCCAGATAGTCGACTGCCTCCTTCCAGTCTTGAGGATACCCTTCCTCGCAAGCCCGGCGGTCCTCGTTCTTCAGGCCGACCGCTTCCATAACCAATTCACATCCCCGGCAGCTCATCTCCACGCTCGACAGCATGGGCGCCACCACCTCTAAAATAACGGGAGTCATCGATCAGAGTTCCTCTATTCGTATCCCTCTAGCTTCTTCCGAACAGCCATAGGGATGATAATGATTCTCTTTCAAGAGTGACTGGCGAACCTCAGAACGTAAGAAAGAGAATCATTATCATTGTCATAATTTCACAGGCAAAAATAATATTTCTATATTAGTGATTTATCACGAACCTGCAAGAGAGGCCGGAAGAGCATTCAGCGAGAAAGAACCTGCAACCAGTCGTCCACACCAATGCCGGGCGTTTCTACCGTTTGATCAGAGTAGAAAGAGGTCACGATCTTTCGAGCCTCGGTTGTGCGCTGTCCCTCGAGACTTTCCTCCAATTTTGCGACGGATCCCTGGGGAAAGCAAAAAAAATCCCCTGATAGGGAGACATTTCCGAATCGTCCGCCCGTTACCTCAAAGTCCGCCCTGATTAAGCCGCCGGGAGCTTTGTAGGCTCTTTGTAAGATGTTCAAACCGGCCCTGATTTTGACATCCCGGCCGGGAACTTTCTTGCCCTTTCGGTAGAGCCATGCTTCTGCTGTCATCTTGGCTTGCAGTTGAGCCATTCTTGCCGACAGGACTTCGTCTTTTCCCCAGGGTTCCATGGGGCCAACCACTTTCCCAAACTCCTCCACCATCATCTCATTGAGCCTGGTCTCGTGGCACGCCTTTGCACCTTCTTCACCCAGTTCCCGCCGAATGGTCGTCAAATTTTCTTCGAGGGTTTTGTGCACCTTGTCCCGGAACTTCTCGTCGGGCACTTTCAAGACCCGCGACATCTCTTCGTAATTAAAATCCACGATAAGGTTCCCCACGAAGACGACGCAATCCCCGATTTCTCCGACCCCTGTACCGGATATTTTTTTTGTCCCTGTGATCACATCGTTCACAGGCTTATATTCTGCGGGAATTCCTAGTCGTCGATAAACCTGGATGACGGGCTGGAGAAACTTGCGGTAAAAGTTTTCCTTTTTCTTGGGCACTTCCGGGTTATCTCTATGAAGAATGAGATGAAAAAAGAGCTGATCTCCATCAAGGAATACCGCTCCACCTCCCAGATCCCGTCGGAACACTGGAATGCCCTTTGCCTTGCAGTAGGCAAGGTCCACCTCCTGGTTCACGTCCTGGTGGAAGCCGACGCAAACATAGGGCGTAGCCGGCGACACCAGAGAAAAGGCCTCCTGATTCATCCCGGCAAGAGCATGGTAGATGAGCTGGGACTCCTGCCAGGGGACCTTTCCTAAGTTGTAAAGTCTCACGAAACCACTACCTTCGCAAAGAGATCCGATCTTTCAAGAGGTGCAAGACGAAACGATCCGAACACGGATTTCGAATTTCGATCTTCGTATTTATTTGCAGACGGATTCATTTTTTCAGCGCTCTTTGCACCAACTGCGTTATGTCCAAGACTTCAAGAGGCACCTTGTTTCTTCTCACGAAGGTGGTCATGGTCCTGACGCACTGCTGACACGAAGTGATCACAGCCTGTGCGCCGGTGCTCAGAATCTCCTCCACTTTTTTCTTCGCAATTTCCGAGGAGAGCCCGGCGTCCATCATTTCAAGATTTCCTCCCCCGCCACAACAGTGGCAATTCTCCCGGTTATGAGGGAGTTCCACAAACTTGACGCCGGGAATGGAGCGGATCACTTCGCGAGGGGGGCCAAAGACGCGGGCTCCTCTGCCCAGGTCGCATGGATCATGGTAAGTGACGGTGATGTTGAGGGATTTGAGGGGCACTCGTCTTCTTCTTACCAAGTCCATCAGGAACTCAGAGGCGTGAGCGATTTCGATCTCCCGGGGATAATACTCACGCCACATCTGGTAACAGGATGGACAGGCGAAAATAGCCTTCTTCGCCCCCTTCTCCTTTACCGCTCGAAGGTTGTGATCTATGAACTCCTGAAGCATATCCTTCAGGCCGGCTCCCAGCAAGGGAAAGCCACAGCACCACTCCTCTTCACCCAGGAGTGTGAAATCGACATTGCTCCTGTCCAGGATCTCCGCCAGGGCGACCGGGATCTTCTGCGCCAGAGGGAAGTAGGCGGCCACGCATCCGGTGAAGTACACAACCTGCGCCCTCTCTTTGATAAGCCCTTCCTCGGGGGCATCTTTCATGTCCTCTACCCAGTCGGCACGTTCCTCATTGTCCTCCGCAAAGACATTATGGCTCTCCCTAAGATTGTCCCGGATCATATTGATCTTCTCCGGATAGAACTTGGAATGGACGAGATCGCGGCGAAGAGAAAGCCAAAGGTCTTTGAGATGGATGCCTACGGGACAGACTTCCTGGCAGTTGCCGCAGAGCGTGCAACGAAAAACCGTCTCACTGTAAGCCTTCCACTCTTCTTCCGAGAGTCCCTTTTTACCGAAAAGCCTCCCGAAAAGGCCGATCCTTCCTTTCAGGATTTGCTTCAGTCCGTTCATCCGGTGGATTGCTGAAAGTTTTGCCTCTTTCGTGGCCGAAACGGCCGGACAAACATCCGCACACAACTGGCAGTTCGTGCAAGCCTCCATCTCCAGAAGCTGCCTGACACTGTAGTCCCGGTTAGCCATGATCCGCCCTTATTGTGGTGTTCGGTGTTCGGTGGTTCAGGGTTCAGCTGCTGGTCCCGAAGAGTCCTTTCTGAACGCTGAACACTTCTTGTCACTCGTTACTTCTTACTTCTTGTACTTCTCAATATCGGCCAGAACCCATTTCTCCACGGCCTCGTGACCATGAATCAAGTTCTTGAGTTCGTCTTTGTCCGTCGGCTTGATTTTGTAAAGCCACCCTTTCCCATAACAGTCGGAATTGATCAATCCTGGATTGGTCTCCAGTTCCTCATTCACCGCCGCCAGTTCTCCGTTGACAGGGGCAAAGACCTTTCCCAACCATTTGCCCGATTCGATCTTGGCAAATCTCTTCCCCGCACTGAGAGACTTCCCCTCCTCCGGTAGCTGCACGTAGACAATCTCGCCTGCCATTTTCTGGGCAAAGTCATCCATTCCCATGACAAAGAAATCTCCTTCCTCTTTGACCCAGAAATGGTTCTCCTCGTAGTAGAGTTCATCCGGCAGGTTGTATCCCTGAATTTCCATAAAGCCGCCTCCTTCCTGTGTTCGTCATTCACGCGTTCTTTCTCGCCATTCCCGCGCACCGCAAGCGGCATCTGCGACAGGCGAGAATCCGGTTTGCCGTCGGACCGACCTTATCCTTTACTCCTTTTTCTCCATCAACTCGTTGAGAAACTGGGGCGTGTTGTAAATCTTGAACTTCTGTTTCCGCAGCTTCGCGTTGCTGAGGTTATGGACGCAGGAGTTGCATTCCGTGAGCAGAATATCTGCACCCACCTCTTCAACTTCTTCGAGGCGCCGTCGAGCCATGGCCAGCGAGTTCTTGGCGAAAGCACCGCGGACCCCCCCGCCTGCTCCGCAGCAAAGGGCATTAGCGTGATGATGATACATTTCGACGAAGTTAGGGGCGAGCTTCCGAATCGTCTGCCGAGGCTCCTCGTAGATCCCGCAATGACGTCCCAGGTCACAAGGATCATGATAGGTAACCTTCTTTTCCGTTCTTACGCCCAGGTCAAAGTCTTTCAACAACTGGGAGACATGGATGATCTTGATGCCCCTTTCTTTCAGTTCATTGTACTGGGTTTTACTGTTGAATGTCCGAGAGCAGTAAGGACAGCCGGTGATGACAGTCTTAGCCCCCGTGGTGAGGATAAGGTCGATGTTCTTATTCGCCAGCCTGTCGTTGACCGCGTACCCCACATCCTCAAGCACGCCGCTGCAGCAGACTTCGTCGACGAGGGTGTAATTGACGCCGATCTTATCCAGGAGGTCCAGGGTGGACTCAGTGGACTCGTCCTCGCGATAGGCACCGACGCACCCGATGAAATAGACGTACTCCGCCTTTTTGCCTTTTTCCCTGCCGAACCCCGGCAGTTCGTCCTCGGCGTAGATGTTGGTGCTCTTTTCAAGCACTTCATTCATGCCTTTGAAGGCGGGATGGCATGACCCGATGTGAACCATATCCCTCCGCACCTGCTTGACGATCTCAGGGACCTTCACGCCTGACGGACAGTTTTCCGTGCAGCTCGCGCAGGTAGTGCACTGAAAGAGGGTCTCTATCAATTCATCACCAAGGTCGATCTTGCCGTCCATCACCTCTTTCAGGAGAAGCATCTTCCCCCTTGCGTTGTACGCGGGCCGAAGAGTCGCCCCGTACAAGGGGCAGACCGCCTGGCAGAATCCGCACCGGGAGCACTGGAGAATCTGCTCCCGGTATTTGGTCACAAAATCATACTTGGCTTCCATAGGGTTACCTCAGGTCATTGTGCATTGAACATCTTCAGGCGCTTTAGCACCTCTTACCCCTCCAGCGCCATTTTCTCCGGGTTCAGGATGTTGTTCGGATCAAAGAGTCTCTTCAGGGAACGCGTCACATCCATGGCCACCGGATCATGCTCCAGGGTCATGTAGGGCACTTTCCCTGCCTTCCATAGCAACTCCTTCAAAATCCCCCGGCCCATTGACTCCTCTGTATATGCTTGCTCGCCGCGTTCATAGCCAGAACCGCCGGCGCGATGATAATGTGAGCCAGACGGCTGAACGGAATATAGGCAATGAATGCGCCCGTCAGGATAGCGTGAATGTACCATACATACCCGTAAACACCGTTCAGAGTAAGGCCGGCGCAAAAAATCCCAAGTATGTAGCCAGCGAAGGACCAGGGGGATCCAGGAGGATAGCCGGTCATGTTGATTCGCATTCCTTCCAGGATGAACCCCACCACTACGATAGACCCGATCAGGAGCAGGGCCGCGCGATCCTGGCCGGGCAGATCGGCGGCCCGAGTTTCCCTCCTCTCGGCTCCGAAAATAAGCGCTAAAACGATTCCTACTATGAGAATCATCCCCGTCGAATCAAACAGAAAGCCCGTCAGTCGCCGGTTCTTGTCGAGCATCACCCAAACCCAGGACGACCGCGGACTCCAAAGCGACCCCATGAGAGCCAGGAGGCCCCAGCCAAATCTGAAAACGAAAGGAAAGAAGATCAGGCCATGGATGAACCAGCGTTTCCTGGAGCGCAGGTAGAGTCTTCTTTGCAAAAACACATCCAGAAAGATGGCCTTCAGAAACGTAGGCGCTGTTTTGATCGAGGATTTTCCCGCTCCGCCGGCTTTTTTTGCCCTTGACCCCGAACCAGTGAGCACATAGGCAAACATCGGGACCAGTCCTCCCAGGAAGATGAGAATCGTAATAATGGTCGTGGTATCGCCCACAGAAAAAGTCGCCGCATGGCAGGGCATACAAATGACGCTTTTCGAGGGAAGAATCATGGCCGCCGCACCGAGTCTGTTTCCCTTGAAATGACACCTTTCGCAAGCTTTCTCGCCGGGTTGAACTGCCATGTTGTGGATACGGGAGGGCTCGCCCGGCGAATAATCGATCTTCCACACGATCCGCTTCGTCTTTACATCCCTTTTAGGCACGATTCCCCGGAGGTGACATGCGCCGCAAGTGACGAGGCCGTGTAGATCGTGGATCACTTTCTCATCATGACGCACATGGCATCGCGTGCATGCAGCGGGCGCCTGTTCGTTGTGGTTGAATCTTGTCGCTTGGGGATGGCACTCCATACACCCTGTGTCGGCATGAGAGGTCGAACGGTAGTCGTTCGCCTGGATTAAAGGCACCTTTTCCCCGGTCATTTCCTGCTCAGGGGTCCCCTCCCGGGCGTGGCAGTAAAAACAGATACCCCGGATTCTCACTTTATCGTCGTGATCTACTGTGCGATGACACGCCATACAGGTTTCGTCCTCTATGGACAGGAAGGGTGAACCGGTTCGCTCCTTGTGGGGCCCTCCGTGCTGTTCGTACAGGGGCGTCCAGGGGCTGAAGCGGCTCTTCGGTCCCCCGATCGCCACCTGGGTGTGAGGATCGTGGCAGCGCAGGCACTTGCTGTACGCCTCAGGCTTTCTCACTTCCAAGTCCCCGTGTTTTCCCTTTTCCAGATTTTCCATGACGCGCCGGTGGCACCTGAGACAATCCTCCGTATTGAAGAATTGCATCTGGTTCTCTGTAACATCATCAGGATTGGGGTGCAACTTGCGTTGGCGGATATCGTTGTGACAGATCTGGCATGATAGCCAGCCGTGGACAGAGGCTTGGAACTTCTTGGGGTTGATGAACCACGAGGCTTGGGCATGAAAATTCAGGCAGAATACCAAAAGCGCCATCACGACAAGCACCAATAGAATTGTTATAAGAGACTTCCTCTTTCTCACCAGAAACACCCCAACAAAAAAAGCCCGGCTCCTCGAACTCGCTTGGAATCCATTGAAGGCGGCTTCCTTGTGCCACTTGGCTTCTAGAGGTAGGAATAAAAATAAACAGGCCCTCGATTCGCCCTTTTCAACTTTTTTCCTTGTACTCTCAGCGGATCTGCACGTCCTGTGGCTTCACTTTCAGGTAGAATTTTCCATCTGCGGTTCTGCCGATGATCCCTCCTTCCAGAAGAGACTGGACAGCCTTGGGTCTGAAATCCCTCAGGCCAATGTGGAAATAGCTTGATTTGGCATAGGGAAGCTCTACGGCAGAAGCCTGATCCAATGCGTTTCTCCGTTCCAGATCTTTGACAACGTCCTTGCACGCTCCTTTGATCCTCAGGAAGATGCCGTAGCGAGTGGCGATAAAGATAAGGATTAAGAAAAGAACACCCAAAATGATTTGTGCCACTTCAGTCATTTTCACCTCCTCACCATCCCTACCACGTAAGGACCGTCCGGGACAGCGACTACTTTTTCATGATTTTCGAGGAGTCTCGTCACCGTAGACCGGACATCCTCGATCTTTATGGCGCCCATCTTCATCACCTCTTCGTAGGAAAGGCCCGGCGAGTAGATGTACACCTTTCCGGCATAATCCAGGACCCGGTAAACGTTCTGAGCGCACCACTGATCGATGACAAACCTCTCGGGATCAGAGTATTCCTCGAAGAATTCCTGGGGACTGCATACGGAACGCATGATCCCGCAGAACTCTAGGCTTCCCAGGCCGTCCCCGCACTCACAGGCCACCACGATGGTCCCACCCCTTTTCAGAATGTTTTTGGCGCAGATGAGGGCCTTGCTGATTTGGTAAAAGGTTGCATCCAGGGGATATCCTCCACCGGAGGTGATCACCATGTCTACAGGCTCCGCAACCTGCGCCACCGAATGCCTGTAAACCATATCGCAGCCGGCGAGATGAGCCTGGTTATAATGTCCGGCAAAGACGCCAGACAATTTTCGGTCTCTATTGATCACCGCATTGACGATGAAATCCGCGCCTGCAAGTTCGGTCACCCGAAGCCCGTATTCATGAAAGGGATTGCCATGCAGGACGCAATTGGTCACCAGGGGATGGTCGATCATCTTGTAAGAGTGCATGAACTTCATGGTCTCGAAACTGGAGATGCCTGGAAGCAGGGCTTTTCGGCCTCCGGAATATCCGGCATAGAAGTGAGGTTCGATTAGACCGGTGAGGATTTTGAGGTCACTATCCAGGTAGCGCCTATTGAGCTCAATGGGCGCCCCGTCGATCTCATCTATTTTCCGGTAGTCGTCCGGTTTGCGACAGTGGTGATTCACGATGCTGTACTGTCGTGCGATTTGAGAGCCCACTATGACCTCAAGCTCTTGACCCAGATTCGGCCTGTGCATGCCGGTGGCGATGAGAATCGTAACGTCCCGTTGCTCGATCCCGCTTCTTCTCAGGACCTCCAGTAAAGGAGGGAGGATTACCCTATTAGGAACAGGCCGGGTGATGTCCGATATGATCACGCAGGCATTCTTCTTGCCCAAGGCGATGTCCTTCAGGGGCCGGCTTTCGATGGGATGGGAAAGGGCGTCGGAAACGGCCCTTACCGGATCGGACAGAGGTGCCATATCTTTCATTTCGAGGACCCCGACGGACTCCGGAAGATCGAGGTCCACCGTTTTCTGCCCGCACAACAGACCCACGTGCATCCATCTCTCCTTTTTCAAAGACAGCAGAATCGGCAGAGCCGAGGCAGGCTGGATACATGTCGCGGTCTCGACACATTCATGAAGTGCATTTGAACTCCCGTGTCCGAAGGACTCAGAAGGCAGGCGGAGTCATTCGAAGCCTAGGCGTGAAAGGTGAACCCGTCCCAGAAGTCCTTGTCCTTCTTCTTCCAGTCCGGCCCAAACTTATCCTGATAGTAATCCTCCATTCTGTCCAGCCAGCGCCACCAGAGGCTCTTGCCTTTCTTCTTGGCTTCCAGGATGTCGGCGAGAACGTTAGGAATCTCTATGATCTTATCTTTGGGTACGTATGATGCTGCTCCACCCTTGAACGACTTCACAGTATCCTGGGGGCTCAAGGCATGAGCAGTCAGCATGATGGCCGTGATCTCCTTCGCGGCAGCGATGTCCAGCAATTTGTAGCCGTTCACGCCCATGATGTCCAGAATGGCAAAATCAAAAGGCTGGCTTTCCATATGCTTCTTGGCCTGATCGAATGTGGAGGCTTTCACGACCTCGCACATGGAGAGCAATTCCTCCAGTGTCTCCAACATATCAGGCTCGTCATCGACAATCAGGACCTTTATCCCTTCCAGCATTTTCTCTTTGGTATCCATGTTGCCTCCTCGTTGGCCAAGAAACGCTCTCTCCCATCAGACAATCGTATGTATTCGCAAATCTCGGCCCAGGCATCAGCTACCTTAAGGGTCAGGTGATGCGTTTTCACTTAAGCACAGAAACGCTTATTGTTCAAGTTTTTGCTTGCCCTTCCTCATTCATCTTCCTGGGTGGACTCACGATCGCCTGACCATCCAGAACCTTGGCCCCCTCCTGATTCACGCAGATCGTTCTCACTTTCACTCTTTTCTCTTCCTTGTTGATTTCCATAATCTCCACCGTCGCGGTGATGGTATCTCCGAAGCGAACCGGAGCCAGGAAGTCCATTTCCTGTCGAATGTAAATGGTGCCCGGACCCGGCAGCTTATTTCCAAGCACCCCGGAGATGAGGCCTCCCAGCAGCATGCCGTGGGCGATCCGGGTCTTGAAGACAGTTTTCTTGGCATGCTCTTCGTTCACGTGAGCAGGGTTGAGGTCACCCGTGACTCCTGCATAGAGATAGACATCCGACTCGGATATGGTCTTTGTGAATTCCGCCTTATCTCCCACTCGCAGTTCTTCTATGGTCTTGCCGATCATAGGCCACCGCCCTTCCTTTCAATCCTGCTCCAATTCCTTGATCTTTTGGTAGTAATCCAGAGCTTCAGGGTTCCTCAGAGCGTCCTTGTTAAGAACCTCCTGGCCCTGGATGACTTTCTTCACAGCCAGCTCCACCTTCTTCATGTTCAGAGTGTAGGGGATGTCCGGCACCTGGATGATCTTCGCAGGCACATGCCTGGGTGATGCATTGTTTCTTAGAGTGGTTCTGATCTTGTTTTTGAGCGATTCTGTCAACTCCTCACCTTGAGCAGGCTTGACGAAAAGGATGACCCGCACGTCTCCCTTCCAGTCCTGGCCCACCACAAGACTGTCTTCGATCTCTGGCATCTGCTCCACTTGTCGGTAAATCTCCGCGGTGCCGATCCTGACGCCGCCCGGATTGAGGGTAGCATCTGATCTCCCATAGATGACAACGCCTCCCCGGTCGTTGATCTCAATGAAATCCCCGTGCCTCCATATGCCGGGATACACATCGAAATACGCGCTGTGGTATTTTTCTCCCTTGGGGTCGTCCCAAAAATAGATGGGCATGGACGGCGCAGCAGCCAGGCAGACGAGCTCACCCTGTCGGTTTCGGGTGAGCTTTCCCTTTTCGTCGAATGCTTCCACTTTCATGGCCAGGCAGCGGCACTGCAACTCGCCGGCATAAACAGGGCCGATGGGGTTTCCTGCGGCAAAGCAGCCGTTGATATCCGAGCCCCCTGAAATGGAGGCGAGCTGGATGTCTTTCTTGACTTCGTCGTAAATGAAATCGAAGCCTTCCACAGAGAGGGGGGATCCTGTGGACAGCAGAGCCTTGAGGGAGCTGAGATCGTACTCCCTTCGCGGTTTAACCCCTGCTCCCATGAGCGCTGCGATATAGCCCGCGCTAGTGCCGAAGATGTTTACCTTGTGATCCTGAGTCATTTTCCACAAGGCGTCCGGGTTCGGATGAAAAGGATTTCCGTCATAAAGAACCAGCGTGGCTCCTACGGCAAGAGAGCACGTCAGCCAGTTCCACATCATCCAGCCGCAGGTGGTGAAATAGAAGATGGTATCCTCCCGCTTTACATCTGTATGAAGGAGCAGCTCTTTTAGTTGGTTGATGAGCACTCCCCCTGCGCTCTGAACCATGCATTTCGGCAGGCCGGTGGTGCCGGAAGAATACATGATGTATTGCGGGTGATCGAAGGGCAATTGGGTAAAAGCGACGTCCGTATTCGATTCAGTCGATCTGAAATCTTTATAATGGATTGCCTTAGGCACCCCGCTGATGTCTGGTTCTTCCTCTGTGTATGGGACGACCACTACTTTTTCGATGCTTGGCAACTCCTTGAGGATGCTGGATATGCGGTCGAGGGAATCAAGACTCTTCCCTTTGAACCAGTAACCGTCGGCTGTAAAGAGCACTCTGGGTTTGATTTGTCCGAACCGATCGAGGACTCCCTTAATGCCGAAGTCAGGCGAACAGGAAGACCAGGTGGCGCCCAGACTTGACGCCGCCAGCATGGCTATGATGGTCTCCGGCATGTTCGGCATAAACCCGACCACTCGGTCACCCGGCTTGATACCCAATTCCCCGAGCGATTTGGCCAGACGGCCCACCTCATCATATAACGCAGCGTAGGTGATCTTCCTGGTCACCTGATCTTCTCCTACAAAAATAAAGGCGATATGATTATCCCTGAATCGAAGCAGGTTCTCTGCGAAATTGAGTCTGGCACCTGAAAACCACTTTGTGCCGGGCATTTTATGAGGATCATCCACTACTTCGTCGTAGGGCTTGGACGCCTTGATTTCGGCGAATTTCCACATGGCGGCCCAGAAATCGGGGATGTTCTCGACGGACCACTCATAGAGAGGAGCGTAGTCTGCAAAGTTCCTGTTGTGCTTCTCATTCACATAATTCATGAACCGATACATATGGCTGTTCCTGATTCTCTCTTCCGACGGCTTCCACATCATTTTAGCCATGATGAACTCCCTCCATGTTCTTAAGAGATTGACGGTTGTCGAGCCAATATCGCGTGGGGACCTCTGGCTCACCCGCTTTGCTCTCCAGCAAGTTTCATACCGTACGCAGATTTCTTTAACAAAAAGGGAAGCCCTTGTCTACCACCCATTCGTGTTGGAGCCCTAACAGGGTGCTGAAAAAGTCCATGTGCGCATGTCGCCAAGCGTTTGGTTGCAGCCAAATGCCTGCGTTGGAATCTTTATCAACAACTTCTGCCGGAGAAGACTTAAGGTTCGGTTGGGCTGGCACGGCGTATGGTTGCGCAAAAGCGCAGGGAGCGGTATAAGAAGAAAGGAGGTTAGTGATGACTGAAATACTGGCTGTTTATGGCAGCCCCCGGCGAAGAGGGAATACATCTTCGCTGCTCAAAGACGCAGTAGACGGAGCCAGAGAAGGAGGGGCTACAGTGGAGGAGATCGTTCTAAGGGATCTCAATATGTCCCCGTGCCTGGAAATTTATGGATGCAAAGAGGCGGGGCGATGTGCCATCAAGGACGACTTCCAGGCCTTCTACGACAAGCTTCTGGCGTGCCAGGGAATGATTCTGGCATCCCCCGTCTTTTTCTACGCCGTGAGCGCCCACACCAAAATCATGATGGATCGATGCCAGTCCTTGTGGGTGAAAAAGTATTGGCTGGAAAAGAGGCCTTTTGGAAAGAAGGATTTCAGCAAGAAAGGGCTCTTCATCAGTGCAGGAGCTACAAAAGGGAAAAAGCTTTTTGACGGCATTCTCCTCACCGTTCGCTACTTCTTTGATGCCCTTGATGTAGAATTGTGGAAAACCCTCCTCTATCGAGGCCTGGATTTTGAACAGGATGTTCTAAAGCATCCGGATTATTTAACGGAAGCTCATGATGCAGGTCGGGAACTTGCCTCCGCCCTTAGAACCGGTGCGAAGTGAGCGAAAGCCTCTGTCAGTGGGTGAGAGGATCTTGCCGGTGACCCAAAAGGGCCTCCTCCAGCCACGCTCGAATTTCATCGTTTAAGGCGTAGACCCCTTTGTTGTGTCCGACTTGCTTAAGGAAACGCTCCCTCAACGCGCCGGGAATTTCAATCCTGGCCAGTTCCCTCGCCTCATCCGAGTTGCGGCGAATCAGGTAGACACAGGCCGGTTTCTCCCATGTGTTCACGACAAAGTAATGAGACACATCCTTCTTGGATCTCACCAGATGCCTGCCATGTGTCCAGTTATTCCCCCATTCAAGATACAGAGTGACAGCTTCCTCCGGCGTCATATCCCAGTTGATCTCGTTCACGAGATCTTTATTGCTGCGAATCTCCTCCACTTCGGTCATCATTATCCCTCCCCCGGCAGACCGTCCTTCGTACAACAGTCGATTTCCATAACATATGCTAATCACCGCCTGAACCGGTTCAAGTCACAAACGAGATTGAGCTAACGCAGGCCTCCGGCCGCAACCAAATCTTTCCGAACAACGAATGTCGAACAAGGAATTTCGAATGAAGAACTGGGTTCCGGGAAGTCTTCCTTTCGACATTGGACGTTCTACATTCGATATTCTGCGGTTCGCTTTTCAACTTCTACGCAGGTTGCAGAGAAGTCACAGACAAAGGGTCTAAACCATTCACCGGCGTCATTTGTGAATCCATCTTCTTCTTGCTTTGATGGCGAACTGGCACTCGAGCGCAGCGGGCATTTCTGTCCTGAGCCGGCGGAAGTCGACTTCGGGATAATCCGCCGCCCCGGATCCTCCGATAAGGTTGAAGCGAATGACAAGGTCTTGACTGAATCGCCAGAACTCGTTCCGGATAGCCTTTTCAACTTCTTTCGCGCTCCGACCCGCCGCTTCGATCTCTACAATTTCCATGTCCCATGCCGGCAGAGGGATGAATCTCGTCTCAACCCGGTTGTTCACTACTTCCCCTTCCACGAAACCCTTCTCCTCCTCCATCTCGGCGAAACTCATGCGCTGTGTAGCCCCGGGGTAGACAAAGCCCAAGGCGGGTCTCAGGGGATGAGGAAGGATCTGATAGCGGTGGATATGGCCCGCAGCGATGTACTCAAAATCGAGGGGCACTGTTTCGCGGCACACTGTATCCCGTCTGCCCGCTTTGAACCTGAAACCCACAGGACCAACCATAGCCTCGTCAAAAGCCTGGTGGGTCACCAGCATGTTGAAATCCGAGCGGAGATCGCTGTACTCTGTTTCATCCAAGGCCTTCAGGAATGTCCTTCTCGAATCTTCCCGGATAAAGGGAAACCCGGCAATACCCACCTCGTAGCCGTCCAAGGTGAGAAGCAATGACTTGGGCCGATCAAGGACGTAGATGCCGGGAATTCCGTGAAACAGGTCAAATGGAAATTCCGATCGTTCGTGGTTTCCCGGAATGATCACCACGGATACGCCGGCATGGGCGAGCGCTCCGAAAGGCGAAATCAGTTCGTCCAGTTTTTCCTGGGGGATGTAATACTTGTTGAAGAGGTCGCCGCTGTGGATAAAAAGGTCGGCTTCCGCGGTCAGGGCATGATCCAGAACCTTCAAGAAATTGTCGAATACCGAGTCCGCCCTTCTCTTCCTGCCTGCTCCGTCTGAAGGAGCGGCTTTAATCACCTCGAATCCAAGGTGAGTATCAGCAGTGTGAATGAATCTCACCGTATCACCTCTTGATGGAATCCCCTCGCTTTCGCTTGGCACCGCATCCCGAGCAAGGCCCGCAAGCAGACGCAGTGGCCCGAGCCCGGAATTTGGTGGAAAACTCTTGAACGATACCCGTCTTCTGCCCGCCGAACACGATGGTTCTACGCTTATCCTATCATTCTCTCTCCGATTTCTGTAGGCCAAAATCTGAATGCCAACAGTCCTAGCCCCAAATTCTTCACTGCAAACACCTGTTCAAAAATTCTTGACATTCCTGGCTTGCAAAGGTAACAACGTATCGTATTTCAAAATTTGATTCCACATTGCGGAACAGCCATGAAGTCGCTCCATAAGGTACTGGACATTATCGAGGCGGTGGCCAAGTCAGGAAGCATCGGCATCAGGGACCTTTCCGCCTCCACCGGTTTTCCGCCTGCAACCATCCATCGCATCACCTCCACCCTCGTTGAACGGCATTATCTCAAGCAGGATCCGGTGACAAAGAAGCTCTCCCTCTCCATTCGGTTCCTGGAACTCGGTACCAGGGTCCAGGAACATTTTAACCTGACGGCCATTGCCAGACCATATCTCGAAAAACTCATGGCCGAAACGAAAGAGAGCGTCAACCTGGCTGTGCAGGATGGAGATCGTGTCGCCTACCTGGACCATGTCCGGAATGACTACTCCATGCTCCAGCTTTTTACCAAACCTGGGGCCCAGGTCCCGCTTTACTGCACAGGGGTAGGCAAGATGTTCATGAGTCAGTGGACGATCTCCCAAATGGAAGAATATTTCAAGAGAACCTCCTTGACGGCGCATACGCCCCGCACCATTGTGGATCGCTCCAAACTACTGGATGAGGTTTCGGGCATTCGCCTCAAAGGCTATGCCGTGGACAACGAAGAAATGGAAGTGGGCGTTCGGTGTGTGGCAGCCCTGGTCATGGATCACCTCGGCAAGGCTGCCGGAGCCATATCCATATCCGGGGCGGCCATGCGCGTTACCCCGGGAAGAGTTAAGGCCTTTGCGAAATCCCTGAAAGCATGCTCCCGGGCAATTTCCAGGGAACTGGGTTTCAGAGGTGTACAGAGAAAGGAGACCAATCATGCCTAGAATGACTACAATGGCAGCTGCCGTAAGGATTCTTCAAAACGAGGGCGTCCAATTTATCTTTGGAATTCCGGGCGCGGGAATTCTACCCTTTTACCGCGCACTGAAAGACCTGGGCAGCATCAAGCACATGGTGACCCGGCACGAGGAGAGCGCGATCCACATGGCTGACGGATATGCTCGCGCCCTTGGCACGGTGGGCGTCTGTGCGGCGACATCCGGGCCGGGGGCCAGCAACTTTGTCACAGGGCTCTACACGGCCCAGGTGGATTCCATCCCCATTCTGGCAATCACGGGCCAGAATGTGCGCGCTCAATTGGACCGCGAAGCCTTCCAGGCCGTAAACATCGCCGAGATGGTCAGGCCGATCACCAAGAAGTCTTACTGCGTAAAGGATTCGGCCATGGTGCCCTGGGTTTTCCGCGAGGCCTTCAGGATCATGAGAGAGGGCAGACCCGGGCCGGTCCTGATCGACTTGCCCCTCGACGTACAGAAAGAGGAAATCGAGTACGATCCCGAAGCCGATGCACCTCTACCCATCTTCCCCACACCGCCGAACAAGAAGCAGATCTATAAGGCCGTAGATATGCTCATGGCTGCGGAAAATCCCGTGATGCTCCTGGGCGGCGGAGTTGTCATTGCCGATGCGTGTAAGGAGTTCGTGGCCCTGGCCGAGGCCCTTCAAGCCCCGGTAGTCACCACCTACATGGGGAAGAGCGGCATCCCTTGGAACCATCCGCTCATGGCCGGACATGTAGGCATCCAATGCAATACCCGATCAGGGAACCGGGTCTTTCTGGATTCAACAGTCGTCCTCGCTGTGGGAGTTCGCTTCAACGACCGCCATACCGGTGATATCAAAGTGTACAAAGGCAACCGCAAATTCATCCATGTGGATGTGGATCCAGGGCAATTGGGCAAAAACCTCCCGCCTGATCTTGGAATATGCGCGGACGCGAAGCTGACACTCCATGCCCTTCTCGAAGAGGTCAAACGTCGGAAAGTCAAGCGGCCGCCCACAAGACTCAACATCGCCCGGATCAGAACCAAGATGGAAAGGAAAACCGACTACGACAGTATTCCTATCAAGCCTCAGCGTGTATTCAAAGAGATCAATGAGTTCTTTGACGAAGAGGCCGTTTTCGTGACCTGCATAGGGCTGAACCAGATCTGGTCCGGCCAACTCCAGAAGATCTCAAAGCCGAGGCACTACCTTGAATGCGGCGGTGCCGGACCTCTGGGGTGGGATATGCCCGCCTCGATCGGGGCCAAAGTGGCACGTCCGGACAAGTTGGTGGTGGATATCGTGGGCGATTTCGGGTTTCAGTTTTGTATGGATGCCCTGCCCGTGGCAGTCATGTACAAGGTCCCCTTTGTGATCGTGGTCCTGAACAACGGCTATCTAGGGCTCATCCGTCAGGCCGAAAAATACATGTATGACATGAACTTCGAAGTTCAGATATGGTATGATAGCCTGAGAGCGATCCAAGCCGAGCAGGTTCCCAAGGCAATGGCAGCTGGAGCCCGTGGGGCCCTTACCGTGGACCGTGCCACTCAAATTGCCGAGAACGAGAGTCGTGGGTTCGACTTCGTAAAATTTGCAGAAGCCTGTGGCGCTTTGGGCGAACGCGTGACTGACCCTGAAGAAATCAAGGCCGCCCTGAAAAGGGCAGTCGAATCAGGCATGCCATACGTGGTAGACATTGTCATGGAACGAGAGACCGACTGCTCCATGGGCGTTTCCATCGACGCCATACGAGAGTTCGAGTAGAGGTCCGGTTCCAGAGTGCCCGGCTTTGCTCTAAGCCCGGAGGGCATGGTGGCTTACGCAAATGAGGTGGATCTCGCGGTGAAGGACCTGACCGAACTGGTTTTCGAGGCCATGCAGTAATTTAGTCGGTCGGCACCATCAATAAAGTCCTGTAATCGATCTCCGCAATGCATCGCTTACTCGAATTTTTTACAAAATCCGAAACTCGAAGCACGAAGCCCGAAACAAGCACGAATGACACAAAGTGAGAATACAAACGAACCCCTGAGCAAAAAGGACTTTGTCATGCGTGCAAAAATCTCTCGAAAGGAATCGAAAGAAGCCGCTACGGGTTGAGACTGTGAATGCAGATAATTCAGAGGACCTGATCCGAGAGCAAGGAGACTCGATCACGGAAACCACGGAACTTATGAATATTCGGAGCCATACTACGTAAGAATTGAGTCGGGATTGTCTTGAATTTTGAACATTGTGGTTTTTGTATTGTTTCGGATTTCGATATTCGGATTTCGTATTTTCCCGGCTCCGCAAATTGGGTGACACACCCTTCGTAGGCGCAGAATTTTTGGGACACCCTATCAACATACAGAGAGGAGTTGATCATGACATTGAAATTCGGATCGAGGAGAGGCATTTACATCGACATCAGCAAAGAACTCAGAGGGAAAGAACCCCCGCTCAGCGATAAAGACCTGGACTATTTCGAAAGCTTTGACCTCATCTACCGTTCCTTGTGCGCCTTGCTCTTCAATTACGTGCCTGTTTCCGGACATCCGGGCGGCTCGATCTCATCCGGCCGGATTGTTGAAGGCATTCTCTTTCATACGATGGATTACGATGTTTCAGACCCGGATCGGCAGGATGCGGACCTCATCTCCTTTGCCGCAGGCCATAAAGCACTGGGCCTTTATGGCATGTGGGCGCTACGAAATGAAATCATCCGTCTCGGAGCGCCTGATCTTCTGCCGGATGATGAGACCCTGCAACTGCGACTGGAAGATCTTCTGGGGTTCAGACGCAATCCGGTGACCAGGACGCCCCTCTTCCTCAAATTTCATTCAAAGCCTCTGGACGGCCATCCTACGCCGTCCACCCCTTTCGTTCGTCTTTCCACCGGGGCTTCAGGGGTAGGAATTGCCAGTTCACTTGGATTGGCCTTCGGCGCATTGGACTATTATGGCAAGCGCGCTCCTTACGTCCATATCGTAGAAGGAGAAGGCGGCTTGACGCCGGGACGCGTCAGTGAGGCGCTGGCTGCCGCCGGGACGGCCTCTCTCAGAAATGCCGTTCTCCACGTCGACTGGAACCAGGCTTCCATCGACTCCAACCGGGTTTGCCGCGAGGGTGACGTCCCCGGTGATTACGTGCAGTGGACGCCCATGGAGTTGGCCTACCTGCACGACTGGAACGTCATCTATGTTCCCCAAGGATTCAATTTCCAGCAGATCCTGGCAGCTCAACGCAGGGCCGTCAGGATGGAAAACAGCCAGCCCACCGCCATTGTATACCGCACCACCAAAGGGTGGAAATATGGCATCGAGGGTCGCGGGTCCCACGGGGCCGGTCATGCTCTTTGCAGCGCCGGCTTCTTCAAGACCCTTGAGCCGCTCATGCAAACCGCCCGGGTCGGACTGCCCAAATGCGAAAACGAGCAGCGCTGCAAGGGAGGTAAAGAAAAAGATGTGATCGAGGTTTGTTTTTGGGAGGCTCTGACAACGCTGCGCGGCGTGATGGAAGGGAATAAGAGCCTTGTCAAAGCCTTTGCCAAACGATTGGTGCAGGCTCGTGGGCGCTTGAACCGCGAGAAGCGCCGGCCCCGCAAGAACGCTCCTCAGGTCAGCGCGATCCATGCCGCAGCGGGAAAGGCAGGGAAAAGAATTCCAGCGGAACTCACATTGAAACCCAACACCTCTGCAACCCTGAGAGGCGAGTTGGGCCGCGTGTTAGAATACTATAACAGAATCAGTGACGGAGCCATTCTTGTGGCTGCCGCCGATCTTCTCGGTTCAACAAGCGTGAACGAGGCGGCCAAGGGTTTCCCAGAGGGTTATTACAACAGTGCGACTAATCCCATGGCTCGCACGCTTTCCCTGGGAGGGATCTGCGAAGATGCCATGGCAGGTATTTTTTCAGGCATAGCTACCCTAGGCCATCACATCGGCGTGGCATCCTCATACGGCGCTTTCATCGCGCCCCTGAGTCATATTGCCGCCCGGCTCCACGCAATCGGGAATCAGGCGCGTCAGGTCGTTGCGAAAGAGCCTTATAAGCCCATGATCATCGTCTGCGCTCATGCGGGTGTCAAAACCGGGGAGGACGGTCCAACCCATGCGGATCCCCAGCCGCTCCAACTGCTCCAGGAAAATTTCCCGAAGGGAACCATGATCACATTGACTCCATGGGATCCTCAGGAGATGTGGACCGTTGTCTCCGCAGCTCTTGCCGGAAGACCCGCAGTGATCGCTCCGTTTGTAACAAGGCCCAGTGAGAAAGTTATCGACCGGAAAGCCCTGGGACTTGCACCTGTCACCGCGGCTTACACGGGCGTCTATCTCCTGAAGGCGGCTGAGGGCAGCGGTGAAGGCACCCTCGTGCTTCAGGGGAGTGAAGTGGCCTACGCCTTTGTCGAGCAGACTCTGCCGCTTCTGAAAGAGAAGGGGATTGATCTCAATGTCTATTATGTGGCCAGCGCTGAGCTTTTCGACCTTTTGCCTGAAACCAAAAGGGAGAGGATCTTTCCCGCCGAACTCTCCCGTGAGGCTCTGGGTATCACCGGGTTCACCCTGCCCACAATGTACCGATGGATCTGTTCTGAAAGGGGCCGCAAGATGACCCTTCATCCCTTCAAGAAAGGCCATTTCCTGGGCAGCGGGCAAGCCGATATGGTGATGGCTGAAGCTGGGCTGGACGGCGAGAGCCAGTTTAAGGCGATTCTGGAATACTTGGAAGGGTAAAGAGGTGCCCGGCTCGCGGCGCACCGGTTCGGTCCAATTCTTTTCTCTTGGGCCGTCCGTGCGCCTTAAGCCGTCTGCCTGACTTGCAGCAGGCATCACACAAACGTCACCGTCACTTCTCCCAGGGTGGAGAACTTCGCCGTGTACGTCGCACCCCTTTCCACCGGCAGGATAGGCGTGAGGGTTCCTGTCATCACGATTTGACCGGGTTCAAGGCCTTTGTTCCGATCCGCCAGCTTTCCAGCGAGCCAGGCGACCGCCTTGGCCGGATGGCCCATAGCCATGGCGCCGGTCCCTTGCGCCAGGTCCTTGCCTGCCTGGGTCAGCACGACCTTCTCGTTCAGGAAATCAAAACCCTGCGTCGGATGCCAATGGCCAGAAAGGACTACTCGCGCCGAAAAGCCGTTGTCCGCGAAGAAGTCAGGGTACGGACACTTCCAGTCTTTGATCCTGGCGTCACAGATTTCGAAGGAGGCGCTCACCCCCTCCGTCGCTTTGATCACGTCCTCGGCGGTCAACCCTTTTCCTTTGAGCCCGCTCTTGAGCTTAAGACAGATTTCACATTCGAGCTTGGGGGCGATCATCTCATCCATCGCCACCTTCACACCGTTTTTCAGCAACATCGAATCCATCAAATAGCCATAAGTCGAATCCGGAAGACCCATCTTCTCTCGAACTGCCAGGTTGGTAAACCCGATCTTAAACCCCGCTATCTTTTCGCCGGCTTGGAGACGCTTTTCAATGTTCCTCTCGTTAATACGATAGGCATCGTCCAGCGATAACCCGCCCGACACCATATCAGAAACAGGTCCAATGGGTTTTCGATTCTTTTCTGCATCGATCAGCACTTGCATTTCTTTTTCAAAAGCCATTTCATCCTCCCTAATTTGGCAAAGCAAAATTGACGTCTTAAAGAGTCATCACCATTCGGTTAAAAAACGAATAAGGCTTTTCCCGTTGATCGAATCCCTTTCACTTCGGGATCGTCGTTTTTGCATGGGCCCATGAAGCGATTTGCTAAACCAAGCTTCGCAGCGGAAAGGGCTGGGTCCTTTTCTGAAGCGACTAGCGGGAGGGCGCTGTCTTTTCACGGTTTATCTATGGGGGAAACCCCTGGCCCCGAGCGAAGTCGAGGGGAACAGCGGGAGGGGGCAGAACTCCCCCGTAGATAAGCCGTTGAAAAGACCAGTCCGGAAGCTTCGGAACGGAAGAAAAGGACTCAGCCCTTTCCGCTCCCATGCAAACACTCAGTTTGCTGATTTGTTGTTAACACGCTTTATGGTCGAAAGCAACCCTCTCGTGATGTGACACAGAAGCACGCCCTCGCCTCTGATGCCTCGGTTCCAACATCTCAGTATTCCATTATTCCACACTTTTTGGTATCATTACTCCATCGCTCCGGCGCTCCATGCGCTTGGTACTGTCCTATGTCTAAAGACAAATTCCCTACTACCCAAGCTGTTCGCTTTTTGAAGGGAAAAGGAATCCCCTTTGAGCTACGTCTCTACAACTATCAGGAAAAGGGCGGTACGAAGGTGGCTGCTCGGGAACTCGGGGTGGATGAACACCAGGTGGTAAAGACCCTTGTGATGGAGGATGACAGACACGATCCTCTCCTGATCTTAATGCATGGGGACAAAGAAGTGTCTACCAAGGCTCTGGCGAGAACCCTCAGAGCCAAAGCCGTCGATCCCTGCACTCCTGAAGCAGCGAACAGGCACACGGGTTACATGGTTGGCGGGACATCCCCGTTTGGGACACGAAAGGTTCTCAGGGTCTTTGTCGAGGCTTCGATTCTTGATCTACCAAGGATTTACATCAACGCGGGCAAGAGAGGCCTCCTCGCGGAAATGTCACCGGCAGACCTCATAAAGGCCTTGGACCCCACACCGGTGAATGTGGCCATTTAGAATAACCACAGACCCGCCACAGGGACGGCGGGCAAGCCACAAAGACGAATATCATCTGGCCTGGCCCTGTCCACATTCGTCCGCGCGCGTCTGCGGTTAATCTTCCCTCGCCATCATCTCAATGAATTTTTCTCTGCTGATCTTCACGTAATCCCGATCTCTTGAAAATACTTCCAGGGTGACCGTATCATTGTACCCGATATCCTTGAGCGCCTTCGCAATTTTAGGAAAATCCACCGTTCCGGCTCCGATGGGGAGGTGATTATCCTCCCTGCCGAAATTATCACTGGCATGGATGTGGCCGATCCGGTCGGGAAAAAGCTCTATGAAACGAAGGCATCTTTTTTCTTCGCTGTCATTGATGTGGGCATGACCCGTGTCGAGGGTCAGGTTGATGGTGGGGAACTTCGCCAAGATTTCGATGAAGTCCTCCGGATTTACGAGCCACTGCGGCCCGGGGAACATGTTTTCGAGGCACAGGCAAAGTCCAAGCCCGTGGGCCTTTTCGGCAATCGCCTCCAGGCTCTCGAGAGCGTATTTTTCCGCTGCCTCTCTAGCCAGTTGCCCCATACCTGCGATGTAACTCGGATGAAGAACGACTTTCAGGGGCTGCAGGACGGCGGCGGTTTCAAGAGATTTCATCACCTCCAGCAGGGAAGCTTGCCGGATGCCCGGCGTGAGGTCTGCGGTAGAGACAAAGGTGGGGAGATGGCAGACGATCCCCATCTGGTACCGCGCCAGACCCTTGGCGATCGCCTCCTTCTGAGCCTCTACAACTCTGTAGTGGGCTTGTGGGGCGTCCATGGTGAGCTCCACAAAATTGAACCCCATCTCACCGATCTCTTTGATCTCTTCTAGAATAGGTCGCACCGGAGAATTCATTGCGCCATAAAGCATTCGTTTTTGCCACCTCCTTTCAGGATCGCATTATCATATCCTTCAATGTAGACTGCATCAACCAATCGAAACACTTCTTCCTCTCTTCCGTCATTGTGAGCCACCGAACACTCTTCTCGTGCTGATTCTTTCCCTACCCTGTTGCCTTGAGCCACATGGCCAGGACCGGGTCAACCAACTGCCACTGTTCCGGGTCGCCTCGTCTTTCGATCAGGTCAAGGTCCTCCAGTTGTTTGGTCGAGTGTTGGACGCCTCCCGTGGAGCCAAGACCGTGCCTTTGTATGTATCCGCCCGCCAGGATCTTCGTGGAAGGCTCCAATGCCAGAGCCTTGAGCAAGAGTCGCTGGTGAGGAGACAACCCCTGGAGAATCGCCTCGAAGACCGGTTTCTCGGAATAGTAAGGATGACAACCCATCGATGAAGCCAGTCTAAGACCCATTTCCTCGGTACAGGATTTGCCGTTCTCCCTGAACTGCCATGAGATGAACTTGGCCAGATCCGTCGATGGAAGAAGCCCCAAAGGATAATTTATCGCGCTCTGGAAAAAGGGGCGCTGCCGCTCATTGAAAATCCCAAGCAGGACTCTCCTTCGGCTGCCTATGAAGAAATATGACGCTTTCTGACGCTGGATGTGGGTCCTGAGCACTGCCTCGATCCGGAGGGCCTCCTTGAGCGTCACAATCTCCTGGAACTCATCCAGCGCGATTTGGACAAGCCGCTTGGATTCCTCTATGAACTGGCAAAGAGAACCAATGGTCTCCTCTAGCAGATCAATACCACTCCTTCCTGCTGTGGCGGGTTCTACGCTTAACGAGATTCCGCCGCTCGGGTCCGGCTTCAGGACAGGACGGAAAGACAACAATGTGCGAAGGGCCGTTTTCCAAAGTGAGGGCTTCCCGTGAGTGAACCCGTAAACGGCTTTGGCCAGTCTGGCGGCCACATCTTCGACGGAGCCTACACCGAAGAAATCCGCAAACACGACGACTGAGCCATTATCGGCCAATTGACATTCAATAATTGAAAACCCATTTTTTTGTCAACAAGAATGAAGAATCGCTCTGAGGTAATCAAAAAATGTTGTCTTACAGTACGCAGGGATCTCAGAGAAGAAAGGAAGATGCAGTGTAATCTGATATTTTTCGGTTACTTTGGACACGGCATCCCGCCTCTCCGTTGGTATACCAAATCTTTAATTAGAGTATACGTTTTGGATCTTCCCTGTCAAATGTGTGGGATGACCTCGCAACCGTGTTAGAACCTTTGAAAGCTCTTTGTACTTTTGATTTTGACACCCCCGGGCCTTTCTCCTATATTGCCTGCAGGCGAGAGGAGGCTTTCTGCGACTGAAGACAGAACCGGAAAAGGCGGCCGGCGTATTGGATACTCCCCGGCTCGATCTCAAGAGCGTGCACAGCCCTGGGCTGATAGAGGGATGGCAAGACATCCCCCTCCTCGCTGCAAGCCTTCACAAACAGCTCCAAATCCTATCCTACAAGAGGCGGATTCCGGCCCTTTGGGTCGTTCTTCTTGGCGGCACAGGGACAGGAAAATCGACGCTGTTTAATGCTCTCTGCGGTGCACAGTTAAGCGAGACAGGCGTTGAGCGGCCGAAGACCTCCGGTCCTATTCTCTACGCTCATGAGAGTTGCCGCATCGAACAAGGAATGCCCTTCTCCGGAATGGAAGTCAGGGCCGACAAATCCGCGGCCGGCGCCGAAGACAAACCGACGGCCGGGATGAGCGGTCATCTCCTGGTCCATGAGCACGGCAGGGAAGATTTTTCTCACCTCATTCTGGCCGACACACCTGATCTTGACAGCGTTGAGCTGTCGAACCGCCAGGTCGCCGAGGATCTTTTCCATCTGGCAGATGCCGTGGTTTTTGTTGCCAGCCAGGAAAAATATGCCGACGAAATCCCTTACCTCTTTCTTCAAAGAGTCCTGAAAGAACAAAGGCTCTACTATTTCATTCTCAACAAGGCGCAGGCATCCACGACGACGCAAGAGGTCCTCTCGGCCCTTCAGGGTGCTGACGCGCCCCTCACAAGAGATCGAGTCTGGCTGCTTCCCTATGCGCCGACCGAGCCCTCCTGTGTGATCGCCTGTCATCCCGCATTCAAGGACTTCCAAGGCCTGTTTCTTGCGGAACTGGCGAAAGCCCGGGTGCTCGATCTTCGGAGAAAGATTTTCTCGTACCACAAGAAAGAGCTGGAGGATAAACGAGAACGCCTCATGGTGCTGGCAGCCGAAGAGTATGCGGCGGCCCAGGAGTGGTTGAAGAAGTTGCGGCGTCTGGAAGAGAAAAATTCAGAGGCTTTTTTGAAAGAACGGAGGGAAAACTTTTCATCCACAAGTCAGGATATTCTGAAAGGAGAAATCAGGAAACTTTTTTCCAGGTATGACGTTCTGGCCAAGCCTCGCCGGGTGATCAAGGAGACCCTTCTCACTCCTCTCAGACTCATCGGGGTCCTGAGCAGAAGGGTTGAGGAGAAACACAGGCAGGAACTTCGCCATATCCGCCGGAAGATGGACCTCATGCCCGTTCAAGCGGCCGTAGAAAGATTCAATCGTCTCGTTCTCGAAACACTTTCTCCCGAAGACGAAAAGGCTCCTCTTTTCCGAAAGCTCCGGGAGACTGAAACAGCCCTGAGTCCGGACGAGGTCAAAAACCTGGTCTGGAAGACCCAGGATCAACTTGATGACTGGCTGGAGAAACGCTTTCAGGACCTTTCTAAAAACCTGCCAAGGACAAAACGCTGGGGAATCCACACCATGTCCATCCTCTGGGGGATTCTCATCGTTTCCTTCGAAGTCACAGTGGGCGGAGGATTCTCCATGCTTGATGCGGCGCTGGATTCGGCTCTCGCCCCTTTTGTCACCAAGGGCGCTGTGGAGCTTTTCGCTTATCACGAGATCCAGAAGATCACCCGGGAACTTGCAGAGCGGTATCAGAAAGATCTGCTCTCTGTGATGCACGCTCAAAGCGAACGCTACGAACGCGCTCTCCAGTCCCTGCTCCTGCCCTCCGACGCCATGAAAGCCATTGAAGGGCTGGGGCAACAGATCACGCTTCTGAGCGAGGTATGATAGATGATGCCGAACCTTGCCCGGATCCGAAGTGACCTCGAACAGCTGCGTGAACTCCTCCAAAGCGGATCGCTTCTGTCTTTCTCGGAGGAAGAAAGGACCACTCTCCAAAGGAACCTGATGGAACTGGACCAGAAGCTCTCTTCTGTCCAGGCGAGCTTCCTGACCTTGGGGATCTTGGGAGGAACCGGGGTTGGAAAGTCGACCCTGATGAACGCCCTGGCAGGCGAAGTAGTAGCCTCCGTCAGCCACAGACGCCCCCACACGGACCATGTGCTGATCTACAAGCACGAGTCGGCAAGCCATCTCCCGGCCTTCGGAATCGAGAGCCTGCCCTGGCATGTGATCACCCACCAAGGGGATGCCATCAAGCATGTGCTTCTCTGCGATCTTCCCGATTTTGACAGCCTCATGGGCGAGCACCGGGAAGAGGTTTTGCGTTTTCTGGAGCACCTGGATGTGCTCATCTGGGTCACCTCGCTGGAGAAGCACGGTGATAGCCGCTTCTATGAATTCCTGGAAATGGTTCCCAAGGCGGAGCAGAACTTCATCTTTGTTCTGAACAAAGTCGATCTTCTCTTTCCGGGAGAATCATCTGAGAAGGCTCACGATGAGCTGAATCGGGTCATCACGAGCTTTCGCGACCACATCCGTGAACAAGGGGTGACAGAGCCTCTCCTTTACGCCCTGTCTTCCGCAGAGGTCGTGGAGAAGAGACCGCTTTCTCCCTGGAATCAGTTTCCGGCCTTCAGGCGTCACCTCTTTTTGCAGAGAGACATGAGGCAAGTTCTTGCGATCAAGACGGCTAACCTGGAGGTGGAAGCCCGCAGACTCCTTTCCGCCCTTGAGAAAGAAAAGAGGGACATGGAGAGATTCATCAAGGTTCTGGATGAGGCAACGGCGCAAGTCACGGCCCAGAAGTCATCGTGGTCTCAGGGAGCGCAGGCTGCGATGGATTCATGGCTGGAGGGACGGGTCAAAACCGTCATCATGAGCCATCGGCAGGAGCTTTCATGGCTTGTCGGTCCCGGATACGGCATCGGCCTTGTGCTCCGTAGCCTCCAGGGACGCTTCGGTGAGGGCACGAAAGAAGTCCCGGACCTCACTGAACTCAAGCCTCCCCAGGAAACTGTTCTTTCCTACAGGAAACGCTTCGACTGGATCGACGAGTATCTGGCCCATGTCATTCGCCGTGAGAACCTTCCTCCGGCCTTTCTGAAAACGGCGAAAGAAACCATCAGAGGGGAGCAGAGATTTGAAGACCTGAGTGAGCGTTTCCTGAATGCCGTACTGTCCTTCGTCGTCCAGCCCCCACCGACTCTTAGGGGATTCAAGATTTATCAATCTTCGATCTACGCCCTCCTTTTCATGTTCTTTTTGCTGGCCCTGGGGGGAGAAAAAGCATGGCTTGACCTCCTCGGAAATCCTGGAGTGACCAAAGGCATTCAGGTCCTCATCGCAATGATACAGACTCTTTTCAGCGCCAAGGGACTCGCCGCGCTGGGAAGTTATGCGCTTCTCAACCTCTTCTTAGGTTTCCGTTTTTATCGCCGCTACCAGAGGCTTCTTCTTCGGTCCACCCGGAAGACCCTCGCCGTACTGAAATTCAACCTTTCCGGGATCTGGGAGGATCATATGGGCGATCTGTCTCAAGATCTTCAGAATCTCAGGAAAGAAATCGCCTCTCGCCTTGATGTGATTGTGTCCTTGCATCAAGAGAGTCCACGGAGGAAAGAAGAATAGCGATACATCCCGGCAAGGACATTCACCGCGCTCTCCGGGGTCTGGAAAAAAACCGTATCATAGCGCTTGCCGGGAACAGGCCGAACGATTCCCTCGCCGGCTGCGGCCAAGGAAACACCCACGACGGGCTTTTCGTAAATCTCCATCAATTCGGCAAGGCGCGCAATGTAAGCTTCTTCGTACTGTTGAACCATGGTTTCCGTCTGAACAAGAAACTCAGGGGTCTTGGTTCGGTCCACTTCCCCGGTCGACCGGATCAAAAGCCGCAGCAGTTCGAGCCGACCCACCACACCAAGGCTGATGACGGCATCAATGCCGTCCCATTTGAGGAGTTCTTCCACTGCCACCAGGGGCGCATCGGGGTCGCGCGTTCCCACCAGGTCCACTGGGTTTCCTTGACTCCAAAAAGGAGGCAGGTATCGACCGATCGAATCTATGATCCTGTCCGGAAGCCTGGGCACAAGAAGCCCTCTTTCGTTGCACTCATCCGCGGTGACAACTCCCCAGCCTCCGCCGAGGGTTACAATCCCCACCCTGTTGCCTCTGGGGAGAGGCAAAGAGGAGAATCCTGCCGAGAGGTCCAGCAATTCCGTGGGAACGCTCACTTCCAGAACCCCGGCCTGACGACAGGCGGCCCTGAAGAGCGTCATATCTCCTCCCATAGCGCCTGTATGAGAAGTCGAAGCCATGCGGCCCGCTTCAGTACGGCCTCCCTTGAGAACAATCACCGGCTTGGACCTGTTCACCCGACCGGCCACTTCCAGAAAGCGTCTCCCCTGCTTCAGATTCTCCAGATACAGGATGATGATTTGGGTGTGCCTGTCACGATCCAGGTATTCCAGGTAATCGGGAGAGGCGACCATGGCCTCGTTTCCCGATCCCACAAAAAGAGAGACGCCCACATTCTGCTGCTCAGCCCAGTGGATCAGCTGGTTCCCCAGATTGCCTGACTGAGAAACGAAAGCCACCTTACCTTTTCTCGGACGGGTATGGGTTCCCGTGGCGAAGAGTCCCGAATGAGAGCAAAGGATCCCCATTGTATTCGGACCCACAAGAAGGAGATTTCTCTCACGACACATAGCCACCATGCGTCTTTCCAGAACTTTCCCGGCTTCCCCTGTCTCGCTGAATCCGGACGTAATCACCACCGCGGCCTTGACTCCTTTTTGACCGCAGCCTTCCAGAACCCGCAGCACCGTGTCGGCGGGCGTGGAAATGATGGCGAGGTCCACCGGCTCGGGAATGGCCTCGATCCGCCTGAAGACGGGCAGCCCGAAAAGGACTTCTTCTTTCGAGTTGACAGGAAAGATCTTTCCTGTGAACTTCCCAGCCACGATGTTGCTGAGTATCATCTGGCCCCATTTTCCGAAGGATGCGGAAGCGCCCACCACGGCTACGGACCTGGGATAGAAAACAGGGTCGAGGTTCATAGGAAAGTTGTTCATCTCCAGGTTCTTCTCCTCCCAATTAAAGTCTCAGAGAGAAACTTCTTCGCAAGCTGCGGAAAAGTTCTAAGGCCCGGTCGGGGGGTGGACTCTTCAGAGCCGCAACCGGAAATGAAACCTTGGCAGGTTTCATGTAACGCCCCTTCGGGGCTTCTTCCCCGCCGAAGGCAGGAAATGTCTGACATCCGATGAAGTCGGATTTCAGGAAGAGATCTCCCCATGGGTCGGCTTTCACGAACGCTTTGGTTGCGGCCTGAGATCTGCGACATGACTGCTCCATCTCAATCAGGCCGGGAGCTATTTAGCAGAGGGCTTTCCGGGAAGTCAAGGAAAAGACAGGATGGTCCTCGCTCGGCCTTTGCCTTCAAAAATGGCTCGACAACAAGCATCCTGCCGTGTAGCATCACCGTAAGTGAAGATCCGGGTTCAGAGGGCCCGGCTTTCCTTTAAGCCCAGAGGGCATGATTTGCAAGTGTAGCTCCACCAAAATCCGAAATCCGAATATCGAAATACGAAACAAATTCGAATACCAAATGTCCTAATGACAAAAACAAAGTCAGATTCGGGACATCAGATATGGTGTTGTTTGGATCATTGCAGTTTTTGTCATTGTGTATTATTTCGGATTTCGAATTTTGTGCTTCGAGGTTGGAGCCTTCTCAGTTTCACGGGCTCAGCCATTTGTCTCTGACCTGGTCTGGAGGACCAGGGTTCATAAGGTGCACTGAAAGGAGGGCTCTGTGACAACATTTTTGGTGGCTCATGGCGCATGGTCGGCCGGGTGGTGCTGGAAAAAGATGCGACATCTTCTCAGCAAACTGGGACACGAGCTTTTCACTCCCACGTATACCGGGATCGGGGAGCGCGTGCACCTTGCAAATCCCGACGTAGGGCTGGAGACGCACATCGCAGACATGCTCGGCGTCATCGAGTTCGAGGATCTTCGAAACATCCAGCTCATCGGCCACAGCTACGGCGGGATGGTAGCCACAGCCGTTGCCGACAGGGTTCCGGAGCGGCTGGCACACCTCGTCTATCTGGATGCCTTTATTCCGCGAGACGGCCAGTCTCTGTTCGATCTTCATCCGGACGATGTACAAGCCGCCATGCGCGAGGGCGCGCGAACGGCAGGTGATGGTTGGCGCATACCGCCGAACCCTCTGCCCCCGGACACGAGCGAGACAGACGTTGCGTGGATGATGCCTCGTCGGGTAATGCAGCCGATCAAAACCTTCGAGCAGCCCATCCACCTGAGCGGGGCCGTCGAGCGGGTGCCAAGGACCTACGTCTACTGCACCCGGAAAGAATCTACCGATATTTTCAAACCTTTTGCGCAATGGGCGAGTTCCGAACCCGGCTGGCGCTACATGGAGATGGAAGCCAGCCACAGCCCCCACGTTACTGCGCCTGAAGCGCTGGCCGTCTTGTTGGACCAGATTGCCAGCGGCACAAAATAGAAGGGTCGAGCGCTTGCAAATAAATCACGGTTTGAAACCATATAGGAGGTAAACGATGAGCTTCAAAGTCGTAAACGCTTTCCGTATCCCCGAGGTGGATTTCGGAGATGAACTCCTCGAATCCCTGGATGCAACGCTCTTAACAGGCTGGTGGATGACGGAAGAGGACATCATGGTTCACACCGCCGATGCAGACGCCGTTATCGGGGATGTGTCCGGTCAACCGTTCAACCGGCGCCTGCTTACTGCTTTGCCGAGGTGTCGCGTGATTGCAGGGATAGGCATTGGTTATGACAAGACCGACCTGGAGGCGGCAACCGAACTGGGGATCGCCGTGACCAACGTGCCCGATTACTGCTTGGACGAGGTGTCAGGGCGTGCAATAGGGTTCATGCTTGCCCTGGGCCACAGGCTTCTCCAGCTGGACAGGGCGATGAGAGAACGGCGAATCGTTTTCACTAGGGACAAGGAGGCGTTGGATGAAATAGCAAGCCCCATGTTCCGAATGCGAGACCAGAAAGTGGGTATCGTCGGTTTGGGCAAGATAGGGACGGTCACGGCCCTCAAAGCCCGAGGATTGGGGATGCGTGTCATGGCCTATGATCCCTACATCCTCGGCCCTGTCATGGAAAGCCGGGGAGTGATGCCTGTTGACTTCGAAACTCTGCTCAAGGAATCGGACTTTATCAGTATCCATACTCCCCTCACGAATGAAACGAGCAAAATGTTCGGCTATGAACAATTCGAGAAGATGAAGCGCACCGCTTACTTCATAAATACCGCCAGGGGAGGTTGCGTAGACCACCAAGGGCTGGTGCGGGCCTTGAAAGAAGACCTCATCGCTGGCGCCGGGATCGATGTAACGGCCGACGAACCCATGGCTCCGGATAACCCGCTTCTCGCCATGTCAAACGTTATACTCACCGGCCACAGCGCATGGTATTCGGTCACATCCGAGGACGACCTTTATCGCAGACCTATGACCCAGGTCGTCCAGGCCCTTAAGGGGGAATTACCTGCTTACACGGTCAATACGGAAGTGAGGAGAAAATGGCTGGAACGGTGGGGTAAAAAAAGACGAGCATAACGAGGTGAGACGGGGACCATGAAAGAATTCAAAGGCAAAGTGGCGGTCATTACCGGCGGATGGAAGACATCCTCCAAGAACGCAACCCCACCGACCCTCTCCAGTAGATTGGTAAAGGCCGGACTGATTTTTCGAAACGGCTGGCAAGCGATACTCGCCCTCCAGCAGGTTGCTGAAAAAGTCCATGTTCGCAGGTTGCTCAAAAACGTCCAGATGCAAGGCGACCGAAACCCTGAGGAGCAAGGCGTACCTGAAAAGTACGTCGCAGCGACGAAGAATGAGGGCAACACCGCATATGGGCGTTTTTCAGCAACCTGCCGGTCCTAGCCGCTCACACTCGGCAGCCACAGCGCTATGGCCGGGAAAGCCAACATGAGCCCCATAACGGTTGCGTCGCATATCAGATAAGGGAGCGCGCCCAGGTAAATGTCCCCCATGCCAACCTCGTCCCTGGTCACCCCTTTCATGACGAACAGACACAGCCCGAAGGGGGGGGTCGTCATCGCCATTTCTATGTTGAGAAGGGCAAGTGCTGCAAACCAGATGTCGCTGTAGCCCATGGAAAGGATGAAGGGAACGAAGATGGGCAGGGTGATCATCAGGATGGCCACCGGATCCATAAAACAGCCCATCCCTAGGACGATGATCTGCATGATGATCACCAGGACGATGGGCGGCAAGGGAAGGTGAGTGGCGAATTCCGTCAGGCCCTGGGTGGCGCCGCTGAAGGAAAGGATCTGGCTGAAGGCGTTCGCCGAGGCGATGATGGCAAAGGCCATGCCTGTGACACGCAGCGTCCCGAGGACCGATTCTTTGATGACGTTCCATTTCAGTCGTCCATATGCCACGACAAGAAAGATCATCCCGATCGTGCCGCTTGCCGCCGACTCGGACGGCGTCGCCATGCCCAAAAGAATGAGCCCAATGACGAGAAAGATGATGATCCCTGTCGGCAGAACGTAGAGGGCCAGTCCCGATACCTTCTCGCGAAAAGAAATCTTTTCCACGTCATAGGAGGGAGCGAGGGACGGGTTGAGCATACACGCAAACACGATATAGGAGGAATAAAAAAGGGCCATCAGGAGACCGGGTATAATAATGGCCATCAGGGTCTTGCCCACGGATATCTGGCCGATGGAGCACAGAATAATGGCCATGGAACTGGGGGGTACCATCATGGCCAGGCCCCCGCTGCCCAAAATGGGCCCGAGAACCATGTGCTTATGGTAACCTCGCCTCTCCATTTCGGGAACAAGAACCGCCCCCAAGATGGCTACGCTGGCCATGCTGGACCCGGTAAGAGTGGACATGATGGTCCCTGCGGCGACGGTGAGGAGACTCAACCGTCCGGGGATACGGCCCATCCATTTGCCCACTACATCGATGATATTCACGGCAATACCTGAATGGACCATCAACTCGCCCATCAGGACAAATAGCGGTATGGGAAGCAGGGTAAAGGAGGTCAACGTGGTATATATGCTGAGAATCACTTGTTCCAGGCCTACAGCCCCGCCGAACAACACGTAGGCGCCTACGATGACAATGGTGTACAGACTGACCACGATCGGCATTCCGGATGTCATCAGGAGTACCATCCCACCCAGTATAATCAAGAGCAGCCAATACCATTCCATTCGGGTTTACTCCCTCATTTCCATTATAGGGTTGAACTGTGCTTGGGAAGCGCCGCCTGAAAGTCCTCTATTCCTTCAATCCATTGCGGCCTCCGACGCTCCTAGTTATCGCCTTGGACGCTCCTTCAATCCTTCTGCGGATTTGGTGACTGGGACGTCATAGGTATTGTTTAGCCTGATTCTCGTTCCTTAATTTTCGTGGCATCCGATGTCCGTATAAATCCACAAGCCCTTCGGATAAACTGGATCATGAATAGAAGACTGCCGAAGGGAATCACGGCGACAAAAGGATATTTCGGAAGCTCCAGATAAGTCGGGGTCAGGGTCCCGGACTGGTAGAGATGCCATGTGACCTTTGTCCCGAACCAGGTCAGGACGAGGCATACCATCGCACCCAGGATTGCACCAACCACATTGCAGACGAGTCGTATTCTCGGGGGCAGATGCTCTACCACTACGTCCATCTTCACATGAGCATCCCTCTTCAGCACCCATGCGGCTAAGAGAAAGGCCAACAAAAGCAAGATATACTCGTCGATCTCTATCACCCACCCCAGCGGTCGGTTCAGGAAATATCTGGAAAAGATCATGAACCCCACGCCGAAGGAGGCAAGGACAAGCAGAACGCCTGCAATAAAGGCCAGAGCATCAATAAACCTGTCAAAAATAGTGCCGATTTTCATAAGAACTCCGTGTAACAGATTGACATTGGCGCCGAGAAATTTGTCACTGGGTACCCCCGCCAAACCGAAAAAATCTCACTTCAAAACTGGACCGCCCCTTCCTGTCAGCTCGTCTTCGACCCTTCCTGCGACTGCCTGCTTCCATCCAGCGACAGGTGTGAAGACTTTTCTAAGCTTTTAATGGCGCTCTCATCTTGTAAGGCACCAGCCTTGACAGCCCGTGTCAAGGCCGTTGCCCGAGGTTTTAAGGACTACTTCGCTTTGGCCTTTTCTAAAACCGCTTTGAAATCCCTCACCACCTGTCCGAACCTGTCCTCTTCGTGCTTCCATGAGGGAGTGTACATATTATCAAGATACCATTTCGCCGTATCCGGAGGCAATTTATAGAACTCCACTCCCACCTTCTCCATCGTCTTCCGTGCCTGGTCAGCTTTCCTTGTTTCATCCTGGATCGCCTCTTTTTCAAATTCGATCATCCTCCCCATGATCAAATCCTGTACATCCTTGGGAAGGTTCTGCCAGCTCTTCAAATTCCCGATCAAGAGCCCCGTAGCCTGGAAGTACGGATGGTCGATGACATATTTGGTTTTCTCGTGAATGCCCCACGCGACCCACGCGGCCAGGGGAACAGAGACAATGCCATCCACCAAGTTCCTTTCCATGGCCGTGTAATACTCGCTCAGCTTAAGGGTGACCACGCCGGCGCCCATGGCTTCAACGGCGGGACGGCCCGATCCGGCCGCCCCTATCCTGAGTCCCTTGAAGTCCCCCTGCGTCATGGGTTTTTTATTCATATAGGTGTAGAAATAGGTATCCCCTCCCTTGCTGGGGTTACACCTTCCCATGTACTTGATTCCATATTTCGCATGGTGCGCATCCAGCCAGTCATAAACCCCGTTTTTTCGTTCTACACTGGGCTCGAAAGGGGAAAACCTCGTGATAGCCGCGCCCGGTACGATTTCTTGATAAAAAGTGCAGAGGGCCGTAGCGAAATCCACGATGCCTTTGTGCACCGCATCTCCTAAATCACGTTCCGGGAAGGTCTCAGGCCCGCCGCGATAGTTGATGTGCACTTTCCCCTTGCCGCGCTCGTTGATGACGTCAAATAAGCCTTTCTGAAGAGATACTGTCTCGGGATGTGTCTTGGGAACGAATGAAGCCCAGTTGAGGACGATTTCTTTGGCAGAAGACATCCCCACAGGCAGGACTGAAATCGTCAAAAAGAAGGAGACAACACTTACCATCATGAGTACTCTTTGCTTCTTCATATCAAACCTCCTGAACGGCATTATTGGGTTGATAAGATGATAAAAGCCTCTTCCCTTCTATCTTCGCCACCATCACCTCCTTTCTTCCAAAATTTGTGACTCATCCTTCGGGCCACCATCAATGAAAAATTTTCTTCACCGCATCGATGATTTTCTCTTTATTGGGCAAATAGAGCTTCTCATAGGGATGGCGGGGAAGCGGCGTAAAAGGCGCTCCGACTCTGACAATCGGCGACTCCAACGAGTCGAACTCTTTCTCCGCGATCAGTGCCGCCACCTCGCCTCCCACACCTCCCGTTTTAGGAGCTTCGTGCACGATAACCGCGCGGTGTGTCTTTGCCACCGACTTCAGTATCGCCTCCTGGTCCAGAGGCAGGATGGTTCTCGGATCTATCACTTCGCAATCGATGCCTTCGGCGCTCAATTCCTCGGCTGCCTCCAAGGCCTGGTAGACCATGCTTCCGATTGCCACGAGGGTTATGTCTTTCCCTTCCCTCTTGATGTCCGCTTTGCCCAGAGGTATCGTGTATTCCTCATCCGGAACATCGCCTTCTCTATCATAAGCGTACTTGCTTTCAAAAAACAGAACCGGATCATCATCCCTGATGGCGGATTTCAGCAATCCCTTGGCGTCGTACGGTGTTGAAGGCATGACCAGTTTCAGACCCGGAATATTCTGAAAGCAGGCCTCTAGGCACTGCCCATGGTGGGGTCCGATTCCCCTTGCTCCCGAAGGGGCTCTGATGGTGATAGGGACGCCGACTTTACCCCCAGAGAGGAAGCGCTGCTTGGCTGCCCAGTTACAGATGCCGTCCATGCAGATAAAGATGAAGTCAACATGCATGATCTCGGCCACCGGTCTAAGTCCCGCGAGTGAAGCGCCTATTGCGGACCCTACGATGGCCGTCTCCGCTATGGGCATGTCGATGACTCTCCTCTCTCCGAATTGTCCCTGCAATCCTGCTGTCACGCCTCCTACTCCACCGGGGCCGATATCTTCGCCGAGAAGGAAGACTGTGTTGTCTTTCTCCATTTCCTCACGCAAAGCTTCATTGATGGCCGTTCTATAGGTGATTCGTCTCATACGACCACCTCCTCGCGCCCTGCATAAACATCCCTGAAGACCTCCTCCGGAGGGGCATACTCACTGTTCGCGGCAAATTCGAATGCCTCGTCCACCTCCCTCTTGGATTGTTTTCTGAACTCCTCAATCTCTCCTTCTGTGAGCAAGCCGTTCTGAAGAATATGTTCCATGAATCTCTTCACGGGGTCCTTTTTCCTCCACGTTTCGATGACGTTCTCAGGCAAGACTTTGTCAGGGCTGTTTTCGCTGGCCATTTCGGACATGGGTCTTATCCTGCAGGTCTTGCATTCTATCAGAGACGGTCCCTCGCCTCTCCGTGCCCTTCCAATGACTTCTTGAGCTGTTTGATACACTGCCACCACGTCGTTTCCGTCCACAATCCTGCCGGGAATACCGAAGGCTGCGGCCCTGTCAGCAATATTTTCTACGGGCATGAACTTCCGGATGGGCGTGAACTCGGCGATTTGATTGTTCTCCACAACATACACAACGGGAAGTCTTTTCACGGCGGCAAAATTCAACCCACTGTAGAACTCCTCCCTGCAGGAAGCCCCATCCCCGAAAAAGCACACCGCCACCTGCCTGGTCCCTTTGTAAGTCGCTGCAAGGCCGAGACCGGCAGCCACGGTGATTGTGCCGGCCAGGACCCCGGTCCCGCCTACGATGCCCAGTTCCATGTGGGTCATCAACGCCGATATCTCCCGTCCGTTACTAAGCCCTCCTGCCTTGCCGTACATCTCTGCCGCAATGGTTTTCAAAGGCAACCCCTTGGTTATGTCTGCGGCCCAGGCCGACCGGATAGAAGGCAGGATGTAGTCATCCTTGTTCAGCCCGTAGCAAAACCCTACAGGGATGGCTTCCTGGCCGATGCAGGAGGTGGGTTTGATGTCGGTTTTCGCTATTTCAAGGGCCAATTCGGTCTTCTTTTCTTCAAACACCCTGGCCAGGAGCAGACTCTTCAAGAGTCCCACTTTCGTTGCTTTATCCACCGTTCACCCCCCTTCTGAATAAGGAACATGAGCGTGCGGGTCAGTCCTCACGAACCCGCCCGCACGATTGCAGGAGCTCCTCAGGAATAAGCATCATGCGCTCTCATACAGCTTGGTCAGCACAAACTCCTCGTGGCCCAAAACCTCCTGCGCCGTCAAACGGCCGTTGCAGGTCCGAATGAGCATCTGGAGTAAATTCTCCCCTGATTGGTCCAGAGTCATCTCACCTCTCAGGATGGCGGAGCAGTCATAGTCAATGTGTTCGTTCATGGTCTTGGCTGTCAGGGGATTCGCCGTCAGCTTGATCACGGGCTCTATCGGATTCCCGATGATGTTGCCCTGTCCCGTGGGGAAGAAATGGGCAACGAACCCCGCAGCCGCCCAGAGCGTCACAGCCTCGGCCGCCGCGCTGGAAGTATCCATGTACCAAAGACCCGGACCGGTCGGCGGCTCGGCCTTGTCCAGGACTCCCACGTATCTGGCCTTCCTGCCGATCTTCTGCAGGTTGCCGAATGCCTTTTCCTCAATGGTGGTCAGTCCGCCTCGGATGTTTCCCTTGGTCGGCTGAGATCCGGAAAGGTCGTCTGTCTTGTTGGCCTGGATCATGTTCTCGTAGGCCTGCCATGTTCGCATGAAGGCTTCGCCCACCTCCGGGCTCGCCGCTCGCTCCTTGCAAACCATTTCTGCACCCGTGATCTCGCTCGTCTCGCCGAAGCTGCAGGTGGCGCCCATCTCGACCAGTTTGTCGATAGCGTTTCCAACAGTGGGGTTGGAGGCCAGACCGCTTGTGGTATCACTCTCCCCACATTTGACGCTGACCCACACGTCCTTCAGATCACATTCTTCACGTCGCAGCTCGCTTGCCCAGTGGGCGTACTCCTTGGCTTTCCAGCTCGCCATCTCCACCGTCTTGAACTCGCCGAAACGTTCGATGCTAAACCCGGCTACCGGTTTGCCCGTTACGGCGATCCCCTCCACTATGCGGCCGGTCCATTCAGGTTCGATGCCGATCACCACCACCGCTGCCACATTGGGATTGGCGCCCGTCCCGATCATGGTCCGGAAGAACAGTTCAAGGTCCTTCCCGAACTGGAGACGGCCATAGGGGTGAGGAATGGCCTTGCATCCCTTGACGCCGTAAGCGACCTTCTCACACGCGCTGTTACTCAGATCATCCAAAGGCAGGATCACCACATGATTGCGGATGCCGACCCGGCCGTTCTCACGGCGATAGGCATAGACTTTCGGTTCTTTCATCTCTTACCACCTCCTCGTCTTCAGGTTATGAATGTGGACATGCTCTCCCGGCTTGATGTCGGCGACAACCCGGCCGATGTCATGGCCATACTTGATGGTCGAGGAGTCTTTCTTCAGCTCCTTGAGCGCAATCTTGTGCCCAAGGGGGATGTCCTGCACGGCCCCCACCTCGATCGACTTCCGGGAGTCCATGTAAAGCCCTTTTGCCTTTTCCCCCGCCTTGATGTCCACGGTGGCTACTCCGACATTGTCGGCTTCTTCATGAACGAGAAACTGGATCATGCGATTCCTCCTTAGAATAAATAATGTTCTCAAAAATTCTCTCTCCTCCCGAACGCTTTCCAGCTTAAAGCAAAAGAAATGTCCAGGCGCTCTGCCGCCAACCTTTTGTATTTCCTTATCTCTCATGACCTCGTAAAAAGTCGTCAGCCTTTCAGTAGAACCTCCTCCACCCACCGTGTGCTCACTTTTCCTTCCAAATACTGAGGGTGTCGCAGAATAACCTGATGGAAAGAGATCGTCGTCTCTATCCCCGACACGAAAAAATTCGAGAGCGCGAACAGCATTCTCTCGATAGCCTCCTGTCTGTTTCTTCCGCTCGTGATGAGTTTTGCGATAAGGGAATCGTAGAAGGGCGGAACCATATAACCCGGGTAACAGTGGGTATCCAATCGTATGCCGGTTCCCTCCGGTGGGGTCCACTCCTGGATTTTCCCCGGGCAGGGTCGAAACCCATGCTTCGCCGATTCCGCATTGATCCTGCACTCAATCGCATGTCCGTCCACCGTTACGTCTTGTTGAGAGAAACCGACAGGCTGCCCCGCAGCCACACGAATCTGCTCTTTCACCAGGTCTATGCCGGTGATCATTTCAGTTACGGGATGTTCCACCTGGATTCGCGTATTCATCTCGAGAAAGTAGAATCGGTTGTTGTCCTGGTCCAGGATGAATTCGACCGTTCCCGCATTCTCATACCGGATATGCCGTGCGATGGTCAGTGCGGCTTTGCAGATCTCTTGCCGGAGCTGAGCGGAAAGCACTGGTGAAGGGGCTTCCTCCAGCATTTTCTGGTGGCGTCGCTGCAAAGAGCAGTCGCGTTCAAAGAGGTGCACGATGTTTCCATGCCTGTCCCCAACGACCTGAATTTCGACATGCCGCGCATTGGGGATAAAGTGCTCCACGTACATCCGGTTGTCCCCGAATGCCGCCTGAGCCTCTCCGGAGGCCTCATCGAAAACGGTCTTCATATCTCCGGACCGTTCTACAACCTTCATCCCTTTGCCGCCGCCGCCTGCCGCTGCCTTCAGCAGAATCGGATAGCCTACCTCCTCAGCCACCCTCATCGCCGTCTCGGCGTCATGGACCAGTCCCGAGCCAGGAATCACCGGAATCTGCACTTCACGGGCTATCTTTCGCGCCAGAATCTTGTCCCCCATTGTGCGGATGTTTTCCACAGTCGGACCTATAAAGATAATGCCATGCCGCCTGCACGCTTCCGGAAGATCGGGCTGTTCGGCAAGAAACCCATATCCGGGATGGATAGCATCTGCGCCGGTCCCCAGGGCTGCTGAAATGATTGTGCCTACTTTGAGGTAGCTGTCGATGGATCTCGGCGGGCCGATGCAGACAGCACGGTCCGCCATACGCGCCGGCAGACTCTCCTTGTCCGCCTCTGAGACCGTCACGACGGATTCTATCCCCAGATCCCGGCACGCCCGGATGATGCGGATGGCTATTTCACTTCGATTGGCGATCAAAACCCGGGAAATGCCGTTCATGCGCTCCGTTCCCGTTTCTCTTCTTCCGAGGCTTCCTCGATCTGGAACAGCACCTGCTTGTATTCCACCATCTGCGCATTCTCGGCGCAGATCTTCGCAACGCGTCCGCGTACGCCGGCCTTGACCGTGTTGAACAGCTTCATCACCTCGATGATGCAAACCACATCTTCCTCTGTCACCAACTGGTCCACCTCCACAAAGGGAGGCGCGCCCGGTTTCGGAGCCCGATAAAAGGTCCCCAGCATCGGAGCCCGGATGGCCAGAAGCCCCTCTTCTTCGGGCAGAGATGGGGCAGGCTCTTTATGCGCAGGCATTTCAGCAACAGAAGGCATGGAAGACGGATGCGAAACGGCCTGTCTTTCCGATTGCTTCACTTTCGCCTTTTCGGGCTCTTCAGTCGCAGCTTCTGTTAGCGGGGCCGACTCCCCTCCCGAATATTTCTTGATACTCAACTTCAGGCCATTGCTTTCGAGGTGGAACTCATCTACCGTCGATTCAGCCACGATCTTCAAAATCTGGATGACTTCATCCTTGTTCACCAAGACCATAAAATGCCCTCCTCGCCTCTCCGTTTCACATCTATCAACAACGCGTTTACTTGGTTCTTCGAAATGACATTTCCAATCAAGGCCTTTCTGAGACACGCACTAGGTCCCTTTGAGGATCCTGTTGATCTCCTGCATCACCGGAACCAAGCGTGAAATCCATCCGGGATGCCCGGCCGTCTGAAGTCTCAGGTTCCCCAGCCCCATGGGAAGATCCCCGGTCAACATATCGATAAGAACCCCCGTCGGGCCCATGAACCGGAAATCCTCCTCCCTGAAATGAAGCAATCCCGGACCGCCGCCGATCTTGCCCTTCTCCATCGTGAAGTGATTCCTGAAAGGGCTGTCCGAGGCCTCGATATTTCCGTGAAAATCTCTCTGGGCATTCTTCAGGAGAGAGCCCATCTCCTTCGATCGCTTCGCCCTGTGTGCCACCCCCTTCCACAAGAGAGCACTCAGCCGGTCGGCGGCATCCGGTGCTTCGCTGAAGATCAGGGCGGGATCCGCATCCCTGATTTTGTTCAGAAGTCTGGCCATGAAATCGGGAGACTCATCCAGGAGCTTCCCGATTCCAGATCGATCGATCTCTTCCAAAGCGGGAGACAGCCTTTCGCTCAGCCCCGCAGCCGGCAAATGCAGCAGCGCTTCCGTCGAATTCTTGATCGAGTCCTCAGACATATCTCACCCCTGTTTCGAATCCGCCTTCCAAACCCTGCAAAGGATCGCTCGCACCTGGGGGACTCCGACAAGAGGATCATAGGGAGGATCCAGGGTCGCGATCGAATTGATGTTGGATTCGAAGCAGCCGTGCTCGGGCGCGGCCATTTCCGGAAACCACCATGCGTGCGGGCCGGCCACCACGTCCGGGTGCATGTCGGGGATCAGTTGGGTCCGGTATTTCACGCGTGCCTTCCCGGCCGAGCCTGGCGTCTCCAGATATACCCAATCGCCCGGCCGGATCCCCAAACCGGCCGCCCTTTGGAGATTCATCTGGAGATAGGGTTCCGGATTCAAGCCGCGCTGGCGCCTGATCTGCCTTCCTTCGCTGTGCATATACCCGTAGATCCGGTAGTGCGTGTAGATGAAGGGGAACTCCTTGAAAAGCTCAGGCGTCCTCAGCGGGCTCTCCGGGGGCTCCTCGTAGACCGGCAAAGGATCCACCCCCATGGCTTCAAAGACCTTGGAGTAAAGCTCGACTTTGCCGCTGGGAGTATGGAATGCAGGGCTGCTGCTTCTGTACCGCTCATACTTCCTGGGAAGCGTCAGTGTGGCATTGGGTTTCTTGAGCAGGTCATCAAAGGTGATCCCCTGATAGGCAAGCATCCAGTTGAGGTAATCCTTCAATGTGTTCCATGGGGAGACGTCCATGCCCATCCTCTTGGCTATCTCGATCGCCACCTCCCGGTCGTCCCGGCACTCTCCGGCAGGCTCCACGATCTTTTTCCTTGCGCTGATCGTGCTGGAGGGATGCCCGAAGGCCTCCACAAGCTGATCGCATTCCGGGAACAAGGCCGCGGGGAGCACGATATCGGCGAGCTCCGCGGTGGGGGTCATAAACAGCTCGGAGACGAAGATGAAGTCCAGCTTCTTCTTCATGATCTCCCAGATTCGCCGGCTGTCCATCTCCGCCACGATCAGGTTGTCGGCAACGGCCCACATCGCCCGCGCCTTTCCTTCCTCCATCGCTCGTATGGTGGTAGGGATGTGGCAAAAAGCGGCTTTATGGTTCAGAGGATATTCCCTGGCCCCGAAGCGTCTTTCGTTAATCGCCGCGGGCGGCTTCACTCCGGTGAACATGATATACGGATGCCACATCAGCGCTTCATAGAAGGTTCTCATGTAGAGGAGGTTCCCGCCCTTGGCATCCACGTTGCCGGTGATCCCGATCAGAATGGAAATAGCCCTCGCGGTCTGGGTGGAGGTCACCTGCTGCGCACCGGAGCCCAGGCGGATGTAAACACACCCGGGTCGATAGGTGGCATACAAGCGCGCCGCCTTGATGATGTCCTCCTTCGACAAACCCGTGATCTGCTCGGCCCGGGCGGGGGTGTACGCTTGCACATGGGCCTTCAATGCCTCGAAGCCGGAGCAGTAATTCTCCACGAACTCCTTGTCGTAGAGCCCCTCGTCGATGATCACGTTCGCCATGGCGAGGGCCAGGGCCATATCCGTGCCGGGCCGGATCCGCAGCCATACATCAGCCTTCCTGGCCATGGGGATCGGCCTGGGATCGACCACGATCGTCTTGGACCCGGAGCGGAGGGCACGATGGATCACCCGGGCCTGGGCCGGAGTGGCCACATCGGGCTCGGCTCCCCAGAAGACGATGCATTTTGCAAGGCCGTAGTCCGGCCCGAATTCGTAGGTGACCGAATCCCCGAAGGTCACGTTGTTTGCGACGACGTCGGGATGGATGCAGGTATATCGCCCCATGTGGGTGTTGGGCGTCGGCCACAGCCACTCGGCCATCTTGGCGGCCTGGATGGCGATATGCTTCTGGCCCGAACCGCAGGAAACATGAATGGCCTCCGGCCCGTATTTCTCCTTAATTTCTTTCAACCGGCGTGCGATGGTGTCGAGCGCCTCGTCCCATGAGATCCGCTTCCATTTTCCCTCCCCCTTTCGCCAGTCCTCTTGAGGGGGTAAAGCAGACGATCCGGGTGATACATGAGATCCGGGATCGTAGCGCCCTTGATGCACACGGTGGCGCAATTGAGGCACCGGCAGGCCTCTTTCGCGGCCGCCTGCAAATCATAGCCGAAGTTCACCTCCCTGAAGGAGGAGACCGCCTCTTCGCTCGGAAGGGTTGGCATGAGCGCGCGCGCTCGCTGCTCAGAGAAGGGGACATTGACGGTCTGTCTGGCTCTTTTGAGGGTCTCTGCGAGGGAAGGGTTCTTTGTCTTACGCTTTGCGCCGGTGAGAAGCCGGATGATCGATTCGGCCGCCTTTCTTCCCGCGGCCATACTCTCCACCACCGTTCCGGCACCCGCCACCACGTCACCGGCCGCGAATATCCCGGGACCATTGCAGGCCATAGTTTGCGGGTCCACCTCCAGGGTGCCGCGGCCGGTCAGCCTCAGGCCCATCTTGGACTGAAGAGGCGCCAGGGAAGGACCCTGCCCGATGGCGATGATCACCGTCTCGGCATCCATGGAGAATTCGCTCTTCCCGCCATCCCGCAGGGTCCAGGCAGGGCTCCCCTTCTCGTCTAGGGAAAATTCGGCCACCTCTCTGAAATCCACTCCGGCGACATGACCGCGTCTATTGTTTCTGAATCTCTGCGGGGCCAGGGAGGGATGGATCTTCGCTCCCTCGCCGGTGGCATGTTCCACCTCCCACGGATCTGCGGGCATGTTCTTCAGGTCCTCGAGACAGGCGATATGGACCTCCTCCGCGCCCAGGCGAAGCGCGACCCTGGCCACATCCATGGCCGTGTTTCCGCCGCCGATGACGACGGCGCGGCCGCTCATCCGTATTCGTTTCCCTCTTTTCAAACCCTCCAGCAGAGGGAGGGCATAGTGGACGCCCTTCAAATCCGAGCCCGCGATCCGCAATGGGGCGGGCGACCAGCTGCCGACCGCGATCAGGACGGCCTGATGCTTCCTGCGAAGGCTATCGAGTGTGCGACCCTTGCCGACAGGGGAATTGGTCCTGATCTTCACGCCCAAGTCCTTGATGTATTGGATGTCGGCTTCTACGGCGGCCCTGGGAAGCTTGAATTCCGGGATCACCCTGCTCAGCACGCCCCCCGGCTCTGCGGAGGCCTCATAGACCGTCGCCCCGAATCCCGCCTTTACCAGATCATGGGCGGCAGTAAGCCCGGCGACCCCGGCGCCGATGATTGCCACCGTCTCGGAGCGGGAGCGCGGAACCGGAGTTACCTTTGCGCTCGCTCCCACGGCTTGGTCCACCACAAACCGCTTGATGGACATGATCGCCACCGGTTCATCCACGACGCCCCGGATGCATTCCTTTTCGCAGGGATGATGGCAGATCCTCCCGCAGACCATGGGGAAGGGATTTGTGTCCCGGATGATCTCCATGGCTTTGTCCAGTTTGCCCTGCGATACGGCAATCAAATATCCCGGGATATCCATGCCGATCGGGCAGACTTCCCGGCATGCCGGCATCCGGTTGTATGGGGCCGCATCCACAACCGAAACGATCTTACCATCGACTACCTCGGCAATGAGATGGCATTTCTGGTGGCAACGGAGACAAATCGTGTGGGCCTGCATCCTCAATCTTCCTCTTTATAAGAGCTCTAAAGCAGGACCTCCTCTTCCCGGATGGTGTTCACCATCCCTCGCGGAGATAGTCCGGCCGGCGCCGGATCAGTTTGCACTGTGTTGATATCGGACTCTCAGCCGCCCCTTTTCAATCCTCACGGCCTTGATGTCATGTCTTCTCGATAATTCCTGGATCAAAGCGGCCAAAGGCTTTTTCACGACCGGAACTTCGATGGTTTTCTTGTTCTGGTAAAACTTTTCCATGGTTTCCCGGGTATTGAAGATGCAGAGCAGCATGTCTTCGTCGGATGCAAACGGCCCCTGCTCTGCACGCACCTTCTCCAGGTACGGATCGTCAAAGGACTTTGTCGGATCAATGGGATCCTTGTCCCCGCCGGCCAGGATACGGTCCATGGCATCGGGATCGATCGGAGCCGCCGGCTCCCCGTATGCCCCTCTGACGTAAAGCCTCAGCTCCTGGGGCACGGTTCGATAGCGCTCTCCTTCCATCACATTGAAGACGGCCTGCACGCCCACCAGCTGGGAGAAAGGCGTGACCATCACGGGATACCCCAATTCCCGGCGCACCACCGCCGACTCCTCCAGCACCTGGGGCGGTTTGTGCAGGAGACCCAGTTCGGCGAGCTGGTTTTCCAGATTGGACATCATGCCCCCGGGGATCTGATGCATGGCGACTGCCTCGTAGTATGCGGGATCGAAGGGTACGATCTTCCCGGTGGGCTTCTTTTCCTGATAAGCGCTCCAGTAAAAATAATCGTCAATCTCCTTGAGGCGTCGCTCGTCTACGCCCACATGAACCCCTCTTTCGCGAGCGGCGTAAAGCATGTCGATGGAGGCAGGGAGCGAGTACCCGTAGGCCAGGGGAAGGGTCACGGTCTTCAGAAAATTGATCCCCTCTTCCATGGCCGCCTTGTAGCAATCCCCCGAGGTTCCGGTATTGGAATGAGCGAAGAAGGAAAGCTTTGCCTTCCCTTGCGCGGCGGCCTGCACGGCCCGAATCAAGGACCTGAGTCTCTCCGCCTTGATCACCCCGCAGGGGTCTGAGAGTTCGATCACGTCGACGCCGAGTTTGACCAGCCTTTTTGCCTTTTTCGCATAGTACTCATCCGTATGCACCGGGCTGAGATTGAGGGACAGGTGGCCCGTGGTCCGAAGACCGATCCGCTTCGCCAGGCCGAAGTGAAATTCGATGATGTTCAAGTCGTTGAGCCCATCGAAGACCTCGATCCATTCGATCCCCGTTCGCTGGATGCACCTGAGGAAGAGCTCCACCACATCGTTTGGAAACATCTGCCATCCCATGAGGTTCCTGCTGCGCACAAAGAAATTCAAAGGAGTCCTCGGCATCAGCCGCCTCAGCAGACGCAACCGCTCCCAGGGGTCTTCGAAAAGATACTTCACGGCGGTTTCAAAGGCTGCGGCACTGGTAACGCAGATTTTAGTAAATCCGGCCTGGTCCAAGGTTGGTGCAATGCCCAGCATAGTCTCGGTTTTCATCCTGGTAGCCCACAGAGATTGAGGGGCTGTCCGGAAGGATTCGTCCTCAAATCCGACTTCTCTCACCGTCGCATCCTTGGACGATTTCACCCAGCGCATCCTTTCTTGACTACACTGATCCTCAGGTCTCCCAATTCTACCTCCAACTCAGACTCTGTCACAGCATCGATGATTTCGAGGATATCGACCACATCCTTATAGGACAGAGAATAAGTAAGATCCGGCGTTTTTTCGTCGATCGCATATTCCTCCCGACCATTCTTATCGCCCATTGTCTTCACCCTTCATACAGCCAGGATATGAGTCGTGCATGCTGCGTGTTGCGTTCCCTGCAAGCCGCCTCCGGTCACCTGGGACAATGCCACCTTTGCCCCTTCCACCTGGTAACCCTTGCACTGGCCGCGGAGCTGTTTGACGTTCTGCGCGATTTGCGCGGCTCCCGAAGCGCCCATAGGATGGCCATAGGACAGCATCCCTCCCCGCGGACTGAAAACCACCTTTCCTCCGTGGGTGAGATCTCCGTCGCGCAGCATCTTCAGGCCTTCCCCTTTCTTGCAGAAACCCATGGCCTCACAGTACATCAACTCGGTGATCGTAAAAGCATCGTGGCATTCGACCATGTCAATATCTTCCGGACCTACTCCTGCTTGCTCATAGGCCTTTCGGGTGCCCATAGTGATGATGTCGTCGCCGGTCTCATCCTTGGGGCCGACGCTGAAAGGACCGGAAACCAGCGCGGAAGCGATAATTTTGACCGGCTTTGAAATGCCCAGTCTCTTCACGACCTCCTTTGAGGCGACGATCACGGCTCCTGCGCCGTCCGTCATGGCGCAACACTGCTCCAATGTGAGTGGGGTGGCGATCAGTCTCGAATTCAGGATTTCCTCCACGCTGATTTTGCCTTTTCGCCATGCGAAGGGGTTTTCGGTTGCGTGCCTCCGGTTCTTGATGGTCACTTGTGCCAGGTCCTCGGCGGTTGCACCCGTTTCGTACATATACCTTTGTGCACGCAAGGCGTACTTCGCCACCATGACCGCCCCCATGAACCCTTCAATATCGGTCATGTCGGGTGAAGGAGCGGACCCCGGCTCCCTGTGCAGGGATGCATTCTCGGCGCCCACTCCGATGGAGATCTCGTCGAGCCCGGTGGCTACCCTGACGTATGCGCTGTGAACGGCGAGGGCCCCTGCCGAACAAGCGCTTTCAACATTGATAATGGGAAGCTTCCCGGACATCCCCAGATCACGGAATATCCTTTGCCCCGTGACGATTCCGTTCGTCCCGTTTCCCACGAACGCGCTGTCAATCTCATGCCACTTGATGCCCGCATCCTTGACCGCCGCTCTCACGGCCTTTTGGCCCAAAATGTGGAAGTCGTCTTTCAGCATCCCGAACGGTGTCTCGCCGACACCGATGATGTATACGTCGCGCATGGTTTCATCCTCTCTCTTATGCCTGGACTTTTCTGAATTTGTAGCTGATGATCGGTTTGCCTTCCCTGTTGTTTCTCACAGGTCCGGTAGTCAATTCAACCTCATCCCCACACCGGAAGCTTCCCAACTCACCCTGGAGCTGAGCGAAGACTCTGATCTCCTCCGGGAGATCGACGTACGCCATGGCCATGGGCATGTATTCCCTCATGGTGGGTTGACCGATATATACATCCGTTACACTGTAAATCTTCCCCCTGCGACTCAAAGGAACCATTTCCATTTCTTCGGACCAGCAATCGGGATTCGGGCACGGGACAAACTTGGGGAACCAGATCTTCCCGCACTTCCTGCATTTGTAACCCTTCAAAAACGGGGGACCATCATCAGGAACTTCCAGCAACTCCGGATGAAAAAAGGTGATATCCTCTTCTTTTGTTCGTTTTTGATCTGCCATGTGTAAACACTCCATTTCAAATGTTGATTAGATTCTCAACCCGTGACATCTCCACACGTTGCGGAGAATTCCAAAGTCCGGCCGGAGGGGTGGTCTCTTCGGAGTCCGCAATGAAATCTGCCAAGTCAGATTTCATATAACGTCCCTTCGGGACTTCCCTCCCGCCGAAGGTGGGAAATATCTGAAATCCGATGGAGTCGGATTTCAGGAAGAGACCACCCCTCCGGCCGAACCCGTACAGCGTTTGATTGCGGGCCGAAGCCTGCATTAGATGATCTTCTCTTTACGCAACTCGGCGATCTTTTCATCCCCATACTGGAGGAGGTCTTTGAGCACATTCTCCGTATGCTCTCCCAGATCGGGCGCCGTGGTCGCGCGCGGTTCCTCCACTCCGGACATCCTGAAAGGAGATTTTGCAAAGATGCGCTTTCCGGCAATGGGATCATCGATCTCAAGGAGCATCTTCCTTGCCTTGAGGTGGGGGCACTTTACCAGGTCTTCGGTGGTCTGGACTTCTCCCACCGGGACTCCCTGCTTGAGAAGCGCCTCGACCACTTGTTCCCTAGTACGGGCTCCCATCCACTCTTTGACGATCGTATCGAGCACTTCCCGGTTCGCAACCCTTTTCTTCCCATCCGCAAACCTGGGATCCTCCCGCAAGTCCTCGCGTCCGATCGCCTTGCAGAACCTCTCCCACATGAATTCATTGGCAACGATCAGCGCCACATAGGTTCCGTCCTTCACCCTGTAGGTGCCCGCCGGAGCCTGGTATTTCAAGCTGTTTCCTCTCGTGACCACTTCCTTGCCGAAGGAATAGATCATAATTCCCATGGTGTTCAAAGCCACTAGGCTGTCGTACATGCTGGAATCGATAAACTGCCCCTCACCGGTCTTCTCACGCATGAACAATGCAAGCATGATCGCGTATCCCGTGACCACACTGGTGAAAGCATCCGCCAGACCCGGAAAGCCGTACAAGGGCGGCCCGCCTTCCTCGCCGATTTGGTCCATAATACCGGCCATTGCTTGTATCACCGGGTCGAAGGCGGGCCTTTCCGAATAAATGCCCTTGAAATCTTCAAGCCTTCCGAATCCACTTATGGCGGCGTAGATGAGCCTTGGATTGATCTTCTGTAAGACTTCATATCCCAAGCCGAGTTTCTCCACGGTCTTGGGCGCCATATTCTCTACGACCACATCCGCATGCCTGATCAGTTCCTTGTAGATTTCTTTGCCCTTATCGGACTGAAGGTTCAGGGTAATGCTTTTCTTGTTCCTGTTAAAGATCTTGAAACCCCCATAGGCTTTATTCCCTTTCTCATCTTCGACAACAGGGAGATAAGTCCGCCTCGGGTCTCCTGAACCCGGGCGTTCAATCTTGATCACTTCCGCCCCGGAGTCCGCCAGCCACATGGTGCAGTCCGGACCCGCAATATACTGCTCCAGCGCAAGGACCCTGATTCCCTTCAATGGATATCCAATCTTCATGATCCTCTACCTATCCTTTCGAAATGATGTTTAAACGCTGCGGAGACAAGAATGCCGAAGACGAGCAAGCCGCCTGACGGTTCGGCCTTGCTAAAGGCCGGTCATTTCCCGCTTTCCTGCCGAGACTACGCCGCCGGACAGGCAGATTACGCACCCGCCCCCTTTGGGATTTCTCTCGCTAAAGCAGTATGAAATGACTGTTGTTCGTTTGTTTATGAAAGGGACCCCTCTAGACTGAGGTTTGATTTCGGGGTACTCATATTTTTCAAGGCCCGCGTACGCCCCTCACCCTGCCCTCTCCCCTGGAATCGTGGGGAAGAGGGCCCCATGCGTGACGCGGAGCAGCAACCGTCGATACCATTTCGAGACAATTTATAGCAATAGTTGTGCCGAGAACAGGATTGGGAATAACCCGCTGAAATTATGTTAAAATCAATTTAAAAGAAACTTAAGGAGCAGACCACCGCGCCCAATACCCGGCACCTCAGCCCAGTATCAGGCCCCCGCACAGGCGCCTGCTGCTGACGAAGCAGACGCTGCTTCCTCCGGTCCAAGAATGGATCGCTGTGCCTGCGGAGTTCCAATCCATAATCATGGATCATAATCGAGCCGGGAAAAGGTGTGGCGGCTTCAGTCAAGAGTGATGTTCCGGTAGACTGCTTGTGATGCCGAGTTTCTTCATTCTGTACTGAAGCGTAGTCCTTGGGATTCCCAACAGCCGGGCAGCACCACTCTTGCCCCCTATCATTCCGCCGCAACGTTTGAGTGCTCCCTCGATATGGATTTTCTCCATTTCCTTTCGAGTCAAATACTTCTTAATCCCGACTCGTTCATCATCGGCTCCGAAGGAATGGAGCAAATGGTTGATATCCGCTTCGGTAATGGTATGGCCGCCGCGCAGGATCATGATCCTTTCAACAACATTTTGCAGTTCTCTGACGTTTCCGGGCCAAGAATATCGGCATAGGGCATCGACGGCTGAGGGGGTATAGCTGGCCTCCGGCTTCTGCATTTTTCCGGCGAATCTACGGGTGAAGGACCTGACCAGAAGAGGAATGTCTTCTCCCCGATCCCGCAGGGGAGGAATATGAGTGTGCATCGTACTAAGGCGATAATACAGGTCCTGCCTGAATTTTTCCTCCCGGATGTAGGATCTAAGGTCATGGTTGGTGGCAGCGATGATCCTGAAATCGACTGACGTGGGGACGCTCTCTCCAACCCTTTCGAACGTCTTTTGTTCTATGACTTGGAGGAGTTTCGCCTGGAGAGGCAAAGGGAGTTCCCCGATTTCATCAAGAAATATGGTGCCGCCGTCCGCCATCTCGAAACGGCCGATTCTCTTGTTGCTCGCGCCCGTGAAGGAGCCTTTCGCGTGTCCGAAAAGTTCGCTCTCAATAAGCGTTGGAGCCAATGCCGCGCAGTTCACCTTGACAAAAAGCTGATCTCTTCGTGCGCTCAAATTATGTATGTATCGCGCAATATGATCTTTGCCGGTTCCTGTTTCTCCGGTTATCAGGACCGAAGTGTCATATTGGGCTACGAGATCCACGTCATGCATCAGTTTTCGCATCACGGCGCTTTTAAAATAGAAATCTCCATACAATCTTCCCATTTTTTCCAATACGTACTGTTTCTGCTTCTCAAGCTTCTCGCTCTTCTTCCTTTGCTCGTAGTACGACAGCATGTTGTCAACCGCGATCGTAATCTGCGCGGACAATTCTCCGCAAAAGGCAGTCAGTTCGTCGATGTTCGAAGGCGACTCCTTAAAAGCGACGTGAAAGGAACCCAGATACTTGTTCCTGATGACCAACGGGAAGGCCATGGTCGCCCTCAATCCTTCCTTGAGTAATGTCTCGGCCGTAGTCAGTTCGGGATGCTCTGAAAGGTCTTTAATGACGACGGGATTTCTCGATTGAATGACCAGGTTCGCAACCGCTCCCCGGGACAGCGGCCGGCTTTCGCAGGTTATTCCTTCCGGCTTTATCCCTTCCGCGGTCGCAAAGTAACTGAGTGAGTCGGTTTCCGTGTCATACAGGTTGATGCTGCAGCGATCATAGCGAAAGACTTTCTTGATCTCAGTGGCAATGGTCCGGAAGAGTCCTTCACGGGTGTGCTCTTTGATGATGGCATTGTTGATTTTCAGCAGGATTTCATACTTCTTTGTCGAACTCCAAGGCATACCTCCCCCTGTGGGTTTGATTACTCGGAAAGAATTCTTTAAAGGATTATCCCCAAGTCAGAGACGAAATTCAAGCCCAAAATTCGGCACGCGCCGTCAGAGGCTTTGCCGGAGACCGCAGTCTGGTTTTTACTTCAAAACAGACACTTATCGCTTTGTGCAGGCAATGCCGATGACGTGGTATAGGTTTTGCTTATCTACACAAAAGGGACGATGCCCCGGAAGGAGCGGGTTATGACTGAGCATGACGATCGAATCGTGGAAGAAGTTGCGAAAGAACTGTACATCACGGCCCTGAAAAGGTTGCCGCCTGATGTAAAACAAGCTTTGAACAAGGCTTACGAACGGGAGACGGGTGAAACGGCTCAACGGATCTTCCGCACGATTCTCGAAAACATCCGGGTGGCGGAAGAAGAAGACCTCCTCGTATGTCAGGATACGGGCCTTCCCATCTACTTTGTAACCATTGGGAGCAAATTCCGCGTGGACGGAGCGAGGATCGCCAGAGCACTGCAAAAGGGAGCCCAGAGGGCCACCCTGGAGCACCCCTTCCGCGGCAGTTCAACCCACCCCCTGACGCGGGTCAATCCTCAAACCAGTGTCGGCCCGGGCTTGCCTGTTATTCACTGGGATTTTGACGAAGAGGCCGATTACCTTGAAATCCTTATGGTCCCGAAAGGGTCGGGTTCGGAGAACATGAGCGCTGCAAGAATGTTCATACCCGCCGACGGAGTCAAGGCAGTCAAGAAGTTCGTCCTTGACACCGTGCTGGAATCGGGGGCCAACCCTTGTCCTCCTGGAATCATAGGCGTGGGAATCGGCGGAACCTTCGACCTGGTGGCCGTGCTCGCAAAAAAAGCCCTCGCCCGACCTGTGGGGTCCAGAAACCGCGATCCTCAGCTGGCGGAAATGGAGGAGGAGTTGTTGAAGGCCATAAACGCCTTGGGAATCGGACCTATGGGGCTCGGAGGAGATACAACCGCTCTGGCCGTTCACATCGAAAGCGCCTATACACACATTACTCAGAATCCCGTGGCTGTGAACAGTCAATGCTGGCCGGCCCGAAGGGCCAAAGCAAGAATATTTCGGGACGGCAGAGTAGAATACGGATATTAGACCTTTGGGCCGTCATTCCCCGAGAATTTGCGAAGAAAACTGAAAAGCGAACTGCAGAATATCGAATAATGAAATCTGCTGCGCATATTTCATGAAACGCCTTGCTGCGCAAGGCTCTCAAGCGGGGAAGCCGCGTTGTATAAAATCGTGAAACGATTTTATGTCCAATGCCGAAGGGAGAGCCAAGATGGCACACCATGATTTAAACACGCCCCTGTCAGAGAACGACGTTAGAAAATTGAACGTCCGTGACACCGTTACGGTTCATGGGCACATTTACGGCATTCGGGACGCCACGCAAATCCGGATCTTCGATCAGGAGCAGACGCCGCCTGTGGATTTCCGTGGCGCGGTATGTATTCACACGGCGCCCAGCCTCAAGAAAACGGGCGATAAGTGGGAAAAGATCTGCATCGGCACGACGACCAGCACACGGATGGAGAGGTTCACTCCACCGCTGATAGAAAAATACGGGGTCAGAGCCATAGTGGGCAAAGGCGGGCTATTGGCCGGAAGCCTGGAGGCGATGGGAAGGTTCGGAGCCTGCTATTTGGCCATCGTGGGCGGAGCAGCAGCGCTGGAGACAACTCAAATCGAAGAAGTGGAGGAAGTCCACTGGGAAGATCTTCATCCCGAAGCCATCTATAAGTTTCGTGTGAAGGATTTCGGTCCGTTGATCGTTGCGATGGATTCCCATGGAAAAAACCTGTATTTCGACGTGAAAAAGCAGGCCGTTGAAAAGCTGCCGCGGATATACAGACAATTGGGCATCGACTGACACAATCAGAGGACCCATGGATATCATAAAGACGGACATCCTCATCATCGGCATGGGCGCGGCCGCCCAGCTTGCGGCCCTTTACGCACATGATGCCAACCCGGATCTGAAAATTCTGATCACCACAAAAGCTCTCAGGGGCAAGGGAGGGTGCAGCCGGATGGTGCAAGGGGGTTTCAATGTGGTGCTCAACACCGCAGATTCTCATGAAAAACATCTCATGGATACACTCAAAGGCGGCCAGTACGTCAATGACCAGGAGCTTGTTAAGACATTGGTGGAAGAAGCCACGCCGACGATCAAGGAGATGGAAAACCGCTTCGGATGCTTTTTTGATCGTAACCCCGACGGCACGGTACATCAAAAGCCGTTCGCAGGACAGTCCTTCGACAGAACGGTGCACAAGGGAGATTTGACCGGGATAGAGATTATCAGCCGATTTACCGAGCAGGTGGCCAAAAGAGACATTCCCGTTCTCGAGGAGTGCAGAGCAGTAGATCTCTTGAAGGACCCATCCGGCCGTGAAGTGACCGGAGCGCTGCTTCTTGACATGCGGCGCGGAAATTTTCTGGCAGCCCAGGCTTCAGCAACTCTGGTCGCAACCGGCGGCGGCCCGACCCATTACCGTTTCCATGCGCCGGGTCCTGAAAAATCTGTGGACGGACTCGGCATGCTGTACAGAGCCGGTGCTCTGATGCGGGACATGGAGATGATCCAGTTCCATCCCACCGGTTTGATCGTTCCCGGCAGTGTCGTCGCGGGCGCCCTGTTAGAGGAAGGTCTCAGAGGGGAAGGAGCCTATCTGTTCAACGGCCAAGGTGAACGCTATATGCTCCGTTACGCCCCGAAAGTGGCGGAGCGAGCCACAAGGGATGTGGTCAGCCGTTGCTCCTATCTGGAGATGATGGACGGACGAGCCTGTAAGGAAGGTGGCGTTCATATCGTTGCCGCCCATCTCGGCGCCGATTTTGTCGAGAAAAACTTCCCGGGCATGTGTGAACGGTGCCGGCAGTTCAAGTACGACCTGGCCAGGGGCCCGGTGCCCGTCGCTCCCTCCGCTCATTACATTATGGGGGGCGCCGTCATTGACAAACATTGCAAAGCGTCTCTCGAACGTCTTTTCGTGGCGGGAGAGGATAGCGGCGGCGTCCATGGAGGCAATCGTTTGGGGGGCAACGGCATCTGTGATTCGTGCGTTTTTGGAAGACAGGCAGGCAAGGCCATGGCTGAGTACCTTCGCAAGGGGAAGGGAGGCCATCCTGAGATCATGCCTGGTTCGCTCGAAAGGCTCGCGGAACGCTATGCCGGTGCCTTTGAAAGACCTTTGCGCCGCGGGGTCTTTGAATTGCGGGATCGGTTGCGTGAGACGAACTGGAATCTGGTGGGAGTTGTAAGGAAGGAGCCGGATCTTTCCCACGCCGTCGAAGAGATCGATGCCATCGCTGAAGAAGCCGAAACGGTGGGGATCACCGGGGCTAGGACCTTACAACATGCCCTGGAACTATTACATAGACCTCCGCAATATGATCGATGTGTCCCGGATCACGGCACGATCCGCCCAACTGAGAAAAGAATCCAGGGCTGCTCATTTCCGGATCGATCGCCCGGAACAGGATGATCAGGACTCGCTCTACAACATCCTTGTCCGGAGAGGCGGCGCCGGCGAGCCTACGTTTGAAAAGAGGCCGGTTGAATTCAGGTATAAGAGCCTGGAGGAGTGCCAGCGTTATCGGAAATGAAACCTGCCTTGGCAGATTTCATACAACGCCCCTTCGGGGCTTCTTCCCAGCCGAAAGCGGGAAATGTCTGAAATCCGATGGAGTCGGATTTCAGGAAGAGATCACCCCCCCCCGGCTTGGCCGGCACGGACTTTGGTTGCGGCCGAAGTCCTGCATTAGGAATAACGTTCCGGAGTGACATCATGGCACAAGACATCAAGATCGGGAATCGCAGGCCTCTACAGTGGAAAGAACTGGATCCTTCCAGACGAAGAAGCACGTATGTTGGAATGTGGGCATGGGTGTGGCAGAGAATTTCTGCGATCGTTATTATTTTTCTCCTCGTTTTCCATCTCCTTTTAACTTACATCCCCATGATCCAGTTTCTCTTGCTGATGGCTGTAACCTTTCACGCGGCGCTGGGCATTAGGGTCATCTTGCTTGACCTCAATGTCGTCAATGTCAAGTATCAGAGGCTCCTGATCTATGGATTGCTTGCCCTTGGTTTGGTCGCCCTTCTCGTGATCTGGAACAGTATCTATTAGAAACAAAAGGAGTCGACGAGATTATGCCCCGAACCGAAGAACGCAGGCGGATCGTGAGAGTGTTTCGGTACGATCCAACCAAAGGCGGCCAAGGCCATTTTGATCGTTTCGAAATGGATGTCGAAGACGAGAACTGCACAACCATCCTTGACGTCCTCCTCAGACTTCAGAAGGAACAGGACCCCTCCATCTCCTTCAGATACGCCTGTCGTGTGAACATGTGCGGTTCCTGCGGCATGGTCATCAACGGGAGGGAAGCGCTGGCGTGTAAGACGAACGTGTCTGATTTGCCGAAAGACAAAGAAATAACCCTTCGGCCTTTGAATCATTTCCCCATCATCAAAGACCTGGTCGTGGATCTGAAGCCTTTCTTCGAAAAAATGGAAAGTGCCCTGTTCTATTTTGAGCCCAAGGAAGACGCTGCCGAGCCGGCAATCATTCCTCCACAGTCCAAAGAACGCCGGGCCATCGGCCTTTCCACGGAATGTATTGCCTGTGGATGCTGCGTTTCAAGCTGCACCATGGTGAATCACCATGACGGTTACGCCGGACCCGCGGCCCTGAACCGCGCGTTCACGCTGCTCATGGACAGCCGGGACAAGCTCTACGAAGAGCGGATAAGCCAAGTTCTGGCATCCTGTTATCATTGCAGAACCGAGTTCAACTGCACGGAAGTCTGCCCCAAAAAAATCAGCCCCACCAGGGCTATCAAGTATATCCAACGCCTTGCCCTCAAAGAGATAGGGCGCAGCCCGGAAAGACCGGATCTGGAGGTTCCGGAAAGATTACCGGCCGCCGCGGATCTGGGAGAACCTGAAGGAGCCCAATGCGGCCCCGGCCTGGATATCGGTCGAAGGTCCTTCCTCAAACGAGTTATCTATGGTCTGGGTGCGGCGAGTGCTCTCGTTGTGGGCGGTGTGCTGGCTTCCTCGTTTGTAGGCACTTCGATTCGGCCGAATCCTAAAAAATGGATTCCCATAGAAAAGATGGAAAATCTGCCTCCGGGCCGAATAACGACCGTTCACCTCCGGTATGAGGCACAGGATGGTTTTTACAAACAACAGATTATCAAGCCGGTGATGATCTGGCGGAAGCCGGATGTAAACGATTTGGTCGTTTACAACGCTACCTGTACCCATCTCGGGTGTACGGTCCACTGGGATGAGCCAAAGGGACTTTTCCTGTGCGCCTGCCATGGCGGCATGTTTGACATCAACGGCTACGTGAAGGCGGGCCCGCCCCCCGTTCTCTTGATCGATACGCCTTCAAGGTCGAGGACGGGTACATGCACCTGGAGGTGGCGTAAGATGTCTCGACTGAAAGGCTTCTTCTTGGATCGCATCGGCTGGGAGACCTATCTGAAGCCGTTCATGCACAAGGAACTTCCGCCTGATCTCGGATGGCCGGCCACATTGGGAACCCTTTGTGTTCTGCTCTTCGTGGTGCAGGCTGTGACAGGCATCTTCCTGGCTATGTTTTACAATCCTTCCCCGGACAAGGCATACGAGTCCGTTCAGTATATAATGAATGATGTCTCCATGGGACGGGTCCTGCAAGGAATTCACCATTGGAGCGCAGGCATTATGGTGATTGCGGTCTTTCTCCATATGCTGTCCGGCTTTTTTTCCGGGTCTTTCAAGCCACCCAGGGAGATGACCTGGATCATCGGTGTTTGCCTCCTCTTGGTTACTCTGGGCCTTGGATTCACCGGCTACCTTCTGCCTTGGGACCAGAAGGCATATTGGGCGACCGTGGTAGGCTCTAACATACCCGGAAGCATTCCAATCATCGGCCCGTTCCTCAAACAATTTCTTCTGGCAGGTGATCGGGTTTCCGGTTTGACTCTAACCCGTTTCTACGCGATTCACATGCTTGCCCTGCCTGCATTTCTGATGATCCTGACGACTTTTCACATCTACCTGGTCAGGATCCACGGGGTTGCGGAACGCCCTGTCTCCCTCACCTCCGATAAAAAGAAAACATCCATGAGGGAGGGGCAAAGCTATCGCTTCTTTCCCGACCACCTGGCAAGAAGCTCCATCCTGTTCGCGGCGGTGCTCGCGGTGATTTTGCTTTTGTCCGTTTTTTCCGAGGTGCCCAGGGAAAAAATCGCCGGCACTATCGAGGAAGCCTATCTTCCGAGACCCGACTGGTACTTCATGTGGCTTTTTCAGCTGCTGACCTATTTCCCGGGTTCCGCCGAGTTCATCGGGAGTCTTGCCCTGCCTCTGGCTATCGTTTTCATTCTCTTTTCCCTGCCCTTTTTGAGTTCATCCAACCTGAGGGGGCTCGCAGACCGGCCCTTTGCCGTGGCAGTCGGCGTTTCCTGCATTGCGGGAGTCGTGTTCCTGACCTGGATGGGTCTTGCAGGAGCTCGTCCATACGGTGAAGTGGTGGTTGCCCCGGACAAGGAGCTTACCGCTGCCGAAGCAAGGGGGCTGTATGTGTTCGTGGACCGGGAGTGTGCTTATTGCCATCAAATCCTCGGAAAAGGAGGCCGGAAGGAGGGGCCTGATCTCGCCAACGTTGTCGCCAGAAAGCGGAAAAAAGAGTGGCTGACCAAATATATTCAGGATCCAAAGGCGATGAGGCGCTGGACCACCATGCCGAAATATGATCTCCCGGCCGAAGAGCTGAACAGTCTCACGGAATTTATCCTGTCACTGGACTTCGCTCGTTATGGCTCCAAGACCATCCCTCGACAGGAGGTCATCCAGAAAGAACCCTTAACACCTCGAAGATAAAAGGGTTTAAACTGGACAAATCCTGCCTGTTGATCAACAATATTTTATGTTTTCAAGACGACTCACCAGTGTTCTTTCCTTCCTGACACTATTGCTTGTTACCTCCTTTTCCGCAGATGCGGCCTATCCTCGAATGGAACACATCGATCTCAAGGTCTCCTTGATCCCCGCAGAGAGCAGGCTCTCCGGAACGGCCGAGGTGCGGGTTTCTCCGAACCATTCAGAGGTATTGGAATTTCAACTTTCGGGAAACGCTCAGGTCACCCGAATCACGTCAAGGGGTTCCAAGCGCTCATTTAAGCTTGAAAAAGGGCGTCTTCGTGTTGTTCTCAAACCTGAAGAACGGGACAAGCAAGTTTCCGTCGTGGTCGAATATTTTGCCTTATTCAAGGATCTCGCTCCCCGGTCTCATTTTAACACTGACAATCCAGGCTTGAGCGTCACCGGGGTTATCTCCGAAAAAGGCTCTTTCCTTCCCGATGACTCAAAATGGTATCCGCAGATCCCCGGAAGCCGACCCACCTACAGGCTGGAAGTGGAGGCGCCTGATGGGATACTGGCCGTGTCCGCTGGAAAGAGTCTGGGCCATGTGACCAGGGGAGGAAGAACCTTTTCAGCGTGGCAGGTGGACTTCCCTTTGAAGGGGATCTCGCTCTCTGCCGGCCCTTATCTTGTTCGCGAAAAGACAGTGAACGGTGTCACTATTTTCACCTACTTTCTCCCCCGGAACCAAGACCTCTCCGAGTCCTACCTGGATGCAACAGCCAGATATCTCGCGTTCTACGAGAATCTCTTCGGCCCCTATCCTTTCTCCAAGTTCGCGGTTGTGGAGAATCTTTTTCCCACCGGATACAGCTTTCCGTCGTACACCCTGCTGGGAAGCACCATCATCCGGCTCCCCTTTATCATTGAGACCAGTCTTGGCCATGAGATCGCCCATTCCTGGTGGGGAAACGGCGTGCTCGTGGACTACCGCCAGGGAAATTGGTGCGAAGGCCTCACCACTTATGTGGCGGACTATTTGTATAAGGAAAATTCCTCCGCGGAAGAGGCAAGAGAGTACAGGCTGCAGGTCCTCCGGAGTTATTCAACCTTGGTCAATGAGCAAAACGACTTCCCTCTCGTCCGCTTTGAGGGTCGGAACGATCCTGCCTCTCAGGCAATCGGGTACGGGAAAGCGGCTATGGTCTTCCACATGATCAGGCAAAAGATAGGCGACAAGGCGTTCTGGGAGGCGCTCAGAGATATATACAGAGAAAGGCGCTTTCAGGAGACTTCCTGGCGGGATTTTCAAAAGGCTTTTGAACGCTGGGGGGAGTGCTCCCTTCAGGAATTCTTTGACCAGTGGCTTCTTCGCAAAGGCGGTCCTCAGCTGTCCCTGGATTCTCCTGTGGCCGAACCGTTGAAAGGCCTTTTTGTGGTGAAGGCCTTTCTTCTCCAGAAAGCGCCCTTCTACGACCTGGAATTGAAGGTTCTTCTCGAGTCGGAGTCTCTTAGAGGCCACAAGAAGGTGAACATCTCCGGGCCGGCGACTTTTTTTGAACTGCCTTCATTCGGCAGGCCTCGCACACTTGTTATTGATCCTGATTATAATGTCTTCAGGATGCTCTATCCATCAGAGATTCCTCCCACAGTCAATTCCATCAAGGCATCGCCTTCTCTGTTCATCGTTCTTTCCAAGACATGGCAAGACGACTTTGCTCAACTGGGAAAAGCGTTGGCTCTGTCCTTGGGAGTTGAGAATTACCGCATCATGCCCGAAGAGGAACTCAGTGAGAATGAGCTGAAGGCGCAAGATTTGTTGTATGTGGGATTGCCTCATGCAAGTCCTGTTCCTGCCGGTCTTCCGCCTGGGTTGGTTCTCCAGCCACGAAAGTTCCTCTTCCAGGGCCAGACTTTTGATGCGCCCTCGGATGTTTTCTTCGGTGTTTTTCCTCACTCCGGAGCAGGGGACCATGTAGTCGCCGTCTTCCTTCCTCTTTCCTTAGACCGTCTCAAGGCGGTGGCCGGGAAGATCAGCCATTACGGGAGATACAGCTACCTTGTCTTTAGAGATGTAAAAAACGAGATCAAGGGGACCTGGCCGGTCAGTGAGTCGCCTTTGATTCATTCTTGGAAAGGAGATTGATGAAGGGTTGGAGAATTCAGGCATGTGGCCGAACCATGGGGAGGTCTCGAAACGGCGCACGGCTCACGGGAAAAGAATGAATGGTCTTTTCGCCCTTGGCCGTGTACCGTGCGTCGTGAACCGTCCTCACGTCGTCAATTTCCTGTACACTTCCGGGATCTTGAAGGGAAGCTTGGAAAGGTCATCGATAAAGACGTAATTCACCGCACCGTACATGTGGGAGAGGTAACTGTGTTCCGCTTTGTCGATGGTGATGCAGAAAGGGTGAATTCCCAGTCTCTTTGCCTCGATGAGAGCCTGCCGGGTGTCTTCAATGCCGTAATCTCCATTGTAGCCGTCATAATCATCCGGCTTTCCATCGCTCAGGGTGATGAGCAGCCTTGTTTTCGCCTCCACCCCTGTGAGCAGGTTCGTGAGATGGCGAATGGGAGGGCCCAGTCGCGTGTACTCCAGGGCGCTCAGGTTCGCGATGCGCTGCTTCACCCTATCGCCGTAAGGTTCATCAAATCCTTTGACCCGGAAAAGTTCGCATCGTCTTCTGGTCCGGCCTGAGAACCCGTAAATGGAAAACCGGTCCTGCAGCACCTGCATCGCCTCGCTCATGATGAGGAGCGCAGCCCTTTCCATATCGTTGATCCATCCGCTCGTGGAGCCGCTCAGATCGATGAGAAAAGCCGTGGCAATGTCGCGTTTGTTCCGACTCAGTTTGACGAAAACCCGCTCAGAAGGCGAAAGGCCCGCCTTCCGGTCGCTGAAGGCTTCAACCGCTGCGTCGAGATCCACATCATCTCCGTCTTTCTGTCGTTTTAAGAGACTTTGTTCCATCCGAATCCGTTCGAACTGCCTCTTGATCATCAGAATCATTCCACGATGCAGGCTCAGCGTCTCCTCCGCGAATTGAATGCTCCCGGAGGGAGCCCTCGTCTCCCTTAAGAAGGCCCACCTTTTTCTGTATCCCTGCCGCCTGTAATCCCACTCGTCAAGTGCGTAGATGCCTTCTCCCTGCTCAGGGAGCACATACCCTGTCCCTTGGGCATGCTCGGGAAGCACGTCATCTTCCGGCATCCGGCAAATAGGGCGGAAAGAGTGGCCTGACATCTCATCGCTAACTGCAAGGTAGGCGCTTGGGATGCACCCCAAGTCTTCATAAATTTCCTCAATGATCTTCTGCATCCCTTCAGGGATGGGGGCCGGATTGCCGTCGACCAGCAAATGGCTTGGAACCTGTTGCTCCTGGGGCGTTCGCGTGTCAGGGCCTTCATGCCTCACTTGCGGAACATCGATTCTGACCTCCTGGGGCTCCGGCAGTGCGTTTACCAGTTTTGCAAGCTCGTGGCGAAATTGAAGACGTACGGATTCCCGCCTTCGCCTGCGTCCGCGCTCCGCCTCCTCGGGCGCCAGTTCACCCAGATATGCCACTCTTTCCACCGCCTCATAGGAGCCCTGAAGCCCATCCATGAGCTCGTAGATTCTGCCGGATGTTCTTGCCACATCTTCAACCCTTATTCCCGCCTGAGCGCAGGCAAGAAGCAAGTCCCTTGCCCGGCTCGCCACCTGGTTGAGTGCGAAGTCCGGGAATGTCGTGAGAACTCCTGTTAGCCACCAGTAGTGGAGTGCCTCCACAATCTGCGCTCTGGGAAGAAGGCCTCGCGCTTTCTGCCGCTTAAGGGCCAACTGCTTCTTGAGCTTCCTCAATTCTCTGTAAAGCCCGGGCAGACTCTCAGCCATCCATTGTTCAATCCTCATGGTGTCTGCGAGAACGAAAAGATCCGTCGCCAGCCTCTCGTCAGGGAAGAGGTGCATAAAGCGGGACAGGTCTGAACTCAGATGGGGAGGAACCGACCGTCCATAGTGCTCCCTGAGAGATCTTTCGAAATCTTCCATCTCACTCAGCCTGAGATAGAAGGTGCCCAGCTTGATCTGAGCGAATTTATGGGTCACCATGACCTTGTAGAGAAGAAAATTAGGCTCTCTATCATGATAGAGAGAGATCCTGTCGGGAAGATAGATGGACACTATATCCGTATAATGCCTGCTGCTCCCCTCCAGACCGATCTCTTCTTTTCCCAGAGCACGAAGATAGTTGAGAAGAATTGCGTACACGTCCTGGAAGGATACTCCTTTTCCCCAGTGCCGTATGAACAAAGGGTGATGTTCCATTCCCAACACGAACTCGCGCGCCGGCTCCAGGCCCTTGGAGTCATATATATCAAGGGCTACACTCACCCATTTGTCCAGATCCTCTACCTTTATACGCCGGAGGAGTTCCGGGAACTTTAGAAGAAAATGGAAAGCGAGCTCAGGCTGGACATTAGCGAGAGTCTTTGCATGATCGAGAACAGTCCCGCTCATATCTTCTGAAAGGCCTTGAAGCACTTTATGGAGACCCAGTTCCTCCAGATCCTCTTCATAATAGATGTGAGAGCTGGTGTACAAGGGAAGAGGAAAAAGGAGAAGGATGGGGTCATCTTTGTTTTTTCGTGTTTGTACGTAAGCCATCTTTGAATCTCTCACCGACCAATGTCGGCAGGCTTCAGCCTGCTAAAAGACAGACCGGACCATTTCATCCAGGGATAGAAGCATCTCTTCGTCATCGCTCAGGGTGTTGGTGATCGCAACCCTGCAGGCTTCCCTCGGGTCAATGCCGGCTCTGATCAATTTTCCTGTATGGATGAGCAGTCTCGTGCTCGCTCCTTCATCCAGGCCCCTTTCTTTGAGGTTCCTTGTCATCTGACCCAGCTTTACGAGCCGCTTCGCCACCTCGTCCTCGACACCGGATTCCTGGGCCACGATGGTCATCTCCTTTGTTTCATCCGGATAGGTAAAGTCGATGGAGACAAACCGCTGTCGCGTGCTCGGTTTGAGATCCTTCATGATGCTCTGGTATCCAGGGTTGAAGGAGATAACCAGCATGAACTCCGGCGGAGCTGAGAGAATCTCGCCCCGTTTTTCAATCGGAAGAACGCGACGGTCATCCGCCAGAGGATGGATCACCACAGTGGTGTCCTTTCGCGCCTCCACAATTTCATCAAGGTAACAGAGGGCGCCGGCCCTTACAGCCTTTGTTAGAGGACCGTCTGACCAAACGGTATCGCTTCCCTGGATGAGATATCGTCCCACGAGATCTCCTGCCGTCAGATCGTCATGACAGGCCACGATGATCAGCGGTCGTCCTAATCTCCACGCCATGTACTCCACGAACCTTGTCTTGCCGCACCCTGTCGGCCCTTTCAAAAGCACAGGCAGCTGGCTGTAAAATGTCTGTGTGAAGATATCGATCTCGTTGAAAGTGGGAAGATAGTACGGCTCTTCTTCAATACGGTAATCTTCAAAGACTTTAACCTGGCTTTTCACCATCATGCGCCTCCTGTCGGATCACATATATCTTACCCTCTTTCCCTTATTCCCGGGAGAGAGCGAAAGCACACCTATTACATAATCAAAAATAACTCGCGCAAGACAAATAACAAGGTTTAATAAAGGCCGGCACGAGGCCGAGCGGCCATTGAATGGAATGGATGGTCCGGAAAGGAGGATGAGTCGTACCGGACTGAGGGTTGATCAAATCGCTACGGTGACGCCTTCTCTTGCCCAGAAAAGATCCATGCCTTGATCAGCGACCCCATATCGGGTCCGGTGTTTCATCCAGATCTCGTCCAGGAGTCTGTCGGAGTGCTGGGGATCATGGTGGAAGATGGCGAGTTGTTTTACTTCGGCTCTGGAGGCAGCTTCCAGAACCACGGGAATCGAAGAATGTCCCCACCCGACTCTGTCGGCGTACTCGTCCTCGGTGAACTGGCCGTCTGCGATCAAAAGATCCACGCCGTGAATGAAGCGAAGATATTGCTCGCCATGCATCTCCTCTTCCCGGGTCTTCCTTCCCTTACCGAAGATCAAGTCGAGTTCCACATCCGTGGAGAACACGATTCTCTTGCCGCAAACGTTGAAACTGTACCGGACAGACCCGGCAGGATGATAAAGCTGTTCCTCCCAGTCTATGACGATGGGCCCGAGATGTATCCTCTCCTCACTCATTTCCTGGATATGGATCTCCGCGGTGAGAGCCGACATGGACACGGGAAAGTATTCATAATCCATCTGACCCTTAAGCACCGAGGCGAGGAACCGTTCTTTCTTGGAACTTCCGTAGATCATCAGCCGGGCACTTTGACTGTAAGCGGGCTGGAAGAAACGGCAAACCCTGAATATGGTCCCAATGGGTGTGGGTCAGGAAAAGATGGAGGGTCAGAGGGTCCTCTTTTCCGTTCGCTTCTCGCAGAAGCTCGATGCCCAGGTTTCGGATGCCCGTGCCCGCATCGAGGATGATGAGGGTGTCTCCGTGCGAGATCGTCACGCAGGGAGTGTTTCCCCCGTACTTTTCTGTGATCCGACCGGGTGTGGATACAGATCCGCGGGTCCCCCAAAAGGTAACTAACGTTTTCGGTTCCGGGGCTGAATTCATCGGGACTGGAGTCTTTTTTCCTCGTTAAACAAAAGCCTTACACCGCCCAGAGCAATCTGGTCGTTATTTCTCAGGACACAACGAACCACCTTCACGCCGTTTACGAAAAGTCCGTTGGTGCTGTCGAGGTCCTCTATCATAAACTCTTCGTTATGAAAAAGAACACGCGCATGCTTTCGGGAAACATTTTCGACTATAAAACGAATTTCGCATTCCGGGCTCCGGCCGATCACCATATCTTTCTCTTCGAGCTCAATGATACGCTTTTTCCCTTCGGGACTGAGGATCTGCAAATATGCCCTCTGTCTGACCGGAACGCTCTCGGACACTTTGGTTCGAACCATCTCCACCGTGGTCGTAAAACCCTCCTGTTCCTCGGCCCATTTCGCCATCTGTTGTCTCCCTCGAAACATGCCTTCCTCAGCCAACCAAAGTTCAGTTCCGCATTAATATACTTTTTTTGATTTATTTAGTCAACATTAAGATCATCTTGCCCAATCTTCGTTCTTGTAACTATCCTTGCGAAATCCCGACTTGACGGGAAGACAGACTTTACGAAGCAGTCAAGCTTACCCCCCAGTATAAAGCAACCCATCTCTCCGGTGCTGAAAACTGACGTATCTTGTGCATGAGCCAGTTGAATATCTCACTCTTCCGGCTGTAGAGGAGGCGGCGCAACTATGTAACGGACAGAATTCACCGGCTGACAGGAGAGAAAAGGCCTTTTCACCTACTGGCCATTTTGGTATCATACCTGACAATGGGACTTTGGCGTCACGGCGATGTGGCGAAAGAAAAAACAAACAATCCTGAAATAGGCAAATTCATCTCCGTGACATATCAGGAATCCTGTTGCTCTCCTCGGACAAGATCGATTTTGGGGTCCTCTCAGACAAGATTCACGAATACGGCCTGGGAAAGGAATTGGAAAAGGCCCGGAGAATGAAGGAGAAACGACAGAGCCCGGAAGAGAGTACAGGAATGAAAGCCCCTGCCAGAGAAAAAACTTAGCTCCCAGCTGCAAAGTCTATAGATGTTTGCTGAACTCGCCTTCTACCACTGTGTATCAGTGTCCGTGTCCAAATTTCAACTTGACTGACGATGACGCCCCAAAGCCACCCTCGAAAAGTCCCGACAACACAAAAATCGGTTGACAGTTATCCTTGTTTCGAGTAGGATTGCTACTCAAAGTGAGATGAGAATGGAAAACCTTTTTGCCGGTCTGATTTCCTCAAGAACAAGGATCAAGCTGCTGGTCAGATTTTTCTTTAACCCCATGACCCGGGCTTACCTTCGGGAACTTGCCAAGGAATTCAATGTCTCCACAAACGCAGTCCGCGAAGAACTGAACCAGCTTACCAAGACTAACTTGCTGAAATCGGAAAAGAATGGACGGAGTGTCTATTACAAAGCCAACCAGGACCACCCCCTCTTCCCCGAACTTAAGTCCATGGTGGGAAAGGTAATCGGCCTTGACCAGGTTATCGAAGGTATCGTGAGCCGGCTCGGCGACCTGGAAGCAGCCTATCTTATAGGGGATTATGCGGAAGGAAAAGACACAGGCATCATTGACCTTCTCCTTGTGGGAGATATCGACCAATATCATATGAACGATCTGATCAAGAAAACTGAACGATACATCAAAAGAAAGATCCGGACTCTTGTACTTAATCGTGACGAGTACGATGCCTTCAAAGAACAAATGGAAAAAAAGCCCTTTTTGCTTGTATGGGAGGGGAGGAAGTGAAAGCGCCTTTTATTGAGACCGTAACATCGGGGTTGGAGCCTATCGCGCTGATTATCAGAACCGAATACGATGAGCCCGGCATCCAGTTCTTTACTCCCGCCAACTTTTCCCAGCAGGTTGCCTTCATGAGGCATCCTCCCGGACACAAGATTGCCGCCCACGTTCACAATTTGCAGCTCAGACAAGTACTGTACACCCAGGAAGTTCTATTTATACGCCGTGGCAGAGTGACGGTTAACCTGTATTCCTCAGACAGAAAACCCATCTGCTCGCGCATCCTGAACTCGGGGATCTCATTCTGCTTTGTGGAGGCGGACACTCCATCGAAATTGATGGAGGAAACCTCCATGATTGAGGTAAAGCAAGGCCCCTATGCTGGAGATGGAGACAAAACGAGATTTGACGATCCGGAGCCCATGCCATGATCCCTGTGAATGAGCCTTTACTTGGCACCCGCGAGCTTGAATATGCTGCCGAATGCATTCGGACCGGATGGATCTCCTCGGCAGGCCGATTCATCGAGGAATTTGAGCAGAAATGGGCGGCTTACTGCGGGATGAAATATGGCATTGCTGTGAGCAACGGCACGGTGGCCCTTCAGACAGCAGTAGCGTGCCTAGATGTCGAACCCGGTTTTGAAGTAATCATGCCCACGTTCACAATCATCTCCTGTGCCCTGGCTGTCATTTACAATGGGGGCGTCCCTGTCCTCGTGGACAGCGATCCGCGAACCTGGTGTATGAATGTATCTCAAGTCGAGGATAAAATTACGGATCGCACTCGAGCCATCATGCCAGTACACATTTACGGTCATCCGGTGGACATGGATCCTCTCAGCCAACTGGCGGATCGTCGCGGGCTTTTCATTATTGAAGACGCTGCCGAAGCACATGGGGCTGAATATCTGGCCAATCGAGGCAGGGAGATTTCCAAATGGACGCGTTGTGGAGGAATGGGTCATCTGGCCTGCTTTAGCTTTTACGCTAACAAAGTGATCACCACCGGAGAAGGCGGCATGGTATTGACCAACGACCCCGTCCTTGCTGAAAAAGCTCGTTCGGTCAGAAACTTGTGTTTTCGCCCGGAAAAGCGTTTCTACCATACGGAGTTGGGCAATAACTTCAGATTGACTAACCTCCAAGCCGCTTTGGGGCTCGCCCAGATGGAAAGGATTGACGAGATTCTTGTGAAAAAACGATTGATCGGCCATGCTTACACGGAACGGCTGAAGGACATCCCGGGAATTCAGTTGCCCGTTGAAGAATCTTGGGCCAGGCAGATCTACTGGATGTACGGGATGGTGCTGGACAAGTCTGTTGGAATGGATGCGAGCGAGTTCGCAGACAAATTGGAAACAACAGGTGTGGAGACACGCCCCTTCTTCCTCGGCTTGCACGAACAGCCTGTCTTCCACAGGATGGGGCTCTTTAGAAACGAAAGACATCCTGTTGCCGAACGTATCGCACGTCAAGGTCTATATCTACCCTCCGGTCTTACCATCACGGAGACTCAGGTCAACCAGGTTTCAGATGCGCTGAGAGGTGTCTTAAACCATCTACCATAATAATCGGACTCACGTTGATGTCTGAAAGCCACAGCAACCGACCAATCGACATGAAGCAGCAGAGTGCAGGCGTTTTTGCTGACTACGCTCGTTATTATGACCTCCTGTACCGTGACAAGAACTACGAGGCTGAAGCCGATTATGTCACAGGTTTGATTAAAAAATATCACCCCGGCGCGCAATCCATTCTTGAACTGGGTTCCGGAACCGGAATTCACGCCAGCCTGCTGGCAAAAAAAAGCTTCACAGTGCATGGCATCGAGCGCAGCCCTGAAATGCTTGCCCGATCGCACGCTCTGGTTAAAAGCTTGGTTCCCGGGAAGAAACACCCGACCTTTTCTCCGGGAGACATCCGTCACATACGGCTAAAAAAGCGCTTCGATGCAGTAATTGCACTATTTCACGTCATCAGTTACCAAGTAACCGACGAAGATGTGGCGGCAGCATTAGAAGCTGCAAGGCAACACCTAGATGTGGGTGGCCTCTTCATTTTCGATGTTTGGTATGGACCGGCGGTGCTCACCGTTCGTCCTACGGTCCGAATTAAGCGGATGGCTGATGATCAAATGGAGATCACTCGCTTGGCCGAGCCGGTGCTTCACCCGAATGAAAACCGAGTGGATGTGCATTACCACGTCTTTGTGCGATCGAGGCCGAACCGGATTGTCACGGAATTCAAGGAAACGCATGCCATGAGATATTTCTTCAAACCGGAGATTGAGCAGATTGCCTTTCAAGCAGCTTTCAAATGCTTGCATGCTGAAGAATGGCTCTCTGGAAGGGCTATCGGCTGTGACACCTGGGGCGTATGTTTTCTGCTAAAAGCTGCTTGAGGAGGGATACGGAGTCAATGATCAAGCACGGTCAATTCAGAAGACTTAGCACCGCCATTGAGAGGAACGGGCTGAAAGACACCGCCGTGCACGCCTGCTGGGCCGGAGCTCAGAGAGCAGCGTCCTTGCCGCTGCATCTCAGGAGATATTTTGATATTAAAACCAAACTGCCTGCGCGGATCGATAAAGTGAAGGCTGAAATAATGGAGCGGCCTGATCAGCTCTTTCACGAAATCAGAAAAAATACGCTGGCGTATGTCGAATCAAACCACAAGCCGGAAATGGGTGACGGAGCTTATTCATACAAGCTCGGAGGACCTCCGATACTTTACGCATCGTGCTATGCTGCCCTGACCCGCCATCTTTACAACGATCTTGCGTGGATTTCCGAACCATCTCGCCTCAGATGGGTCAGCTATCTCCGAAGCTTCCAAACGGATGACGGCCTCTTTCGGGATCCGATAATCGATAACGTGCTGGCTGAGAAAATCGACTGGTGGGGATGGCGACATTTGACTTTGCATGTCCTGATGGCGCTGACGGCCTTGGGAGGAACGGCTGTAAAACCATTTCAGTTGACCAAGCCGTTCAAGAAGAAGGGTTTCATGGCCGCGTGGATCGAATCTCGGAAATGGCAAGTTGATCCCGCTTCGGTGAGCAATGAAATTCAAAATTTTGGCGTCATGCTTCAATACGCACGGGATTTCCAAGGGGAAGCGTGGTGCGAAGGCGCTCTGCAAGAAATGTTTGACTGGCTGGACAGCACACAAGACCCTCAAACTGGACTATGGGGAGAGCGATTTGACAGCAAGTCTCTGCTATCCAACGGTGTGCAGACAGGTTACCACCTCTGGTTGCTTTACTTCTATGACAGTCGTCCCATCCATTATATTGATCGGATTATAGACAGTTGTCTGGCAACGCGAAATATCTACGGCGGTTTTGGTGTTGCTTTAAATTCGAGCGCCTGCGAGGACATCGATTCCCTTGATCCACTTGTTCGATTTTCCTTCGCTACCGATTACCGGAATAAGGATATTCGACAAGCGCTCAAAAAGTCTTTTCCGTGGGTTCTTGTCAACGCCAATCCAGACGGTGGCTGGGTCTTCCGCCGTTATGAAGCGTTTCAATATGGTCATGAAAAAATGCGAGTCGACGCGGAGGAGAGCTCGATGTTCCCAACCTGGTTTCGGTCATTGACGCTGGCATACCTTGGGAAAGTACTCGTGGAGGCCGCCATTGCCTCCTATCCGTATTCCTATCTAAACTGTCCAGGTCATCAATTCTGGAAACAATAGCTGCCAGCCTATGAGCCTTGAATCTATAACCTCGAAGGCGACTCTATCCGTTAAGTGGTGCGCTCTGATGGAGATCGTCTCCCGAACGGCCTCGCCCGTCATTTTTGTTATCCTGGCTAGGCTGTTAACGCCCAGCGATTTCGGCGTCCTGGCAACTTCCATGATCGCCATCAGCTTTGCGCAGATGTTCTGGGACGCTGGATTAGGCAGGGCTCTGGTACAGACACGACAAGTTCCGGGCGATGCCGCCCATGTCGTTTTCTGGACGAATATCGTGCTGGGTGGATTCATTTATGGGATGCTTTTTGTTTCGGCCCCAGCCATTGCTCTTTTCTTCGACAGCCCCGATTCCAGCTCCGTGCTCAGGGTCCTGGGATTGCAGATCCTCGTCGCTTCTTTTTCGTCCGTTCAGCAGGCCTTGTTCGTCCGTGATCTTGATTTCCAAAGTCTTTTCTGGATCAAACTGCTCACTGCCTTTATTCCTGGATTATTTTCAATTCCCATGGCTTACGTTGGCTATGGCGTCTGGGCTCTAGTGGCAGGCGAGCTCTCAGGGCAGATGCTCAACTCATGGCTTTTGTGGAGACGAAGCACGTGGCGTCCGAAATTCACTTACAATAAGGTGTTAGCCCGCCAACTCTTCACCTTCGGCTTATGGGTGCTTATGGAGAGTTTGGGGGCGTGGCTAATCGTATGGGGAGACAAACTTATCGTGGGGAGATTCCTCGGTGTTCATGATCTCGGGGTGTACCGGACAGGCTGGATGCTTGTGACCATTTTGTTCGGGCTCACCCTCAATCCCTTTCTTCCGGTCCTTTATCCCGCTTTTTCACGCCTTCAAGATGATCTGCCCGCGCTGAAGAGAGCTTTTCACAAAGTCAACCGCATCGTTATCGCTTTAGCGCTGCCCTTGGGGACAGGGGTCCTTCTCGTGGGTCCGGAAGCGGCAGATCTGCTGTTCGGTCAGAAATGGCAAGGGTTGGGTTTTGTTCTGGGGACGTTAGGGTTGATGCATGGAATCGGATGGCTCATCGGCACCAATCCAGAATTATACCGGGCTATGGGGCGACCGGATATGAATACTAAACTTATGTTTGCAGCTCTTCTCTACTACCTCCCCGCTTATTATATTGCAGCCCAACGTGGGCTTGAACCCTTTGTGGTGACGCGTCTGGCTGTAGCACTGGTTGCCATGCCCATCCACGTCTATCTCTGCGTCAAGATGCTCCACTTGTCCCCTCTCTACCTGTGGCAGGAAGGTAAACCCATGATGTTTTCTACACTAGCCATGGCTCTTGGGGTCGCCATTATGAAATGGGGAATTTTGCCTATGATTAATTTTCCTCATGTCTCCATATCCCTGGTGATACTCATAGCTACGGGGAGCACCATCTATTTCGGATGTCTTTTGTTTCTTGATCGCGATTTCGTCTTGCAGACGCGAATGATTATTAAGAAAGCCGCATCGTCACAAGCGGCACCGGGCTGAGAGGTTTAATCCCAGCCGGAAACAATCTGTTCAACCATCTGCCTTGACGTCAGGTCAACTATAGCAAATGATGAAGATCGCAAAGAATTGGATTACCAAAATGCACTGGTTACCGGCTAGAGTGGATTTTCACCGGAGAGGGTTTGGCCAGTCCTGGCAAATTTATACACATATGACGCCAGAAGAGCGCTTGCTTCTCTACCACCTTGGGAAAATGCACGCTCAAGGCACGACATTTTTGGAAATCGGCAGTTATCTTGGCGCTAGCTCATGCTTTCTTGCTGCGGCGGCACAAGAGCGTGGTGGGGTGCTTCATTGCGTGGATACATGGTTCAACGAGGGCATGTCAGAGGGCCGAAGGGACACATGGAATGAGTTTTGCAGAAATACGGCCCCTTTTGCGGCTTTCATTAGGACACACAGGGGTTTATCTAGAGACATCGCAGAGAACTTCAAAGACCAAATCGCTCTGCTTTTCATAGATGGGGATCATTCGTACGAATCGTGCAAAGCGGATTTACATGCTTGGTTACCGCATATCTTTGAAGGGGCTTTGCTCGTGATGCATGATTACGGATGGGCGAAGGGTGTGAAGAGAGTTGTTGACGAGATAGTCAAGCCCCGCCAAAAGAAGAGGGGGCATGTGATCCAGAACACTTACTGGACGCGAGTATGAGGCATGGTGGCCCTGCAAAGGGGGGTAGGCTTTCCATGAACCCCTATTCCTGAACTATCTCCGATTCTCAAAAATGCAGTGGGCTTCCTTTACAGGGTATCTTTATTTGCCTAATCTGTGTTTTCTATGTTAGAAACAGGAAGTCGGATGGGAAAGCAAATATTGGACGATGTTCGCTTCTGTCATCATTCCCACAAGAAATAGAGCACAGCACCTGTCAGGGGTTTTGGAATCATTGACGAGGCAAACATATCCCCAGGATAAGTTTGAGGTGATCGTCGTCGACAATGGCTCAACAGATAACACAAGAGAAATCTGTGCCTCTTATGCACACAGGATACCGGAACTGCAATATCTTTACGAAGAGACAGCGGGGTTACATGCTGCCCGTCACCGCGGCATGAAAGCGGCCAAATCAGATATCCTTGCGTACGGTGATGACGACATTGAAGCCTCTTCGACTTGGCTAGAGGGAATTGTCGAGGCTTTTTCCGATGAGCAGGTCGTTCTGGTAGGAGGAAAGAACCTTCCGAAGTTTGAATCAGACCCTCCTATTTGGCTCCGGCGAATGTGGGAGAAAGAGCGACAGGGAGGCAGAATGATTCCCTATCTCAGCATCCTGGATCTGGGCGATGAAATCAAAACGATCAGCCCCTACCATGTTTTTGGATGCAATTTCTCAATTCGCAAATCCATTCTTCTTGAAGCAGGCGGTTTTCATCCAGATGCGATGCCTCCTGAGCTGATCCGATATCGAGGCGATGGCGAAACCCACGTGTCTCGATACATTGCCAACCGGGACTATAAGACTATTTATAACCCCAAGGCCTCCGTGCAACATCTCGTTGCTAGAGAACGGATGACCGAATCTTACTTTTACAATCGCGCTTTCCTTCAAGGGATATCGGATTCATACGCTGACATTCGAAGAAGAATGTTAAGGCCGTCGGTGAAATTTCAATACCTTACGGTCATTCGCAGGCTTTTCCGTCTTCTTGAAGATGTTCGCAGTATGCGAATAAAAGTCAAGTATATTGAAGGATACTGCTTCCATCAGAACGAGGTTAAGAAAGACTCCGGATTGTATGAGTGGGTTATTAAAAGGGACTACATAGCCTAAGCTATTTTCGCCGTGTACTTCTTCCTCCGAGGAACTACAATATTTGATCGAATTTTGCTTAGATGCGAGCGACGCTTTTGAGGGTTGCTTTGCTGTGCAAGAAGTGATGAGTTCATTTTCTTGTAGACATTCCCTTGTCTTGCGACGTTTCATTTGCCGAAGTTCAGGGTGCTGCATTTTTCTGACTGGAATCAGGTGGGGTGGTCCCGAGCTTAATAACAGGAGTATTTGTCTCGCGGAATACTATGAACAAAAGAGTTCTTATTATATTCCCTGATGAGTGGGTGTCCCACAGTCCAACGATCTTGAACTTGGTTCGCTCTCTGAAAGGCACTTGCAGCGTCAAGGTAATCACTTTCGACGATGGAACATTTGGCAATGAGCGTCTCAAAGATACATCCTACGCCTACATAAAAGTCAACCATGCTTTAGCACGTCTTTTCTTAAGAAAAAATAGGCAGATTTACGGCTTACTTAAGAGTATGCTCTTGCTCAAAGCCGTTCGATGCCACATGGGATCGAATGAAGCAATTCAAGTCATCGGTGTTGATTCAATTGGCCTCTGGGTAGCGCAAAAGGTTTTCGGGTCGGCTCATTTTCTGTCTTTGGAAATTAAGAACGATTTCTTTTTTAGAAGATGCAAGAGGCACGGCATCCGCTCGCTAGTAATACAGACGGAAGAAAGAGCTCATTTCCTATTTGGTAACAGCCTTCCCAAAATGTTCTTCATCCAAAATTCCCCTTTTCTTCCCTATAATCATGATTATACCGCAGCACAGAAATCCTTCAATGGTAAGTTGATATTCTTAGGCAACATCCTGCCTGAGCACGGAATCTTTACTTGTTTGGATGCCGTTGAAGAAATGGCGGCCGGCGGCATTACTCTCACACTGAGAGGAGTCCTCTATAGAAACTCTGTTAAGCATAAAATCTTCGGAAAATACGGCCATCTCATCAAAGAAGGAGCTGTCACTCTGGAGCAGACTTACGTCGATCAGGATGGGATCATTGACTTTTTGACGGAGTTTTCGATAGGCTTTTGTCTTTACGATTTTTCAATAATATCCAAGAATGACTTTAACTATCTTTCTAGCCCTTCGGGAAAGCTTTTCAATTATTACGCAGCCGGAGTTCCTGTTATTGGAACTGATATCTTAGGTCTCCGTTCTGTGAAGGACTTCGAGGCAGGCGTTCTCCTTCCAGAACCTTCGGTTCAAGGTATAAAACATGCGGTCAGAAAGATCTCGACTCGTTTTGACTTTTACCGTGCCAATTGCTTGAAGGCGGCGAAATATTTCAATTTCGCCGATGCTGTCGGGCCTTATCGCGATTTTTTGACTAGGAGTGATTCCTAGGAACGGGCGATTTGTCATTTTTTGCGTAATAAATATTCAAACGAATTTAGGCAAGAGTGAAGGCTTGGGAAGACAACCTAGGGAGTTCAATGAAATTTCTCTTTTTCAGCAAACGTAGACCCCAGGGAAAAGATTTATTGACCCGGCCTTATGGTCGTTTCTTCCATATCCCTCGAATCCTGTCCGAAAGAGGACATGACGTTTGTTTGCTTTTGCTGAGCTACAAGAACGATGCTCGGTCGCGTGAGAGGCAGTATAGCATGACCTGGATCACCGAGTCTGTTTTTCCCACAGGGCCCCTGGCTTACATTCAACGCGCGGAAAGGCTCGTAAGAAAATTTCAACCCCACTGGATCGTCGGGTTTTCCGATACCTATTACGGAATCCTCGCTGTGAGGCTGGGGAAAAGGTATCACATCGGTTCTGTGATTGACGCCTATGATAACTATGAAAGCTACATCCATTGGCTAAAGCCACTACACCACCTCTGGCGGAAAGCCCTCTCACAAGCAACTCTGGTCACTGCGGCAGGCCCGCATCTCGCTCAATTCCTGGGATCATTTAGGCAAGACAAGAAGGTGCAGGTCATTCCCATGGCCTCTGACCCGGGCTTCAAACCACTGGATAAGGTGGAATGCCGCCAAAAACTTGGCTTGCCGTTCGATAAGAAGATCATCGGCTATTGCGGTTCCTTGTACCGGAACAGAGGGATTGATACGATGATGGAGGCGTTTGATATCTTGATCCATGAGAATCCCGATGTCCAAATAATCGCCAGCGGTAGACGGGAAAAAGGAGTTCGTCTTTCCGACGGATTCAAACACCTTGGTTACCTGCCGGATGATCTGGTGCCCATTTTTGTAAATAGCCTTGACGTAATGCTGGTTATGAATCGACAGTCGAGCTTCGGGAATTTCAGTTACCCCGTGAAATTGTACGAAGCGATTAACTGCCACATCCCTGTGGTGGCTACGGATACCCGTGGAGCCAGGTGGATTTTGAGAAACCGAGAACAGTTTTTAGCTAACCCTGAAGACCCTTATGACCTCGCCTCGAAAATGGAACGGCTCTTGTCCCTAGGATGCTTCGATTACGCGGAAGAAGACACATGGGAAAAATCCGCAAAGCTTTTCGAGGACGCCCTTCAAGGGGAGAGAATCATCCACGATAACAGTTAATGATAGAATTCGACTTCTGTCTGCTAAGACAATCATAATGCGAGACATAGATCCTACTCAATTCTATTCAAGAAAATTCCCTGGTGCCATTTACAACCAACCCGAGCGTCAGCAAAAGGCCAAAAAGATACTGGCCGTTCTTTGTGATTTCTTGTCGCATCCCTTAAATGATCTGAAGATCCTGGATCTCGGATGCGGATCGGGCATTATTGCGAACGCAATGGCACATGAATTCCAAATCATCTTTGGCACTGACGTTGATGTGGAAGCTTTGGCCTTTGCCAAAACCACGAGAGCGCAGAATGCCTTCTTTCTACCGGCGGATGCCTTAGCCATTCCTTTTAGAGACGAAACGTTTGATATCGTTATTTGTGCTCATGTTTATGAGCATGTTCACGATCCAGTGAAGCTGCTGGAAGAGATCCACCGCGTCTTGCGCCGAGGGGGAATTTGTTTCTTTGCGGGGGGCAATAGACTCCGTTTGATCGAGCCCCATTACAGACTTCCTCTTCTCTCTCTTCTTCCCCGATTTTCGGCCAACTGGTATCTCACGGTTTCAGGAAAAGGGTCCCGTTACGAGGAGAAGCATTTGACTTACTGGGGTTTGAAGAGGCTGACAGCGGCATTCGATCTTTTCGACTATACGAAAGAAATCCTTCGGGACCCCCAAAAATATGCTGCCTCAGATCTTTGTATGCCTGGCTCTCTGAAACAAAAGGCGGCGATCCTCTTTTCCAAACTGGCTTATGGGTTGGTTCCGACCTATATTTTCTTGCTCAAGAAAACCGAGACATGACAACGCATGTGTCATCTATCAAGAATATGGATTCGGTTCCACCCCTTGAACTGTACCATGTTAAACTCCAGCCAGGAGAGATCTTTCTGCCTATAAGGTCGAAGGACTCTCCCTACTATTCACGGGGGTCGAAAGGACAGGGATACAAGGAAATCCTGAGATTACAACACTCATTCCAAGCGAGTTCGAAACGAAGTTCGAAGACCCAACACATCCTCATAACGTTGAGAGACTCTTTGCCAATCAAAGGTCGCGACCACACATGATTGAACAGCGCTTTTGTTCAAGTCCATTTCCACTATTCCATCCAAGAATGCCTTCGCGTTTCCAGCTTCAACGAGAAAGCCGGTTCTTCCGTGGAGTACCGCGTCTTTGAGCCCCTGTAAATTGCTCGCGATGACCGGTAACCCGCAGCATCCCGCCTCGATAGCCGCTATACCAAATCCCTCAATATCGCCCTTCACCTCAATATTCGGCATGATAAATAGATCGGAAGCATGAAGGAGTTTGTTGCGAGTCTCTTCGCGCACCCCTCCCAGCAGAAATACCCGGCCCTCCAAATGGCATTCGACCACAAGAGATGAAATCCGATTAAAGTCAGGTCCCTCTCCCACCAATAGATAGAGATAGGAGCTATCAAGGCGAGGCATCACTTCCCGGACAAACCATGCCACACCCTTTCGGGGCACCAGCCTTCCCACAGTCAGCAGAATCCTCTTCCCATCAAGAGGGATACCCAGCCTCTCCGCCATTTCCGCACGGCAACTCAGCCTTGACGAAAGAGACTTAAAAGCTGTCGGGTCAATCCCGTTAGGAATGACATCGGTTTTGTCGGCAGGAATGCCACGCTCGATGCACTCTTTCTGAGTATTTCTGCTCACACAAATGCTCTTGTCTAGCCGCGCCACACAACGAGGAATGATACTTTGGTAAAGCGAATTCCCGAAACTGATATCCAGGCCGTGAATGGTTACGGAGACGGTGACAGGACGGAGGAATTTCAGAAAAACGCCTAGGGGAGAAAGGAGGCCGTCGCAGAGATGAATTCGGCGGATTTGTTCGCCCCTGGTCCAATATAGGGCTTTGAGCAAAGCATAAGGCATGAACCAGAACAGGTGTTTTCTAGACTTGCTGAGGACAATCTTACGTACTGCATGCCGCCTGCCGAAATGCTTGATCAGGTTGTAGCTGTAAGCTTCCAGGCCGCCAATTTGAGGCGGATAGTTTCGAGTGATAAAAAGAATCTCAGACTTCAAAGCCTAATTCCTTTCGCTTCGCTCGAACCGCATCTGGCATATTTGCTCGGACACCAGGCCCATCATGAAGATGATAATCGATGTACTGAAAAGCAGGGCGCTCATATTCGTAAAACGGCCCAGAAGGCGTAAGTATAAAGGTAGTAGAAGAACCCAGTGCAAAAAGAAAGGCGCTCACAGGGAGGAAAATTCTCAGAGGAGAATAAAGTGCGCATATCTTGATAATGATCATAAAGAAGCGCACGCCGTCCCTTGTAAGCTTGATGTTGCTTTTCCCGCTTTTTCTAGTCTCGGCGTGGATGGCCACGTACTTAACGCTTTTTCCGCTTCGCAGGACACCCAGAGTCATGGTGGTGGGATATGAGTAGGTATTGGGAAGAAGATAGAGAAGATTGCACGCAAGTTCAGCCTTAATTGCTCGAAACCCTGAAGTGAGATCCATGACCGGAAATTTTGCAACGTAGGAAGCAAACCTGTTGTAAATCCTGTTTCCTAGAGAACGGCTCCAGGAAGCATGATGCTCCTTGCTCCTTGCCCCCACGACCATATCGTAATCGGGGAAGTGGGCCAACAATGCTTCTATGTCTTCTGGCGAGTGCTGGCCGTCTCCGTCCATCAACACCAGAATATCCCCTGAAGCGATTCTTATGCCACTTTTGATGGCCGCCCCGTTCCCGATGTTGTAAGGGTGACTGTAAACGATGGCTCCCGAATCTTTCGCCACCGCTGCCGTGTCGTCGGTAGAACCATCGTTAACTACGATAACTTCAAAATCTGGGTGCAAGGCAGTGATTTTCCTAATTAGGTCTCCCAGGCTTGCACCTTCGTTGAACGACGGAATAATGACGGAAACGCTCGTGTTGGTCATATCTTGTATACCTAAGTTCTCTTGTCAACCTTTGCTGAACAATATTCTTGAGACTAAACGCTATCAAGAAATCACATCTCTGAGCCTGAGGACGCCAAAACCGTTTTCTTGGAAAACTCCTTGCGTGTAAAATCTGGTGAATTCATAAAACTTGTTTTTTTCTACATCGTTGAAATTGAGATTCAACCATTTGCGAAAAATCCTCTCTTGAATGAACAGGTGAGTAACCTTCGACGCTCTCAACCCTTTCATAATGTCCTCAGCGCCGACGGCCCCTCTGATGAGGCAGGACATCTCCTCTTCCCCGTACACGTATGAACGGTCAAGATAGTATCCCCTGTTCCCGAGGAAAATCAAGGAAACGGTTGCACTCCCCGGAAGATTCTGATTGATGTATCGCACTGCGCCATACTCCGGAAGGAACCTGGAGATATACTCCTGCCGATTCATTTTTCCGCCGATATAACCGAGGGGATCGATTTGGGCGAACTGGGTCACAACATATCTAAGGTTTAGACTTATGAAAAAAAGCAGGCTCAGTCCGAGGATGATAGCTCTCCACCGAACAGCCTTGACACCGGAGTCTCGAACCCAATCAACAAGGTTTCTCAGACCGAAAACCGAAAGGATGGTGAGGGGAGGAATGATGGGTGCGATGTAACGCATTCTCAAATCTTTGCTGAAAAAGGCAAAAGCAAAAAACAGGATAGAAAAGCCGATTAGGATTTTCTTCTCCCGCCTGATGATTAAAGACTCTTCCTTGGAACGATAAAAGACAAAAAGGGGCAACAGCAGGAGGAGAGGATTCAGCCTTCCGTCGAAGTGTTGGGGATCTCCATCCTTCCCTTCAAAAAAAATGCGCAATGGCAACAGGCCCATCTGCCACCCTTGCTCTCCATAAATCATTCTACGGTAAGCAAAAATGTTGTGGCCTGTTTGAATTATTTTTCCCTCTGAGCCGCCTGCCCCAGTTTCAATCGCAGGTCTCGGCGGGCTGAACCAGTTATTGTAAAGCGGATAGATGGGATTCCCGGTCCAGCGATAATTTCTGATCATCCAAGGGGAAAAAACAACGAGGGAAACGAGGAAAAAGACCATCCCATGCCACGCCGGTTTCAAGAATCCCCGTTTTTCGTCCTTGTGAGTTCTCACGTAGAGAAAAGGGACAAGAAGGGTTAAGAGAAAAAGAGTGATCAGCCCGTTGTATTTGGTCCCCAGCCCCAGCCCGCAAAAAACCGCTGCGGCAATAATGAACCTGCTCTTGAAGCCTCTTTCGCTCCATTCCAGAAGAAACAGAAGCGATGCCGTTGAAAAAAAGATGATTCCGAGATCGATATACGCCGTGATGGATAGCTTAACGATCAGAGGTATGGAAAGAAAGAGCAAAGCTCCGAAAAGAGCGTATGAGCCATTTGTTCTCCTCTTGATATAACGATGCATCAGGAACGCTGTCAGCAGGGCAAAAGCAAAGTGGATGAACTTCGGAGCGATGTCGTTGCCGAAGTAAAGTGGGATCAATACAAGAGGTCCAGATTCATAGGGTAGTAAGAAAAGGGCATGAAAGGAATTTCGTACATGCCCCCATGTTTAAGATATAACTTTGGAACCGCCAGGTGGTGAACGAGCTCGTCTTTGCTGACTGGGGGCACTGCTGAAAGCACGACGATTGAGGCAATCAGTGCGAAAAGAAGGACGAGAAGGCCGATGGAAATGACCTTTTGGCTCATTTGAAACCGCATGTTATTCTTTCCCACGTTCCGGGCCCCCGACGTTTTACGCCCCCTTACCCATGTATTCTCGGCACTCCCGAGGCCTTCGACATCACTGGACAAGCTTCACCTTCTCTCCTGTGATTTAGGTGAATGCAGAGAGGAAACTAACAATTCTGTTGCTATTTTTAGCATAATTTTATATAAATACCAATAAAAATGCAACAAAGCGGCGCAAAAATACAAGATATCCGCATGGAGAAGATGGCGAGTCGGGGTTCTCCCCGGCTTCCTTCACTGCTCTGTCTTTTCCTGGCTGCCCTCCCCCTTTTGATCTACTGGCAGGTACAGGAATTCGATTTCGTCAACCTCGACGACCCCCCTATATCACGGAAAATCCGGTGGTACAAAAGGGCCTGTCAAAGGAAGGAATCATCTGGGCCTTTTCCTTCAATGACACCAGTTACTGGCATCCCATCACCTGGATTAGCCATATGTTGGATTGCCAGTTGTACGGCCCGGATCCGAAAGGGCATCACTTCAACAACATCCTGCTGCACATAGCCGGCGTCCTCCTGCTTTTTCTTTCTCTGAATGCCATGACAGGGCAGCCATGGAAAAGCGCTGCCGTCGCTGCTATCTCTCTCCATCCCCTCAATGTGGAGTCCGTCGCCTGGGTTGCAAACCGGAAAGGGGTGCTAAGTACTTTTTTCTGGATGCTCGCGCTTTGGGGTTATGCTCGCTATGCCAAGAGCCCGCGAGTGAGGACCTACATAGTGGTGATCATTGCATTCGTCTTTGGCCTTCTGTCCAAACCTACGATTGTCACACTTCCTTTTGCCTTGCTCCTGCTGGACTACTGGCCTCTAGGCCGGCTCCGCATAGGTAAGTTCGGGCTAACGAATGACAACCCCAACCCTTTCCGTCGAGCGGGCATCTTCAACCTGGTCGCTGAAAAAATCCCTCTCCTCGCCCTTTCCGCTGCGACCGTCCTCATCATCTATCTCTCCTCTCTTCACAAAGGCATCGTAGTCGCCAGACGAGACCTTGCCCCTGAGTCTCAGATTTCAGAATGCTGTGATCTCGTACGCCAAATACCTATTCAAAACGATCTGGCCCTTCGAACTGGCGGTGTTTTACCCGTTTCCCAAAGACTTCCCTTTCTGGCAACTTGCAGGGGCGGCAGCATTGCTCCTTTGTATGACTTGCTTCGTTATATGGAAAATCAAACGGGCGCCTTACCTGGCAGTGGGGTGGTTCTGGTACTTGGGGACCCTCGTTCCGGTCATCGGTCTGGTCCAACAAGGCTTGTGGCCTGCTTTTGCAGACCGATTCGCTTACACCCCCCTAATCGGTCTTTTCATAATGGCCGTCTGGGGTGCTTCTGATCTCGTTGGCAGAAGACGGCGGTCCCAATCCCTGTTGGGCTTTGCCGCAGGATCTCTCGCCGTTCTCTTTATGGGTATTGGAGCCTGGATGCAAACCGGCTATTGGAAAAACAGTGTCATCCTCTTCGATCATGCCCTAGCCGTAACGAAAGACAACCACCTGGCACACTACGCGCTGGGGCAAACCTTGCAGAAGAACGGCGATCTTAATGGCGCAGCGTTCCATTTCTCCAAAGCCTTGCAGATTATGCCGGGAAACGCTCAGTTCCACGATGCCTTGGGTGCGGTTTTGCTGGAGCAGGGAAAGCTGGAAGAAGCGGTTGCGCACCTTTCCAAGGCTATTGAATTAGTCCCTGATTACGCAGATGCCCATCTCCACTTGGGGAACGCTTTGTCCTCTGAAGGTCTGGACAATGACGCGATTGTCCATTACTTGGAGGCAACTACAATTAAACCCTTCCCTGAAGCCCACCACAATCTCGGCCTAATTCTGGCTGGCCAGGGGAAGTTTAATGAGGCTATGTACCACTACGAACAGGCATTAAACCTTAGACCAGACTACGCGGAGGTCTACAACGACCTTGGCGTGGCGCTCTTCTGTCAAGGGAAAACCAGAGAGGCTATTGCACATTTCAAGGAGGCGCTGAGGATCAAACCAGACTATGACAACCCGAAGCGAAACTTGGATATGATTTTGAAGAAGTCTTTCTGACAGATCTGATTCTCGCCGTTCCGGCCTTGCCAAGGGTCCGATATTCCAAAAAACAAAGGACCCACGGCTCTCAGGCTCGAAACATCCCGATGATCCAAAGGGTATAGAAGACGGCAGCGACCCCCAGCCACGGAGCCCCTCGGGTCCATCGTGCTTTTTCCCTCACCCTTCGCTCCGAACGCGCAAGGGATAAAAGCAAGGAGCGAGCCGACCCACCCCAGGAAGCTTAATACGACCACAACGCTCCACCCCGGATTCGGGCCGGGATCCTCCTGGCTCTCTTCCCCGGCTGAGACCCTCATCGTTGTTTCGTGGAGCTTTCTTTGGCCACTTTCGATCGCTTCAAGTTCATGAATTTTCCGGTCAGACATCCTGATCCAGTTCTTGCCAGGAGTGTAAAAGCTTCGTGCGCTGTAAAATCCTCCCCTTATGGCGCGAATTGCAATCAGGGCTAACTTAGTATCCGCCTCCCGCTGGCTTCGCTCGCCAATCTCCCACAGCTTCTTTGCTGATTTTTCCACGTAAGGATTGTAAGGAGTATACCAGTGGATGGAACGATCAAAAAAAGTGATGGCCTGGATGAATTGACCCAGTTCAAAATACTTTTCTCCCGTGTCGTAAGTCTTCATCGATCCATAGAAGGCACGCATCCAGACCATCGCAAGAAAAACGACGACTATCACCGCAACGGTCCGCAGCGTTCTCAAGACGTTGCCGTCAGACCCATTTCTCACAAGCCAAGTCATAAATTCTCTTCCTTCCTCTCAGGTTCTTGGTGTCACTTTATGAACGCTCTTAAAACGCCATATTAGGAGAACGCCAACTGAAAGAGTGATCAAGGAGATAAGCAATCCAATGCGAAAGGGCCAGGAGACAAAAGACAGACGCACCTCGTGGTCTCCCGGCTTGATAGGAATCGCGCGGAAGATATAATTCCCACAAAGAACATCCGTTTGCTTGCCGTCCACAAAAGCCTGCCATCCTGGATAGAATACTTCGCTGAGGACAAGGTATCCATCTCTCTCCGTGGAAACTCGCATCACGATTTCTTCATTTGTGTACCTCAAGATTTCACATGAAGATGCGATGGATTTGCCTTGATGTCCGATCCGGTCTTCGGAGGTCTGTTCTCCTTCCAATACCACAACTTTTCTCGGATTGAACTTCTCGCTCTTCATGAATTTCAGGACCTCTGTTGAGGGCATCACCGCCTTATCAAATAGAACTTGGGCATAAGGTAGTCCGTTTTTGACGGCTTCAACCTTTCCTTCCGTGACCATTTGTCGAATATTGAGCAATGCCAAAACCTCGGCTTTTGTATCGCGAATGCTATGGAGATTGACCACATGATCATCCATCGGAAGGCCCTGGCTTGAGAGCACAAACCGAGCGTATCTCCTCAACATCAATGGATCGTAACCTAGGGCAGAAGGGAATTTCAACTCTAGGCCGTCATTGGTCTGGAAAAGAGAGCTATTCGTTACCACTCTTCCATCGACAGGGCTCTTGGAGAGTTGAGCGACAATGTCCTCTTTTGTCCGTAACTCCTGAAACTCATAGGTGGTCACGAACTGGGCGCTGAAAAGATAGATATCGACGAATACAACTGCACAGGCGAGAACAGCCAAGAGCCGTTTGCCGATTTTTCCGTATGTTATCAGCAAGATCAAAAACATGGACAACGAAAAAAACATCGTGCTTCTGTTAATCGTAGAGCTGACTCTTGCATACATCGCGGACATGTTCACATGAGTGAGAGGACTTTCAGCAAAATGTCTGATCAGCTGGAAAAAGAAAGGATAACGGTAGATGTAAAGACCGGCCATGAAAATGGCCAGGATGGCCCCCACCCCAAGCAAGAACACATAAAAGATTTTGTGGAGTCTGCAGCCGAATTTCAGGATTTGATCAAGGCCTAGGCCGCTTAGGGCGGATATTCCGAAAACATACAAAAAAATGACTTGAGCCGGTATACGAAAACTGTTGAAACCTGGCAACCGGTAGATCACCGGATAGAAAGGATTGTATTTACCAAGGCAAAGAAACAAAGCCAGAAGGGCAAAAATCACAAAAAGGCGATGAAGCTTCCGAATGGCCCCTTCTTCCACCCTGACGAACGTCAGGAAAAGGGGCAGGATTCCCACATAGCCACAAGTCTCCCAGAAGTGCCAAACCTCCTTGCTCCGCCAGTAAGTCGAGTCAACTGCACTGCCTAAGATGTCAGGCATGAGAAAGGCAAGTAGCTCTTTCGGGTGGAGAGAATCATAGGTAGCCATAGCGTAGCTCACGCCTCCGGCTCGCGTTGACATCCGAGTGAACTCCAAGGTCGGAAAAACCTGAACAGCGGAAAGGCCAAAAGCAATAAACAATACCGCCACTATGCCAACCAAAAGCCTGAGGTTTTGACGCCCGGAGTCGACTTTCGTTAGAGAAAAACCACATAGGCTCACAAACAAGATAGAGGCCAGGATCGTGTAGAAAGTAATCTGCGGAAAACCACCCAAAATTTGCAGCCCGAGCACGAGACCTGCGGCCGCAGCATCTCTCGCTTGGCAAGTATCGATGAAACGACGGACAAAATGGAACACAAGGGGAATCCAAATGTAGGTTTGGACGAAGGTCAGGTGTCCCGCGTATAGGTGACCCATGAAGAAGCCATTGAACGAAAAAACAAAGGCCGAGAAAAGGCTCGCGCCCTGCGACGTGGAAGCGCCACGCATAAAAACATACATGAACAGTCCGCCCAACATGATATGAATCACGGTCGAGTATCCATACGCCAGTTCTGGAGGGAGCAGATAGAAAAGAAACCCCAGAGGATAGAACATGGATGCCTGGATGTTTGTAACAAAAGGTGTCCCCGATAGCAGGTATGGATTCCAAAACGGGAGGCTGTGGGACAAGAGCACAGATTCACGAATAAACTTTTTTACGGGGTGGAAATACAGAAGAAAGTCACTGCCGTATAGATATTTTCCTCCAATCAGAATTTCCCAAAAAATGGCCAAGCATGCAAGAAACAGGAGGCCGACCAGAAACACATCCAACGCCTTTTTCGAAGCGCTATTCATAGACTCTCTGCTCCGATTTCTTGATCATCTTTTCTTGCTATCACGAGGAGCGAGATTCCGAAGGGAAAATTGCTAAAACTCAGAAGGGAAATTTCCAGTTTGAAAATAAAGCTTAGTGCTCTATTCACAAAGCCGGGTAGCGAAAGGAAAAAGTCCGACTTGGCTTCTCTTGTACCTGCTTGCAACGCCCTCAGCTTCCTTATCGCCGCGATCGGTAGCGACAGCAACATATTGTAATAACATGCCTTGATGACTTTCCCATTCACACTTCTAATATGATCGAGCATCTGCCGCCGAATATAACGCCGCCGGTGGTGAAGCGCGGTATCGTGCGGACTCCAAAAAAACCTGAAAGCGGGCACTGTAAAAAAGACATATCCTCCGGGCTTGCACACCCTGAACATTTCCACCACGAGACTTCTATCCCTCTCAACATGTTCGAGCACATCAAGACAAGTAATCAGCGAAAAACAATCGTCTTTAAAAGGAAGCGGGCCATTGACATCAGCACATATGATCCGATTCAAGTCTCTCTGTCTAAGGAAGGCAATCGCCTCTTGAGAAATCTCTGCTCCACAGCACACCCCATAGTTTTCGAGCACCTTCAGAATTATCCCAGTCCCGCATCCTAAATCGAGTATTCTATCACTTTTGGATTGTCGAAACCTAACCTCTTTACCATATTCTTCACGAGAAACTGTTTACCCAAAAACCACCAGTATGTACTTTCAAGGTCAAACATGACCTTATATTCATTATTATCCATGCACTCCTTCCGCTTTGCTTTACGTTTCTTCCTGCAAAGGTCAATGTCCGTCAATGCGGAGCAAATCTATTTTGCTACCGTCTCCTCCTCCGGATTTCGCAAAAGCCGCCTGATCCTCAGGCCAAACCAGAGAACAAAGAGGAAATTTGCCAAAGCTAATGCCCTCACCCAATGGCGAGAAGATGGAGCTACCCAGGGAATCCCGATCGGCCACCAGAAAGCAATCGTCCGGTTCCTGTGGACCCACATCGGTTTTTCAAGCTCAAGAGTCTTAAGAGGCTTCCACGGAAAATCTTGCCACAGATCATAATCGGCACATGTTTGATTGAAAAGCCACCAGTTCCCCATGATGTGGGAGAACATGGGACTGAAATTGGTCAGAACGCATTTTACTGTACGAATCGGCATAAGAATACCTCGGGAGCTTCGAGGAAGCCAACTCAATCACCACATTTTTCCTGGCTACAATATAGCTAAAGGGATGAATGGGGGCAGCGCCTAGAACTTGAACCCCAATAGAACAGGCGATCAACGCAACCACGGCTATTCGAGCTGAATGAGATCTCCGCATCCATTCTTCAAAAAAACTGCCGCACGGTAAGATTATATACGGGATGATCACAAGAAGAAAGCGCGGCCCCCAAGCCCAATCTCCGCCCCACAAGCACCAAGCGAGCATGAGGAAGGGTGTAGGCAATCATAATACTCAGAAAGAGGACGGCTTCTGCTTTGTTTTCACGGGAAAAGCTTTTGAAGGAAAAGAAACATAGGATGGCTAATGGCGAATAGAGGAAAAAGCCTTTCCCTGGGCTCAGGAAAAGGCCCCAGAGGCCGACATAGAGGGGGGTGCAAAATCCTAAGGCTCCCCACCCGTTAACATATCCAAATTGCCAAATATCACCATACCTGATCAAATTGTGCCATACCTGGATTCCGGCAAATGCAAGAAAAGGGGGGCTAAAAAAAGAATAATGTCTCGCAGCGTGGTTCTCCTTCGGCATACCGCAAGCAGATAGAAAACGACCACCACTGCAATAAGCAGGGACATAATTTTCGTTATGAGAGCAAACCCTAAACACGCCCCCGCAACCGCAAGCCGCGCTTTGGAGGGCTTCACCACATAGCTGCTCGCCCCGTAGACTCCCCCTAGAATTGCCACATTAAGGGTTGCTTCTGACATGAAAGACTTCGAGTATGGCCATATCATGGTCGCAAGACCATAGAGCAGGCTAAGGAGAATCGAAATCCTTCTTGAGTAATTGAACCGCAAAGCAAAAAGATAAATCAACACGCAGCCGAGCGCTGAAATGAGGGAGGGGCAAAGAACCAAAGTCATGAATTCGGAAACGACATTGGCCGGCCGATTATCAGTTGTCCCAGGCAAGTGTCGTTCAAGAACGATTTGGTGAAGCCAGAAAAAAGGGACCTCTACCAGTGATTGTCCTAATCCCCATTTGGTGTAATAGAGCCCATCGGGACCCTTGGTAATGAAGTCAACTGTATAGGGCTCCTTCGGTAATTGTCCGTCAAGAAATCCTATTTGACCCTGTGTTGCCATTTGCTTGGCTACCCTGAATCATGTAAGCTTCATCACCGCTTTTGTACCACCCTGCATTCGTAAAATAGTAGAAGGCGACGAAAAAGAGAAAGAGGGCGAGGCCAGGCTTCTGACCAATTAAAGTCATGCGACGCATCCAGCCGAGTTTTCCATCGGAATGCGACGACATGATAAGCGAGGAATGTATTAGTTTTGCGAATCCTACTCCCAAAATGTTGACCTTTTTCTTTTCATTGCTCGTGCTTTACACCGGGTTGCCAAGGCGCTTTGCTACCTGCAACGACGATGAAAGGTTTTCTCGCTCACCCATCAGGTTACTCTGTCAGTTTTTCCTTTATGAATGCCTTGATCTTGGGTTGGTCCGGATCGAGGGCCAAGGATCTCTCCAGTTCATAAAGGCACTCTTTATTCCGGCCTGCCTCATAGAAAGCAAACGCCAGGTTGTTACGATAACCGGCATTCAGGGGAGAAAGCTCAACGGCTTTTTCAAGGGATCGAACGCTGTTTTCATGCTCGCCCATCCTGTGATATAGATATCCCCAATTATTGTAGACACCGCTGAGATCGTCATGGTAGATCAAAGCCTTCTCGAGTTCCTTTTGAGCATGCCCAAAGAAACCTTGATCAGTCAAGAAAACAGCCATGTCCGAGTGGATCACATCGTCATCATAGGCTATCTCAGAGGCGGCTTGAATTTCACGAAGACCCCGCTCCGGTTGGCCGGCTAGAACCAGGGATTCTCCTTGCTTAAAATGAAAATAGGCGCTTACCTCCCTCGTCATGAAATCCCTGTAGAAGCTGTCTGTGAAGCTCATGGAGGCGTAATAGCCCCAGAGCCTTTCATCCTCCAACCTTCCGTTCCTTTCATCTCCTTTGCAGACACGATAGAGGACGCCAAAGGGTATTAGTTCGCAAGGCTTCTCAGTTACGATGCTGTAAGGGCCAAAAATTGCGTAGAAGACTTGTGAGAGCCCCCTATTTTTAATCATCTTTCTTTTCAGCGTCATTCCTGCGACGCTCCCAATTTTTTTCCCCGTGCCCCAAATCCGAGTCTAGGAAGGGAAGCTTGAACAATAGGTTGGCCCTGTCGTAGAGCCTTACATCCTCTCTCGTTCGTTCCACGATTCGATGATAGATCACAGGGAAAACGTAATTATCACCGTCCATCAAAATGATGTCTCCAGTCCCCACAGTCATGAAGATGTTCAACCCCTGCTCATAGCCTGTGTAGTTCTTGCTCTGGTTACAGAGGCCGAAATTGGATATCAATCCGATGGCGGGAATAATGCTCCATGCCACGTTAAGCGCTTTTTGGGTTCCCCGTCCGACCGATTCGATATGCTCCAACTTTTGCATCAGGCCCGCGATGCCGGTCCCCACCAGTATCGAGAGCACAATACCTGTCGGAAGATTGAATGATGTAATTTCCAATGAGATAGTGTTCAGGAAGACCGTGTACACAAAATCAAAAACAATCACCAGCAACCAAAATACCCGCCACCTCCACGACGCTCTCAGCCAACCCCACAGGGAAAACAGAATTAGCACCCCAAACTGGGACCACACGAACAGAAAGGCCTCTTTCGCTCGCCCCACAGATTCCCACGATGCCTTGACATAAACCTGTCGGTGCGCACTTCCGCTCACGTGCGCTAAGAATCGGCCCAGAGTGTTCGGATCTCCCCAGTGAATCGCAGCTCCAGCCTCTGTTCTGATCGGCAAATACACATACGCGGAAAGGGCAACCACAAAAAGGACCGTCAAAATCCCGAAACGCTTCCCATTCAAAAGCGCACTTCGATCACCAGAGAATACTATCCACAGCACACCCGGCGCCAGCATCACCGTCTGCATATGGTTTCCAAAACTCAACCCCGTCAGAAAAACCATGAACGCGAGATAAAACTGACTTCCCTCGTCCCACCGCAGCAACAGCCAGAACAGAAGCGCCACAAAAAAAACATGGAGCGTGTAAACCTCCGCCGATACCGTCTGCCGCCAGAACACACCAATAAACGCCAAAACACCAGCCCCCAATCCTGCCGACCGCAAACCTGTCCGTTTCCGGATCGAGGAGTAGACCAACCACACCTGGCCACCCCAAGACAGGCGGACATGAGGTTCAGCTCTGAAAGCAACGTTCCCAATGGGAATCAAACAAAAAACCTTCCCCAACAGAGCGTACAAAGGATAGCCGCTCGGATGCCCCACTCCAAGAGAAAAGGCCGCCGCCGTCAATTCCCCGCTGTCACCTAAATAGACAGTGGAGCATACCGTGAGCATATAGATCCCTTGCAGGGACACAAGAAGCAGAAGCATCAAACGCATCCTAAATTCCCGGGAAATCATGGAGATCCAGGCTCCTCCATAAGTTTTACCAGATCAGGCTGGTCCTCATTAAGCTCCAGGGAATTCCGAATGTGTCCGAGGGCTTCTCCGCGCTTATTCTCTTTGACCAGAGCCATAGCCAGGTTCTTGTGGTAAAGCGCTTCGTTGGGCCTCATGCGGGTCGCCGCTCTGAACGCAGCCTCCGCCTCGGCATACTCACGTATGTTGTAGTAGTAACAACCCCACGTGTTCTGAACAGCGCTCGCGTCTGTTTGATATCGTGCGTTTAATATTACTTCCTCTCGCGCCTTTTCCAGGTAACCTTCGCGTGCAAGCGACGATGCGATAAGAGCATGGATCCCGGTGTCGTCATATCCTATGTTTGAAGCGCGCCTCAAGTATTCATAGCCATGGGACTTATCCCGAAGCATAAAACAGTATTGCCCGAATCTCAGAAGGAAGTGGGCGCAGACTTCTCGGTTCAAATAGTCTCGTGCAAAACCATCGAAAGAAGCTCTCCCTCCCATAATACTTCCATATGTTCTCGACCTTTCGAGGGATCCTTTAAGTTTCTCCCTCTCCACGGCCTGATAAACAAGCCCATAGGGCACCAGTTGGCATTTCGAAGGAAGGCGGATAGTATTTGTCTCAAAGACAGCATACAAAACACCTTCTCCTTTGCTGTGCTCCACAATCTCCTTCTCAAGAATGGTCCTGATACCAGCCCAGTTTCCGTAGGAGATTCTTCCCGATTCCCCCAGGTAAGGCATTTTAAACGCGATATTTTGACGGTCATACAGTCTCAGGTCCTCACGGGCCCGTTCCGCGACCCGCAGGTAAAGGATGGGGAAAAAGATGTTGTCCCCTTCCATGAACAGGATGGTTCCCCTGTCGGCAGTCCTGAGGATATTCGTGGCCCATTCATAGCCTGTGTAATTCTTGCTTTGAGTTGAGAGATCATAGTGAAAGAGGAGCATGATTATCGGGATGGTGTAACAAGCGACGTTCAAATATTAGCCCCCATACCTCGTCTGGTCCAGACACTTCTGACCCAATCGAGCCCTGGGCCAATTCCTATTCCCGCCAGAATGCCCAGAACGATAACAGTTGGTGTCAGAAAGGCCGTGATCTGAAGGGATATGGTGTTGAGGAAAAGAGTGTAAGAGAAATCGAACGCAACGACTAAGGCCCAAAATAGCCTCCACCTCTTCGCTGACCGGAACCACCCCCACAGGGAGAAGAATAACAGGACCCCAAGTTCCGAGCCGATCGATGAAACCCCATCGTTTGTTCGAGTCAGGTATTCCCATCCCGTCTTTGCAAAGACATATGCATCCCGATGATCTTTTCCTGTTACATGAGCCAGAAAACGATCCAGAGTGTTCGGATCTCCCCAGTGAATCGCAGCTCCAGCCTCTGTTCTGATCGGCAAATACACATACACGGAAAGGGCAACCACAAAAAGGACCGTCAAAATCCCGAAACGCTTCCCATTCAAAAGCGCCTTTCGATCGCCCGAGAATACCATCCACAGCACACCCGGCGCCAGCATCACCGTCTGCATGTGGTTGCCAAAACTTAACCCTGTCAGAAATACCAAGAGCGCGAGTCGGTCAAAGGACTTCTCTTCATCCCACCAAAGCAACACCCGCACCAGAAGCGCCACAAAGAAAGCATGAAGCGTGTACACTTCCGCAGAAACCGTTTGAAGCCAGAACACACCACTGAACGCCAAAACCCCTGCCCCCACAAATCCTGCCGACCGCGAACCTGTCCATTTCAGGATCATGGAATAGACCAGCCACACCGTGGCCACAGCGAAGCATACGGACATGAGGTTTGCTCTGAATGCAATGTTGCCTAGGGGAATCAGACAGAAAAGTTTTCCCAGAAGGGAGTACAAAGGATATCCGCTGTTGTGAGGGATTCCTAGAGAAAAGGCCGCCGCAGTCAATTCTCCGCTGTCCCCTAAATAGACGGTAGGGCAGACCGTGGAAAGGTAGACGCAACCCACGACGAACAGGAATAAGGATAGAAGATATGTTCGGCCCAGCCTCATTCCCCCTCGCCTAACCTCTCCCCCTTCGAGGCGAAGGGGGATTGAGCCGTACCCGCATCACTTGTTGCAATTGCTGCCTCGGTCAGCCCGTGTCTTTGCTTCACAATGAAAAGAGGACGCTGTTTTACTTCATCGTAAATGCGGGCCAGGTATTCGCCAAGGAGCCCGACGGCGACAAGCTGCACCCCTCCGAGAAACAGTATCAGGGTCACGAGCGTCGTAAAGCCGGTGGCAGCCACCTCAACACCAATGATCCTTCTCGCCGCAAAGAACATGGCAAGAATGAAGCCACAGATACAGATGACGAGCCCAAGCCCTGTCATGATCCGAAGGGGTTTGTAGGAAAAGCTGAAAACTGCGTCAAGGGCATAGCGGATCAAGCGCTTCAGAGATTGTTTTGGCTCACCTGCGGCACGCTCCTGGCGATCGTAATACACTACGGCCTGGGAAAAGCCAACCCAAAGCTTCTGAGGCCCGGGAAAAAGCGATTCTTTTCACGGAACTTGTTTAACTCCTTCACGACCTGTCCATCCAGCAGGCCGAAGATCCCGCTTTGCGGCTGGAATAGGAAAATCACTGATCCACTTAAAGATCCTGTGAAAAAGGTCGAAGCCAACTCTGCGGATACCCCTTTCTTTGCGGCTTTTTCTCTCCGCTCGCACTACCTGTGCCCCCTCCTGCCACTCTAGTATGAGTCCCGGTATGAGTTCCGGAGGATCTTGTAGATCTCCGTCCATGATAACCACCGCATCTCCTGTCGCCTGACCGAGGCCTGCGGTAATGGCTGCTTGATGACCAAAGTTTCGTGAGAGATCCAGAAGGTGAAACCTGGGATCTTTTGCCGCCTGTTGGAGCATCATTGGCAGAGAACCGTCTCGGCTTCCGTCATTGACATAGATAACCCGCCAGGAAACCGCTTCTACCGTGTCGCCCACTTTTCTCAGCCGAGTAAAGAGCTCTTCCAGGTTCTCTTGCTCATTATAGATGGGGATCACAATGTCCAGATTCAAAGGCGCCCTCCTCGCTCAACCCCTCTTGATGGCAAAGGTCCAAATGTCGTTCACAAGATAGGTGAAGACAGCGGCGATGATGATGGACAAGACATTTGCAGTTAAGTAATAGATCAGATGGGAAAACAGGATCGTAAGGGCATATTGAATGAGAATGGCGATGCCACTGGCCATGAAGTATTGCCCCATCTGAATCCAGAATCCATGCTTCGTTCTCCCCCCTCGATCTTTCCAGGTCCACCAGCGATTGCACAGATAATTGCTCAGCGTGGCGACAAAAATGGCGACTAAGAGGGAAAGATGAAGGCGGGTCCCCCGTGGGTCTATCGTTCGGAAGAAATACTCTTGATTGATATAGAGGACTGCGAGATTGACGATGGTTCCAGAGAAGCCCACGGTTCCGAACTTGATGAAGCGATGCTCAAGGATCCTCTTCGGAAGGCGGAATGTCCGCATTCTATCTATCATGGTCCTCGCTTCCTATATACCCTTCCATTGAATCGTGCCTCTGTGCAAGCAAGGAATACGCATGTTCAAGCACCTCATCCGGTTTAATAGACTTAAGGCAAACGTTGTCCCCGTCGCATGGTGAATTTCTATGGTTATATGCGGTCAAGCACGGTGAGCAGGAAAGAGAGGCGTAACAATGAACCGATCTTCCGCCCAAAGTGCCGTAAAGGACCGGCGTCTCCGGTCCGTATAGAACAATGGCCTGCATAGGCGTCAAAGAGGCGAAATGCCCTGGGCCTCCGTCATTGGTGATCAGAAGGGAAGAAAGATGGAAAAGGATGATGAGTTCCAGCACTGTCTTGGTATATCCCGTCAAGTCGACACAATACTCGGTGTGTGCATGGCCGATGATATATTTAGCGAGGCTTCTGTCAGTCGCCATCCCGACCACGCCGACAGCAAAACCTCTCCCCAAAAGGTCGTGAGCAACGAGACGGAAATTTTCTATCGGCCAGGCCCTGATGGGCAACAGCCCTCCGCTTGGATAGAGTAGGACCAGTTTCTTTCCTGAAACCCGAGGGAAATCATTTTCTAGCCTCTTCATAAACGCACTCTTTCCGGAATCGCTGACAGCGATCTGTGGTACCCTGAAGTCGGTCCCTCGAACGAGGCGCTTTACCAGGGGAAGCTGATGCATATCAATAGCGTCCGCCAAGTTGATGAACTGCTGGGAAATATGAAGGTACGGGTTATAGAGAACAGGTCTGTTTATAAAGCTTCCTCTGTAGAGACCTTCTTGCGCGTAAGGATGAAATCCGACTCGGATTCCGGCTCCGGTGAGGAAAGCATAAATGCTGCTCACCCGGGAGAAGAGCTCGCAATCTAGAACAACATCCATCTTTTCTTTTCTCAACCGAGCAACAAGCCGAAGCGTGTCTATCCCCAATCCGGAAAAAGATTCCCCTCTTACGGTGAGAATATTTTCGGGAGGCACCAGGTCCAGGATCTCTAGGAATTCTTTGTTCTTCTTAAAGCAAAGAGCGTAAAGTTTGGATTCGGGGTATTTTTCCTTCAGCCGGTCGAACATGGGCTTAGCAAGGACCAGGCTTCCCATTTCTGAAAGAAGAATCACCAGGATCTTGGCAGGTCTCGCCCCAGGCAGCCCTTGTTTTTCTTTCGATGAGAGGATAGAGAAGAATCTACATATGGGCTTTCCTAAGAGCCTGTCTATTTTTCGTTGTGTATTGATATTCATGAACAATGTTGGCTTACTTACCCCTACCCCTCCTCTCTTCCCAGGCTGAGGAGGAGCAAGATAATTATCTCATATTTTATCTAATTGATATTAAGTTTTCCATCATTTTTTTTCGATCTCTTCTCTCATTTCGTGATTCGATCCGTTTTCCAATGCGCGAACAAGAAGCGGTAGAAGCAGGTCTTTAGAAAGGCAGACATCTCCTTGGTCCCCCCTTTCGGCGATCAGGTGGATGACCTCCTTGCAGAGGTTTATGTCCCGGAGAAGAATGCTTGCCGTTGTCTTCAACTCCATTCTGGCCTCAGTTTCTCTTCCTGTTCGGATGAATATTTCTGCAAGTTGAAGGTGGGGGGTGATATTCTTGGGATTGAGGACCAGAGATCTCTTGAACTGATTTTCGGACGCCTCATACTGTTCTCTCTGCTTAGAAGCAATGCCCAAGTACATAACAGACTTACTTTCCAACTCCTTGTCTTTCATCGCTATTGCCAAGTGATGGATCGCGGCCTCCGGATTCCGATCCCTCAGGTAAAGAATGCCCATGTCCAGGTTGACCGAAGAGTCACTGGGGCACATCTTGAAAGCTTTGGCGAGGTACTCATTCGCCGCCGCTTTGTTTCCTTCCTTATCGTAGATCGACGCTAAGCCCACAAGAGCCCAGGCCAAGTCCGGCTTCATGGATACCGCTTGTTCGTATGCCGGCTTGGCTTTCTCGTAATCTCCCATTTCGCTGTACAACTTACCGAGTTGGTAATAGGTCCCGACAGGTTCGTCCTTACGGTGAAGGACAGGGCTTCTCAATGCCTCGAGGTACTGCACCAGAGCTTCTCCATTAAGTCCTTTGTCCTGGTAGAACATGGCAAGGTTGTGATGGACTCTGAGCTGATCGGGGGCCTTTTGAAGAGCATCTGTCCATAGAGTTCCCGGATTCTTCCATGCAAGATTTCTTATATGGGTGGAGTACACTAAGAAGATAAAGATGAAGAGAATCATACCCGAGACGAGAGGCTTGATCGCAAATCGACTGACGCGAAGATCTCGAAGGACATTGAACGAGAGAGCAAAGGGAAGGAAGAACAGCATGGAAGGGATGTAGTTACGATGCTCGAAAATGAGTTCCAGAGGCAGGACACTCGACTCCACAAGATGATTCAGGAGAAAGAACAGAAATGAAAATGAAATGAGAGGGATTTTTCTTGCCTTAAGAATCAGAAAAACCACTGCCCCAAGAATCGCCAGAATGGAAAGTAAGGTGGATGCAGGATCAGTGATTGATCTCGAGATTGCTACGGCGTGGGCGACGCTGAACCTATTAGGCATTGGAAAGATCAGAAGGGATAAGTAAAATAAGATGATTCGCGGTTCTGTGAGCAGTCTTTCTGAAAGCGAAAAAGGCCGAACCTCATATCCCTCCAGAAATGAAAAGACTCCCCCTTTCCAGTAATGAAGGTACAATAGACTAAGAAGAAATGTCCCACCTAAGACTATGATTATCTTCCATATATGATTCCGTGTGGCGGCAACATTCCCCCCGTGGATGACTATTACCTCGTATAACACCAAACTCACCGGTAACAAGACAGCATTTTCCTTGGATCCGAAGGCGAGAACAAAACTGACCGCGCACAGGCTGAAAAATGTGACCGTCGAGCCGTTCCCACAGGAGGTCCGGCCCTTGGCGTAGCAATACATGCTCAGGATATAAAATAGGCCGGCTAGAGAATTCATCCGTTGAACGATATAGGTAACAGACTGTACCTGGATGGGATGGATGGCCCACATCAGGGCCGCCATGAACGCTATGAGGTTGGACTTGGAGGAGTACTCACGATTAAATGAAAACGAGTTCAAAGTGTGCCGAAGGAAGAGGAAGAGTAAGATCGAACAAATGATGTGAACCGCCATGTTAAGCAAATGATAACCGAGAACATGAAGCCCTCCGAAATAGTGATTCAGGCCGAAGGTGAGGCATGCCACGGGCCGATAGATAGTTCCCGGTCTTCCAGGGTCTGCTACTAGCGTCTTCTGCAGATTTTGCAGGGACAAGTCTACCAGGTGGAGATATTCGTTATTCTTTATGTTCGTGATATCGTCGAACTGCCAGGAGCAATCAAAAGAGTTGGAATGGGCAAGAAAGACAAGCGTTGCGAGCAGAAAGGCTGCCAGGAAAGGACTTACACCTGAGAAAGTGGCAGAAGCGTAGTTTAATCCTTTGCAGGCTTTCATTCTTCCCCAACTCAATGGACTCATCCGGGGTTCCATGCAAGTGACCGACTTTTTTCCTTTGGGGCGAGAATCTTCAAGGAAATAGATTCTGGAAAACCAGTATTACTGCCTCCGCAAATAATTTTCCCTAAAAAAAGTGAACTGGTCGGAGGACCAGTTCACTTCGATCAAGCATGAAAGCTGAGCATTTTACGGAACAAATGTTAGAGATCCGCCCGGTCCAGCGATGGAGTAGGTCCTATCACCGCTGGAATGATGAGAGGTCATGACGTATTGATCGGTAGTCGCACTCACAACGCCCACGGTTACTTTATCCGTAGTATACAATCCATAGGTAGCACCCATGATCTGCGCAACGGGGCTTGCATAGGTCGAGAAATCTACAAAATACGCCTCTTGGGCCGTTGCCGCATTTCTTAAATCAGCCTCCGCAGCCGCGTTATAGGACCTCTTCCTGTAAGCGGAAAACTGCGGGATGGCGATGGCCGCCAGGATACCGATGATCGCGATAACGATCATCAACTCGATCAGTGTGAAACCTTCGTCCTTCTTCATCATTCTTGATAGCATGTTTTCATCCTCCTTATTTTCTTGCTTAAACCTCGAAGCTGTCGTTCAAACCGTTGTGAAACCTTCCTTCACCTCCTCCCATTACTTGATTCATCCTCGGGTTGGTAAATCATTCTGTTTGTTGGGTGATACATTCAAGTCCCATGCCAGAGGGATTATGCAAGGCGTTTGAAAAATTAGGCTATCTTTTCAGGTAGTTATACTATACGGGTGTCTCACACGAGGGGTGGACCGCAGGGATTCGACCACAAAAGTTCATTGTTTGAACGTTTTTTGTCAAATTCATGCCACTTTTTGTAAAGTCGTTGGATCAACTCATATGGAGCTTTGACCGTGATCACGCACCTGCCATATTGACATCAAGGTCATTCCACTTTCCGTGTGACACAGGCGAGGACAAGGAGGTATAATGCTTTGACTGATGTCTAATTCAGTGACCGAAGCCTCTGAGTATAAAATTGAAGGTTTTTCCAATTTAGTTGAACAAGGCGTAGACTCTGATGGTAACAAGAGACAACAGGATACTTGTTAGCCGGTTTGACAGACTTGCGGAGAAACGCCAAACATGGATGGATAAGAACAGGTACTATTATGGTGAACAGGCAAAGTACTACCGGTTCCTCGTGCCCGAGGGGCTCTCCGTGCTCGAGTTGGGCTGCGGAACTGGGGACTTGCTCCAGGCGCTGGAGCCCGCCAGAGGCGTAGGCATAGACTTCAGTCCTGCGATGCTTCACCAGGCACGAGAAAGGCATCCCAACTTGGAGTTCCGTGAGGCGGATATCGAGGAGCTACGAAGTTGGGGTGAAACATTTGACATTATTGTCCTGGCTGATGTGGTGGGACATCTCAAGGATATCGAGGAAACATTCCGATCTATGAGGGCGTTTTGTCGCCCGGAGACAAGAGTGATTGTTTCCTATTACAATTTTCTGTGGGAGCCTGTTCTCAAGTTTGGTGAGCGTTTCGGCCTCAAAATGCCCCAGGAGCAGCAGAACTGGCTCTCTTCAGAAGATATAGAGAATCTTCTCATTCTTTCAGGATATGAGGTCGTCAAAACACAATCACGCTTCCTTTTGCCAAAGAAGATTCCATGGCTCAGCGATTTTGTCAACCGCTACGTAGGAACCTTGCCGGCAATCAGGCGCCTTTGCCTTTGCCGTTATATCGTGGCAAGGCCGTTGGGACTAAAGGAAAAGACACAGTTTTCGATATCCATCCTCATTCCTGCAAGAAATGAAAAAGGCAACATCGAGGCCGCCGTCAAGAGAATCCCCGAGTTTGGCGAACGTCAAGAGATCATTTTCGTAGAGGGACACTCCACGGACGGTACTTTGGAGGAAATCAAGCGTGTCGTCGAGGCGAACCCGGATAGGATTATCAAATTTATGGTCCAGGACGGTCAAGGCAAGGGCGATGCCGTTAGAAAAGGCGCTGCGGCTGCTCAAGGCGAGGTTCTAATGATCCTGGATGGGGATCTTACCGTAACCCCTGAAGATCTTCCCAAGTTCTACCGAGCGCTTGCGTCCGATATGGGAGAGTTCATCAACGGAAGCCGCCTCGTTTATCCGATGGAGAGGCAGGCGATGCGGTTCCTGAATCTTCTTGGGAATAAGTTTTTCTCGACGATGTTCACGTGGATACTGAACCAGCGATTCAAAGATACGCTTTGTGGGACAAAGGCTTTGTTCAAGAGGGACTATGACAGGATTCAGGCAAGTCGATCTTATTTTGGAGACTTTGATCCCTTCGGTGACTTTGACCTCATCTTTGGTGCGATAAAACAAAATCTCAAGATAATTGAGGTACCCATCCGTTATCAGGAACGGACCTACGGGGCGACCAACATCAACCGGTTCGGGCACGGGTGGCTCTTGCTGAAGATGACCCTTTTCGCCTACCGTAAGATCAAAGCGATTCAATAGTATCCAGAGAGCCCTAACTCTCTGAGCTTTCAATCCTTGAGCATTCAGCTTGTTGTGACTGCAGGATTGGCCTTCGGCTTGGTTCGATCGGATTCATTCCCACTTGCAGCTTGTGCTAGGGAGTCGGTCCTCGGGGGCGCTTTGAACTCGCCAGCCAAGGGACTCAATCCTACGAAGGCCTGAAAACACGGAGCTGAAACAGGATTTTTGAGAGTACATATCGTGGCTGCAAAAAGTGTAACCTACGACATTCTTGCTCAACGCAGGGTGATTTGGGATTCAAAGCCCATCATCCGGAGGCTCTATTCAAAGTGGTATGGGCTAATCAAAAAGGCCCTGAAACCGGGAAGAACGCTTGAACTGGGGGGCGGTAGCGGAAACCTGAGAGACTTCCTTCCTTGGACGATTTCCACCGACATTGTCTTCGCACCTTGGCTGGATGCTGTGATGGATGCCCAGGCTCTTCCCCTCAAAGAAGAGAGCTTGGATAACATCCTGCTCTTTGATGTTCTCCATCATCTTGCAACACCTTCTTTTTTTTTCCATGAAATCGGGAGGACACTGAAAAGAAAAGGCCGCGTGGTCATGATAGAGCCCTACGTGTCCTGGTTATCTTACCCTGTCTATCGGTTTCTTCACGCCGAGGGCATGAAATCGAGCGTTGATCCCTTTCAGGAAAGGAAAGGTAAGAACAAAGAACCGTTTCAGGGAAACCAGGCTATCCCCACCTTGATTTTTGAAAAGTGCAAGAAGCATTTTCTGAAAGAGTATCCTCTGCTCAGGGTCATCGAGATAGCAAGAATGGACATTTTACTTTACCCTTTGAGCGGAGGCTTTCATCATCCCAGTCTTTGTCCACGATTCCTCTGGCAGACTCTGGAATCCCTTGAGAAACTGCTTCGGCCACTTAACAGAATCATGGCTTTCAGGCTTTTTATCGTCTTGGAAAAAGAGTGAAGATTCTGTCAAGTGGGGTACACGGCATAGCTTAGTCGCCGGGGGTGGAAAGGCCGAGTTTTTCCAGGCGATACCTGAAGGATCTCATGGTGATCCCCAGGAGGTGGGCGGCTCTTTGTTTTGACCCGTGGGCCATCTCGAGGCTCTTGAGGACGTAATCCCTTTCTATTTCCGAAAGGATCTGATCCAGGTTAATTCCCTCGGTGGTGAGGTCCAGTTTTCGCCTGTTGTCCCTGGTTCGCTCCCTCTGGTAGTTGGACAGGGTGAGACTCTCGGGTAGAATTATATTGGAAGATTCAAGGGCGATGCTGCGTTCTATGATGTTCTCCAGTTCCCGCACGTTACCCGGAAAAGCGTATTGGCGGAGGATGTCGAGAGCGTAGGCGGAAATCTTCTTTACGTCCTTTCCCAGTTCTTTCGAGTACTTCTCGAGGAAATACTGGGCCAGCGAAGGAAGGTCCCCGTCCCGTTCTCTCAGCGGAGGCATAGCGACGTGAATCACATTCAGTCTGAAGAACAGATCCTCCCGGAACTTTCCGTTGATCACCTCGCTCTCCAGGTCTTTATTCGTGGCGGATATAAACCGCACATCCACACTTTTTTCTTCCGTCCCGCCCACGGCGGTGAAAGTCCTCTCCTGGATCACCCGCAAGAGCTTGACCTGAATGGCCGGTGTCAGTTCTCCGACCTCGTCGAGGAATACGGTCCCGCCGTCAGCCACATCAAAGAGTCCGTCCTTATCGGTTGTCGCGCCTGTGAAGGCACCTTTCCTGTATCCGAACAGCTCACTTTCGATGAGATTCTCGGGGATTCCCGCGCAGTTAATCACCACAAAGGGCTTGTCCTTCCTTGGGCTCTGTCGGTGAACAGCCTTGGCGACCAATTCTTTCCCTGTCCCGCTTTCCCCAGAGATAAATATGTTGGATTTGGTGGGTCCCACTTTTTCGATAAGATCGTAAACTCTCTTCATCTGTGGACTTTCACCCACAAGGCACCCGAAATGGAAAATACTCTTTCCCGCTTCTTCCTGAGCAGCTGCGGGCTTCCTGGAATCCAGGGCATCTTTGAGGATCTTCTTGAATTCCCTTACTTTGAAGGGTTTAGGGATGTAATCGTAGGCACCCTCCTTCATCGCCTCTACCGCGGTTTCCGCCGTTGCAAAGGCCGAGATCATGATGACGATAGTTTCGGGGCATAGTGCTTTCGCCTTTTTGAGCACGTCGATGCCGTCGATGTCTTCCATTCGAATGTCGGTAACCAGCACATCGTATTTGTCTTTTTCGAGGAAACGAAACGCCTCTTCACCGTTGCCGGCCAAAGTGACTAGGTATCCTTCCTTGTTAAGCAGGATCTCAAGGAACTCCCGCATGCTCCTCTCATCATCCACGACAAGAACGCTGGGCATCTGTTTGTCAGCCAACTCTATCTCCCTAAATTTCAAGGCGGATTTTTCCTGTATAGATTCCCATGATACCGGTTCGCAGGTCAAGCATTTAACCCACTCGCCAGAGACACGGAAATCCGAAATTCGAATATCGATATTCGGATTTTCATTTCTTGCATCGTTCTGAATTGCTAAGAATCAAATTGCCAAAAAACGACACGCAATTTATGAGACATGATACCAGGTGCTTTCTCACCCATAAAGACAGAAAGACCTCCTTGCCCCCGTATCGACAAGAAGGTCATTCCCGTTGACAACTCTTTGTTCTCACCATGTCCCTTTGCGGCCCAATTAAAGGCTATGAGAACGGGGTGACAAAGAGCGAGACGTGAATTCCTAGGCGCTTGCCGTCCCCTTCTTTGCTTCTTCTCCCGACTCCGAGCCTTTCGCTTCTTTCTCCGGTTGGCGCTCTTTCTTGGGTTTCTTCTGTGTTTTCTTTTTCGCCCCTTCTTCCGGCAGCAGTTGTACTATAGAAACGGGTGCGCCGTCTCCTTTCCTGCTTTCCTTTTTCACGATTCTCACGTAGCCGCCTTGCCGGTCAAGGTAGCGGTCTTTAACCTCCTCAAAGAGACGGTGCGTCACCGTGTTATCCTTCAAAGAAGCCAGCACCTGGCGCCGAGCATGAAGGTCTCCCCGTTTGGCAAGGGTGATCATCTTCTCTGCCAGCGGTCTCAATTCCTTAGCCTTTGCATCCGTCGTTTCCAGCTGCTCATGTCTGAAGAGGGAAGTGACCATGTTTCTCAGCATGGCTTGCCGGTGACTCGTTTCACGACTCAGATTTCTTCCAGCCTTACGATGTCTCATGGAGCTAAACCTTTTCTTCTTTTGCCGTCTCGTCCGGTTGATCCTGTTTTTTAGGGACTCGGAAATTATCCAGTTTCATTCCCAGAGAAAGCCCCATCTCCTCAAGAATGCTCTTGATCTCATTCAGCGATTTCCGGCCGAAGTTCTTTGTCTTGAGCATTTCCGCCTCTGTTTTCTGGACCAGTTCTCCTATGTAGGTGATATTGGCATTCTTCAGACAATTGGCGGAGCGGACCGACAGTTCAAGTTCCGATACAGGTCTGAACAGATTCTGATTCAGCTTATCTTCCTCTCCTTCTTCCATCAGTTCCATCGGTTCCGGCTCTTCTTCAAAGTTGATGAAAGGCGCCATCTGCTCTTTCAGAATCTTGGCGCTGTATGCTACCGCATCCTCAGGAGTCACGCTCCCATCTGTCCAGACTTCCAGAGTCAGTCTGTCATAGTCTGTAATCTGGGCCACTCTGGCGTTAGTCACAACATAGTTTACCCTTCGAATCGGAGAGAAGATGGCGTCAATGGGAATCATTCCGATAGGATGATCGCCGCTTCTGACCGTCTCAGTAGAGACGTATCCTTTTCCCATTCTGACCACCATTTCCATGCTCAGTTTCGCTTCTTTGTTGAGCGTCGCCAGATGCTGCTCTGGGTTCAGGATTTCTACCTTACCGTTGGTTTCCATGTCTTGAGCCGTGACCTTGCGCTCGCCGTGTTTGGATAAGCGAATTACCGCTTCTTCGGTGTCTTTCAAGCGAAGCTTCACCTGCTTGAGATTCAATATGATATCTGTCACATCCTCTCTCACGCCGGTTATCGTCGAGAATTCGTGGACCACGTCCTCGAATTTCACCGAAACGATAGCGGCGCCCTGTAGGGAGGAGAGCAGAATGCGCCTCAGTGCATTGCCGACGGTAATGCCGTACCCTCTCTCCAAAGGCTCACAAACGAACTTGCCGTAAAAATTCGTGTGTGTCTCCTCTTCGATGACAATGCTTTTCGGCTTGATCAATTCACGCCAGTTTCTCGCTTTTAGATCTGCCAAAAATGACCTCCGATCCGTTGATTAAGTTTGGCCATCCTGCTGTCTCCCTGGCAAACGCCAGGTTTTCCTTCCGGAACAGCCTCATGAAAAGAGCTACTTGGAATAGAGTTCGACGATCAGACTCTCCTGAACGGGCATAGTCAGGTCTTCCCGCTTGGGAAGGGCCCTGAAAATTCCCTGAAACTTCTCTTTGTCAATCTCCATCCAGTTCGGGAGCCCCCTCCTTGCCACCGTCTCCACGGCTTCCAGAATGGCGGGCACCTTGCGGCTTTTCTCTTTGATTTCGACCACGTTGCCTGCCCTTACCTGAAAAGAGGGGATGTTCACTCTGCGATTGTTAACCAGAACATGATTGTGCCGGACGAGTTGTCTTGCCTGATCCCGGGAAGAGGCAAAGCCCATTCGGTAAATCACGTTATCCAGACGGCACTCCAGAAGGAGCAAAAGGTTCGTGCCCGTTATGCCTTTCTGTTTTTCGGCAAGCTCATAATACCGCCGGAACTGCTTTTCCAAAAGCCCATACATACGCTTGACCTTCTGCTTCTCTCTTAACTGCAATTGATAGTCCGAGAGTTTCCCTCCTCTCCTCTGGCCGTGCTGGCCCGGCGGATAGGGTCTGCGCTCATAGGCACACTTATCTCCATAGCACCGATCACCCTTGAGAAACAACTTCAAATTCTCTCGCCGGCACAACCTGCACGAAGCATCTGTCTCTCTGGCCAAGATCCTTCCTCCTACTCAAATCTCTGCTAAATCTGCGAATGAAGTCTTCATCCTTACACCCTCCGCCTTTTGGGCGGGCGGCAACCATTGTGGGGAATGGGCGTGACATCTCGTATGACACTCACGGTGAACCCCTCGGTCTGAAGCGCCCTCAACGCAGCTTCCCTGCCCACACCGGGGCCTTTGACCCTTACTTCCGCCGTCCTCATTCCCTGCTCCATCGCCTGCTTGAGCGCGTCCTGAGCCGCCATCTGAGCAGCAAACGGGGTACTTTTTCTTGAACCTTTAAACCCCATCCGCCCCGCGCTTGCCGAAGCGATCACGTTCCCGCCGTTGTCGGTTATGGTCACGATGGTGTTGTTGAAAGTGGATTGAATGTGGATAATCCCCGACGGGACATTCTTCTTTTCCTTTTTTCCTTTGGTTGCTTTCGCCGTTCTGTTCGCCATATGCTTTTCCTAAGCCCCTATTTCTTTTTCTTCCCCATGACCGCTCGGCGTGGGCCCTTCCTGGTTCTCGCGTTGGTGCTGGTTCTTTGGCCCCTCACAGGCAACCCCTTCCTGTGTCTCAGGCCCCTGTAGGCTCCGAGGTCCATTAGTCTCTTGATGTTCATCGAGATATCTCGCCTCAGGTCACCTTCCACTTTGCATTTCTCGTCGATGATCTTCCTAAGGCTTGTGACCTGACCTTCCGTCAGGTCATCCGTTTTACTGTCCCAATCCACACCCGCTTCGGTCAGTATTTTTTGAGAGGTGCTCCTGCCTATGCCGAAAATGTAGGTCAGGGCGATCTCCATCCTCTTACCCCTGGGTAGGTCAACTCCTGCAATCCTGGCCAATGTCTTACTCCCTATTTGTTATTTGTCATTTGGTAGAAATTCCGCCACAAAGATTAAGTCAATCCCTTCTTTGTGCCTCTGTGTCTTGGTGGCCGAAGTGTGCATAACTTCTCATTCGTCGATTCTTATCCCTGCCGCTGTTTGTGACGGGGATTTGCACAGATGACCCGCACCGTACCTTTTCGTTTGATAATTTTGCACTTGTTACATATTTTTTTAACGGAAGATCTCACTTTCATGATCACGTCCCTTCATCTCGTTCATTTCCCCCGGTAGACGATCCGGCCCCGGGTCAAATCATAGGGGGATAATTCAACCGAAACTTTGTCCCCGGGAAGTATTTTGATGAAATGCATCCTCATTTTTCCCGAAATGTGGGCTAGAATACGATGCCCGTTGTCCAGTTCAACTCTGAACATAGCGTTGGGCAGAGTCTCAACCACCATTCCTTCCACTGTAATGACTTCTTCTTTGGCCACGAAACCCGACTTTCTAAAATTCAAGTTGTCCGTTACCTGGCTTTGCCTAGTCCCTTTCTCATGAACCCTTCATAGTGTCTTGTAAGCATATGAGCCTCGATCTGGTTCGAAGTGTCCATTGCAACGCCGACAACGATGAGCAACGCCGTTCCGCCGAAATAGAAGGGAACATTTAGATGATAAATCAGAATCTGAGGCAAGACACAAACCGCTGACACATAGATGGCCCCTGAGAAAGTAATCCGCGTCAAGACCCTGTCAATGTATTCCGCCGTGTTCTTACCCGGCCGAATCCCCGGAATAAAACCGCCGTATTTCTTCATGTTATCGGCAACGTCCACTGGATTGAAGTGAACCGCCGTATAGAAGTAGCAAAAGAAAACGATAAATATCACATAAATAAGCGTGTAGACGATATGACCCGGAGAGACAAGGCGCACCGCGTATTCCAACCAGGGAAACGCTTTCACATCCAGAAAATTCGCAATCGTGGCCGGGAACATGATAATCGAAGAGGCGAAGATGGGAGGAATCACACCGGCCGTGTTGATCTTGAGAGGCAGATGCGTGCTCTGGCCCCCGTACATTCTGCGTCCCACCACCCTCTTCGCATACTGGACGGGAATCCTCCGCTGACCCCTTTCCACAAAAACGATGACCCCCACAACGGCTATCATCAAAGCCACGATGATGATCATGAAGAAGGGCGCGATCTCACCTGTTCCCACGAGCCGAAACGTATTGGCTACCGCTACCGGGAAACGGGCCACGATCCCGGCGAAAATGATAAGGGAGATGCCGTTGCCGATCCCTCTTTCCGTGATCTGCTCCCCCAGCCACATGAGAAATGCAGTACCCGCGGTAAGAGTGAGCACGGCAAGAATCCTAAACCCCCATCCGCCCACGGGCACGATCATGGCGCCCCCGGGGCTGCTCATTCTCTCCAAACCCACCGCGATTCCAAAGCCCTGAATGACGCTCAAAATGACTGTGCCGTACCGCGTATACTGGATAATCTTTTTTCTTCCCTGCTCACCTTCCTTTTTCAGTTTTTCGAGATAAGGAACCACCACCGTAAGAAGTTCCAAGATGATGGAGGCGCTGATGTAAGGCATAATGCCGAGGGCCATGACTGACATCTGACTGAGAGCACCCCCTGAAAACATGTCAAAGAGCCCGAAAAGAGTTCCCTGCCTCTGGTTGAAGAAAGCCGCAAGGGCTGTACCATCTATGCCCGGGGTGGGGATATGGCATCCCACCCGATAGACAGCCAACATCAGCAGACTGAATAAAATCCTTTTCTTCAGTTCAGGAATTTTAGGTATGTTCTGAAAACCGCCTAACATGGACTTCGTTCGCTTTCCCGGCTCTGCCTCACAAGTTAAACCGGCTGTTAGAGGAGCTCGACCGTTCCTCCTGCTGCTTCGATTTTCTCTCTTGCCGCCCTGCTGACCTTGTTCACCTTCAAGGTGAGCGGGCGAGAAATCTCTCCGTTGCCCAGGACCTTCACGCCGGCTTCCGCCTTTCTGACTAACCCTGCGCTTTTCAGGATTTCAATATCCAGGGTCAAATTCTCACCAAACCCCCCCAGGTCTTTCACGTTGACCACGGCAAAAGACTTCTTGAAGATATTGGTGAAGCCCCTCTTGGGAAGTCTTCTTTGAATAGGCATCTGGCCTCCCTCAAATCCGGGCGGAACACTACCGCCGGAGCGAGCTTTCTGCCCTTTGTGACCCCGGCACGATGTTCTCCCATGCCCGGAGCCCAGTCCTCTTCCAACTCGTTTCCTATTTCTCTTTGAGCCCTTTAAGGGAGCAAGATCATGAACTCTCATGGTTAATTTTGTACCTCCACCTTCACCATGAAGGAAACCTTTTCGATCATCCCCCTAATGGCCGGTGTATTCTTTAGTGTGACCGTTTTATGCAAACGGGTGAGACCGAGACCTCTCAGAGTCCCTCGCACTCGTTTGTCCCTTCCAATACCGCTCTTGACCAAGGTCACTCTCAGTGTATCGTGCATAGCCTTTCACCTAATGCAGGCCATTGGCCGCCCGCAACCAAATTTCTGACCGAATAACGAATGTCGAACAAGAAATATCGAATTATGAAGTAAGTTCCGGGAAGTCTTTCCTTCGATATTGGACATTCTACATTCGATATTCTGCGGTTCGCTTTTCAACTTCTCCCCAACTTGCCAAGAAGTCATATTTTAAGATTCTATTGCCTCAATTCTTCAACCGCCTTGCCTCTCCGGCGAGCCATGGCCTCAGGATGCTTCAGGGACTCCAGCCCCTTGAGCGTCGCTCGCACCAAATTGTGGGGGTTGTGCGATCCCAGGCACTTGGTCAAAATATTCGAAATGCCCACCGCCTCCAGAACCGCCCTCACGGCGCCTCCTGCAATGACTCCCGTTCCCGCGCCGGCGGGTCTGAGCAGGACGCTTCCCGCGCCCCACTTCCCGATGATCTCGTGCGGAATCGTGTTGTTGAGGACGGGGATGGACTTCATGCCTTTTCGGGCCTTTTCTACACCTTTCCTTATCGCCTCGGGGACCTCATTCGCCTTGCCCAGACCAAAACCCACCTTCCCTTTTCCGTCGCCAACCACCACGATGGCACTGAAACTGAATCGGCGACCGCCTTTGACGACTTTGGCCACCCGGTTGATGTACACCACTTTCTCTATCAGTTGTACTTCCTCTTCGTTGTACAACGCCTTTTCCCTTCTTCTTGATTGCTCCATGTCACTTCCCCAAGATAGCCAAGCAGCGATTAGAAATCCAGGCCGTTTTGTCTGGCGCTGTCAGCGAGAGCTTTGACCCGACCATGGTACAGGAATCCGCTTCTATCAAAGACGACCTGCTTGATCCCTTTTTCGACAGCTCGCTTGGCAATCAATTCTCCGACCATAGCGGCTCCCGCCTTGTTTCCTCCTTTGCCTTGCATGCCGGGGTGAATCTCCTTAGACAAAGACGACGCATTGGCGAGTGTTTTCGCCGCGGTGTCATCCACAATCTGGGCATAAATATGTCTGGCACTCTTGAACACGCTCAAGCGGGGTCTTTCCGTCGTTCCTCGTACACGTGTTCGGACTCGCTTCTTTCTTTTCACTCTCGCTGCTGATCTGCTCACGAATTTCATAGGCTACACCCAATCATCACTTCCTGTTACATGCCTTCCTATCCCTTACTTGGCTCCTGTCTTGCCCGCTTTCCTCCGAATGGTCTCATCCGCATACTTGATGCCTTTTCCTTTGTAGGGCTCCGGCTTCTTGAAGCCACGGATTTTGGCCGCCGTCCTCCCAAGAAGCTCTCTGTCGATCCCTTTCAAAGTAATCCTCGTCCTTTCGATTTTAGCGTCTACCCCTTCCGGCAACTCAAACTGAATGGGATGAGAGTACCCCAGATGAAAGGTGGCGGTTCTCCCAGACAATTCAGCCCTGTAGCCAACGCCTACGATATCAAGGACCCGTTCGAATCCCTTGCTTACTCCTGTAACCATGTTGGCAATCAAGGCCCTGTACAGACCGTGTAATGCATTTACCCTCTTGCTCGGGTCTTCGATCGAAACCAGAATCTGACCCTCACTCGTACTGACCCTCACATCGGGATGCAGTCTTCTCTGGAGTTCGCCGAGCGGTCCCTTCAAAACGACCATATCCCCCTTAATATCCACATGCACATTTTTCGGTACGAGAATAGGCTTTTTGCCTATGCGTGACATGTTGATCTCCTCCCTGTGAGAAACCCGATGGTGATTGACTTCCTTACCAAACCGAACAGAGGATCTCTCCTCCCACCCCCGTCTTCCTCGCCTGCTTATCCGTCATGATTCCTTGTGAGGTGGACAGAATGCTCATACCGTAACCATTGAGAACCCGTGGGATGTGTTCCCTCTTTGCATAAATGCGACAGCTCGGCTTGCTCACTCTTTTAAGGCCGCCAATCACCGAATCTCCCCCCTCATCATACTTGAGGAAAATCCGCAGAATTCCTTGACGCCTGTCCGGAACCACCTTGTAGTTCCTTATAAAACCTTCTGCCTTCAGGATCTTTGCAATGCCCAGTTTGATTCTCGCGCTGGGCACATCGACGCTGTCAAAGGATGCGATAATGCCGTTCCTTATCCGGGTCAGCATGTCAGAGATAGGATCACTCATACTCATGAAATTTTACTCCTTAGACCTTGGTTCACCAGCTCGCCTTGATCACTCCGGGTATCTCCCCTTTCAGAGCCATCATTCGAAAACAGATTCGACAGGCGCCGAACTTCCTCAAATAGGCCCTCGGTCTGCCGCAAATGGGGCATCGATTGTACTGCCGGCTTGAAAATCTTTGCTTTCGTTTCGCTTTCGCAATAAGGGACTTCTTTGCCAAGTTGACCTCCAAAAATTATCGTCTAAAGGGCATTCCCAAGAGTTTTAACAGAAAAAAAGCTTCATCATCACTTCTTCCGCTCGTCACGATAGACACGTTCATGCCTCTGATTTTCTCGACTTTATCGTACTCAATTTCAGGGAAGATGATCTGCTCCCTGATACCAACCGTACAATTTCCGCGGCCGTCGAATATCTTTTCTGGGATCCCCCTGAAGTCTCTGAGCCTCGGCAGAGCCACATTGAAGAGTTTATCAAGAAAATCGTACATCCTTTCACGCCTCAAAGTGACAGTGGCTCCAATCGGCATTCCTTCCCTGAGCTTAAAACCTGCAATGGACCGTTTGGCCTTGGTGACGACCGCCTTTTGCCCGGCGATAAGAGTAAGCTCTTCAACGCCCTTATCAAGGACTTTGATGTTGTATATGGCTTCTCCCAGGCCCATATTAAGCACCACCTTCACAAGCCGTGGCACCGCCATCATGCTCTTGTAGCCGAATTCCTTCCTCAGAGCCGGAACTACTTCCTTTTCGTATAACTCTTTGAGCCGGAACAAAGTGAACTCCTTTATGTAATCAGCTTTCCAGCAATTCTCCGCATTTCTTGCAGACCCGGACCCGTGAACCATCTTCCAAAACACGTTTTCCGATCCTTGTCGGTTCAGCGCATTTGCTGCACATGATCATGAGGTTGGAGATCTGAATCGGTGCCTCTTTTTCAACGATGCCGCCCTGGGCTTGCTTTCCTCCGGGTCGGGTGTGCCTTTTGACCATGTTGATTTTTTCCACAAGGGCACGGCCTTTCTCTGAATCCACCTTCAGGACCGTCCCGATCTTGCCTTTTTCTTTTCCCGCCACAACGACGACTTTATCATTTTTCTTGATCAGGGGATGCTTCTTTTGCACAGTTTTCGCTCCCATCCAGTATTTCCTAAAGTACTTCGGGTGCCAGAGAGACGATCTTCATAAAGTTCTTGGCCCTTAATTCCCTGGCCACGGGACCGAAAATTCGGGTACCCACCGGTTCATTCTGCTGGGTAATGAGCACGGCTGAGTTGTCGTCGAATTTGATGTACGAGCCGTCCGGCCTGGAAATTTCCTTCTTTGTCCTCACGATGACGGCCTTCAAGACATCTCCCTTTTTCACCTTGGAATTGGGCATGGCTTCTTTCACCGACACGACAATCACATCTCCCACCGTCGCGTATCTCCTTTTCGAACCCCCAAGCACCTTGATGCATTGCACGAGCTTCGCTCCGGAGTTGTCAGCCACCCTCAGTCTGGTTTCAGTCTGAATCATGTTACACCCTCACTGCCTCCGCGCCTTCTATTTCTTCGCCCCTCTCCGCGGTCTTTTCCAGGATGTCCAGGATCACCCATTTCTTGATTTTACTAATCGGTCTGGACTCGATGATTTTCACCTTATCCCCTACCTGACATTGGTTGTGAGGGTCGTGTACCATATACTTCTTCTGAACCGTGAAGTATTTCATGTAGGCCTTGTGCTTCTTCAACCGACCGACTGAAACGACGGCGGTCTTGTCCATTTTATGCCCTATGACCACTCCAATCAGTTTTTTTCTGACTCCACGCTCACTCATGACACCCTCTTTTCGCCGGACCTCTCGGTCTCTCTGATAATGGTCTTCACGCGAGCCAGGTCCTTTTTCGTCTTTCCCACCACGGCGGTATTGCCGAGTTGACCCGTTGCTTTTTGAAGCCTCAGGGTGAACAACTCCCGACTCAATTCTCGATCCTTCGTCTTCAGCTCTTCGAGACTCAGATCTCTCAGTTCCTTTCCCTTTGCCATCAAACCCTCCTGCTCACAAATCGAGTGGGAAATGGAAGCTTGTGTCCGGCGAGCCTAAATGCCTCGGCAGCCACTGTTTCACCAATCCCCTCCAGCTCGTACAGGATCCTTCCGGGTCTGACCACGGCGACCCACGCTTCGGGAGCCCCCTTCCCTTTACCCATTCTCGTTTCCGCCGGTTTCTTTGAAATGGGTTTGTCAGGGAAAACCCGAATCCAGATCTTGCCTCCCCTCTTCACATGACGGGTGATCGCAATTCTCGCCGCCTCGATTTGCTGCGCGCTCATCCGGCCGCACCCAAGGGCCTGGAGGCCGAAGTCTCCAAACTCCAACTTAGCCCCCTTGCTGATGTTCCTGCCTTTCATGCGGCCTTTCTGTTGCTTACGGTATTTGACTTTCTTTGGACTCAGCATGGTCAATCCTAACCTTTTCTCTCGGGCAAAATCTCGCCTTTAAAAATCGACACTTTCACTCCGATGGCTCCGTAAGTAGTGAAAGCCTCCGCAAACCCGTAATCGATATCCGCACGGATCGTTTGAAAGGGGACCCTCCCTCTCCGGTACCACTCCCGCCTCGCCATTTCAGCGCCTCCGAGCCGCCCACTGCAGGCAATCTTGATGCCCAAGGCCCCGAACCGGAGGGCGGAACTGACACTTTTTTTCATGGCTCGACGGAAAGAAACTCGCCGGACCAATTGGAGAGCCAGGTTCTCCGCGACCAGTTGAGCATCCACTTCAGGCTTTCTCACCTCCTGGATGTCGATGATCATGTCCCTCTTGATCCTCTTCTCGAGCTCCCTTTTCAGGTTTTCGATCTCCGAGCCCTTCTTCCCTATCACAAGACCCGGTCTTGCCGTATGGATCTTGATTCTCACCTTATTCGCGGCTCGTTCAATCTCCGTCTTGGCGACGCCGGCCTGAGCCAGTCTCTTTTTCAGGAATTTTCTGATCTCGTGGTCTTCCAGCAGGAAACGCGCGTAGTCCTTGCCGGCAAACCACCGGGAATCCCATGTCCTGTTAATTCCAAGTCTGAACCCGATTGGATTGGTCTTTTGTCCCAACCTTCACCTCCCTAAGTCTCCTAAACTCCCACCATGTTTAGAAAATAGCTGTTTGGCAACTTCTGATATCTTGCCTCACACGTGGAATCATGGAATGTTGACACCCCGTTTTTCCCATGGTCATCAATCCATAATCCATCCAATACTCCAGCATTCCGATTGTGAGCGAAGCGAGCAAAGTTAGGCCTCGTCCAGGATAACGGTCAGATGGCTCGTCCTCTTCCTGACCCTTGTTGCACGCCCCATGGCTCTCGGCCGAAACCGCTTCATCGTCGCGCTGTTATCCGCGTAAACCTTCTTGACGTAAAGCGTATCTACATCAATCTCCTTGTTTGCCTCGGCACCGGCCACGGCGGAGTTGATCAGTTTTTTCAGAAGATGCGCACCTTTTTGGGGAGAAAAAGAAAGCAGCCTCAAGGCTTCATCCACTCTTTTTCCCCTCACCTCATCCATGATCAACCTCACCTTTTGAGGAGATACCCTCACGAATCTTGCCACAGCCTTCGATTCCATCACTTCTTCGCACCTTTCAATCGCGTTTTCCTGTCCCCAGCGTGGCTAAAAAAAGTCCTGGTCGGCGCAAACTCGCCCAGCTTGTGCCCTACCATATCTTCTGTAACGAAAACGGGAAGAAATTTTCTTCCGTTGTGGACTGCGAAGGTCAGACCCACAAACTGGGGAAGGATAGTCGATCTCCTTGACCAAGTCTTGATGATCTTTCTGCTCTGTGTATCCAGGGCGGTTTCCGCTTTTTTCATCAGGTGTGAATCGACAAATGGTCCTTTCTTGACTGATCTCGGCAAGGCTTATCCTCCTGTATTTCAGCTTTCACTACTTTCTTCTTTTTACGACGAGCTTGTCACTGGCCTTCTTCACCCTCGTCTTAAACCCTTTCGTCGGGACACCCCAAGGCGTCACGGGGTGTCGACCGCCGGAAGACTTGCCTTCGCCTCCGCCATGTGGATGATCCACGGGGTTCATCGCCACGCCCCGCACATGAGGTCTTCTTCCTCTCCACCGGGTTCGCCCCGCTTTGCCGATTCTCACATTCTCATGCTCCAGGTTGCCAACCTGCCCTATGGTCGCTTTACAGTCCACAGAAACCATCCTCACTTCGCCCGACGGCAGTTTGACTTGAGCGTATTTGCCTTCCTTGGCCATGAGCTGGGCATAGCAACCTGCTCCCCTCGCCAGTTGGCCCCCGTGTCCTTTGTTAAGCTCGATGTTGTGAATCGAGGTTCCAAGAGGGATCTCCCTCAGAGGTAGATTATTGCCGGTCCTGATCTCGGCCCCTGACCCTGAAACAACGCTGTCTCCCACTTTCAGGCCTAAGGGAGCGATCATATAACGCTTCTCTCCGTCCATGTAGTGCAGCAAGGCAATGTGAGAGGATCGGTTCGGATCGTATTCAATGCTGTACACCTTCGCCGGAATGGCGTCTTTATTTCGCTTAAAGTCGATGATCCGGAACATCCTTTTGTGGCCTCCCCCTCTATACCGGCACGTAATGCGCCCGAGGGCGTTTCGGCCTCCCCTCTTCTTCAAGGGGACCAAGAGGCTTCTTTCAGGTTCCTTGCGGGTGACCTCATCCCTGGTAGAATAGGTCATGTTTCTTCTTCCCGCCGAGGTAGGCTTGTATCTCTTAATGGTCATGCTCTTCTCCAACCAAACGCTTCTCTAAGATTCTAGACACCCTCAAAAAACTCAATGCGTTTTCCTGGCGCAAGCCGCACGATCGCCTTCTTCCAGTTCGGTCTTCGTCCCACATTCTTTCCCATGCGGCGGGCTTTCCCCCTGACATTCATCGTCTTGACTTCCAAGACTTCCGTCTTGAGCAGAGTTTCTACGGCACGCCGGATTTCAACCTTGTTCGCTTGACGATCCACCTCCAGCGCGATCTGGTTGGATTGTTCCTTGTGGAGGCTCGCCTTTTCCGTAATCAAGGGCCTCTTGATGACTTTGTAAAGATCCATTAGAAAACCAAGGCCTCCTCAATCTTTGGAATGGCTGCCTGAACCACGAAAAGGTGATCGTGATTCAGGATGTCGTAGGGATTCAGTCCTTCGCATCTCATTACTTTCACCCAAGAAACGTTTCTGGAGGATAGCTCAAGTTTTTCGTTCTTCACTTCAGTGACGATCAAGGCCTTCCGCACATCAAACTTTTTCATCACTTCCACGAAACTCTTGGTTTTCAGTGCGGGCAGATCAAATTGATCCAAAACCACGAGCTTCTCCGTCTGCAATTTGTCCGTGAGGGCCATGCGCGTAGCCATCTTCCCCAGTTTCTTTGGGATCTTTTTACTGTATTCCCTGGGAGCGGGACCGAAGGCCACCCCTCCGCCCCGCCGGGTGGGCGATGCGGCATCCCCTGCCCGCGCCCGGCCCGTTCCCTTCTGGCGCCAAAGCTTCTTTCCCGAGCGACTCACCTCGGGACGACTTTTGGTGGAGGCATTCCCGCCTCTCCGGTTCAGAAGTCGACTCACAACCACCTGGTGAAGCACGTGCTTCTTTATCGGAACGGCAAAGACATCGTCTCTCAGTTCGATTTGAGAGGTCTTCTCTTTCTGAAGATTGTACACATCAACCACAGCCATTTCTCTTGCCTCATCAACCTACGTTTTCCTGCGACTGGAAAGAGCCCCTTGTCCTTCCACCCTAACCCGGTGACCTTGTGATTTGGACGATGCTGTTCCGACTGCCGGGAACAGCGCCCCGGAGAGCGATGACATCCATGTCAGGTCTCACATCCACCACCTTAAGGTTCTGGATCGTCGTTCTCTGATCACCCATTCGGCCGGGAAGCTTCTTGCCCTTCCAGACTCTCGAAGGATCGGAACTGGAGCCGATAGAACCGGGAACTCGATGAGATCGGCATCCATGGGTGTCTTTTCCGCCCGAGAATCCCCAGCGCTTCACCACGCCCGCAAAACCCCGGCCCTTGCTGCGGCCTGTGACATCCACTTCTTCGCCTATCGCAAAAATGTCGGCTCGGAGCTCCTGGCCCAGTTCGAATTCCTCGGCACTCTCCACGTGGATCTCCCTCAGGTGCTTGAAGATCCTGTCGCCTGACTTTTTGAAATGCCCGCGGAGAGGTTTATTCACCCTCGTTTCCTTTTGAGATTCAAACCCGACCTGGATTGCCTCATACCCATCCTTTTGAGAGGTCTTTTTCTGGACCACCACGCAGGGTTCCACCCTGATGATGGTCACAGGGATGCTCTTGCCCTCGTCCACGAAGTAGCGGCTCATGCCCAGTTTCTTTCCAAAAAGCGTCCTGACCATAAAGATGCTCCGTCTACAGTTTTATTTCCACATCCACGCCGGCAGCGAGATCCAACTTCATCAGAGCATCCACGGTCTGCTGGGTAGGCTCCAGGATGTCCAGTAAGCGCTTGTGAGTTCTTATCTCGAATTGTTCCCTGGACTTCTTGTCCACATGGGGTGATCGCAAGACGCAGTAACGATTGATCACCGTCGGAAGAGGGATGGGACCCGCCACCTTGGCCCCTGTCTCTTTCGCGGTCTCCACGATCTCCATGGCAGACTGGTCCAGGAGCTTGTGATCGTACGCCTTAAGCCGAATGCGGATTTTTTGGTTCGTAATCAACGTGCTTCCCTCTCTGCTGGAAAAGATGTGATCATTTTACTCGATGATGTCACTGATGACGCCGGCTCCCACCGTCCGGCCCCCTTCCCGTATCGCAAACCTCAACTCTTTCTCCATCGCTATCGGCGTAATCAAGTTCACTTCCATCGTCACATTGTCCCCAGGCATCACCATCTCCACTCCCTCAGGCAACGTCACCACCCCAGTCACATCCGTCGTCCGAAAATAAAACTGCGGCCGGTACCCACCAAAAAACGGCGTGTGCCGTCCCCCCTCTTCCTTCGTCAATATATACGCCTCCGCCTTAAATCGCGTGTGCGGCGTAATACTCCCAGGCGCTGCCACCACCTGCCCCCTCTCCACGTCATCCCTCTTCGTCCCCCTCAACAATACCCCAATGTTGTCCCCAGCCTGCCCCTGATCCAATATCTTCCGGAACATCTCCACCCCAGTACACACCGTCTTCATCGTCGGCCGTATCCCCACTATCTCCACATCCTCTCCCACCTTGATAACCCCTCGCTCCACTCGCCCCGTCACCACCGTCCCTCGTCCCGATATACTAAATACATCCTCAATCGGCATCAAAAACGTCTTCTCCACATCCCTCACCGGCTCCGGTATGTAACTGTCTATCGCATCCATCAACTCAAATATACACTTCGCCTCCTCACTGCTCGCATCATCACTCTCCAATGCCTTCAGCGCACTCCCCCTCACAATCGGTATATCATCCCCCGGAAACTCATACTTCGTCAGCAACTCCCTCAACTCCAACTCCACTAACTCTATCAACTCCGCATCATCCACCATGTCACACTTGTTCAAAAATACCACAATGCTCGGAACCCCAACCTGCCTCGCCAACAATATATGCTCCCTCGTCTGCGGCATCGGACCATCATCCGCTCCCACCACCAAAATCGCACCGTCCATCTGCGCCGCACCCGTAATCATATTCTTGATATAGTCCGCATGACCAGGACAGTCCACATGCGCATAATGCCGCCTCTCCGTCTCATACTCCACATGCGCCGTCGCTATCGTTATCCCCCGCGCCTTCTCCTCCGGCGCCTTGTCAATCTCATCAAACGGCACAAACTGCGCAAACCCCTTCTTCGCTAAATGCTTAGTAATCGCCGCCGTCAACGTCGTCTTCCCATGATCAATATGCCCTATCGTCCCCACATTCACATGCGGCTTCTTCCTCTCAAATTTCTTCTTCGCCATCGCTTACCTCCCTTCCGGTCATGGAGAATACCTTCCCCCTCTATGCCCTAACAACGGCCTACCATCGATAGTGGGCGAACGCCTTGTTGGCCTCAGCCATCCGGTGGGTGTCCTCTCTTTTCTTGACCGCCGCTCCCCTACCCCCTGCGGCATCCATCAACTCACCGGCCAGTTTGGCCGACATGCTCTTCTCGCCTCGCGCTTTGGCAAAAGATATGATCCAACGAAGAGCGAGGGCCTGTCCTCTCGCGGCTCTGACCTCTGTGGGCACCTGGTAGGTGGAGCCACCCACCCGTCTCGACCTCACCTCCACAACAGGCTTGACATTGGCGACCGCCTTCTGGAAAACGGGGAGAGGATCTTCCTTAGACTTCTGCTTGATCATATCGAAAGCTCCATAAAGAATGGCCTGGGCGACGCTTTTCTTCCCTTTTCGCAGAAGACAGCTCACGAATTTCGCAACAAGCAGACTGTTGTATCTCGGGTCAGAAGCAATCTCCCTTCGTACGATAACCCTCTTTCTCGGCATAAAATCCCTCTTCTAAATTCTCTTGGGTTTCTTGGCCCCGTATTTGGACCTGCCTCGCCGGCGATCATCTACGCCGGCCGTATCCATCGTTCCACGAATGATGTGGTATCGAACCCCCGGCAGATCCTTTACGCGGCCCCCGCGAATCAGGACCACCGAGTGCTCTTGCAGATTATGGCCTACTCCGGGGATATAGGACGTGACTTCGATCCCATTGGTGAGCCTCACCCTCGCCACCTTCCTCAGCGCGGAATTGGGTTTCTTGGGCGTGGTCGTATAGACCCTGACGCACACCCCTCTCTTCTGAGGCGAGCCCTGCAAGGCAGGGGTCTTGTTCTTCTTCTTGGCCTGTTCACGCTGTTTTCGTATGAGTTGATTGATCGTTGGCATAATTCGTCCTTGGACCCTGCGCCCCTCTTTCATGTCTTAAAGAGAGGGGTTGAGGTGCAACCTAAAAATTTTTTTTTATATCCGGCTACTTACCCCTTGTCAAGCAAATTGTGAACCCTCACGACATATTTTGATCTTTCACCTCAATGTCCAGGTTCCGGTACGGGGGCAAGCCCGTCCCTGCCGGGATCAACCGTCCCATGATTACGTTTTCTTTCAAGCCCTTCAGAAAGTCCACCTTCCCTGCCACCGCTGCATCGGAGAGCACTTTGGTGGTCTCCTGGAAAGAGGCGGCGGAAATGAAGCTCTCCGTACTCAGGGACGCTTTGGTGATGCCCAGCAGCAAAGGTTCCGCGGTCGCGGGTTTCCCTCCCTCCTCGACGATCTTCTGGTTCTCCTCTTCGAACCGCCATCTCTCTATGTGCTCACCCAGCAAAAAGTTGGAGTCTCCCACCTCAGTGACGCTCACCTGCCGCAGCATCTGCCTGACGATCACTTCGATGTGCTTGTCGTTGATGCTCACACCCTGGAGCCGGTAGACCTCCTGAACTTCGTCCACCAGGTATTTTGCCAGTTCCTTGATGCCCCTGATTCTAAGGATGTCGTGGGGATTGGCTGAACCGTCCATGAGCGGCTCCCCGGCTCTCACATAGTCACCTTCCAGCACGCTCACGTGCTTGCCCTTGGGGATGAAGTACTCCATGGCCTCCCCCAACTCGGGAGTGATGGTTACCCTTCTCCTTCCCTTGGTGTACTGGCCAAAAGAAACCGTTCCGTCGATCTCGGTGAGGATGGCGTTCTCCTTCGGTTTTCTTACTTCGAAGAGTTCAGCCACTCTTGGCAAACCGCCCGTGATATCCTTGGTTTTGGTCGTTTCTCTGGGGATTTTAGCCAGAACCGTTCCCGACGATATTTCTTCCCCCTCGTTCACCATAATAATGGCACCGAGGGGCAAATGGTAGCGGGCCAAACCTTTTGCCGTGCCCGGGATGACGGCCGTCCCGCCTTCGCTGTCCTTAATAGAAACCCGCGGCCTGGCATCGAGTTCGCGGGATTCCACGATGACCCGGCTGATCTTGCCGGTGACCTTGTCCCTCTTCTCTTGCATGGTGACGCCGTCGAGAATGTCTCCGTACTTCACCACTCCGGATACTTCGGTGAGAATAGGGATGTTGAACGGGTCCCACTCAGCCAATACCTGGTTAGGCTGGATCTCCTCCCCGTCCTGCACTTTCAGGACCGCTCCGTAAATGATGGGGTACCTTTCAATTTCCCTGCCCCCCTTACCCAGAACCGAGATTTCGCCGTTGCGGTTCATGACGACCGCATTCCCTTCCACGTTCTGGACCGTCTTCAAACTCTGGAAGGAGACGGTTCCGCCGTTTCGGGACACCACGGTGGTTTGCTCCACCCTCTTGCTCGCCGTGCCTCCGATGTGAAAAGTTCTCATGGTCAGCTGAGTTCCCGGTTCACCTATGGATTGAGCGGCAATGATCCCGATAGCCTCTCCGATGTTCACTTCATGGCCGTGAGCCAGGTCCCTGCCGTAACATTTCTTGCAGACCCCCCGCTTGGCTTGACACGTTAAGACGGACCTGATCCTAACCTTTTCAAGCCCCGCAGTCTGGATCTTCGTGACCCGGTCCTCATTGATTTCATCGTTGGCTCGCACAAGAAGTTCCCCCGTGATGGGGTCGTATACGTCCTCCAGCGCGATTCTTCCCAGGACCCTGTCCCCGACCCGCTGAATGATCTCTCCGCCTTCGATGAGGGAGGACGCGGAAATCCCGTCCACGGTGCCACAGTCCTCCTCGGTGATAACTGTGTCTTGAGCCACATCCACGAGCCTTCGGGTGAGATATCCTGAGTTGGCCGTCTTAAGAGCCGTATCCGCCAATCCCTTGCGCGCTCCGTGGGTGGAGATGAAATACTGCAGCACCGTGAGCCCTTCCCTGAAGTTGGAAGTGATGGGGGTTTCGATAATCTCGCCTGAAGGCTTGGCCATCAGTCCTCTCATGCCCGCCAGCTGCCTCATCTGGTCTTTGCTTCCTCTGGCCCCTGAATCAGACATCATGTAAATCGGATTAAAGCTGGTGGTCTTCACCGTCTCTCCGTTTCGGCCCTTGATTTCATCCACGGCCATCTCGCTTATCATCTCGGAAGCAATCTGTTCCGTGGCCTGGGCCCAGATGTCCACCACCTTGTTGTATTTTTCCCCGTCTGTGATGAGACCGCTCTTGTACTGGTCATCGATCCGCTTCACTTCCTTCTCCGCCTTTTCGATGATCTCCGCCTTGCGGGAGGGAATGGTCATGTCTTTCATGGAAATGGAAATCCCGGAAAGGGTTGCGTATCGGTACCCGATGTCCTTGAGCCTGTCCGAGAGGATCACCGTCGCCTTGATTCCCAGTCGCCGATAGGACTCGTTGATCAGAATCCGGAGTTCCTTCTTGTTCATCACCCTGTTGAGGAGAGAGAACGGAAGCTTTTCTGGAAGGATCTCGTAGAGGATTACCCTCCCGGGAGTAGTTTCCTCCATCCTGCCTTCGATGCGCACCTTGATGGATGCGTGAAGATCCAGTTCCCCCGCATCGTAAGCGATCCTCACTTCCTCCGGACTGGAGAAGACCTTGCCTTCTCCCTTGCTTAGAGGCCTCTCCCGGGTCATGTAGTAAATGCCCAGCACGATGTCCTGACTCGGCACAATGATGGGGTCACCGTTGGCCGGGGACAGGATGTTGTTGGTGGACATCATGAGAACCCTGGCTTCGATCTGCGCTTCAATCGACAGAGGAACGTGGACGGCCATCTGGTCACCGTCGAAGTCGGCATTAAAAGCGGTGCAGACCAGGGGATGGAGCTGGATAGCCTTCCCTTCGATCAGAATCGGCTCAAAAGCCTGGATGCCAAGACGATGGAGTGTAGGAGCCCGATTGAGCAGGATGCAGTACTCTCTCACTACTTCATCCAGGGCGTCCCATACTTCAGGGGTCTCCCGCTCCACCATCTTCTTCGCCGATTTGATCGTGGTGGCGATCCCCTTCTCATCCAGTTTGTTGTAAATGAAGGGCTTAAAGAGTTCCAAAGCCATCTTCTTGGGGAGGCCGCATTGATGGAGCCGAAGATCAGGTCCGACTACAATGACCGATCGGCCTGAATAATCAACACGTTTTCCAAGAAGATTCTGCCTGAATCTTCCCTGTTTCCCCTTGAGCATATCGCTCAGGGACTTGAAGGGTCTCTTGTTGGCTCCCGTAACCACTTTGCCTCGGCGCCCGTTGTCAAAAAGCACGTCCACGGCTTCCTGAAGCATTCTTTTTTCATTTCTCACGATGATCTCGGGCGCATTGAGTTCCAGGAGCCTTTTCAGACGGTTGTTTCTGTTGATCACCCTTCTGTAAAGGTCGTTGAGATCCGAGGTGGCAAATCGGCCGCCGTCCAGGGGAACCAATGGTCTCAGGTCGGGCGGAAGGACAGGAATCGCATCCAGGATGGTCCATTCAGGTCGATTCTTGGATTCCTTGAAAGCATCAATTACTTTCAAACGCTTGGCCAGTTTTTTTCTTTTGGCGTCGGATTTAGTATCCAACATCTCTGACCTGAGGGAGGCCGAAAGCTCTTCAAGATCCAACTCCCGCAGCATGGCCTGAATTGCCTCCGCACCGATGCCCGCATCGAATCTCTGGCCATACTCTTCCTTCGCCCGCCGCAGCTGCTCATCAGTGAGAAGCATGCCTCTTGTCAAAGGAGTATCCTTGGGGTCGGTAACGATATAATTTTCAAAGTAAAGAACGCGTTCCAGGTCTTTCAGCGTCAGGTCAAGGAGATTTCCGATCTTGGAAGGCAGACATTTCAGGAACCAAATATGGGCTACCGGCGAGGCCAGCTCAATATGACCCATCCGCTCCCGGCGCACCTTGGACTGAATAACTTCCACACCGCATTTCTCGCACACAATGCCGCGGTGCTTCATTCTTTTGTATTTGCCGCAGTTGCATTCATAGTCCTTGATGGGGCCGAAGATTTTCGAGCAGAAAAGCCCGTCTCTTTCCGGCTTGAAAGTTCGGTAGTTGATCGTCTCCGGCTTTTTCACCTCACCGTGAGACCTTTCCCTGATTTTCTCAGGAGAGGCCAAGGATATCTTCACGGCGTTGTAGCTGGAAGGATCCTTGGGTTTTGCAAAAAAATTGTACAATTCTTCCACGGTTTTCTCCCTCTTTACTCTTATAATTAGGCCTGAGTGTCTTCAAAAAGTTGGATGTCCAGACCCAGGGCCAGTAACTCCTTGATCAAAACTTTAAAGGACTCGGGAAGACCTGCCTCCAGGATGTTATTCCCTTTTACGATTCTTTCGTACATCCGGGTTCTCCCCGCTACGTCATCCGACTTGACCGTCAAGAATTCCTGGAGAGAGTAAGCCGCGCCATAAGCCTCCATGGCCCAGACTTCCATTTCTCCAAGCCTCTGGCCGCCGAATTGAGCCTTACCTCCCAAGGGCTGCTGGGTCACAAGTGAGTAGGGTCCGATGGAGCGGGCGTGGAGCTTATCGTCCACCAGATGATGCAGCTTCATCACGTAGAGCACCCCCACGGTCACCTGCTGATCGAAGGGCAATCCCGTTCGTCCGTCATACAGCACAGCCTGGCCGGTCACCGGAAGCCCGGCCTTCGTTAGACACTTCTTAATCTCTTCCTCGCTTGCCCCGTCGAATACAGGGGAAGCCATGTGGACGCCCTCCTTCATCATCCTCGTTTTGTTCGCCAACTCAAGGTCATCCATGTCCTTGAAGATTTCTTTGTATTCATCGGGCGAAAAAGTATCCATCAACTTCTTTCTAAGAGAAGACAGATCCTTAATACTCTCCACCAGTTCTGCAACCTGCCGGCCGAGCTGACGAGAAGCCCATCCCAAATGGGCTTCCAGAACCTGCCCGACATTCATTCTGGAAGGAACGCCGAGGGGGTTCAAAACGAGATCTACCGGCGTACCGTCCGCAAAGTAGGGCATATCCTCTACAGGAAGGATCCTCGACAGCACGCCCTTGTTTCCATGCCGCCCGGCCATCTTATCGCCTACGGCCAGTTTCCGCTTCACGGCTACGTAGACCTTTACCATCTTGATGACTCCCGGAGCCAACTCATCTCCCTGGCTGAGCCGTTCCTGCCGCTCTTCAAAATGAGAGGTGATCTGGGAGACCCTCTGGGTGTACCTATCCACGATCTCTTCCATTCGTTCAATTTCGTCCATGGAAGCCTTTAAATCCGCGCCGGACCAGGCATCCACCGGGATCTTCGAGATCTCCTCCTCGTCGATCACCTTGCGCGTGCTGCAAAGGAGTTTGCCCGACTTTTTCTCCCGAAGATTCGTCTTCAACTTCTTGTCCAGCAGAATTTCCCGGAGTTTACCCCTTGCGCTTCTCTCAATGACTTGAATCTGGTCCTGCTTGTCCTTTTCCAGCTTAGCCTTTTCCTCCCGCTCGATGGAGAGGCTGCGTTGGTCCTTCTCGACGCCCCGCCTCGAAAAGACCTTGGTATCGATGACGATGCCCTCCACACCCGGGGGGACTCTCAAGGAACTATCTTTCACATCCCCGGCCTTATCTCCGAAAATGGCTCTCAGAAGCTTCTCTTCAGGAGAGAGCTGTGTCTCCCCTTTCGGCGTGATCTTGCCCACCAGGATATCCCCGGGGCGGACGTTCGCACCGATCTTGATAATGCCGCTTTCATCGAGATATTTCAGCGCCTCCTCTCCCACGTTCGGGATATCCCGGGTGATCTCCTCTTTGCCCAGTTTGGTGTCCCTGGAGACCACTTCGAATTCTTCGATGTGGATGGAGGTGTAGACATCCTCTTTCATCACCCGCTCGCTGACGATGATGGAGTCCTCAAAGTTGTAACCGCCCCAGGACATGAAAGCCACCATCACGTTCTGTCCGAGGGCGAGTTCTCCCATCTCCGTGGCAGGACCGTCGGCGATGATCTGGCCCTTCTTGACCGATTCCCCTTTGCGCACAATCGGCTTTTGGTTGTAACAGGTATTCTGGTTCGATTTCTTGTACTTGATAAGTTTGTAGATCTCAACTTCGTCCCCTTCTTCGGAAGCTCCGGTTGAACGAATCACGATTCGTGAAGCATCTACATCTTCCACCACCCCATCCTTTTTAGCGATAACGGAAACTCCCGAGTCTCGGGCCACCACGCTTTCAACCCCTGTACCGATGATCGGCGCCTTCGCATTCAGCAGAGGGACAGCTTGTCGCTGCATGTTGGACCCCATGAGGGCACGGTTCGCGTCATCGTGCTCGAGAAAAGGAATAAGGGATGCAGAAACGCTGACGAGCTGATCGGGTGATACGTCCATGAACTTCACCGCTTCCGACGATACTTTGCTCGCTTCCCCGGCGATTCGCACCGCCGCCTCTTCGCGCATGAAATTTCCTCGCTTATCCAAAGGTGCATTCGCCTGGGCGATGGGAAAGTCCTTTTCGTCCAGTGCGGAGAGGAATTCGATGTTCTTGGTCACCCTTCCGTTCTCGGCTTGCCTGTAAGGGGTTTCGATGAAACCGAATTCATTCACTCTGGCATAGGTACTCAAAGAGACAATCAGACCGATGTTGGGGCCTTCCGGGGTCTCGATGGGACATATGCGGCCATAATGAGTCGGGTGCACGTCCCGGACTTCAAAGCCCGCCCTTTCTCTCGTTAGACCACCGGGACCCAAAGCGCTCAATCTCCGCTTGTGGGTGATTTCAGAAAGAGGATTCGTCTGATCCATAAACTGGGACAACTGACTCGTCCCGAAGAACTCCTTCACCACCGCTGAGACCGGCTTGGAGTTGATCAGGTCATGGGGCATCAGAGTTTCAACTTCCTGCAAACTCATCCTTTCCTTAATCGCCCTTTCCATTCTTACAAGTCCGATGCGGTACTGATTCTCAAGCAACTCCCCGATCGCCCTCACCCTGCGGTTCCCCAGGTTGTCGATGTCATCCGCCATGGCTTCAGAGTTCTTCAAGCGAATCAGTTCCTTCACGGTGGACGTGATATCTTCCCTTCTTAGGGTGCGCACATCTAAAGGCACATCAAGGTTGAGCCGGTAATTCAGCTTCAATCTCCCCACCGAAGAAAGATCGTAGGTTGACATGTTGAAAAAAAGACTGTTGAAAAAATTGTTCGCCACTTCCTGGGTGGGAGGGCTGCTGGGTCGCATCTTCCGGTAGAGTTCAAGGACCGCTTCATCGCTTTCATCGATCTTGTCGAGCAGCATGGTGTCCCTGATGGTTGTGCTCACACCGGGTGCATCAAGGACAAGGCATTCCAGTTCCAAAATCCCCTTTTCTTTCATGAGGTCGAGTAACTCATCCGTGACGGGCTGGTTGCCGTAGGCGAGCACTTCTCCCGTAGACGAGTCCACCAGGTCGTTAGCGAGAATCCTGCCGTGCATGTCTTCCCGGTCGAATGGGAATGTGCGTGATCCCTGCCGACTCCACCATGGCATGAATTCGCTTGGTGTATTTCTCCCCTTCCTTCGCGATAAGCTTCTTCGTCTTGGGATGAACGATCTCCTTGGTGAGCTTGCTTCGGAATAGATTCTCCAGTTTGGCTTCCCTGAACCATTCCCCATCCTTAAGGAGGAACGTCTCCATTTCATAGAAAAGGGCCAAAATCGCTTTGGATGAATAACCCAGGGCCTTTAGGAAGGTGGTCACAGGAAATTTACGTCGCCGGTCAATACGCACGTAGAGAAGATCTTTAGGGTCGAACTCGAAATCGAGCCACGACCCCCTGAGCGGAATAATACGGGCGGAGTACAGAAGCTTGCCGCTGGAATGGGTCTTTCCTTTGTCATGGTCGAAAAAAACTCCGGGAGACCGATGGAGCTGGCTCACGATGACTCGCTCGGTCCCATTGACGATGAAGGTTCCTCGATCCGTCATCATCGGGATAGTACCGAAATAGATCTCCTGCTCTTTGATGTCCCGGATGCTCTTGGTCCCGTTTGTGACGTCCGTATCAAAAACCAGCAACCGAACCGTCAGTTTCAAGGGAGCTTCATAGGTGAGACCCTTGCTCAGGCACTCCTCCTCGCCGTATTTCGTGTTCTCAAAGGTATACTTGACGAACTCGAGAGAAGAAGATCCACTGAAATCGCTGATCGGAAAAACGCTTCGAAAAGCCCCCTGCAGACCAATATCCTTTCGCTCTTCAGAGGGCAGATTCTTCTGAAGAAATCGATCGTAGGACTCTTTTTGGATCTCGATCAGATTCGGGATATCGATAATTTTCTCAATTTTCCCAAAGTTTTTTCTTATTCGGTGAGCGTCACCGCCGTTTCCTTTCATCAAATCCTCTCCATGTTTGAAAATCTTAATGGACGCAAAAGAACCCGGCCTCGTTACTTGATTTCCACACCTGCCCCCGCTTGTTCCAGCTGCGCCTTAACCTTCTCCGCCTCCTCCTTGGAGACCCCCTCTTTGACCTTCCCCGGAGCTCCATCCACCAAGGCCTTGGCTTCTTTGAGGCCCAAACCTGTGATAGCGCGGACCTCCTTAATGACCTGAATCTTTTGATCTCCGGTAGAAACCAGAATGACATCAAACTCCGTTTTCTCAGGCGCCTCTTCCTTTGCCTGAGCCGCCGGCGCCGCCATCATGGCCATAGGCGCTGCGGCGGTGACGCCGAATTTTTGTTCCAGTTCCTTCACGAAATCCGAGAGCTCCAGGACTGTCATGTTGGAGATGAATTCTACCACATCTTCTTTGGTGATATTTGCTGCCATTTCTTCTATCGTCCTCCGTATTCAGTAATCTGTGAGAGAGAAATCGTTATGCTTCACCCTTCTTGCTCTCCAGGGCTTTAAGCACATTCAAAAAATTGGCCATCACAGCGTGAAGCACCCTCACCAGCGAACCGGGTACGGCTTGCATGGCCGAGAGCGCCTGTCCGAGAAGCACTTCCCTGCCGGGAAGACTCGCCACTCTTCGAATATCCTCCAGACCAAGCGAGTTCCCCCGATCTGGCCGGCCTTCAATTTCAGGTGCTCATATTTTTTTTCGTGTTCCACGAGCACCTTGGCTGCCGCTACCACGTCATCATGACTGGTAGCCAGTGCACAGGGGCCGACAAAATGCTCCTTCATGATCGCCGTGTCGGTGTCCTTGGATGCCAACTTCAAAAGCCGATTCTTCACCACCTGGAACTCCACGTCGTTTTTCCTGAGCTGCTTTCTCAGGGCGTTCATGATTTCGACCGTGAGTCCCTGGTAGTCCACAAGATATGCGGCTTTCGCTTTTTGGAGCCGTGCCGCCATATCGGCAACCAAGCTTTCTTTTTCTTCTCTTTTCAAGTACGGATCACCCCCTTTTCACCCATGATCTTCTTTTTTTGGTGTCAAAGCCAGGGATGCACTCCATGACAGATCACTGATGTTCAGTCTCGGCAGGCTCAAATCCTGATGATTCGTTTTAAGCCTCCGTCAACCGTTCCAGGTTCGGTCGACGGGCACCCACTGTCTTAGACTGATTTCTACGGGGTTTTCCCCGCAAAACGTCTTTTTGTCTCCCTAAGCAAAGAGATCCTTTAGGAACCCGGGGTCTACCTTGACTCCCGCTCCCATGGTGGTGGAAAGCGCAATGCTCTTTACGTAGGTTCCCTTGCTCGCAGGAGGTTTCAACCTCAAGATGGTATCCATGAAAGCAGCCACATTCTCCAGCACTCTCGTTGTTCCGAAGGAAACCTTCCCCATCGGGGCGTGAACGATGCCCGCCTTCTCCACCTTGAAGTCGATCTTTCCCGCCTTGATCTCCTTAACCGCTTTGGCCACGTCAAAAGTGACGGTGCCAAGTTTCGCATTGGGCATCATTCCCCTCGGTCCCAGGATTCGGCCCAGTTTGCTGACAGCGGTCATCATATCCGGGGTAGCGATGGTTTTGTCGAAATCGAGCCAGCCATCCTTCTGGATCTTTTCCACGAACTCGTCTGATCCCGCATAATCCGCGCCTGCTTCCAAGGCTTCTTTCTCCTTTTCGCCCTTGGCGAAAACAAGGACCCGCACCGATCTTCCGACCCCATGCGGCAAGACCACGGTACCTCTCACCATCTGATCGGCATGACGTGGATCGACTCCCAGGCGGACAGCAATCTCAACGGTTTCATCGAATTTGGCGTGACTCGTCTCCAGAGCCAGCTCGACAGCCTCCTTGAAAGAATATTTGGCGAGCCTGTCTACTTTCTCCAGCGCAGCTTTGTGCTTTTTACCTGTCTCGGTCATAATTGGTACGTCTCCGCAATGCTATGGAATAATCTGTATTCCCATACTCCTTGCCGTGCCCTCGATGATTCTGACGGCCCCATTCAGATCATTAGCATTCAAATCGTCGAACTTGAGCTTCGCGATCTCTTCCACCTGCTTTTTTGACACTTGTCCTATCTTATCCCGGTTGGGGGCAGAGGATCCTTTGGCGATTTTGGCCGCCTGTTTCAAAAGGACTGAGGCTGGAGGCGTTTTTGTGATGAAGGAAAAGGACCTGTCCGCATAGATCGTAATGATCGCAGGAATCACGGTGCCCGCCTGGTCCTGGGTCTTCGCATTGAAGGTCTTGCAAAATTCAGCGATGTTGACGCCGTGCTGTCCAAGAGCAGGCCCGATCGGAGGTGACGGGTTAGCCTGCCCCCCTTTTACCTGGAGTTTAACCGTTGCTATGATCTTTTTCGCCATGTCCTTTCCCTTTCAAACGACGAATCTCTTTCCTCTTACACTCGGGTCCCGGCGTGCCGATAAGCGAAACACCTCCCTTTTCCATCTTTTTCTGAAAAAGTGGAATACAGAGGAGACTCGGCAATGTTTCAAACCTTGTTCACCTGGATAAAGTCCAATTCCACCGGGGTGGCCCGACCGAAGATCGTAATCAGCACCCGGAGTTTCTCTTTATCCGGCTTCACCTCTTCCACGATACCCTGAAAATTATTGAAGGGACCGTCGATGACCCTGACCTGATCCCCCTCTTCAAATTGATACTTCGGTTTGGGTTTGCTGATTCCTTCTTCCATTTGGCGGATGATGCGGTCCGCCTCTTCATCCGGAACCGGCGTAGGCATGTTTCCTCCGCCCACGAAACCCGTCACCTTGGCCGTATTCCTGACCGTGTGCCACGTGTCATCATTCAAAAACATCTGAACCATGATATATCCAGGATAAAACTTCCTGGAGGAGGTCTTTTTCTGGCCTTTCTTGAGTTCGATCACTTTCTCGGTAGGAACGAGTACCTTTCCGAAGTATTCTTCCTGGCCAAGTGCCTTAATCCTCTCTTCCAGGCTTGACTTAACCTTGTGCTCAAACCCCGAGTAGGTATGTACGATATACCATTTGAGTTCTCGTTCCGCTTCCAAATCGTACTCCGTCTCTGCAAGCTGGATTCTTAAGAAGTTACCCGAGCCGCCGCCCCAACGCATCCCGATCCACGATTCGTGACTGGCGCCGGCATGCCGGAAGACGCCTTTTTCACCATTTACGAAGTAGCCTTGCGACAAGATCCGAAGAAGTCAGGCCGTAAGCTTACCCCACAAGCCTTCTAATAATCTTGATCAGCCCGAAGTCAATTACTCCAAGGAAAAAGGAAACCACCAGCACAAGGGCAATCACCACCGCAGTGGAAGCCAGCAACTCTTTGCGTGTAGGCCATTTGACCTTTTTCAGCTCGGTCCGCGACTCTCTCAGAAATTGGAGAGCCACCTTCACATACCTTGCAGCCGGGCCGGCCCCCCCCGTTTTCCGCTCCGCGTCCTTCTTCGTCGCGAGGCCTGGGTTTTTCCTCTTATCTTCCCGGACAGGTCTAGTCTCCGGGACCGACAGGGTTTGCTCGGCCTGCTGTTCCGACGCGCCTTTTCGAGCTGCCTTTCTTCTTCCTCTCTGATCCGTTTTGCTCATGGCCTTTGAATGTCATCCCGCTATGGTTGAACTCGTGATCCGAGCGTTTACGCACCATTGGCAGGCCAGGAGGGATTCGAACCCCCATCATCCGGATTTGGAGTCCGGCGCTCTAGCCGTTAGAGCTACTGGCCTGAATCGTTTACTTCGTCTCCTTATGAAGCGTGTGAGTTCTGCAAAAGGGACAGTATTTCTTAAACGCAAGCTTGTCCGGCGTCTTCCTCTTGTTCTTGGTTGAAGAGTAATTTCTGTTCTTGCACTGTTCACAGGCCAATATAATGATATCCCGCATAACTATCCCCACCGAGAAAAGACATTGTCGGAAGAAGGGTTTTACTCGATGATGTCACTGATGACGCCGGCTCCCACCGTCCGGCCCCCTTCCCGTATCGCAAACCTCAACTCCTTCTCCATCGCTATCGGCGTAATCAAGTTCACTTCCATCGTCACATTGTCCCCAGGCATCACCATCTCCACTCCCTCAGGCAACGTCACCACCCCAGTCACATCCGTCGTCCGAAAATAAAACTGCGGCCGGTACCCACTAAAAAACGGCGTGTGCCGTCCCCCCTCTTCCTTCGTCAATATATACGCCTCCGCCTTAAATCGCGTGTGCGGCGTAATACTCCCAGGCGCTGCCACCACCTGCCCCCTCTCCACGTCATCCCTCTTCGTCCCCCTCAACAATACCCCAATGTTGTCCCCAGCCTGCCCCTGATCCAATATCTTCCGGAACATCTCCACCCCAGTACACACCGTCTTCATCGTCGGCCGTATCCCCACTATCTCCACATCCTCTCCCACCTTGATAACCCCTCGCTCCACTCGCCCCGTCACCACCGTCCCTCGTCCCGATATACTAAATACATCCTCAATCGGCATCAAAAACGTCTTCTCCACATCCCTCACCGGCTCCGGTATGTAACTGTCTATCGCATCCATCAACTCAAATATACACTTCGCCTCCTCACTGCTCGCATCATCACTCTCCAATGCCTTCAGCGCACTCCCCCTCACAATCGGTATATCATCCCCCGGAAACTCATACTTCGTCAGCAACTCCCTCAACTCCAACTCCACTAACTCTATCAACTCCGCATCATCCACCATGTCACACTTGTTCAAAAATACCACAATGCTCGGAACCCCAACCTGCCTCGCCAACAATATATGCTCCCTCGTCTGCGGCATCGGACCATCATCCGCTCCCACCACCAAAATCGCACCGTCCATCTGCGCCGCACCCGTAATCATATTCTTGATATAGTCCGCATGACCAGGACAGTCCACATGCGCATAATGCCGCCTCTCCGTCTCATACTCCACATGCGCCGTCGCTATCGTTATCCCCCGCGCCTTCTCCTCCGGCGCCTTGTCAATCTCATCAAACGGCACAAACTGCGCAAACCCCTTCTTCGCTAAATGCTTAGTAATCGCCGCCGTCAACGTCGTCTTCCCATGATCAATATGCCCTATCGTCCCCACATTCACATGCGGCTTCTTCCTCTCAAATTTCTTCTTCGCCATCGCTTACCTCCCTTCAGTTCTCAGACGTCTCATCGCAAGGTTTCTGTGTGGAGCCCACGACCGGGGTCGAACCGGTGAACCTCATCCTTACCAAGGATGTGCTCTACCTACTGAGCTACGTGGGCTCTGAAGATTCTTGAGATCCCAATATTACGGAAAACTGGCGTTTAAAGGGGCTGAAATTAACCTTATCGCGTCTGTTGCGTTTCATGGCCAGCAAGAGATCGGCCGACTCACCGTCGGGCAGTCCGTTGAAGGCGTTCCAGGAAGTCTGAATTATGGAGCGGGAAACGGGATTCGAACCCGCGACCCTCAGCTTGGAAGGCTGACGCTCTAGCCAACTGAGCTATTCCCGCATTCAACTCCAACTGCATTGCCTAACAGTCTTCTGGAAAAGAATAAAGAATATGTCGCACCCCTATCTACTGAACCCTTGTCAACCCTTTCTTGGGAGGCTCCTCTGGTGGAGAGGGGAGGATTCGAACCTCCGAAGGCTGCGCCGGCAGATTTACAGTCTGCTCCCTTTGACCGCTCGGGAACCTCTCCCATTTCCCCCCAACTGGAGCCAGCGAAGGGAATCGAACCCCCGACCCACTGATTACAAGTCAGTTGCTCTACCATCTGAGCTACGCTGGCTTCCTTCAAAAAGGCAAACTCAAAAATTAATTCTTGCACATCCATATATCAAGTTTGAAAATGACTTCAAAATTCCTAAATCCAGCTGTCTCCGCCTCAAACATTGTCTTTTTCTTCGTTTTGCTTTGAATTTCGCGAAATATCCAGAAAAGACATAAATCTACCATGCGAATAGTGTATATTAGACGCAATAAAAAAAAATGCAACCAAAAATTTACGAATCTGCCGTCCAAAATCATCGAGTGCCGGCTGGCGAGAGACGTTCGTCCCATCATAAATTGTGAGAGAAAGCCATCGCATTTTGGTTGACTTTTCCGTGACAATGAATTAAAAATCCGGCCTTATCATTGGAGATATCGAGAACTCCTTGGAGACGCTCATTATTCAGCATCAACAAATATCCGCGCAGGAGGTGGCATTATGATGGCATTGGTCGGGGGATTGGTCGCACTGATTTTGGGAATTATCGGGATCATCGTCTGGTGGGGATACTTTCTTAAGGCGCTGATGGCTGGCGTCCCTGTGCTGCTGATCCTCGGTGGAGCTCTGGCTACTTACCTCGGAATCGAAGAGATGAAAGACAAGAAAGCTTCCGAGAGTTTCGACACGGACAAGGATGATCTCAAACGCGAAGTAGACTCTCTGAAACAGGAAATTAAAGAACTGAAAGACAAGCCGGAAGAACCGGTCTCCTAGTGGACGCCGTAAGCTTGCCCACCGTCCGATGCCACGAATGGCCAAGACGGTGGGGACTCTTTCTATCTTAATCCTACCGTTTCAACCTCGCTGAAAAAATACCCGATCTCGAAGGCCGCGGTTTCGGGACTGTCAGACCCGTGCACCACATTTTTCTCGATGTCGGTGGCGAGGTCTCTCCTGATCGTACCTTCCTCGGCTTTTCTGAAGTCTGTGGCTCCCATCAGCTTGCGGTATCTGCCGATCCCATCTTCGCCTTCCAGAATCGTCACCACACATGGTCCTGAAGACATGAAATCGGTGAGGCTCTCATAAAAGGGCTTTCCTTCGTGCACCCGATAAAATCCCTTTGCCTGCTCTTTGGTCATTTTGATCATTTTCATGGCCACGAGATCTAATCCTTCGCTCTCCAGACGCCTGATGACTTCTCCTATCAGTTTTCTCGCCACACAGTCCGGTTTTAGGATCGACAGCGTTCGTTCCTTCATCAAAGCATTCCCTCCTAATGCAGACCTCCGCCGCGACCAAACGTTTATCCCAAGCCGACCCGATGGGGAGGTCTCTTCAGAGCCGCAACCACTTTTACCGAGGCGTCAACCGGCGCCGAAAAGTCAGTGGGTTATGGTGGTAGCCCCACAGGATCACGTCTCCGGTTGGATTGGTGTGATGCGCCTACTCCGAAAATGACTTCAGAACCCAAGGGCGGTTAAGAGCGTCGAGCCCATTCCCGGTTGCGGACTCGTCAGAGACCTTCCCATCGGGTCGGCAACATGCAACTTCTACGTACCTTGCGAGGAACTTGCAGCTTAAGACTCTAACTCGATCGCCACGGAAAACCGAGGCCGTCACGGTTGACCTCGCGATAATTATGTTGTACATAGATCCTTTATATAAAGGCCTGCGGCCGGTCAAGCGTTTTGTTGCAGGCAAGGATCGAGAAAGGAACCTACCATGGGCCAACCCAACTCTACAGAAGGTGCGCATCAGGCAGTGAGAATGGATAGTGAACATTTTTTTCGCTTTCGCTGTTTTCCTGGTGTATCCTGTTTCACCCAGTGTTGTCAAGATGTTACTATCGTTTTGACTCCCTATGATGTGTTACGGCTAAAGAGTGCGCTCGGCATTTCTTCGGGCGAATTCATCGACAAACACACCCACGTCTTGTACAAGGAAAAACAACTTGTCCCTCCGGTGATCCTTAAAATGAGGGAAGAGGACAAGAAATGCCCCTTTGTCACATCGAAGGGATGCACGGTCTATCAGGATCGTCCGTGGGCTTGTAGAATGTACCCTCTTGACATGGCTGACGACGGCACCTTTCATTTGATTCCTGATTCCGGCCGTTGTAAAGGCTTACAGGAAAGCGCGGTTTATCAAATAGGAGAGTGGCTGGTGGAGCAGGAAATTGTCTCCTATGATGAGATGAATTCCCTGCTTACTGATGTCATCGCCCCTCTCAAGGCTCAGAAGCTCGACATCGACAACCCGAACATATCCAAGATGGTTTTCATGTCACTGTACAACCTCGACAAGTTCAGAGACTTCATATTCAAAAGCACCTTCCTGGAACGGTTTGAACTGGAGCCGGTCCTTGTTGAGAAGATCAAACGAAGTGATGTGGAGTTACTTAAATTTGCTGTCGATTGGATCAAATTCGGCCTTTTTGGGCAGAAACTATTCAGAGTTAAACAAAAGTCTGAAAACCAGGAACAGGGAGCAAATTAGACAGCGGACATCCAGACAAACCGCAACGCTAGCCCTATTGTCTTTGCTCCTCGCGACGTGAGAAATACCGAAATGATGGATGGCGAAGAACTCTTTCACTCATTAGAAGGAAACACCTTCTTTTTTTCCTGCCACGAAGGCATCGAGTGTTTTACTAACTGCTGCGCCGCACTCCAGTTGGTTCTCACGCCTTACGATATTCTGCGAATCAAGAACAGGCGTGGGATCTCCTCGGATCACTTTCTGGACACTTACACAAGCACCCGATTTGACATGCATCCTCGCTTTCCCATGGTCCTCCTGAAAATGAATGGGGATGACCGTAGGACGTGCCCTTTTCTGACTCGCGAGGGTTGCAGCCTTTATGATGACAGACCCGGCGCTTGCCGACTGTATCCATTGGCGAGGGCGGCTCGGAAAAGGGAGCCCCAAGGGGAACCGAAAGAAAAATTCTTCCTCGTAAAAGAAGCGCATTGCCTTGGTTTTGGGGAAAAGAAGGTATGGACCATAAGATCCTGGATGTCTGACCAGGGGTTGGACAAGTTTAATGAGATGAACGATCGGTGGCTGACGATTACCGGCTCTTCAAGGAGTCTTGGGCCAAAAGAAGATATCCCCCGGAAGCTTCAAATGTTCTACATGGCCTCCTACAATCTGGATGGATTCCGACGCTTCCTTTTCCGGAGTAAGTTTTTTCAGCGTTTCCATGTCCCGGACGAGGTTCAGCCTCGTCTTGAAAAAGACGACGTTGCCCTCCTGCTTTTCGGGTTTGAATGGCTCAAGTTCAGCCTTTTCGGAATCCCCACGATGCAGATGAAATAGGGTGCGGCTTTGCGATGCCCGAGGCTCATCTCCTCAGTGCTGCAACTTGTTTGCACTCTGCGGGGAAGTTCTGAGGCCAGGCCGGCACAGCGTTTGTTGCGGCCCTAGGCGTGCATTGGGGAAGTTACATTCGGAGCGTCGCGTTTCACCGGTCCGCGACTCGACGTCCGATGTAACCGGGAAGATCGCAAATCAGCGTATTAACTTCTTCGCTGTTGTTGCTTAAGTACTGCAGGATCCGGTCCGATTTCGCCTTCAGGATAAAGACATTCTTGTCTTGAATTTCACGACCCTTGATCAAAAGCTGGTGCTGATAAAGATAGGAAATGATGGCATCATCCGCGTCCAACGTCACCGCAAATTTTTTCACAAGAAACTCCAGCCAGTGTCCGAATTCTTCGGGATGCTCCAGATGCTCCACAGGAACGCCCAGTTCGTAGGCAAGAGGCTCCATGGTTCCCGGCAGCAACTTTGATCCCCCGAGAAAGTCAAGAACATGTGCAAGCTGATGGATCAGAGTGCCATCGTCAACGTCTTTAGAGATCGCGATATAGAGGTTGTGCGGATCCGCTTTCAGGGTCTTGTGAACATTGATCAGGACGGTGCCCCCCGGTCCCCTGGAGGGGCCACCGCCCGAAAGGTTGAGAGAAATATAATCCTCAAGATCTACCCATTTGATGCCCATGGAACTCCCGGTAAGCATCTGTAGATCCAGTTCCCCTGCGAACTCCTGCGACCTTTTGTAATCGACCCGAGGCAACTTGACGATCCTTTCTCCCATCTCTTCGGGAGAACTCTCCCCGAGATCATTCGATAAGAGCTCGTCCTCTCTGCCCATGTGGCATTTCTTAAATTTCTTGCCGCTGCCGCAGGGGCAGAGATCATTTCGTCCGATGCTTTTCATCTCTCCACACGGTGACAAGGGACAAAATACACTCGTGACTCGTCAGTTGTCACTCGTTGCTTGTCACTCTTCTATAATCTTATCTTTGTGAGCTTCCTTGGACCAGGCAGGCAGCGGACCGCAGGCCCCGGTCTCGGGATGCATTCGATGCCGGTAGGAAGCCTTGACTCCTTGCTCTTTCCACATCCAGTCCCATCCCCGCACGAAGTACGAGCACTCGTCATTGAAACAAACCCATTGGAAACTGGTGCACCAGGTCGAGTCTTCCGGCGTTCTCCATTTCTTCATCGCGGCGCCGCAGTGAGGACACTTGGGTTCATCTTTTTCACTCACGCTCTTCTCCTTACTATTTCCATATTCGAAGTTTTAAGATAATTCTCTTCGGCCAGCATGTTCAGTTCCTTGAAGTACTCCTCCTTCACCTGGGTGAGAAACACAACCACAGGCCTGAAAGCGAGGTGGGCCCACTTGGCAAAGGGTACTTCCAAAACCAGCATGGGAACGGCCACCATAAGGTGAATCACATAGATCACGTAGGTGGGCATCGGCCAGTCCATTAGCCGGAAAAAATGGATCATGATGCCGGTGAAGGTGGTGGCCTCCAGCAGAATCAGGAACATCCAGTCCGTGCCGTGGGAATTTTTGTAGGGAGCCTTGCTCTTTCTCAGCCGGCCGATAATCGCGTAGGTGGTCCCGTAAAAGAGGGCGGCCGTGGCATAGTACCCCAAGAGCCTCATGGGATGCCAAATCGGATAGATCACGTCTCTCTGGAATTCGATAGGCTTCCAGGAGAGGCCGATGACGTGGATCCCTCCCGCGAGAAACACGGCCACCAGGAGAAAGGCCGTACTGTAACCGGTCATGATGAGAAGATGGACGATCCACTGCGTCTTGTCGGTGCAGTCTCCGAATCGTTTTTGAGTGGCGAAATGGGCCACAAGCTCCCACCCTTTTCGAATGTAGATGGCCAGACGGGATCTTGTACAGCAAGTCCCCCATGATGAACTTGGCACAGCGATAGGTATTGCTGAGCAGGAAAAAAGTGAGAAATGCGGCCATGATGAGGTCTGCGATCTCGATGGCCGGAGCGGGCCACACGGTGTTGAGTCGGGCGTGCAGCATGTCCGGGTTACTTGCGTGGAACAGCCACAGCGCCAAACCGATCAGGATGCCGACCACGGCTACTGCCATGATTTCAAAGCTCTCCGAAGTGTAGAACTTTCTGGAAAAGCCGGTCCAGTCGTATTTCGAGGTCAGGTAACGGCGCATCACCATCATCGCCTCGCCCGGTTCCGCGCCCCGGGGGCATCGGTCCGAACAGTCTCCGCAGTAATAGCAAAGCCATGGTTCAGGGCTCTTCAGAATTCTCTCCGTAAGCCCCAGTTGAATGTATCGCATGAATCTTCTGGGAAAAGAGTTCTCTGGAGTAGACAGGGGACAGATAGCCGTGCAGTTCCCGCAGTGAAAACACTTCTTCGCATCTTTAATACCGAAGTGCTCAAGATCCTTCATCAAATTCGGATCAACCTTAACGCTCATCCTTCTTCCTCCTCATGACATTCAACTACCAACCCTTGAACGGATTGGGACCGATCTCTATGAGTTTCTCCGCAAATTCATCCAGCAGCGCGGGGAGCTTGGGGTAATCGATGATGGATACCGCCTCGAATCGGACACGATCGGATTCGAGAGCCAAACGATTCAAAGTCTCCGACACCTTGCTCAGCCGGATGCTGGCCAGTTCGCTTCCCTTGATGAAGTGGCACTGGTAGTCGTCCCCGTGCTGGCATCCAAGGAGCAGGATGCCATCAATGCCTTTGGACAGGGAGTCGGCAATCCAGACGAGATTCATGGACCCAAGGCAACGCAAAGGAATCACCCTCACCCACGCGTTATGGGTCATGCGGTGGATTCCCGCCATGTCCAGGGCAGCGTAGGCGTCATTCTCGCAGGCGAGCACCACGATCCGCGGCTTCTCCTCATCCTCCTCAGGCACGTTGATCGCCTTCACCATGCTGCCGATCATGGCCACCGAATAATTTTTGAAGGATATAATCCTTTCAGGGCAGGCGCCCATGCAGACACCACATCGCCGGCATCGGGTGGGCTGGGGAAGAGGATTCGCTTTTTCGTCTTCATTGATGGCTCCGAACGGACATTCCACCGTGCAACGTTTGCACTGGGTGCATCGTTGCATGGCAAATTCGGGGTAGGTCATATCCCCTGCCCGTGGATGTACAGCAGCTCCCCGGGAGGTCAGCTCTATGCACTGGATCGCTTTCATGACAGCCCCGGCGGCATCTTCGAGGGTTGAGGCGATTCCCATGGTTCGGTGGGCGCATCCCGCGGCGTAGATGCCCGTTCTTCTGGTCTCGTAGGGGAAGCAGATGAAATGAGAATCCGGAAAGTCATACCGGAGAGCCGGCATTTCAGGTCCCTGGCGGTAAGTGAGGTTCAGAATGTTGGATCGCCTGATGATATCCGCAGGCACATCCAGTTCCTCCTCTTTTTTCTCCGTCTCCGCGCTCTCCTTGAGTTCCTTGCTGATGTCAGGTCCAAACGCGGTGGCCGGCACCATGCCGGTGGCCAGGACCACCAGATCCAGGTTTTCGAGCTGGATTTTCTCGCTGGACAGCTCATCGTCCGCCTCCACCGACAGCTCTCCGTCCGCGGCCTTCACTTCCGGAGCCTGGCACCGGATGAAGAGCACACCCGATTCCTGAGCCTTCCGATACAAGTCCTCCGCTTGCCCTGGCGTCCGCATCTCCTTGTACACCACGGAGACTTGGGCATCCGGATTCTGGCCTTTGATCTTAATGGCCTGTTTCAGCGATGTGGTGCAGCAAACGGTGGAACAGTACGGCAAATAATGGGGATCCCGACTCCCTGCACACTGCAGGAACGCCACCTTGTTGACCGGTTTTGCATCGCTGGGACGGGTGACTTCGCCGGAAAAGAATTTCTCTTCAAACATGGTGTTGGTGATCACGTTGGGGGAAGCTCCGAAGCCCAGCTTTTTGTCCAGCTTGTTGGGATCATAAGGTTGCCACCCCGCAGCCATCACGATGGCGCCGCATCGGTGCTGAGCTGTCGAGCCGTTTTGCTTGATGGATATCTCGAACACACCCGGGCCCCCCTCGCTCTTTTCCAGAGTTGCCCCCGTGTAGACTTTGATCTTTGGATTGGAGGTCACCGCTTTAATCAGGTCGGGAATGATGTGGTTTTCCTTTACCTCCTTGTAAGGCATGGTAGCCACTTCTCCCACCTTTTTCTGAAACCCGCCGAGTTCCACCTCTTTTTCCACCAACACCACCTGGTAACCCGCCTTGGAGGCTTCCATGGCCGCCGTCATTCCGGCCAAACCGCCGCCCACCACGAGGATATCTTTGCTGATCTCCTGCTCAGGTTTGAAGGGCACCGGTAGCTCCATCGCCTCTACCTTGGCCAGGCTCATCCGGAGATAGTCCTCCGCCATCATCTGGGTGTCTTCCTCTCCCGGCTTCTGACACCAAGCCACCTGCTCACGCAGATTGATCCGGTCCACAATACAGTCCTCGAAATTGAACACGTCGTACATTACCCTGGGGGAGCAGGCTGCGATCACCAGCGTGTTGGCTCCCTCCTTGGCGATATCTTCCTTGATCACGGCAGCCCCCTCCTGGCTGCAAAGCGTCGCATGGGTCCGGCAGATGGGGACCGAAGACTCTTCTTTAGCAACATTCATCAGTTGATCTATATTGAGGGCGTCTCCAATGCCACACCCCGAGCAAACGTAGACTGCTTTCTTTTTTTCCATGGACCTTACCTCCTCACGATGGATTGAATGGCTTTAAGCGCCGCAGCAGTGCCGTCCTGGACCGCTTCTGAAACACCCGACGGGGTTCTCGTGGTCCCCGCAGCGTAAATGCCGGGTTTCGCGTTCTGGCTTGCGACGAAGCCGTAGTCGTCATAGGGAACCTGAACCGGAAGCGGAGAGTCGGAGGTGTTGGGCTGCATGCCCGTAGCAAGCACTACCATGTCCACCGTGATCTCCTGCAAAGACTCCGTCGTGGTGTCTTCCACCCTCAACACGAGCCCCTTTCCGGATGCCTCCTGGGTGATCTTTGCGACCTTGCCCTTGAAAAAATGCACATTCTCGTCCTTTTTCACTTTGGAGTAGAAATCCTCCAGGCGGTCCGTGGCCCGGATATCGATGAAGAAAATGTAGATCTTGGCATCCGGGTACTGTTCCCGCACGTAGGTGGCTTCCTTCATGGAAGCCAGGCAGCAGATTCCGGAACAAAAGGGCAAATGATTTTGGTCCCTGGACCCGGCACACTGAACGAACGCGACCGTCTTGGGCGGCTGACCGTCCGAAGGTCGAACGATCTTGCCTTGAGTTGGCCCTCCCCAGGCGGCCATCCTCTCCATCATCACATTGGTGATCACGTCGGGAAACTCGCCGAACCCATACGTTTCTAGTTTGTGAGCATCGTAGGGCTTCCATCCCGTGGCCCAGACAATGGACCCGACTTTCAGATTCAGGGTCTTGACCTCCATGTTCAAATCAATGGCATCGTATGGGCAAGCTTCTTTCACATTCTGGGCCTCTCCGCTCTTAACCAGAGCCGGATCGAGCACATAACGGGCCGGAAAAGCCATATCATGGGGCAAGTAGGCTGCCTTTCTCCTGTCCATTCCGTAGTTGAAAGCATTTTCGACTTCCATGGTGCACGCCTCCGCACACTTCCCGCAGCTCGTACATTTCTCGTTCACGTAGCGCGGATTCAACCGGATCGTGACGTCGAAGCTTCCTTCCTCTCCAGAGACCTTCTCCACTTCAGCCATGGTAAAGAATCGAACCCGCGGATTAGCCCTGATCCGTCTGAAATTGATTTCCATCCCGCAGTAGGGGGGACAAAGTTTTGGGAAGTAGTTGTGCAATTGGGCGACTCTTCCCCCCAGGTAGGGGTTTTTCTCCACGATGTATGTGTCGTAGCCGGCCTCTGCCGCTTCTATCGCGGCTGTCATTCCGCTGATGCCCCCACCGACGACCAGGATACTTTGGGTCTCTGTGTTTGCCATGCTCATCCTCCTCGGCTGATTGAAATAAACAGGAAACTCCCAGGCTCCGAAAAGGACGGGAGTTTCCTTGATGTCCATTGTTCCACGTCTTGCGAACAAATTGCAGGGTAAGATTTAAAGAGGGTACCTTTAACCTTGCACCGTCTTATAGAACCGTGTACTTCGGACCTCCTCCGCCTTCGGGTGGAACCCAGTTAATGTTTTCAAAGGGGTCCTTGATGTCGCAAGTCTTACAGTGCACACAGTTCGAAAAATTCAATTTCATCCGGCGCTTTCCTGTCTCTTCGTCAGTCTCCATTTCATAGACGCTTGGCCGGGCAAAATCTCAGGCAGGGATTCTGAAATTCTCTCGTGCACCGGTTGTAACAAATCTCAAGGTCCGGTATTTTGAGATGGGGCGGCTGCTTTTCTTCATGGATGGTTCCTGAATAATAGACATCCGTCTCTTTGTCAAAGGTCCGGGTCCCGTCATACTTGATATTGCCCTTCTCGTCCTCCCCGGGAGATTCCTTGCCATAAACGTCCACTACCTTTTTCAGATGAGTGAAGTCCGGTATTGTGGAAAGGCGGGCCTGGAAGATCCTCCCCCCAAGAACATATTGTAACCCCGCCTTAATCAGAGCGAGCCACAGCCCCTTCTGGAAAGCCTGGTGGAAATTGCGGGACTTGTAGAGTTCCTGGCCTACCGAACTCTCGACCAGGGCCTGCCGATACTTGCTCATTTGTTCCTCGGAAAAGTCTCCTTTCAAGAGGGCCTGGAAAATTGTCTCCGCCGCCAGCATGCCTGAGTTCATTGCACAGTGAATGCCCTTGATCTTCTGGCTGATGAAAAGGCTGGCCGAATCCCCCACCAGCATCCCTCCGGGGAAAGTGAGTTTGGGCACGGAAAAAAATCCTCCCACCGGCGCTGTCTTCGCGCCGTACTGGACCAGCTTTCCGTCTTTCAGCAAATCGGCTATATGCGGATGGAGCTTGAATTTTTGGAATTCCCGGTGAGGGTCGAGAAAAGGGTCATGGTAATCCAACCCGGTCAGCAGCCCTACCGAGACTTTATTGTCCTTCATCCCGTAAACAAAGCCGCCTCCATAGGTGTCGCTCTTGAGGGGATATCCGAGGGTATGGACCACGTCCCCTGGCTGAATGCGGCCTCCGGGAATTTCCCAAACCTCTTTCACGCCCACCACATAACTCTGAGGGTTTTTTCCCTCATCCAGGTGATACTTTTTGATGAGCGTTTTCGTCAGGCTTCCCCGCGAGCCTTCACCAAAGACAGTCATCTTGGCGCGCAGGTCAATCCCGGGTTCGTAGTTCGACTTCTGGCTCCCGTCGGCATCGATGCCCTTATCCCCGGTTCGAACCCCAATGACGCGGCCGTTGTCGTAAAGGACTTCAGTGCCGGCAAAGCCGGGAAACATGTAAACGCCGTTTTCCTCCACCAGTTTGCCCAGCCACTCGTTCAGTCTGGCCAGGGAGACCACATACTTGCCGTGGTTATCGAGAGGAGGGGGCGTTATAGGGGCCTTGATCTTCCCTTTCTTTGTGAGGAAGTAGATCGATTCCTTTTCACTTCTCCCTCCAGAGGCGCGCCTTTCCCCACGAAGTCGGGAACCAGCTCTTTCAGGGCCACGGGGTCCATGACGGCGCCGGAAATGCCGTGGGCGCCCACATAAGCGCCTTTCTCCAGAACGGCGATCATCACCTCTCCGATCTTCTTTCCCTGTCCTTCCTGGTCTACTTTTTCATCGTGCTTCCGAATGAGATTGGAAAGGTGAAGTGCACCACTCAGACAGGAGATTCCGCCTCCGACGAAGAGGACATCCACTTCCATGACTTCTCTTTCTCCCATTGTTTCACCCTCCTTGGGCTTGTTTCACCGAAGAGCTTGCTCCACAGACGAACCTCTTACGAGATCCGATGGAAGCAACGACATCCCCACAGGAAGAGCCCTGCATGAGGACCCCGCTGAGACGCTCAGGCAAGACCCGCAAAGACTGCGTAGACCTCGGTCCCCGGGCACCTCTACGAAACGTATTTGCATAACAAAGAAAAACACAAAGTGCAATTGCTCAAATTTTGCGCAAAAAAAAGCCCCGGCTGCGGGAAAAGGTACAGCCGGGGCGTCTTGTGAGTTGAAGTTAATACCTATACACCGGGCATGGTCCAGATGTCTTTCTTCATCATCTTCCACTCACCGGTTTTGCGGATCCCACTGGCAGTTGCAGAAGCAAAGCCAGTTCTTGTCATCCATCTTCGGCTTGTCCGCCCGGAAGTAGTAGCCCGGCCACCGGGTCTCTTCCCTGAAAAGGATGGTGCGGATATGGGCTTCCGCCTGCCACGTTCTCTGGATGTTCTCCCACACCCTCATGAGTTCATGAAGGTTGCGGGCGGCCAACTTTTCAGAGTCCTCCTTCAGGAGGCCATCAACTCCATACCTCTTTCGCAGAGGGCCTTGCTGGTCTTGAAAGCGGACACCACGCCGCCTGCATACTCGTCCATGAGTCTTCTGGAGTCGATGCAGATACTGCCTCGGAATGACGTAGTTGGTGTTCACTTCCGGATCGGTGGTCTCGTTCTTATGCTTTTCCCACAGATCCAGAGGCGTCAGAATCCTCTCCTTCAGCTTCTCCACCTCGGCCATGTCCACCTTGGGCGCCTTGCCCTTTTCCACGATGTACTTGATCGCCTGCTTTTCCGGCGATCCTTCCTTCCGTATGGGACCCTGAAGAGAACTTGTGGCTGGAAGCGCCTGAAGCGTCTCCCGCCGCAAAGAGACCTTCGACGGTGGTCATATTGGCATAACCCCACTTGTACGGGGTGCGAAGGTCTTCGGGGCCGCTCACCCATGCGCCGGAAGCACCGGAGTGGGAACCGATGAAGTAGGGCTCACAGGCCGCGATCTCGGAGTGTTTTTCCTCCGGTTTCACGTTTAGCGATGCCCAGAGAATCGCCTGGGAGATGGTCATGTCGAGGAAGTCCTCCCATGCCTCGCTCTCCAGTTCCTTCATCTTCTTCTTGAAGGCCTTGGGGTCCTCCTTGTACTGCGCCGCAATGTTCTGGATCGCTTCGGCAGTCTCCATGTAGAGAGGACCCAGGCCTGCATCCGACATCTATCATGCCCAGGTAGTTCCTCAGGTTGGCCGGAATCGGTTTGACCAGACCGTAAGGCGCGTAGTTCTGCAGCACTTCCTTCGTGTGTCGCCATGTAGTCACCGCCTTCGGCGCTGATGGCACGGGACTTGAACAAGAGGAACCATGCGCCCACCGGGCCGTACGCATCCTTGAATCGGACCGGGATGAACCGGACTTCCTGGCAGGTCATTTCCGCCCCTGCCTTGATGGTGAAGTAGGCGCTGGAACCGCTGTTGAAAGGCGGATACCAGGATCGGCCGAAACCCTCGCCCACGGAACGGGACGGAAGACGTGCACCGCACCGCCCATGCCCGTGATAACGGCCTTAGCCTTGAACACGTAGAACTTGTTCTCCCGGGTGCTGAACCCGACTGCGCCCGCAATCCGGTCGCCGTCCAGGAGAGGCTCGACAATGAACACTCGCTCGATAGATCTCGCCGCCCGCATCGGCTATGGCGTTCTTCGCTGCCTCGCCGACGATGATTTTGTAAGATTCGCCGTTGATCATCAGCTGCCACCGGCCTTCGTGGACATACTTGCCCTGCTCGTCTTTCCAGATCTTGAGACCCCATTTTTCGAACAGATGCACCGTGGAATCCACATGACGGGCGATGTTGAAAACCAGGTCTTCCCTGGAAACACCCATCAGGTCCTGACGAACGTAACGGACATAATCCTCGACCGTGTTTTCGCCGTCCTTAACGCCCACATACTGGTTGATGGCCGAAAGACCCATGGCTACGGCGCCGCTTCGATCCACGGCCGCCTTGTCCACCATGGTCACCTTGAGGCCTTTCTTCTTCGCCCAGTATGCGGCCTCGGTGGCGGCACCACATGCTGAAAACCCCCCACCACAGATCAGGAGGTCAGTTTCGACGACTACAGTTTCCCAATTTGCCATCTTTCCACCTCCTTATTTCATTGTGGGCACCGCATCCAGTCCTAAGGATGCCGGTTCAGTTGCCAGCGCCTGGCTGTTAAGGTCATCATGAGTTGAGAAATCACCCAGCGGTTTGGCTGATCCCTCAGGCGTTGTCCTGGTGGGGAACTTGAACCGCTTAATGGAACCGTCCCTGAACTTTACCGTCCACATAATATCCTCAGATCCTCTGAGGGGTGTCGCACTGGCCCCTATTGGGACGAAATCTGCATAGCCACGAACATCCATGGCCTGCTGGGGACAGATCTTGACACAGCACATTCACTCCCAGCACATCTGGGGATCGCGGTTGTAAGCCTTCATCTCTTTCCCGGTGACTGAACCGTCTTTGTCCAGCACCATGAGATCGTTGGGGCAGATGTACATGCAGGCTGTCTTGTCCTGCCCCTTACAACCGTCGCACTTCTCGACGATCACATAGCTTGGCATCTTTTAACCTCCTAGTAGGCAATTTAACCGTTTCCAATGTTTCCTAGACGTTCCTTTTAAGGCTTAATTAAGAACTCTTTTTGCACCTCCTTTCTTCGAATTATTCCTACAGCGTCTTTAACCCGAAGGGTTAACACACTGCCGCTTCCTCGAAAAAGAAAGCAGTTCGGTGCCCGGATCAGTTGATCTTACGCAGTACGGAAAGGAATCCGGCGTCAGCCGTCCCAATTAGGCACCGAAAATGAAAAAATGTATAACAATATCCGTCTCCGTTCCTTGCCGCCTCTCGGCCAGAGTCGGTCAAGACGTCTGATGTCTGATATTCTGGTGATTCGAATCGGTTGGCAGTCGTTTGCCTGCAAGAAGAAAGTAATTTATTTCCCGCGTCTTCGAAGTGTCAAGAAAAAACGAACAATCCCTCGCATGTTTTTGTTTTACACTTCCAGTTTGCGCATGGAAATGCAAAGGGCATGCCAGCGATCCAAGCTTTTCAAGACACGACCAAGTCAATGATATGAAACGAAATACCGAATTCGTACAGGGTGGACGAAAACATTCCAGGTGTCTGACCTTTTTACACCTTGTAAAAGCGAGACTTTAACAGGTTGACGAATAGGTCTTCCTCTGTGTAAGAAATCGTTGTCGTTCAAAAGTGTTTTCATGGGCTCATGAAACCATTTGCGAAACCAAGGTTCGTAACATAAACGGTGGGGCCTTTTCTTCCGTTCCGAGGACAATCGCATCACGCAGAGCGATGAAGCGTATTCCGATGAAAGCGAGGTAACCGCATTATGCAGCTTGTCATTTTGGGCTCCGGCACTGGGCTCCCACGAGCCGACCGGGCTTCCCCCTGCCTCCTCGTAACCTCCATGGGTAAACCGGTTCTTCTGGACATGGGTCCAGGGACCCTTCGCCAACTCGCCAGGCTGGGGATCCCCCATGAAAGGATCGGGCAGATTCTCATCACCCATTTTCATCCCGACCACATCGCCGACCTGATTCAGTTCCTGTTTGTCACGAGGAATCCCTCTGTGCTTGCCACAAGGGAGCCTTTTGCGATCGTCGCGCCCCTGGGGTTTGGAGATTTTTTGGAAGGGCTCCACCGTGCTTATGGGAAATGGATCGAGATTCCTGCCCGGACCATGAAAGTGGACGAACTGAACACAAGAAGACCGGACGGGAGGGTCTACCCGGGATTTCACATCCAGTCCCTGCCTACCCCTCATACCCCTCAAAGCCTCGCCTACCGGATCACTTCTCCATCCTCAGGCAAGAGTTTTGTTTACACGGGAGACACGGGTTTTACTCCTGAACTGGCTGATTTTGCGAGAGATTGCGATATGTTGATCACTGAGGCCTCTTTCCCCGGAGGTCAGGAAGTGGAAGGCCACCTCACCCCTTCCCGGGCCGGCCGGATAGCCACGCTTGCTCGAGCCCGCAAACTGGTGCTCATCCACTTCTACCCGGAAGTCTTAGGTACGGACATTGTCTCGCAGTGCCGAAGGACTTTTGATGGTGAGCTGATCCTGGGAAGAGACTTCTTACACCTTACGGTTTAGACACCTTACCCTCTCCTCGATTCGGGGAGAGGGTAAGGTTGAAAACCTTATTTCTTCTTCACGTCGCCTGTGGCGGCACCGTGCAGTTTGATTTCCACTTTTTCTTCCAGATTCTGGTAGTACTCCTGAAGAACTTTCACCACCTCAGGCCTTGAGAATTCTACGGGAAGTTCACCCCCTTCAGAGAGAGTCTTTCTGACCATGGTCCCTGAGAGGAGAAGCCTGTCATTCTTGCCGTGAGGGCACGTCTTCATGGAGGCCATGCCTCCGCACTTGTTGCACCAGAAGGTCCAGTCGATATTCAAATTCTGGCACTTCAAGCCTCCCTTGGGTATTTGGTCGAAGATCTTCTGCGCATCAAAAGGACCGTAGTAGTCACCTACGCCGGCGTGGTCACGGCCGATAATCATGTGGCTGCAGCCATAGTTCTGCCGGAATACGGCATGAAGCAAAGCTTCCCTGGGGCCGGCATAGCGCATTTCCATGGGGTATCCACCCTGCACGACGGTCCCTTTCACGAAGTAGTTGTCCACGAGAACCTGAATGGCTTTCACCCGCACATCCGCAGGAATATCCCCTGCCTTGAGCTTTCCCACCAATTGATGAATGTATACGCCGTCCATGACTTCCACGGCGATCTTGGCAAGGAATTCGTGGGAGCGGTGCATGGGATTGCGGAGTTGCAGGGCGGCGATTCGCTTCCATCCAAGATCTTCAAAGATCTTCCGGGATTCGGCAGGCCTTTGATAAAGCCCTTTGAACTGGATTGGATAGTAGCTTTCGCTCAGGACTTTGATCGGTCCGGCCAGGTTGTACTTGCCCTGTGCCATCACCTTTGCAACGCCCGGATGCTCCGTGTCGGTGGTCCGGAAAACGGCCTTGCACTCATGCTCCTTGTCAATGGTGTATTTCTCGGTCACTTTCATCGTGGCGATGGTTGTGCCTGTCTCTTCATCGTCCAGAGCAAGGTCATCCCCTGCCTTGACCGTTTCGTCATTCGTGGAAACCGTAATCGGAATCGGCCAGAACGTGCCGTCGGTCATCAAAAATTTGTCACAGACTCCCTGCCAGTCGGCCTTATTCATAAAGCCGGTAAGGGGCGTGAAAGCGCCGATGCCAAGCATAATGCAGTCCGAGGTTTCCCTCGTCGTTATGGTGATGTGCTTCAAGTTTTTGGCTCTCTTGACCTCCCCGTCAAGATCCTTTCCCTCAAGCAAGAGGGGAATGAGTTTTTCCTGTTTACCATGGGGCGCAATCAGATCTGACATTGATCATCCTCCTTTTCTTTTCATTTGGATTCTTAACCTACCACTTCTTTGCATGTTGCGGAGAACTTTTGAGGTCCGGCCGAATGGGGGTAGTTTCTTCATAGCCGCAACCATTTCTCCTTGTGACTTGAATCGGCGCTGAAAACTCAATGGGTATCGTGGTGGCCCCGCAGGATCCCGTCTCCGGTTGACACGGTGGAATACGCCTGCTCCGGAAAAGACTTAAGAAACCTGGGGCGGTTTAGAGAGGCAAGTCCTTTTCCGGTTGAGGACCAGGGAGATACCCCCCTTGGGCCGGACCTGCACAGACCTAATGTACGGCCAGCGGCCTGCATTGGGCATTCCTGCGCCTTGCATAAACGCGTAATGTATTGCCAGCGCTCGCAGGGTGTCAAGGAAAAAGAACTACATTGGGCTGAACATCGAGACGATGCACTGCGGTTGCTAAGGGAAATGCCAAGACTTTGAACCATCAGCTCTTTGCTGTACCCATCGCGTCGGCCGTCGAAACTCCTGCCCGACGTGGAGACAGGCGTCTTACGAAACCGTTTTTTTTGCACGTGATTAAATATATCGTTGACTTGGCCTCAATCTCCGCCTACAAATTTTCTTCCTCCACCCCATTTTTTATGTCGTCCACGCGGTTCTGCATGAAGGGATATCGGCCGGAATGGGAATTCATGGTCTATCACTGCAGGACTTCGACGACTTGGCTTAGTGTGACGGAATCAGTGAGGCTCAAAGGCTTCTGCCAAGGATCTGAAGAGACATGCCAAGCAAATTCAAATCGTCAGCCGTCATTATTCGTATCGAGGAAGCCGTGGGCAAAGTGGTTGCCCATGACATGACGGAAATCAGACCCGGCCTGTCCAAGGGACCGGCCTTCAAAAAAGGGCATATCATCAGGGAGGAAGACGTCCCGCACCTAAGGCGCCTTGGGAAGGAACATCTCTATGTGCTTCAAATCGAACCGGGTGAACTCCATGAAGACGATGCGGCTCTCAGGCTTGCCTCCGCCCTTGCAGGACGGGGGGTCGTTTTCGACCCTCACCCCTCTGAGGGGAAGATCAGCCTCAGAGCCGCGTTCAAGGGCCTACTGAAAGTCGACGCCGAAGCCCTGACTGCATTCAATCTTGTCCCTGACGTGACCTGTGCTTCCAGGCACAATAACACCTTGGTGGAAAAGGGCGACATCATCGCCGCAACCCGGGCCATCCCTCTGATTGTGGAAGAAGAAATAGTCAACGAGGCAGTTCGAATAGCCCGGGACGGGGAAGGCATTCTTTTCGTCGAGGAGTTGTCCCGGCCGCGCACGTTCCTCGTGATTACAGGCAACGAAGTCTACCACGGACTCATCGAGGATAAGTTTGCGCCTATCCTCAGAAAGAAACTCCTGTCTCTTGGCTGTTCCATCGGAGACACTGGCTTTGCGCCCGACGATCGGTCCATCATCACGCGGATGATTCGCGAATCGGTAACAAAGGGGGCAGAACTCATCTTGGTCGCAGGGGGAATGAGCGTAGACCCTGATGATATGACCCGCACGGCCATTATTGAGGCAGGCGCGGAGGACGTGGTTTACGGGACGCCTGTCCTGCCAGGCGCGATGCTCCTGTACGGGCGCGTCTCCGGCATTCCCATTCTCGGTGTGCCGGCCTGCGTGCTGTTCCACAATGCGACGGTGCTCGATCTCATTCTTCCCAGGGTTCTGGCAGGAGAGATCATCACAAGAAAGGACCTTGCCGCTTTGGCCCATGGCGGGCTTTGCCTCCAGTGCGAGGTCTGCAAATACCCCCTCTGCCCGTTCGGAAAGTGAATCAGTGCCGCCTCGTGATGATGTAGTGTCCCAGGTCCAGGAGATCCTGTTTCGGCCCGCTCTCGGGTAAAGCATCCAGGAAGCCGGCTGCCCTTTTCACGTAGCCTTCTGCCTCCTCTCGAATCCTCTTGATAACCCCCTTTTCCCTCACTTTGGTGATGAGGCGCTGATAATCCCCATCGGCAGCTTTCTTGTTCCCGAACAGATCCTGAAGTTTATCGACTTCAGTCTTCACGCTTTCACAAAGAAAATAGATGAGGGGCAAGGTGATCTTTCCTTCTCTGAGGTCTTTCCCCACGGGTTTGCCGAATTCTTCTTTTGAGGAGGTGTAATCCAAAAGGTCGTCCATGAGTTGGAAGGCGATGCCGAGATTCAGCCCGAATTCGCGCAACTGACTGATTGCTCCCTTGCGGGCTCCTGCCATGAGCGCTCCACAGGCACAGGCGGCGGAGATCAGTGCCGCCGTCTTGGCTGCGATGATCTCCAGGTATCTTTCCTGCGTAGTGAGCCAGTCGTGGGTATGGGCCAGTTCAAGGAATTGGCCTTCCACCATGCGCTTGAGGGTGTCACTGAGAGTCTTGATGATCTCCAGGTTGTTGCATTCGGTGGCGATCATCGTGGCCATGGCATAGAGGTAATCACCGCCGAGAACAGCGGCGGAATTCCCCCAAACTTGGGGCACCGAAGGCTTCTTCCTTCGAAGTTCAGAATTGTCCAGGACATCGTCATGAAGCAGGGAGGCGGAATGGATAAGCTCGAAGATGGTGGAAAAGCGGTAAATGTGTCGGCCCTGAAGACCGCAAAGCTTAGAGGAGAGGACAAAGAGCAGAGGCCGGAGTCTTTTGCCTTCCCCCATAAGAGCGTATCCGGCAATATCCCTCACCAGGGAAGGCCCGCTTTCATTAAACTGGCCAAGCTCGGTGTTGATGGCATCAAAATGATGGTTAAAACGGTCCAGAAATCTTTCCATCTTCGCTGTTCACTGGGGTGTGAAGATTCTCCTGAACAAAGGGATTTCCAGTACACATCTGTAACCCGTCAATATATTTCCAGAATCTTCCTTTTGTCAAAACAAAAAAATCCATTCCTGTCCGACAGGTTTCTTTCACCATTCTCGAAGTTATTTCCTAACCTGGCGACGGGCGACGATCTCACCCACAAGATCGTACTCATAAGCCTCGCGGATTCTGACAGGCAGGATATCCCCTGGGCTTCCTTTGCCTTTATTGATCAGCAGTTGATCATCCACGTCGGGCGCCATCGTGGCGGTGCGCCCCTTGAGCAAGAGATCCGTTTCATCGCTAAACCCTTCGATCAAGACTGGCAGCACCTCGCCGATCATGCTTCTGTGTTTTCTTAGGGAAATGTCGGCCTGAAGTCGCATGATGGCATCCCGTCTCTCCTCCGCCTCCTTTCGATCCACTCTGTCAGGATAGCGGCCGGCCCGAGTCCCTTTCTCGGAGCTGTGGACAAAAACTCCGAGATGATCAAATTCCGCTTCGGACACAAAGTCATACAACTCTCGGAAGGCGTCCTCCGTTTCTCCAGGGAATCCTACCATGAGGGTGGACCGCAGACTGATAGGCCGCTTCCTGGATCTGACTCTTTCGATGAGTTGTCGCGGATTCTCCCGGTTTGAAGATCTGCCCATCCTCATCAAGACGCCTGCGTTTACGTGCTGAAGGGGTACATCAAGATACGGGCAAATTTTATCGTGGAATTCCAGGACGTCCAGAAGGCGGTTGGAGATGCCGTGGGGGTGCCCGTAAAGGACTCTGATCCATTGAATGCCCTCCACAACAACCAGTTTCTCCAGCAGGTCTTCCAGGCAAGTCTTGTCCTCGAGCTCCCGGCCGTACATGGTGGTGTCTTGGGCGATCAAATTGATTTCCCTGACCCCCTTACCGGCCATCGTTTCGACTTCAGCAACAATGGAGGCGGCGGGTCTGCTTCTAAAAGGTCCTCGAATACCGGGGATCGTGCAGTAGGTGCACCGATGAGAGCAACCCTCAGCGATTTTCACATAGGCGCTATAAAAAGGAGAAGACGGAGCCCTTGGAGTTTTGTGGTCCGCCAGATAGGTCGGCCTTCTTATGAGAAAAATCCCAGGGTCTGCCTCACGATCTTCTACCACCTCGGCGATGCGATGGATTTCTCCGGTCCCCAGCCATCCGTCTACTTCCGGGAGTTCTTTACGCAGTTTGTACCCGAAACGCTGGACCAGGCAGCCCACCACGAAAAGTTTTTTCAGCTTGCCCGTCCTTTTCATGTTGGAGATTTCAAGAATCATCCCCACTGATTCCTCGACTGCCGATTCGATGAATCCGCAAGTGTTGACGATCCCGATCTCCGCTGCTTCCGGGCTGGAGGCGATGGGAAACCCCTTCGCTTTCAGGATCCCGACCATGTTTTCACTGTCCACCAGGTTCTTGGCGCAACCCAAAGTGATAAAGCAGATAGTCGGTTTCATAGGCCCCTTATCGATATTTAACATGGATTTCATAATCTTTGCCTGAAAAACGTTGCTTGTGGCCAGAGGGCTGCTCAGGCATTTTCTTCGATTTTTCTGGAAAAACGCTCGATCAAGGTGAGAGCGAAGTTTCGCAAGAAGAGGACCTGAATGGAATCAGGAGATTTGTCGAGAAGGGTTCCGCTGATTTTCATCAGGATGCAGTCGGTTTCAGCAACCACGGTTGCCACCCTTGATTGCCCGCTCAGGTAGGACATCTCTCCAAAACATTCTCCCCTGCTGAGAAAAGCAATGGTTCTCGTTCCTTTGTTCACCGCCACCTTTCCGCTCAGTATGATATAGAAGTTATCGTCGATTTCCCCCTCAGTCATAAGGACTTTGCCTCTTCGAACCTTGAAGATGTTGCTCGCGTTGAGGATCTCTTTCACCTGGTCCCTGCTAAAATTTCCAAAGAAGGGAGCGCTGTGGATATAATCCACGATGGTGTCAATCCTGTCCGTCTTGACTCCTCCTTTCAAACCCCTCAGAGCCACTCTCAAGTCATAGGCAAGATCCATACACGATTGATAGCGTTGCTCAGGGGCTTTTGAAAGGGACTTTTTTGTGATCTTCCACAGAATCTCCGGAACCTGGGGTCGAACCTGGGAGATGGGGATAGGGTCTTCATTCGTGATCTTGTACATAACCGAAAAGGCGTTTTCACCCGGAAAAGCCTTCCCTCCTGTCAGGAGTTCATACAGAACACAGCCCATAGAAAAAATATCGCTTCTGTCATCCAGCGCCTGCTCTTTCACTTGCTCGGGAGACATGTAGCTTGGAGAACCTATGATTCCCTTCGAACCGGTCTGCTCGGATTTAACCTGCGCGATACCGAAGTCCGTGATTTTTGTCTCCCCCGTTCCAGCAAGCAGAATATTAGAAGGTTTAATGTCCCTGTGAATGATCCCGCTCTTGTGAGCGTAGTCAAGGGCTTGGCAAACGGTGAAAGCGATTTCGACCACCTTGCTGACAGGGAAAAGGTTATCCTTGCTGCAATACTTCTGAAGCGAGGGGCCGTCCACATATTCCATGGTCATATAGCAGAAGTCTTTGTACATCCCCGCGTCATAGATGGCCACGATACCTGGATGGACGAGCCTCCCCGCCGACTGTGCCTCGAGGAAAAACCTCTCACGATACTTGTCCGCCTTTTCCCCTTTTACGTCCGAAGCGGGACGGGAAACCTTGATGCTCACCTGCCGGTTGATGTAAGGATCACGGCCGAGGAAAACCACTCCCGTGCTTCCCTGTCCCAATTTGCCGATGATTTCATATCGGCCCACCGTTGTAACATCAGACAGATCCGCCAGGAACTTGGAGTCCACAGGCCCTGCTTCCTTATCCCCGCCCAGGAGCTTGAGTTTCAGCCAACTGGTGAAGCCATGCGTCTTCTTTGCCTCTTCCTGTTCTGTCTTATCCTTTTCCGACAAACCGGTCTCCTCGATGAAATCTGTCGAAACAGATTTCATGCATTGCTCCTTCGGCGGTTTTAGAGCCCGGATTCCTGGAACAATTTGTTCAGGTCGAGCCTGTTCATCGCGTCCGTGAAAAGTTCTCCCAGCACGACATCCGCTTGTTCCGTACCCACCAACTCGAAGCGCTCCGCTTCGCCGCTCACCACCTGTTTGGAAAGCACCTTCCCCTCGCTCACCAGCCTGGCCTCGTAGGCAATGTTCGCTTCCCATTTCCGGTCTTTTCGATCCAGAAGGAATGATTTTATCACGATGAATATCCCCGTGGACGCGGTATCCTCCGAGACTACGTCCACGCCTTCATATTTCAGTCGACTCTCCAGTGCCTCTTTCATGAGGGCGGGAGGCTGATAAATGCCCTTAATAATCCCGGGGCCCGGTCCTTTCGCAATCGAAAGGGAGATATCCCCCGTAGAGGTTTCAAGATCCCGGCGTGCCCCTATTCCAAGGGTATTCTTGTCCGTTCTCATGTCCTCAACGGCCACAAAGACTTTCTTTCCTGCCAGCGCTTTTTGCTGCGGCGGAAGGCGATAAGTAAGTTGGAGGTGAGGAATAGGACTGCAGCATGGCAAGAGGAAAAGGAACCCTATGATCCAGAAAAGCAGTCTGCGGGGTTGCTTTATCTTCTTCATTCATCTATCCTCCGTCTGAATTCATAGGCTATCTATATTTGATCATTAGGATATCTGTCATACCCCTGCTATGTCAAGCTTGACGTCCCATGGATCGAAGACGCGCGAGGAGGTCGCCCTCTCCCCACAGGACAAGCTGCTCTTTCAGGAGGCCTGGGACACAGCTCGCACAAACCACGGTAAACATCTCACTTTCTACTTGCCAGGCATGATCAGGTGCGGCAGTGAAAGAGGGCGGTATCCTGCCCTCTCCCTTACAGGCAACCGATGCGAACTCCTCTGCGAGCACTGTAAAGGCCGTCTCCTTGAACCCATGATCCGGATTCACGATCCCGCCGACCTCTATCATGTCTCCGCCCGGCTCAAAGGGAATGGGGCTCTCGGCATCCTCCTGAGCGGAGGTTCCGACACTTCAGGGAAGCTTCCCTGGGAAAGATTCTACGAGGTGATCGCACGGATTCATGAAGAAACGGGACTTTTCATGTCGGCTCACGTCGGGTTTCCCGATCGTACAACGTGTCAAGAGCTAAAGCAGGCAGGAATCAAACAGGCCCTGATAGATATCATGGGAGACCGCGAGACGGCAGCGAAAGTGTATCACTTGAAGAGCGAAGACGTTGTGATCGACGCCTTCGAAAGCATCTCGAAGAGCGGGCTTGCGCCGGCACCCCACGTAGTGGCCGGCCTCTTTTACGGTCGCTTGAGGGGTGAAAAAAAAGCTCTGGAGATCATCAGCCGGTACAAGCCTGATGTCGTGGTCATCGTGGTTCTCTCCCCTCTAAAAGAGACCCCCATGGCCTCCGTCGTCCCTCCCTCGCCTTTGGAGGTGTCAAGGCTGATTGCCGAGGCTAGGCTTCTCATGCCAGAAGTTCCCATCGCCCTGGGGTGTGAAAGGCCTCGAAACAGGCAGGGATGGATGCTGGAAAAACTGGCCATCCGGGCGGGCGCAACACGCATCGCCGTCTGGTCGGACGAAGCGATCGAGGAGGCGATCACACTGGGACTTAAGCCCCGCTTTCAACTGACCTGCTGCTCGGTCCCTTTCCGCCAGGATTTCGCAAAGGCAACGGAATTTTTTGCCGCAGAAACACACAGACAATTTCACCGCGGAGACCGCGAAGAACGCGGAGAACAAAAATAGAAGAAATCACGAAGACACGAAAGAAGCAAAGCACGAAAAAGGAGAATTTTTTGCTTTGTGTTTTCATGTTCTCGTGATCTACTGGTTATGCTTTGAAATTTGGAGCTAAGAGAAGAAGAGGCCAGCATCTTCTCTGTCCGATACAAGGTCCATCTCGAAACTGAACGAGCCCACCCTGAGTTTACCTCAGCTCTCCCCTCCTCTGACTGGAGGTCTTCTTTGGTTACCTTGTTCCTGAATTGCCTGTATGCCCAGAACTGATAGCCAAGCACCAAAGGAACGAACATCAAAGCAACCGTCAGCATGATTTTGAGAGTAAGCGGAGACGAGGCCGCGTTGTGAGCCGTCAGGGAGTAAGCAGGGTCGATGCTGGAAGGAATGCGTGTGATCGTCTTACCTTACCCCCTTCTTCATCATTTCTCTGACTCTTTCCAAGAGCGTTTCTTCGGTGTTCCTTTCCGGATGGTCCACCACTTCTTCGAGCAGCGCCTCCAGAATCCGGCCCACTTCCGGCCCCTGTTTGATACCGCAGATTTCCATCACCTTTCGACCGTCCACCTTAAGGTCATGAACCCGCTGAGGGAATCCGTTTTTCACATTCGGCCATGCTCTTTCCTCGAGTTCTGATAGAAGACGAGTCTCCTTTCCCTGAGATTCCAGGTCAGCGCGGCAAAGGGAAAAGAAGAGTTCCAGGTAGTCAGCACCAATCTTTCGCACCAGGCGCCTCACCGCGCTTTCATCCCACGAAGAGCGGTAATTCACTGCATCCCGATGATGTCTGATCAGGTGCGTCACCTGGAAGATCATCCGCTCGCTGAATCTCAATCGCCGCATGACCTCCTCTGCGATCCTTGCCCCTTCGACCTCATGCGCTTCCTCCCTCGCCGGACCGGCGATGTCGTGGAAAAGGGCGGCAAGTCGCGGCACCGGATGTGGATGCACACGGTCCAGCGTTTCCATGATGTGCCCATAAAGGCTTTGCCTCTCATTCGGCATCTTTCCTGTTCTCCGGCTCGCCATCAGTTCAGGAAGAACCTCTTTGATAAGACCTGTGCGAACCATGTCATCAAAGCCTTGGGAAGGAGTCTTGCTCGTCAGAACCCTGATCAATTCCTCCCTGATCCTTTCTTTTGCTACGCCGGCAAGCAACGGGGCCAGTCGCGAGATGCTCTCGAAAGTCTTTTCTTCAATGGTGAAGTCGAGCTGAGTGCGAAGCCTTACCGCTCTCAGAAGGCGAAGGGGATCTTCTCGGAACCGATCCTCCGGTACCCCGACAGCCCTGACAATCCTCCTCTTAACGTCTTCACGACCGCCGTGAGGGTCAATCACGTCCCCTTCTTCGGCGCCCAGGGCCATAGCATTGATCGTGAAGTCCCTATAAGCCAGATCGTCTTCGATCGTACCGGCCGGCCCCCGATAAGTGCTCACTTCATAATGCTTGCTTTGGTGCACCAGGGTGACGGTCCCGTGTTGAAGAGAAAAGAGGCTGAGATGGGAAAAAAGGGATATCACGGTCTCGGGGGAGGCGGATGTTGCCACATCCCAGTCCGTCGCTGTTTTATCCATAATCAGGTCTCTCACCGCACCGCCTACCACATAGGCTTCAAAGCCTGCCTCTTTGAGCCTCCTGATGAAGGCTTTCACGATAGGTGGAATGTGAGACGGCGGTACTTTCATGGCCTCTGCTTTTGCAGGATTTCGATACAGGATGGATTTTGCACGCAACATATCATATAAATGATTTTGTGGACACTCATGATTCGACGCAAGACCCGTGATGAGATCCCTGGAAAAGATTCATATTTTCACTTATGGCTCACTCATGATACCTGCGGTAATGCACTCCGTGACAGGATGTGATTTCGCGTCAGCCTCAGCATCCTTGCGGGACTATGGGCGGTACAGGGTAAAGGGAGAACCGGAAAAGAACTTGCCCTTTTGGCCGCCCCAGGGTACTTAAGTCTTTTTCTGAGTAGGCGCATCATGCCAAGCCAACCGGAGACGTGACCCTCTGGAGCTGCTACCATAACCCAATGAGTTTTCGGCGCCGATTCTGGTCACGGGAGAAATGGTTGCGGCTCTGAAGAGACCACCCACCGGCCTGGCTTCAGAACTTCTCCGCAATTTGAGAAGAGATTACAGGTTTAGCTTCTAGCGATGGAGGAATAAAGTGATGGCTCAAATCTTATCCGGCATTTTTCCGGCTCTCACGACCCCTTTCGAAAACGGCACCGTCTCCTTTTCCAAACTGAGAGCGAACATTGAAAAATATAACCGTTTTGATCTGGCAGGATACCTGGTGCTCGGCTCCACCGGCGAAGGCATCATGATGTCCCAGCGTGATGGGCTGCAAGCCATAGAGACGGTGCGCTCCTCTGCGGCAAAGGGACAGATCGTCATCGCCGGTACCGGCGCTCCTTCCACGGCCGGGACCGTGGAATTTACCAATAAAGCCGCAGCGGCAGGTGCCCAATACGCGCTGGTGGTGACCCCGTATTTTTACAAGGCGCAGATGACGGCTCAAGTCTTGGAGATGTATTACCGGAGCGTTGCGGACCAGACCACGATTCCGATCATCATGTACAATGTGCCCAAGTTCACGAGTCTTGATCTGCCCCTGCAGACGGTCTTCGCCCTGGCCGACCATCCGAATATCGCCGGAATGAAAGACTCGTCAGGGAATATATCTTTTGTGAGCGACATTCTGAAAGGCTGTCCCCCTTCATTCACTCTTCTTCAGGGGCACGGCTCGGCCCTGCTCTCCGCATTGATGTTGGGGGCTAAAGGGGGCATCCTTGCCCTCTCGAACATCGCGCCGGCAGAAACAGCGGAGATCTTTAAGCTGACGCAGCAAGCCGAGTATGCCAAGGCAAAGAATGTTCAAGCAAGAGTGCTCACCGTGAATCAGAGGATCGTCGGCGGTTACGGTATTCCGGGCATCAAGTGTGCCATGGATCTGCTCGGCTATTCGGGCGGCGACCTGTGCCCTCCCCTACAGCCGGTGACCGTCCAGGCGAGGGATTCCATCCGTGGGCTCCTCACCGAGGCGCAACTCTTGAAGTGAAAACAGGCTGAGCCACGGCTCCTGCGTTCCTTTCTTCTTGCGCAGGACCGCCGGCGAGACTCTCCGGAGCAGGCAGAAAATGGCCTTAGTAACTCTCAAATCAGGTCGCGAGAAATCCTTGCTGCGTCGCCATCCTTGGATCTTTTCGGGCGCCATTCAAAACGTGGAGGGAGAGCCCCGACCCGGTGAGACCGTTGACGTGTTTTCGTCGGAGCGCGTTTTTCTCTGTCGCGCCGCTTATTCACCCCATTCTCAGATTGCTCTGCGGGTATGGACCTTTGATTCCGACGAGCAAGTAGACCCTACGTTTTTCCAATCCAGACTGAAGAAGGCCATCGATTTCCGCCTTCCCTTTCTCTCCCGAAGCAGTCGATCAGCTTGCAGGGTCGTCAACGCCGAATCGGACGCACTCCCCGGAGTGGTTGTGGACAAATACGCGGATTTTCTGGTCTGCCAGTTTCTGAGCGCGGGAGCCGAGTACTGGCAAGAGCAAATCGTGTCTCAACTCTGCAAGCTGATTCCATGTCTAGGAATCTACGAGAGATCTGATGTCGGTGTCCGCATTAAGGAGGGGCTCGAACCCCGAACCGGCTCTCTGTGGGGCGAAGAGCCGCCGGATCTTGTCGTCATCGAGGAAAAACCCTGTCTGTTTTTCACAGACATCAAGCAGGGTCAGAAAACGGGATTCTACCTCGATCAGAGCGAGAATCGTGCTTTGGTGGCTGAATATGCCCGGGGCGCAGAGGTGCTCAACTGTTTTTCTTACACAGGGGGATTCGGAATCCACGCCCTCAAGGCAGGAGCCCTAAGGGTGACCCATGTTGATTCGTCTCGGTCGGCCCTGGAACTGGCCGATAAAAACAGGGAACTGAATGGTCTCGACAAGGCTGAGTCAGAAAACCTGGGAGGAGACACGTTCCAAATCCTCCGTGAATTCCGGGACAGGCGCCGTCAGTTCGACCTGATCGTTCTGGATCCTCCCAAGTTCGTTGAGTCGAAAAGCCAGGTAGAGCGGGGCAGTCGAGGCTATAAGGATATCAACCTGCTTGCCTTCAAGCTCTTAAGGCCCGGCGGCATTCTTTTCACATTTTCCTGTTCCGGCCTGGTCCCTTCTCACCTCTTTCAGATGATCGTCGCTGGCGCGGCTCTGGACGCCGGTCGTGACGTCCAGGTCATCCGTGTTCTCACGCAAAGCCCCGACCACCCCACCTGGCTTTCCTTCCCTGAAGGACTCTATTTAAAAGGACTTGTCTGCCGCGTGAGTTGAAAACGGCATACCCCGGTTTTTGCACCTGGTAATGATTCAGGTTTGGGTGGGAACACCCAAGACTGAATCATTATTGCACTCGGGTTTTTGCAATTGACAGCCCTGCCCTGTTTCTCTATCATCCCCTTCGGCACCGGGTGGTTCTGAACAGAGCGGAAACCTTTTTGAGAAAGGATACTGCGATGAGGACTGGCAAGCTCCACTACGGTTGGATCGTCATCTTCATGGGTCTTTTCGACCACCATTGCAGCACACGGTTTCGGCCGCATGGCTTACACCATTATCCTTCCTGCCATGAAAGACGGGCTCAAGTTCGATTACACTCAACTTGGGTTCCTAAGCACAGGTAATTTCATAGGCTACCTTAGCATGGCCATCATCGGCGGTTTCCTCGCCGCGCGCTTCGGTACCCGCATCATCATCACTCTCGCGCTCCTCCTGCTTGGAGTGACCATCATCCTGACCGGTCTCGCTCAATCCTTTGGTTTTGCCCTGTCCATGCGCTTCCTCACCGGATTGGGTAATGGCGCCGCCTACGTGCCGGCCATGGCTCTTGGGTCGGCCTGGTTCGCCATGAAGAGAAGGGGCTTTGCCACAGGGATCGTTTCAGGCGGAATCGGCGCAGGCACGGCCATCTCCGGCTATCTCGCGCCACCCATTCTTGTGGCTTACGGTTCCGAAGGGTGGCGTTACGCCTGGTACACCTTGGGAGCCGCTGCCCTCGTTATTGCTGTGATTGTCTTTGCCCTGGTTCGAAGCAGACCGGAGGAAATAGGGCTCCTTCCCGTAGGGACTTCGCAGGCGGATGAACCCCTGCCTCCCCCCGGCGGGTCCAAAGCCTCCTCTCTTCAATGGTCCACGGTATGGAGAATGGGTTCCGTCTGGTATCTGGGCATCGTCTATTTCTTTTACGGCCTGTCTTACGTCATCTACATGACCTTCTTCGCTGCATACCTTGTGAAGGAGATGGGACGTCCTCAAGCCTACGCAGGCACCCTGTGGTTCACCGTAGGGGTTTTGAGCATTTTTTGCGGCGTCATCTGGGGAGGCATTTCTGATCGACTGGGACGCAGCCGGGGGTCTGCGCTGGCCTACCTCGTTCTTGCCGTTTCTTATATCATCTATGCGCTGGTCAGAGCACCCGCCGGATTCTACCTCTCGGCGATCCTGTTCGGACTGACCGCATGGAGCATACCGACCATCATGGCCGCCGCTGCCGGCGACTTTGTGGGACCGCGGCTCGCTCCTGCCGGCCTGGGATTTATCACCCTCTTTTTCGGGATCGGCCAGGCCATCGGGCCCGCGCTGGGGGGCTATCTGGCGGACGCCACACACTCCTTCACCCTTCCTTTCCTTGTGGCAGCGGGTATCTCCCTGGTCGGTTCGCTATCTTCTCTTTTCCTGAGAAAACCCGGCCCGCTGATTTCTTCTCAGGCCCTGTCACCAATCAAAGGGAATAAAGGGTAACGACCCCCTAAAAGGTCGGGCAGACTGCCGATTACAAACGTTCAAAAGTGTTTGCATGGGCAGTCGATCCCTGGGAAGATCTGGCACCTTTTCCTCCGTTCCGAGGCTCCCGGCCTGGTCTTTTCAGCAACTTATCAGCGGAGGAGTCTTGCCCCCTCCCGCTGTTCTCCTCGCATTCGCTCAGAGCCAGGGGTTTCCCCCACTGATAAGATGCGAAAAGACGGCGTCCTCCCACCAGTCACTGCAGAAAAGGCGCCAGCCCTTCCCTCTCAGGACGCTTGGTACCGCAGATCGCCTTATGAGCCCTGCAAACACTTTTGAACAATACCCCACCGATCAGCGATTTCCTTGGAGTGACAGGGAGAGTCTAGAGTGAGAAATGGGGGATGGATGGGGGCATGGCCGACTTAAAAACGTGGCATTTCCTGCAGGTTTCCATTTTCTTCTGCCAGCTTTCCTGGACTTTCCCGTGACATACGGTCCCATTGATGAACCAGCACAGATCCCCCAGTTTGAATTCCCATGCCGGGCAGTTTTTCTTGCTTTCTTTTGGGCAATCCTGCGCCGTCCAGCATTTCTGTCTTTTCTCTCCGTCTGCGGAGCGAATTCTCGCGAGAATAAACAGGAGCTGCCGCTCAATATGGGTGGGCACCCTCCTCCATCCTTGCTCAAAGCTCTGTATGGCCTTGAGGGATGTGCCAAGAAGCTGGGCGGTCTGAATCTGCGTCTTGCCCAGAAACTTTCGAACTTCGGAGAACTCGATTCTGTTCACCTCGGCGCCTCCTTTTCCTTTCCCGAAGCCGCGTCTAAATCGAAAAGTTCAAGATCAAGCTAGCGGCCAAGACTGTACCGTATCATAACTAATTCGGGGTCTCAAGGGAAATGGCAGGAACGCAGAGCGAAATTTCCGGCCTTGACAATAGTACTACTGCGTGGTATTCTTTTTTTATCATTCAAACAACCTCCTTTCTGTGGCCCCTGGATTTTGGATTTTCCGAATCTTTCTTCCAGGGGCCTTTTCTTTTATTTTCGGTTTGATTTTTGACTCATTTTATGTTAATTATGCCTAATAAGATTTCAAGTTCGAGTTGGGTTTCCTATGAAAACGATTAAGAGTCTTGTCGCTTGGGTCATCTTCATCGCTCTCACCTTACTCGCCGTCGCAACAATCAGCCCTTACTGGCAAAGGCACTGGATTCGGAAAGACATGGAAGTGGCCGCCATTTACGCCACCAAGCACTCCGAAGATAACACCATGGCGCTTTTGAGCAAAAAGATGAAGGAAGAGGGTCGCATGTTCACGGCGGAGGACTTCGATCTTTCAAAGGATGAAGATAAGAAAGTGACGATTACCCTTCGTTATACCGACTATATCGGTTTATTCGGGGTGGAACTGAAGAGGCTTCACTTCACCCTTGTTGCTACGGCCACAGAAATTAAGGAATACTTTTAGATAAGATCCGCCGAGTCGGATTTTATAGGCCGCCGCTTCGGCGCTCCTTTTCCTTGCCATAATCTCTTTCCCACATTCTCCTTGCATGACCCGCCTGAGCGGATTAGTATCCCTGGCAAAACTCCCCCTTTTCTGGTCGAAGCTGTGTCCTAATCGCTTCACGTCATTGCGAGCGACGAGGGGAACGTGGCGATCTCGTTGATTTCAATCCCGATGAATCCATTTTCGGTTGCGGACTCTCCAGAGACCCCGTGCGGATCGTTGGTTCCAGATGGAGATTGAAAGGTCATCATGGCAAAGCATATCGGAATTATAGCCTGCAGCGCAGAAGGAGCGGCCCTGTGTTACCGCACCATTTGCACGGACGCCCCCCGGGTGATGGGGGAGCACTGCCATCCAGAGATTACGATGCACACTCATCCCCTGAGTCAATACATGGTTCACATTCGCTCGGGCGCATGGGAGAAGGTCGCCGAACTCATGCTCTCCTCAGCGGACAAGGTACACCGGGCAGGAGCGGATTTTGCCGTTTGTCCGGACAACACGATCCACCAGGCCTTCCCGTTGGTAAAAGCGAACTCATCGATCCCCTGGCTCCACATCGCAGAAACGGTGGGGGAAGAGGCCAAGCGACGGGGCTTCAGGAAGCTCGCCATTCTGGGTACAAAATACCTCATGACCGGTCCTGTGTACCCGGAAGCCCTGAAGAAGCTGGGGATCGACTATGAGATTCCCGAGGAGGAGGTCCGCGAGAAGATAGACAGGATCATCTTTACGGAGTTGGTTAACGCCGTGTTTGCCGAAAAAAGACGGCTCTACTTTAACGAGGTCATGGCCGCGCTCAAAACGCGGGGTTGCGACGCCGCCGTACTCGGTTGCACCGAGATCCCTTTGATCGTAGATCCCCAGGACTCTCCTATTCCCACTCTCGACTCCACACGTCTGCTGGCTGGAGCCGCCTTGAAGAAAGCCCTGGAGTAGCGATGATGAGAAGAAAGGAAAAAGAAATCACGGAAAAGGCGGAGATAGAACAGATCCTCCGGGGTGCTATGGTGTGCCGGCTCGCCATGTCCGTAGATGACCAACCCTATATGGTCCCTCTGTGCTTCGGGTACAAAGACGGCAATCTCTATTCCCACTGCGCCCGTGAGGGGATGAAGCTCGAGTTCCTCGAAAAGAACAACAAGGTCTGCTTCGAATGCGATATGGGCCACGAGGTAGTCAGATCCGATAGGCCATGCGAATGGGGCATGAAAGGCCTGAGTGTCATCGGGTTCGGCAGAGCTCATCTCCTCGACACCCCTGAAGCAAAAAGAGAAGCTCTTGGTCTGATCATGGAGCACTACGGTGGGAAAAGGACCCTTCCTTTACAAAGAGAAGGGGTTTGAAAAGTCCTTGATCATTAAAGTCGAGATCGAAAGCATGACAGGGAAAAAGCTAACGTAGAAAGGGCAAAGCATGAACACCATGCGAATCGACCTTTTCAGTGACACTATCACAAAGCCTACGCCGGAGATGAGGAAGTTCATGAGCGAAGCCGAGGTAGGCGATGAACAGCAGAAAGAAGATCCCACGGTGAACGCCCTTGTCGAGAAGGTCTGCGAACTTGTGGGAAAAGAAGACGCCGTCTTTCTTCCTTCAGGAACCATGTGCAACCAGATCGCATTCAGGGTTTACTGCCGGCCGGGGGATGAAATCATCCTGGACGAAACGGCCCACACTAGACATTATGAAACAGGAGGGCCCGCCGCACTCAGCGGCGCGTGTATGTACCCTGTACAGGGAAGACGGGGTGTCTTCACGGCAGCACAAATGGAGGCGGCCGTCCGGCCGACAAGCAATCACCTCCCGAGGTCGAGGGTCGTGCTCATTGAGCAGACTTCCAACCTCGGCGGCGGAACCGTCTGGCCCATTGAGACCCTTCAGAGCGTTTGCATTTCCGCACACCGGCACGGCCTGATATGCCACATGGACGGAGCCCGTCTCCTCAACGCCGTTGCAGCCACGGGATTATCGGCCAAGGCCTATTGCATTGCCCTCGACTCGGTCTGGATAGATTTCAGCAAAGGCCTTGGGGCCCCTGTGGGCGCGGCTCTGGCCGGATCCAGAGAGTTCATTGAGGAAGCATGGCGATGGAAACATCAGTTCGGAGGCGCCATGAGGCAGGCGGGCATCATCGCAGCCGGTGCCCTTTATGCGCTGGACCATCACGTGGACCGTCTGACAGAGGATCACGAAAACGCCAGGCTCTTTGCCGAGGGTCTCGCCGAAGTGAACGGCATTGAGGTTGAACCTGTGGAGACCAACCTCATCTTTTTTGATGTCTCCGGCCTCCATGTCACGGCCGAGGATTTCAATGCCATGCTCATGAAAAGGGGCGTCCGGGTTTCCATTCTCGGGAAGACGCGCGGGCGGGCCGTGACCCACATGGATGTTTCCAGAGCTCAGGTTGAGGAGGCATTGAAGATCATTCGGGCCGTATCGGATGATATCAGGAAAGGGAAAAAGGGTATTGGCGCCTGATAGCCTCGTCCTGGCCCACCGGGATCTCCTGGTGAATGCAGCATTGAAAGGACCTGTTCTGGATCTGGCCTGCGGAAACGGCCACAACGGTCTTTTCCTGGCAGAAGAAGGGATGCCGGTGATCCTTGCCGACCTGTCTGAGACCGCGCTGGAAAAAGCTGGCGCTTACGCTAAGCAGCACAACCTGAAGGTCACGTTATGGCAAGTGGACCTGGAGAAGGAAGGCGAGAATCCTTTGAACGTGGAATCTTCCGGTGCCATCCTGGTTTTCCGTTATCTTCACCGACCTCTCGTGCCCTGTATCAAGAAAGCCCTGGTGAGAGGAGGCGTGTTGATTTATGAGACCTTCACGGTGGACCAGCGCAGGTTCGGGAAACCCCACAACCCTCGCTTCCTGCTCAAGCCCGGGGAGCTGCTCGATTGGTTCGAGGATTGGAAGGTCATCCACTATCTCTGAGGGGATCGTGGGCCAACCGCAACGGGCCATTGCTCAGATAGTCTGCACGAAGCCGGAGAAATGAAATCTGCTCACGCAGATTTCATAAAGGAGAAGAAGTCATGTCCAAAAAGTTTAAACACATAGAGACGAAGCTGATTCACTCAGGTGAACCAGACCCTCTCATCGCCGGCGCGGTATCCATACCCATTTTTCAGTCAGCCATGTTTGAGTACAAGGGAGAGAAGAGTTATCACGATCTCAGGTACATTCGCTTAAACAACACGCCGAACCATGTCGCACTTCACGAGAAGCTGGCCGCCCTGGAGAACGGGGAGGCGGCTCTGGTTACCGCCAGCGGAATGGCGGCAATTTCCACAGCGCTCTTGACTGTTCTCTCAGCCGGCGATCATCTTCTGGCGCAGGATTGCCTTTATGGCGGGACCCACGACCTCATCACCCGGGATTTGCCGGGGCTCGGAATTGCCTTCGACTTTATCGACGGCAACGATCCCGACTCCTGGAAAAGCAAAGTGCGTCCCAACACCAAGTTGATCTACGTGGAAACCATGACCAACCCTCTTCTCCAGGTGGCTGATCTCAAAGGGGTGGTATCCTTCGCAAGATCCAACCATCTCGTCTCCATGGTGGACAACACCTTCGCGAGCCCGATCAATTTCCGGCCCCCCGAAGTCGGCTTTGACCTTTCCCTTCATAGCTGCACCAAATACCTGAACGGTCACTCCGACATCGTGGCAGGTGCCGTCATCGGCCGGGCCGACCTCGTGGAGAACATCACCCGCAAGCTGAATCATCTCGGCGGCTCTCTCGACCCCCATGCCTGTTTTCTCCTCCACCGGGGGATGAAGACCCTTGCAGTGAGGATGCGATACCAGAACGAAAGTGCGCTTGCCATCGCCCGATTTCTTTCCGGCCATCAAGCCGTGGAGAGGGTGAACTATCCCGGCCTGGAGACTCACCCGGACCATGAACGGGCCAAGAAACTCCTGGATGGATACAGCGGGATGCTCAGCTTCGAACTCAGGGGGGGAGTGGAGGCTGCGGAGCGGTTCATGGAGAAGACGACTCTTCCGGTCATCGCACCGAGTCTGGGCGGTGTCGAGACCTTGATCACGCGGCCCGCGACGACCTCTCATTCCGGCATGGCTCCCGAGGAGCGCCGACGACTGGGAATCTCCGACCGTCTCATCCGTATGTCCGTCGGAATAGAGGCCACGCAAGACCTCATCGCGGACTTCGAGAAGGCCTTGGAGCCCTGACTATGATCATTCGGAAAATCGGTCTCATCGGAAGAACCTACCGTCATGTGGAAAGATATATCGAAATCCTGGGAATCCTATTCAAATACGGGTTTGACGATCTTCTCGACAAGCTCCGGATCGAGCAGTATGTGGACTTCGGACGAAAACTCCTCTTCCGTCAGAAGCATGCGAAGCTCGGTTCCCTCTCCAGAGCACAAAGGCTCCGCATGGCTCTCGAGGAGTTGGGGCCCACTTTCATCAAATTCGGCCAGATGCTCAGCACCCGGACGGATCTACTCCCCCCGGACTTCATTGGTGAACTCGTCAAGCTTCGCGACGAAGTGCCTCCCGTTCCTTATGAGCAAGCGGAAAAGGTGCTCCACGCTGAACTCGGAGACAACCTGTCAGAGATATTTGAACCCATCGATCCTAAGCCCGTTGCTGCCGCGTCCATAGCCCAGGTATACCGGACCCGGCTTCTCGACGGTGAGGAAGTGGCCATCAAAGTCCAGAGGCCCGGTATCAGGCGGATTATCGAGGTGGATTTGGAGATTATGCTCCACCTTGCCGGCCTTATGGAAAAACATCTGGGAGGGTGGGAACTGCAACGCCCCACCAAGTTGGTGGAGGAGTTCGGCCGAGTCATAGGCAGGGAGTTGGACTTCACCTTGGAGGCGGCTAACATGGAACGCTTCGCATCCCAGTTCCTGGACGATTCTACGGTGTATGTTCCCAAGGTTTACAGGGAGGCTGCCACCGAACGTGTCCTCACCATGGAATACGTGGAAGGCATTAAGTCTTCCCGCCTGGAACAGCTCGGAGCCGAGGGCTACGACCTTCGCCTCATCGCACGCCGCGGTGGGGACCTGCTCATCAAGCAGATCTTTGTGTCCGGTTTTTTTCATGGGGATCCCCACCCCGGCAACGTGCTCATCCTGCCGGGCAACGTGATCTGCTTTCTTGACATGGGGAATATGGGCCGATTAGCGCGAGAAGATCGCGAAAATATCGTAGACCTCGTCCTGGCCATTGCAAAGAGAGACAGCTCTGAGTTGGCCGATGCCCTCATCAGGATCACCTCTTGGGAGGAAGAACCTGACAGGAAAAGCCTGGAAAAGGACACCTCGGAGTTCATCGACCTGCATTTCTACAGACCCCTTAAGGAGTGGGACCTGGGAAAGTTGCTGCACAGTTTTTTTGACATCGCCACAAAACACCGGATGAGGGTGCCTGCTGATTTTCTTCTTTTTGTCAAAGCCATCTCCGCCATCGAAGGCCTCGGCCGGGACTTGGACCCTGATTTTGACATCATTGAAAGGGCTGCCCCGTTTGTGGAGAAAGTGCATAGAGAACGTTTTCATCCCCGTCGAATTCTCGAAGATGTGAAGGACTCCGGTTCCGAGATGCTGCAACTCCTGCGTTCCATTCCAAGAGATCTGCAGACGATCTTCAGGATGGCTAAAACGGGAAAGCTGAAAATCGAATTCGAGCATCATCGCCTGGAACCGTTCATGAAGACGGTCGATCGGTCCAGCAACCGTCTCTCTTTTGCCATTGTCCTTGCCTCCCTGGTGATCGGCTCCTCTCTGATCATCCATGCCGACATTCCCCCTAAGTGGCACGACGTCCCCATCATCGGTCTTGCAGGATACGTGGTAGCCGCCGTCATGGGCTTCTGGCTCCTCATCTCCATTTTGAGACGGGGAAAGATGTAGGAAGTCGGGTTCACAGGCACAAGGCATACAATTCGCGGGCAAGCTCTTTTGAGGCTGGCTCTATGCGCATGGCGTGCATCTTGATATGCTCTGGTGCGGTGTTTATTTTCTTTCGTTCGAGGAAAGCTCCAGGTTGTCTACCTGTGGGAAGGTCTCTAATGGGTCCGCAACCGGAAATGGATTCTGATGAAACTTGTAAAAGATCACACCTCGGTCATCCGCGTCAGGGGCGCCCGTCAGAATAATCTCAAGAGCCTGAATATCGATATTCCCCTGAATTGCATCACCGTCATCACCGGCCTGAGCGGATCAGGAAAGTCTTCCCTTGCCTTCGACACCCTTTACGCCGAAGGTCAGCGGCGCTACGTGGAAACCTTTTCGCCTTACGCCCGCCAGTTCATGGAGCGCATGGATCGCCCGGTCGTCGACCGAATCGAAAACATCCCTCCCGCAATCGCTATCGACAGGAAGGATCCCGTGCGCACTTCCCGTTCCACGGTAGGCACTATGACCGAGCTCACCGACTACATCAAGCTCCTCTATGCCCGAGCCGGACAGCTCCATTGCAGAAACTGCGGCGATCCTGTGATACCCGAGACTCCTGAGCATGTCTGGAATGCGCTTAAGACTTTGAAGGAAGGGACGGAGGTCATCATCACTTTTCCCGTCTCTGCCACCCGCACCTCGGAGCAGGAGAAAAGGGAACTGGGCCGGATGGGTTACACCCGCGTTTTGCTGGAAGGTCGCATCGTCCCTCTTGACTCTCTTCCCGGGGATGCACGAGGAGTGCCGCGGCATGTGGTGGCCGACCGGATCTTGTACCGATCGTCCGACCGAAAGCGGATCATCGATTCCATCGAGCAGGCCTTTCGCTTCGGCGGCGGCCGGATGGATCTGTGGACCCAAAAAGGCGACGAGAAAGAATACGGCCGCCGTCATTCTTTCAGCAATCGCCTGGAGTGCGCCAAGTGCGGGATTTCGTACCGCTCGCCCGTTCCCAACCTCTTCTCATTCAACAGTCCCGTGGGAGCGTGCTCGACCTGCCGCGGTTTCGGTCGGATTCTGGGAATAGACATGGATCTCATCATTCCCAATTCTTCCCTCACCCTGGATGAAGGCGCCATCAAACCTTGGGGGGGCCGGAAGGAAGGACGTATGGAATACCGGGAACTCACGGATTTCTGCCGCCGCAGAAACATCCCCACCAACATACCCTTCCAAGACCTCGCCCCGGACCAGCAAAAGGCTATTGTGGAAGGAACGGAAAACTACTACGGCATCCAGGGTTTTTTCAAATGGCTCGAAAGCAAGACTTACAGGATGCACGTACGGGTCTACCTTTCGCGTTATCGCATCGCTCTCACCTGCCCCGACTGCGGAGGGACCCGGTTCAAGGAGGAGTCTCTTCTCTACCGCGTCGGCGGGCTCACCATCGGCGAGGTGTACCGTCTGAGTGTGGATGAGGCGGCCCGATTCTTTGATGCCCTCCCCATGTTTCAAGAGGACAAGGCTGTTCTCCTGATCCTGGAGGAGGTGCGGAGCCGCGTTCGTTATCTCATCGAAGTAGGGCTCGGTTATCTCACTCTCGATCGCCAATCCCGCACCCTCTCAGGCGGAGAGGTGGAAAGGGTGGCCCTTACCGCCGCACTCGGTTCGTCTTTGGTGAACACCCTCTATGTCCTTGACGAGCCGAGCATCGGCCTTCACCCCCGAGACAACCACCGTCTCATCCGCATCCTCAAGAACCTTCGGGACCTTGAAAACACGGTAGTCATCGTGGAGCATGATCCTGAAATTATCGGTGAAAGCGACTTTATGCTTGACATGGGCCCCGGCGCCGGTGAAGAGGGAGGGAGGGTCATGTATTTCGGGCCCACCGCCCGGGTCAGTCATTCCCTTACGGGCCGATATCTCAAAGGTCAACTCTCCATTCCCTTGCCTTCCGGAAGAAGGAAACCGCAGAAGGGCAAGTGGATCGAGATCGACGGCGCTGCGGAACATAATCTCAAGGCGATCCATGTGAGAGTTCCCACAGGCTGTTTTGTCTGCCTCACCGGCGTGTCTGGTTCGGGCAAGTCGACGCTGGCCGAGGAAATCCTTTATAAAGGCATCAAACGCGCTAAAGGAGAGCCCCAAGGCCTGCCGGGACGGCATTCTGCCCTCCGTGGACTTAACCTCATCGAGGATGTGGTTCTCGTGGACCAGCGGCCCATCGGCCGAACACCAAGAGCGAATCCCCTTACCTACGTCAAAGCCATGGATCCCATCCGCGGCCTCCTTGCAGGAACCAATGAAGCCCGCGAAAAGGGTCTGGAAAAGAAGCACTTTTCTTTCAATGTCGCGGGCGGGCGATGCGAGACCTGCCAGGGAGCAGGGTATGAGAAAGTAGAGATGCAGTTTCTTTCTGATGTGTTCATTACCTGTCCGGACTGCGGCGGCAAGCGCTTCAAGCAGGACGTGCTGGAAGTGCGGTACCGGGGCAAGAACATTCACGAGATCCTGGCCATGACCATTGACCAAGCCATGGATTTTTTCGGAGACCAGGCATCCGTCCGGTCCCCTCTGCAGCCTCTCGTGGACGTGGGCCTGGGTTACATGCGCCTGGGCCAACCCATCAACACCCTCTCCGGTGGAGAAGCGCAGCGGTTGAAATTGTCCCAGCACCTTCGCGACGGATCGGGCAGTCACCGTCTGTTTATCTTTGATGAACCCACCACCGGTCTCCATTTTGAGGATATCCGCCGGCTCCTCGCGGCCTTACAAAGGCTCGTGAATCATGGCAACACCGTCCTCGTCATCGAACACAACATGGACGTCATCAAGACCGCCGACTGGATCATTGATTTGGGCCCTGAAGGAGGCGAGGCAGGCGGGCGCGTGGTCGTCGCCGGCCCTCCCGAAAAGGTGGCCCGACACCCGGAGTCCCACACCGGGGTTTTCCTAAAGCAATACCTGGCCAGTCCCGGCCGGCTCAAACGTCCCCGGTCCTCCGAACGCCGGGCTCCGGAGCCCCGGGAGCAACGCATTGTCGTCGTGGGAGCGAGAGAGCATAATCTCAAGGACTTGACTCTCACCATCCCGAGAAAAGAACTGGTGGTTGTGACCGGCGTCTCAGGGTCAGGCAAGTCCACCCTCATCTTTGACGTTCTCTTTGCGGAAGGCCAGCGCCGGTACCTGGAAAGCCTGGCCCCTTACGTCCGTCAATACGTGAGAATCCTTGAGCGGCCAGACGTGGACTCGGTGGCCGGGCTTTCACCTACTGTGGCTATCCAGCAACGCATCAGCCATGCCAGCCGTCGGTCCACGGTGGCCACTCTCACCGAGGTCTATCATTTCCTGAGACTCCTTTACAGCAAGCTCGGAGTTCAACATTGCCCCGGCTGCGGCAGGCCTTTGAAGACCCAGAGCCTGGAGCAGATCATTGGTCACGTGAGCGAGCGTTTCGCCAAAAAGAAAGCGATCCTTCTGGCGCCCAGGGTGGCTGGACGCAAGGGGTTTCACAAGGACTTGCTTGACCGTGCCCTCAAGAGAGGATTCAGAGACGCACGCATCGACGGCCGTCTTGTTCGGATAGAGAAGGACATGGCCCTCAGCCGCTACCATGAGCATACCATTGATCTCGTGGTGGGGAGACTTCCCTCCAAAGATCTTTCCCGCATGGTCGGGAAGACCCTCGATGAAGGAAACGGGAGCATGATTCTAGTACCCTCATCAGGCCCGGAGGAAATCTTCAGCCTCCGGGCAGTTTGCCCCAGTTGCGGCATCGGGCTTCAGGAGCTTGATCCGCGTCTTTTTTCATTCAACAGCAAACAGGGGGCTTGCCCGAGGTGCGACGGAATGGGTCTGTTGGGAGGCGAAACCCATGGAGTGGCCACAATCTGTCCGAAATGTCAGGGAAGTCGTCTCAGGCCGGAGGCTCTCAGTGTGAAGGTCAAGGGGTATTCCATCTGGGATGTGATCCGTCAGCCGGCAGACCGCGCTCTGGATGTCCTCAAGTCTCTTTCTTTTTCTCCCCACGAAGCACCCGTTGCCGATCCTGTGATGGCGGAAATCCTGGTGCGCCTTGCCTTCCTGAATCGGCTCGGTCTCCCCTATCTCGCCCTGAGTCGGAGCGGCGACACCCTTTCCGGTGGGGAAGCCCAACGGATTCGCCTTGCCGCACAACTCGGCTCAAACCTCACCGGCATCTGCTACATTCTCGATGAACCTACCATCGGGCTGCACCCCAGGGATAACCGCATTCTCCTGGATGCCTTGAGAGAACTGAGAGACAGGGGCAACTCCATCGTGATGGTAGAACACGATGAGGAAACGATCCGGGAAGCGGATCACATCATCGATCTGGGACCGGGCGGCGGCCAGGCGGGCGGCAGGGTGGTCGCCTCCGGAAAGCTGGAAGACTTGAGGAAAGTTTCCGCTTCTGTGACGGGGGCATCCTTCAACGGCCATCCCCATGCCATGTCCTCCCGTCTCAGGCCGTACAACCGTTCGCCCGTTGTCAGAGTCAGGGGCGCGGCAGAGCACAACCTCAAGAACATTGACGTGTCTTTTCCTTTAGGAGTGCTGATCTGTGTCACTGGAGTCTCCGGATCCGGGAAATCAACCCTCCTCAAAGAGACCCTGTTCAGGGGCACCTCGGATCTGCTTGGAGGCCGAAAAAGAAATGGCGGCGCATGGAAGAGCATAGAGGGCTGGGAGGCCCTGGACCGAATCCTCGAAGTGGATCACAGCCCCATCGGCTACACGCCCCGGTCTGTGCCCGCTTCCTATGTGGGGTTTCTTCCTCACATTCGTAAGCTTCTGGCCATGACGCCTGATGCCCGGGCGAGAGGTTACCAGCCCGGTCGTTTTTCTTTCAACTCGGCCGGCGGCAGGTGCGAAGTCTGCAAGGGCCACGGGTCGGTGAAGGTGGAAATGAGCTTTCTTCCGGATGTGTACGTCCACTGTGAGGGATGTAACGGCAGGCGCTTCAACCGGGAAACCCTGGATATCACCTATAAAGGAAAAAATATCGCACAGATCCTGGATTTCACCTTTGAAGAGGCGTCGGCTTTTTTCTTTGCCGTCCCTGCTATCCGTCGCTCCGTGAAAGTGGTCTGTGACATTGGGCTTGGTTATCTGCGCATCGGCCAGCCCAGCCCCACTCTGTCAGGAGGCGAGGCTCAGCGCATCAAACTGGCGGAAGAGCTTTCGAAACCGACCCGGGGCAAGACTCTCTATATCCTTGATGAGCCGACCACGGGGCTTCATGTGGCAGACGTCAAGGATCTTGTGAAAGTGCTTCAGGCCCTGGTAGATCAGGGCAATACCGTAGCCGTCATCGAGCATAACATGGAAGTCATCAAGGAGGCGGATTACATTATCGATCTCGGGCCGGAAGGGGGGGATGACGGTGGAAGGATGGTTGCCGCTGGCTCTCCTACGGAGCTGCTGGCCCGTGCCGATAGCTCCTATACTGCCAGGTATCTTCGCAGGTACCTGAAGCCGTGACGGATCCTTTATCGTGCATCGACTATCCGTTCAATTCATTTTTCGCTCCGAGGGTGCTTTATTCCTTGACACGGTGCATAAAGGGCGTATTATCATTTCATATATAGTGTGCCCGGCGCTCGTTAGAGCGCCGGTTCATCCTAAGGATTGTTCCCTTGCCGAAGAGACGACCTCAGGTTTGTAACCACTATAGAATTTGTGGAAAGGAGGTCAGTCCCATGGCACAAGGAATCGTAAAGTGGTTTAACGACCGCAAAGGCTTTGGATTCATCCAAGGGGATGACGGAGTTGATGTATTTGTTCATCACTCTGCCATCAACGGAGGGGGCTTCAAATCCCTTGCTGAAGGCGAACGGGTTTCTTTCGACGTTCAAAATGGCCCTAAAGGGCTTGCAGCGGCGAATGTAGTAAGACTCTAAGCCTGGAGAATCTTTTAGAAAAGCACCCCGCCTTGTGTGGGGTGCTTTTTTTGTTTCTGTCCGACATGACGCCTATGATAACTTGGCATAAGGCAGTCTCTATCCATAAGCTGGACAACGAAACCGGGGTGAAAGCCGATGAAATTGCACGAGTACCAGGCGAAAGAGCTTTTCAGGAAGTTTGCGATCCCTGTTCCCGAAGGCCGCGTGGCCAAGTCGGCGGAGGAAGCATTCAAAGTAGCGCAGGAATTGCCGGGGCCTCCCTGGGTAGTTAAGGCACAGGTTCATGCAGGAGGCCGGGGCAAAGGGGGAGGCGTCAAGGTTGTCCGGACCATTGAGGAAGTGGGACAGGCAGTCAAAGCCATCCTTGAAACCCCTCTTGTGACCAAACAGACCGGACCGGATGGGAGGAAAGTGTACCAGGTACTTGTGGAAGAAGGGGTCCGTATCGATCGGGAATTGTACCTTGCTGCGGTGGTCGACAGATCTCGAGCCAGACCTGTGATGATTTTCAGCCGGGCCGGAGGAGTGGAGATAGAGGAGGTGGCTTCCATGACACCCGAACTCGTCCTCAAGCAGTTCGTGGACCCGGGTGCGGGCTGGATGCCGTACCAGGCACGGACACTGGCTTACAGCCTCGATCCGTTGCCGGGGCCGGATACCGTGAAGGATCTCATGGCCGTCATGGGCCGTCTTTACAAGGCATTCATGACTTTGGACTGCTCCCTTGCCGAAATCAACCCTCTAACTGTGACGAGGGAGGGGAAAGTCATAGCCATAGATGCCAAGATCAACATTGATGACAACGCGCTGGCGCGACAGAAGGAATTGAAGACTCTCGACGATCCGAGGGAAAAAGACCCTCTCGATGCAAAGGCGGCGCAATACAACCTCAACTACATCCGTCTGGACGGCAATATCGGCGCCATGGTCAACGGCGCAGGACTGGCCATGGCCACCATGGATGTTATCAAGCTGGCGGGTGCGGAACCGGCCAACTTTCTTGACGTGGGAGGCGGTGCCAGCGAGGAAATGGTTTCCCGCGGCCTTGAGATCATCCTCGAAGACAAGCACGTCAAGGCCGTCCTCATCAATATCTTCGGCGGCATCCTGAGATGTGATGTCCTCGCCCGGGGTGTTCTAGCCGCGGCGAAGAACACGGCGATTAAAGTGCCTCTCATCGTAAGACTGGAAGGGACGAATGTGGAGGAGGGAAGAAGGATCCTTCGCGAATCCGGCCTGAAATTCATGGTTGCAAAGGATATGGCCGAGGCTGCGGAAATGGTAACGGAGCAGGTGAGACGATGAGCATACTGGTGGATGAAAAGACGCGCGTTGTCGTGCAGGGTATCACAGGAACGGAAGGAACCTTCCACACGATACAGATGCTCAAGTATGGCACTGTTGTCGCCGCCGGCGTGACGCCGGGAAAGGGGGGACAACAGGTTGAGGGCGTGCCCGTCTACAACACGGTTCGTGAAGCTGTCAAGCATGGAGACGTGAATGCGTCCTGCATCTTCGTCCCTCCCCTGTTTGCCGCCGATGCTGTCATGGAGGCGGCAGAAGAGGGCCTGGATGTGATTGTCTGCATAACGGAAGGCATCCCGGCCCTGGATATGGTAAAGGTGGCCTCCTTTTTGAAAGACAAGAAGACTTTCCTCATCGGGCCCAACTGTCCCGGAATTATTTCGCCCGGGAAAACGAAGGTTGGCATCATGCCCGGTCAAATTCATCGGCCCGGAGGCATCGGTGTTATTTCCAGGAGCGGCACTCTCACCTATGAGGTTGTTGATCAACTCACCAGGGCCGGGTTGGGCCAGTCCACCTGCATAGGCATTGGGGGCGATTCCATCATAGGGACTTCTTTTGTGGATCATTTGAGGCTTTTCAACCAAGACCCGCAAACGGACGGGGTGGTCATCATAGGGGAAATAGGCGGCACGGCGGAAGAAGAGGCGGCCGAATACGTTCAGAAGGAGTTCCGGAAACCGGTGATTGCCTTCATCGCCGGCCAGACGGCTCCCCCCGGCAAACGAATGGGGCATGCAGGTGCCATCATTTCGGGCGGAAAAGGCAAGGCACAGGACAAGATCCGAGCCCTGGAAAGCTCCGGCGTCACGGTTGTCCGGAACCTGGGGAAGCTCGGCGAAGCCGTCGGGGAGGTCATGGGCCGCAAATAGGAGAAAGGACGGCGTCCCTTGACTAGGTAGAAACGCGATGGTAGCATGATTTTATTGCGCATCGCAGCAGAGGGACTTTTGCGAAGCCGTCGGGAGAGGTCATGACCAAAATTGTCGATATGCAGAATCAGATAGAAAAGAAGCGCCAGAAAGACCTTCTTGAAAAATATCATGGCCGGGTGGAGACGGTGCAGAAGATGATCCAGTGCTCTGCATGTCATTTCCGCTGCGCCATGTGTGGAATTCAGATAGAAAGCGAAAGCGTGGGAAAATCTCCCCCGGGTCTTTCCCTCTGCGAAGGGTGCAGACTGGAATTCGAGGAATACCAGGACCTGTCCAAAGGGAGAAAAAAGCCTGAAGTGTTCTGGCACAACGCGGAATGGCTGAACGTTTGGGCGTCGTGGCTGAGCTATCGGAGAGCGATCTCCGCCTTTATGAATTCTCGAGAATTTAAGCTGCTCATCGAAGAGATGAACAGCGATTCATCAAAATGAATGACTTCGTAAGAAGTCGTTAAAGTGGGCGGCATGACGGAAAGCTGCCGACGAATTTTTTGCGAAGCCGTTAAAATGGAGGTCCCCTATGTTTGGACTTGGCATGCCCGAACTGATTGTCATCCTTATCATTATTCTGATTATCTTCGGGGCGGGAAAACTCCCTGAGATCGGAAGCGGAATAGGAAAAGGGATTCGTAATTTCAAGAAAGCCACTCATGAGAAGCCCGAGGAAATCGGCTCCCCCGAAGCGAAAAAAGGCAAGACCGAAGACGAAACCTAATGCAAGCCTCCGGCCGCGACCAAACTCCGTGCCGGCCAAGCCGAGGGATGGTCTCTTCAGAGCCGCAACCATTTCTCCCGTGACCTGAAACGGCGCCGAAAAATCAGTGGGTTATGGTGGTAGCCCCACACCTCGATGCGTTTGCATTAGAATGGGATGTCGTCTTCCGGGATGGACACAGGTTCTTCATCCGGGAAACGTTCTTCTACTGTTTTTGCTGTTCCGCCTTTGCCCCCTGCCGAGCCGAGCATCTGCATGGCCTGAGCCACAATCTCCGTCGTGTAACGTTTGACGCCTTCCCTGTCCTCCCAGTTCCGGGTCTGGAGCCTTCCTTCAATGTAGACCTGGCTGCCTTTATGGAGATACTCGCCGCAGATCTCCCCCAGACGAGCCCAGGCGACGATTCGATGCCATTCGGTTCTTTCCGTCTTCTCACCGTCTTTGCCGGTCCACTGCTCTTTGGTGGCGAGTCTGAACGTAGCGACTGCTTTCCCGCCCGGCGTGTATCTCACCTCAGGATCCGCGCCAAGATTCCCCACAAGAATCACCTTATTGACGCTTGCCATGCCATCACCTCCTTCATCTCGGTTGGCCCCGAAGCATAATCCCTTCCCTCTCTAGAAGCGTTCCCGGAAGAGGGTTGACCTGGCACAATGGGAGCCAATGTGCTCCTTACTAACACAGATCTTTCGGGGGGATCAAGGCTTTTGGACAATTCCCGGTTGACTGGGAGGCCGTGAAAAGGTAAGCTCTTGTTTATGCACAAAAATCATGGGCTTTGGCCCGTATGCCTATTTCCTTTTTTCCAGGAATCGTTCCCATGCTGAGAGTCATTCCCCTGGGGGGGCTTGGTGAAATCGGGCTGAATATGATGGTCTTGGAGTATGATCAGGAAATCCTGATCATCGATGCAGGACTCATGTTCCCGGAAGAGTACATGCCTGGAGTGGATGTGGTCATCCCGGACACCCAGTACCTGAAGGAGAACAGGGAAAAAGTCAAAACCATCATTCTCACCCATGGTCATGAAGATCACATCGGCGCCGTTCCTTTTGTTCTTCGAGACTTCAACGTTCCGGTCTTTGGGACGAGCTTTACCATAGAACTGGTTAAAGAAAAGCTCCGGGAACACGACCTTCTCGATTCCGCTTTTCTGCAAAAAATCAAGCCGGGAGAGAGGAGCGCATTCGGTCCGTTCGACGTGGAATACATCAGGGTTAACCACAGCATTGTCGACGGAGTAGGGTTGGCCATAAGAACGCCGGAAGGAATCCTCATTCATTCTGGAGACTTCAAAGTCGACCAGACACCCGTGGACGGGCACACCACCGATCTTCTCAGATTCGCTCACTATGGGGAGAAGGGCGTCCTCGCCCTTTTTTCGGACTCCACCAATGTGGAAAAGGAGGGGGTCACCCTCAGCGAAAAGGAGGTGGCCAAAACACTCGAAGCCTTGTTCGAATCCTGCACCGGAAGGCTCATTGTCGCCGTTTTTGCGTCCAATATCACCCGCATTCAGCAGATTGTCAGATTGGCCGAGAAGTTCGGCCGCAGAGTGCACTTCAGCGGGAAGAGCATGCGGACGAACGTGAGGATCGCGAAGGAAGAGGGCCTCCTTCATTTCCCTCCCGAGATGGAAGTCGGAGAGTGGGAGATCGCTTCCTTGCCGGACGACGGGCTTGCCATGATCACCACGGGAAGCCAGGGTGAACCTCTGTCCTCGCTCACCAGGATTGCTCAGAACAGGCATAAGAGCATCAAAGTGAAAAAGGGCGACTTGATCATCCTGTCTTCCCGGTTTATCCCGGGTAATGAGAAGGCGATTACCACTATCATCAACAGCCTCTACCGGATGGGCGCGGAAGTGGTCTATGAAAAAGTCTCCCACATCCATTCTTCCGGCCACGCCTATCAGGAAGAACTCAAACTGATGATAAATCTGGTGAGGCCCAAATATTTCGTCCCCATCCATGGAGAATACCGCCATCTGGTCAAGCATGCCCAATTAGCCGTGGAAACGGGATTGGCGGCGGAGAACCTCAGGCTTGTGGAAAACGGGACAAGCATTGTCTTCGAAAAGGGTGAAGCGAGAATCGACGACAGGGTTCATACAGGCAGGATTCTCGTGGACGGCAAGGGGGTGGGAGACGTAGATGAAGTAGTGCTGAGAGACCGCAGGCGACTCTCCGCAGACGGCTTTGTGATTGTCCTCGTCGCGGTTGACGAGGGGACCGGCGAAATCACTTACGGGCCTGATATTGTTTCAAAGGGCTTCGTCTTTGAGGGTCAGAGTGCATTCGTTCTCGATGCGGCCAAGGGAGCTGTCATGGAAGTCCTGAACGCGATCGAAAACCGCTCCCACATGGACTGGATGGAAGTGGCACCGGAGATCAAGAGGAGTCTGAAGCGGCTTTTCCATCATACCATGGACAGGCGTCCCTTGATTCTTCCGATCATCATGCCCGTTTAACCGTCCGGAAAACAACATATCGCCCGATATCATGGGAGGATTCCATATTGGCAGGTCGAACAAAAACCATGGACAAGTCAGAAAAGGTTCCCGGACCTATTAAGAAGGAGATCTGGGGCATCTTCTTTCTCCTTCTGGTGGTTATGCTGGGCGTCAGCCTTTTTTCCTATCACCCCGCAGACCCGGTTCTGGGTTTGAAAACGGAGCGTGCCTTGAAGGCTTTTAACCTGTTTGGCAAGGTGGGCGCGAACCTTTCCGGCTGGATTTTTCTGATTCTCGGATTCTCCTCCTTCTGGCTTGTGGCCGTTTTCCTCGCCATGGCTGTTCTTTCATTTCGCGACATGCCTCTTCTTTCACCGGTCAAGAGTGTCGTGACCATCCTCTTCCTCCTCGTTTCCTTTTCGGGGATTCTGAGTCTCTATATGTCCAAGGAGGTGATTTACCGGGGAGGGAAGGTGTTGAGTGGAGGATTGATCGGCCATTACGTGGCCACGATCACTAAGGGGGTCCTCAATTACTTCGGCGCCTATGTGCTTTTGTCGGCCGTATTCATCATCTCACTCATGATTTGCACCAACATTTCTTTGGGCTCGGTTTTGTCCAGGATTTCTTTGTGGTTTACTCTCCTTCAAAGGCAGTTGAAAGAATCCGTCACGAAAAAGAAAGAGAGGAAGAGAAAGAAGAAGGCTCGCCAAGAGTTCGCAGAAAAGGAGAAGGAAAAACCTAAAACGAAAGTAACCATCATCGAACCGAAAAAGGAGATGTCTAAGAAGCCTGAACAGGAAAATTTTTCTTTTATGAACGTGGCGGGAGAATTCAATCTTCCCCCTCTCGACCTTCTCACCCAGGCACCGGAAGACAAGGGAGTGGAAATCCAGAAAGAGAGCCTGGAGCAGAACGCTCGGCGCCTCGAAAGGAAATTGGCTGATTTCGGCGTAGAGGGCGAGGTCGTGGAGATCCTGCCCGGCCCCGTCATCACCATGTATGAACTCAAGCCTGCGCCGGGTGTGAAGATCAGCAAGGTCGCGGGCCTTTCCGATGATCTGGCTCTTGCCCTGCGGGCGCCGGCAGTTCGCATCGTGGCGCCCATCCCGGGGAAGGCTGCGATTGGCATCGAAATCCCGAACAACCAGAGGAGCCTGGTCTATCTCCAGGAAATTCTCGCATCTCAGGATTTCAAGATGTCTCCCCACAGGCTCACCATCGGCCTGGGCAAGGACATCACCGGCTCGCCTTTTGTGACCGATCTGTCCAAGATGCCTCACCTCCTGGTTGCCGGAGCGACCGGCACGGGAAAGAGCGTATGTCTCAACAGCATGATCATCAGTCTCCTTTTCAAGGCTTCGCCGGAGATGGTCCGCTTTCTGATGATCGACCCCAAGCGGATCGAGCTGACCATGTACAACGACATCCCTCACCTCCTTCATCCCGTGGTCACCCAGCCCAAAGAGGCGACCAGGGCTCTGAAGTGGGCGGTGGAGGAAATGGAAAGGCGTTACATGCTTCTTTCCGACCGGGGTGTGAGGAACATTGAGGCCTACAACCGGAGAGTTGTGAAAGAAAGGAAACCCTCCATCCAGGATCCCTCTCGGGGAGTGGACAAGAATTTACCCTATATTGTGGTGGTGATCGATGAACTGGCGGACCTCATGATGACCTCGTCCAGAGACGTGGAAGAGGCCATTACCCGTCTGGCTCAGATGGCAAGGGCTGCGGGGATCCACCTGATTATCGCAACCCAGAGACCTTCTGTGGATGTTCTTACAGGCATCATCAAGGCCAATTTCCCGGCCCGCATCTCTTTTCAGGTTTCCTCCAGGGTGGACTCCAGGACGATCCTGGACGCGATCGGCGCCGAGAACCTTTTGGGTGAGGGAGACATGCTCTTCCTGCCCCCCGGAGTAGGTCGCATCGCCCGGATCCACGGGGCCTTCATATCAGAGGAAGAGGTAAAAAAAGTCGCTGATTTTCTCAAGGCGCAGATGAAGCCGGACTATGATTCCACCGTCATGACTCAGGTGGCCAAGGACGACGAAGCGGAAGATGATGATGACATCGAGCTGGATGAAAAATACGAGAAGGCCGTGGATATGGTCATTCAAACTGGACAGGCCTCGATCTCCATGATCCAGCGAAAGTTCAGGGTAGGGTATAACCGAGCCGCCCGCATGATCGAAGCCATGGAGAAGAATGGGGTTGTCGGTCCGTCGGACGGCGTGAAGCCGAGAGACGTTTACGGCCGGAGGCAGGCCTAGCCGGGAAGTTGCTGACGTGGGGTCTAATGCAAATAAGATGACTTCGTAAAGAAGTCATCGATGTGGACGACACAGTAAAAAGCTCCAGATGCAAGGCGCGCGAATCTTGAGGAATGAGGCGTCCATAGAAGTACGCTGCAAGCCCGCCCTCGCGAAAGCGGGGGAAAGATGAGGCGCAACGCCGCAGATGGACTCTTTTACGAAGCCGCCAACCATGAAGAAAGGCAAGGTTCATTGTACGATGTTAAGATTTATTTGCACGGCTGTTCTTACCATGCTGTTCACGAGTTGGACGCCCTGTGCGGCTCAGGATCAGCTCAGCAAGATCCTCGAGGGCATCAGAAAAAATTACGGAGACCTCTCCGGTTTGACCGTGAATTACGAGCGTGAAATCATCACCAAGTCCATGGCCATGATGGGAAATGCGGTCAAGTCGGAAAAGGCAACCGGTCAAATCTATTTCAAGCCACCCTATTCGCTCAGAATTGAGCAGGAAACGCCCACCCATGAAATTCTTACCACGGACGGCAAGACACTGTGGTGGTATATCCCTCAGAAGAATCTGGTTCACCTCTATCCCACCGAACGTCTGGGGCCTGAACTCAGGCTTCTGAGCGACGTCTTTCGCGGGCTTAAAGGCGTGGAGGAAGGATTTGTCGTTTCCTTGAAAGAAGAAGAGGGAAAGGGAGTCCTTAAGATCAACCTCGTCCCACGTCCTGCGTGGCCGGATATTGACCACATCGATTTGTATCTCACCCCCGAAGATTATCGCATCGAAAAAGTGGAGATCTATAACATCCTCGGAGGCCTGACCCGATTCCAGTTGGGCGACAAGATCAAACAGGAGAGCTTCAAGGAGGATTTCTTCCGTCTGGAAATTCCCAAGGGTGCCAAGGTCGTCCAGGAGTAGGCTTAGGCCCTTAATACGTAACCCTTACGCAAGCCAGGGCAAAGTCTAAAGGCCGGCTTGAGGGGTGGTCTCTTCCTGAAATCCAACCTCATCGGATTTCAGAGATTTCCCTTCGGGAGAAGAAGCCCCGAAGGGGCGTTATATGAAACCTGCCAAGGCAGGTTTCATTTCCGGTTGCGGACTCGTCAGAGACTACCCCTCGACGCTGGCCTGCACTCCTTTAGCGTACGGCGCCGTCCTGCGCAGAGTTTTCTTGCAGTCGCAAGTCTGTAACACAGAGCAACCCGTTATCAGCTCAACATGACCTTGGAAAGGGTTCTTCCCGCCCTTCTCAAGCTCTCCAGGCTGTTGGCTGCCAGAAAGTGATCGATGTAGGGAAGGACCGTCTGCATTCCACGACAGAGTGGTTTGTACTCGGGGTCTCCGGCCAGAGGGTTCAGCCACAGGACACAGTGAACTCTTCCGGCCAGGGTTTCCATCTCCCTTTTCAAAATACTCTTTGCTCCGAGATCCCAGCCGTCGCTCATGATCACTGCAATGGTCCTCCTGTTGAGGTGTTTCGGCCCGAACCTCTCGTTAAACTCACGTAAGGAATCCCCTATCCTGGTCCCCCCCGACCAGTCCGGCACAACTTCGCTGATCTTTTCCAGAGCTTTGTCGATCGAAAGCTTACGTACCAACCGCGTGATGGGCGTGAGCGAGGTGGAGAAGACATAGACGTCGGCCCGCGACCCAACTCCCCTCAGTCCCATGATAAAAGGCATCACAAATCGAGCGTAACGGTCCATGGATCCGCTTACGTCCGCGAGGATGACCAGTTTCTTGAACCTCTTCTTTCTGCGCCTGTAAAAAAGCTCAAGAGGTATCCCGCCGGCCCTGATGCTCTTTTTCAGGATAAGCCGGAAATCGATGTCCCCCGGTCTTCTGGATCTCTTGAACCGTCTCCCTTCTGAAAGACGGAAGGGAGACATCATGTTCTTCAAAATCAGCTGGGCGATCTGGATGTCCTTTCGATCAAAGCAGGAAAGATCTCTTTTTTCCAGCAGAGCGACAGGACTGAACAGCGCTCCCTCCAGAGACCCTTTTTCGCTCTTGGTCCGAAGCTCCGCCTTGTTCTGCTCCGCAACACCGAGTAGCTGTTCCAGGATCAAATCCCCGGAGCATTCAGGAAGCGCTTCCTGCTCCTTCTCTTCGTTTTGATCATCCTGATCATGAACGTACCGCCAGAATTCATCAAACAGGTCTCTGAAAAGCTTCCACTCCACATCCGTACTCACAAAGTTGGCCCTGAGAATGTAAAAGAAGGCTTCTCTGTCCGCAACACTCCCATCTTCCAGGCACCGAAGCGCGTCGACAACGCTGGATGAAAAAACCTTGAATCCATGGTTCTTCAGGAACCTGGAAAAAACAATCACTCGCTCTGTGAGCCCCGGACTAGTCATGGTCGCCGAGATACTCCTGTCGCTTTTCGCGGTCGGACCATATTTCTTCCGTAAATCTCTTGATATCATCCTGATACTTGAAGATGCAGCCGAGCGTTTCGGCCACCGCCGTTTCGTCCAAACGCGTCCTCTCCATTGCGATCAGCGCGCTGGCCCAGTCCAGGGTCTCAGAGATACCCGGCTTTTTGAGAAAATCAAGATTTCGGATCTTTGCCATGAAATGCGCCACCTGTCTTGCCAGGCGTTCTTCGACCCCGGGAAGGCGGGTCAGTACAATGCTGTATTCCTTTTCAAAGGAGGGATAGTCAATCCAATGATAGAGGCATCTTCTCTTGAGCGCGTCGTGAACGTCTCTGGTCCTATTGGAGGTCACCACAACCAAAGGTCTTTTTTTGGCCCTCAGGGTGCCGATCTCCGGAATGGTGATCTGGAAATCGGAGAGGACTTCGAGCAAAAAAGCTTCGAACTCCTCATCCGAGCGGTCTACTTCATCGATCAGGAGCACCGGCGGTTTCTCATCGGTACTCAAAATGGCTTGAAGGAGCGGACGCTTGATCAGGAATTCCGGCCCGTAGATGACCCGTTCAATTTCTTCCTTGCCCCTCCTCTCCTGTTCTTCGAGTTTGATGTGAAGGAGTTGCTTGGGATAATTCCACTCATAGAGGGCCGCCGATGCGTCCAGACCTTCGTAGCACTGGAGCCGGATTAACTCGGTGTTCAAGAGTTTGGCCATGACCGCACCCACCTCTGTCTTTCCCACACCCGGTTCCCCTTCCAGGAAAAGAGGCTTCTGGAGCCGATGGGACAGGAAAATGACCGTGGCAAGAGCACGGTCCGCAATATAGAGATTCCGGTTCAGTTCCTCCACAACCTGATCAATGGACTGAAAATACGAGTTTGAAGTCATAGCTTCCTTTCTGTCTTTCAGCTTCCGCGTATTGCACGTTCGGCGACTCCCTCATGGGAGGCTTTTCCTCCCTCGCATGTTTTCCCTAGCGAGGATCCAAGGCCGAAGCCACGGCCCGAACCGGGGATCGGATTCCTGATTACATGGACTTAGCAGGGGGGCGGTCCTCTTTCTCATTAAAGAGCAGACCGATAGGTTTTTCCAGTGAAATTAATTCAAATGAGGGTGACTTTCACGTCTATTTCTTTTTGAAAAGAGCTTCCAGCGCCTTTCTGGCTTCCTTTGCCTTGTCCATTCTCCCGGGCGCTTCAGGCGAACCTTTCAGCATAAAGAAGTCACACAGGTTAGCCCTCTCCTTGTCTACAATGCGCTGGGTAGAGACCTCTCGGCACCCGTTGTAAGCCTTCGGGTCGTAGAACTTGCACTGTCTGCAACAGCGAAGTTCCTTCTTGCAATGGGGACATGTCTCCTTCTTGGCCACTTCCCCCCTGATATCCAGCACTCCATGACAAAAGGCACAATTCATGATCCTTCCCTCTTCGTTAGAATCTCTTGGGATCAACTCCGTCATCGTCCGGAGTTGGAAGGGCACCTGGATGAAGCGAAATGCCTGCAGGCAGAGGAAATGATGAAAAGAACGACTTTCTTCCTCTACCAGTTTGGTGAGAGCCGGTCAACTGAAAAACGGAAGAAGCAGTAACGATTCCGTTTTGAGCATTTGTACCCCGGCGCTTCGCTTCAGGGGCGTTTATGAAAGAAACTTGCTTTGCAGCCGGAGAAGTTCTGAGGCCAAGCCCGGGGGATGGTCTCTGAAGAGACCATCCCCCGAGCTTGGCTGGCACGGAGTCTGGTTGGGGTCGAATGCCTGCATTGGGGTGGCTGAAACAGCACGTTTCTTAGGAGTGGGTCCACCCAGTGCCCATCAATGAAGGCTAGCCGCACTCCTGGGGAGGGGTCTCTGAATAGATCGCAACCGGCAGAGAACTCGTCCTGCCAGAAGGAGTGCAGCTGAATCCTTTTTGACCAGGCGCATGGGCTATACGCACCTTTCTGCGGGCCATTGCCCCTATGTTTCTTACCCACTCAATCGGGGTTTTACAATCATCGTGAAAAATTGTAAATTACAGTTTTATTCTCCCTCTTATGCAAGCCGGCGACACAGAATGTCTCCCGACTCGTGAAGAAGAATGTACAGGCTGAGATTCTGAAGGAGATGCACCGTGAACAACGTAGGCTCCCTTGTTATGGCTGCGGGCAGAGGAAGCCGTATGAAGGGTTTCGAAGGGAACAAGACCCTCCTGCCCTTGGTGCCTGCAAATTCTCCCTTTGAGGGGACATGTCCGATCCTGATCCACATTCTGAGCAACCTCCCGCCGGGACCGAAGGCTCTGGTCGTGAACTACAGGAGGGAAGACGTGGTGGGGGCCACCCGTTCCCTTCATCTTACCTACTGGGAGCAGCCCGTTCTCAACGGAACAGGAGGGGCACTCCTGGCCGCGGCTGCGTTTATCGAGAGTACGGATTGCGATCATATGATCATCACCATGGGAGACGTCCCTTTTGTCAAAAGGGAGACTTATCTCCACCTGGTCCGAACGCTGTCGTCCAGTCCTTTTGCCGTCCTTGGATTTCGGCCCCGGGACAAGAAACAGTACGGGGCTTTGGATGTTCGTGGCAACAGGGTCGAGAGAATTATCGAATGGAGATACTGGCGCAATTTCCTGGAGCAGGGACAAGCCCCGCTCGATATTTTCAACTCTGGGATTTACGCCGCACGCAGGGAAGTGCTTCTGCGCTACATCCCTGTTCTGCGTTCACGGCCTCATAAAGTTATAAAGGAACGAAACGGTCAACCGGCTGAGTTGGAGGAATTCTTTGTCACCGACCTGGTGGAATACATGGTAGCGGACGGGCTCCATGTAGGCTATGTCCTGGCAGCAGACGAAGAGGAGGTAATGGGCGTCGATGACCTGGACTCGCTCAGAAAGGCTCAGAAGGTCTACTTACGGCTAACCCATTAGATATTCTACGCATTCTTCTTGACATCTTGTGGGTTTCGCTCTTATGGTTCTAATCAAAACAGGCTGATTCCAGAACCGATGCACCGCACAGAAAGGGAGGAGATCATGGCCAAACAGTCTCTGGGAGATCGAATTTGGTACAAGTACTGGCCCTCACAAGTCCCCAAGTGCCTGGATTATCCGGACTGTACGCTTGCGGAGTTCCTCAGACAGGCCGCTTCAAAGCACGGTTCCCAGGCGGCCGTTTATTTTCTGGACGCGCAGGTCACGTACAACGATCTGTGGGACATGGTGCAGCGCCTTGCCACGGCCCTGGCAGACCTCGGACTGAAGAGAGGTGACGTGTGCGCTATCATGCTGCCTAACTCGACCCAATTCGTCGTTTCCTACTATGCCTGCCAGTTGATAGGAGTCACCGTCACGGCGATCAATCCCACTTACAAGGCACTGGAAGTCCAGTACCAGCTCAAAGATTCAGGGGCCAAAGTTCTGGTCGTGCTGGATGCCGTGGCACAGGAAGCGCGGGAAGCCATCCAGGAAACGCAAGTCGGCACCGTGGTTGGAACGAGCGTGGTGGACCTTTGCGCCTTCTCTCCCATCAAGGTCTTCTTGGGCAAGGTGCTCAAGAAGATTCCCACGGGTGATCTTCCACCCGGCGCACTCCATCTCAAGGACCTCTTGAAAACAAAACCCAATCCTCCCAGGGTGAAACTGGATCCTTCAGACGTTGCGGTCCTTCAGTATACCGGAGGAACCACGGGCCTGCCCAAAGGAGCCATGCTCACCCACAGAAATGTGGTTGCCAATGCTTGTATGTGCGACGCCTGGCTTTGGAAAAAAGATCCGGCAACAGGAATCGTGGGAGTTCTTCCTCTCTTCCATTCCTTTGCCATGACAACGGTGATGAACACGGCTATTCGAGTGGGAGGTTTCCAACTTCTCTTTCCAAGACCTCCTGCGGACATGGGTGAGCTCTGTGCCGCGATCCAAAAATACTCTGCGAAAGGCGGCCTCATCATGCCCGGCGTGGCCGTTCTCTTTAACAAGATCAACACCCATCCCGGAGTCAAACAGTACGACCTGAGCGGCCTGAGGATGGCCGTCTCAGGCGCAGGCCCTCTGCCCCTGGAAGTCCAAAACAAGTTCGAGGAGCTGACCGGCTCCGTAATCGTAGAAGGATACGGTCTGAGCGAGGCCACGCCCGTCACCCATGCTAATCCCGTTCACGGCCACCGTAAGCTCGGCACCATCGGACTTCCCTTCCCTGACACAGATATCAAGATCATGGATAAGGAAACGGGTACTCGGGAACTGTCTCCTCTTCCCTTTGCAGTGGCGGATACGGGAGGACTCACCAAGGAGCAGTCGGAGCAGGCCGACGCTTACACCGGCGAACTGGTGGTCAAAGGACCTCAGGTGATGAAGGGGTACCTCAATCGGCTTGAAGAGACAAAGTCCACGATCCGTGACGGATGGCTTTACACGGGGGACATCGCTTGCCTCGACGCGGATGGCTACACGATTATTCGTGATCGGGCCAAGGACATGATCAAGTTTAAGGGCTACGCCATCTTTCCCGCAGAGGTAGAGGATCTGCTCCACAGATACCCCCATATTTGCGGCGCCGCCGTCATCGGGGTCCCCCATGAAAAAGTGGGAGAAGTGGTGAAGGCTTTTGTCGTCATCGATGCCCACATGCGCGGAAAGATCAAGGCCGAAGACATTCAGGAGTGGGCCAAGGACAAGATGTCCAGCTACAAGATCCCTTCCGTCATTGAGTTCAGAGACGAACTCCCTACCACCATGGTGGGAAAAATCCTCCGAAGGGTCCTGAAGGAGCAAGAAATCGCCAAAGGGAAAAAAGTTGATCCAGCCGACGTAGTGTAATGCCTTTTATCGCTGTTTAGAGGGAGACTTTTCCGCCAGGTCAAACCCCAGATCCAGAGCCTTCCTGTTCGTGTCCAGGAAACCGGGTGGGATCTTGGATTCGATGACCTTGATGATCGATTCCGTTCTCATGATCGGGACGAGACCGAGCAGAGCCCCCAGCACGCACATATTGAACACCATTGGCTTGCCGATTTGGTCCATGACCGACCTGTACATGGGAAGTTCCGCTTGACGTGCGTCCACTTTTCGCGCCAGGCGCACAAAATGGCTGTCCACCAGGAGCAGACCTCCCGGCCGGATGGTGCCGGCAAACAGGTTGTAGGCTTCCTGGGTGAGGCAGACAAGCACGTTGGGTTGATTCACTTTTGGAAAGCGGATCTCTCTGTCCGAGATGATGACATCGGCTCGCGTTGCTCCCCCCCTGGCTTCAGGGCCGTAGCTCTGAGACTGCACGGCATTCAATCCTTCGTAGACCACTGCTGCTTCGGCAAGGATAATGGAGGCCGTGATCACGCCCTGGCCTCCTGACCCGGAGAAGACAATTCGATACCTTTCCATCAGATATCAGCGCCTCTTTTCGCCTTTTCTACCGTTCTTTCGTACTCAGCGCAGTATTCGGGCCTCTGCTCCTGAACAAACACGCCCACTTCGATGAGAGACGGGCTCTCCTTCTTCTTTCCAGAACCTACCGGCACTGTGTGGTCCTTGTAGTAATTGAGCATGTCCACGGCGTCACCGACTCTGTTTTTTCGCCCAAAATAGGTGGGGCACTGGCTCAGAATCTCCACGACGGAAAAACCTTTGTGCTTGATCGCTTCTTCCAGAATTTTTTTCATGGACGCTACGTGGTAGGTGGTGGTGCGAGCCACAAAAGAGGCTCCCGCGCCCCTGGCCAGTTCGACAATGTCAAAGGACTCGTAGATATTGCCGTAAGGGGCCGTGGTGGCCATCTTTCCGTAGCCCGAGAGGGGAGAAAACTGGCCGCCTGTCATGCCGTAGATGCTGTTGTTCATGATGATGGCTGTGACGTCAATGTTCCGACGGGCGGCATGGATGAAGTGATTGCCGCCGATAGCCACCGCATCGCCGTCGCCCATGGGGACAACGAGGGTTAGTTCAGGCCTCGACAACTTCACGCCCGTGGCAAAGGCAAGAGCTCGACCGTGAATGGTGTGGAGGGTGTGGAAATCGAGATAACCCGAAATGCGAGACGAACACCCAATGCCCGTGACCATGACAATTTCATTCTTCTTGAGCCCCAGCGAATCAACGGCTCGAATCAGGTTGTTCATGATGGTTCCATGCCCGCAACCGGGGCACCAGATATGGGGCATAAACCTTTCACGCAGATACTCCTTGACGGGCATGACTCAAATTCCTTTCCCCTGAATAACCCGGAGGATGTTGCGAATGTCCGTGGGGCTGATAAAGGTGCCGTCGATGCGGTTTGCAAGAAATACCCTCTCGGGGTCATCCAGAGCCTTCTTCACTTCCAGGAGAACCTGTCCCATGTTCATCTCCACCACAAGAACGAACTTGGCGCGATTGCATCTTTCCCGCACCGCATCTGAGGGGAAAGGCCACAGCGTTTGCAGTTCCAGCAAACCCATTCGCTCGCCTCTTCCTCTTCGATTCTCCACTACGTGAAGGGCGGAGCGTGCGGCCGACCCGTAGGAAATGAGGATGGTTTCCGCATCATCCAGAAAATATTCCTTCATCCGGGTCACTTCCTTGACCTGTCCCTCGATCTTGTCAACCAAATGGCGCATGAGGCCGTAGGCGACTTGCGGATTGTCGGTGGGAAAACCCCACATGTCATGCATGAGGCCCGTCACGTTATAGCGGTGGACGCCTCCGAAATCAGACATGGGTAATCGACCATCCTCCCGGGGAAGATAGGGGTGGTAGTCCGTCCCTTCTCTGACGGAAGTCTGGAGCCTCTGCACCAGGGGAATCTCTCCCGGCTCAGGCATCATCAGCCTTTCCCGCATATGGGCGATCACTTCATCAAGAAGGAGGATTACAGGGGTGCGATAGGTCTCCGAGAGATTGAAGGCCTCCACGGTGATGGCGAACAGATCCTGGTGGTTCGACGCAGTCAAAGCAATGATGGCATGATCCCCATGGGTTCCCCAGCGGGCCTGCATCACATCGCCCTGGCTCACCTTGGTCGGCATTCCCGTGGACGGCCCTCCCCTCATGATATTCACGACTACGCAGGGAACTTCCGCCATGATGGCGTAACCAATGGCTTCCTGCTTCAGCGAGAATCCCGGACCGCTGGTGGCGGTCATGGATTTGAGCCCGGTCAGGGAGGCGCCGATGATGGCGCACATGGAAGCGATTTCATCCTCCATCTGGATGAACTTTCCGCCTCTTTGAGGGAGCCGCAGGGACAGGAGCTCGGCGATTTCCGTGGACGGAGTGATCGGATACCCCGCGAAGAAACCGAGGCCCGCATAGAGCGCGGCCTCTACGCAAACCTCGTTGCCCTGTACGAAAAGCACTCTATTGCCCATGGAGCCCTTCTCTATCCTGCGCCGCGGACTCGCTCGATTGAGCCTGGACTTCGATCGCGATGTCAGGGCAACGCAGCTCACACAGCCCGCAGGCCGTGCAGTCTTCTATCCGTTTCACGACGACCTTTTCATCCTCATCCAGTTCAAGAACTCGTTTCGGGCAAAAGGCTACGCAGATGCCACATCCTTTGCAGAAATCCCTGTTGGTCTCAATCTTTGCCCGCACTTTCTTTTTGGACACCTTTCCCACCCCTTGGAAACGTTGGATACTCCATTGGATAATATCCCGTTGTCCATAAAAAAGCAATCAAATCGGGGGAAAGGAGACTGTAGTACCGGAATGGTGGGGTATGGACGGACTTTATTCTTCCCCGGAGAGAATTCTTGCCAGCTTGGTCATTTCTTCGCTCTTGCCCAGAGCAATAAGGGTATCTCCCGCTACGATACGGGTTTGGGAAGAGGGGTTGAATTGCATCTCCCCCTCTTTCTTTCTGATGGCAACAACAATGACATCCATTTTCTGCCGGATCCCTGAGTCGATCAGCGTCACGCCGTTCAAGGCGGACTTTTCACTCACCGTCACCTCTCCCATCTCCAGGCCGATTTTTCGGTTGTGAACGGTGAACTCCAGAAAATCTGCCACCGCCGGCTTTACAAGCGTATGAGCCATCTTTTGCCCGCCGATAAGGTACGGCATCACCACCTTGTTGGCGCCCGCCCGAAGCAGTTTTTTCTCCGTAGGCTCCTCCTCGGCCCTGGCAAGGATGAAGAGCCCGGGATTCAAACCCCTGGCGCTCATAGTGATGAACACGTTGTCCGAATCCGAAGCCACCACAGAAACGAGGCCCTTAGCTCTTTCAATGTGGGCCTCCATCAGAAGGTCCTCACTGGTGGCATCGCCGACAATATGGGGGACGCCCTCCTCTTCAAGCCCCTCCATGGCCGGCCCGTGGTCGTCAATCACTACTATGGGAATATTGTTGGCCCTCAATTCCCGGCAAATGATCTTGCCGATACGGCCGTATCCACAGATGATGTAATGATTCTTAATGGATTTTATCTTCTGTCCCAATTTGCGCCTCCCGAAGATGGTCTTCACCTGCAAGTCAACCATGGCTTGGGCAACCATACCCAGAAGATACGCGATGATGCCCACTCCGAACAGAATGATGAAAATGGTGAATATCCGTCCCCCTTCCGACAGGCTGCCCACCTCCCGGTATCCGACGGTGGCGATGGTGATGACCGTCATGTACAGGGCATCCAAGAAGCTCCAGCCTTCAATGAGGATGTAGCCTGATGTGCCGATAAACAGGACGCCCAGCAGGATGGTCACGCCTTTCACGATTTGTCTGGCACCGGAGGAGCGCAGTCTTCCGTCCCCGTCTTTCATACTCAGGTCCTTGACTAGCCGGGAGTCTCGGGATGAAGGGAAAACCTTACTGGCCTAGAGAAGAGCTGACCGGCTCTACGGTAAACTCACTCAGGTTTTCCGGAAGTTCTTCGAATACGATCATGAAAGGAACTGAAGCCTGTGGCTTGATATTGACGTTTATGTTTCCTTTGCCGGACCTGCTTCTCAATCCCTGATTAATTTGATCCGCCTGAAGATCACCCAGTTCTTTGTCTGTGAAGACGTTCCCGGCATAGGCGACTTTTGTCTTGACCACCTTTCCCTTGTCGTCCAGGATGGAGCCTTTGACGAGAATATAGCTCCTGCTGTTCGGGTAGTTGTTTGAGATCGCTCCGCGAATCACAAAGAGTTGCCCTGCCTTGTCATTCGTGACAAAAGATCCGGTCACGGACGTGAACCGCAGCCTAAGCACGCCCGGATCTTTTGCCTCCTGTTTCTGAGCCGCCCTGAGAAACCCTAATTGATCCGGAATGAGATCGGGCGCCAGGAATACAATCGCCCCCGCACCACCGACAAGAAGAATGAGGACCACTACAATGATGAGAGGGAACTTGGAACGACCGGTCTTCCTGTCTTTCGTCCGCACGGGCTTCGGCGGCACCTCCTGCTTTTGTTCAGCCTTTCCTTCCTCTGTGCCCTCGGGCTTAGGAAGCTCCGCTTTGGGCTTAGTTTCGACCCCTTCCTGAGGCTGAAAGTCCATTTCCAAATGGAACTCCTCTCCTTCTTCCTCCAGAGTGCGGTCGGTTGAAAGAGCCTCCATTCTGCTTGTCTCCGGTTCTTCTAAGAACGCGCCTTCAATATCCTCATCGGTCACGTCTTCCAGCAGCGGCTCTGCTTGTTCTTCTTCGAAGAGAGGAGGAGATTCAAGGGTCACGGTTTCTCCCAGGCTCTTATTTGCGACAGAGGGCTTCTCTTGCTCCTGCCCCCATCCCGGAGGGAAAGTGACAAAGACGTGCCTGCACACAGAGCATCTGACCTTTGAGCCTTCTTCTCTGAGTAAGCCCTCATCAAGCCGGAACAGGGACTGGCATTTATTGCACTCTATGATCATTTGTGGCTCCTCCTTGAAATCAGATACCTCGCCTGCTGCCTACCTTGGCCGCAACCGACCGCTGCTTTGGCCCGGTCTTGCCCCTCCTGGGCTTTCAAATCATTTTCGGAGCAGCGCATCACTCCAACACACAAATATCTGGAAGATACCTGTACTTTTCATCAAAGTCCAGCCCGTAGCCTACCAGGAAACCCTCATTCACCGTGAAGCCACAGTAATCAATGGGGACCAGCTGCTCCCGGCGCTCCCGCTTGTCGATGAGGACACAGACTTTGACGCTTATGGGCCCACGCCTTCGAAAGTTTTCCACGAGCCACTTCAAAGTCAAACCCGTGTCCACGATATCTTCGATGATGATCACGTCCTGTCCTTTCAAGGGGAGATCAACGTCTTTGATCATTCTGATTTGCCCGGTGGATGTCATGCCCGACCCGTAGCTGGAGGCCTTGACAAAATCCATTTTTAAAGGGAGGGTCATGGACATGACCAAGTCAGCAAAGAAAAAAACTACTCCGTTCAGGATACCGATCATCACGGGTTCCCTGCCTTGGTAGTCCTGAGATATCTGCCGGCCGAGTTCACGGACCCGCTCTCGGATTCTGGTGCTGGGTATTAGAATTTTTTTTTCCATGGCATTCCGTCCATCGTCATTCGTTATTCCACCTTTGCCAGACTGACGCTTCACGTCTCACGGAAGTGTCTTGTTTGTCAAACGGGCACAACAGGTCAAAACCGAAAACGGATAACGATGCAATCGAGTTTAGCTCAATTAGCTAATTATTATCACCAGCCTGCCTCAAAAGCAAAAGACTTTTCTAGACTCCATCCGAACTCTTTCCGGACCTGCGGCAGTATCATTCCAGAAAGGGCAACGGATCGCTTTTTCTGTAGGCTACGGCCATACAGGAAGCAATCAGGGCGTTCTCTTCGTCCCTGACCTTGATGTCATAGGTGGCCGTCTTCCGGGACCGGTGAATTTCCACGGACTCGGCACGGAGGATCCTGTTCCTCTTCGGCGCCTGGTGATAGGTGATCGTCATGTTCAGGGCGACGGCCACGGTGCCGTAGGCGTTGCACGACACTTGGAAAGCCTCATCGATAAGGGAAAAAATCGCTCCGCCATGGGTCATGCCGAAGATGTTGGAGGTGTCCTCCCGGGGCGCCATCTCTACAACCGCATACCCGGGCTCGATCTTCAAGAGGGTCAGCCCCATTTTTTTCGCATAACTCTCCCTTTCCACCTGCTTCTTGATCGCGGAAATCACATGCTCTTCCATACCTTGGCCCCTTTTCTTGCTTTCAATTCCGGTTTCTTTACCACGAAAACCCGAAAAGGTGAAAGTGAGAAAAAAGCATCCTGGGATGACCTTTTCTAAATGACTAATTTCATTGAGGGAGGTATGTATTGATTTGTCCAACCATTTATAATATTCTTTGCCGCTATGAAAAACTTGGGCCTCCTTACTGTTCTTGCCCTCAGCCTGTTCCTGGCTACAATCGCCCGGGCGGCCCAGTTCGAAACAGACCTCGAGGTTAGCACGGGTTACCGCATCGATGGTTTCGACTGGAATATTGCGGGAGACGCCAGGGGAAACAATCCCAATGTCCTGTCCGAGTTGACTTGGCGCGATCTCCGGACATTCCAGGCGGAGGGTGCCGTCCGAACCTTCATGAATGACGTCTTCTGTCTCCGCGCTTCTCTCGCATACGGCCGGATCTATGATGGCGGGGTCCAGGATTCAGATTTCGCAAGGAACAACCGCACTCAGGAGTTCTCGCGGTCCGACAACAGCGCGAACGACGGAGATACTCTCGACGCTCTTGCCGGCTTGGGTTATCAGTTCAAGACCGGAAGACTTCGATTCATTCCTCTGGCCGGTTATTCCTACCACAAGCAAAATCTCACCCTCAAAAATGGATTCCAGACCCTGTCCGTTCCGGTGCCGGGGGAAACCCCTGCGCCTGTGGGACCCATTGCAGGACTTCACAGCAGCTATGATGCCACTTGGAAGGGACCTTGGCTGGGGTTCGATCTTTTTTTTCAAGCTTGTGAAAGGCTCGCCCTTCTGGGCACATTTGAATACCATTGGGCCGACTACGAAGCGAAGGCTGACTTTAACTTGCGCAACGATCTGGCCCATCCGGTGAGTTTCGAGCAGGAGGCGGACGGGACGGGATTCGTGCTGAAGGTGGGTGCTGCGTATGCGTTGAAAGGACCGTGGTCACTCGGCTTGAACGTGAAGTATGAGCAGTGGTCCACTGACCCCGGCATGGACCACGCTTACGATGTTCACGGTTCTTCGGTGGCTACGCGGTTAAATGAAGTCAACTGGAATTCCCTCGCGATCATGTTGAGCCTTACCTACCGGTTCCGGGCGATCTAACATGAGTATACGAGAAAAGTGAGTCAGTCTTCTCTTCCAGATCACCACGTTCACCCCACCCAATCTACGAACCGGCATGCCCTTCCTGTCCGTGCCGGCCTCATCATTCTCCTCGGGCTCGTCGCGGCTCAAATCATCGCTTCCCTCCATGTGCATTTCTCCAGCATGGCTTTGCATGATACGATGGAGGCTCTCAGGGAGAGAGGCTATCTGACTGTTCCCAATTCGCATGTCTTGCACAGTCTCACGGATTGGAAGCAGGCTGTTCTCGGAGGCCTCTTCTTTACGCTGAGCATAGGGGCTTTCCTGACCCTCCTCTCCCTTGCGGCTTCTTGGCTTCGGCATCGCTTCTTGCCAAGGGGAAAAGCTCTTCTCGCCTTCTTCGTCGCTCCTTGGCTGGTTCTGCTCCTTGCCCTCAACAGCCGGGGATTCTTGCTAATGGCGACGCTTTACGCTCTGGTCATCCCTCCTCTTGTCTTTTCGGCCGCCTCTCGGTGGCTGTTCACGAAAAACCGGATCGGGCAGTACCGTCTCACCTTTCTCCAGATCCTTGCCCCCCTCCTGCTCGCGCTCCTGTGGGGAACGCAGGTAGACGGTTCGTTTTTTGTGGATGTGCGGGATTACCTGCTCCTCCCTCATTCGGCGGGCACGAAGATCAATGACTTCTATTACCGGTATACCCTGTACCCCGCCGAGACCTTCAAATCCATGGACCAGAAACTGCTCAGGGCGGTCTATCTCGGGCACCTCCGGAGCTCTGCTGTTTCCATGGCACTTGAAAGGGAGCTTCTCAAGCGCGACTACCTTCCGGTGAAAGAAGAGAGATTGGCGGACCTGGTTATCGGTGAAAAAAACCACGAGTTCCTCCTTCAACACGGGGGGAAAATAATCCTCCGCGTTTCACCACAACAGCTTCTCGCTTCACCGGCAGGGCTGCTGGCAGACTTTTCGAGGAAGACGGACCACTATCGCTTCTTCCGCGAGTTCACCTTTATCTCTTTGCTAATCGGGTTTCCCCTTCTCCTCTACCTGCTTCTGAATGCTCTATTGTTTCTGCTTTTCATTCCCATTTTTTCAGCCGTGAGATCACGGATGCTGGCTGCCCTTCTGTGTCTTCTCGCAGGCATGCTACTGTTCCTCCTTTTCTGGCAGTGGAGGGCTCAGGTCGTTGATGAGAGCAGCCTCGACAAGTTCCTTCAGACCGGAGATTGGCGAAAGCAGGTAGCGGCGCTTAAGTTCATCGAGAGCAAGAGGCTGGAAGTGGCTCGCTATCCCGGCTACCGCCGTCTGCTCGGAAGCTCCTGCCCTCCTGAAAAATACTGGCTCGCAAAAGCTCTCGGCGTGAGCAGGGAACCGGAAACCTTTGGGGAACTGGTTTCCTTCCTGGACGATCCGCACCCAACCGTAGTCTCCGCTACTTTTCAGGCCCTGGCAAAAAGACGGGATCCCGCCGCCATTCCCATCATTCTTGCCAGAATTGAAGCCTCAACGGATTGGTACCAGCAGTGGAATGCCTACAAGACTCTGAAGGCCCTCGGATGGAAGCAAAGCAGATCAGAATAAGGACTGTGGCCTTGCCTGTTTTGGCCGTCCTGTTTATCGAAGGGGTTGCAAGCGCGAGGTTTCCTCCTTCGTTGCTTGTCATCGGCATGGCAAGATTGATTCAGATCGCCGCGATGGTTAGCATAACCAAGGCCATGACAGGAGGCACCGACATCCTCGGCCTCTCTCGTTCCCGATGGGGGAGTGGTCTCAGAAAAGGTCTCCTCTGGTCTGCGGCTTTCGGTGCCGCTGTCTTGGGCGTCCTTTTCCTCCTCTCATTGGGTGGAATAGACGTTCTTTCCATGATCCGGGTGCCTCCACCCCGGAATTCCCGCACCATGGCGCTTCTTTTCGTGGTGGGCGGGATCGTGGCCCCTGTCGCAGAGGAGATCTTCTTCCGTGGCCTTCTCTACGGCTTCTTCAGGCGGTGGGGCTGGACTCCGGCTCTTGTCATGAGCACCTTTCTTTTCGTCCTGCCCCACGGCACAAGCCACGGCCTGCCTGCTACTCAGATCATCGGAGGGATCCTCTTTGCGCTCGCCTATGAAGTGGAAGAAAACCTGATCGTCCCGATCACCCTTCACGTCCTGGGCAACTTGTCGATATTTTCGCTCGCAGCGCTTTTATAGCGGCTGCTTCTCTGCCCTTGGTTTATTCCTGTTTTTCGGGCATCGGGCAACTGCCGTCAGGCATAGGAGGGAAATACACATGGAAGGCCGTACCGCCCGACCTGAAGCAGTCGGTTTTTTCTTTGCAGAAAGCGCACTCGCCGATCCGTCCCGGGCATTGATCCGTGTCCTTGGGAATGTGGCGGCATCGGGATGAATTTATCTCTATCTTGAAATTGAACCGCTCTGAAAAAATCTTCATGCGCAGAAGGTCTGCTCCCTTCCCGCCTGCATTGAAATCGAAAGGCCGCTTTGATGAATAGGCCATGGTGTCCTGAGTCATGAAAAAGCCTTCGAAGATGCGGCGCTGGTTTTCTTCGGTTATGCCGACTCCACAGTCATAGACAATGAGTTCAGCTCCGTCCCCCTTTTTCTGCACCGTCACCTCAATGCTCCCCTCATCAGGGGTCGCTTCCACGGCATTCCTGATCAAACCGTCCACGACCTTTGCCAGCACATTCTCGGGAACACAGATGTGCGGAACAAGTTCAAGGCGAGTGCTGATCTCCACCTCGCGATGAGCGAAGTTGGGCTTCAGTTGTTCCAGCCTCCACTCAACAAATCGATCCAGGGAGAATTCGGAAACCTTGAACTCCTTCGGCCCGTAGAGTTCATCAATCTTCTTGCCGATCCGTTCAACGATCGGTCCTTCTCCTGTTTCCTGTGCCACCATGGATTCCAGTTCGTCGGCGCACTGATCAAGAAGGATTTTGAGGAGATCCTGGTGCTTAAAATGCCTGCCTTCCATGATATCCTCCACTTCGTACTGTATCCCAAGTATCCTATCGAGATTCCTCCGCGCCCTTTCAAATGTTGGCTTCCACGATTCTTCGGGAAGATCCTGCAACCTTCTTGCGAGGATGCTCAGGCTTGCCAGAAGCACGGAGACAGGCGTCTTCAGCTCATGGGAAAGACGGTTGATCACGCGGTCCTTTGCCCGGTTGAGGCTGGCCACCTCGGTGTAGGCCTGAGTAATTTCTTTGGCGTATCTCGCATTCTCGATGGAAAGCGCGACGGTTCCTGCCACCAGATTGAGCAATTCCACATCGGTGCCGTCGAACCGGCCTTCCCGCTTGTTGATGGCGGAAAGAACGCCGATGATCCTCTCTCCGCTCCTGAGAGGGACGTCCAACATGGTGCGGGATTCGAAGTGCATTCTCCGGTCGACCACACCGTAGAAATCAGGGCTCTTCGAGGTATCCTGGACGATCAAGGGCTGACCTGTTCTGATCACTTTTCCCGAAATCCCTCTGTCGGCAGGATACCGCACTTCTTTCGCTCGCCTCTGAGTATCCCGGTCATCGTAAGCGGCGCCCATGAAAAAGAGCTCCCGCTTTTCTTCGTCCAGCAAAATGACCAGGGCGCCCTCCACATTCAGGAGCTTCCTGATTTCGCTGCTCACGTAGTCGAGCAAGTCTTCAAGGTGAGGATGGGAAGGCAAGGCCATACTGATATCTAAAAGCGTCTCCTTGGTGGCTTCCAGTCTCTTCTCCTGGGTGATATCCCTCAACACGACCACCTCGCCGGCAGGTTGTCCCTCTGATTCCGAAAACACGGCGCCGCTCATCACCACATCGAGCACCCTTCCATCTTTGGTCAGCCTCCGACTCTCATGCTTATGAATGACCCCTTTCGCGAAGAGTTCCCGGATGTCTTCTTCCACTTCCTCTTCCAGCCCCGGGGGCACGTAGGGGATGGGCTTCCCTTGCAACTCTTCGCTAGACCACCCGAAAGTCTCTGTAAAAGCGGGATTCAGGTAGCTCACCTTTCCGTCAATGGCAAAGACCACCATGGGATAGGGAACAAAATCGAGGAGAGTCTTGTATTGCTTTTCAGCCAAGCGGCTGGCTTCATAAGCGCACTGATAACGGATTTCCGATTCTTTGAGGGCTTCCTGGGCCTTGACCTTTTCGGTTACGTCCCTGGCGATGCCCCGAAACCCGGTCTTCTCTCCCTTCCTGTTCACGATCAGATTGGCGGAGAGTTCGACTTTCCTTTTTCTTCCTCCCTTATCGATGGTTTCCCACAGAAGATCCACGATCCCTTTACCGGTTTTATAGACTTCGTTGAAGATTTCGAATGCGGCGCGGCCGTGTTCCGCGTCCATGAATTTGCTGAAGTTGGCCCCCTCGATCTCTTCCCCGGGATAGCCGAAAACCTCACAGAGGGCACGGTTGAAATACGTAAAGTTTCCCTGCAAATCCACTTCGTAGACGCCTTCATCGATGTTCTCTATGAAACTCCGGTACCTCTCGTCCGACAAGGTGTCTTTAGCCACTCCCGGCTTATCCTTGTCCTGAAATTTCTTTCCGTTTTTCGCCGCCTTGGCCTTCCTGCCTCGGCCGCTTGCTCCATATTTCGAGTCTATCTTCATGGCCTCTAATCCTGGAGTGGTGAGTGAATCGAAGGATATCTTATTGTAATTGTCTTGTTCTTGTCAGTACAAATCTCTTGTCAGCTACGCGATCTCTGTAGTATTCTTGGTATGTTTTGACGACAGAAGACGACCCCTTTTGTCCCCCTGAAAAACCTCATCTTTGACGTGCTCTCCCGAAGGGCTGTTCCATCGAGGGGGTTGTTGGTTCTGCCATTACAATTCGAAGGAGGAATCCATGAAGAGATTCTTGATGCTTCCGGTTATGTTCTTTTTGGTCCTGGTTGCTTTGCCCTTATCTGCGCCTGCCGGGAGTGCTACGGGACCAAAGATGGTCATGCCGGAAAAACACTATGATTTCAAGGACGTCGGCGAAGGTGTTGTCATCGAACACACTTTTCAGGTGACCAACCAGGGAACTGAGGTCCTGCAAATCAAGAACGTGAATCCCGGCTGAGGCTGCACGGTGGCCCATTTCGACAGGGCCATCCCCCCCGGCGGGGAGGGAAAAATCACACTGAAGTTCAACACCAGGGGCTACGAGGGCAAGGTTCACAAATCCGCTCGCGTTTACACGAACGACCCGACTAATTCAACAGATACCATCACCATTGAAGCCTTTGTGAAAACGCCGATCGTCGTTTCGCCCAAGTCCGTCCTTATTCAGGGAAAAATGACGGAGAGCCTGACACGGTCAGTGGACATCAAGGGAGATCCAACCAAACCTTTGAAAATAGACCCCGTCAATTTCACGCTGAACAACAAGCTGAAATACAGCATTGAGGAGGTCTCTGCGGGCAAGCACTATCGCATCAATTTCACGAGCATTCCGAGTGTGGCCGACCACTACCAGGGCACGCTTCGCCTGAAGACCAATTATCCTGAAAAGCCGGAGCTCTTGATCTTCGTTCGGGGGCGTTTCGTCAACTAGAATTTATCGATATTCCTGAAGAATCCGCTGATCCATGCGACCCTCTCATTTTTTGCCACGATGGGGAGTAATGCCTTCGTTCTCATCCGGATGTGGGATGGGCATAGGGCCGCCTTCGTATTTGCCGAACATTCGCAGTTTTGTTGTGGTCCATGACGCGAGTCAAAAGTAAGACCTCCATCGGGAACCATCACTGAGCTAGGCCTAGGAGCATAGCGGGCGCGGCTTTTTGTGGAGAAAAGAACGTGAAAAAGGAGCAAACCGAGAGCCGGAGCGGGGCCACGGACAGGGAAAAGTTCGTAGAACTTTTTGCGGACGGAGCTTGCAGCGGCAATCCGGGCCCGGGCGGATACGGGATCATCCTCCGATACGGCGACGTCACGCGAGAGATTTCCGGCTGCGAACCAAAGACGACAAACAATCGCATGGAGCTCAGGGGCGTTATTGAAGGCCTGCGCCTTCTCAAAAAGCCTTGCCGGGTCAGGGTGATCACGGATTCCAACTATATCGTCAAAGGCATGACGCAGTGGATAAATGGCTGGATCGCCAAGAACTGGACTAACAGCGAGAAGAAGCCGGTGGCGAACAGGGATCTCTGGGAGGAGCTTTTGGCCCTGAGTAAGCGCCACCGGATTGCGTGGCAGTGGATTCCCGGCCACAGAGGCCACAAGGAAAACGAGCGATGCGATGAACTGGCCAGGTCCGCCATCCCACAATGCTGGGGAGGAGGAAAAAATGGATGAAAGGCGGCCGGGAGGCCCTGGTTCAGACCGTCCATCGCATTTCTATGCTCTCCTGATAGAGTGCCCACATATTGAATGCTTGACCAATATGAAAAATTATGATATTTATTTATGCACTAATTTTGCATAATAAGAATATATATGCGTTTATTAGGGTTTGACGATTCTTATCCAAGCTCACTAATAATTAGGAGTCCGGAATGAAATGCCCTAAATGTAGTTACGTCAGTTTCGATTACAATTTAATCTGCCCCAAATGTGACAAAGACATTTCCTCGGAGCAGGAGAAACTTCACCTCCCGCCTTTCAGGCCCGATCCTCCCTCTTTGCTCGGCGCGCTGACAGGAGAGGCTAACGAGTCCCATCCGGAACAGCAGGCCCGCGGATCTTCTGAAATTTCGCTTGGCCGCGACGCCGAGGTCGACTTGGAGGACGAATCTTCTCACTTCGATTCAGGTGAAGTGACTTTCCCCGAGTCTTCTGATTTCGAACTGGACTCGGAAGAGATCTCACTTGATGACACATCAGGACTCAGTCTGGAATCTGAAAAAGGCGCCCTGCCCGGAAAAACTACGGCGGGAGAGATTCTGGGGAAAGATATGGACACAGAGGAAGCTATCGCAGAACTCGACCTTGAAGGTCTGGGAGACGATGAGCTGTCCCTCCATAGAGACGCATTGGAGTTGGATGATCTCCAGGGCCCCGCGCCGGGGACCGATGAACTCTCCCTTGATTTGGAAGAAGCACAGAAAGAGGACAGCTCTCCGGGTATCAGGCCCCTAGACCTCCGAGGCGGAAAACGGGGTCAAGCCGAAGGTGAATCTGCGACCATGGAGCTAGATTTGGAGGCAGAGTCAACAGAGGAACTCGACAAGCTCTTGGACATGGACGAGATCAGCCTCGAAGAGATTCCTATTTCGAAGGCTGCGGCGGGCAATGAAAAGGCGAAGGGCAAGAAAGCAACTGCGTCTCAGGAGAAAGAACTGTCTCTGGACCTGGGAGATCTTGATCTCGAGCTGGATCTTGGGGATATCAAGCCTCGTTAACGTCACCAAATTCATCTTGACACGATACCTTCGCTGGGTATAATGGCCCAACCTTGCCGAGATAGCTCAGTCGGTAGAGCAGGGGACTGAAAATCCCCGTGTCCACAGTTCGATTCTGTGTCTCGGCACCTGAAAAAGTCATTAGAAGAGGTTAGCCACTGGACAGCTGACCTCTTTTTCTTTTGAACCTCACCGGGGTCTCCCACTCGTGATCAATGTAGATGTCAACCGCTGCTCTTTCTCATTGACAACCACCTCCTTCTCAAACCAAGGCGGGTGCATGCCCAACATCTTTGCGAAGAGCGATTCCTTGTCCATGACTCTGAGATATCAAAAGAGCTAGGCGTTGCGTATACCAGTTAAAAACCTGGATGCGGCAAACGCGCTTTGAGAGGAGGTTGTTATGTGGAAAATATCATCTTCCTTAATAGATGACGCCAAAAAAATCGCCGCAGAAATGTTAATAACGGGCGATACGATGCGAGCTGTCCCTTTTGGGAAGAGCGGGGACGACTCAATTGTTGTTTCCAGAGATAAGAATCTGGTGGAATTCTTGGAATATTTCGATGTTCATGGAACCACCTTCTATTTCGGAGACAGGAAAAAATAGAGCGCGAGTTTACCGAGAGTCCAAACCAGCCTTTCTTGAAGCTGAAGCTGAATCAAGTGTGGGATTGCCCTTCAGAAGGACAGAGGGGTTTTGGTTGACACCCAGGATCGAATCCCCTATGATCCGAAACCAAATAAAGCGGATTCTATCAGCACCACGTCAAACAGAATACTCGTCATCCACCCAATGACCGAAGAGCAAGCCCGATGGCGAAAGCCGATTACATAAAGGCGCTTATTCGCTCCCACGCGGAGGGCGACGATGAACGCTTCTATGCCATCGCAATGCAGGTCGCTGCCCAGGCGGCCCGGCAGGGGCATACTCGCTTTGCACAGGAACTTCGGGACCTCGTGGACAAGGCACGCGCAAGAGAGCAGTCCGCCGCGAGTCACCAGCAGACGAGACCGGTACCTATTGTCCAGCCGCGTGGAGAGCTCGCCGGGCTTCTAACGGCTGCCTTTCCCAAGGCCAGACTCGCAGACATGGCGCTTGATGACAGGGTGCGCAGCCGCATTGAGCGCATAATCATCGAGTACCGGCAGCGTATGGCGCTTCGCGAACACGGACTCGGACCGCTGAGGAAGGTCCTCCTGTTGGGACCGCCCGGCACGGGCAAGACCATGACCGCAACCGTGCTGGCAGGGGAACTGGGGCTGCCGCTCTTCGCCATTCAGCTTGACGGGCTCATTACAAAATACCTTGGCGAGACCGCGGCAAAGCTCAGGCTCATCTTCGAAGCGATTGAAGAAACGCGGGCGGTCTACCTGTTCGACGAATTCGATGCCCTCGGCAGCGAAAGGGCTGCGCGCAACGAAGTTGGCGAGATTCGTCGCGTGCTCAACTCTTTTCTCCAGTTCCTGGAACAGGACGATTCCGAGAGCCTCATCGTCGCGGCCACGAACCACCCGCAGTTGCTCGATCGTGCGCTCTTCCGCCGCTTCGACTCAATCGTCGAGTATTCATTGCCGTCCCCGGCCTGTGCAGAGCAGGTGCTTCAAGCTCGGCTCGCCCTCCTCGACACAAAGGGTGTGAATTGGCCAAAAGTCCTTGCTGAGGTCGAAGGACTAAGTCATGCGGATTTGACCCGCGCAGGCGAACAAGCTGCAAAGGACGCGATCCTGTCAAGCCGACTTCGTGTTGAGACCGCGGATATCATCGAAGCCCTCAAAGAGCGACAGCGGGCTCGGCACAGACCGGCCTCGAGGAGCTAGCCTTGCAGGCCCCGCGAAATCGCAGGCATTTAGTCGTCCCCAACCCTCCTACAACAGATCCCTACCGGCCTCACGGCAAAAAGATCAAACCGAAACCCTTTCCCGGTCCGGCAGACCGTTTGGCGCATGCAAAAGCCCTCCAGGAGGCGCTTCGCCGTGCAGCAGAGGAAACAACCGAACGTCGGGCAGAAACTGACATCACGGTACACGGCGCAGAGCCAGGCCTCTACATCCAGTTCGAAAGCCAGCCCGGGATCGAGCTGAAGCTTGAATCGCTTGAGGACCGGCGCAAGGGCATCGAGCTCGTGGCGGTGCAGACTTTCAAGCCTGAGCCGGAAGGTGAGGTGGTACAGCGTGCGACCGTGTTTGTCCCTGACGGCAAGCTCAAGCATTTCGTCAGTCGTTTCGAGCAGTACGCCAGCGAGCAGACCAAGAAAGGCGAACCCCGGCACAAAGACCTGGTGGACCGGATAGCCGGCTTGCGTCGGGCGACCTTGCGCGCTTTGTGGACGGATGAGGCGCAAGCTTATCCCCCGGAGGGCCGGGCGATCTGGTGGGAAGTCTGGTTACGCCGCCAGAACGGACGTGAACTTGAGCGACTCTATGAATTCGCTCAAGCCGTTGGGCTCGTGGTCGGTGAGAGACGGTTGGCGTTTGATGATCGCCACGTCGTTCTGGTTCATGGAACAGCGGAACAGCTTTCAGGTTCTCTCGACGTGTTGAACGATGTAGCCGAGCTGCGGCTGGCAAAGCAGAGCGCTGCATTATTTGTGGATGCGCCCGCTGACGAACAAGCAGAGTGGGTAGACGACCTTGCCAGGAGGACGACCCCGCCGTCCGATGATGCGCCGGCGGTGTGCATCCTCGATACCGGAGTAACGCGCGCTCACCCGCTGTTGGACAAGGTCATTGCGGCAGCGGATGTCACGGCAGTGGATCCCACGTGGGGCCCCACCATGACGGGGGAGGCCCCACAAATATGGGCCATGGAACCGAGATGGCAGGGTTAGCAGCTTATGGCGACCTGCTTGAACCATTCCTTTCCGGGGATCTCTGCGTTTTCGTCACCGGTTGGAGTCCGTTAAAATACTGCCACCGACGGGCGCCAATGACCCGGAGCTTTACGGAGCGATCACGGCGCAGGCGGTTGGCCATCCCGAGGTGACTGCTCCACACCGCCCACGGGCGTTCTGGCTGGCTGTCACCGCTGACGAACGCGACCGCGGCCAACCGACATCATGGTCTGCAGCCGTGGATGTGCTGGCTGCCGGCCGCATTTTTGACCCGGCACGACAAGAGCTGCGCTATCTGGACAGCGCTGACGTAGGGGCGCGGCGACTGTTCCTTGTCAGCGCCGGCAACGTACCCTCAAACCGCATCCAGGCGGATTATCTGGGCCGCAGCGACCTCGAAGCGGTGCACGACCCTTCCCAGGCATGGAATGCCCTTACGGTTGGCGCATGCACGGATAAAGCCCTCATCACCCACCCTGATTGGGATGGGTGGTCCCCCGTCTCAAGGTGTGGCGATCTTTCGCCCTGGAGCACGACGTTGGTGATATTTCAGAACCTCTGGCCCATCAAGCCGGAAGTCGTGTTTGAAGGCGGAAACGTAGCTCTCAATGACGCCGAAGTGGATTTTCCTGTTCCCGATCTCTGCCTGTTGTCTACGCATTTTAAGCCTGCGGAAAAGCTGCTTGTCTTGTCCTATGCGACCAGCGCATCCACGGCGCAGGTTGCCCGTATGGCGGCCATCGTCTTCGCGGAGTATCCGGAATTCTGGCCGGAAACGGTCCGTGCGCTTCTCGTCCACTCTGCCAGATGGACGACGGCGATGCAGACGCGTATTGGAAATGCTCAAGGAAAACGTGCCAAAGCCGCGTTGGTTCGCCGTTACGGATTTGGTGTCCCGAGTCTGGAACGGGCACTGCGCAGCGCGAACGATGCTCTCACTCTTGTTGCCCAGGCCACGTTACATCCCTTCCAAGGAGGCCGCATGCGCGAGATGCATCTACACCGACTTCCTTGGCCGATTGAGGCGCTCCGTGAAATTGGCGGGGCCGAAGTGCGTTTCGCGTTACGCTTTCCTATTTTATCGAACCGAATCCGGGCAGGCGCGGCTGGAGGCACCGTCATCGCTATGCCTCGCACGGACTGCGCTTTGACGTAAAGTCGCGCACCGAGACGGTAGACTCATTCCGTAAACGATTCGAATCGCCGGGCCCTCGAAGAGGATGAGGAAAGACCCGGGGCAAGCGCTGATACGGAAGGCTGGCTGTCGGGTGAACAGGCCCGCAACAAAGGATCCATTCACTCGGATGTCTGGGTAGGTACGGCAGCGGACCTCGCCGAACGGGGCGTTATAGGCGTGTATCCCGTATCAGGGTGGTGGAAGGACCAGCCAAAGCGCGACCGTAGCGATCACGGAGTGCCCTATTCTCTTCTGCCGCGACCATTGAGACTGATGCGGAGAATGTGGATATCTGGACGCCGATTGCCGTTCAGGTTCAAGCTCCTGTTCAGGAAATTACTTTGGAGTGGTAAAGTAGGGCATTCCATTTTTAGATCGGCTGACTTCTCTCGTAGGCTCATACCACAGGAGATGCGTGGAAACACGCTGAGTGAACACCAGCTATGCCGGAACAGCCTAACACAGCCGTCAAAGCGTTGATCAGGAATGAAAGGAATAAATACCTCTTGCTTTACCGTAGTACCGAGGGCTCAGGAAGAAGGCGTTCAGGCGTTATC
>CAVUFY010000014.1:0-100998 GCA_963740905.1 uncultured delta proteobacterium
ACGTCCGCAGGGTCATAGAGTTCCGCGCCGTAACAGCATTCTGCGGCGATCACGGTTCCGTTCATAATTTTCCTGACAAGGTTCTTGGCGGAGTGAGAGATGGGAAAGCTGTTTCCTCGTTGGCCGTAAAAGTTCGGATCCCCGGGCGCACCGTGACAGTTGATGAAATGAATCCTTCGGCTCAATTGCGCACCGGTCCACGCTGGACCCTTGGGCGGTGATGTTGCCATGGCGGCCCCGGAACCGAAAAGTTTAGTCAGGCTGAGAGATGTCGATTCTTTCCAGACTTCAGCACTCACGCCGAAATACTTCTGATAATCGGAGCGGGATCTCGTCCTGTGCCGGGCTGCTGTGCTGAGAAGGGAAACCAGATAAGCAGGATCTCCGGTGCCGAGCAGATCGGGCAATCGCCCTACGACGCGCGTCGGTCCGACGAACTTAGCCGGATCCCGGTTGTAGGGGGCTTCACAGGCATAGGGGATGTCGCTGGGAACCACTCGATCGCTGTCCCCCTGCGGGTCATAGGCCGGGTTCTTGAGATCCTGATGGGGAACAACATCAGGGGCACCCAGGATCATCAGGTAATCCGGATGATAGGCCTTGTGAACAGCGTCAACCGCCGCCTTCACTTGCCTCTGGTCGTTTCTGTCCGTCACTTCTGGCCGTGAAGGGTGGCCATATCCACGTTTGAATCGATAGCCACTACTCTGGTATGCAGGCCCCGTTTTTCATCGGCGGCAACAAGCCGCCTGAGAGCCTTCTCAATGCGGTCCATTTTTGCGCCGTACTTTTCCTGTAAAGCGCTCCGATTCGTGACGATCACCTTATCCGCTTCCATGACACCGCCTCCTTTTCCGCCTAAATTCATCAGTCTTGTCGGATTATATGATGGACTCAAGAATTTCGACGACGCTCTCAACGCAAACTCTGCAGGTCTTGTTCAGCAGATCATTCTCCTTGAAGTATTTCTGCCCTTCTTCGGCACTCAGGTCACACCCGTTCAGCAGTTTTCGGCATATAAAAGTTCCGTGTTTCTCAGAAAAGCGGTCCATCAGTTCTCTTGTCTTTGAATAGGTCCCTTCCGTGGCCGTACGGTCGTCATTCTCTCCCCTGCCGTATTTCGCCCCGATAACCATGATGCCGCCGGTTACCGCTCCGCATACCTCCTCTTTCCGCGCCATGCCGGCGCCAAATCCACATGCGGCCTTTAACGCCGTATTTCTGTCGACGTGGACATCTTCACAAAATGCATAAAAGACAGACTGCGCACAGTTATAGCCTTCTGAAAACTTTGCCACTGCTTTCTCGCTTCTGGTTTGCATAATTTCTCTTCGCATAAAGAAGGCTACGCCCATCCGACCTGTTTTGGAGAATTCAGCTTTCTCCTGGTAATCTTTGCAACAACACTCGCATCGGTTGGGTCAGGACAACGGATAAACTCAGTTGTAATCCCGTTATCATCGATCATCTTTTCGTATTCCGGATCTTCGTATTTCCATGGCAAAGTGCCGCCAAATTGCAGAACGCGAATCGTTGAATTGATGCTGTCCAATAACCATGGGCAGATGTGACCTATGTCTTCAGGATACCTGTACTTGTCCCCTTTACGATGGTGCTCGCAGCCTTCTCCCTTGAAAATTTCAATTTCGATTTCGTAATTGATCGTTCCCATAACTCTCATCCTCCGACATAATTTTAACCTCCTGACGAGGCTGACACAATCTATCAGTTTATGGGACTGAAGAAGTCTCGACTTAACTACCTGCACAACTCATTCGATAATATTCACCGCCTCAGGCTTCACCGCCTTAAGCGCATCGGTATAGATGGACTTAGCGGAATTCGGGACCGCCTTTTCGTTGGTCATGTTGTTCTCGATCATCCCCGGGCTTCGTCTTCCATTGCAGCGATGAGAGACTGGTCGAGGGCTAAGGGTGAACTGGTTCTGCTGCCAGACGACGTCCATGTACTCCGGATCAAATCCCAACCTCCGCTGCACGATGCCCTTGGCCGCGACAGGATGGGCGCTTACATACTTTTCGGCCTCCGCGAGGGCCAGAATGAACCGGATGATCTGCTTCGGATGTCCGGCGATCCATCTTCCGGTGGAGACAACCAGCGCATACAGCAGTTGAGCGCTCTGTGCCGGCCAGACGACGGCGTTCGCACCCAACCTGTCTCTTGCCAGTTCCGCATAGGGTTGGGCCAGGACGGCCGCATCGAGACCCCCGTCCACGACTGCGTCGGAGGTCTCCCGAGGCGTTCCTGCACTCACATAATCGACGTCCTGCATTCCAAGGCCGTGGAGCGAGAGAAATCTGCCCAGGTGGAATTTGGCGATGGATCCCCCGGCCGTTCCAATCCGTTTTCCCCTGAGGTCCGAAGGATTCCCTTCTTTCGGTCCTTCCTGGCGACGATATGGATGAACTCCGCTTTGTCGATGCTGGCTATGGCCCGGGCCGGGGTGCCTTGGATTACCTTACCGGCTAAGGGGAACTCAGCGACACTCACCGCCAGGTCCGCTTTGCCGTTCAGCATGTCATCCAGCGCCGCAGACCCGGAGTCGCTCCTGTACAAGGTCAGGTCGAGGCCATTGCGCGTGAAAAACTGCAGGTCTTCCGCAACCAGGAACAACGTGCATGACTCGAACGGCGAATAGGCAACGGTCATCGATTCCATTCTGTCCGAATAGCTGTTGGGGAGACGAGGCCATAAAATAAGGGCTGCTCCCAAGACAAGAATAACCAACCCTAGGATTACGATGATAAGCTTTTTGTTCATTCTTATGATTGCTGCTTCCTCACGAATGATAAATATCGCCGGCAGCGAACCAGAAGGCGTTCACGATCAGATGCCTCTCCTTCCCTGCCATGGATACACGCAAAACCTGTAGCCTCGCGATTAGTGCACCTCGCCGTCGCATTTCTTGCAGAGAAGATCTCCCTCGTGTTCCACTGGGGCGCCACAGCGCATGCAACGATCCGCCGTCTTCTCTTTCCTCTTCTTGGGATCAGGCTTCGGGATCTTTTTTTCCTTCTCGTCTTTTCCCCGTTCCCTGGTATTCATCTGCTCCTCCTGGAAAGACATGCGAGCTGTATGTCAACATTCATGAACTCGTAATAAGTCAAATAATGTTCTTTCTTGTCATTCCGGCCCCGCATCGGGCGCGGGATAAACTCCAGCCGGAACACAGAAAAAACGAGCAGTTCTGGATTCCCCGATCAAGCCGGGGAATGACGAAAAAAACAATTTCTGGCTTCTTAGAAAAGCATGGAGGCTTATCTCGGGAAGGCTGCAGGAATGCCTCCGTCCACAGGAAGGGCTGCACCTGTCGTGGGCGTCTGGTCTGTGGCGAAGAAGACGACCGCATTGCCCACATGTTCAGCTAGAACCTGCGCCTTCAGGAGATTTCTGTTCCGGTAATACTCCTTGAGGCCTTCGTAGTCGAGCCCCCTGGATTTCATCCTGTCAGGCCCCACCAGATCCCACAGCTTGGAAGGGATCTTTTCATCCCCGAAGACGGCGTCGGGGTTGATCATGTTGACCCGCACTCCCAGTTCAGCCAGTTCGATAGCCGCAATTTTCGAGATCTGATGGGCTCCGGCTTTGGAAGCACTGTAAGCGCCGAAAGCGGCGCCCGGATCAAAGACGTTCTTCGAACTGATCACGATGATGTTGCCGCCCGTTCCTTGTCTTTTGAAAACAGGGATCGAGGCCTTAATGGTGTTGAAGGTCCCTTTCAAATTGACGGCGATCACCCGATCAAGTCTGTCTGGATCGAGGTCCGCGATTTTTGCCACATAAGCAGTTCCCGCGTTGGGGACCACGATATCGATCCCGCCCACCCGCCGGCTGATTTCGTCAAAACCTTCCTCAACCGACTGAGGGTTTGTGACGTCAAAAGAGACTGATTCCAGCCGGTCCTCGCCGTATTTTTCCGCCAGAACGGAATAGACCTTCTTCAGACTCGATTCATCAATGTCTGCGAGGGCAACCACGGCCCCCGCAGCCAGCAGACGGTCGGCGATGCCATAGCCTATCGCGCCTCCTCCCCCAGTGATGACGGCAGCGCGTCCCTGAAGGGGGAGAGAAGAAGCTCCTCCCAGCTTTCGTTGCTGCAGGCTCCAGTATTCCACATCGAAAATATGAGACTCAGGTATGGGAGCATATTCGCCCAAAACCCCGGCTTGAAGTTTACAAGACACGTTTCTTTCCGAAATATCGGCGGCAATGCGAGCCGCTTTCCGGCTGAGACCCAAGGCAACCAGTCCCAGCCCCGCTACAAGAAAAACCCTGGGATACGGGTCAAGCTCCTCAAGATGAACTCCCTTGGCGCCCGACTGCTCCCGGAAATAGCGATGGTAATCCTCTTTGAAACTCTCCACTGCTCGCATCACCATGTCTTTGAGAGCCTCGTCGGTTTCAGGGACTGCCCGGAGATAGACCATCCGGTTCTTGGTGCGGATGACGTGATCGGGAGTAAGGACACCGGAAGCGCATATACCCTCCGCCTCCTTGGATAGGGAAGCGTCTACCAGTTCAGGCGTATTCCGAACCTCCGCCAGGAACCTGAACGACCTTCCGTCTGAAGCCGTGTACACGCATGCCCCTCGCAAGATCTGCATCACCCGGGCTGTAGAGTGGGTGGAAGTCTTGTCAGAAGGCCCGCCCAAACGGGGCGTTGTCAAAGATTTCCCCTGTATGCTTTTCCGAACAAAGGATTCAGCCTTGCTCACATACCGAATCATCGTCTCGTAGGAGTTCCGGGCGTCCTCGCCAAAAGTGAAAATTCCGTGACCCGACACCACGATGGCATCGGTCTCCGATTCCCTCTCCTTCGCTTCCGCCACAGCCTTTGCCAGGCGAAACCCCGGAGCGACATAAGGAAGGACTGTGACCCTTGGGCCGAGCGCTTCCCGAATCAGCGCGTCGCCCCTCTTCTGGTTAGTCAGAAGGAGAATGCTGTCAGCATGGGTATGGTCAACGAACCTGCTTGGGAGAAAAGCATGGAGCAGTGCTTCAACCGAGGGGCTCGGCGACGGCCATGTAACTCTGCGGATGTGGAACTGGGCATCCATCTCTTCGTCCGAGAGCCTTTCCAGGTTCCGGAGTTTCCGAAGGAAGGAGAGATCCAGCCCGACGAACCCTTGGGGTTCGATCGCCGCCAAATCGAGACCGCTTCCCTTGACAAAGAGGACTTCTTGTTCCTCTCCCACGATATTTATTACATGCTGCTTGACGGAGGTATTGCCTCCTCCATGGAGAACCAGATCCGGATTTGAGCCGATAAGACGAGAGGTGTAAACACGGACGGCAAGGTCAGGAGGATAGGCGGCGTGCTTCGCCACAAAAGCCTTGGCGTCTTCCTCACGATAGAGACTGTCCACCGCAGGGCCTCTTTATTTCTTCTTCTTTTCGCGTTCGAACACTTTCAGGGCCTCTTTGACCGAGGCGTTTTCATGGACAATGGCACGGAGCCCCTTCACCATGGCCACCGGATGGTCGTGCTTCCACACATTCCGACCCAGGTTCAAACCGATGGCGCCTTTCTTTATGCCGTCGGAGACAAACTCAAAGACTTCCTTTTCCGTATCCGCCTTAGGGCCGCCTGCGATGACAACCGGCACAGGGCAGCCTTCCACCACCTTTTCAAAACCTTCGCACCAGTAAGTCTTCACCACCCTGGCCCCGAATTCAGCCGCGATGCGGCAGCACAGGCTGAGATACCTCGCATCCCTTTTCTCCAGTTCCTTTCCCACAGCCGTGACCGCCATGACGGGTATGCCCCACTTTTCGCACTCATCCACAAGCCTTCCAAGATTTACTAGGGAATCATGCTCATAATCGCTCCCCACAAAGATCGACATGCCCACGGCCGCCACGTTGAGGCGTATCGCCTCCTGAACGGACGTGATCAGGGCTTCGTGAGCCAGATCTTTGCCGATGATACTGCTGCCGCCGGACACTCTGAGGATAATAGGCGGGCAATTGGCCGGATCCACGCACGAACGAAGAATTCCCCTGGTGACGAACAACCCGTCGGCATAGGGAATCAGAGGACTTATGGTCTCACCGGGTTTCTCCAACCGGCTTGTAGGTCCCTGAAAATATCCGTGGTCAATGGGCAAAAAATAGCAGCGCCCATCCGACTTTATAAGACGAGCAAGACGGTTCCTCGTTCCCCAACCCATTCCTTAATCCTCCTTTTCAGAATTCCCGCACCGAGCGGGCAAATGCAGCCCGAAGTTGCTTTTTTCGTCGTGCTGGATGATGGTTTCGAGCAGCCCTATTGTCAAGAAAAAACAAAGCAGCGAACCGGCCGTGCAGAGGTGGTTTATAAGAATTTTTCGAGGCTTTTGCTTTTTTAATTTCGAAAAGGCTGGGCAGTTCTTCTGGAAAGTATTCTCGGTCTTCTTCTCACCGGCCGTCTGAGGTTCCTGATGTTGCGTTTTTGTGTCGGTTCCAGGCTTTTGAAAAGGAAGACCCCCACAACCTCGTCTTTCCCGTCATAGACGAGACTATAGTTCATCCTGGAGAGAATAACCTCCAGGCCTTGTTCCAAAGGAAGGTCATCAAAATCGGCGAATATCTTTTTCTGCATCAGAACCTCACCGGCTTTAAACCAGATTCCTTTTTCCTTCTCGATCCTGTCGGCCACGGCTTTGAGGGGATAGTCGTCAACGTGGGCGGAAAAATTCTCCCCCTCAAATTGAATGGAAAGGTCTTCCGCCGCAGCCGAACTAGAACAGGTCAGGATTGCTGCGAGGCAGACCATCAGGAAAGTTGTTCCGATCTTGCTCATGATCCTCGAATGTGAGCGGGTGCTTACTTTGTACCTACATTACCAAATCACGGGTGAAAGGTCCAGACCTGATCACCCTTGACCTCATTTTTTTTGAAAGCGCAGAGGAAGTTCCGTTCTATACGGGAAATGGCACTCATGATGCAGGATTAAAGCGAGTGACGGCGATAGGGACGAAAACGGTGGGAAAAGGTTAAGACGTGAAAAAGCAACACATCTCTTTTATAAAGTACAGCCCTGGGAAGCCGAAACCAATTGGGACCGCCGGCAAGAAGACTCAACTGGATTTCAGAAGCTCTACCATAGGGCCAAAAACGGCAACCTAAAACGGCAAAAAGTACAAAAAAAAGGCAATCCCTATTACGAACGAAGCAATCGCACAACACCTTTCATTCATGATACCCTCGATCATGATCTTTTCCTCGTTTTAAAATGTTCTCTCCTCAACTCCTCGTGGAGACGTCCACATATTAGCAATAATTATACCACATATACATAAACTATTTTATAGCCTTATTTCAACTCGTTACCACACAGCCCTCAACCTCTTTATCCGGCTCAAGTGTTGTCTATTCACCACACTACATGTGGAAATTTTTCTACACCTCCAGGCGCTCGGCTGTGCTTGCGCTTCCCTGCTCAGCCTACTTGATCAATCGGTTCCCCATACCTTCACTGCCCTGCTTTAAGAAAAAAGCCGCGTGGTTGGACGTAAATATCGGCGGATCTCTCCTCAAAATGGCTGCGATCACAGGATGCCTTCTAAACTCCCTGTCCAGAAAGCTCCTGACGTGAGACCTGTCCCATCCTGAAGGATGGACAAAGTCCGTGTACAGTGAAAGGTCACCCCCATAAAAATCTCTTGTCTCGTAGCGATCGGCATCCCCTCCGGAGACAGGCATGTTGAAGATCGCCACGTTCAAAAAAGTGATGTATTCTCCATGTCTCACCGTGAAATCCAATGTGCGTCGCGCTGCCTCCCGATTTTCAGGCGGTGTGCCGAAAAGGAGATAGATGTAAGTGCCGATACCCGCCCCTTTGAGGCATCTCAGGGCCTGAGACACTGTTCTGAGGTCTATACCTTTCCGGAGATGATCGAGAACCTGCTGATCGCCTGATTCCAGGCCGAGCTTGAGCATGACGCAACCGGATCGCTTCAGGGCGGCACAGAAATCAGGGGCGGCCAGAAGGTCCGTGAATCGCGCAAACCCATACCACGGCGTTCCCAGACCTTCTCCCGCTATCCTCTCGAGGAGAGCAGGGCTCATAGCATTATCCAGAAAATGGATGAGGACAGGCTTCAATTCCTGCGCCATGTCTTCCACATCGTCCATCGCTTGGCGGGGCGGGACCGGCCTGTAAGGATTGCCCTCCGCTCTTTCCGGGCAAAAGGAGCATTGATGCCAGTAGCAGCCTGAAGAAGCGCTGTAGGGAAGGATCAATCCGGGGGCAAAATAACGGTGCCCAAGAAATGGATGGTAATCAGGTCTGCACGCACCATCGACGTCATCTTTGCCGAACAAAGAAAGTAGTGCCGCCTCCCCGGGGCCTGCCACCATGTCATCCACCAGCCCTGCAAACAGGTTATTCCATCCGGCTCTTCGCATCCATGAGGTCACGAGGCCCCCTCCGAGCATGAGTCTGAGGCGAGGGTGCTCCTTTTTGAGAAGCCCGACCATGGAAAAAGCGCAAAGAGCCTGGCTCAGATAATTCAATGAAATACCTACGGCCCTTGGATTCTCTTCATTCAGGCACTCTTCAATCCTCTCCCTGAAATAGGCGCAAAACGGGTTTCGTTCAGGGCTCTCGGCGGCGCTCAGAAGATCCGCGCTCCGGAGTGGGGACAAGTCGGCATCCGAGTAATTGGCGAGACTCAAACGCACCGAGCGGCGAGCAGCCGATTGCTCAAGAATTCGGTTTACATCCAGCACCGATCTTGCGTAACGATCGGGATTTTCATACCCTTCAGGTGTACGGAGAACCTGAAGATGGCGGTGCAAATGACGCCCCGCGCGCGAGGTCCAGGTGTCCGAGGGACTCAAGGGTTTTTCCAAAAGATCCAGCATCCCTTCCAGATTGGCATCCAGCAACTTGCAGGAAACTCCGTGATGCTTAAGCGCTCCGGCCAGCCTGGCGATACCTGCCGGAGGTTCGGAGGGCTTGGCTACCGGGGGATGAATGAGTATCATAAAATCTACGATTTCCCTATAATCCCGTGTACTCTTGCGGCAGTAGAATCCCGCGTCCCGCATCCCATATCGGGAGAGGGGTTCCCTCCTTGACTGATGCTGATTACTGTCCTTTCTTCAGCAGGTCTGCAAGCCGTGCGAACGGCTTGTGAGACATGGACGTTCCATTTTCGTCGGTCCCTTCCCCTCCTCCACCCGCCTCATGGTCCAAGTATCGCCTATGTTCGTTGTCGTGGCAGTAAAGGCAGAGGTTCTCCCAGTTGCTCCCGTCGGACGGGTTGTTCTCGTGGTTGTGATCCTTATGGTGCACGGTAAGGAGGTGAAGATTGCTGCTGTTGAATTCCCGGCCGCACCGGGCACAGACCCAGGGATGGATTCTCAAGGATTGCTCTCTGTATCCCTTCAGGCGCTCATTCTCGGCCTGCCTGGCTTCGGCGACAATCCGATCGATTTTTTCCCGGTTGACCCTTTCCCCATCCTGCTTGCTCGATTCCGATCTCCTTGAATTCATCCCCTTATCCTCCCGGATCTGCTTCATTTTACCCTTCACAACCTTTTGCGTCCGCGCCCGTGTTGTGCTCCCCCCTCCTCCTTCACCACACGAAGAATTCCGACGAGCATCTTGTCTCTCCACTTCTTGAGTTCGCCAAGACTCAGGCTTCTCACCGCGTTCATCTCCTTGACCCCCTTCGCAACGGCTTGTGCCGCTCTCGGAGGCACCGATGTCCAGGTCTCCATCGATTCCCATCGAAGGCGGTAGGATTCGCCGTAATTCTCAAAGAAACGTTCGATGCCCTCTCCTGCGAGATGGGCGCGCAGGAGTGGCCCGATCACCGGGTCCCGGAGACCTATTCCCATGCAAAAGGCCCTATCCACATCTTCCGAACTTGCCACCTCCCTGTCAACCAGATCGATGGCTTCCCTGAGCACAGCCGCCTGCAGCCTGTTGACAATGTAGCCCGAAACTTCTTTTTTCAACAGAATGGGGACCTTCCCCAGCTTTTTCATGAATTCGCACACCACAAGGGTTGCATCCGCTGAAGTTCTTTCTCCACCCACTACTTCCACAGCCGGTACTAGGTGAACCGGCAGAATGGGATGGGCCATTACGCAGCGCTCCGGACGGCGGGTGGCTTCCTGAATCTCACTCATGAGCAATCCCGACGAACTGCTGGCAAGGATCGTGCCGGGCGAAGCGAACCTATCCATGATCTCGAACACCGGTTTCTTGATCTCGTACCTGTCCGGAACGGATTCCTGAACATAGTCTGCTCGGGCCACTGCTTCCTCGATTCGCGTGGTCGTCTTAATCAGGGTTGCGGCGCCGGTTGCCGAGCCGTCCTCCAGCAGATGGCAAGCTTCGAGGAATTGAAGGTTTTCGGCTATGCGGCTGAGAGCGTCCCTGAGAACGGATTCTGTGAGATCCTGCAGCACCACGCTGAGGCCTTTCGAGGCAAACACAGTGGCCCAGCCCTGACCGATGAGTCCTGCACCCACACAGGCGACCTTTCGGATTTGTCTCATCATCTCTCCTTTCTCGGCTTACTTTGGTCACAAACATACCATCCTCTTTTTTCCTTCACAAGTCTCAGGAACCAGGCCGGGCTTCCCAATGTTTCTCCTCCGCAGGAGGGCATGAAGCGTTCCATTTATGATTCAGGATTTTCGGATCTTCGAAAAAGCTATGGGTCGGAAAACCGGCACTACACAAAGACAATGTTATGAATGATTCGGTGAGCGTCGCAATCAAATACAGGATTGCATGTATGGACAGGGAAGAATCACTCTATTACCTTAAGGTTAATCTAACCAGAAAGGAGGATATAACCATGGCGAACTGCGGCGACATGAAAAAAGGTGATCTTTATGTGTGCAAGACCTGCGGCCTGGAACTTCAGGTTTCGAAGGCTTGTTCTTGCGGCTCCGGTTCAGAAGGGGCCTGCTCAGTCCCTCTGCAGTGTTGCGGCAAGAATATGGTGAAGAAATAGTTTCTGCGTTGGCTGAGGGGCAGGACCGCACGGTTCTGCCCTTTCATCATGCGCTTTCGCAAATTCCCTCCCGATAATCTATGAGCGCGCTTCTCAACCACTGCGGCACTTCAATTTTCTCAAAGGTGTCGGCCCTCACACAGACGGTAATGTTGTGACCTTCCACGACCAGTTCCTCTCCCGGCGACCCCCGGTATCCTCTGTAGCCCCAGGTAATAGACGTTCGCCCTACATTCAGGATGCGCACCTCCATCTCAATTCGGTCTCCATACTTCAGTCTTCTACGGAAATCGCTTTCCACGTGAACGGTTGGAAGAGACAACTGTCTTTCATGCAGCACCTCGGCAAAATCGATCCTCAACTGTTTTAAGAAGAATTCCTCCATGGAGAGGTGAAAATAGTGCAGGAATCTGGGGTAGTAGACGATCCCCGCGTTATCGATGTCGCCAAAGCAAACCTTGATGGGAGTCCTAAAAGCCATAAAAGCCCTCCTTTTCACTCTTCATATTTCATTTCCTTCCACCTCTCACCGTTTTCCTTTGCTCCTCCCGTGGATGGAAAAACCCATTTCGCGTCGCAGACAAGAGAAACTCCCGGAGAAGGCCTTGAAAATAATCAATATGCCTATACATTAAGAGTATGGAACAAAGTGGCATTCCCAAAAATTCCGATGAATTGACAAAAAGTCTGAGCAACAACGTCCGAAGCGAGTGATGAGGGAGGAGTTTTCGAACGTTATTTTTGGAGGATTGTCATGGTTCAGCAATCTCATAGGGCGACAGTGGATGTGGATCCGGTCTGTGGAATGAGGGTGGATACCGTGTCCACTGATCATGAGTTCACTTATAAGGGGCAAAGTTACCATTTCTGTGCCGAACAATGCAAAGAGGCTTTTGAAAAAAATCCAGGCAAGTATTTAAAGCCCAAGGGTCCCTTCGGAAGATTTCTCGCAAGGCTGGCCAGAACGAACGAGAAGACTTTCGGGCGGGGCGGGCCTTCCTGCTGCAATTAGACGAGTCCATTCCGGATTTCTGCTTTACTTTAGCCGCCCGGTGGTGTATTCCCCTACCCGTCAAACAAAGGCCGATATCCAAATGCAGCCTTTCCGCCACAATCAAACACAGCGTAGACCTGGCCGGAGGCTGGTCTCTGACGAGTTTGCAACCCCAAACTCGACGCTTTTAACCGTCCCTGGATTCTTGAATCATTTTCAGACATAGGCAATCAACGGCTGTTAGCATCGGCGTGGAGGTTTTCCTGAAATGCGTTCCTTCGGACCGAAAGAACTCCTGGAGGATGTTCTTCAAAAAGACCTGTGCGTAGGATGCGGTGCCTGCGTGGAACTCTGCCCCTACTTCAAGTCCCACAAGGGGAAGACCGCCATGCTTTTTCCATGCGATCTCGCCGAGGGAAAGTGCTATGCCCACTGCCCCAAGGCGGAGGTGGACCTGGATACCCTCGCCGGGCGCTGGTGGGGAAAGGCTTATGAAGGAAGCCCGCTGGGAGATCACCTGACTGTGGTAAAAGCCAGGGCAGGACAAAAAGCCCCGGCCGCGCTTTTCCAAGCCGGCGGCACGGTTTCCTCTTTAATGGCGTTCGCCCTGGAGCAGGGCATCATTGATGCAGCCGTACTTACGGACCGAGTGGATCTGGTTCCGGCGCCGCGTCTTGTGAGCCGCGCGGAGGAAGTTAGCGCCTGTTCGACGTCAAAGTTTACTGCGGCACCTACCCTTTCAGCTCTCAACAGGGCTGCACGGGAAGGATACACCGACATCGGAGTAGTGGGCACCCCCTGCCAGGTGACGGCCGTGGCCCAGATGCGGGCCAATCCTCTTGGAAAGCCGGATTTCAGGGATCCCGTCAGTCTCGTGGTGGGACTCTTCTGCACGTGGGCCTTGGATGCCAGGAAGTTCCTGGCGCTTCTCTCCACCCGCCTTGACCTTCGAACGGTGCGAAAAATGGATATTCCACCGCCTCCCGCCGAGGTGCTCGTGATCGAAACAGATGGAGGGAGAATGGAAATCCCGCTCTCAGAGATCCGGCCGATAGTTCCTCATGGCTGCACCGTCTGCCCGGACATGACGGCTGAGTGGGCTGATCTTTCCGTGGGTATCATGGAAGGCGATACTCGCTGGAACACCCTGGTCATTCGCACAGCGAGGGGGCAAGCCCTCGTGGACAGGGCGTTGGCCGCCGGGTGGCTGTTGAACGAAGCCATTCCCTCCGATAGTCTGGCTCATCTGCGTTTCGCCGCGGCAAACAAGAAGAAGAGAACGCTCCGCGCGGCGCTCCAAGAGGGACTGGTGAACGCCCGGGGTCGGTCCTGCTTGAGAATCAACTCTACCGCCATAGAGAAGATACTGGCAGGCGGTTAAGAACACTGAATCCCATTTCCGGTTGCGGACTCGCCAGAGACCAACCCGCCGCCGGGTTCATGGATCGTTTGGTTGGGCAAAGCCCTGTGCTGGAAATTCTTGATGGAGGCATCCCACATGTTTGAGCTCGCTCAAGCGAAAAAAGGCACCAGGCTTCTTCTCATGGGCAATGACGCCATCGCCCGCGGCGCCATGGAGGCGGGGGTCAGAGTCGTTGCAGGCTACCCCGGCACGCCTTCTTCCGAGATTGTGGAGAACCTCGCCAAGGCGTCACGCCAACGAGATATTTACGTAGAATGGTCCGTGAACGAGAAGGTGGCTCTCGAAGTGGCGGCATCCGCCTCCTACTCGGGACTGCGCTCCATGGCCGTCATGAAGCAGGTCGGCATGAACGTGGCTTCTGATTTCCTTCTTCACCTGTCACAGTATGGAACCCGTGGGGGCATGGTGATCGTATCCTGCGAAGATCCCGGCGCTCTTTCTAGCACCAACGAAGGAGAATCACGGCCCTATGCAAAAATGATGGAGTTTCCCTTGATCGAGCCCGGGGACTTCCAGGAAGCCAAAGATATGACCCGATGGGCCTTCGAGCTCTCGGAAGACATCAAGAACGTGGTCATGGTTCGAAGCGTCACGCGCCTCTCCCACGCGAGCGGGAACGTGATAGTGGGGGACCTTCCTCATGACTTCGATGACCGGGCCCGTTTTAAGTACCAAGGCGATCTTGCGAACACCCTGGAAGGTCCCGTCATCAACTTGCCCGGTGTTATGCACCTTTTTCGGCAAAAGCAGCATGAGAAGCCCCGCAGGGTCGCCGAAATTTACGAGACCTCTCCTTTCAACACTTACGCGGGGCCTGAAAGGCCCGAACTCCTCATCATCACCAGCTCTGTGTGCAGCCTGTACAGCAGGGAAGCCGTCTATCTTCTGGGCGTGCAGGACCGGGTGGGCATTCTAAAGCTCGGAACGACCTGGCCGTTGCCCCGGGGTCTCATCAAAGAGCATCTCTCCCACACGGATAAAGTCCTCGTCGTGGAAGAGGTGCTTCCCGTCATGGAAGAAAATGTGCTTGCACTGGCAGCCGTTCTCGCTCCGAGCGTAGGCGTCAAGACCTTTTACGGCAAGCATGACGGCCTGATTCCCGCGGTGAACGAGATGAACCCGGACCACGTCGTGGCCGCTCTTTCGAAGATCCTGAACGTCCCTTACCAGAGCGTGCCTGACGAGTACGTCAAGAGAGCAACGGAAATTGCCGACGCGGGCGCTCCGCCGAGGGCGCTCACCTTCTGTCCCGGCTGTCCTCACCGTGCTTCCTACTGGTCCATCCATAACGCACTCCGGTTGGATAACAGGGAAGGATTCGTGTGCGGAGACATCGGCTGTTACTCCCTGGGGGCCATCTCCAGCGGCTTCGATACTCTCAAGACACTTCATTCCATGGGGAGCGGCACCGGTCTTGCGAGCGGCTTCGGCAAGCTGGGACGCTTCGGCCTTGACCAGCCCATCTTTGCTGTGTGCGGCGACTCCACCTTCTACCATGCCGCCATACCGGCCCTCATCAACTCCATCCACAATAACGCAGAGATCACCCTCATTATCCTGGACAACAGCGGCACGGCTATGACCGGCTTCCAGGCTCACCCCGGTCTGGAAGTGAATGCGATGGGGGAAAATGTGCCGGCCGTGGACATTCCCGAAACGTGCAAGGCCATGGGAGCCAAAGTGAGGGTATGCGACCCCTTCGACCTTGAGGAGACTCGAAGAACCCTGCTTGACATGATTGAGGAGAAGGGAGTGAAGGTGGTCGTTCTCAGGCAGATCTGTGCGCTCAGCCCTGAAAAGAAGGGCAAGAAGAAATTCGAGGTGTCTGTAAACCAGCGCGTCTGCCTGGGAGAGAATTGCGGCTGCAACCGCCTGTGCACCCGCATCTTCAAATGCCCGGGCCTTATATGGGACGAACAAAAGGAGGTCGCGCGCATCGATGAAGTGATCTGCGCCGGCTGCGGCGTTTGCGCATCGGTCTGCCCTTCCGGCGCCATTGAAAGAAGGGAGGCGGCTTGACCATGGCTGAATCTACGATCACCTTACAGGACCCGTACAACCTCATTATCACCGGTGTCGGCGGTCAGGGCAATGTGCTTGCCTCCCGCATGGTTGGAGACATGCTCTCCCGTCTGGGACTCCACGTTACCATCGGCGAAACCTTCGGCGCCTCCCAGAGAGGAGGTTCGGTCATGAGCCATCTGAGGGTATCCTCCTATTCATACTATTCTCCGCAAATTCCCAGAGGAAAAGCGCACATGATCGTAGCCCTCGAACCGACGGAAGCCATCAGAGTGTTGAGAGATTACGGCAACCCTCAGGTCAAAGTCCTCTGCAACACACGACCCATCCGTTCTATCGGGGTCATATGCGGCGAACAGACCTATCCAGACATGGAGGACATCAGGAAATGGGTGCGGGAGCTCTCGGAGACAGCCTGGTTCATCGACGCGACGGACGAGGCCATGAGACTTGGGAATCCCATCCTCGGCAATATCATCTGCGTGGGTTCCCTCGCAGCGACCGGGGTTCTGCCTCTCAATCGCACTCTCTTTGAAACGGTCCTGTCAGACAAAATGCCGTCCCACAAGGTGGCCTTGAACCTTTCTGCGTATGATCTGGGACAAGCAATAGTGGCGCGGTAGGCACGCTGCGTCGTGCGAGGAATCCTTTTCCTGACGTTTACGCGATATCGCTCGTTCTGAAGGAAGACTTCCCCTGACGGCGTGTTTTTGCTCCCCGTTCAAACGCTCGGGTTTTCCCTAAAGTGTTTGAAAGCGATCCCGAGAAAAGATACACGCACGTCCGAGAAGTCTTTTTGGAACCATCACAAACTCCCTTTGCTCAAGCGTAACCTTTGGAGGCTATGAGCCATCCTGTGGTTTTTTATTCAACTGTTGAAGTTGGACGGTTCATATATATTACCTAGACGCTTATCTGGAAAAAGACAATGGGGTCGATCCTGTATTCTTCTTTACCAATGCACCGTGGGTGGGTTCACCTAAAGGAATCCGGGCGCCTGCTTCGTCTCGCCCTCGACTCCGTTGTGTTCCTCTAAAAAAGCAGCTCCCTTGCTTGTTCCGGAGCCTATCCCAAGTCAAGGGAGTAAACGCGGGGAAGCAAGCCCAACAAAAGAAAAAAGCAGAGTGCCATGACTCTGCTTTCCTCATTGTTCCCGTGATACCGTTTTTTTCCCCTTGCGGTTCTCTAATTTTTAAGGATAGAACCCGGGCCGAAAAGATGCACGCGAATCCGAGAACTCACTGTATTTGCTGCTCTTTATAAGCAAGATGGATGCCAATTCCGGCCAAAACTTTTATCTTTAATATTTTCAATTAGTTAATGCGATAGTTTGGAATGGATACCAAAAGACCGACTGATTTCCGGGCCTAAAGCAGGCAAAAAGCGTCAATATTTTAACGTTTTTCGTCGCTCTTGCCGCGCCATCATCCATTGATCTCTAATTGATCTCTAACGGTAGGAGCCTGCTAACTCGTGCCGACCAAGATGTTCGTTCAGGAAAGTGTCAATCGTCTCAACCTGTTCTGGCGCCAGGAACTGCCGGCCGCCGTGGCCGAGGCCTTTGAGGACGAGCAGTTTCACCTTGACGCCCACTTTTTTGAGCGCCTCGGCAAAGGCCTGACTCTGCCGCAGAGGAACAACCTTGTCCTGGTCCCCGTGCATGATCAAAAAAGGTGGGTCATCCCTTGACGCATAAAAGATCGGGCTGGCCTCTCTCGACAGCCGAGCCACATCATCGCCGCTTCCCCCCAGAAGAAATGCGCTTGGAGAATCGGCGAATGCCGGGTTCGTCGAAACAGGAGTAAGATCACTCCGGCCGTACCAGTCTATGACCGCTTCGACCCGGCAGAAACCTTTTTCCTGCCCTTGTTCCCACTCCGTCACATCCCACGCTGTACCGACCAGCGATGCAAGATGCCCACCCGCAGACTCTCCCCAGACCACCACGCGGTCCCGGTCGATATGGTACTTTTCAGCGTGCTCGCGCAACCACCCGATGGCGGCCTCGCAGTCCTCGATCTGAGCGGGAAATTTGGCATCCCGGCTTAAGCGGTAGTTAATGCTGGCAACGACATAGCCCTTTTGTGTCCAAGCCAGGACCGGGCAAGCGCTCTTGCTTCCGAACTTCCAACCGCCGCCATGAATCCAGACGATCAACGGTAACGGGTCATCGTTCCTCGCGGGAGTGTAAATGTCCAGGGTTTGTCTTTTATGTCCTCCCAGGATGTAAGCGAGATCCCTAAAGACTTCAATATCTGCAGGGCAGGAAGGAGGAGAGTTGAGGGGATCGCGATCTTGCGCCGAACCTGTGCCAGTTCCCAAGCTCAAGAAGAGGAGCACAAAAGCAATGATCTTCATTCACCTAGCCCCCAGAGACGAGAAACAATTCTTTTTCCCTCAAGGTTTTCAGGTCTTGACATTCAACTCCTGTGCGGTCTTTCCCTTTGACTGAGGGATGTTAGGGCATTTGGCACGTCGGGTCAATAGGTTAATCAATATACGTCGATAAAAAACCACATTTACAGCCGCAGACCCCCTCACTTTGGCACAAAAACAGGCTGGTCGGGGAGCCTCTGGGCGGGCTTTGGATTGGCGGCCCGCCAGACGCCGATGAATTTGTCCAGAAGATCTCTTGTCTCTTCTCTTATTGCCGACAGGCTTGGGGTTATTCCTAAGTCGTCCCTCATGCTTAACGTTGTTGCCTCGATCACTGTGGGCTTGCGGACCGGCCGGACCTTTTCGACAAGGCACAGCCGAATCTTATACACATAGCCGTCCGAATACTTGAAAGCATCCACGTTCAAATAGAGATACGGAGTTCCAGGAGCCAGAAGCCACTCTTCTTCTGAGAGGACTTTTACGCCAGCCGTGCGAAGCATAAACTCCGCGTCGTCCTGGAGCATGCTCCCGTAGAGACCATCTCGCTCGATTTCCGGTTTGAGCCGTCCTACAACCACATAAACTCCCTCGAGCCCTCGCAGCACTTCCGCTTGTTCTTGCCAGCTATAAGCGAACGCAGGGGTAACTGTGGGCAGGTTCGCCAGCAAGACGATTAAAAGACTGATTCGCCTCATCATCCCTAAGCCTCCTTCGTTTTCTTTGGGTTCACCGCTTAGCCACCGCACCTTGCTCTTTTTTTCCTCTCTGCACTGCCCGAACGGAAACTCCAGGCAATATTTCATCCAAAAGCTCCACTTCTCTCTCCAGTGGGGACAGGCCTTCAGGACCCTTCTTTACCCGCCACGGTTGGGATTTGAACCACCCTACTACGTAACCGGTGAGTATCAATATCCCCAATCCAGCGGCGTTCACCGCACAGGCGCTCAGCAGAGTGCGGCCCCACACATCCAGTGCCATACCGGCCATGTGGGCCAGCGCCATGCCGGTCAAAAAAACAGGCAGGGACTGCTGCCCGGTCTTGATGAAAGGGGCCGCCAGTTTGCTCTTAAGAAAGCCAGTTCTGCCTCTGAGCAGAAAAAGCACCACATAAGCCAGAGCCAAAAAATGAAGCCAACGCAAAATCCCGAGGTTGGTCTTGTCCACCAGGGGTTCCAGACGACTCTCTGCAAGGTTCAGCCATGCCACCTGAGAATAGGTAGGATAATGGCTGAGTGGAATGCTGAGGATCAAGTATAACGCGCAAAGGGCAGCCAACCACCACCGTAAGGGAGGTGCTTTCACCCAGCCTGCTCCAAGGAAGAGGCCGGTGTAAAAGAGAAACTGCCAACCGAAGGGGTTAAAGAACCAGGGGCGATAGAAAGCGATTTCCGCCGGCAGTTCCAGTCTGAACAAGGGCACCGTAAGGTACAGGCCAACGCAGAACAGCACTGCCATCATCCGATGCAGCCGCGCAAGCAGGATGACCAGCGGAAGCATGGCCATCGCAAAGAGGTACATGGGCAGGATGTCGAAATAGTTCGGCACATAGGTCAGGGTAAACAACCCCACCAGGGCTTCCTCGCTGTGCTCGAAGAAATAATCGAGGTTCAACAGGTTCACATAGTCGACGCCCGTGTTCAGCAGCCGGTTGCCCGCTACCATAATCATGGCCACAGTGAAGAACAGCCCCAAGTGGGAAGCATACAGTTCTGCGCAGCGCTTTGCGACCCTTGCTGTGCCCACCCAAAAACTCCTGTTCCGGAAAATCTTTATGTAGGCGAGAGAGGCTGAATAGCCGGAAATAAAGACAAAGATGTCCGCCGAGTCACTGAATCCGAAGCATCCCGGTCTGTACGGCGCAAGCAGATTACCCGGCATATGGGCGACAAAAATCAAAAGAAGAGCCAGGGCGCGAAAAAAATCCAGCCGCACGTCACGGGGCTGGGATGGCCGAATCTGATCGATCATAGACAACGCCGGTTAAGGATTATGTGAACATGAGCGTAGCTGTGAGCCTTCGCTTTGTCAATCTGTATCATCTCTCAGAGACAAACGGCCCGGCGAGCATCCTCTCTTTTGGCTGTACCCAGCGCGTTTGCCTCGCATGGCTTCAAGAAAATTTGCCTGACACTACCGCACGCCCAATGCTACGTATTTGTTCTATACTGGCATCCTCAAGATTGTATATTCTCCTTCCATCCTGTTAACGGACAGTAAAAGAATTTGCGCGAATCTCCCTGCCTCTATGCAGGGAGACTAATTCATAACCCAACTTGAGGCCGACCTTGAGCCTGAAGCTCCGATTTTTCACGATGGATGCGGAGAACTTTACTGACTTGAGAGCCGCCGAAAGGTTGGTCATGGCCGTCAGGTTTCTTTGTCCAGAGCATCTCCAACAGAAGCCGGCCAGACTAAAACAGAAAAAGAAGGAGGGATTATGATTCAACTGAAAGTCAACGGCAAAGATTATAAAGTGGATGTCGCGGATGATGTGCCTCTGCTCTGGGTCATCAGGGATCATCTCAATCTCACCGGTACCAAGTTCAGTTGCGGTATCGGAGAATGCGGTTCCTGCACAGTCCACATCAATGGCAAGGCGGAGCGATCCTGTACGATCACGGCAGCAGAAGCCCAGGGGAAGGAAATCACGACCATCGAAGGTCTTCCGGAAACCCACCCTGTGAAGAGGGCTTGGATTGAGGAGCAGGTGGTCCAGTGCGGATACTGTCAACCCGGAATGATGATGCAGGTCGCAGCCTTGTTGGCTGAAAACCCCGACCCGGAAAAGGTCATCAACAGCTTAGACGATTTTATATGCCGGTGCGGAACTTCATGCCCGAGTTAAAAAGGGTGTTCATACAGCCGTAAAGATGATGGAAAAGGTCTCTTTCAAGAATGAATGCAGGACAGGAGCCTGAAGGCGGCATTGACTGGTATTGCCTTTGGGGTCTATGGGATGCTCCGAAATCGCCCAACAAGGCTCGAATGACCTACCAGTTTCCCAATTTTTCGGTAAACTTGGTCCTGTCCGATTTGCCCATTCCTGTTGCCCCCTGGAGATCCGTTCAGAACGCTGTGAATGCCTTTGCCACTGAATCTTTCATGGACGAAATGGCCCATTTGGCAGGGAAAGACCCCCTCTATTTCCGTCTGGAGCTCCTCAAAGATGACAAACGCGCCCATCGGGTCCTGGAGAACCTTGCGATCAACTCCAACTGGGGAAAACCGCCGCCTAAAGGGTGGGGCCGGGGCGTTGCGCAGCACCGCAGCTTTGGCACTACAATTGCGGAAGTGGCCGAGGTCTCTGTGGATGAAAAGACCGGCACATTGAAGGTGCACCGGGTGGATGTGTCCGTGGACTGCGGGCCGGTGGTCAATCCCGATCCGCTGAAGGCCCAGATCGAAGGCGCCGTCACCATGGGAGTGAGCACGGTCCTGAAAGAAATAGTGACGTTCAAGAATGGCGGCGTCGAATCTTCGAATTTTGACGATTACGGCCTCATTCGGATGAGCGAGGTCCCGGATATTCACGTACACATTGTTGAAAGCAACGATGACATCGGGGGCATCGGTGAACCGGGCGTCATGCCTCTCGCCCCTGCCGTGGCCAATGCGGTATACAATGCGACGGGCGCTCGAATCCGCCGAATTCCTCTCACCCCGCAAACCGTTCTGGCGGCTTTGAAGAAGGCCTGATAGGCAGACAAAACCCTTTTGACGAGAAAACGCCGCCCGAACGGGCGGCGTTTTCTCATGCTGGATCACATACTTCCGCTCTGGCTAAGTGATCCATCATTGCAAGGATTACATAAAAGTTCCAACGCTTCTTAACCGGCGGTGTCGTATATTCTGATTTCAGGCTCCCCATCGAGAAGAGGTTTCAATTCCCCCACCACATCCTGGGTAAAGAGGGGGCTCCCGAGATATTGCTTCGCGCTCTCGGGTTTGTCGAAACCGTGGAGCACCTGCACATCTTCGTCCCTCACGAGGAGAGCTTTTGACTTCGCTCCTTTGATCTGGGAGAGGAAGGGTTGGCGATACTTGTTATAGACCGCGGCCGCAGCGCCCCGGTTTTTTGATTGAACTTTAAGCGTAATCTCCAGATAAGCTGCCATGAGTAACTCCTTTCTTTTCAGGTGAAGTGCGGTACGATGTTCTTATTACAATGACTCTACGGGTGCGAAAAGGCCATAGGGTGAATCACCTCTTTTAATGGAAAAAAGACAGTAATCGATCGAGTCCATATTCCTCGCCTGATGCGACCCGTTACTGTGCTCATGTCGATTCTCGGGCCGCGAACGCTCCTTGTCCGGACCCGACGATTTAGCATGAAACTTACCTCTGCCCCTTTTAAGCCGAGTCGGGTTTGGCGGGTTTGGGTTGATTTTTCAGCCTCTATCTTGTAGCTTTCTCATGTGGACTGATCATGTTTCCAAAGGCGAGTCACCACTTGCAGGACAAGCTGATAGCGGAGCAGTGATCCAATGACAGCTGGGATCCAGGCCTTCATTCTAGCGATGCTACTGGCCGCCTCACCCCCTTCCCTGTCTTCTAATCAAGAGACGCAGTGGAAGATAATGAGCGGGCAGGTCTTTTCCCTTCATCAGCAAGGAAAGGATGCAGAGGCTCTCCAGGCGGCAAAGGAGGCCTTGAGCTTTGCCGAGCAGGCCTTCGGTCCGGAACATCTTCATGTGGCGAGTTCTCTGAACGATCTGGCCTACATCTACGATTCACTCGGCAAATATTCCGAGGCTGATTCTCTCTATCAAAGGGCTCTTTCCATCTGGGAGAAAACTCCCGACACTGACCCTACCCGCTTAAGCGTACTCCTCAACAACATGGCCTCCCGTTACCAGAGTCTGGGCAAATACACAGAAGCTGAAGCCGTTCTTCGGCGCTCTCTCAAGCTCTGGGAAGAGCGGCTGGGATCTCGACATCCCCAGGTGGCAAGAATCCTCGTCAATATCGCTGAAACCCAGAGAGCCATGAAGAGATATTCTGAAGCGGAAGCTCTGTATGTTCGTGCGCTGGCGATTTTTCAAGAAGGACTCGGAACCACCCACGTGCAGGTGCCTATATGCATGAACAACCTGGGCGCCCTTTACGAAGAGCAGCATGAGTACGACAAGGCCGAAAACCTCTACAGCCGGTCTCTCGATATGATGCAGAAAATTCTCGGCCCCGACGATCCGAACGTAGCCCTTGTCACGAACAACCTGGCCAAAGTCTACCAGTCCCAGAGGAAATATCCGAAGGCGGAAATCTTCTATAAGCAGGCCTTGGCTATCTGGGAGAAGTCAGCGGATTCTGATCAGCCTCGTGTTGCTATTGCCCTCAGCAATCTGGCTAAGCTTTACAGGATTCAGGGGAAGTACTTCGAGGCGGATTCGGTTCTCAGGCAGGCCCGAGACATCCTCGAAAGGATCCTCGGCCCCGATGATCCAAAGGTGGCAGACGTCTACGATTACCTGGCGGATTGTTCCAGGCACCTCGGCAGGGAAAAAGAGGCGGAAGGTTTTGAGGCGAGAGCCACGAAAATCCGAAAAGGTCATCCCAATCCGGTGCAAGCAGAGAGTCCTCGGCCTTGATACGGTCGCTCTCATAAGAGGAAGTGTAAAATGGAAGGAAATGAAATTATATTTCAGGGCAAAGATCATACGGAGATGTTGCCCATTTTCAGGTCTCTTGTTATCAGGAGCGGCACCAGGCGGGGGGATAGCCTGATATGGGCCGGTTGCGCGGGACCCTGTTATTCAATGGCAACTTTCTTCAGCTACGGTCTGAGAGACTTGGGCCTGAACATGTTCTTTGCGTCGGACGGCGACATCAACCGTTTGTGGCGACTGGACTTCATAAAGGAGCTGGGTGTGGTTGCCACAAGAAAGGAGAGCCATCTTAAAGCAAAGGTCATCGTTTTGATGTCAGGCCTCATGCAGGCTCCGATTGACCCGGTTCTGACGCTTGTCCATGAGGGACTATATGATGATGGGATCATCATCGGGGAGACCGTTGTGGCCGGCCTGTTTGAAAAGGCAAAGTGGAACGAAAAAATCCGGTTCCGTTTTCTTTTCGAGTTCTCCATGGAACGGCCTACGGCGTATGAAGTGAAACACTTGCCTCTTTCTTTGGCTCATGAATAATTTCTGTACTCTAAGACGACCAGGTGTCGATTGCAGTCTGACCGACTTGGATGGTACAATGCGATAATCTTATACCTTCTATCTTCGCGGCGCAGGGATATTCGATGTCTTGAATTGATCTTTCCGGCATTTGAAAGGAGAAATAAAAATGGCGAATGATGTGGCTGCTGACAAAGTAGCAATTCGTGAGGTTGTGGAAAACTGGGCAGTATGGCGCGACGCCGGCGATTGGGAACGTTTCGCGTCGGTCTGGCATCGGGACGGCTGGATGACGGCGACCTGGTTTCAGGGTCCGGCCCATAAGTTTATCGAAGTGAGCCGTGAAGGTTTCAATAAGGGCGTGAGCATCCTGCACTTCCTAGGCGGTTCGAGTATCGATGTGGCGGGAATGCGTGCGATTTCCCAGACAAAAATGACCATCAACCAGCGCGGGCCCGTGGATGGCGTGATGGTCGATGTAGTTTGCACCGGTCGTTTCTACGACTTTCTCGAGAAATCCGAAGAACGCTGGGGCATCGTGCGACGTCAGCCCATCTATGAGAAGGACCGCATGGACCCCGTAAGCCCCAGCGCCTCGCTGAAGCTCGACGAGAAGCTTCTTGCAAGTTTCCCGGAAGGCTACAGGCATCTGGCGTACTTGCAGACCAAGCTCGGTTTCAAGATCAAGCAGAACCTGCCGGGACTCAAAGGACCCGTGGTCGAAGCGCTCTATGCCCAAGGCCGGGCGTGGCTTGACGGAACGGAGTCTGCCTTCCCGGAATCCAAAACAGACGCTTGATTCCGAGCGACGGGGAAAAACCTTCAAATTCAAAGGCTCTCAGGACCCAGGCAGCACCCCTTTTCCGTCACGAATGAAAGACGCCGCCCTTTTCGAGCGGCGTCCCGGATGGAACTCCTTTATCAGGCAAGTACTTGACTAGGCTTTTTTCAGCGCTTCCTGAACGACTTTGGAAGTCATGGGAATCCGTCTGATCCGAACACCCGTAGCATTAAAGAAAGCGTTGGCGACAGCAGGCGCCGTTGGCGGCACACCCGGCTCCCCGATGCCGCCTATCCTTCCGTTATTCACGATGTGAACTTCTATTTCAGGCACTTCGCTCATACGGAGGACGTGATAGTCGTCAAAATTGGAGGACTTCACCCCACCGTTGGCGAATTGTACCTCCTCCTTCAACGTAGTGCTCAGCGCCTCGATAACCGCACCCTGGATCTGGGTCTCGATCATATCCGGATTCACGGTTACGCCACAGTCCACAGCGACCACAATCCGATGGACCTTCACCCTGCCGCTTTTTTCATCCACGGAGACCTCCGCCACCTGGGCCACATAGGTTCCAAAACATGAGTGCTGCGCGATTCCGCGGCCCATTCCCTTGGCAACTGGCTTACCCCACCCTGCCTTATCAGCCACGACTTGGAGGACCTTCTGGGCCCGTTCGGTTCCTTTCAGAAGCGACAAGCGGAATTCCAGAGGATCTTTCCCCGCGGCATGAGCCATCTCATCTATAAAGCACTCCGCCACAAAGGCATTGGGACCATTCTGGACCGAGCGCCATGGAGCCACCGGAATCGGTAGCTCCGAGATGAGAAATTCGAGATAGAAATTGGGAATCTCGTAGTGGATCCTGTTCTCATCCGGCGAGCCCGGGAAATCCACCAGCCCCCACAGGCTCATGATGTCCACACCATTCTGTATTCCCTTGGGATTGATCAGTTTCATGATGGAACCGGCGACCGCCTTGTGGGACCAACCGATCAGTTGGCCCTGGCCGTCAAGGCCTGCCTCGATCCTTTGGCACGTGGCCGCACGGAATAGATCGTATTTTATGTCTTCATCCCTGGTCCAGACCACTTTCACAGGCTTCCCGATCGCCTTGGAGGCGATAACAGCCTCAACCACAAAATCCGGGGCAGCGCGTCTCCCGAGTCCGCACCCCATGTAGGTCGTGCGAATGTTGACCTTTTCCGGGGGTAATCCTGAAATCTGTGAAGCGAGCATCTGAGCAACGGTCTGTCCCTGGGTAGGCGCCCACACGTCGCAGCGATCCTTGCGCACCCAGGCGGTGCAATTGATCGGCTCCATGGTGGTATGGGCCACAAAGGGCACAAAATAGGTCGCCTTGACTTTCTTGGCGGCACCTTCCAGCGCCTTTTTGGCGTCCCCTCTTTCCATAGCCTTCGAACCGGGTTTATCCAAGTCGGCCATCAGTGCCTTTTCGATGAATTCGTTGTCCATCTGAGGAAGGCTTCCCTTGTCCCATTTCACGTCGAGAGCCTCCCTACCCTTCCACGCCGCACCAAGGGAGCTCGCGCATACCGCAATCCCCATGGGAGCCTGAATGACCTTGACGACTCCTTTGACTTGTAGCGCCGCGTTTTCGTTAAAGGATACAGGCTTGGCCCCATAGGCAGGCGGACGGGCAAAAACGGCATAGTGCATGCCGGGCACCGAAACGTCCAGCCCGTAAACCGCTGAGCCCTTTACTTTGGAGGGCGCATCTAATCGCGCAAGGGGCTTCCCGATATAACGGAAATTCTTTTCATTCTTGAGAGGTGGATCCTGGGGCACTTTCAGTTTGGCCGCTTCAAGACAGAGTTCGCCGTAGGTGATTTTGCGGGAGCTCTTCTTGTGCGCGACGGTCCCTTTGACCGCCTCACACTCGCTCTCGGGAACCTTCCACTGCGACGCCGCAGCCTTCACCAGCATGGCACGCCCTGCCGCGCCGGCCTTGCGGCAAGGCTCATAGAAGCCCCTGATACTAGCGCTTGCCACCGTGAGCTGCTCTCCGAGCACTGGGTTACGGTATTCCTTTAAAGCCGCTCCTTGGTGGATCCGGACCCGTTTCCAATCCGCTTCCAATTCATCGGCTATGATCATGGAGAGGGCGGTGTGGGTGCCCTGACCCATCTCGGAGGCGCCGATGAAAATGTTAACGGCGTTATCCGGGGTGATTTCATACCACACGTTGGGTTTAAAACCCTCCAACGCCTTCTTGCCCTGGGAAGCATTGAGAAGCTTGTAACCAAGAGGGCTCATTGTAACCCCGACAGCCAAACCGGTGGCCGCCAAGGAACTCTTCAAAAACGCTCTTCTGGTCATTGATGAACTCATGCGCTCTTGCCCTCCTTTCTTGCCATCTGAACGGCGGTTTGGATGCCCTTCTTGATGCGGGGATAGGTCCCGCAACGGCAGATGACGTCATCCATTTTGCCTATGACTTGATCCGCATCCGGAGTCGGCTTCTCCCCAAGGAGCGCGGCCACCTGCATGATGATGCCGGGTTGGCAGTAGCCGCACTGGACCACCTGCTCTTTGATCCATGCTCTTTTTACGGGATGGTTTGCGGACAGCCCTTCGATGGTGGTAATCTTTTTCATTTTCACTTCACCCACAGTAATGCTGCAGGATCTCTCGGCTTTGCCGTCTACATGCACTGTGCATGCACCGCACTCTCCTATCCCGCAACCGTACTTTGTGCCCATGAGTTTCAGGTCATCCCTGAGAACCCAGAGCAAGGGCGTATCGTCTGAAACCTCCAGCTCATGGACCTTACCATTCACATTAAGAGAAATCATACTCCCTCCTTTATGTTATTTTTCAACACGCTCCCTCTTGGGCAAAAACGCTGCGCTGCATTGAAAGAACACGGGCGCACTCGCCCTAATCGTTTCTACTCTGCGGTGCTGAATTCATCCTTTCCCCGCCTTTATCTTTCACGGTAGACCCGCTACGGAGATCGGGCACCAGGGAAAAGGCATAAACCGAGCGGGCCCAAGGGATCTCTCCACAGCGGTTCGGTCGCCTCAACTGCTATTCGGGGAAAGTCCGCTGTGCAAGATCGGTCGTACTCGCAAAAGAATCGCTTTCCATGGGGAGGACAACAAGCAGGGAGAGCTTCAAGGAGCATCCATGGACAGGATGATGCGTTGATGGTGCCGCATGGGAGCCTTTTCTCGCCACAAACTAACATGCCCTTACCCACGGTTATGAGTGATGTTTGAAAAGTCTAAGTGGGGCGAGGAACTGGATTTTCTTTAGTCTGAATAAATACCTCCGAGGTGTCAAGAGGAAAATAGTGTTTCCTCCGACTCGATGTTCGTCATGAACGGTAAATCCCGGCGTGAGCTCCCCCGATCGAAACAAGTTGACAAATTGGAAACAAGCGCTAAGATAAATCACCTTGATTCCTCTGACCACCCATTGAGTTTTCGGCGCCGGTTCAAGCCACGGTGAAAATGGTGGCGGCTCGGAAGAGACCACCTCCACCGGACCAGAGAACTCCTCCGCAACTTACGAAGAAGTCATAGATTAAGACTCTAAGGTCAAAGATCAGGATGCAAGTCACAGCAAACAGCGCCACGGGGAGGATAAATACCGACTATGGAATCACAACAAAAAAACTTTTGGCGCGGCGAACTTGAGACCTTATCCGTCGATGCCCTGTTAGACTTGCATGTTCAGAAATTTCGGAAACAATTCGACTATGTATTCCATTCCTCTCCTTTTTACAAAAAGAAGTTTGCAAACCAGGGTCTGACTTCTGCCGATATCAGAGGGATCGAAGACATCGTGAAGTTGCCTTTTACCGAGAAGAAGGAACTCCGCGAGGCTCAAATGAGCAATCCCCCTGTGGGCATTCATCGAGCGTGTTCGCTGGAAAAATTAGCCCGAGTTTACTCTTCCAGCGGAACGACCGGGATTCCGACCTATGTGGGTCTCACTGCGCATGACATCTTAGATGTGCATGCCGAGATCATCGCCAGATTCTGCTGGGCCGGCGGAATCAGACCTGAAAGCATCGTGGTGAACATACCCACGGCTCCCTTTATCGCGGACACCTTCCGCGAGGGCATCGAAAAAACAGGAGCGACCCATATGCCCACCGGATTCAATACGGACCGGGTGATTGCGGCATTTCAGTATCAGCGGGCCAACGCTTTGCATTCCACCGTTTCATTCTGGTCTTATCTTTTGGACGAAATAGAGAAGAGAGGACTCAACCCAAGAGACTTGGGTCTTCGCACTATCGTGGGCGGCGCCGAGGGGGGAACCAGGATGGTCCGTCCTCGCGTGGAGGAGGGTTTTGGCGCCACAGTGGTCGAAGGCATGGGGATGGGCGAGATCTCCTGTGTCGTATTCGGTGAATGCGCACAGGGCCGAGGAAGCGGCATGCATTACCTCGGCCAGGGAGTTGTGCATGTGGAACTCATCGATCCGGATAGTCGCCGGGAGTTGGAGATAAAGCAGGGCGTAGAGGGAGAGTTGGTTTATACGGCCCTGGAGTCGCAAGCCATGCCTCTTTTGCGTTATCGTTCTCGAGATCACGTCAGGGTCGTTTCCACGGAGACGTGCGTGTGCGGCAGAACAGGCTTTCGCATTGAGGCTTTGGGCAGAACCGACGACATGCTCACCGTTCTGGGGGTGAACGTCTATCCCCTTGCAGTGATCGATGTGGTATCCACACTGAAACCCAAGGTGAGCGGGGAAATAGAAATCCAGCTTGAAAAGCCCGGACCGGTGGTTGAGCCTCCTCTCAAAATCAAGGTTGAAGTGGGCCAAGACCCCGGGGACAGAAAGAAGCTAAGAAAGACTGTCGAAGATCTCATCCGCGACAAACTGGTTTTTCGGGCGAGCGTCGAGTTGGTCGATGAACTCCCAAAATATCAGTACAAGAAGCAGTTGATCCGCAAACTCTACAAGTGAGGCTCTGAGCCGGAAGCCCGGTCCATGCATTCGATCTCATGCCGGCTTTTCTTGATCGGGATTCCCTCCTGGGGTTATCATCATACCCCGGGCCACAAATAGAAGGGAGGGATCACTTTGGCTTCTCCAGGCGACCTTAAGGATCATGATTCTCTTTTTCGAGTGACTGGCGGGAAGGCGCCGTCTTTTCACGTTTTATCTGTGGGGGAAACCCCTGGCTCCGAGCGAATGCGAGGAGAACAGCGGGAGGGGGCAAAACTCCCCCGTAGATAAACCGTAGAAAAGACCAGCCTGGGAGCGTCGGAACGAGAGAAAGGGAATCATGATCCTTATCATGGTTTCAGTTTGATGAAAGGGGATTTTTATGCCGGCGGTTCTTACCCAAAAAGATGGGCCAATTACGACGATCACGCTTAATCGCCCAGAGACGCGAAATCGTATCGATGCTGAAATCTTCACGGGCCTGACTACGGCGCTGGTGGAGTTTCGAGATGATCCTGACGCCTTGGTAGGCATTGTCACCGCTTCCGGCGACGCCTTTTCGGACGGCGCTCACCACGAAAAGCTTCTCCTCCCATGGGCTGATAAATCCTTTGAGGTGCCCCCAAGTATTACGCGAGGTCTGGAGATCTGGAAGCCTCTGATCGCCGCAGTCAACGGCCCGGCCAGAGGCGGCGGCGTCGAGATCGCGCTGGCATGCGATCTTCGGATTCTTTCCGAAACCGCTACTCTTCAATTACCCGAAGTTGGGAGGGGGCTGATCTCAGGGTGGGGAGGGACGCAAAGGCTGCCCCGTATGGTATCACCGGCCAAGGCAGCAGAGATGATCTTCCTGGGGGTTCCCATGAGCGCGGAAGAAGCCTGCCGACTTGGGCTCGTCAACAAGGTCGTCCCTCCGGCGCAGCTCCTGCCGACGGCCAGGGAGTGGGCGGAAAAGATCTGCGAAAAGGGCCCGCTGGCAATTCGGAGGGCCAAAGAAGCCATGATCCGGGGAAGGAACATGCCCCTGGAGGACGGGCTGCGCCTGGAATTGGCCTTCTTTGAAGAAATGCTCCAGAGCGAGGATTATCAGGAGGGACTGCGAGCATTGGCTGAAAAAAGAAAGCCCGAGTACAAAGGACGATAAACGGAAGAACTGGACTTTGCCCGCCGAATTGCAGAGTCAGTCCAGACTGCATGGGCACGACCTGAAACCAACAAAGGCGAATCAATGGACCACATATCGGAAAGCGAAGGCATGCATTACGAAGGCAACTGCATCCGTCCTCCGCCTGAGGCTTACAGCATCCTGCTTCAAGTGACCCTGGGATGCTCCCATAACAAATGCACCTTTTGCGGGACTTATAAGGATAAGCGGTTTCGTATCAAGAGTGACGATATCGTTCTGGGTGACATCCTGTTTGCCTCAAGGTGCATGAGAAACCAGGACCGGGTGTTTCTCATGGACGGGGATGCCCTGATCATTCCTCAGAAACGCTTGGTATGGATTCTTGACACTATCCACGAACATCTCCCCTGGGTCAGGGGGGTCGGATCCTACGCCAATACGAAAAGCATCAGCCTGAAGTCATCCCGGCAGCTGAGCGAGCTGAGAGCAAAAGGACTCGACAGGATCTACCTTGGTGTTGAGACAGGACATGACGAGATTCGAAGAGAGGTCAACAAGGGGTTCACCGCCCTGCAGTGCGCTGAGATGGGCAAGAAGGTCAAGGAGGCAGGCGCGCGCCTTACGGTCATGGTGCTTCTCGGAATTGCAGGCCGAAACAGATCCCTTGACCATGCCCGCGCAACCGGAGAGATCCTGAGCGCCATTGATCCCGACCATGTTGCCGCCTTGACCGTGATACCTATTCCAGGCACCCCATTCTGGGATCGCATTGAAAGAGGCCGGTTGGAATTGCCGGACGAGAGGGGCATGCTCCTTGAAATGAGGGAGATGATCGCTCACACCAACCTGACAGGAGGTACGTTCGCCTCCAACCATGCATCCAATTATCTTCCCGTGATGGTGCGGCTCCCGGAGGGCAAGCAGGATGCCTTGGAGACGATTGACGCCGCCCTGAGGGGTGAGATCAGGCTCAAGCCCGAGTGGATGAGAGCATTCTAGCAGGTTGCTGAAAAACGCCCATCTACTGCGTTGCCCTCATCCCTCGTCATTGCGACGTACTGGACCGTACGTCTCACTTCTCGGGATTTCGGGCGCCTTGTATCTGAGCGTTTTTGAGCAGTCTGCGAACAGGTTATTTTTCCTATCCTGCGACTGGAAACGAAGCGGCCGCTTCATAAACACAGGGCCGTCTCACTTATCCAGGATATACACAACTCCCAGGTCTCCGTCGATCCTTACTTTTTGACCTGTCTTGATCTTTTGCGTTCCCTGTAAGCAACCTGCCACACAGGGGAGCCCATACTCTCTCGCCATGATGACCGGATGGGACAGCGCGCCGCCGCCGTCGGTGATCAGGCCCTTGATGAAACTGAAAGCCACGGTCCAGGCGGCGGAGGTCCCGGGAGCCACAAGAATTTCTCCCTTCTTGAGCTCAGAGAGACTGCTTGCTTCCATGATGACCCTGGCGGTTCCTTCGATCATTCCGGGGGCCGCAGCAGCGCCGTAAAGATCAGCCTTCAATTCTTCTCTCACGATGGGGAGCTGGGTTGATACGGAGAGAGTAGGATCACTTTTCAAGACCTCTCCTGCTTTTTCTATATTCCCATAAAAAGTTGGCGGATCCATCTTACACGCCTTTTCCCACGCTTCCTTCCTTCTTTCCACATAAGGACGCAGGTTGACATCTCCCATGGGTACGGCTGCCTTCCTGATCTCGTGGGCGTGAAGGAAATGAATGTCTTCAGGGGAATCGATGCATCCGGCTTCGGCAAAGCGCCTTCCGATCTCCGTGACGATACACCGGCCCAGAGCCCCCACATAAAAATCACAAAAATAGGTATGATCTTCGCTCCAATATCCCGATTTTTGCGCCGATTTCATCAAGGTGCTGAACCATTCCCTCTGCTCGGCAGGCAATTTGGCCAGCACTTCCTTTTCGGTCTTTTCCCTCTTCTGCACGAGGCGTTCTCGTTCCGTGTCGAAAGGGAAGGATTCCTGATGCATGTACAGCTTAACCCGCCCGATGGCCAGAGAGGGCTTTTCGATCCATGCAGGATTGTCGTAGGCATGCATCCTCTCACATCGCCATCCGTGCTCCGTGAGAAATTTCTTATAGACAGTCAGCCACTCTCTTCCCTGATCGCTCTTTTCAAGCTCGCTTAAGACAGCATTATTGTCTTCATTCTCGAAGGCACTTTGCAATCCCATGGCAAGGGCCTTTCTTGAGATCATCCACAACTCTCTGTTCACCAGGGCGTCTTGAGCCTCGAAGCCCCCCATCAGAGCACTGAAATCCGGATCGATGGGGGCCTGCTTCCCGAAGAGTTCATGCCACATCTGCTGGAACAACCCGTTGATATAGTTGGTGGCCACCAGTGTCAGCATATGGATCTCGGCTTCCTTGCGGTTGATGATGAAGGCATAATCGAGGAAGAACTTGAGCAACTCTATGTTGGTCAGCTTCTTAATGTCATCCCACTCCCGCAAACCATACGAGTCCTTGTAGTGTCTATAGGTCTCCATCAACTCGCTCTTGAGAGGATTCCACACGCCCACGAAATCCTCTATGAAGGGCTTGATCTTTTCCCTAAAAACGGGTTCACGGGCCTTGGCTTCTTCTTTGGTCGTCTTCAAAGCCGTGAGGTATAAATAGCCATCCCTGACGCGATAGCCCCAGCCCTTCGTGGTCGGCAAGTTGAGGGTCTCTGCGGCATTCATGATGGCATAGACATACCAGTACCATCCGATGCCGAGATAGAGCGGTTTCAGGGGGGGGTTACCGTGGACAAGGTCGCACAAGAGGACATCCCAGACCTTGGTATCCCGCTCATCATCAAATTCATAAAAAGTGAGATCATACGCCGGGTGTAACATCATCGTTCCTCCTTTCGTTCTTTCAAGACAATGCCTTCCTCACAGCATTCATGCCTGAATCGCTGTCTCGTCATGATGTGGCGTTACGCAAATCGGACGCCAAAATCCCTGCTTCGTCGGGCCCGCCGGCTCCGCTGAGACTGCGCAAAGACTGACACCGAATGAGTCTCGTTGTGCTACACCGCACCAAGTCCACTTCGCTGAAACGTGATAGGTTTGAGTCGTGTTCCGCCCTGTCCAATGTGGGCAGCGCAGAGGGAGAGATCAGGTTGAGACATTCAGTGCGACGCCATGACATCTGACCATGCCGAAAAGGAAGTCTTTTCCCTCACGAAGGAAACATGTGCTCGGTGAGAGTTTTCTGAATCTCTAGCCGAAATTCGTTTTTTGGGAAGCAAGATTTTTGTAGCCCTTTGTTTCCTCACTGTCAACAAAAAAAGGATATGAAGACAGCCGCGATTCTGCTTCTTTCGCCGTGATTGCCGGTGAAGTTCCTCTGTGAAGAGAAACCCGTTTGCGCTCTGACTATCCGCGTGATGCTGAAACAGCAGATCGTTATGCAGGCTCTTTTTTGTTGACAATTTGGAAACAAAGTGTCTATTTTTTTCAAGAAGTCTTTAATCCGATCCCATTACAATGTCCCTGCGGTATCCCTGCCAAGGGCGAAGGATTTACCCGGGAATCCGGCGCAGGACAAAGCCAGGAATGACTCGATGTCGACAGAGCAACCAGGGCCATCAACACGAATAAGGATCGAGATCCCGAATGACAGACTGCAAAGGGATCTTGAACTCTTAAAACGGAAAGCGGTAGAACTCGGCGCCTCTATGGCGGAAGTGATCCCTGCCGACTGGGCCCAGATTGACGAAAGGGTGAGGCTAAAATGCGCCGTCCCTCTCTGTCCCCATTATGGAAAAAGCGCTTTTTGTCCGCCTCACGCACCTTCAGTCGAAACCGTTAAGAAGGCTCTGGCGCGGTATGGCCACGCCCTTCTGCTGGCACTCGATGTGATTCCATCGGACCACTTCTCGGTGAGATCCCAGCAGCGTCAGAGCGGTGCGGAGTGGTCGAGGAAGTGTTTCGAAATTGTGGGAAGAATAGAAACGCTTGCTTTCGGAAGCGGCTATTATCTCGCCATGGGTTTTGCCCAAGCCAGTTGTAAAATAGCCTTGTGCGGGCAGGAGAGCTGTCTTGTGCTTGCGGGTGGCAAATGCCCTTACCCGCTTAAGGCACGACCGTCTATGGAAGCAGTGGGAATGGATGTCTATGGTCTGGTAACGAGAGTCGGTTGGGATATCTATCCTATTTACAGGAGCGTGGATCCTCTTGAAGTGCGAAGGGCCTTGTCGGTGGGGATCGTCTTCGTTCACTGACACAAACCCTTCCTGAGAGTCGCCCTGGTACTGCAAGAATAACAAAACTCGAGACAAAGGACTCGCGATGGATCAAGAAGGACGTTACGATGCAACGATTGAAGCAGAACCGGAACCTATCGGGATCGAGCTAACGAAAACCGCCGTCCTCGTCGTGGATATGCAAAACGCCTTCGTGAGGAAAGGGGGCTATTTCGATTTGGCCGGCCATGACATTTCCTTAACCGAAGGGATCATTGAACCCTGTCGAAAGATCCTGGCCGCAGCTCGGCAAAAGGGCATCAGAGTTCTGTATCTCCAGATGGGATGTAGTTCCGACCTTTCAGACAAAGGGCCACCCGGCGGGCCTAGCGCCCTGAAGTCAAAGAGTCTGGCACTGGTTCACCGGCGTCCCGAGCTGAAGGACAAATTCTATTTTTACGGCACATGGGGTGCTGAGATCATAGAAGAACTCAGACCTCAGCCGGGAGACATAGTGATAAGAAAACAAAAATATGATGGATTTATAGGGACCAATCTGGAAATCATCCTGCGAACCCTTGGTACCAAGTACCTAACTTTTGTCGGAACGGCAACGAACCTGTGCGTTGAATCTACGTTGCGACATGCTTTTTTCCTGGACTACTTTCCCATTCTTGTTTCAGATGCTGTAAGCCATGCCGGGTCCGGCGTGACGCAACAAGCCACGATCCTCAATGTGCAAACCAATTTCGGCTGGGTGACGACCTCCGATGCATTTGTTCGGGGGATGAACCCCGCCCGGAAATTTCCCCGGGGGGGGCCCCGGGTTCCTTGTGAGCAGATGATTTGATGGTGGCCTACGGCCTGTACGAAGAGGAGGATGAAAATGCCCGCGGACTATATTTTCAGGATCGATGAACTGTGCCGGGAACTTAACGATGTCGTCGGCAAGAAATGCGCCAATCTTGGTGAAATGGCCAGGATAGGGTTACGTGTTCCCCCGGGGTTCTCCCTTTCCATCGAGGCATATAAGAGATTTATGTCCGAGACGGGAGCGGCCCAGGCTATCAAGGCATATCTCGACAGTCTGGACCACGGTTTCGAGATGATAGACCAATTCAACGAGGCCAGCACGGCGTTGCGAAGGATCGTGGAAACCCGGGAGATGCCCCATGACATGAAAGAGCAGATCCTGGCCTATTACCGGGAAATCTGTCAGAAGTGCAACACGGAAAAAGTCGCGGTCTCTACCAGATCCGCAGGGGCCGCGAGCCACCCCGGTCAGTTTGAAACTCATCTGAATGTGGTGGGGGAAGACGATCTCATACAGAAAGTCATCAGAGTGTGGTCAAGCACCTTTAACGCCAGATCCTTGTCTGCAAGAAGCCGGGCCGGATTACTGCTGGAAAGCGACCCCATAGGAGTGGCTGTTATTAAAATGGTCAATGCTCGTTGTGCGGGCGTCTTGTTCACGGCTGATCCCAACACGGGAGATCGGTCGAGAATGATTATCGAGGCCAACTGGGGTCTGGGAGAAAGTGTCGTCGGCGGCGAGGCCATGCCGGACGTGTATATCCTGGACAAGGAGAGCCTGGAAATTATCGAGAGGAAACTGGGCACCAAGAAACGATGCATTACTTTTCAGGAGGTGGGCGTTGCTGAAGTGGAGACACCCCCTGACCGGTGCAATGCTTTTTGTTTGAGGGATGAGGAAGCAAAAGAGATCGGAAATCTGGGCAAGATCCTTGAGACCCACTTCGGTGTGGCGCAGGATACCGAATGGGCCATAGAAGAAGAACTTGCATGTCCTGAGAGTGTGATGTTGCTGCAGACCCGCGCCGAGGTGATCGCGGAGAAAAGGAAGCCTGTGGATCGAATCCTCGACCTAATGCTGAGCAGGCTCGGATAGGAAGGATCACAAGGAACGAATCGTGGAGGTCCCTGCATGGGTGAAGAAACCATCACCAGGAACATCAACAGTCTGAGGAAGAAAAGAAAGTTCACCTTGGAGAAGCTGGCGGAGCTTACAGGCCTCACAAAAGGTTATCTCTCAAAGATCGAGCGATCGAAAAAGGCGCCCCCCTATTCCACGTTGAACAAGATCGCAGTGGCGTTCGGAGTGGATGCAGCCTTCTTTTTGGAGGAGAGCTATCGAGACAAGAAGGAGACCCAAATATCCTTCACCAAGAAAGACCGGGGGAAGATCATCAGAAGCGTAGGATCTTTAGCGGAAGGCTCTCTCTATGGGTACGGCTATGAGGCCCTAGCCTCTGACAAATCCGGCAAAAACATGGAACCTTTCATCATTGAGCCATCCTTTGATGAAGAGGCCACCTTCCAGCACGAAGGGGAAGAGTTCATGTATGTTCTGGAGGGCAAACACGAACTGATTTATGACGGTCGGCGCTACCTCATGGAAAAAGGCGACTGTGTCTACTTCGATGCTGCGGTGCCCCACACGGGGAAAAGCCTGGGGAAGAAGAAAGCAAAACTGCTGGCGGTCATGTATAACTACAGAAGACTTTGATGTCGGCCGTTTCTCGCGATGACGTCGAGAGGAATAGATGAGAAAAAAAATTGTGATTATCGGATCCGTTGACACGAAAGGGGAGCAACTGAGGTTCCTCAGGGAAAAGATCGGCGCCCGCGGCCACGACGCCCTCCTCATGGATGTCAGCATGGGTGGCCATGGTTCCGTTCAGGCGGACATCCCAGCGGAAGAAATTGCCCGTTTGGGTGGAAAGGATATCCACGACATCATTCACTCGAAAGATAGATTTGACATCACGAATGCTATGACCAGGGGTGCCGAACTAAAGGCATTGGAACTCCTTTCCAAAGGGGAGCTTCACGGTGTGGTGTCTCTCGGGGGTGCGACCATCTCGTTGCTTGGATCTCAGGTCATGTCCCGACTCCCGTTCGGTATCCCCAAGGTTATCGCCGTCCCTGCGGCCCAGCACGTTTACATCGGGAAATGGTTCGGCGCCAACGATTCGATCGTGATGCAGGTCATTATGGAAATTGCCGGAATGAACGATCTCGTCAAGAATGCTCTGTCTCAGGTAGCCGGCGCTGTCTCGGGCATGGTGGAGGAATCCCTTGACCATACTTCCCTGAAGCTCCCTTACCCTTCGATTGCTATCACTGAAATTGGGTTTTCTGATCAATGTGCCAAGAACGTAGAGCAACTCCTGGTAGCGAGAGGATATCATGCTTACCTCTTCCACGCTCAGGGCATCAGCGATCAGGCCATGGACAGACTGATATCCCAGGGCTTTTTCGATGGAGTGATAGAAATCGTTCCGGCCGGTCTCATGGAGGAGCAATTCAAGGGAAACCGGCCTGCCGGCATGGCAAGGCTCGACGCAGCAGGCGAGCGGGGAATCCCGCAGGTATGGGCGCCCTGCTGCCTGAATCTGACTGGGGCAGGACCGACGCGACACAACAGGGAAAAGTATGTGGCAAGCGGACGGGTGCTGAAGATCGACGAAATGAGGGCCATGGCGCGATTTCCGCTGGATGAGATGATCTTCGCCGCCAGGCTGTATGCGGAAAAGATAAACAAGGCCAAAGGGCCCATAAAGCTCGTGGTGCCGCTGAGGGGCTGGTCGTCCCTGGACAGAGAAGGAAGCATCCTCTATGACCCTGAAGAGGACCGGATGTTCATACAGGAATTGAAAAAACACCTTACCGTTCCACTTCCCATAGAGGAAATCGACTGCAACCTGGAGGACTTCGACACCGCAGTAGCCTTGGTCAACGCCCTCTTCACCAGCCTGGAAGGGAAAGAGAAGAAAAGAGACAAGCCTAACGCCTGATTTTGAGGCCGACCTTTTCTCGATCCCACGTCGTTGCCGTAATCCCTATCTGCCTCAGACGATATTTCTCGATCCGATTCGTGGGTGTCTTGGGAAGCTCCGTGACGAACTCCAGGTACCTGGGAACGGCAAAATAGGCCATCCTGTCATTGCAGTGCGCGATCAGATCCTCTGGGGACAATTTCTCGCCCGGCTTGAGAACGACATTGGCCTTGACCTCGTCTTCGCCGAGTTCCGAGGGAACGGCAAAGACCGCGGTCTCAAGGACCTTGGGGTGCGTGTTGATCACCTTTTCCACCTCGAAGGAGGAAATGTTTTCGCCGCGCCGGCGAAGGGCGTCTTTTTTTCTGTCCACGAAGTAGAAGAATCCGTCCCCGTCCTTCTTCGCGTAGTCTCCCGAATGGAACCAGAGGTTACGAAACGCTTCCAGCGTTTTGTCTGGCATGTTGTAATATTCCGTCATCATGATGTAGGGCTTTTTAGGTCGCACCACGATTTCGCCTATCTCTCCCACCGCCACTTCTTCATCGTCATCGTTGAACAGCTTCACCTCAAAGAGGTCCTCAAGCACTCTTCCACAGGAGCCGGTTCGCCTGACCTCAATGGCATCATGGACGACAAGGCCGATTTCGCTCATCCCGAAACCCTCCAGGCAGATGAAGCCGAAACGCTTTTCCAGGAGTTGCATAACGTCCGGCGGGCAAGCCGCCCCAAAGGCTATCCTGACGCGGGTTGTCGGCTTCGTTGTCTTTGGGTTCCAGCTTGGACAGGATAGTCATCACCGCGCCCAGGTAGTTGAACTGTGTGGCCCCGTACTTGTGGATGTCGTCCCAAAAGGTTGAAGCGCTGAACCGCTCGCTCAGGGCGACCCGGGCATCGGAGACCAGGGCTGCCAGGACGGTCATAAGTTGGGCATTGATGTGAAAGAGAGGCAAAAAAGTGTACAGGATGTCCTGCGAATTGGCGTCACGCAATCTGGCCACAAGCTTGCCCGTGTGAACATAAAAGTTGTGGGGACAGACCACTCCTTTGGAAAGACCGGTGGTTCCGGAGGTGTAAATGATGGCCGCGGGGTCTGAAGAGCGTACGTCCTCTTCAACCGGGTCAGCCGGAGTAATTGAAAAATTCTTCGATGGAGGTTATAGGGACAGGAAGGGCCTTGGCCACCTCTTCGCCGAACTCACCGTGGCAGATGATCCGGTGAAGTTTCGTCAGATCTTCCCGAATCATGACAAGCCTGTCCAGGAACGCGGCGTCAATAATCAACAGTTTTGAATCCGAATTATTGATGAGGTGTTTCAGAAGATCGCCTTTGTAAGCTGTGTTGATAGGGACCTCTACGATACCCAATTTGGCGGAGCCGAACCACACATACAGATAGTATGGGTGATTCATCATCATGATCGAAATCTTGTCGTTCTTCTTAAGACCCAGGTCCCTGAACCCTTGAGCGAACTGATTCGATCTAAAGTCCAGTTGCTCATAGGTTAGGATTTCATCCCTAAAATTTAAGAAGGGTCGATCCTTATGGATGCGGGCTTTTTCTTGAATCACTTTTCCCACTACATTCATATCAGCGCCGGCCATTGACTCCCTCCTTGAATTACATTAACCCAATGCAGGCCTTCGGCCGCAATCAGGAGTCCTTCACCAATGCATTTTTCAACTGAACATACGAGGGGGGCAGTTTATACTCCAACTTCAGATACCCCGGGCTGATGGGATAGGTCTGCTTCCCTTCATGGGAGAGCTTCAATCCGGAGATGACGTCCTCAAATCGCTCCCTGGGCATTCCAAAAGCAAGCTCTCCTTCAGCAACCAGCCCAAGCCGGCGATCCCCATTTCCCGGAACACCGAACTTGCATTCCCCTTCAAGCATGGAGGCCACGATCGGCAGGAGACAACCTCCTGTGCCCATGGCGATCGAGGTCAACCCTTTGCCCGAAGAAAAGACAGCGGCCTGAATCATCCGCATCACCTGCGCGCCGTTTCCGTAGAATACGATGACATCCGGATCAAAAGCAGCCGTCCTTATGGGGGAGATCAGAATATGTTGATACTTGCCGAAGGGAAATCGCGGCAGAGATGCTGCCATCCTTTTCCTTGCTTCGGGAGACTGATTCACGGGCGCCAGCGCAAAGTTGCCGCTCAGAAATGCTTCCGGCCTCACAAATCCCAGCCCTGCGAGCGCGATGGGACAGGATTGGCTGTTTTTGTCGAGCACGATCGTCAAGCCCTCCCTACGGCTCAAGGCGATGGCTTGGCAGAGGCTGAAAGCAACCCCGAAGTCCTTCATAGGGCGCTTTGCGTTCTCCGGAATCCCCTCCTCACCGCCGAGCATTTTAACAGCGAGAGGATGGGTCTGATGTTTAACGTAGACCGACATCGCCTCTTCGATATCCTTCAGGCTGATCATCTTGTTCCCTCCTTCTTCAGTTTCCCAGGGGGCTAGGACTTCTGTTTTTTCTTATCAAGAACCTCTTTGATTTTAGGCAGGTTGAGCCTTCGAGTTTGTCTTTTCTTCCTTATTTCATCGGCGGCTGCAAAGATGGCGTAATCCCTGTCCAGGACGGCGTTTCCCCACTTGTCATCCTCCACAATCTCCAGGCGCGTGTAGGGCGGATCCCACCACCTGTCTTTGACATTGATGCCTCTGCGGCCCAGATCCCTGCCGGGGCCTGTGAAGCGTATCCACAGGGGAGGATACTGTAACATCTGGGCTCTTCTTTCCATTTCAGCGGGACGATAATCCTCTCTTCCCGTCCCCGGCGAGAAGTACCATCGCTCCTTGCACGGACCCAAGGGAAGAACCGTCACCAACGTGCACCCTTGCATATATCCCATACGCATGAAAGCCGTAGCAGGAATCATTGCAACCCTGCTTTCCACATTGAGAGTGTGGGCGGCGGCCGCGGCCCAGTCAATGCTGATCCCCAATTCCATGGCTCTCCAAATACAGCTTGGCCCTTTCATGAGCCATCCCCAAGGTTCGCCGCCCGTCTCATTGAATCGATTCTGGCAGTTGACGACCGCCTCGCGACATGTCTTGAAACCACAGGCCCCGCAGTCAAAACCCACCTGGTCACACTTGAGGCAGCGGGAAGCCTCGAGAAGAGCTTGCTCTTCGGTAAGTCCAAGCTCGACCGTCTCGAAGCCTGCCAAGGCTTTCTCGACCGGCAGGAGCGGCATACGCGCTCTTTCAGGATCTTCTCCTGTTTGCTCCTGCAATTTTCGCGCAGGGGAGATCTCGGGAATCTGTTCGGGCGGAGCCACAACCTCATCAATGATCCCCAGTCCGCCCAAGTAAAGGTCGATCGAGACAGCCGCTTTTCTTCCTGAGGCAATGGCTTCGATGACCGCAGAGGTTCCACGCAGAACATCTCCGGCCGCAAAGACTCCTTCCCTCCCGACACCGAGCGTGTGAGGGTCGAATTCAAGGGTCCCATTAGGACCGGTCGCCAGGCCGTACCGAACGGGAATCTCCGGACGCTGACCGATGGCGAAAATGACCGTGTCGGCCTCCAGGATCTCCTCCGAACCTTTCTTAACGCGAACCCGGGCCTGCCCTTCCTCGTCAAACTCAAATGATTCAACCTCAGGGCACTCTGCGCCGGCCACACGCCCGCTTTCACCGACAATCCTTGTGATCGTGCGGGATGAATGAATGACGACGCCCTCTTTCTTCCCATGCTCGATCTCTTCGGAGGACGCAGGCATTCTTTCCTTGGACTCCAGGCAAGCCAGATGGACTTCTTCCGCGCCGAGGCGACGGGCCACACGGGCACAATCGAAAGCCACGTTTCCTCCGCCCAGCACCAGCACCCTTTTGCCTACTTTCACCTCTTTACCCAGATTGACATCCCTGAGAAAATCGAGACTCACCATCACCCCGTCAAGGTCCGCGCCGGGCAAGGACGTTCTTTGACCTTCGTGGGTCCCCACAGCTACAAGCACCGCGTCGTATCCCTGCTCAAACAGGGTCTCCAGATCATCCACCCTGGTGTTTGTCTGAATGTCAACTCCCGCGCCTTCTATTTCCTGAATCTCCTTCTCGAGCAAATCCCGGGGAAGCCGGTACGAAGGAATTCCCGCCAGCATCATGCCCCCCGGCTGCGGAAGCGCCTCAAAAACGGTCACCCCATGGCCGCACACTTTTCTCAGGTAATAGGCCGCGGTGAGCCCCGCAGGCCCGGAACCGATCACGGCCACACGCTTTCCTGTGGCTTCAGCTGAAGGACCTGTGACCTCTCTTCTACCCCCATGATCAACGGCGAAGCGTTTAAGAGCCTCTATCGCTATCGGCCGATCCCTCAAGGTGCCTCGACGACACTTGGTTTCGCAGGGCGCACGGCACACATAAGCACAGACCGAAGGGAAAGGCACCTTCTCCCGCACCACCGCCGTGGCTTGATCATATTTTCCGTCACCGACCAGGCGAATGTACCGCGGCACGTCGATTCCCGCAGGACATGCCGCCCTGCAGGGCGCTTCCACAATCGGGGTAACATCGGCTCCGATCAGCAACACCACCGGAGGCTCGCCCATTTCATAGGCTGCTCTATAGGTCTCCCCCGAGAGCCTCGCACCCAGCCTGTTTGCGGCGTCCTGTACGTTAAAGAAATCCTTCAGGTCTTCGCCGGTGACGATTTCCATCCTTACATTGGTTTTTCCTATCAGCTGAGGGGCATGCAGAGCCGCCTGAGCACAATGCTGAGCAACCTGCAGGAGACCCTCATGCGCGAATTTTCTTCCATCATAGAACGGCATCTTCATCCCTCCTCATCTCTTCTTAGCGGGATCCCCGGCCCTGTATTCCTTTCCCGTGGCAGGTCTCACACCCAACTGGTTGACGTTACCGCGAATAGCGTCGATCGCCTTGTCGAGGTTCAACAGATGGTAATCGGGAGCAGGATCCGAAGGCTCGCACTTTGCTCTTGCGTTGACGGCGATTCCCACCACCGCCGCGGAGTCACGGCAATAGCCGAGCTTTTGAGCGGCCAGGCCGATACTGATAAACGGGCGCGCATCCACATACAGATGCACCGCCACCATCAACGCGCTGCCGACATTGTAGCCGAGCTGATGGGCATACATCGTACAAAGAGGCCCCTGTACCAGGGTATCGCATCTTCTATCCGTGGTGTCGATGATCCCTGCTTTCTGATTCCTATGCTCGTATACGAAGCTGCAATCGGGCCGGCCGGCGCACAGTCCGCATTCTCCGTCCCAGGGATCGGAGTAGGCGCGAGTATTCCCAAGAAGCAGAAGACTGTCGGCCTGTCTGGCCATCACAGCCTCGTAGAGAAAAATGTGCTTCCATGCTTCTTTTTGATAAGCGAGTTCCTCCATTTTCCGAGCAATCGCCTCCTGCTCCTCTTCACCGTAGACGATCTCGCCCTCGGTCATGGGGAGCCCCCCCACATTGGGCGCCGTCAGAGCCGCGTTCATCATCAGTTTAGCGGCAACGACCGTATTTTCCCTCCTGTTTTGATCAGTGGAAGAGTAGGGAGGCCAGTCCCTAACAGTTATCCTTGGCATAATATGTACCCTCCCGAATGCTGAAATGACAAAGAAGCAAAATTGATGCGTTCGTGAAAATTGACGGCTTCGCAAAAGTCGCGAAAATGCACGGCACACTAAAAAGTTCCGGATAGCTCTCCTTCTCCGTACTTTGTGGTGCCATCTCGTTCTCAAGCCCCGATGTAGGTGGCAATATATTCGCTTGTTTCCTATCTGTCAACATCAAACTCCGGTGCCTCTGTGGCCTCCGGCTCCCGTTTACCCTCGGCTCGGCGGGCGAGGAGAATGCGAACAGGATGTCCTTGCACGATCCCATGCCGGGCTGCGGAAAGAGTCATTTTTTCGTTGACAAAAAGGAAACATCAATCCCATTATTTTAGCCTGGCATTTCTCTCAATCTACGGATAAAAACGAACCATCCAAATCAGGAAGATCATATCGCCATGGATAAAAAAATCTACTTTGTCGATCAAACCCTAAGAGATGCTCAACAGAGTCTGTGGGGCTTTATGATGAGAACCGATCATATGACCCCGATTGCTGAAATGATGGATGAGGTTGGGTACCTTTCCATAGCCACGGTAGGCAGTCAGGCCTTCACGGTGCAGGTGCGTAACCTCAACGAGGACCCCTGGGAGAGGATCAAGATTCTTTCCAACCTGATCACGAAGACACCTATTCGCGGGTCGTACCAGATCGGCAGTCTTTCCTCCTTTGATCTGAGCACCCCACGCGACATCATCACACTCTGGATAAAGCGATCCATCGCGAACGGATTAAAGAGTTTCTGGATTTGCGATTACCAGTTTGAGATGGAAAAGTTCATCTACTTTGCTCGCATTGCCAAGTCCGAGGGCGCTGAAATCGTCCCAGCCCTGATGTACACCTCCAGCCCCGCCCATACGAATAAGTATTGGGCGCGAAAAGTCCGGAGGTTGATGGAAGCGAAGGCGTGGATCGATAGGATCATGATAGAGGATGCCTCCGGAGTGATTACGCCTGAAGAAACCAGAGAACTTGTATCCACTGTTGTCAAGAATGGCGAGGGGTTGCCCCTCGAGTTTCACTCCCACTGTAATTCAGGCCTCGCTCCCCTCTGTTACCTGGAAGCTATTAAGTCAGGGGCCACGACGGTACACACGGCGGTCGCTCCTCTTGCCAACGGCACCTCCCTGCCGGCCACGGAAACCATTCTGAAAAACGCGCGCCGGCTCGGCTATTCTTCAGACCTGAATGAGGAGGCCCTGGCAGCTGTTTCAGCCCACTTCAGAAAGATCGCCGAAAACGAGGGGTGGCCCATAGGGACGCCGATGGAGTACGACCTCTTTCATTTCGAGCATCAGGTGCCGGGCGGGATGATGACAAATCTAACGCGACAGCTCAGGGAAGTGGGGATGGAAGACCGTTTGAATGAGATCCTCGATGAGATCGTTCTGGTCCGAAAAGAATTCGGTTATCCCGTGATGGCAACCCCCTATTCCCAGATCGTAGGAGCCCAGGCTATAGAGAATGTCGTCTCGGGAGAGCGGTACAAGCAGATCACGGACGAGGCGGTGAAATATGTCTTAGGGTACTACGGAGAGCCCGTCGTCCCCATAGATCCTAACGTCGTGGACAGGGTCATGGGTTCGCCGAGGGTGGAGCAATTTGTGAATTGGAAGCCTGCCGGGTACGATAGACCCGTCGAGGAGCTGCGAAGAGAAATCGGCCCGGAACTCTCCGATGACGAGCTCTTGCTCAGAGTCCTGATTCCTGGAAAACCTGTCAAGCGTGAGGAACCGGAGAAGCCGTCTGTTCCTCCTGTGATGAAAGGGAGAGCGCCTGTGGGTCCGGCTGCGGACTTTCCAACGGAGTTCGCCGTGGACGTGGACGGAGAAGTGTTCAACGTGAAGATCTCGCCGAAATGGGATGAGTCCCGCGGAACGCAGATGAACGCAGAAGCGGAGAAAGAGGCGACCCGGAGACCGAAAGAGTTACCCCCCGGCGCCGTGCTCTGCGGCATGGCAGGGTTGATCCTTTCCATAGAAGCAAAGGTGGGTGCCCTGATCCGCGAAGGGGACCTGATTGCCATTGTCGAGGCCATGAAAATGAGAAGGCATGTCAACTCGCCCAAGAGCGGCGTAGTTAGAGAGATTTTGGCCCGTGAGGGTGAGATGGTTGCCCCTGAAGACATCCTGATGGTGGTGGAGCAATGATTAAGAAAATTCTCGTAGCCAACCGGGGCGAAATAGCCGTCCGCGTCATGCGGGCATGCCGGGAAATGGGGATTCCTTCTGTTGCCGTTTACTCTGAAGCCGACAAGGAGGCTCTTTTTGTAAAGTATGCTGACGAGGCCTCCTGTATCGGGCCCCCTCCTGCCAGAGCGAGTTACCTCGACATGCAAAAAGTGATTGAAACGGCAAAGAAAAGCGGAGCCGATGCGATCCATCCCGGTTACGGTTTCCTTGCCGAAAATCCTAAATTCGCGCGCTCCTGTGAGAAAGAGGGTATCAAGTTCATCGGGCCGTCGAGCCGGGTGCTTGAGCTCATGGGGGATAAAATAGCGGCTCGCCGTGAAATGATCAAGGCGGGGGTTCCTGTGGTGCCGGGTACGGAGGAGTGTGTGATGGAACCCGGTCAGGCACGGGCTCTGGCCGATGCCATCGGATACCCGGTGATCATCAAGCCTTCCGGAGGGGGCGGGGGAATCGGGATGACCATTGTCGCCGATGGAGGGGAACTGGCAAGCGCTCTGAAATCCACACAGGCCATCGCGACAACCACCTTCGGTCTTTGTGACGTCTACATCGAAAAGTACTTATCTCACCCACGACACATCGAATTCCAGATCCTGGGCGACTCGAAGGGGAATGCCATTCACTTGGGGGAACGGGAATGTTCCATCCAGCGCAGGCACCAGAAGTTGATCGAGGAATCCCCATCGCCGGTGGTGAGCCCCGCGATGCGCGCCGAAATGGGCGCAATCGCCGCGAACGCGGCCAAATATGTGGGCTATGAGGGAGCGGGAACCATGGAGTTCCTTTTCTCTGAAGGAAAGTTCTACTTCCTGGAGGTGAACGCCCGAGTGCAGGTCGAGCACCCGGTCACGGAGATGGTGACCGGGGTGGACATTGTTAAGGAGCAGATCCGGATCGCCTCGGGGCTTCCTCTGAGCCTGACTCAAGACGAGATACGGATGAACGGTTGGGCCATCGAGTGCCGCCTCAATGCCGAAGACCCTCAGAACGACTTCGCTCCATCGCCGGGCCGGCTAAAAGCCTACCATCCTCCTGGAGGACCGGGAGTCCGCGTGGATGACGGAGTATACGCCCATTACACGATCCCTCCTTACTACGATCCCATGATGGCCAAGCTTATCGTGTGGGGCAAGGAACGGAACGAAGCGATCCATCGGATGAAGCGGGCGCTTTACGAATACGTGATCGCCGGAATCCACACCAATATTCCGTTTCACAAAGCGGTTATGGAAAACCCGCACTTTGTGAAGGGTGAACTGGAGACCCACTTCATCGACCGCGAATTGACCCTGCTGAGTGATATCAGGAGAATCATAGAGTGTGAGGAGTCTTTGGACAAAAAGCTTTTGCGTCTGTCTGAAGATAAGAAGAAGATTGCCGCTGTCTCTGCGGTGGCTGCCTTGACCCAGATGCACCTTCAGCGCCGGACAACCCCATAAGCATGAGTTGACCGAATCACTCAAGCCGAAAATATGCCCCTTTGTTTCCAATCCGTAAAAATGGCTTTAACCTCCGGGAAGGCTAAGAGCCTGAACAGAAGATTATTTTTTTCGTTGACAATTAGGAAACATCGAGTCAAATATGGCACTTCATCAAGACTTCACTTAACAAGACTTACATCACTCGGGAAGAACGCAACCCTTTCTCCCGTAACTTCAATCGGCGCCCGAAAACTCAATGGGTTATAGCGGCACCCCCATAGGATCGCGTCTCCGGTCGGCTCGGTGGAATGCGCCTGCACCGGAAGAGATTCAGGAACCCTGGGGCAGTGAAGAGACACAAGACCTTTTCCGGCTGCGGACTCGCATGAGACCACCCTCCGGCCGGGCCAGTTCAGCGTTTGATTGCGGGCCAAAGCCTGCTTTCCGGAAATGTCTTATCGCGTTCGAGGCCGGACTCGTGAGAGGGGGCAGAATCATGGCAAAAGTTGACCTATCTAAGGGAGGCCACCGGAATAACCTTTCTAATCAATCGTTCCAAGGCTGGGGTTCCGGCCAAGGGCATGCCATTGTCCGGGTGAAAAGATGGAAAGGAGGTGATATCCACAGCGCCGCAGTTCCTATCCGGGAGGAGGGTTAGACAGAGGAAGGAAATGGACCAAATGAATGTACTCTGATTTATGCAAGGAGGGCCAAAATGCAAAACAAAAGGTTGCCGACAACGTTGAATCGTTTGTGGATTATATTGGTGGTCGCATTCATGCTGGCTGTGGGCAGTTGGGTTCAAACCGCACCCGTCCAGGCCGCAGCCGAGAAAGCTCCCGATAAAATCCGTATTGGTTGCGCCATCGCCCTTTCAGGCCCGAACTCAATGGGCGGTATCCTTACACAGGTCAACCCTTACAAGCTGTGGGTTGCGAAAACCAACGAAAAGGGCGGGATTTTTGTCCCAAAGTATAACAAGCGCATCCCCGTGGACCTCATTTTGTACGATGACCGGAGTGACATAGAGACTTGTGTTAAAATGGCTGAGAAACTGATCGTAGAGGAAAAAGTCGATTTTATGCTCCCCCCCTGGGGAACGGCATCTAATTTTGCCATAGCTCCTGTGGCCACCAAGTATAAACAACCTATGATGGGCATCACGGTCAGTTCGCCAAAGCTCGATCAAAGGCTGGCCAGTACCCCCTATTTCTTTGTCGTTCTGGGGCAGCCTTCCAGGTTGGTACCATCAACCGTGGCGCTCATGCAGGAGGTCGGCGTCAAGTCAGTCGCCGTCATCTATGTTTCAGACCTCTTCGGATTGGAGCATGTGGATCTAATAAAAGAGTGGGTTGGCAAAACGGACATCAAGATGCCTATTCTTCAGTCCTATCCACCTGAAAGTCAGGATCTCTCCCCTCTTATAAAGAGAATCGAGGCTGAAAAGGTGGATGCCGTCCTTAACTATGGTTATCCTCCTCACACCTTCCTTTTGAACAAACAGATGGAGGCCCTGGGTTACAATCCCAAGTTCTTCCAGAACGGCGTGGGCACACAGTTTTGCGAGTACAGGGATGCTTTCGGCGCTCCCGGTGTCGACGGGGTTTTCGGACAGTGGGCACTCACTCCAAAGATGCCCTACCCCGGCGCCAAAGAGTTCTTTGATGATTACAAGAAAATGTATGGGAAAGACGCGGCAATGGGAGGAGAGCCGGCCGCTTACGCTTCCCTGCAGGTACTGGAGCAAGCTATCAAAAAAGTGGGGGACCTTGATCGAGTAAAGATAAGGGACGTGATCGCTAAAGATACCTTTGACACCGTTATCGGTCCTATGAGATTTGAAAAAGGAGTCAACGTCCAATGGCCGGGTGATATCGGGCAGTGGCAAAAAGGGGTGTATGAAGTCATGATGCCCAAGCAGTTTCGCACGGCGGCCCCAATTTACCCAAAGCCCGATTGGCCGGCGCCCAAGTAAGTGTGATCAGCCGACGAGCGTAAGGGCGATTTTCTGCCCACCTCAAGGGCGTCGTCCCAGCCTTTGAGGTGGGCAGCTATCTATGAGCCACAGCCTCTTTTTGAAAGCGAGATACCCCGAAGAATGAGCATCAGGTTAGTTTTCGATGTCGCCATCACCGGCTTGATCATGGGAGGTATTTATGCCCTCATTGCCATGGGGCTGAACCTGCAATACGGAGTTGCCAGGGTGCTCAACGTGTCTCACGGCGAGTTTGTCATGATTGGCGCGTTCATCACCTTCTTCGCTCATAAGCTCTTCGGCGTCAACCCCCTGCTTTCTCTTGCCATCAGCGGCCCTATTCTGTTCGTCATCGGCCTTTTCATTTACAGGACTCTTTTCCGGTACCTTAGAAGGTCGTCGGAATCCATGGATGTGTTTGAGGGCAGATCCATGTTAGCCTCTTTTGGATTGCTTTATGTGATCCAAAATATCGCCTTACTGTGGTGGGGGCCTAATGTCAAAGCCTATTCCTATTTGAATTACCCTGTTCGTTTCTTGGGTCTTACCTTTGAGGCAAACAGATTGGTTGCGCTCGTGTTCACCCTGTTGCTGATCTTCGTCTTCTATCTCTTCGTAACTCGTACCAGGGTCGGCAAAGCCATCAGAGCGGCTGCCCAAAATGAAAAATCGGCCCAATTGATGGGGATAAATGTTCCCGCCGTGCTGGGGTTTTGTTTTGGCCTCGGGACCTTATTAGCCGGTTTGGCCGGGTCTATCGTAAGCATGATGCAGGAACTCACGCCTCTCATGGGCTTCCCTTACCTCATCATTGCCATGATTGTGCTTGTCCTGGGAGGAGCCGGCAACATCCTTGGGAGCTTGCTTGGAGGGTTGATCCTGGGCGGGGTTACGACGGTGGTGATGTACGTGGAACCCGGTCTCTCGCTGGTGGTCTCCTATGTGATCTTTGCCCTCATTCTTCTCATCAGGCCGGAAGGCGTCTTAGGGAGATAGTCGGATGGACCATACAAGGGCTCTCTTTAAAACGGTTTTCTTTCCATCGCTCTTGGTATTGCTCCTGGCGACCTTGCCCTATTATACGCCGCCTTACACCACCGTAGCCGTAACAAGCATCCTCATGTACGTCGTTCTCACAGTGAGCTGGGCAATGTTCTGCGGCCCAACCCGTTACATGTCTTTGGCGACAGCTACATTTTTTGGTGTGGGGATGTACACCTCCGCAGTACTGGGTGAAGTTCTGCCTTTTCCACTGGTTGTCGGGTTCGGCGGTCTGTTCAGTTTTTTTATCGGCCTGCTGACGGGAGTCGTATGCTTGAGGCTGAGAGGCTTTTACTTTGCGATTTTCACTTTCGGACTGAATGAACTGGTCCGAAATTTCGTGCTGTGGTGGGAGGCTCGCATTGCGCATACGGTCGGCAGGTGGGTCGTGTTGGTGGACTCTTTGACGATTTACTATTACATGTTAGCCATCGTGTCTTTGACCGTTTTAGCAGCCTCTCTCATCAAGCGGTCTCGGTACGGGCTTATCCTGTCCAGCATTGGCGAAGCGGAAGAAGCGGCCGCCCACATCGGGATCAATGTGACCCGGTATCGGATTTTCTTTTTTGCCTTCACCTGTCTTTTCATGGGGATGGCAGGGGCCGTGATGGCAACGAAGTGGGCCTACATCGACCCCAGAATCGCATTCAACTCTATCCTCAACTTTACGCCCGTGCTTATGGCCCTCTTCGGAGGCGTGGGGAAAATTTTCGGACCTATCTTGGGGGCCGGCGTGCTCACGCTGGCTTCAGAGGTTCTCTTGTCCAGGTTTCCTTACTACTACATGTTGCTGTACGGGATCATATTCATTGTGATCATTTCGTTCTTGCCCGATGGGCTTGTAGGATTCATGAGAAGGTGGAGGAAGGACCCACGCATTTCCGAGAGAGCCGGGTGAGCATCACGGCCCTGAACCTGCGCCGACCCCGCAGATTCGTCGGTTGCTCTTTCCAATTGTTCCTTTTGCCGGGCAAATAGAGAGGGGTTTTACTGAATTCGCATGGGAATACTCGCAGGAGAAAAAGTCACAAAGTTTTTTGGGGGTCTTGCCGCTGTCTTTGATGTTGACTTCGACATCGACGAGGGGGAAATCGTCGGACTGATCGGCCCGAACGGAGCGGGCAAAACAACCCTTTTCAATCTGATATCCGGTTCGCTCAGGACCACGGGGGGCGAAATAAGATACAGAGGGAAGAGGATCTCCAATCTGAAGCCTCACCAAATCTGTAAATTAGGCATAGCAAGAACTTTTCAGTCCGTGAAACTCTTCGGAAACATCAGTGTCTTTGACCACGTCTTCCTGGGGTCCATATGCGGGACGGCAACCAGGACAAGAACGATGGATGCAAAACGGAAGGCCACGGGCTTGTTGGATCTTGTAGAGCTATCCGCGAGGAAATCAGATCTTGCCAAGAACCTCCCCATTGGTGAGCAAAAACGCCTGGAGGTTGCGAGAGCATTGTCTACGGAACCGGAGATTCTGATGCTGGATGAGGTGATGGCAGGTTTAACTGCCACAGAGTTGAATTCATTCACAACCCTTATTCATCGAATACGGGATGAGGGAATCACCATCCTTTTGGTCGAGCACGTGATGCAAGCGATTATGGCGATATGCGACAGAATCATCGTGCTGCACCACGGTGTGAAGATTGCTGAAGGATTACCACAGGAAATAGCTGCGAACGACAAAGTCATTGAAGTATATCTGGGAACCGATGCGTATGCTGAACATTAACGGTCTTAGTATCTTTTACGGCAAGATCCAAGTCCTCTGGAATGTTTCTTTAAGAGTGGACGAGAAGGAAATGGTTGCCGTGATCGGTTCAAATGCATCCGGCAAAAGCTCTTTGCTCAATGCGGTATCCGGCTTCCTGACTCCATCCTCAGGGACCGTGGAGTTCCTTGGCAAGAGGATCGATAGGATGCCTCCTCACCTCATTGCCAGACTTGGTATATCCCATATACCTGAAGGTGGCGGACTTTTTCCGGATATGAGGGTGTCTGAAAACCTCGAATTAGGAGCTTATACCCACGCCGGAGAGAGGGAGAAAAAGGAAACCATCCGCTGGGTTTATGAGATCTTCCCGGCCTTGGCAACAAGGGCAAGCCAACTGGCGAGAACCCTCAGTGGTGGTGAGCGCCAGATGTTGGCCATAGGGCGAGGTCTCATGTCGAAACCAAAGCTGTGCATGCTGGACGAGCCTTCATACGCCCTGTCTCCCCTGCTTGTTACGGAAGTTTTCAAGGCGGTAAGAGAACTTCGTAAGAGAGGAACCACTATCCTGCTGGTGGAACAAGACATTAAACGCGCCCTGGAAATGGCCGATCGGGCTTACCTTTTGGAGAACGGCCGGATTGCTCTGGAAGGTGCTCGTGACCTGTTTTTGCACAATGACCATGTGAGGAAAGCCTATCTCGGCCTTTAGCCCGAGCCCCACTCATTACCTCCATCCCTCTTTTTGCTGCGCCTGCTCTTCCGGCTGGCGAATTCTTCCAGCCATGACCTGATTGTCTGGCCTGCCGTGGACCAGGGCAACCAGATCCTGGACGAACCTTTTCATGTTTTCTGCCTGGCCATTCATTTCTCGGGCCACGCTCGCGGATTCCTCCGCACCCGAGGCATTTTGCTGGGTGAGTTTGTCCATCTCAGCCACTGCCTTGTTCACCTGTTCGATGCCTTCGGCCTGTTCTTTGGATGCGCCTGCAATTTCTTCCACCAGGGCACTAATCTTAGAAGAGATTTCCATGTTTTCTCTGAACGAGGCCTGGGTTGCCAGGGTGATCTGGTTGCCCTCCTTTACGGACTTGATCGTGTCCCCGATGAGCTGTGCCGTGTTTTTCGCTGCGTCCGCAGCGCGCAATGCCAGATTCCTCACCTCTCCTGCAACCACGGCAAAGCCGGCCCCCGCCTCCCCGGCCCTTGCCGCCTCCACCGCGGCGTTGAGGGCCAGCAGATTGGTTTGGAACGCGATTTCATCAATGGTCTTGATGATCTTATCGGTCTCGTGACTGGACAAATTGATTTTTTCGATGGCCACGGCCATGTCTCCCATGTTCTTGCTGACCTTACCGACAATCTCTTTCACCTCCGCCATCATGGTTTTGGCCTCGCTGGCATGCTCCGCATTCTGCTTCACCCTGGAAGAGATCTCTTCCAGGGAGGAAGAGGTCTCCTCGATGGAGGCTGCCTGGTGAGAGGCCCCGTCCGCCAGATCCTGGCTTGCTTTGGTGAGTTGGTTGGAACAGGTGGAAACCCCTTCGGTCCCGTCCGTGATGCCTCCGATCACCGTATTTACCCTTCCCACGATCCTGCGGGTGGAAGCAAATGCGTATAGGATTCCGATCAAAAGAGCTGCACAGAAGACCCCAATGATGATCCGGTTGGAAAGCCTTGTCTGGCCCTGAAGGGTTTTCTCGCTTATTTCTCCCAGTCCCGCACACAGAGTATAGAGCTTGTTCTTTTTCTGATCCATGTCGGAGCGCAATTGTCCTTGCTTGACGACTTCCTTTTTATATTCTTCCAATCCCTTCTGAAAAACCGCAAACTTGGTTTTGATACTATCTGCCACGGGTCTCAATTCTTCACTGTTCTCAACCTTTTGACGCCAATCATTTATGCATCTTTCAAATCTTGCAACGCCTTCCTCCGCCTTCCTCCAGTTCTCCGCCGAGGTGCGGCTGAAATAGCTTCTGGCCATACTGATGGAGACTTCGCCGGTCATCACCATTTCTTCGGTCCACAAGCTCGCCTTTTTCATGTCGGCCAGCATGGCCTCATAATTTCCATTGATCTCGGGATCCAATTTGTCTCTATGTTCTTCGGAAAGCACGTAGGCGTTGAAAGCTTCCCTGTATTCCCTGATCATCTCTTCCGCAGATTCCAGTTGCTTTCTGTATTCCTCCCTGAGGCTAAGACTTGCTTTGATCCCATCGACTGCGGCGTACCCCTTGTCCAGTTGGGAGAGAGTATTCTTCACAGCAGCGACTTTTGCATCCTTGTCCGCCCTGTAGGCCGCCAGCATGTACTGATCCGACCGCTCTTTGAACCCGGCAACATCCCCTTGCAGAACCTGAACCTCCTTGTACAATCCCATCACGCTGGAAACCTGCATGAGGCCATAATAACCAGCCCCTCCGACCACGGCTGTTAACATCAAAATAAGAATGATTCCCGATGCGATTCTCTTTCCCAAGGTCAGGTTGACGATCATATATGAAATCTCCTTTCCTTTACTGTTTTCCATAAACTGAGAGTGCCAGGCATTTTGCAGTACGGATTGGTTGCACGACAGACACTCCGGAAAGAAAGCTCTTCCTGCAAGGGTAAAAGCAAGAAAAGTGCCATCAGAATATTTTCACATTTATTGCGTGCGGATTTCGTTCATGCAGACGATTGTGCTGTAGTTGCAAGACGATCGAGAAAGAGGATTCGGGAAGACTCCTCCTGACTTGGCGTCAGAAAATGAACTTCCGTCAAATCAATGACGGGCTAAGCGATGGGGGGTTAACTTGGGAACAAGCGAGAAACGCTTACCTCTGCAGCACATCGTCTTGCTCTCTTGAAGAACCGTACTAAGCCTTGAGACGAAGCGATCCGTGTCGGCGCCGCTATTTGACTTCAATCCGACCCGTCATCCGCATAAATCTGCCTTTCGCTGGTGTTACCGCGGTGTATGCCTGACCGGAAATAAAATCAAGCACGTGCACGATCGTGCTGCCGATGTGTTCCTGAAATGAGAGAACGACCAGGCCATCGCGAAGCGCGACTGCCTCATACTCGACAGTGTCGGAGAAACCGATATTATCACCCGCGACGATTTCCACGGTTAGCTTGCGTTCAGAGTGAATGGTAATCCGCGGTGTGAAAGTCGGCAAGTAGATCTCAAGCACTTGGCCGGTGCGAAGCGGTGGTGTGATTTGCGAGGCCATCTCGAACTCCTCCTCAATGATAAGCATCTATCGTCACCAAGGTATTGCTCATGTGTTCGCACCTTTGGGGCCGTCGTCGTTTCAGTGACGCCCAACAGAGATGCGGATCAGCGGGCGGCCTCGCGAGCTGGCGCGGCGGCTTTTTGCCGTCGCCCTTAATGCCGTTGTTAGCTATTTGCCGAAAACCCTTCATGAAACGCCACAATGCTTTGTGGAACCTTTTCAGTAAACGTCCAGAACAAGTAAAATTAATCGCGTCTATACTGAGACCGACCAAAAAAACAAATCAATCCATGGGTTCTGCAGGACAAACTCCGCGAGCTATTCAATGATCGTCCCTTTGCCGGTCTTCTGATACTCAAGCTCGACATGGTTGACGAACGCGATTCTCCCCTGGGAATTGGCCACAAATCCATGGGACGCGCACCAAGCGGTAAATGTTTCCGGATCGATGTCTGCGCGGATAGCGATATTGCCACTGTCTGTAATTAATTCGCATTCCCTTCCTACAAGAGCTTTCCAGTCGTTAAAACTGGCGGGCATATTTTCGGGATCGGTAAAGATCGAAAGCGCCTTGCGGTAAGTAGCCTCGTCCTTGAACCAAGCAATTCCTATAACATCGTGCATTCTGGCTCTTCCTTTCGTTCTCTCTTTTCGAAAATATCGGTGATGCAATCACTCTTCTTACTCATAAGTTAATGCCTACCATGTGCGACGAACGCAGTCGGGTCCAGTCCCTTGTTCCGGAGCGCGGAGCGCGACGGGACTGGGTACTGGACGAAGTCAGCGCCGAGATGTTAAGCGCCGGAGTCTCTCTCTGCTTGTGAGGGTAATGGGTGACCCCGCTACCACACACTGGAATTGGCAGATGAGGTATTCATGAGTGAATCATCAACCTATTTGGCGCAGAAACTTCTCAATGTCCCTTTTTCCGTCCTTGTCCGCCACTTCTCAATCAGAATCCATAGTCAGGCATTTTGATGTCGTCACGTAGGTCACGGCCGAAAAGGAAATCCGCTACGAACGGGAGCCGCAACAGCCGCGTGACAAAGTTGCGAAAAGTAAGGCCAAACGCAGTCTTCGGTGCGAATGAGGAAGCGAATTTCGCTGCCGATTCCTGCTTGCGCTTCAGAAACGGCATCATCCGCTCCTGATAGCGAGCGAAGGCCGCACCGTGATCGCCCTCGCAATTGCGAAGCTCGCCTGCAAGCACATAAGCCTCCGCCATCGCGAGGCCTGTGCCTTCGCCAGCCATGAGGGAGACACAGGCCGCGGCATCGCCCACCAGTGCCGTGCGGCCTCTTGTCCAGTGATCCATTCGAATCTGGCTGACCCGGTCGAAATAGATGTCCTTGGCGCCCGCCATCGCAGCGAGGATCCGCGTGCTCTCCCAGCCGACGTCGGCAAAGACATTAGTCAGCACCGACTTGCGCTCTTGTTCGGTCGAATGGCTCTCGGTTGTCAGGTATTCGTCACGAAAAACGAAGAGAAAAAGCGTTTTGTCATCGCGCATTGAGAATCGTGAGATTTGTCTTCCCGGAACCCCGTGGCTGACATAGACAAGTTCGTCGCGCGGACGATAACCCTCAACCTCGATCGCAGCAACGTGATAACCGAGTGACACTTCGACCTCCGCTTCCGGTCCGAACGCCAGTCGGCGGATGCGCGAACGCAAGCCGTCAGCGCCGACAACCAGATCGGCCTCACGCGGGGGAGCATGATCGAAGCTGACCCGCGTGCACCCTCCTACCTCCTGGATACTTGCGATGGAGTCGCCGAAGATCGTCTCGACCGTTCCATCCAGCGCACCGTAGATCGTAGCCGCAAGGTCAGAGCGCCGTAAGCTCGTGAAGCGGCCGTTGGTGAGGCGGTTAAGTACGTCGACCGAGAAGCCGCCGCACTTACGTCCATGCCGGTCTACGAAGCGCACCTCCCTTACTTGATAGCCCAGATCGCTTATTCGGGACAGTAGACCCATCTTTTCTGCGATGTCGTAACCGACCCCCCAGAAGTCGATGATGTAACCGCCGCGGCGAAGCTGTGGCGCTTCCTCGACGAGCAGCACCTCGTGACCGGCTTTCCGCAGCCAGTACGCGAGCGTCGGACCGGCGATGCCCACCCCGTTGATGATAATCCTCATGTGCGCCTCCGTCAGGCCAACGGAAAAATCAGCCGCGAGTATTCCGAGTCGGCTGGATTGGCTTGTTGGCCTTCTCTTTTTTGTGCGACGTGTAGCCCTTGATCTTTCGATTGAACTCGTAAAGATCACTGAGTTCTTTTAGAACCTTATCAATTTTTGTCATCTTTCAGCTTCTCTATATCTGCCTGATCCTGCTTAGAGTCCCTCGTCCTCTTGAGCCAGATCAGGTCTTTCTTATTCACAAGCATGACCCTTCCTTCTTCCGACTCCGCTTCCACAGCATTCCGTATTACCTTTCGAACCTGCTCATCTTTAGCAACAAGAATATCGATCAGCATATCATCTTCTTTGTCTACCACCTTCAAAAACCGGTGAAGCTCGATGGCCACGTTCAGGAATGTCCAAGGAGATGCAGACTCGAAATATCCGTCTCCCTCCAGAATGGCTTTCACCTTGTCAAAATCAGCGGAGTCAACAAGGAGGTCAACGTCTCTGGTAAATCGCGGCTCGGTATAAAATGCCATTGCGACCCCTCCAACGAGAGCATACCTCACCCCCTGTTTCTCCAGTTCCACTACCAACCGCTTGAACTCTTCGAATACATTCATGCTGTTCTTCCTATGTGCCAACGAGCTGCTCAGGAGCGGCGCGGGTTTTGCGTCGTCGCCTGAAGCAGCAAGGTTCGCGGCCCGTTATCTTGTCAATATTTCCATGACCTGTCTTCATTCCACCTGCTAGGAATGGGTTTTAACACAGCTATCTTTTGAAGAAGCATCCCTGTTAGACTACGACCATCCAGTATAAAAGCAACCTCATCGTTCATTCCTTTCTCAACATACTCACGAACAAATGTCACATGTCAAGGCCTGACCCCGCTACCACGGTACCACGGCGATGTTAAGCGCCGGAGTCTCTCTCTGCTTGGTACTTGGCAATCATTTCACGTATTGCCGGGACCAATTGCTTAGGAACCTCCATTACGGCAAGGCTTTTGTCTTCAAAAGCCGCTTCGTCTTCAGCGACCGCCTCTTCTTCGGTCTGTCCCTCGTAATGGACGAGCACTCGCCTGACACGCTCCTCATCCCAGCCGGGGGGATATTTGCTTTCTTCTTTCATGACTTACCTTTCTTTTGCCTGCGGCGCCTTCGGTAGGCGACCAGCGGCTTACTTTTCAGTTCATATGCCGTGATAACGAACAGGCTATCGAGTTCGGGATCCGGGACATAGATTACCCTCAAGTACCGTCCTTCTCGGGTTTGGCCGATAGCGATTCTCGATCCTTCACGACTCGGTCGATCTTCGCCAGGATTCATGAGAACATCCTCAGCTTCAGCCTCATCAACACCATGATTGTATATATGAGGTCTCCCCGTCTCAGGATCAATGTAAAACCGGATGTTCATCATTCCCCCGAGATATTGTTCATCAGTTTTGCTCGCTTAATCGCAGCGCTGACCCGTGGACAGGGGTAACGGGGTCACCTTGACATTGGACATGCACCCTGCAATTTTCTCAACCGCCCTGCTTAAGATTCTGTCTCCCGCCATGCGCGCGCTGAACCTCTGGTTCGCCTTGGATACCCCTGAATAGGTCAGCCCTTCGAAGAGTTCCCCGATCTCACGGTTCTTGACGGAAGTATGTCGTTTCAGAATATAGATGGCCATGTCTCGCAGATCTTTGCCTCCATCTGCAAGACGATCAGCCGGGGCTTTGAAATAGGAGCAAACAGCACCGATCACATCCTCCATTTCGAACTTGCGCAGTTCCCGCCTCCCGGGCGATCTCCTCTTCGTCCAGCGCGTCTTCCCTTAACGTCCCGAGCGCCTGTTTGATCAAATCCTTACGGCCTAGGATCACGCCTCCATATACATCCCCGAGAGGGTTCCGGCCCTCCTCGTTCATTCCTTTCTCAACATACTCACGAACAAATGTCACATGTCAAGGCCTGACCCCGTTACCACACATGATCGGTCCCCGGCACCCCACAATGCCCGCAATACTGCTGGCCGTTACGATTGAGGTAACCGATCTCGACGGTAGCACCATCTCCATCCTGCCATCCAATCGCCATTTCTATGTCGTTCATGCTGATCTCCTCTCCCAACGGCGAGCGCAACCGACGCCCTAAGCGCTCGGTTCGCGCTCTTGTTGCGAGGTCACCGCTGCCCCAGCAGTTTGGAAGCGGACCTGAAAGCCGACAGAGCGGTCGGCTACGTAGTTGAGTTTCTCAAATCCTATAACGTGGCCTTCCTTGTCCTTCATTAGTATTACTTCCTCCCCTGTCTCCTCGCAGATGTACTCGTCGACGGGATTGCCAAACCACACTGTCAGGGTGTTTCCAATCTCGTCGTACAGAACCTTTACTTCGGCCATATGCGCTCACCTTCTTTCATGACGTCAGTCGGATACGTTGTAATGAGGAATCCATCGCCGTTCAGACGCCTTGCGACGGCGCAGACCCATCGGCGCGCCCCTGTCCGCTTGTAGAACAGAAACACTGTAGCATCAGTTTTACTCTGCCTAATCTCGTCCGGCGACGCAAGAGCAGCCTGAACTTCTGCCTCTCGCCCTGCCATGACAGGGTGCTTGATCTTGATAATCACCTCCCAGTAATGCCGTGCAACTCTCGCTCGGAAACCGAGAGGGGTAGTGACCTCCCACAGTATCTCGCCTGTAATCGGTGCAGCCATTCAGTTCCCCTCTTTATGTCTTCTCACGCACAAGTGATTGAGCGGAGCCATATATCTCTGCGCCCGTGGTGTTATGCAGAAAGGCTACTGCTTTGGGCGCAAGAGCATTCATTCTCCCTGTATGCCCTTGAGGCGGGTTCCCGGGCGAACCAGATCACCTGGCCGATCTTTCCGACAACACTCAACAGCACGTCTTAGGCAAGATTTGATAATATGGGGGATTACCGGGAAGGTCCTGACCGATGAGATCGGCATAAACGCCTTCCACAGTTCCGAGATCGGGGACGAGAGATGGAGTTCGGACCTCGTGGAAGGCTACCGCTGAAAGGATCGGGAGGGACCATCGGGAATCGTTCCCTGCGCACAATTTCAGCTCACCTGAACGGAAGACCTTGAAACAATTGGCTTACTTATAATCCTGTTCGTGGTGGAGTGTCAACCTTGTTGTTGCGGACGAAGAGCTCGCGACCGGGAGGTCATCTAACCCCTAAAGCCTCAAAACAAAGCCCATCTATCTTCATGCTATTTTTGGGCCTTGCCTCTCGTTATTGTCATTTAACCGCTTTCGCCAGTAGAAAGGCCGCCGTTTCTGATGAGCACACGCCACGATTCGAATTCGATCCGAAGACACTGCGTATATTAGATTATAGGGAAACCGCCATAAGATTTTCCGCCGCACTCTTTTCCCAATTCGTTGGGAAGCCTCGGGGGTCGCAGAAATATGGTCGAGTGCCCGTTCAACCTCCCCGACAAAGTCCGAACCCAGACCAGGCTTACGGACCTCGTAGTACTGCGATGCCTCCGTGATTTCTGCGTCAGCATCCGGATGGAATACGATCTGTTTCACGAGATAACGTTTCTCGCCCGGCGAAGCACTTCTTTGGCCGGTATCTCGTTCACTTGCCCTCGCTCCATTTCGTCCAGTCTGCGCTCAGCCTCCTCAGCCCACAACGCCTCGACTTCCGCCTCCGACAGATCGTCGAGGCTCTCGACTATCAACTTTGCAAGCGACGCCCGGTCTTTCAAATCCAGCTTCCTGATCTCCGCTTCGATTTCCTTAAGGCCCATATGGTCTTCCCTTCCTTATTACTAGTCATATGGTCATTCGTTGCCAGCCCAACACGCAACTCACCGCTGTTGAAGTACGTGCGAATTATTCCAGAGAGGCGGTCTCGAATCCAAGTTAGAATCATACCAGATATGGAGAAGGCTGGCAAAACATCTCATTTCTCAGGGTAAAGAAGGAGGGCTATCCAAGCATATTAACTACCATCGTAAAATACTCGCGATCATTTTTGGATGGAGCCCAGAATGGTCGACTACATCCCTCGCTATATCCACCGTCAGGTCAGGCAGGAGGCTTTTCTGCAGCGTCCCTGGCTGCCAGGTATTTCCGGTGGGCCTGGACCAGCTTGATTTCGCCGTATGAATAGCTCTCGCCCAGGGCTTTCCTGATCTCCCCGAGCGGCTTGTCCTTCATCGCCTTCAGTTGCCGGTCGATGGTTTTGAGCTTTTCCTCGTCAAGCAGCCTTCCGATATCGATCTGGCCGGTTTCCACAAAACCGGCCAGATGGCTTTCGATGGTCGAATGGGCCAGGCCTCGCTCTCGAGCCACCTGAGCAACGGTCAATCCCTCGTTGAACAGCTCGTAGGTGACTTGCCTCGTATCGATTTTTGCGGGCTTCCCGGTCTTGTCGCGAGGTTCGGGAGCGGACTCACCGATCCGGTGCTTTTGCCGATAGGAGGAAACCAGGTCCAGCAGCTCTTTGCCGTATTTTTCGAAAAGGCGTTTGCCGATCCCCTTGATGCTCATCAGAGCCGACGGACTATCGGGCAGGGTGGCTGCGATCTGGATCAACACGCGCTGGTGCAAAATCTGGTAGTGGGGGACGCCTGCTTCCCCGGCCTTGCCGGCGCGCCAATCCTTGAGTGCCTGGAAGAGCTCCGGGTGGCCGACTTCGGAGACGCTATGCTCCTCGGTCCTGCTCTTTCTTTCCTTGTGAGGCTTAGAGTCGATTTCGGCGGATGACAGGGCGCGCAGGTAGCGGGCAGGAGAAAAGCCGGGCTTGCAGCTCCGCACCGCCGCAAGCTTCACAGCCGTCTCTTTCTTGAGCTCGTCAAGGGCGCCCTTGGCGATCTTTGCGATTTCCTTGTTGTCCGTATCGATCCGCAGGGTAGCGAGACAGTCGCCCAGAATCGAGGCTAGCTTTTCCTCGAAGTAGACCCCAGCCTTGGTTACGCGCTCGAAGACGGCTGGATCGGCTTCCGGCGGCTTGTCGCCCGCGAAGAGCCCACTCAGTTGGCCGAGGAACTTTTCGCTGACCAAGAATATCTCGGCCCCCGCCTTGTCCTCCAACTCATGTAGGTCGCCTGCGCCCGACACCCTGATTGTCCCGGCATTGGTGCGAAACACTCGAATAAGACGGCCGAGCAACGAGCGCAACTTCGCAAAGTCGAAGCATTCGGTGAGCAGCCGCCGCTGATAGAGGATCTTGGCGGTTTCGAGCTTCTCCACAGAAGATGGGGTCCGGGATGTCTGGATGATAAACTCGGATACGGCCCCATCGGTCTTTATTGCGTGGGCCGGAATGGGCGAGCTCAACACCAGGCCTTCAAAGGTTTTGCAGCGACTCAGGGCAACGTAGACCTGGCCGTGGGCAAAGGCGGCCCTGGCGTCGATGACGGCCCGGTCAAATGTCAGCCCTTGGCTTTTATGAATGGTGATGGCCCAGGCCAGCTTGAGGGGGAGCTGTACGAATCTGCCGACCTTGTCCTCGGTGATTTCTCTGGTCGCAGGGTCGACCCGGTACTTGATGTTTTCCCAAATTGCCGGCTCCACGGTGATCTCCCCGTGATCACCGGGGCATTTCACGAAAACCGACCGGTCGCCGATCCGGGTGATTCTGCCGATCTTGCCGTTGAAATAGAGCTTTTCGGGCGACGAATCGTTTTTGACAAACATCGCCTGGGCGCCCTTTTTGAGGGTGAGAGAAGGCGAGGTCGGATACGAATACTCCGGAAAATCCCCCTCGACTTCGGCATAAAAGGAACGGGGTTTCTCCGGCAAACCCTTGAGCCTGGATTCGTTGATGGCATCGGCGCTTCTGTTGTGAGTGCTTAAGGTGATATATCCTTCGTTGTCGCCGGGCCTGAAATCCTGCAGGTAACGGCTATTGAGCTCTTGCAGGGAAGCCTGGTCGAGCCGGTTGTCGCGGACCCGGTTAAGGAGCGCTATGAAGCGGGTGTCGGACTGACGGTAGATGTGTTTCAGCTCGATTACCACCAGATCGGAAAGGCCAAGGGCGCGGCAGGCGAAAAAGTACGGCGAATCATAAAATTCCCGCAGGATAGCCCAGTCATCTTCCTTGACGACCGGGGAGAGCTGCTGCAGGTCGCCGATCATGAGAAGCTGGACCCCGCCGAACGGCAGGTCGCTGCGCCGGTAGCGTCTCAGGACGCCATCGACCCCGTCGAGGAGATCCGTCCGCACCATGCTGATCTCATCGATGACCAGCAGGTCCAGGCTTTTAACGATGTTTATCTTCTCCCTGCTGAACCTGTGTTGATTATTGCGGCCGGAAGCCTCGCTGCCCGGCACGAACGGACCGAAGGGCAACTGGAAAAACGAATGGAGGGTGACCCCGCCGGCGTTGATGGCCGCCACACCGGTCGAGGCCGTGACGATCATCCGTTTGTGGGTACTCTTTTTCAGGTTGTGCAGAAAGGTGGTCTTGCCGGTGCCTGCCTTGCCGGTCAGGAAAATATTCCGGTCGGTGTGTTCTACAAAATCGTAGGCCAGTTGAAGTTCCGGGTTGGAGGGGATGCTCATGGTCCTGACTCGTCCAAGTTTAAGGTATCATATGCAAGGGGTAATGGGGGACTCCGTTACCATCCCACACCATTACTTCGGTATTTCAAGAAGTTGTCTTGTCCGACTCCAGCCCGCAGCCCTTTTAGATCGAGTAGCGTCATTGAATTCCTTTACGGGCTCTTCAGCCGCAGCGGTTAGCTGTCGGCTGGAAGAGCAATGTTAGGAGTTTTGAGTTCACGGAATCACCCCTCTCTATGGTTTCAAACGTATCTTGGGCGGTTCACTGTTCTTTCATAATATTTTTCAATGCCTTCACTTCTTATTATCTCGTTAATACGGATCCAGACTTTGTGAAGGTTCTCGTCAAAATTGGTGTTTTCACAGGGAAAATCTTCGCATTGAAAGCAGAAATCGACCATCTTTTCTTGGTGACAAGGTCGCACTCCACAGCCCTTAAACATTTTGCACTGCTCGTTACGGCATCCTGAGCAGTTCTCGGAAGCGAAGTAATCCAAAACCCCTTTAAACTCAGGGAACTTCCCAAAAATTGGCTCTCCCAAAAGAGTCTCGTATCGCTTTGCGTAGGCCTCGAAATTACCGAGTTTTTCTTGAAGTTCCAGGCTCAGCCGGCGAATATCCCCGCCCGCATAGGCGAAGCACTTTTCGCAGCTCAGTCCACAAGGGCCCAATGACGCCTTTATCTGCTCGTAAGTCATAAATTTCCTTCTAAGTGATTGAGTAGTTATTACCTTCTTTCTCTAATGTTACCAACTTGATAACCCCAAAGCACGGTTGTTATCAGGAAAGCGAGCCAGATGCCTGTCGAAATAAGTGCTGTTTACCATGAGCATCTGAATCGTAAGGCCCTCCCGAAAAGAGACTTCTTCTACTACAAGAAAATGGCTAAGATATTATTTAGATTATTAACTAATATATAGATAAAGTGATACAAAACTGGAAAGTCTTACGCTTTTCATCGAACAACTAAAAGAAGAGAAACAACATGATCTATTATTAAAAGAAGTGAACCTAATTAATGACAAAAAGGATGGTTTATTTAAAGACAAAAATCAAGAGTTGGCAACAAGAAAACGGGAATTGATCTTCCTGGCCACCACACGGATATAAACTATGAAATCGGCCGATTTTCCAGAGAAACCGAAAGACTGGCGAGTTGACAGAAGTGCGGTTCGTCTTTAGCTTTTGGTAAATCCAAAACATGAAAGGAGTGAAGTATGCCGACGCTGAAAGGATCCCAGACCGAACTTAACCTGCTCGCCGCTTTCGCAGGCGAGTCCCAGGCCCGTAACCGTTACACCTTTGCCGCAAGCATTGCCAGGAAAGAAGGCTATGAGCAAATCTCAGGCATTTTCACGGAAACGTCAGACAATGAAAAGGAACACGCCAAGGTTTTTTTCAATCGCCTCACGGACGGTGGAGATGCTACGATTACGGCAGGTTATCCTGCGGGCGTTGTGGGGAACACGCTTGCTCAGCTGAAAGCCGCGGCAGCCGGTGAGAATCTCGAGTGGACGACCCTTTACCAGAACTTTGCAGCCGTGGCAACCCAGGAGGGCTTCAAGGACGTTGCTCAGACCTTCAGACAAGTGGCTGTTGTGGAGGAGTGGCACGAAAGGCGTTACAACAAACTCATTGAAGCCGTGCAGAACGGAAAGGTTTTCAAGAAGTCGCAAAAGGCCTTGTGGAAATGCAGGAACTGCGGCAGGGTGATCGAGTCCGTGGAAGCACCGGCCAAGTGCCCGACCTGTGAGCATCCTCAGGCCTATTTTGAGCTCCTTGCGGAGAATTACTAAGCTCGCTGCCGGGCTTCGCTGCGCTCAGCCCATCCTACCGGCTCTTCTTTTGCCACAGACCCAGGCCGACCTTTCGTTCGGCCGAACCCGGCCGAACGAAAAGTTTGTTTGGAAAGCTTACCTGATCACTTGTCTTCTCTGATCGCCGACGTCCGCGCACCTCTGCCTCGCAGGTGCGCCGCTCTTACACATCCTCGACCATGATGTTCACCGGCGCATCGGGAACAACGAAATCGATTTGGGCTGACACCTCTGTCATATCCGATTCATTCCCCGCCTCGTTGAACGCCGTGATCCCGAAAGCCACGCCTCCTCTCATCATAGGAAAGGACGGGATCTCGTCCGGAAGCACGACTTCAGTGACCCTGCCTAAATCGACGAAATTGGACGTGTAGCCCAGGGTGCCGTTTTCCGACCAGTAAAGCCGGTACTTGACCACTTCCGGGCTCGACGAAGCCTCCCAGTGGATTCTTTTCTTTCTGATCCTCCCCATATTCTCCCCTTTCTTCTCTTTAGTAACTTCCTTACCGGAATATGATGTTAACAGGGTCCGCTCCCGGTCATCGGCCACCCTTTTGAATCTCACACCAATCCCCAAGGGATCTGCCCGGGCGATTCGGCCCACGACAAACTCCTTCGTGCGAGTGCCGGGATGATTGAAGGAGAACAAGATCTCCTGTCCCCATGACGACCCACCCGGCGCTGAGATAAACACCCCGCCGGCACTGATGTTCTTTATGAACGATCGCTGGATCCTTCCGTCCGCAAAGTAGTCTACGGCAATCTCCGAAGTTCCCCTGGGATGCTGTCGTCTTTCATCGGCAACAGGGGGCGTTTCCCCCTCTATCCTGCCGACAGAACCAAACAGCGAACCCGGACGACCGAAATTTTCCATGATCAGCAGTCCTCAAAATGGAAGGTCTTGCTTCTGAATGACATTACCATAACGATACCTACAGTCAAGCAAAATGGGGGATTTGATGGTTTACATTCCACGCCAATTAGGCTATTCAGTTCCCGGGAAAATGTATCCCTCCAGTGCCCGGAGAGGAAGCATGGATCAGAGGGAGGATACTCATGTCAGGCATCACAATTTTGCGGGCCGGTGTTTTGGTCACAGCCTATGATCAGCCGGCCATCTCCCAAGGCGCCGTGGCCGTGTCAGGCGAACGAATCGAGGCGGTGGGCTCATACGGCGAACTGTCAAAGCGATATCCCCATGCAAAGACCATCGGAGGAGAAAGCTTCCTGCTGATTCCCGGCCTGATCAACGGCCATGGCCACGGAAGGGGTTTAACGGACTTTCAGCGTGGGGCTCTGGATAACACCCTGGAATCCTGGCTTCTGGATACCAGAAAATATCTTCCTGTCTCTCCCTATGATGATATCGCGCTCTCTGCGGCCAGACTCCTCAGATCCGGGGTTACAACCACCATGCACAATCATGTGCTCACGGACCCGGCCGCCTTCCAGGATGAATTTGAACAAGGGCTCAGAGCCTACAACGACGCGGGCATCAGGGTTCAGCTCAACCCAGGCGTCCGAAATGCCAATCCCTTTATCTACGGGGACAACAAAGCTTTTCTCGAAGCCTTGCCTGAAAAGCTCAAAGCCGTTCTCACAGCCCCGCCGCCTGCCGGCTCTTTGTCCGGAAAAAATTTCATCGACGCGGTGAGGGATCTTCACAAACGATCCGACGGGCCTATGAGCAAAATAGGCTTCGGGCCTCTGGCACCCCAGTGGTGCACCGATGACTTGCTCCTCCAGGTTCGGCGCGCCGCAGTTACTCTCCAAGCGCCCGTCCATGTCCACGCCGCCCAGTCGATCTTCCAAAAAATCTACGGCCTCGAGTTCCTGGGGAAAACCCTGGTGCAGCACATGCATGACATCGGGTTTCTGGGTCATGGTGTAGTGATCGGCCATTGTGTCTGGCCCACGGAAGAGGACATACGCCTGCTGGCAAAGACCGGAACAGGAGTCACCCATCATCCCTCGTGTAATCTCCGGGTGCGCAACGGCATCTCTCCGGTCTACCATATGTTACATGCCGGCGTCCGCGTGGGTCTGGGGCTGGACGGCAAATCCATCAACGATGACGATGACATTATCCAGGAAATGAAGGTCTGCTACCTGCTCCATCGGATTCCCTCCCTTGAACTCGAATCACCTCACCTGAGTGCCAGGGATGTTTTCAAGATAGCCACTGAAAACAATGCCGCTCTCCTGGGCTTCGGACAGGAACTGGGACGCCTCGAACCCGGAAGGCTTGCAGACATGGTGCTCCTGGATTATCAGAAAATCTGCCATCCCTTTGTGGACCCCTCGCACGATCCCATTGATGTACTTCTGTATCGGGGAAAAGGGAGCCATGTGGACACCGTCATGGTCAACGGCCGCATCGTGGTGGAAGGCGGAAAAATCCTCACCCTGGACGAAGAGGCTGTAGCCGCTCGCCTTGCTGAAGCCGCTTCACGTCCGCGGACGGAAAAAGAAAAAGCCCTGGTTCAAGCGATGGATGAACTGAAACAGTATGTGATCCGGTACTACGAAGGGTGGCCCCGGAAGATCAAGCCGAAGCCGTATTTTACGGTCAATTCACGGATGGACTGACAGATCCCGCCGGTCTCGCCAAGGACATCAAGAGAATGAACTTCCTCTTCTCACGTGGGCGATCGCCTCGCCACTCGTGATCACGTCACAGTACTTCATCCACAGATCGAGAAGCGCCACCTTATGGGAGATGGTGACACGGTCGAAAACGCAGTCCTCCAGAACGGCAACATCGAAATTTCTGCTCGCCCCGTCGACGCAAGTGGCCCTGACACATCCGCTCGTTGTTCCCCCGACCACGAAAAGCGTGTCCACTTTCAGCTTCACAAGAAAACTGAGGAGGGGTGTGCCGTAAAAGGCGCTTGCATAACTCTTGTTGACGATCAGGTCGCCTTGCTTCGGCCTCAACTCATCCACGATCTCCGTGCCCTTTGAGCCCATAAGATATTGCGATTGGTTTCTGTTCGTTTTAGCCGCAAAGCTATCAAAGCGATTATCCTGCTGCACGTTGCGGGTGTAAATGACAGGGAGTTTCTGGTCGCGAAAGACACCGAGTACGGCTGCGATGGGGCCGACGGCCCGCCACGCCGATTCGCCGGCCCCGGAAGGCCACTTCCCGATCTGCTCCAGGATCGGGTTGTTCTCCCCCACATAGTTGTACTGAGCATCGATGATCAGAAGGGCCGGGTGATCGCCCAGCCCTCGAGATTTGCCATATCCTCCTCTGAAAATGACCTCCCTGTCCAAAGGAGACAAAACATCATCCCATGCGTGCATCGCTGCTGCTCCTTTCCGAAGAACGCTCTACTCCAGAGCGCATTGGAGAGGATGGCCGCCTAAAACGAGATCCAGGCAGCCGTTGCATGATGAACAATCGGAAGGAGCTGAATCTCCGCTTCGCCATCTTTCAAGGATCAAGGGCTCCCTGATGAAAGGACGACTCATGGCAACGAGGTCGGCTTTTCCTTCCTGCACTATGGCTTCCATCATCCGCGGGCTTCTGAGTCCCCCCACCATGATAACGGGCACATTCACAGCTTTCTTGATGAGCGCCCCTAACTCTGCAAAATAGCCTTCCGTCCACTTGGAATCATCCACGGCACCCAGCCATGTAACTTCCTGACCGGACGCGCCGCCCGAGGTCTCAATGGCGGCGATTCCATGACTCGACAGAGTCCTGGCGACTTCAACGGCATCCTCGATAAACAAGCCTTGCTTTGAAAAATCGGACACGTTCATCTTCACCAGGACAGGGAATTCCCTCCCGGCTTTTTTCCCGATCGCCTCGGCCATTTCCACGACAATGCGGGACCTGTTCTCCGGCCTTCCGCCATACCCGTCTTCTCTTTGGTTGAAGACCGGAGAAAGAAACCTTGAAAGAGGAAACCCATGGGCCGCGTTGACCTGGACCGCATCGAATCCCGCCTCTCTCGCCCTGCGGCCCGCCTCGCCATAAGTCTCCACGATGGTCTCGATCTCACTTTCCTCCAATGCCCTGAGAATCGTCGTGCCCGAAGCGCCTTCAAACGGCAGCGATGAAGGGCCGACAAGCTCACCCCGAAAGCGATAAAAAGTCCCGAGTTGAAGAGCAATTTTGCTTCCGTAGCGATGAACCCGCTCGGCCAGCCGCGAAAAATAGGGCACCATGTCGTCCCGGTCAAGACAAAGGTTCCTGGACTTCGGAGACGGGTCCCAGGACCTGTCCGCCCTGACCGCACTGGTAATGATCAGCCCTACCCCGGTCTTAGCCAGTCCTTCGTAAAGGTCGAGCAATCCTTCGGAAGGAATTTTCTCCGGGGTGGCCATTCCCTCCAGGGTTGCAGACCTCACGAACCGATTCTTCAAGTTCAGTCCGCATAAGTTGTAAGGTTCGAACAAGATGGACATGAAAGTCTCCGTTACTTTCCGGACTCCTTAGTGAATGGGACTCGAGTCACGGATCTTTTACTGCTCTTTCTTCTGTCGTTTCAGAAAAGCCATCACTTCCCAGGAGCATTCGAAGGGCCGCGTCAGGACGTGGAATGTGCCGTTTGAATCAGGAATGGTAATAATTTCCACGTCCGGTCCGAATTGATCCACGTCTCTGCTTCCCGAGGCATAATCGCTTTCTTTTCCCAAAGGCCCGACTTCTCCGACCATGATCAACTGGGGAACCTTGATCTTAGGGAGGTCTTTGGCCAGGTCCACATCTATGGCTTTGTGCATGGCTTTCCACGCTTCAGGCAACAGGTTCTGTTCAAATCTGCTCGCGACCCACCGTTCACACGTGTCCGGTGTCCCGAACATTCGCGCCAGGAAATGGGCTCCCATACTCCCATTTCCGATTCCGAATTCGTTGATAATCGTTTCCCCGATGTGAGACATCCTTCTGTACTGATCGGTCATGCGATAGATCCCGTAGTGAACGAGAGTTTTGACCCGCTCGGGGTATTTCGCGGCAAACCGTATGCCGACAAGAGAGCCGTTGGACGTGCTCAGGATATGGCTCTGCGCTACACCAAGGGTATCAAAAACGGCTTTCAGGTCATCGACCCACCCATCAAGGCTGATGCCCTCAGGCGTTCGATCCGAAAGCCCGGCACCCCGCTGATCAAACAAGATTACCTTGAAGTGATCCTTCAGGATGGGAACCATAAAGTCCCACTGACTGTGCACAAGGCTGCTTCCGCCTATGAGAGCTAACGGATCTCCTTCGCCCAGAACATCATACCAGACTTTCTTTCCCGTCCTGTCCATGACATACGGCATGATTTCCTCCTTTGTCGTCCATGCTTCTCACGCTCAAATGCTTCATTCGGAGCCCGGGATTTTATGTTTCACAAGAAATGAAGCAACCGCTCGGGACACCGGCTCGGGATGAGTCACAACGCAATACGTTCCCTCGGCCCCCTCGATAACCGCCACCTCGACATCACTGCACCGCGCTTTCACCTCTTTCCATCCTGAACCATAGTCAGAGTCCTTTCCGATAAGACCGCTGTCCCCGATCAGAATCAGCTGTGGAGCCTTGATCCTGCTCAGATCGTCGCTGAGGTCCACATCCAGTGCTTCGTGCATGGCCTTCCAGGCTTCAGGCGAAAGGTTTTCCTCGAATCGCTGCGTCTCCCACGCCTCATGAGAAAACGGCATACCATAGAGCCTGACCAGAAAGTAGGCCCCCAGGCCGCCGTCGCCCACCCCGAATTCATCGACGATTTTGGCTCCGATCCTGGACATTTTACGGGACTGGTCAGTCAACTTCATCATTCCATAGTGGACGATAGCCCCAGTCCGTTCCGGATACTTGGCCGCAAACCGAACCACGATAAATGAGCCGTTTGATGTGCCGAACAGGTGGGCGCGTGCAATGCCCGCATCATCCAGTATAAGTTTGAGATCATCGACCCACTGCTCGACGGTGATTCCTCGCGCGGGTCTATCCGATAACCCTGCGCCTCTCTGGTCATAGAGGATGACTTTGAACTGATCCTTAAGTATGGGCGCCAGGAAATCCCATTGCCTGTGAACAAGGCTGCTGCCGCCCACGAGGACCAGCGGGTCCCCCGCGCCAACCACGTCGTACCAGATTCTCTTTCCATCTTTAGTAGTTACATAAGCCACTTGATCGTCTCCTTTCAGCTATGCTTTTTGAAACAGGACAGTCAAACGGCGAACATCAGGGATCTCCTCGATCCGCCCCAGGGCGTCGAGCGCCTGATTCGCCTTTTCCACCCCTAACGGTAACGACGCAGCGTCAAGAAATTTCTTCTTCAGCTCGTCATCGCTGAGAGGATTCGTATCGAATTCACCGGATGCTCGTTCCACCCTGTTCACGAATTCTCTCCCGTCTCGCAAACACACCTTGACCACCGCCGGCCTCTCCGCAGGGGTGCGCGCGTCAAGAGCCGGGTCTCTCCGGACCAGCACTCTTGCGGCCAGATCGCGGATCTTTCCGTTGGCGAGGGACTCGACACTGTATGCCGCCGGGCCTGTCGTGCCCAGAGCAAGATAAGCGCCGACCGCCCAGGGGATGGAGGCCTTCGCGGCCCCGGGGTTTTCGGGAGCGACGCTGTTCATGGCGGCTGCCAGATCATAGGTCCGCACTTCTATCTTCTGTATGTCACCCGCCGGGATCGCTCCGTCTCTTGCAATGGGAATGAGGGCATCCAGGGCCGGGTGAAGCTCACGGAGGCCCGCGTGACGCTTGTGGTATCCCCTCTCGATCTCCCACCGCTGCCCGAGGGATTCCATCATTTTGTCCACATCCAGGTATTCGCCCGCGATAGTTCCGAAGACCGTGCTGAATCCGTCCCGTTCGGCCGTGAAACCGTCCTGTGCCAGGTCCGCAGCCACCACGCCCATGGCCGACCCAAACCCTGCATAGATGCTCCGAATCGAGGCACCGTCCAGGATCGCCTTGCACGAGGATGCTATGTTGAAGGTGGTCACGATGTTCGCCGCATGCCGGAAACACGACGCATCATCACGAGAACTGAGCACGGCTGCCGCAACCGCTCCTCCCACAATGGGCCACGAGCCGTGAGGATCCATTCCCCCCCTCAAGGTGGTTCCCAGTCCTGTCCGCGCCCCCACTTCGTAGCCGCCGATGAACGCTTCAAGCAGCCGTTTGCCAGATGCCCCTTCTCGTTCTGCAACGGCGAGTCCCGCAACCGCGGGGTAGACCGCAGGGTTGCCGCCGGAAAACCTATGGCCGGGGTCCAGGTCATGCCAAACCGCGGCCGTGGCGTTCACCAGAGCGGCCCAGGCCGCATCGGCCGAATACCGGCTCCCCAAGATCGTGCTTGCAGGCCTTGCAGATGCGCAGGACATTTCATCGGCAAGGAGCCTGAGCCTTTCCTCGGTGATCCCTGCCAACATGCTGCCGATGACATCGATGAGAACCCGCCGGCCGGCGTCAACCACCGAGGAGGGAAGCCCCTCCAGGTCGAGAGATCTCGCCATCCCCAGAAGCTCATCCACAAAATCTTTCTCTCCACCGCCGTTTGCCATGCATCTTCCTCCACCGACTCACTGACTCGGAATGACAAACAACACACTACACTGTCTGCTCAAAGGGAACCTGGCACGAGTAACCTTGTCAACTCACGGATATCCGGCACCTCCTCGATACGGAGGATCATGTCCATGGCCGCGGCCCCACTATGCTCCCCGATCACCGGATCGACCAGCAATAGAAACTTTTCTCTTATTCTTGCCAAGGGCAACGGAGCGTCAGGCCCGCCTCCGCTTCCTTCGACCTCCTTTTGAAACGTCCTTCCATCCCTGATGTGAACAACGACCCGGGCGGGCCTCTTTGCCGGCGTCGCTGCGGAATGGGCTGGATCTTCTCTCATCTTGACCTTTGCGGCGACGGCCTTCACGACGGGATCATCCAGTGCCCGGGTGCGAAACTCATTCGCGCCGGCACGTCCCTTCACGAGCATGCTCGCCACCGCCCACGGCACGGAGAATTTTGCGCCTAAGTCGGTCTTTGGTTCCGGATCGTCCAGGCTTGCCGCCCAGTCAAAAGTGTGCACCTCAACAGCATCGATTTCGTCCGGAGAAAAATCGGTTTCTTGCACGAGCGCCTCGGCCGCTTCGAGAGCCGGGTGTCCGAACCGACACATGGGGTAGGGCTTGATGAAACCACGGGTCACTTCAAATCGCCGGCCCAGTTCATCGGTCAGTCGTTTCCGGTCCAGCCACGGGGAGATGATGCCCCCGTACACCGACCCCAGAGCATCCCGCTCAGCTGTAAACCCTGTCCTTGCCAGACGCGCGGCAAGAATACCCGCCACACCTCCCACCGCGGCGTAATTGTTCCGGACCGTACCTCCCTGATAGGCGTTCTCGAACGAAGGCATCAGACTTAGATGAAGGGCCAGGTTGACGGCCGACTCCATCACCTCGGTTGTGACGCCTGCCAAGCGCGACGCGGCAACGGCCGCCCCCACATTATGATGGGTCCCATGGCAGTGGATGGCTGCCCTCACACGACTCGCCAGCCCGATGCGGGCACCTGAGTCGTAGCCCGCCACCAAGGCGCTCAGCACCTCAGCGCCTGAAGCTCCCAGCATTTCAGCCACCGCGAGGGTTGCAGGCACGACATGGATTGGCGGATGGGCTGCCGGAAGAAGAGGCTTGCCCGGTGGAGGGAGGTGTCCCGAGTCAAAATCCAGCCAGGCAGCGGCCGTGCCGTTTACCAGAGTTGCGTTCAAATCGCTCGCCCGCAGCGGGTACCCGAAGATCGTACATGAACCGCCCTGGTTTTGCCCATAGCGACGAGCCAAGGCGGCGACCTGGGGTTCGACGGATCCGCCCAGCATCACCCCTATCGTGTCCAGCAGGACCCTGCGGGCATGCTCACGAACATCTAAAGGCAGCTCTTCAAACCGCGTGCGAACGGCAAACTCCGCCAGAGTTCTCACAGCTTCAGCTGCCCCGCCTTTCAAGTTCGGGCCCTTGCACGCGTCCTTAATCACCATATCCAATCCGGGCATCCTTCACAGCTCCTTTCGACGCAAGAGTTCCCCAGGACAGGCTTTATTCCGTGTCATCTCTTTTCTGCGACCCCGGCAGCACAAAATCGCATTCTCTTGAGAAGAAGCTCTCCTCTAAGGCTCTACGCCTCCGCGATCAACCGGGTTACCTCGTTGACGTCTTTCGCTTGGTCCAACGACAGCAAAGAGGAATACACCTTTTCAGCCCGCTCGTGTCCCCAGATCGGGGTTGCCAGAGAATAGTATTTCCTTTCCAGATCCCGCGGCCCATAGGGATCTTCAAAGTCACCTTTGTTCATGTATACTTCGGCCTCGAGCCTTTCGCCGCTTCTCAGGTTGACCTTAACCCTGGAGGGCCTTCGCGCCGGCATCATGGAGGTCAGACCGGGATCTTCGCTGACAAATACGCGGCCAGCCAACTCCTTCACAGCCGGTTCATGTACGGCTTCCGGCCTGAAGCTCTCGATCCCCGTCGACCCGTGAACGATGCTCGTTGCGACGGCAAAGGGGATGGAAAATTTTGCCGCAAGCATGTTTTTGCGGATTCTGGTCGCACAGCTGCGCTGCCAGAGAATAGGTCTCCACGTCCACCCTCTCGATTTCTTCGGGTTTGAGAGCCCTTCCGGCCACGATCTTTTCAAGGGCGTCCAGGGTTCCGTGATTGTACCGGCAGCAAGCGTGCATTTTGAAGTAGTTCCTTGCGATCTCGAAGCGTTTGCCGAGTTCTTCCGTCATCAATTCGCTCCGGAAGCTGTCGGAGACCACACTGCCGTAAACCGTCTTGAGTCCGTCAGCCTCGCCCGTGAAGCCCGCTTCCACAAGATCCCGAGCCAGAATGCCCATATACCCGCTCACCCCGGCGTAGACATTTCTGACCGTGCCTCCTTCGAGCATCGTCTTGCGGCTGGTCGCCAGTCCCAGGGACGAGCTCACATTGATCATCCTTTTCATCTTTTCTTCGTCATAGCCCATTAGCTTTCCTACGGCCACGGCCGCTCCCACCGTTCCCCACGTTCCATGAGGGTGCATAGACATGCGGATTCTGGAGGCGATGCCTATCCTGGTGCCGATTTCATAACCAAGGACCACGGCGGTGAGCAAATCCTTGCCGGAAAGGCTTTCTTCCTCCGCCGCAGCCAGGGCCGCTGGAATCACGTGAATGCCGGGATGGCCGCGGCCGAACTGATTTCCTTCGTCCAGTTCCAGAAAAGTTCCGGCAGTGCCATTGAACAGGGCCGCTTTGGAAGTCTCCGTCCGGGCTCCGGAGCCGATGAGAGTGGCCACACCTGTTCCCGCCGGGGCTACAAGTCTTTGTTTCAGGGCTTTCATTTCTTTCTCTTGCGCACCGGCGGCAATTACCGCCATGGTGTCTGCAAGGACCTCCTTGGCCCGCGTCACCACTTCCACGGGAAGATCATCGAAAGAAGTCCGACAAACATAAGAGACGATACGATCAAGATAGTCAGGCATAGCATTCTCCCGTACAATCACAAGTGACGTCTTCTCACTCCCTGGGGGCGCTCAGGGAGGAAGCCTTTTTTTCCTTACTACAGTCCCAGGTACACCTTTTTCACATGGGAGTTGTCCAAAAGGTCTTTTCCAGAACCCGAGAGGGCGACCTGCCCCTGTTCGAGGACGTAGGCGCGGTCCGACAGCCCCAGGACCTGGGAAACGTTCTGCTCTACCAAGAGGATCGTCACCCCGTTTCGTCGGATATCGTCGATCACTCGAAACACGTCCTCCACGATGATGGGGGCCAGCCCCAGTGATGGTTCGTCCAGAACCAGAAGCCTGGGAAGGGACATCAGCCCTCTGGCTATGGCCAGCATTTGCCTCTCTCCACCCGACAGGGTCCCGGCAGCCTGCTTTTTCCGTTCCCTCAGAATGGGGAACATTTCCATCACCCTCTCAAGCGACTCACGCCTGCGTGACTTCGGCCTTTTCAGATAGGAACCCATGATGAGATTTTCTTCCACGGTCAAGGTCGGGAAGATTCGGCGCCCCTCGGGAATTTGCACGAGCCCCTGTTCTACGCGCAAATGGGGCGCCGTGTGGGTGATATCCAGGTCGGCGAAATGAATCTTGCCCATGCTTACCGGAAGGATGCCCGAAATGGCGTTCACTGTAGTGCTCTTCCCCGCACCATTGCTTCCCAGGAGTGAAACCACCTCTCCTTCATGGACATCCATGGAGATACCTCTGAGCACTTGCACCGTACCGTAAAAGACGTCGATATGGTCAATGACCAGCAACGTTCGTTCCTCTTCCTGAAGTAGGCTTCGATGACGTTCCCGTCCTCACAAACCGATCGGGGAGTACCCTCGGCGATACATACCCCATGATCAAGCACAGCGATGCGATCACTCAGGTCCATCATGACTCGCATATGGTGCTCGATGATGAAGAGGGTGGTGCCGTTTTCCCGAATCCTGTGCACCAAAGCGATGATTTCCCCCTGTTCCGTGGGATTCAGTCCTGCCATAGTCTCATCAAGAAGAAGCAATTTTGGTTTCGTGGCCAGAGCACGAGCCAACTCCAGCCGTTTCCTGTCGGGTGTGGTTGTACTGCTTGCCGGATCGAGGGCCTTTTTCTCCAGCCCCACAAAATTCAGAATTTCCCACGCCGTTTCTTCGGCCGATGCGAAGTCGCGGGTCCAGTTGAAACAGCCGACAGCGACATTCTGCAGAACAGACAGACCGCTAAAGGGTTTCACAAGCTGAAAGGTTCGCGCCATACCCATCTTGCAGATCTTGTGCGGTCGCGCACCGGCGATCTCCACTCCCATGAATCTCACCCTGCCGTGCTCAGGATGCAAAAATCCGGAGACCACGTTGAAAAGAGTGGTTTTGCCGGCACCATTAGGGCCGATTAAACCCAGAATTTCACCCTGATGCAGCTGAAGTGATACATTAGACAGGGCCTGCAACCCATGAAAGGATTTGGATATGTTGGCCATCTCAAGCACAGGACTGTTGGTCATGGCTCCTCTTGCTCTTCTTTCGAATCTTTTCTATCACCTGATACACCAACCCCATGAGTCCATTGGGCAGAAAAATGATGACGACCATCAGAATCAAGCCATACCACATCAGATAGACGCCGCTGTAAGACTGAAAGGCCAGCCGTGTTACCTCGGCCAAGGGTGTGAGCACTGCGGACCCCAGCAGGGGCCCAAGAACCGTTCCCGGCCCGCCTATAATCGGCCGCACCATGATCTCCACCGAATTCAACAGTCCGAAGGTGGAGTCAGGGTCGATATACAGGAGATATTGGGCGTAGACGGTTCCCGCTATGGATGTAATCCCCGCGCTCAAGACCATGGCCACCATTTGGGCCTTGAAAGTGTTGACGCCTAAAGCTTCGGCTGCGTCGTGATCTTCTCTTACCGCCAGAAAATAGAGCCCCGTCCTCGTCCTCTCGAGCCGCCAGGCCAGATAGATCGTCCCCACCATCATCCACAGCGCCGTAAAGTAGAACGGCTCCTTTGTGGTGAACTGCATGGCGGCGACAGAATTTCCTTTCAACGGGATGAGAAGGCCTTGCGAGGCGCCTACCGCCGACCACCCCATGGCGATCATATGAAAGATTTCGGCAAAGGCGAGCATGATGAGCGCGAAAAACGGACCTCTAAGACCGTACCGAAAACTGAGAAATCCGATGCCCAGGCCCAGCAGGATCCCCGTGGCGCAAGCGCAAACCATACCTGCCCAGGGAGTCAGACCGGCGTGGATGTAAAGGAGCGTCGAGGTATAGGCCCCGACTCCGAAAAACACGGAGTGCCCGAAAGAAAACTGTCCTGCATAGCCCCCCAGAATATTCCATCCTTGACCCATGGCTGCGAACAGGAGCGTCATGATCATGATGTGTACATATTGTGGCATCACCCAGGGCATGAAATGAAGAGCCGCCAAGACCACGAAGATGACGAACCATCCAGTGCCGCTCAACCCTCTCTTCAAATGTGCGCGTTCCGGCAAACGACTGGGCATCATTGTTTTCCGAATAATCCTTTCGGCTTAAAGAGCAAAATGAGGATGAAGATGACAAAGGACATGATGGATTTCATGGAGCCGGGAAGGAGCATGGCACCCACACTGTCAGCCACGCCGATGATTAATCCCCCAAGAAATGCTCCAAAGACGCTTCCCAATCCCCCCAGCACCACCACCACGTAAGCCGTGAGGATGAAGATGTCACCGACATACGGGTAGATGGGGAAAAAGGGAGTGATTGCCGTCCCGGCAACACCGGCACAGGCAGTCCCTATGCCGAAGGCAGCCCAGTAAATCCGCTTGATGTTAACCCCCATCAGGAGCGCGCCCGTGCGCTCTTCGCTCGCGGCGCGGATGGCCCTCCCCAAGTCCGTCTTGTAAAGAATAAGATACAGGATGGCGGAGAACACGATGGCCATCCCGAAAGCCAGCAGGTGGGCCAGGGAAAACGCAACCTCTCCCACATAGAAATTGACCCCGCTGTAAGAGGTCTTCATGATCCGGTAGTCAGGGGACCAAAGGAACACCGCCAAATTCTGAAGAAACAACATGGCTCCAAGGGTCAAAAAGAGCTGGTTGTGTTCCGGTGCGTTCATGATGGGTCGGATAAGGACCCTCTGGAAAGCGGCGCCGATCAGGAACATGGCTGGAACAACAAACAAAATGGAGAGGTAGGGGTCGATGTGCGCCAGTGTGAACAGCCAGTAGGTGAGGAAAACCCCCAGCATCATCAGCGCCCCATGGGCAAAATTGATGATGTTCATGACGCCGAAGATCAGCGTCAAGCCGATGGCTATGAGACCGTATACTCCACCGATCAAAATCCCGTTTACAAGGGATTGGATAACAAAAGTGACATTCATGGTCAGAAGTCCGCGATGTCCATCATCCCCTGGAGGACTCTGCCTCCAGGGGAGCCGGTGACGAGTCAGGGAACGGGAAAGACCACCTTGGCCGTAGAATATTCCTCAGGCCATACCTCCTCGATTTTGCTTTTCAGAATCTGCATCAGCAGTGTATTCGCGTTCTTGTTCTGGCCGTCGGGTCCAAAGGCGATGGGCCCCTGGGGCAGGATATGGTGGGTGAAGTTCGTCTTGGTCAGAGCCTCCCTCAGGTCATCGCGTTTCGCCGATTTCGCACGCTCCAGAGCGTCTGCGATGAGCGGGACGGGCTGGTAGCCGTAAGCCATGGAAGGACTCATATCCGAACCGAACTTGTTCTTGAACTCAACCAGAGTCTTTTTCGCGAAATCGCTTCTCGGGTTGGTCTGGTAATTGCTGTCCATCACATTTTCGGCCAGGTTCCCCAACTCCTGGATGAACTTCGGATGACTGAAGGCACCATTTGCAATCCCGACGATTGCCTTCGCATTCACACGAAGATCGCGCATCGTGCGCAGCACTCGGACGCCGTCCCCGAAGTATCCGCTGTCAAAGATGAGATCAGCCCCTGCCGCCTTGATCTTTCCCACCTCGGTGGATACATCGGCAGCCTTCGTGGAATAGGGGACACGAAGGATCAACTCCAGGCCATATTTCGGCGCGTATTCCACGGTGAAATCGGCAAGTGCGGTACCAAACTGGGTGCTTTCGTGGAGATAGGCGATGGTCTTGATCTTCTGACCCTTGGCTTTGGCGATTTCCGTCATGTACTTCAAAGCCTGATCAACGAACATGCTCGATGCAGGCTGAATACGGAACGTATATTTGAACCCCCGCTTTGTGATCTCTTCCGCGCTTCCCACTGAAACCACGAAAGGAATTTTCACCCTCTCCGCCATCTGGGTGGCTACAATGGTCACGGCCGACTGATAGCACCCCGTGATGGCCACGACCCCGGCCCGATCCAAGCGCTCCACTTCCGATATAGCTTTTTCCGGTTTTCCTTCGCTGTCTCCATCTAGTAGTTTGAGTTTTGCTCCACCCAGAGATTTTATGCCTCCCGCGGCATTCACTTGCTGGACTCCGAACTCCGTCGCCTTCTTCATTTCCTGGCCGTCGAAAGCAAGAAAGCCCGAAAGCGGATGGATGTGCCCGATCAGGATCTCCTTTGGTTCTGCACCTCTTAACACAGCCGGAAATCCTATCCCCCCTACAGCGGCTGCGACGCCCATAGCAGCCGTGCTCTTCATAAACTCCCTGCGAGTGACTCCCCTTACGCGATCCTTCTTGTCCCGTTTCATCCTGACTCCCTCCTTAGTTATTTTGTGAAGAAAATGGGGCACGAGCAGACGCTTGCTGACAGAGCGGCTGCATCATGCCGTGGCCAAGGCGGCTTTTGCCGCCTCCTGTCCCGCTATCTTGCCCAACACCAGCGCGGCCAGAAGGCCGTTCGCCGACAGATATCCAGCGGGGCCTGCTTTCCCTGAAAACCCGGCCGCTGTTCCTCCGCCCGCAAAAAGATTCAGTATGGGAGTGCCGACTTTTCGTAAAACCTGAGCCCGTTCGTTGATCTTCAGGCCTCCCTGCGTGTGAAACAAGGCTCCGGTCACTTTCACACCATAAAAGGGAGGTTCGAGAGGTTTGTCAAAGTCTTTTCTTCCCAGAGGGTCTTTCGTCTCGCCCCTGGCTGCTTTCAAAAAAGCCTCGTGGGTTGCCAATGTCTCCTCGACCGGCAACCTGAAAGAGACGGCAAGGTCCCGGATGGTGTCGAACTTTCTTATTGCACCCATACGGATGCATTGCTGGAAGTCTTCGTAGTCCTTCACAGTGCGGTAGATCCTCTCGTCAAATACCGCGATAGCAACCGCTTCTTTTTGAGCCAGCACATCCAGTGCATGCTCGGAATAGCCGTGGTATTCATTGACAAAGCGCTTTCCCTCCAGGTTAACGTGATAGCCGCCCATGCTGACCGTCACATAGGTCAAAAGAGTCCCGTGGGGGTGGGCCACTGACCCGTGGGCCTGATAGGCTCCCATGCACTCGAGGGCCGCGCCGAGAGACTCGCCCCACAGTATGCCTTCGCCTGTATTCCCTTCATGGCCGAAGTAGTAAGCATCTTTCATCTCCGGAATGTACCTGGCCAGCATCTCGCGGTTTGCACCGAACCCGTTGAGTGCGAGAATCACTTTCTTGGCCCGGGCCAGATTCTTCCCTATCCCTTCGATCTCCACCTCGGCGCCGAGCACAGATCCATCCCTTCGATCCGCGACAAGCCTTGTGGCCGGCGCATTGTAGGCGATATCGATGTTTTCGTACTGCGCCGCAGCCTGGAGCAATTCATTTATCAGGTGGGCACCCTTCTTCGTGTTGTTTGCATGAATGCGGTATTGGGAATGACCCGGATAAAGGAACTCCGTCACCAGCTCCAGGCAAATTCCAAGAGAGTCATTGAGCCACTCTACGAGCTTCGACGATTCCCGGGCCACGTGCCGGGTCAGGTGGGGGTCGCTCCCATTGTCATTCTTGTGCAGGATATCGCTGGTCATGAGGTCCACGGAATCCTCAATGCCTGCTTCCTTCTGAAACTTTGTTCCCGCGGCCGGGACCATGGCCTGACTGAGCGAAGTGTTTCCTCCCGCTGTCTTTTCTTTCTCCACAAGGAGCACTCGCGCTCCTTTCTGCGCCGCGGCAAGGGATGCGACGAGACCGCATCCGCCTCCACCGATGACCAGCACATCCACCTCAATGTCCCAGGGCAGATCAGACGGACTATCGGTGTAAAGGATCAGGTTACCTTTCCCGGCCTCGGTCATAACCTCGTTTACCTCGCTTGTCGGTGACCAGTTGTTATAATGAACGAGAAAAGAAAGTTGTCATTGCGAGGAGCGAAGTGACGCGACAATCTCTTGAGATTGCTTCGCTGACGCTCGCAATGACCCACAAGAATCCGCCTCAGATCAGCTTTGCCAGATCTTCGATAGAAGATTGTTCAAGGTTGTTAATGACCTCACCAAGTCTTTCAGCCCCAGCCTTGGAAATAACTTGCGTCGAATTTGTGACGAATTTCCGGTAAATCTCTTCCCAGCTCGCGGGATTCTCCGGTTCCCCCTTGGCGAGATCAACCTCCGCAGAGACGGACCTTCCCGCCTTGTCTACGATCGAGACGGTGGCGCCTCTTTTCGCTGGATAAACCTGCTCCCATTTTCCGCTGGCGACCATCTCCACTTTGCCGGCCAAATTCTGGATGGTCCGGTCCGTGACATTCTCTTCGCAATATTTGTCGGCCCCTGCATCCTGCTTGACCAGAGCGAGGGCCACTGAAAACGGAATGCTGAAACGACCGGCGGAGGGAGTCGTCGCATGAGGGATTCCGGCCAACCTCACAGCTGCGGGATAAGTTTCCACCATAATCTTGTCGATTTCCTCGACTTTCACGCCGCTTTTCCAGAAGGCTTCAAACGCGGCATCGATGGGCGCATGGGCGTGCCGGCATGCCGAGTACAGCTTGAAGTAGGTCTTGGAGATCTCGTAACCTCGACCAAGGTCTTGAGTCAGGATCTCTCTTTTCACCTCGTCGGCAAAGGCCTTGAGATAGCCGTCTTCGCCCTCAAAGATTTGGAGCGGCCCCCGGGCACCCCTTTTTGCCAGGATGCATGAAAGCAGCCCCGATGCCGAAGCCTTAGCCGGATTCAGGGGTTTGACCATGGATCCTTCCACTTCGTGATTGACCTGGATAAGTCCCGCGGATTGAAGACCCGCCATCCCCACGGCAGAGATCGTCTCTTCCCGGGTCAGCCCCATGATTTTCGCACCGGCCGCCGCGGCCCCGAAGGGCCCGGTGATTCCGGTGATGTGGAAACCTCGGTTCAGACTTGACGGAGTGATGGCCTTGCCTATCCGGATCATCACGTCATACCCGAGCACGATCCCGGTAATCAGCGCTTTCGTGCTGGATCCAGTCATCTCCGTTGCCGCAACGGCGGCCGGGATGATGACAGCGCCGGGGTGGGAGGCAGCGAATCGATGGCCGTCGTCCATGTCCAGGGCATGGGCACAGGAAGCATTGGCAAGGGCCGCATGGACGGCGGGAATTTTTTGCTTGCCCTGAATCACTGTAGCTTCAGGCTTGCCTCCGAGTTCGAGAAGGTAGTCCACCATCATCTTCGGAAAAGCCATGGCATGATACCCGGCCAGCGAAACTCCGATGAGGTCCAGAATTGCCTTCTTTGTCTGTTGAACGGTTTCAGAGCTCAAGCTCTCGAAACGCGTGCGGATAATAAAATCGGCGTATATGGCCGAGATTTTTTCCATCTCTGGGGCCCGTTCTCTACGCTGCTTTCGCCCTCTTTTCCCTCTCATCTACAGCCTGCGCGAAGGACAGGAGGGATTCGGCTCTCTTGAACGAGCCATAGTCGATCATCTTGCCACCGATCGTGGTGGCACCGAGGCCTATGGATCTCGCTTCTTCATAAGCGGCAACCACACGCCTGGCGAAATCCACGTCTCCTTTGTCCGGCGCAAAGACCTGATTGACTACACCGACATGACGAGGGTGGGTCAACTGCTTGCCTGAAAATCCCAGCAGTTTTGCCTTCCGAGATTCATTTGCCAGGCCTTCGAGGTCAATGATCAGTCCGAAGAAAGGTGTGTCTATGGCCTGAATTCCCGCCGCCCTCGCCGCCATGGCCATGGCTGAGCGCGCATACAGGACCATGGGAAAATATTCTTCCGGAGAAATCTTGCTCACTCCCATTCCCGCACCCATCTCCCGGGAAAAGTCACCGGCTCCGAATCCCACAGCGACCATCCGTTTGCTGGCGGCGATGACGTCCCGGATATTCATGATTCCTTTAGGGGTCTCGATAAGCGCCATCAACGCAACCCCTCCGGGGGCCAGTCCCTTCTTCTCTTCCTCCTGATTCAAAAGCCGTTCAACTCCCCGGATATCCTCCGCCGAGTCCGTCTTTGCCAGCATGACGCCGTCAATCCCTTTGACCACCACATAGCTGATGTCCGTCTCCGTCAAGCCTGTCTCAAGAGAATTCACCCTCACGAACACATCCAGACCGTGTTCCTTCAGCATGGGGATGGAATCCCTGGCAAAAACTCTCCCGGTCTCCTTTTCAGGCATGGGACAGCCGTCCTCAAGATCCAGGATAACGGCATCCGCCCCTTCACCGGTGGCATTGTTGATCATTCTCCAGCTGTTTGCGGGCACATACAACATGGACCTCAGTATTTGCGTCATCAAAATCCTCCCTGCCTACCTACCGAAAACTTTTTTCAATGCGGGCCCCAAATCCTCCGGCCGGTCCACAACGGTGGCCCCGACTGCCTTCAGGGCTTTGATTTTCCCTTCCGCCGTTCCCTTGCCTCCCTCCACGATGGCGCTTGCATGAGAGAACCTCAGGCCTGCGGGGAGTCCTTTGCCAGCGATGTAAGCCACAAGCGGCTTTGTGTAGCCACCCTCCCTGATCACATCCGTGGCCTCCTCTTCCATGACCGTCCCGATCTCTCCGAAATAAACCACGCCGTCGGTGTCCTCGTCTTCTTCGTAGAGGGGAAGCAACTCCGCCAGGCTCGTGCCCAGCACGGGTTCCGAACCCAAATGAACGGCCGTGCTGATACCAAAGCCTGCCCGGCATACGACCCAGCTGATTGTGGACGTTTGACCTCCGCTTCGTGACACCACACCGATCCGGCCCGGTTTAAAGGCAATCTTAGGCAGGTCGGATGAACCGATAAAGCCTCCAAGTCCACCGAAAGAAGCCTTTCCCGGACTGACTACCCCTGCTGAGCCGGGACCGATGAGCCGGATGCCGTGTTTCCTGGCGTGGGCGATCACCTCCAGGGAATCATGAAGAGGCACCCTCTCAACGCGCATGAGAACAGTCTTGATGCCTGCCTCAAAAGCCTCGATCACGGCTCCTTTGGCCTCGGGACCCGGCACAACGGCAACAGCGGCATCCACAGGCCCAACGGCCTCCAAAGCTTGTTTGATGGTATCGTAGACAGGGACGCCCCACACGGACTGGCCGCCTCGACCCGGTGTCACGCCGACGACTACCTTGGATCCCACTTCGATCATCCTCCTGGCGACCCCCTGCCCGAAGCGCCCTGTGATGCCCTGGATGAGCATGCTGGTGTTCTCATCAATCAGTATGGCCATGAATCCCTCCCTTGTATATCCATTCGCCTCGAGTGACCGTTCGTTGGCCGATCATGAAAGGCGCTTTTCTGCCGTGTTTCGGAATCGTTTCCTGTCCCGCGTCGCCTCTTCTATCCCCTGCACCGACCTCACGACTGAACGTGACCCCCGAAGATTCAGCCGATCGGAATTTCGATGTGGATGCACCCGGGCCCGTACCGCTCGCAACTGTATTCACAACTAAGGCACTCGTTGTCGAGTCTCTGGATTTCTTTTTCGTCCGTCACGGCCAAGACCGGCCTGTTGTTCTCGATTTTCAAAATATTCCTGCCGTAAAGCCGGCAGGCTTTTACACAGGCGTACCCGCAAGAGGGATCGGAAGAGCCCTCTTTCGCCGGGATACACCGGGCATAGTCGATGCTGATCTCTGTCTTCCTGGTGTGAAACGTGAGTCGGTTGTTTTCCATGTCCGTCCTTACCCTTTCCGCTCCCTGCTCTTGTCCTGCTGGTACTCCTTCACGACCGCCTCAACCCGGTCTGCCATAAAGTCCGTGTCGTAAATATACTCCCTGCCGTAAAGCTCCCAGCGGAGGGGCAGTCCGCTGAAGCCGTCCCGAATAATCTCGTGGGTTTCCTTTTCTTTGTTCCCGCCGATGAGCATGATCACCGGAAATCCGGGCCGCCTCTTCGCCTCCTCTTTGAAGGCTTTCACGAGGGCATGGGCATGGTGCCATTGTTCCTGATTGGCCAAACAAGCGCCCATGAGCACGTATCCGTCAATGGGTTGTGAAAGAATGCATTTGATGACGCTGTAGATCTTGCTCGCCGGCGGGTCGCCGCTCGTGTCCGCATAGTTTGCGATTTTAAATCCTCTTGCCACAAACGCACTGGCCCCGAGCATGGCTCCCCCGCCCCCGATGCCGTGGAAGCCCAGCCACCCCTCTCCGTCTATCTTCGGCACCATCTGGGAAAAATACCCGGTGCCTCGATAGTCCCCTTCCTCGATCTTCCAGGCCTTTTTTTCAAGCTCGGTGGGCGGCCGTTCCATGTCGCGAGGCAGGGCAATGCCGAGTTCCGGATGACGGAAAACAGAGTTGTCATCTATCGTGATGTGGCAATCTGCTGCGATGATCCTGTTATCATCCGTGAGAATCAGTGGGTTCACTTCCAGCGCTCTCGCATCGTAGCTTCTGAAGGTCCGGTAAATTTTTTCCACGTTTTCACAGAGAGACTGCTTCGTTGTTTCGGAGAGCGCAAATCCGTCGAAGGAAACCTGAGTAAGGAGGCTCACCACATCTTCATGGCTCACCCCTTTAAGGTAATCCACGTTGAGCCGGCCGATTCGCTCCGGATTCCTTCCAGCCACCTCTTCGATGGAACTGCCTCCTTCGGAGCTGAAGATCAGGACAGGCCCTTTGACTTTGTAGGAGTTACTGACAATGATCCCGACGTAGAATTCTTTCTGAACCTTCAATTGTTCTTCAACCAGGACCCTCTCCACCCTTAATCCCTTAATATCCGCGGCGAGGAGTGAGCGCGCCGCAGTCTGCGCCTCATCAGGATCGTCGGCAAACTTGATCCCTCCCGCCTTGAACCGCCCCGTGGCCCAGACCTGGGCCTTGATCACAACCGGTCTGCCGATGCCTTCGGCAATCTTTTTCACTTCTTCCACGTCAGATGCGCTTTTCCCTTGGGGGACGGAGATGCCCGTCTTTGCCAGGACTTCTTTTCCCTGATATTCGTAGAGTCTTGCCATGAAGAACCTCCGACTATGAAACCGCCTTCTCTAAGGCGTTATCAATTCTTGTTGAAAACCATGAGATCCAAGAGCTTCGCGATATCATCCAGTTTGTCCATTGCGAAAACCGTCTCTATCAGTCGTTCCATATGCTCTTCGGTCATGTATACAGAGGCCATGTCCTTAAACTTTTCGACCACCTCCTGGTCGGTCATCGGGTTTCTCGCATGCCCTCTTGGATAATCCACTCGCAAACGGTAATTCTCCCCGTTTTTGGTGATGATTTCCGATATGCCCGCAGGCCGTTCCTTGTCGAGGTTCGGATCCCCTTTCAGGGTAACTTTGTCGATCAGCTCAAGGACTCTCGGATCCTTGTATTTGTCCGGGGTAAACTGGCCCGGCCCGATCTGGCGATCCAAAATCGCGATGGCTGTGAGGTAATAGGAACTGTGGTCCGCGGTTTCTTTGTTCTTGGGATACTTCTTGACCGGGTCGCCGGTATGCTCCGCGCACCGCTTGCTGGTGGTAATGCGGATCTCAGCGACATCTTCGAGCCGGATGTCGTGTTCTCTTGCGAGGGTGAGGGTGGCCGTCAGGTGGCCGTGAGAAGAAAAATCTGCGATGATGCATTTGATGCAGGTCTCCCGGATGGCGCACTTCCCGACAAAATCCAGAAGGCGATTCACGTCATACTCGCCGTCCATGACGGAGTGCACAAAGCCGTCATGCCCTTCAATCATGCCCGAAGGGCCTGTAAACCCTTTGCCGGCCAACATGGCTGCCATGATCCCGGCGTAGGACATCATAGGGAAGCGGATATTCTTGGCCATGGTGTATTCTTCCGCGGGAGTGTCAAGGATACCGAACACGGCGTGGCAGCTGCCGCATATGCCCACGGCACTTTCCATCTGCTCTTCGGTGAGACCCAGGATTCTACCGGCCACAAGTGGCATGACGTAGGCCCCGCGCGTGTCGCCGTTCCATCCCTTCTTCTCCATGCCCTGGCCCTGCACGCCTTCGAGAAAAGCCAGTGAGAGATCGTATGCCAGGTTAATGCAGGTAATCACATCCCTGCCCGATGCGTGTTCCCGTTCGCAGAGGGCCAGGATCGGCGGGATGACTTCACTGGGGTGGTAGCCTGTCCTGTAAGTCTCCCCCTGCAGGATGAAGGCGGTGTCATTGTAGTCCAGGTAACGAACCATGGCGCCATTGGCAAGCGCCGCGTTCAGGCAGGAAGTCCTGCTCCCGCTTCCGAACACCGTCGACTCTTCGGGATGCCCTGCCTCTTTCGCAAAACTCCGGAGGATCCTGCCCGCATCGCTCGCGAATCCTCCGATGGCACAGCCTAGAGTATCCAGAACCAGGCGCCTTGTCTGATGGATCACGTCGGAGGGGAGATCTTCATAGTGGACTTGCAGCACCCGCCTGGCTAGTTCTCGTGATACACCCATTCGTTCTGCCTCCTCCCTCCGGCCCGCATTACCACTAAATCCGAATTTCAGCTTCTTCGAATCTTGCGAAGCAATCCTTGTATAAGGCTCTATATCGCTTTCCACCCCACCGAATCTTTCGATCTTTTCCTTTTCAGTTTGACGTTGAAAAAGTACTTGTCGGCCCGGTAAAGCACAGAAACATACTCCACCGGTTTGCCTTTGGTGTCATAGACCGTACGCTCGACCTTGAGCAGAGGATCGCCCACCCGAAGACCGAGCAGCGGTGCTACAAGAGCATCCGCCACGGTTGCTTCGATCGTCTGATCCGCCCCGTTCGCTCTGATCCCGAGATCTTCCTCCAGGACCATCAGGAGCGGCTTGAGCTTGAGACTCTCCATTTTGATCTTTTCGCCGATCGTGAACGGAAGGTAGTTGATGACATAGGAGAAAGGCTCCTTTTCCACAGACCTCACCTTTTCGATCCTGTAGACCTGTTCACCCATATCGAGCTCCAGGCGATTTCTGATGGTCTCCGCCGGGTCAACAACGGATGTATTAAGGATTTTGGTGGAGGTTTGGATTCCCATGAGGATGAGATCTTCCATGGAACCGGTAAGCTTCGGCGTTTCCACCGGGAAAGCCGTTTCCACCACGTAGGTGCCCTTGCCTCTTTTTCGAACGATCAGCCCATCGCGCTCCAGCGAAGCGAGCGATTGGCGCACCGTGATCCGGCTTACATCGTATTCCTGACCCAGAGCTTCTTCGCTGGGCAAAGGGGCTTGCGGTGAAAAATCTCCGGCAAGAATTCGGCGTCGGAGAATCGTTTCGAGTTGGTAGTAAAGAGGTATGGCTCTTTCTTTGAGCATTCCTTTTTCCTTCCCCCTGCCCTGCCTGTCCTCTCTCGAACCGGGCAAGAGGACCGATTACTCATCACTCCTGGAGTGAGTAATGAAGCTTCACGGGTCTTTTGATGTATTCACCATATCCGGGTTTTCCAACGATCTTGCCCTTTTCAAAGATGACTCGGCCTCTCAAGATGGTAAACTCCGGCCACCCTTTCAGCCTCATGCCTTCTTCAGGACTGAAGTCCTGCGCCGTGAAAAGGCAATCCAACGTTACTTCCCTCTCCCGTTCGATATCCACGACAGCGAGGTCCGCATCGCTCCCTACCATCAAAGCGCCCTTCTTGGGGTATACGTTGTGAGCCCTGGCAGGATTGGAGGAGGATATCTCGGCAATGCGGTGAAGGGGCAAATTTCTCTTGTAGTAGCCTTCGGTGATCAGGATAGGAAACATGAGGGAAGTGCCGCCAAACCCGGGCAGCGACGTCCACAGGTCTCCCTTCTTTATCTCTTTGGTGACACAGGCATGGTCGCTCACAATCGTTTTAATTGTGTCATCAAGCACGGATTTCCAGAGGTATTCCACATCGTCCCGGCCTCGAATCGGAGGGTTAACCTTAGCCAGCCGGCCAAGGTCCATGTCATTCGACAAACCCAGGTGGTGAAGGGTTCCCTCCAACAAAAAATAGAGATCAGGGTATCGAGATGAGACTTCCTTGCCGGCCTCGACCGCCTTTCGACTGCTCAAGTGGAGCAGATTGACAGGACAGTTCGTATTCTTGGCCATGATCGCAACCTCATGGATGGCCAGCTCTTCCTGCCAGGGCGGCCTCGCATCGCTGTAATCCTTCAGCGGATTCCCGCTCGGTTTTAACAGAACCTCCGCATTTGCGGCCCTGATAATTTCCGGATTCTCGCAGTGAATGCTGAGGCATATCCTCCCATGGTCTCCGTAGAGTTCGTTCACTCTGCTGACTTCCTTCATGTACTTATACAGAAACCCGAAGTCCACGGGGGTGTCCGTCATGAGATAATTGGTTCCGTCGGCCGACGACCCGGCAAGATTGAGCAACTTGTAAAACATGTAGTACTTGAATGTGGAAACGCCGCCTTCCCTGACAAGCCATTCTATCTCCTTGATCTGGTCTTCCGTGTTCATGGTCATGTGGTAGCCATAGTCAACAAGGTAAGAACCATCGGAGAGACCCAGCAGTTCCGGAAGAAGCTCTTTGTAAGGACCCGTCTTGTTAAGGTAGTTTCTTCCGGGCCTGAAATAGGTGAGGATGGTGGTGACGCCTCCGGAAGCCGACGACGTCGATTCACTGGTCGCATCCTCCCTGAAGGGTCTGTAGATGCCGATGTGAAAATGGGAGTCCACGGCGCCGGGGAATACGAATTTCCCGGTGGCGTCGATAACCTTCTTGGCCCTGTCGCTTGGAATGCTTTCCGCGACGGCCGCTATCCTTTCTCCGCGAACGCCCACATCACTCTTCCCGGACCCTACATAAGGAACCACAAGTGTACCGCCCTTTATGACAAGATCATAATCGGACATACAAGAAGCCTCCCCTTATCCAGAGATGAAAATAGTCTTTCGATCCGAACGTGGAAAAAAAATCATGAGGGAAAATCCACCTCCTCGGATTCACAAACCACATAGAACTTAAAATCGGTCTTCCCCTCCGGACTCCTCTCCGCAGAAACAGGGTTTTCTTCTCGCCACTTCTTGGCTTTTTCGAAAGCCTCCATACTGTCGTAGTGGAGTTCCGCTATGCGATAGAAACCGGTCTCCCCTCTGACCATTCCCTTCACCGTGTTAAACACAACCTTCCTCAGGCCGGGGATTCTGGCCAGATCGGGCAGATGAATTTCCCTGAGCCATTTTTCGTAAGCGGCAACCGTCATGCCGGGCATGATGTCATATCCCAATATCGCTTTGACCATGGCAATCCTCCGAGTTGTCATGTTGTTATGACATGATGTTATTTCTGTCAAGAAAATTTTGCTCTCCCGAAGCAAATTTTTGACGGCCCTCAAGGCCTATGCCTTTTCTCTTTCAAAAGCGCCTCAATCGTATTAGATTTGCTGTAACATTTTAGCTTTTTGAAATCATGATCTCTGGTGCCAGGCATGGGGGTCCCTCTCAAAACTGAACAACGAAGACGCCACACCGCCCGCGTTCAGCGTTAGGCAACCGGTGAGGCGGGCGGAGACTTTCCGGGGCGGGTCCATGCAGGACCGGCTCTCGAAGAGGCTGGGAAAACTCGCCGCCCGCCTTTGCTACCGGGTGCCTGCATGCGCTTTTCCGGATTCTCTTCGTTTTCAGTTTTGAGAGGGATCCCCATGCTCGATGCCTCTAGGCTTTTCAAAAAGCTAAAATGTTACGATTTGCTCATGAAATCCGCGGAGAGGAATCTGTCGTTTCGAGCCCGAAGGTCGAGGCGATCTCATTTTTCCCGGGATGGCTTCGTCCCCGGATCCCCGGCGGAAGCGGGGGATCCGGGGCAAGCCCGGGTGCCTCGCAATGACAGGATGCTTACTGCGCTTTTATGGGCACAGGATGTTCGGTTGCCATGTCCGGAATACTGAAGAATGTTGCCATTGTCCTCGTGGAACCACAGATTCCCGAAAACATCGGAGCGACCGCCCGGGCTATGAACAATATGGGGATGACGCGTCTCCTTCTCGTTAAACCGGAGAACTGTGATCTGTCCCGTATCGTTAAAATGGCGACAGGCACCTCTATCGACATCGTCGAAGAGATGGACGTGTATGACGACCTGCTGGACGCCGTCGGCCCATTTCATTACGTGGCGGGAACTACGGCCCGCATCGGCGCACACCGCCCTGCCCTGACGAACCCTCGGGACCTTGCCAGGGATCTTGTCCCCATCATCCGGGAGAATCAGGCGGCCATCCTTTTCGGACCGGAGGACAGAGGGTTGTCCAACGAGCACTTGCGATACTGCCACACCATCGTCACCATCCCCACTTCCCGCTTTGCTTCCCTGAACCTGGCCCAAGCCGTCATGATCATCTGCTATGAGATTTTCTGGGCAAGTCGAGCCTCTCCTGAAGCGGTCATTCCCAGGTTGGCCAACAAATTTGAATTAGAAGGCATGTACGGCCACCTGAAACAAGTGCTTACCAAAATCGGGTTTATCAACCCCCAGAATCCGGAACACTGGATGCTGAACATCCGACGTTTTCTCTCCCGTTTTCCTCTGAGGGCAAGGGAAGTCCGCATCATTCGCGGGATATGCCGGCAGATCGATTGGTACGCGGGTCAACAGAGGAAAAAGAGGTAGGCTAAAGACGAAGACATAGGCATGGTGGTTTCTCTTGATTCGCGCCGAGAAGTGTATTAGATTTGTGAACATCACACGGTTCAACCGAGCGAGAAGGAGAAAGTGCCATGTCAGATCAAGAAAGTCGCCTGGAAGGAAAGCGGGTTCTGATTGTGGATGACGAGCCTGACATTCTCGACACTCTGGAAGCGCTGCTGTCCATGTGCCATGTCAGCAAAGCCTCCACGTTTGCCGAGGCCAAGAACCAGTTGGAAACGGAATACTTCGACATCGCAATCCTGGATATCATGGGCGTGGACGGCTTCAAGCTCCTTGACATTGCAAAGGAGAAAGAGGTCATCCCCGTCATGCTCACGGCCCACGCGTTGAGCGTAGAGAATACCATCAAGTCCTACAAGAAAGGGGCTGCTTCCTACATTCCCAAGGATGAGATGGTCAAGCTTCCCACCTTCCTGAACGATATTCTCGAGGCCAAGGAAAAAGGAGAGAATTTCTGGTGGCGATGGCTTGACAGGCTGGGTTCTTACTATGAAAAGAAGTATGGCCGGGGATGGCAGTCCGAGGACAAGGATTTCTGGAAAAATTTCCCCTCGTGGTGAACAAACGGCTCACGGCTCAAGGCACACGGTGTCCCGAAGAACCCCGTAAGTCATATGTCAGTATCTTACTTGGACCGTGAGCCGGGCCCGCGAGCCCCTCTTGGTATCACTGGCATGCGCTATCAGCTTTCATTTATAGGCCGTGCCGCTTGCCCTCTGCAAACCAGTCGATGAGCCGGCGAGCAATGCTGATTTTTTCGGGAATCTTCGGGAGGCGATCGGCCTTAAACCAGCCTGCGCCCACAATTTCCCTCTGATCGACCCTGATCTTTCCGCTTCTGTGCTCGGCGGTGAATCCTATCATGAGGGAGTTTGGGAAAGGCCAGGGTTGGCTCCCGAAATACCGGATGTTTCCAACTTCCAGCCCCACTTCCTCCTTGATTTCTCTCCTTACGCATTCCTCGAGCGACTCACCCGGCTCCACGAATCCGGCGATAACACTGTGCATCTCGGCCGGGAACCGGGAAGCGCGGGCCAGGAGAAGTTCGTCTCCCCTGGTGACGGCCACGATCACCGCAGGAGACATGACAGGAAAGTTGACAAAACCGCATGAAGGGCAGAGCTTTGCTCTTTCCTCGTCTTTGTCCCGGACCGCGTCACCGCATTGGCTGCAGAATTGGTGGGTGCGATCCCAGTTCATGATGAAGAAGGCTCTGCCTGCGATAGAGAAAAAGATCTCGTTCGCCTGCCAGAACAGCGGACGGAGCCCTATAAAGCCCATGCCATCAGGAGACGGGATCTGAGGATCGCATTCCGCCGAGTAACACGGCTTGCCGTCCAAAGTGCCAAGGAACTGTCTTCTGATGGGGCGAAGGCCGGCAAAGAAAGGCCCTTCGCCAAAAGGGATTTGCACGCCCTCTCCACTTCGCTTCACCAGGATCTTGGTGCCGCTGAAGACGAACCACCATCCCGGCTCAAAGGATTCGGTCAACACTCTGTAGAAAGGGATGAACTCCATAGTCTTAGACCTGCTGCAACATGGGACCTTTCTCAGCCATGATTGGTCATAATCCGCGGTTTCGCACCACTTTCTGATAGGCCGGTTCAAAAGCTTTCCAAAGTTCGAGTCCCAGGCGGTTCTGCGTGTCCACGATCTCCCGTAAAATCGTCTCCTCGGTCAGAGGATTGATGAGGACCGCCCTCAACACCACCACGTTTTGCGGCCGATACCGGGTAGACTCCAGCATGGTCCTTGAAACAAAGGTGGTGTCGTCCTGTCTGAGCGCCTTGTGCAGTTTGATGTTCAGAGCGTTAATGATATGGTTGGTCTTCCGGATGTCCTGCTCCAGCCTCCTGGCTCTGCCTCCACTGCCTGCGCTCTTTCGCTCTTCCCGCCATGCGCGGAGTTGTTCCCCGACAGCCTTGGGGGCGAAACGGTAGATAAGGATGAATAGTTCGGGAGAGTTCAGGATTTCGAAGTTTCCGAAATCCTCCAGAATCTGCTGCAGCCCATCCGTGTTTTCCCTGGCGCTCTTGAAGAGCAGCCGGTACCCTCCACGGCCGATGATCTTGAGAGAAGCCCACGGCTTGAGGCTCGAGAAGGGCCTAGATCCCTCTATGGTGAATCTCCCCATGTCTACCGAGTTACGTCGTATGACGTACTGGGACGTCTGTTTGATGGCGAGCAGATCCTTCTCACTCCTGAACACGACAATACCCATGCTCATCGGACAGTAAAGAAGCTTGTGAGCATCGATGGACACGGAGTCCGCCTTTTCTATGCCCTTAAGCAGGGGGCGATACTCGTCCAGGAGCAAAGCGGCCCCTCCCCAGCAGGCATCCACATGGTAGAAGCTGCCTGCTTCGTGCGCCAGGTCGGCGATTTCATCAAGGGGATCGATATTCCCGGTTTCCGTGGTGCCGGCGATGCCCACGACGGCCACGATTTTGGTTCTATCCCTGCCCTTCAGTTTCTTTAAAGATTTTATTCTGTGGTCCAGTCTCTTGAGGTCCATGCGATGATGGTCATCCACGGGTATGGCCAGCACGTTATCCTCGCCGAGACCAAGAAGGCCGGCCGCCTTTCGGATGGAGTAGTGACCCCGTGCCGAAACCAGGACAACTCCTCTTCCGAAGCCATAATGCCTCATGGCCTGATCCACTCCCGCCATTCTCGACCCGGAAAACTCCCCGTCGGCAGGGAAGGCTTTCTCCCTCGCCACAGCCAGAGCCGTAAGGTTCGAAAGGGTGCCGTCGGAAGTGACGTTCCCCAGAGCCACCCTCGGATTCTGGACGTGTCTCTGGTAGAAACTCTCGCTTCTGTTGAAAACAAGCCGGTGAAACCATGCCACCAACTCCCTTTCAACGAAGCTGGAAGCTTTGGCTGTCTCTATTTTTACCTGATTCTGATTCAGGGCAGCGATGATCATCTCCAGAAGAATCATGAAGTAGGGAATGGCGCTGGTCATGTGCCCGATGTAATAGGGGCTGCCCACCTTGACGGAATGAGCGATCAACTTGCTCTTGATTTCCGCAAGCACGTCCTTGATCAGGTGGGGCTCTTCAGGGACAGCGGTCTGATTGAATATGCGGCTGAGATCCGGCAGGGTAATGCTGCTGTGAATCCCCCCCCTTTCTTTGAAGGAGTCATGGATCATCTCCAGAAGCTCCTGCCCGAATTCGATGAATTTGTCGGGTGAATCGGGCATGATGAAGAGTTTCTGGAGATACTCCAGATTGGCCTTGACGACTTTCGGTTCGCTATTCATATTGCGCAATAGTCTACGAATAGGTTATATGTTTTGCTGTGATGCTCTATCCGTTCATAATGAATGATCGCAGACAAAGTCAAGCGTAGAATCAAGATTTATCTCACAAGGAGATCAGTAGAGTAGATCACAAAGAAAAGAAGATGTAACTTCTTATCTTCTGGCTTAGAACTCTGAGGCCTCTGTGGGCTCTAGCGAAGCGGGCGTGAGACATAAGAAATGTTCTTGCACTTCATGAGTCGAAATTCTTTATTCGATATTCGTTATTCAATTGGCATTCAGTGGATGTAATCAAGATTGGATTCCGGTCAATGGCCTGTGTTGGGAAATTGGATCTCTTATGAAAGACCCTTCTCTCGTTCGCGAATTTGCTCAAAGAGCAGAGCGGTTTCAGCATTCGCTCGCTGAAAATGAATTTGATGGAGCCCTCATCCTCCAGAGTACCGACGTCTATTATCTCACCGGGACGGACCAGAACGGCGTATTGTGGGTGCCGCGAAATGGAAGAGTGCTCTTCATGGTGCGAAAGAGCTATGAGAGGGCGCTTCAGGACGGCCTTGTCGAAAACATTTTGCCCCTGAAGAGTTTTTCTCATGTGCCGGATCAGATAAGAAATCATTCAGGAATCGTGCCTCGACGGATAGGACTGGAGATGGATGTGCTTCCTGCCAGACTCTATCTTTCTTATCGGGATCTCTTCCCCTCCGCAGAACTGGCGGATGTCTCCGATCTGATTCGGTCCGTCCGCATGATCAAGTCCGAGCGAGAAATCTCTCTTGTCAGGAAAGCCGCGGAGATTGCGGACGACCTTTTCCGAAAGGTGCCGGACTTTTTGAAGGAAACGGAGACTGAAACCGACCTTGCTCTCAGGGCCGAGGTCTTTTACCGCAGTCACGGCCATCCGGGAATCAGCCCCATGAGAGCCTTCAATGTCCGCAATGTCTACGGTCACATCCTGGCCGGCGCCGGCGCGGCTATGCCCAGCGCTTCTCCGGGTCCCACAGGGGGTCTCGGCGCCGGGCCTTTGCTCTCCCACGGGGCAGGTCATGGAAGGATCAATGCTCACGAATCGATCCTCTTCGACTACGCCTCCAACGTGGAGGGCTACATTTCGGATCAAAGCCGGATTTTTTCTCTCGGGGATCTCCCGGAGAAGTTTCACCGGGCCCACCGGGTCATGATCGATGTTCAGCAAGCAGTCGCACAGGGAGGGAAGCCGGGGACCAGGGCCGGTGATCTGTACGCTCTGGCTCTTGACATGGTGAAGAAAGCGGGCCTCTCCCAAGGTTTCATGGGGCATCCTCTGCCGGTTCCCTTTGTGGGTCACGGCCTTGGACTCGAGCTTGACGAATGGCCTGTGATCGGCAGGAACTCTCGACATATCATCGAGAAAGGCATGATCATTGCCCTCGAGCCGAAAATCATCTTTCCTGGCGAAGGGGCGGCAGGCGTGGAGAACACTTTCGTGGTGACCGATGAGGGAATGGAGAGATTGAATCAGTTTCCGGACGACATCGTAGTCGTCGCATAAGCTGTGAGGAAAACACACAACTAAATCCACCACCTAATTCGGAATTCTTTATGCTAATCATGAGCTTCGGAAACGTTCCTGATCACCAGCGAGGTGTCAGATGCCAGGCGCCGAGGAGCGACGACTGAGGCGTATGAAGCAATACGCCGCAAGGAGGAGCGAGCGAAGGCAACGCCGCAGATGATGCCTTGATGGTGGATCAGGGACACAAGGGCTTCTTTGACAGGGAGGACGCATGGGAAATAGACTCACGGTCGCTGTTGTGGGGACCTTTGACTCCAAAGGGGAGGAGCACCTCTTTCTCAAAAACCGTATTGAAACAAGAGGGCTTTCTGCACTTACGGTCAATGTGGGCACCAAGTGCCCAGGCGGTTTTGCAGCCGACGTGGATCTCTTCCAAGAGCAGGCACGGATCAGACCGGCAAACAGAGACGAAGCCATTCGGAACACGATAGAAAGGGCCAGAGAGGTGATAGGGGATCTTCATGAAAAGGGGAAGATTCAGGGAGTCATCTCTGCGGGCGGTGGAACCGGAACTCACCTGGGAACCAGCATCATGCGTGTTCTTCCCTTGGGAGTGCCCAAGGTGATGGTCAGCACGGTGGCCTCCCGTGATATGAGCAAGACGGTTGGAACCAAAGATATTACCATGATCCACAGCGTTGTTGATCTCCTGGGAGTCAACAGCATCTCAGGGATGATCCTCGACGAGGCAGCCGGCGCCGTCTGCGGTATGGTGCAGAGCCGGTGGAGTTCGGAGGCGAAGAAGAGACGCATCGCTCTCACCTTTTTCGGATTTGTCACTAAGGGCGCCGAGGAAATCAAGCGCTCCCTCGAAGAGATGGGCTACGAGGTGATCCCCTTTCATGCCAACGGAACCGGCGGCACGGCTATGGAGGAGTTGGCCTCGGAAGGATACTTCGACGGCATTCTCGACTTCGCCATTCATGAACTGGCCGATGAACTCATGGGGGGCTATTGCCGCGGTATGGGTCCGCAGAGGCTCGAACCTCCATCGGGAGCGCGAGTGCCCCGCCTGGTTGTTCCCGGGGGGATGGACTGCGCGGTACTGGAATTTACCCGCGACTCCGTACCTCATGAACACAAGAGCCGGAAAGTCTTCTTTTATGATTTCAGGTCGGCTATCCGCCTCAACGAGAAAGAGACCATCTGTCTTGCAGTTCAGGTGGCCGAGAAGATGAAACTTGATCCTGACCACGTAAAAATGTTGATACCTAAGCGAGGTTTCTCGGAAGCGGACCATGTCGACGGACCACTCTTTGATCCCCCCATGAACGAGGTTTTCGTGCGGCGATTGAAAAAAGAGCTTGCTCCCTCGGTGGAGATCAGCGAAGCGGACCTTCACATCAATGACCGGGAGTTTGCTCGGCTTGCCGCAGGGATGATGGACGACATGGTAAGACAGGGGTGAAGGAAGAGGACTTGAGAGGAACGAGATGCACCATCCGGCGCATCAGTGTGCAGCCCGACCTCGGAGCGACCCTGAAACTCAGGAAGGAAGTTTCTTGAAATGGAGGGAAATTCGAACTATGGTTATCCCTCCGGCAGGAGTCATCGCTGCGGAAAAGACCTCGATTGCGAGGCATTCAGCCGGCAGGCTGCCTGTTCCTGTGGTGGGACAAGATTCTTCTGCTCTGGAGGCTGATGAGCATGTTACCGACCTATTCGATAGATGAATTTTTCGACCTTGAAAAAATCGAGCCCCGATTCAGAGACATATTTGAATTGGCCATGCCTTTTCTAAGAACAAGGCTCAACTTGCCCCACACTTATATCGTTTATCAGTATGCCCAACTCCTCCTCCAAGAAGAGGAGGGCTCGCGGGAAATCGTTATCCCCGCATGTATTCTTCATGATGTAGGGTGGTCGTGCGTTCCCGAAGACCAGCAGCTAAAGGCGTTCGGACCGGTCATCAGGGATCCCGAAGCAAGGCGAAAGCATGAGGTGGAAGGGGTCACTATCGCCGGTCAGATTCTCTCACAGGTGGGCTATAACGGCTCATCGGCCCGGAAGATCCTTGGAATTATTGATGGTCATGACACAACGTCAAAGGCGCGATCCCCTGAAGACGCCGTCACAAAAGACTCGGATAAGCTTTTTAGAGTTTCGCCTTTCGGGTTTCGTACCGACTGCGCGAGATTTGAGGTGGACCCTCAAACCACCTGACGCATCTGTCAAGACGATATCGAGGAGTGGTTCCTGACCCAAACAGGCAAGAAGCTGGCAATCCACGAGACTCGCGAGAGAGAGCGGGAGATGCGAAAAAGGCAAGAACGGTCTTCATAACCTCATCATGCGTATACTTGAATTTGGCCAACGCGAAAACCGATGGCGGCAAACACAATACTTGAACAAATGAGATACAAGACAGGGCTAGAATTGCGCACTCCAACCGAAGTGTAGCATTAGGTA
>CAVUFY010000015.1:0-438669 GCA_963740905.1 uncultured delta proteobacterium
ATTAGACTATCGTATGCAGGTTTCCAATTCGCTCCCGATATCGCCTGCTTTTTTGTTGCCAATTCTTGATTTTTGCATTTAAATAAATCATCCTTTTTTGGCATTAACTAAACCCAATTCATAGTACAATGACACAGCATTAAACACTTGTTTTAATTGTTTATCAGTTTGCTTTCGGTTACTCTGCTTTTAAAGAAAGGGCTATCAGCCGTCGCCCCAGAAATTAAAAAGGGTCTAATTCAACAACTCAATGAATTTGAAGCTTTCTGAAACACAGACCGTTTCCTACCTCATGTATGGGTTGATAAACAAGGAGGGATAAAATGCCTATTAAAGACATGACGGGGATTAAGTTCGGCGGTTTTGGCAAGCCCGGTCGTCCCCGCTCTGTTGGCTGAAAGGACAATGTAAATGGACATCTTGGATGAACTGAAAAAACTGATCTCAAAGTTGAACGCAGAGGGCATAGAATACGCACTTTGTGGCGGGCTGGCGATGGCAATTTATGCTTTGCCAAGGGCCACGCTCGACATAGACCTATTGATCGAGGCGAGTTCGCTCGAAGCGACGAAACGTGCCGTTCACGACCTCGGATTTACGGTGGAAGCTGTTCCCATGAAATTTCATGGTGGAAAGATGCATATTCAACGCATAAGCAAGATCGAACCTGGAACAGGTGAAACCCTGATGTTAGATTTGCTGATCGTCACACCGGCCATAAAGGATGCATGGGAGAGCCGCAAAAAGGTTGAATGGGAACATGGACAAATCAGTGTTGTCTCTCCGGAAGGCCTGGTCCTCCTCAAGTCTTTTCGCAGAAGCGGTCAGGATCAGGATGATATCCGGTTTTTAAGGAGCATTATCGATGAAGATTGACATGAGTCCTGGGGCGGTAACGCTCCGACTGAAACAGGTCGCTCAACTCAGAAAGGCGTGCTTAGCACTTGCCCGATCCAGCTCCGGTCTTGAGATCGGTAAGAAGAATACATCCAACAAGTTGGTGCAGCGGACCTCGCTGGCGCTCGGCCGCTGACCACGCCTTTCCGCGCGACTGCGTCGCGATTGGGCTTTTTTTGCGCTGCTCGATTATAGGAGTGATTGTCATGAAACTGGATCTTGGCTTGCGCTAATTGCAATTATAGTGTCCGTGTTAGCAGTTCCCGCTAGCGCTTTTTTCACCTATCATTATGCAAAGGAACAGTTCAAATTCCAGATTACGAAGGAGCGATCAAGCCGGCTGGTGTTTTTTCGAACGACGCCGCCAACGATACACCAGATGATCTTGAAGTTGGAAGAGAAGAGTCTTATTAGTCGTGTCCCGGGCCAAGCAAGGTCAATCAAACTACTGGTGGACCCAGATGAAATCCCGAGGTTGATTAGACCAGAGTAGTCCGAAATGACCGTTCTTCCAGCGGGTCGCAAAAAGCTGCTCTCGCTGAAGAGCCTGGACATGCAAGGCAATCTCAGGCGTTTGGAGGAGAGTCAGAGAGCACCAGCCGGAAGATTGCAGTCATCCCACATAGCCCGGCAAACTTCCGTCTTGACAGTTGACCTGTTTAGAGACTATATTTGGTCATAGTCCGAAATGGAGATACTACCATGAAATTTTCCAGTCAGATTAAGCCCATTAGTTACCTGAAGGCCCATGCCGCTGAAATCGTGAGGGAACTTAGAGAAAAGCAGGAGCCGCTTGTCATCACCCAGAATGGCGAGGCCAAAGTGGTCATACAGGACATTGAAAGTTATGAGCAGACTCAGGAGACAATGGCTCTCCTGAAAATTCTGGCACTCGGAACCCGCCAGATCGAGGAAGGAAAGGTGCAGCCCGCCAAGGATGTGATCAAGCGGTTGCGCGAGCGGCAGGAGAGCCACTGATGCCATTCGCGGTTTTGCTGACCAATGATGCAGCACAGGACCTCGAGGCGCTACATGACTTCATTGCTGTACATGATGCCCCCCAAGAGGCAGACTGTGTTTTGGAGAAGATCGAGAAGGCTTTCTCCAGGCTGTCCGAATTCCCCGAGCGGGGCGCATATCCCAGGGAACTGCTGGCCCTTGGGATTCGTGAATATCGCGAGGTCTTCTTCAAACCGTACCGTATCATTTACCGCGTGATCGATAGAAACGTTTACGTTATGTTGATCGCCGATGGGCGTTGTGACATGCAGTCCTTGCTGCAGCGGCGGCTATTGGGTGCCTAGCACAAAGTGCCAGCAGCAAATTGTCACGATCTGATTATGGCCGAACATCACAATTCACCTGATCCGCTATAGCCTGCGGCTTCCGCCCCCAGGTGATTGTGGCCATTGCTCCCGACGCTTTGGGGGGGGGTCTAGCGACAGCGAGACTCTGGAAGTCTTTAAATAATTCAATCGACGAGCAACGTATTTTTTGAGAATAGGTGATTATTCCTAGACAAGCCAGATTAGATGCTCCCGTGCCGGCGACGCTCTTTTTGCCGCCAACTACCATTACCACGCCGCTGCAACAGCAAGGTATGCCGGAAGAAAAGCGGCGGCTTACGCGATGAAGTCACGCCGCGAGTCCGTCTCGAGGTCCCAGGTGACCGAGGGAAAAGCCTGGGTTTACACACCCCTTGAAAACGACGGAGAGATCGAGTGGAAGGAACTGAACGCGGCCGCTTGCAGGATCATGCAGAACTACTGTGGCGAGTACAAGAATGAAGAGCTTTTGAGCCTCGGCCTGATGTGGCTGAAGGATATCGGAGAAAATGAATATAAAAGGATATCCGTAGACACTCCTCACAGGTTGATGCGCACCCTCGAAGCGTTCAACATCATCACATGTGACGAAATAATCCTGCATGCGTCCATGGCCAGGAAAGCCAGCAGCAAGATCCTGGGATTTTTCCGACTCGACTATCCGGCCGTTGACCCGCCGGAATGGAACAAGTGGGTCACCGTCAAAGTGGAAGATGGAGGCGTAAAATCCGGGGAAATGACCCACGATTTCTGGAAGCCTCTGGCGGAGAACTACGAGAAGCACAGATAGAAGCCGGCGGAGCAAAGCTCTGGATGCTTCCTGAGACGAAATAACCCACGGAGAACATGATGAGCAAAACAAAAGTCTATGCCCTTCCCAACTGGTGTACACCCAGCACACCGGTTTCGTTCGACTCCGAGATCTGCAACGGATGCAACACCTGTGTGGATGTCTGCCAGGTGGATGTGTTGATCCCCAATCCTGAAAAGGGGAAACCCCCCATTATCCTCTATCCCGAGGAGTGCTGGTACGCGGGTTGCTGCGAAGGGGCCTGTCCGAAACCGGGCGCTATAAGGCTCAACCTTCCTTTGACCCAGCGAGTCCGCTGGAAACGAAAGGCCACGGGCGAGCACTTCAGGGTCTAGAATCTTGCCCTCCAGCTTCTTCCCAAGCAGGAGACGTGCCCATAATTTATTGACGGGGCTCCGTCCTCCCTGTAAGTATTAATGTCTCAGATCTTCTCGGACGAGAAAAAGGCTGCAACCTGTGCGGAGTCCATCGGTGTCATAAAGGACTCCGGTTTTCATTTTACGGAAATCATTTTGCTTGCCATGGGTCGAACCCGATTCTATTACGGCTGGGTCATCGTCGCCGTATCATTCTTTAGCCTGTTTATGGCCCTGGGCACACGCTATTCCTACGGTGTGTTTTTTGTTGCCATCGTGAGGGAATATGGCTGGAGTCGCGGCGTTACGGCAGGCGCTTTCTCGCTTGCCATGATCTCCCATGCTCTTTTCGCGCCGGTGACCGGAACCCTCATCGATCGTTTCGGTCCCCGTAAACTCTTCCCCTTCGGGGCCACCTTCCTGGCCTGCGGCCTTGTCGCAGCGAGCCGCATCACCAGTCCCTGGCATCTTTATCTGTTCTTCGGAGTTTTCATCGCCATAGGGATCAATACCCTCTCCTATTCCCCCCACATGTCCCTTATTCCGAAGTGGTTTGTCAGGAATAGGGGTCTGGCCAGCGGCTTGGCTTTGTCCGGCGTGGGAATGGGAACCATGGTTCTCGCGCCGTTTTGCGAATTCATCATCCAAACACTTGGTTGGCGGGCTGCTTTCCTCCTCCTCGCCCTGTTTGTCTTCTTCATCATCCTCCCCCTGGCAGCCATTTTTCACCGCCGTTCTCCGGGAGAAGTCGGTCAGTACCCTGACGGGCTTCGCAAGCAGCCGATCAACCAGGCAGGAGGCTGTTGTGAAGAGGTCACCTTTTCGTCAAACCGGCCCGAACAATGGACGTTAAGGGAGGCTCTCCACACAAAGGCTTTCTGGTTCACTGTGCTGGTAGTCTTCTCTAACGGTTTCGTCGCCAACATGCTCCTGGTTCACCAGGTCGCCCATGTCATCGATGCAGGGTTCGATGAAATGCTTGCTGCAACGGCGTTCGGGTTGGTGGGACTCATTGGATCCATTGGCGGGATCTTCTGCGGCTTCATCTCCGATCGTATAGGCAGAGAAACGGGGTACACCCTGGGCAGCTGTTGCACCTTCCTGGGAATATGCCTTCTGCTGCTGATCCGGGACAACAGCGCTCCATGGATGCTGTATGCCTTCTCCGTATTTTACGGCCTGGGGTACGGCTCCATGTTGCCTATGACGGCGAGCATGACGGGCGATCTTTTCCCGGGTAACTCCCTGGGGCGCATCCTGGCCGTTCAATCCATCGGGTTCGGATTCGGGGGTGCCTTAGGGCCCTTTTTAGGAGGCTATTTTCATGATCAGACGGGCAGTTATTCTCTTCCCCTTGTTCTTGCCTTGCTCAGCGTCGTGATCGGAATATTCGCCATGTGGTTGGCAGCGCCCCGTCGCGTAAGGATGACCTAACTCGACCCTACGCTGGCCTGAACTTGTACCTGCCAAACGGGAGGTCTTCTGTTGAAAACTTCATGTCACCGTCCTTCCCTTTCTCGACGACGATCCATTTGAGCCAGTTCCCATTATCCGTTTCCGGGTAATCTTCCCGGTAGAAAATGTTTTCCCTCGTCTCCTTGCGCATGAGACTCGCTCTCAGGCTCATCTCCGCCGAGAGCAGCATGGTCTCTAGTTTCCCTTGCTTTGATGACCTGCCTCAGGTCCTGGGCCTTGAATGCACCCTGGGTCTTGTCGTTCAGTTCCAGGACGCTGCGGAGAGCCTGTTGGAGCTTGGGCTCGCTCATGATGATCAGCACGTCTGCGGGGAAAAGGATCTTCTGGAGTTCATGGACCACGGCGTCTGGATCATGCCCCGCCTCCCTGGCGAGGGGAGCGAAAAATCTCTTTCTGGATTCGCGAAGGGCCGGCCAGTCCGCATGGCTTCGCGCCTTATCTTTCGCATGGGCACAGGCGTTCTCTCCGGCCGTGCAGCCCGACCAGGTGCAGGAGGCGATGGACCAGCCGGTAAATGGATTAATGCCCAGGGTCCGCGCCATCCCAGCCGCGAACAGCCCTTCCAGGGAAGTTCTGCAACCCGGATCACACTGTATGCCGAGCTTATTGGCTTCGTAAGCAGGCTGCCATTCGATGTTGTCCCGGAGGGGATTGTAGCCCTCCTCCCTTTCACATTTCTGAAAGAGGATGGGCATCCATCCATGGCTCACCTGGAGGATACGGAATTTCTCCCTTTGTTCTTCGCTCATGCCTTCCACGTCAATGACGATCGGCGAGTTGCCTCGCAGAGCCTCTTTGGCGGCTGAAACAACGATCTTGTACACCGGCGCCCTGTCCTCCAGGACGGGATCGTAGGTTTTCATGAAATGGACACCCCTGGCATTCTTCCACTTTGCCCCTATGGCGGGCATGATTCCGGAGCCTTCTATTTCGTGCCTGACCGGTCTTATGTTGATATAGTGGAATTCCGGGTTCTTTATCTTTGCGCCGGCTTCATAGGCCATGAAAGGTCCTGTGCCCTGCAGTTCGCAAGCGAGATGATGTCCTCTGTAGCTCCCCGAATTGGTGGCCAGAATTGTGCTTTTCGCCTCAAACAAATAATTCCGTCCATCCCTGACGCCCGCACCTATCGCGCCGCAGACTGCGCCATTTCCGTCCTTCGCAAGTCCGTAAACATAAACATGGTTTACAATGTCCACGTTCCTCGAAAGCGCCACCTTGCGCAACAGGGTGACTTCGTCCGCAGCGGTGGCATTTTCAGGCCACAGGTTTTTCACATTTTTCGTACCCCTGGCCTTCGTCCAAACGTACCGGCCTCCGCTCTTGCGGAAGGCCATCCCGAAGGATTCAAGCTCCTGCAGCCTTTCGTAGGACCCATCGAATACCGACGTCACCATCTCCTGGTCCACCAGCCACTCGTTACCCAGGACGATGTCCTGCACGTACCCATCCAGATCGTCTTCAGGCAGAAGCACCATCATGGCGCCTCCGGCAAAAAAGGAATGGCCCGACTTCCCCGCAAAGGACTTGTCCACCAGGGTGACGGAGGCACTGCCTTCCGCGGCCCTGAGCGCGGCCCACAAGCCTGCAAAGCCACCCCCCACGATAAGCACGTCCGACTCCACGACTTCCCAGATCTCTGACTTTTCCATCGTAAAATGCCTTTCTCTCACCAGGCCATGGGCTTCGCTTTACGAAAGGGGTGAACGTCCACCGCCAACACGGGACACGCCATTTCACAGCTGAAACAGGTCCAGCAATCCTGTGGATACTTAATCCTGGCTTTGCCCGTCTCGTCCATGATGATCACATCTCCGGGGCAGATCATCTCACATACCCCGCAGCCCACGCAGGCCTTTTGATCGATATCGCCGAATCATGTCTTCCCTCCCGAATGTAGGCCCTTGGCCGCAACCAAACTCCGCGTCGGCCAAGTTCGGAGGGGTGGTCGCGACTGTCGGCCCATGGCACAGGGCACACGGCGCATGGCTAAAGTCCAATCATTTTTTTCGTCTTGTGCCGTGCGCCTTGCGCCATGAGCCCATTGTCGACCACCCCACGGCTTGGCCCCAGAACTTCTCCGCAACTTGCGGAGAATGCACAGTTTAAGACTCTAATCCAGGCCCGGTCAGGACTCTCCGCGCATCAGCCGGTTTTCCAGCGATTTCAAGATGCGAAGCGGACGCTCCCTGTCTTCCAGTCGCCTCACAAGCGCCTGCCACATCGCCGCAAGTTTGGGCCCTGTAAAGATGCGATTGGCTTTCTGTTCAGCCTCACCGTCTTCCGTCCATCGCGGCTCACCCAGCACTTTTGCCACAAAAAGAGTCTTGATGGTCTTTTCCAACAGGTGTGCCCGCACTGTGGCCTGCTCGATGCTTTCCCCCACAACCACAATGCCGTGGTTTTTTAAGAGAATGGCCTTTCCGGCGTCAAGCTTTTCAGCCAGGGCCTTGCCCATTTCGGGCGTTACGATGAGATCAGTAACCACATCGAAATAGGGCAGAGGCTTGGCAAACATGACCCCTTCGTTGTTGATGGGTCTGAGCGTTTGCCCGGTGGCGGAGAAGGCCGTTGCATACAAAGGGTGGGTATGAACCACACAGTTCACATCCTCTCTCAGCCTGTATATCTCAATGTGGATAGGCAGCTCTCCATGGGCATCCCTAATTCCAGCCGTCTTCTTGTAGTCAAAACCGATGGTCACCAGGTCCTGTTCCTGAATCTCGCTCAGACAGAGTCCTCTGCCCTTCATGTACATGACGTCCCTCTTGTCAGGGGTCCTCGCACTCAGGTGGCCGAGATTCAGGTCATCGTGTCCCTCGGTACCCAGAATCCGGCAGGCAAGAGCCAGTTTCTTTCTTGTTTCATCTTCTTCCGCTTTCCTACTCGACAACAAATTTTTCTCAGACATTTTTTTACCTCGTGGCAGAAATCATTCGAAAAACACGCCCTCGTAAAGAGGAACGCTCAGGACCCACATGAAGACAAAATACACAACAACCGTGACGACAAGCGGAACCAGAATGGAGACCAGCCATTTTTCCTTGGCGCGCCATTTCAAAAAAAGGAAGAGAAAGGCAGGAATCGACAAGATGAAACCGACCAGATAAACCAGCGCCGTGCCTCCCACAAACCACGCAACAATCGAGATCTCCTTTTTCCTCTCCTCCTTCGTCATCTTCTCTTCCGGCAACAACGCCTTTTTTTCAAATTTGCCGTACCAGGATGCCAGCCTGGAAGAAAACGTCATGCCGAGCAAGAAAACCAGAAGGGCTGAAGAGCAGATGCCGCTGATCATGGGCAGCATTCTGGAACCGCTGCTGAAACGAAAGCTCAAACCCGTCATCCCCAGCATGATGACAAGAAGCAGGATCATGAAAGCGTTTTGTTCATTTTTCATTCGCTCTCCTCCTCATGTGGGACTGCAGGAAAGGAAGGGAAAGGGAGGCCAGGATGCACAACAGGATGACCAGCGAAATGGGCCGCATAATGAAGCCCAAAGCTCCGGATGGTGTCATCAATGTCTGCCGGAAAGCGACCTCCGCCATGTGTCCCAGGAGCAGACCCAGAAGAAGGGCAATCCGCGAGAAACCGAATTTTCTCATCTCGTACCCTAAAAGTCCAAACCCGAGCGTCACGAAAACATCACCGATGCTGTTTCGCAGGGCAAAAGAGCCGATGAGGCAGACCAGAAACAGGATCGGTGCAAACAACACGGGCCTCACTTTTGTGAGAAGAGCCACCTTATCCGCGACGGCCAGACCGATCATGGCCGCGATGATATGGGCTCCCAGGATGGCCAGGAGCAACATGTACACGATGCCAAGCTCCTTGACAAAAATGGCCTGCCCTGTCTCCACCCCGTGCAGTGTCAGGGCTCCGAGAAAAACCGCCATGCCCGCGCTTCCCGGTATTCCGAACGCCAAGGTTGGGAGCAGGGATCCCCCCTCTTTGGCGTCATTGGCCGCCTCGGGGGCGATGACGCCTCTCACATCTCCTGTTCCGAATGTTTCGCTGTTCCGGCACGTCTGCTTCGCATGCATGTAAGCGAGAAAGCCGGCCACGGTGCCTCCCAAGCCTGGAATGGCCCCTACCAGAACGCCGAGAGCGGAGCAACGAAGAACCAGGAAGGGTCTTTTCAGCGTCTCCTTCACCCCCGACCATACACCGGAGCCTTTCGACCTCTTTCCTCCATCCGCTGCAATGGTCTTTTCCTTGATCAGCAAATCCATGACCTCCCCTATGGCGAGAAGCCCGAACAAGGCGGGGACCACTTCAATGCCGTCCCACAGGAATTGACTGCCGAAGGTGTACCTTAATTCAGAGGTCATGGGATCATAACCGACACAGGAAAGCATGATGCCGAACCCTCCTGCCGCCAATCCTTTGAGGAGAGTGCCCTCCCCCAGGATAGCGATCATGGACAGGCCGAACATGGTCATCATAAAGAATTCAGGGTACGAAAAGGCCATGACCACGCTTGCGAGCAAGGGGATAAAGAAAAAGGCCACAATGAGACCGACAATTCCTCCCAGAGTCGAAGCAGTTGCTGCCGCACCCAGGGCCATACCTGACTTCCCCTTCTGGGACATGGGAAAGCCGTCAAGCACCGTGGCCGCGTTGGGAGGCTCGCCCGGGGTATTGATCAGTATGGCCGGGACGGCTCCGCCATAGGTGGCCGAACCGTAAGCGGAACCAAGCAGCAGCATGGCTGTGATCGGATCCATGCCATAGGTCATTGGGATGAGAACAACGAGCGCGGTGACCCCGCTAAGACCGGGAATTGCGCCGAAATATCATCCCGATCACGCTTCCTGACAAAAGGGTAAGGATTCCCTTCCACGTTAGCATGAGCCCGAGGGTTGCGAAGAAAACCTCAGGATTGAACATACTTACCTCCGGAATTATGAAGGCGCCAAAGCTCGAGTTCCTCCGAGGCGCTTCTGCCGTGTTATCTCTTGCTCCCTACAAAGTATGGCTTCAGTTCCTCCTTTACGGACTGGTACTGATCCATGAGCTTATTCATTACTTTCTCAGTTGCCAGACCGTCCTTTGGCTCTATGTCGCGCTTCGCCTTTTCGGCCCATTCAACAAACTCCTTGTCGTTCATGGCCTTCCAGATCACATCCCTCAGATACTTCACCCGGTCCGCCGGCAGATTGGGCGGCCCCGCAATGCTACGGAAGTTGCCTAGGATCTCGTTGAGATCCTCCTGACCCAACTCCCCGAGGGTTGGTACGTCAGGCAGTTCGGGAAGTCTTTTCTCGGATCCATAGACGGCGATAGGCCGCACCTGCTTGTTCTTCAGAAAATCTTTCATGGACCCATAGGTGAATCCCACAGCAGCCGCATCCCCCCTCATGAGAGCTAGCGTCGCATCGTTGCTGTTCTTGTGGCCGCTGATGTATTCAGCCTTGATTCCCAGCTTTCCGTTTGCCAGGATGACGCCTGTCTCGCTCGAGAAGCCCACGATGGCAAACGCGACAGATTTGGCGTTCTGCAGGTCCTTAAGGCTCTTGTACGGGGAGTTGGGAGCCACACAAAGAACCCTTGGATCGCGGAGAATCATCCCCAGCCAGTTGACCTTTCTCATGTCGTACTTTTGAGGCTCATACATCTGATAGATATAGAGGCCGGGCATCATAGGCATGCCGATCATGTACCCGTCCGGTTTCGAGTTATACACCGTTGATATCGCAATTCTGTGACCGGCTCCGGGCTTGTTCTCCACAATCACGTGAACCCCTTTGGGCAAATACTTCTCCATGAAGCGGCCTATGGATCTGGCATAAATGTCGAAACCGCCTCCAGGGCCCCCGCCGATGACCCAACGGATGTCTTCGCTCGGATATTCATCTCCGGAAGACTGTGCGATGGGAATAAATAAGGATGCACAGAACAGGACCAGTGCCATGCTGAGTGACATGTGGATCTTTTTCATCTTTATCTCCTCCCTTGTCTTTTTGATTTGAATGGTTTCTTCCCTCTCTCTTACCCACGGGGAAGAAGGACTACGGACAGCCGACAACCGTCGAGGTTTTCCTACTTGTAGCAAACCATCATCGGCAGAGGGATCCTCAGCCGGATGGCTCCTTCTTCAGGACAGGCGGAAACGCAGGCATTGCAATGCCAGCACTCCTCCGGATAGCCAACCACGGGGGTCTTCTTCCTCTCAGACCCGAAGAAGACGTCCTCCGAACAGATGTCCACGCATTTACCGCAACAGATGCATTTTTCCTTTTCGATCACCGGCGGCACGTTGCACCTCCCATCTCTTTCACCTCCATTCCGTCCGGGGCTTTCCATTCACTCTCTTGATGATCAGCTTCTTATCCATAAGAGGATTCTTGTAAGGGAAGTCGGTCCTCACATGCCATCCTCTCGACTCCCTTCTCTCCCTGGCACCCACGCAGATCAGTTCACCCAGGTCGATCAGGTTCAGTACCTCCAATGCGCGGCTTCGCTCATGGGGATTTCTGGCAACGAGGGTCTGTCGAGCTTCTGCCTTGAGCCGTGCCAGGTGCGACAAGCCGGCTTCCAGCAATGTCTCCGACCGCACAAACCCGGCGTAATCGCCCATGATCTGCTGCAGAGCGATATTGACCTCCTTCCAGTCCGGTCCTGTTTGGCGGTTCGCCATTTCCTTGAGAAAGGCCTTCCTCTCCTCCGCGAGTTCCATAAGTCTCTCGGTGGTGGAAAGATCCACCTCTTTCACATACCGTGCCGCATTCTCTCCCGCAATCCATCCGAAGGTTGCCGCAGGGAGATGCTGCGGGTCGTCTCGTCTCCGCCCACGTAGAGTCCGGGCAGGGAAGTCTCACCCCTGGCATTCTGCCATATGCTGCCGCCACTGCCTCGCATCCCATAGGTAGCCCACTCGACGGCGTGTTTCCTCAAATCGATTTTCTTTTCTTGCATGTGGTTCACCAGAGCGGTGAACCCTTCGTGACCGAACCAGTGCATCATGTACTGGTAGTCTTCTTCGGAAATGCCCCGGCAGTCCATGTACACCGGTCCCTTTCCGGTCCGGGCATAATCGGCGAAAAGCCCTTTATCCACCTCCACGATCATATCGCTGTAATGCCTGTCCGGACGGGTGATAAAAGGGCCGACGGGAGTGTCATGAGGGTCCCTGACCACACCCACCCATGTCGCCTGGCCGGATCGGGTGAAATACTTCGGCCCTGCATGGTGCTCGAGCCTTTCCAGATTGTACAATTCCGCGCCTGCTTTGTAGGCCATGATGCGACCGTCCCCCGTCAGGGTCATGGGGCGGGTCGCATTGGACATCCACCCCGGAGTCAACCCGGGGTAAAGCCTCGCCACCGTACCGGTTCCCAGAATCACCGTCTTCGTCTCGAACAGGAAAAGCCTGTCTTCACGGGTGTGGATACCGACGGCACCCACTCGCCCTCCGCCCTCCACGAGCTCGAAGACCATCACCCTGTTCAGGATCTCGGCCCCCCTTTTGCGGGCTTCTCTGGTCAGGACGGTTTTCTGGTCCTTGCCGCCGTACTTGAGGTGACAGGGATAGGAGTCACCGGGGAAGGCATGTCCTGCAAACTCATATCGCCCGTTAAACTTCATAGGAATGCCCCAACCTTCCCACATCTTCACTATCCGGGCGGTATGCTCCAGCCATATCCTCGCTGCTTCCATGTCCTTGAGTCTCTCCCCGAGCTGTCCTTGACGAAGTTCCTCGACGAGGGGCTTCATGTCCGGCCCGTGAACCTCAGGGAGATAACACAGGAAGTGATCATTGCCCATGCCGCCGGCGCCGCTCGTGAGGGTGTTGCCTTTTTCCGCTACCACCACCTTCGCGCCAAGCTCCGCCGCTCGAATCGCCGCCATGAGGCCCGCGATTCCTCCTCCCACACAGAGAACATCCGCTCTCAGGGTGTTTATTTCCATCTTCGGACTTCCCTTATCCAAAAAGAATTCTTTTGCCATCCACTATGCTTTTCCCTACCATAGCCCATCTCCACGTAGTGGAACGGGGGTGTCACTTTAGCTTTTTTCAAGTAGTTGTGAGGATCATGATTCTCTTTCTTGGGCGACAGGCGGTGGAGGCCGTGTCAGGGGGAGGTCTCTTCCTGACTCGGCCCTAGAGCTAGGTACGAACGGGGCAAGTCTTTTCTCGCCCCATCTTCCTGGGATAAGGAGCAACGCTCTCATGGTTCCAATCCTGGCCATCTGTTCCGCCCTTTCCCATGCTGTGGCCACCGTTCTCATAAAGATGGGGCTGAAGAATTCGGATCCGTTTTCCGCGGCTTTCATTAGCCTCATCGCGTGTTTCACGGGCGCCTTGATCCTTCTTCTCTTTTCGCTGCCTTTTTCTCAGTTTGACGCGACCTGCATCCTCTACTTCGCCGTTGCGGGCATCACAGGACCATGGATTGGTCGCCTGCTTTTTTTCATCGGAGTCCACCGGGTGGGGAGTTCGATCGCCTCCCCTCTCCAGTCCACGAAGCCGATATTCTCCGCTGTTGCCGCCATGCTCATCCTGGGCGAAGCCCTGACCGTTCCCATCATCTCAGGCACGGTGATCATGGTCCTGGGACTGGCGATCATCAGCTCGGACCAGGAAGGGGGCCAGCAAGGAAGAGCCTGGTCAAAGAGAGATCTTCTTTTTCCCCTTACGTCCGGACTTTCCTACGGCATCGGACATGTTTTCAGAAAGATGGGGCTCAACACCTACCCGTCGCCGGTCATGGGATTAGTGGTACAGAATGCGGCCGCCCTGGCCCTTTTCGCCCTATCCGCGGGTATGCGGAGAAACAGGCCGGCGAGGACCGGCACGAAAAACACGAGACCCTGGCTTCTTTTCCTCTTTTCCGGTTGCTTTACGCTCATGGGCCAGCTCACGCTGCTGCTTGCTCTCGAACACGGAACAGTGGTGATTGTCTCACCCCTTTCTGCAATCAACCCCCTCTTCGTTTTCATTTTGGTGAGCCTCTTTCTCAGAAGAACGGAAAGGGTCACAGGGAAGCTCTTCATGGGAGCAATGCTCATCATCGCAGCCGCTACAGTGCTTGTTCTCTGGCGCACGTCCGCCTGAAAGGAGCGCAGCTATGACGCCCACCCTGGCCTATCGACTCACCCGCCATTGGTAGTAGTTCCATGCCCGCTGAAAGGCCTTGCCGTCTACCACCTGCCGGCGGACTTTCGCGACTTCCTCTTCCGAGTAGAGCCGAGGCTCGCCCACAAGCATAGCTTCGTGCTGCAATCGTGCAGCTTTCTCGGCCCACAGGGCGGAGATGCAGCATTCTTCTATGCTTCCTCCCGCCACGATGTTTCCGTGCCCCTTGAGGACAATAACCCTTGAGGAGCCCATGGCTTCCACGATCCTGTATCCCATGTCGAAGGTATCTACCAGCCCGGCTTCATGGTACAGCGGCGCTTCCTTCCCGAAAACCGTGGCTCCCAGATTGTCCATCCCCTTCAGACTAACTCCTGCTATGCTCAGCGCAACGACCATGGCGGAATGAGTATGAGCCACCGCCATGACATCATCTCTCCCTTCGTACACGGAGAGGTGAAGAGGGATCTCTTTGGCAGGCTCGATTCTTCCATCGATCTTGTTGCCCTTCAGATCAAGGGTAACGATATCCTCTTCAGTAGCCTGCCCCGGGCTCACCTTCCCGTTCATGAGGATCAGGTTTTCCCCCGGAATTCGCGCGCTGAAGTGACCCAGTTCATCCATCACCCCCTGGTCGTCGAGGATGTGGCATGCAGTGACAACCATTTTCTTGAGAGCGGCACTCATAAGACGGCCTCCTTGTTCAGTATGTGCCATGAAATGAATTAAACCTCTTGTATCATCTTTAGCTTTTCCCAGATAGCCCTGAGGATAATGATCCTAATAAGCTTCATGCATTGATCTATGTTTCGATAGGAATCCGGTCTATGACGAAAGCCCCCTCTTCCAGCTTGATGGTTGAGAAAGCGCGCCACTCGGCGTCATTCTGATCGGGGAAGTCCGCCCGGTAGAAGCCGACAGGGTATTTCCTGCTCTCTTCTCTGGCCAGGGACGCTCTCATAATCATCTCGGCATTGGAAAGGAGGGATTTCACCTCCAGCCCTCGCGAGAGATCATGGGGATTCGCTGCCCGGATGGGCACGGCCTTGATAGTCAGCAGCCGATCCAGGCCCCTCATCAGCATCGGTGCTGTTTTGACGTCGCCACAGTAGGTGTCCATGATGTTCTGCATGGTCTCCTCCACCTCCCTCCAGGAACACCCCTCTTCGGCTTTCATCATGTCCGAACAGCTTCTCTTGAGAACCTCCACCTCATCCCCATCACAAGGAGAAAAAGTCTTCTGCCTTTCAGCATGTTCTGCCGCCGTCTCACCACTTCGCCAGCCCATTGTCAAGGCGGCTGAAGAGGCGCCAAAGGGCACCCCGCCTACTTCATCGCCCGCGGCAAAAAGCCCCTGAATGTCCGTTTCCATCCGGCTGTCCACGAGGAGACCGGAAGCGGCCAGATTGCCGATTTCTCTGCTGCCGAGCCCGAGTTCAAGTTTATCCTTCCGTAAATCGACGCCCAGACCTCGCAAATGCTCCAGGAGTTGCCTGCACTTGCCCTCGTGACTCAGTGCCCACTCCACGTACCCGACCTCTTCTTCCGTGCCCCCTGTGCAGTCCACGTAAAAGGGCCCCGCTTCCAGCATTTCTTTTCTTGAAGGCATACCCCTGGGCGTGATCCCTCCTCCGGCAAGCCACTGCCGCCGCGTTTCGGCCGCATCGATTTGATAGCCTTTTTCGAGATCGCCCCAGTCATAGAAGGAGCTTTTGGGCACCACCGTCTCGCCCTTGTGGTTAACAATGGCCGCAGCAGGCTGCCAGGTGTTCCTGGGGGGCCTTCCGGCGGTCTCGTAATTGGCCAGCCCGTAGCGTCTCGCTCCGAGGAACTCCATGTTCATGATGGCCAGGCCGGCTTTCAAAGCCATAGCCTTGCCGTCTGCGGAAAGACTGCCCGGAAGATGGAGATTGAAATAGGCGCTTCCCGTGGACTCGCGGCCGATCCTTCCCGTCTTGCCGCCCGCACTCAGGATGATGCTCTTTGCTCTGATGCTGTATATCTTTCTTTCGCGCGTGTCCACGCCCAAGGCTCCGGCTATGCGTCCATCCCTGGTCAGTAGATCGGTCATCATCACGCGATTGATGATTTTCGCCCCCCTCTTTTCCGCACCCCGGGACAGCTTCGCTTTTATGGAATACCCCTCCACATTGAGAGATGAAGGCACACTGTGGAACTGGTGTACGAGGCGAAAGTTCCCCGGCAGCGCGCTGTCGTCATACCTGATCTTGACGCCCAGCTTTTCCAGGTCGAGCAACCGGTCATAGATTTCCGTGGCAACGAACCGAATGAGCTCCCTTCTTGCAAAACCGTGGGCAACACCTGTCATATGATCTTCGACGAGGTCGTCCACCGTCCACCCGATTCTGGAGTGCACAGGAGGGATATACCCCCATACGTGATCGATTCCTGACCCAGCCTGGCCGCTGCAAAGAGCATGGCTCTTCTCGGCTATGAGCACCTGAGCACCAAGGTCGCGAGCGCAAATGGCGGCCATGCATCCGGCCAGACCGCCTCCGATGACGAGGACGTCTGTCTGGATTTCAACCATCTCAATCCTGGATCCCATGTGTCCCCTTCCCTTCTCTCCCTGCAAGCGATCAAATAAAGTGAGTCGCCACTATCTGATGGCCCCGTAGTGGGTTCAGGGACGAGGCGTTTTCTGGAGTGACTGGTGAGAGGGCGTCGTCTTTTCGTGACTTATCTGTGGGGGAAACCGCAGCCCTGAGCCTGCCGAAGGGAATGCGGAGGGGGCAAAACTCCCCCATAGATAAGTCACAGAAAAGACCAGCCCGGAGCCTCGGAACGCAAGAAAAGGCTTCGTCCCTGAGCGCCTTTATTCAAGCGCTCATGCCTCCTGCTCCTGCATGCATGCGGCCGTTCTCAGGGCTCGCCCTGAAGCACGGATACCCTCATGGGGAGCGGTATGACGACCCGAATGGCCCCTTGCCCCCCAAGGGGACACATTTCCACGCAGCAGCCGCAAAACCAGCACTCATCCGGATAGACAACCTTCGGAGGTCGGCCTTTTCCGGAGCCTGCCGCCATCACATCCATGGGACACACCTTGACGCATCTGTTGCAGCCGTTGCACACGGCAGGATTGATTTCCACCGATCTGTACCGGCCGGGAACGGCGTACGATTTTTTCTGAGCCACCTCTTCTCCTCCTGCCTCACCCAAAATGGGCTACCTTCTCAGAAAGCCTTCTGATGCTGTCCTCAGGCCGCAACCAAAGCCTCCGCGAAAGCCGATCCATGGGATGGTCTCCAAAAGGCGCAGGGCTCACAGCGCACGGTACACGGGAAAAGAATGGATGATTTTTGCCTTAGGCCATCTGCCGCACGCCGTGTGCCTTGCACCGTGTGCCGTTCTTAGACCTCACCATGGGTCGGAGACACGAGACTTCTCCCCATCTCGTGAAGAAGTCGCAGTTCAGGCCGAAGCACGCTATACCGGCTTTTGCTTGTTCGCTTTCAAAATTTGTCCTTGAATACGGGCACCTCGAGACTCCCACCAGAGAAATGCGGCGAGCAAACCGATCCCCACCACATCCGACCACAGTTCGGGCCAAAACATGACCACTCCTGCTCCAATCAGAAGAATCCGCTTTGCCAAGGAATCCGTCCGACGCACGAGGTACCCCTCCAGACCGCTTGCGATGGCAAAGACGGCTGAAGCAGCCATGAACGCGGCCCAGGCCACCTCCAGAACATTACCTTGCAGGACAAGAGCAGGACGGTACATGAACACGAAAGGCACGAAGAAGGCCGCCACGGCCAGGCGGGTCGCCTGAAATCCCGTGGCGTTGGGGTTGCCCCCTGCGATGCCTGCCGCGGCGTAGGCGGCCACGGCCACAGGCGGAGTCAACGCCGACATGGCTGAGAAATAGACGATGAACAGATGGGAGGTGAGGAGGAGAAAACCCGCCTCAAGCAGCGCCGGAGCGGCCAGAGTCGCTGTGAGAACATAGGCTGCCGGAATGGGCATGCCCATCCCCAGGATGATGCAAACTACGGCCACCATCATCAGGCAGAGCAGGCTGTTCCCTCCGGTGGCTTGAAAGACAAGGCTTGTGAATTTGCCTCCCAGCCCGGTCAGCATGATTCCCCCGATGACCATTCCTGCAGCTGCTGACGCGTTCGCCACCGTGAGTATACCGGTGCCGGTCCTGTAAAAAGCCTGCATGATTTCCTTAGGGCCCATCCTGTAGCCGGGCTTTGACCAGCTCACCACAACCGTCACCGCCGCGGAAACCAGTCCGACGAGCGTGGGATTCAGTCTTTTGGCGATCAGCAGGATCAGCACGACAATTGGGACGAGGTACACGAGGTTTTCCTTCACGACCCGCAGCGGTTTCTCCCGCTCTTGATCTTCGTCCGACATCGGGCGGAAGTTGCGAACCACCGAACGGTAGTGCACCTGCATCATGATGCCGAAATAGTAAATCAGCGCAGGAATCAATGCCGCCACGGCGATCTCCACGTATGGGATTCCCGCCACGTCGACCATGAGAAAAGCCGCCGTGCCCATGATGGGCGGCAAAAGAGAAGCGCCCGTGGAAGCGGCGGCTTCCACGGCACCGGCAAACACCGGCCTGTAACCCAGGCGCTTCATGAGGGGGATCGTTATGCTCCCTGTAGTCACCACATCCGAAGTGGGACTTCCGCTCATGGTTCCGTAAAAGGCGCTGGCCATGACGGCGATCTTGGCCGGGCCTCCGATCATCCGGCCGGCGATGGCGGACGCAAGACGAAAGAAGAAATTCCCGCCTCCTGCGGCGTTGAACACCTGACCGAAAAGGATAAACATGAACACGTAGGTGCAGGTAACCCCTATGGGAGTCCCGAAGATACCGTCAAAGGTAAAGACCATACGGTCGAGGAATCCCACGATCGTCATATCGCGATGGCCGAAGGCTCCAGGCATATACTTGCCTACGAAATTGTAAGCGATGAACAGGCCGATGATCAGCACAAGAAGTGGACCCACCGTCCGGCGGGTCACTTCGATCACGAGAAGAACCAGGCAAGCCGTGAAGAATATGTCCGCAGGACTCATTGGGTCGACTCCCGTCCAGCGCGAGATGATCCTTTCCCCGTTGAGGAGAATATAAATGCCTGTCGCAAACCCAAGGGCGGCAAGACACACGTCCAGGATGGGCACCTTGTCCGTTTTCGCTTTCGACGAGGGGGTATAACAGATGAAAGTGAGGGCGAGGGTAAATCCCACAAACAGGGCCCGCAAGAGATAGGCATCAAGCGTTCCGAAGGGGGCCGCATAGATCTCCACGGCTGCAAAGGCCAGAACCAGAAGGTTCACCACTCCCTGCCAGAAGCCCGGTAGTTTTCGCCTGCTACCCTCGTTTAAGACTGATAACCATCCGCCCACGGAAATCCTTCCTTTCGCGTTCCGGGAAAAACAATCTGTTTCTCACCTTCAAAAGGCCTGTAGACCTCCCCGAGCACCGGCTTGCGACAAAGACATGGGCGTCTGCCAGGCATACGGTGCTCAGGTCAGCCTTGATTCAGAAAGAGGCATCTCTATCGCTTTTTACCGATTCACTTGATCACGCCGATTTCACGATAGAACTTTGCAGCTCCGGGATGAAGCTCAACCAGAACGTCCCCGACCATGATTTCGCCTGTCAGGTCTTTCAAGTTGGCATGCACCTTGTGCAGGTAATCCAGGTTCTTGTACATCGCCTTCACGATCTCATAGATCATGTCCGCAGGTTGATCCGCACTCGTGATCAGCACGAGTTTCGTGTTGATCGTTCTGTAGTCCTCTTTTTGGTAGGAGTAGCTTTTCGCAGGGATAGTGAAAGGCGTCATGCCCAGGGCCTTGCAGAGTCCCGGGATTTTGTCTTCCGTCAAAGGAAGCATTCGGAGATCGTGCTTGGTTCCGTGTTCAATGTAGCGGCTTGCGGGGAATTGCATTACTTCAGATGCCGCATCCAGCTGACCGGCGTCCCAGAGGTCAACTGCTTGGGCAGAGGGAACAAACTGGAGCTTACCGCCCCATTTTTCGATGTCCGCGTAGGTGATGCCATAGGCTTTCAACACTTCTTTCCCTGCAAGCTCCATGAGCGTTCCTTTTCTGTTGAGACCGACGCGGAGGGGAAATTTTTTGTCTTTAATCTCCTGAAAGCTCTTGATTCCAGTCTTTTCGTCAACGAAAAACTGAAAAGGGGATGTGGGATTAAGCACTGCAACGCTTCGGACATTGGCCAGCTTGCCCTTATAGGGTTCCAATCCATTGAACGCAGCATAACTGGTCCCCTCATTGGTTACAGCAAGCTGCACTTCGTTCTTCGATATCATCACCTGATTCGGGCCGTCCTTACCCGGTTCGGTCGTGACCTGTGCACCCGGTAACCCGCGACGAATGCTTTCCGCGACACCCTCCGTCATCACGGACCATACACCCCCTGCCGATCCGCCCAGGATGGTGAGTTTGTAAGGTTTACCGGCGGCTTTCGCGACGCCCGGTCCTGAGAAAACAAGACCTCCCACAAGCACGGCAACCGCAGTCGCCGCTACCAGGAACCCAACCCGACTTCTCGCCTTCTTCGCTTCTCTTCTTGCCATCATCATACCTCCTCCTTTTTTATCGGACCGGAGTCGATCACAACTCCTGTCTCTCCCCAATGCAGCCCTTTGGCCGCAACCAAACATTTGTCCAAAGCCGAACCGTGGGGAGGTCTCTTCAGAGCCGCAACCACTTTTACTGAGGCGTCAACCGGCGCCGAAAACTCAGTGGGTCATGATGGTAGCCCCATAGGATCACGTCTCCGGTTGGCTCAGGGGTATGCGCCTACTCCTAAAATGACTTCAGTGCCCTGGGGCGGTTAAAAGCGTCGAGTCTATTTCCGGTTGCGGACTCGTGTAAGAGACCTCCCCACGGTTCGGCACCATGCAACTCCTCCGCAGCCAACCCTCTTCCGCGCAGGCGAGGAAAAGGGTGTCAGTTGTCTGTTGTTAGACCTTGAATTCATCGTCCAGCGTTTCAGGGGCAAAGAGGTCTTCCAGGTTCATCTTTCTGGCCGACAACCCCTGTTCATGGTGATAGCGCAAGAAAGTATCGAGGGTCTTGCGGTTCTTTTCAATCCCATAGGGCCACCAGTCATCGCCCATGATTTGCCGCGTGCGATCCACCTCCGCATGGGCCCAGGGTAATGTCACATGGAGAGCCGCTGTCTCGGTGTAGCGCTTTGTCGCCACGTCTTTGGCCTGTGAGAAAGCCTTGTAAAGGCTTCTTGCAATCCATGGATTCTGCCTGTACACCTCGCGCTTCAAGATGATCGTGTGCATGATGGGGAACAAACCGGTCTTATGAAAATAGGCTTCTTCCACCTCCACGAAGTTCTCGAAAAGCCTGCCCACATTCGGTGAACCCTTTTCGAAACTGGAAGGTGCGCGAGCCGTGAAAAGGGCGTCCAGTTCCCCCTCATCCAGCATCCTGGATAGAGTCTTGTGGCCGGGGATGGGTTCGAGCTTAATTTCAGGGGGGAGACTGAGTTTTATCTTTTCCACCCTTCCCGGGGTCTCCTCTCCACCGCTCCGCCACAGGATGTCGCGGGGGAAGACCCCATACTCATCCTGGAAGATACCACGAAGCCAGACCGTTGCCGTGATCTGGTATTCAGGAACGCCTACGAGTCTTCCCTTCAGATCCTGGGGTCGTGAAATTCCCTTGTGCTTGTTGATAAAAACACAGGAATGTCTGAACAGTCTGGAGGTAAAGACCGGGATGCCGATGAAACGCTCGTCACCCCGGGATCTGAGCATGACGTAGGACGAAAGAGAGCTCTCCGAAACGTCGAACTCCTGATGCCTGAGTTGACGCCAGAAGATCTCCTCTACGCTGAGGGGGATATAATTGAGAGATATTCCTTCGGGAGCAATTTGGCCGTAGGCCAAGGGGACGACACGGTCATAAGGCGGGCACGACAAAGAGACATTCAATGTCATATTTCCGGAAACTCCTTTCGTTATTCATAACGATCGGACCAAGCGCCAGATAGCGCAGTTTCACATCCCTCCTTCGCAAGTGTCAAGGAGAAATTCTTTCCAAGATACTTGATGCAGGGGCACCTCAGGCTGCCTCTCCCCCCCACAATTCCCACGTTAATCCCACTGGCCGAAATTCTCCCAGAACTCCTTGTCCTTATTCTTCCAGTCAGGCCCGAATTTTTCATCGTAGAAGGATACCCACCTGTCAAGCCAGCGCATCCAGGGACTCTTGCCTCTTTCCAATAATTCCAGCAGTTCGTTGAGCAAGGCAGGAATTTCAGTCATCTTCTCTTTTGGCAAGAACGAAGCGGCGCCATCTTTGTAGGATTTTGCGATGTCTTCGGAGGTGAGGGCGTGGGCGGTGAGCATGACCGCCACCATACCCCTCTCCTTGGCGATATCCAGGAGCTTGTACCCGTCCACACCCATGATATCCAGGATGACGATATCGAAATACTTGTTTTCGAGCAGATCCTTGGCCTCGTCAAAGCTGGAGGCTTTAACGACTGTACACATGTGCAACAGCTCTTCCAGGGTTTTTAAAACATCCTCTTCGTCATCGACCGCAAGCACTCGCTTTCCGCTCAATAGATCTTTTCTGACCATCTCTCCCCTCCTTGGTGGATTCATGGAAGCTCCCGGAGATTGTATTTCAAACCTTCAGGCTCCATGGTGAGCTCAGGCATTTCCTTTGTCAAGGACTGTTCCCGCTTTTGGATTGTGGACTTTCGCGTCAGGATGAAACGACCGCATCACACTTTGACGACTTCCACTCTTTATGCTAAAAGTCTAGCAGAGTGCTCGTGTTTTACCGGTAATCGTTCAGAGGAAAGGATAATCAAAATTCCCATGCACCAGGAACCGTCAAGAAAGCTTGACAGGCTTTTGAAACTGACGATGTTCGTCGCCGGTGGTTGCTTGATGAGTATTGAGATCGTCGCCGGGCTCACCATAGCACCCTTCTTCGGCAGCAGCGTCTTTGTGTGGGGGAGCGTCATCGGCGTCTTCATGGGGGCTCTTAGCCTTGGATATGCCCTTGGAGGAAGATGGTCGAACCGGCCGCAAAGGGTGCTCACGCTAGCCCTCCTTCTTCTGTTTTCCGGCCTCCTTGTCCTCCTTGTGCCGTTATATGGCGGAGCAGCCTGCAGGCTCATTTCCGGATCCCTTATCCCCTCGCCTTACAACGTTATCTTGCCTCTCGCAGCCGCCTGCCTGCTCTATTTCCCGCCAACCACGCTCCTCGGCATGATCTCCCCTCTGGCCGTGCGGCTCGCTGCCACAAACGCGCCGACGGTCGGCGCTATCGTCGGCAGGCTTTACGCGTGGAACGCCCTCGGGAGCGTAGCCGGCGGCTTGGCAACTACTTTTCTTTTCGCGATCTTTTTCGGCAACCGTGCCATTCTTTCGGGTTGCGGTCTGGTTCTGGCGGCTGCATCCGGCGTCTTCTGGGCCGTGGCGTACGAACCATCGCCGGACAAACGAAGCGCGAAACGACCTGTCTCGCCCGGCAAGGCAAAGCCTGTTCCGGGCCTCCTTTCTCTCGTTTTTACGTGCGGCGCGGTCATGATGAGCTTTGAGGTCGTGGCTGGAGCCCAAATCGCCCCTTACTTCGGCAGCAGCGTCTTTGTGTGGGGCAGCGTCATCAGCGTCTTTCTCAGCGCCATGACACTGGGCTACCGCATAGGCGGAAAAATGGTGGATCGTCGGCCGTCTATGAAAAGATTGAGTGCCATTGTGATAGCGGCCGGTTTTCTCGTTCTCCTTCTACCCCTGATCACTCCTCCTGTGTGCCAGGTTTTTCAGGCCGTCTATTTCGGAGGAAAAGCAAACATTCTCCGCCCTCTTTTCGCAGCGGCCACCCTGTTCTTTCTCCCCACCATGCTCTTTGCCATCGTGGCGCCCTTTGCGGTGCGCCTCGCCACGGCGAAGCTCGATTCTGTGGGCGGGATGGCCGGCAAACTCTATGCGCTCTCCACATTGGGCAACATGGCCGGCGTTCTGCTTACAACCTTTTTACTGATCCCCACTCTTGGCAAAACCCGTGTTTTCGAAATAGCGGGAATGATCTCTCTTCTGGCAGCCCTTTATGCGATGCTCCTGCACAGACGGGCTTTCGGGAAACCTCAACCGCTGCTGACCCCTGCCATGGTCATCGTTTTAGCCGCAGGGTTCATGGCTGTGCCGAAACCGGAACTCGTGCCTCTCGCCGACGCCACAGAAGAGGTCGTAGGCGCCGCAAAGGGCTGGACCATCATTCAGGGAAAGGCTGCCGGCGATTACATCGTCCTGCGCCGGCTGATTGACGAAGCGGAATCTCCGTACCACCACATCGCGCTCATCGACGAAAAGGCTCCTGAACCGGGGCAATCTCTTCTGTCCGACGACCGCAAACGCTTCAGCGTTCCCTCTTCCATACTCTCCGGCAGCCGAAGGAAACTCAAGTTCGACCGATTCGTCCAAAGCTCCCTCGTCCTTGATGGAGACGCGGCTACTATCCGCCGGCCCATCCAATCCGGTACAACTTACACTGACATGCTCCATCTTCCCTTTGTGTTCAATCCCGGGATACGCGATGTGCTCGTCATCGGAGGCGGAGGAGGTGTGGTCCCCATGATCTTCAAACAGTCCTACCCGGTATCGATCGACGTGGTGGAGATTGACCCCAAGGTAGTCGAGGTGGCCGAAAAGTGGTTTTCACTGCGGCAGGACGAACGGTTGCGCATTTTTGTGCAGGACGGAAGGATGTTCATCCGCAACACCAGAAAGCGCTATGACCTTATCGTCATCGACGTGTACACCGCAGGCGACCGGATTCCTTTCCACCTCACCACCCGCGAGTTTCTCTCCCGGGTCCGAGAGAGGCTTCGGCCTCAAGGCATCGTAGCCGTCAATCTTATCAGTGCAATCAAAGGTTCTAAGAGTGAGCTCCTTTGGGCGGAGTTCAATACGTTCCGCACCATCTTCGGCTCTGATCACGTCTATGTGTTCCCTATCGTACCCCTGAACACCATGGTCTTGGAGGAGCCGGTCAACATCATTCTACTCGGCACCGCTCCAGATCTTACCAGGGTCGACGAATCGGAAATCGCCGATTCAGCCTGGCGACTCGTGGCTGAGAAGAAGGTGCCCAGCGCCTCTGTCGGGCGCCATGCCTCCAATATGCTCACCAGGAAACAGCTCGCAGATTTATACCGGAAAGTCCCTGTGCTCACCGACGACTACGCACCTGTAGACATGATGATGGCCGGCTTCGATTAGAGTCCTCCGGCGTTTTGGCCCAGCGGTAAGGCTTTTCCGCCTCGAAGCACATGGGGCAGATTCGCAGTCGGTAATCGAAATTCGGCGGCGGGTTTGGGGAACCGGCTGGAAGCAGAAACTTCTTGAAAGGACGGCGGATTCGTGCCAGTCTTGGCAAAACGTGCGAGAGGCAAAAAATCGATGACCGTCCCCAAAAGAACCTTGGGTCACACCGGCTATGAAGCAACTATTATAGGCCTTGGTGGCGAAGGCGTGCTGAGGACCTATGATCACGAAAAGCAAGCCTATGAACTCATCAATCACGCCATTGATCTGGGCATCAACTACTTCGAATCAGCCAGAGCCTATGCGGGGAGCGAGACATATTACGGCCTTGCTTTGAAGGAAAGAAGAAAGGACCTTTTTCTCACCAGCAAGTCCCACGCAAGGGACAAGAAAGATGCATTGGATCACCTCCACCAAACCCTGGCCAACATGAAGACCGACCATCTCGACCTCTGGCAGGTTCATGATGTGAGGACGGATGAAGAGATAGAAGAGATCTTCGGCCCCAGGGGAGCTATCCATGCTTTCATGGAGGCAAAAGAAAAAGGCCTGACCAGATTCATCGGCGTGACCGGGCACCATGATCCTTTTATCACGAAGCGTTGCATCGAGATGTTTGACTTTGACACGGTGCTGATCCCTGTCAATCCTGCCGAGCGGGTTTACAAGAGCTACCTCGATCATGTCATTCCTGCGGCCCGGAAGAAAGGCATGGGCATCATAGCGATGAAGGTTTATTTCAGGGGCTTTGCTTCGCGGCTTCCATGGTACACAAGCATGGAGCCCTTCTTCCGTTTCGCCTTGTCCCAGCCTGTATCCCTGGCTGTGATCGGTTGCGACAATCTTGAACAACTTAACGAGAACGTGAAATTTGCGAACGCCTTTGAACCCATGGATGAGGATGAAGAGCAGGACCTGATCGACGAAGCTTATCCTTACGCGAGAAAGCTGATGTATTATAAACCGTAACCAAGAGTGAGGATTAAGGAGTGACAAGTGACGAGGGGAAGGTCCTATTAGCCCCTGAATAAGGATTTGCGGGAGGGTTTTCAAGCGGTTTGCCATTTGTTGGTTTAGGTTTTTCTTCTGCCGGGGGGGTAGGACATGACTCCAACGCTCCACAACTCCATTACTCCAACTTTCCTGAATTTTAGGCACTTCACTCTATGAAAGCCATGATTCTCGCAGCCGGTTACGGCACCAGGCTCAGACCTCTCACCGACAAGAGGCCCAAGGTTCTGATGCCGGTCGGCAACAAACCCATCATTGCCATAGTCATTGAATACCTGAAGTCCCACGGCGTCTCAGATATCGTAGTCAATGCTCACCACCTCCACGAGCAGTTGACAGCCTACCTTGATCACGGGAGGCCTTTCGGCCTGGACATTCAGTGCCGTGTAGAACCAGACATCCTCGGCACCGGAGGAGGCATCAAGAATACGGAAGGTTTCTGGGATGATGAGCCTTTCATGGTGGTCAACGGGGATATTCTCACCGACATCGACCTGAGCCAAGCTTTTGCCGAGCACCGGCGGTCCGGAGCCCTTGTCACCCTCGCTCTCCACGACTATGAGCCCTTCAACCAGGTCCAGGTGGATACCCTGGGGAACATCACCGACATCGCGAGAAAAAGCTCTTCGGGCAGGCTGGCGTTCACTGGCATTCACGTGATCAACCCCGAGGTTCTATCCTTCATCACGCCCGGAGTGTTTTCAGATATCATCGCCTGCTATCAGGAATTGATCCAGTCCGGGAAAAAAGTCAGAGCCCTTGTAGTAAAGATCCCTTACTGGCGGGACATAGGCACGATAGGAAGTTACATGGAAGCCAACCGGGAGTCGGCTCGCGATCGTTTCGTCATAGGTCCGGGGTGCCGACTTGCTCCTTCGGCGGCTTTACAGGACTGGGCCGTGGTCGGAGACCGCTGCCTTCTCGAAAGAGGCGTGGTGTTACGAAGATCAATCCTCTGGGAAGATGTGAAAATAAAGGCGGGCATCAGGATCGTGGACAGCATCGTCACTTCCGGGAAGGAAGTGAACGAAGATGTCATCGACTCGCTAATATAGAATCTTCTGAATCTGTTCCTTCCTGTCGGTGACCGTCGTCTTTAGAGCCTTTACCCTGCGTCTTTTTCTCAAGCTAGACTCGCTCAGCTCAGGGAAAAGCGGCGGCTGGACGTAGAGACGGTATTGAGAGCATGTCCGATTCCGCGAGCATCTTTCGCATACACTCACACTGGTCTTGGGTCTTGATTTCTTACGATGGCATGTAATGTAATCCATGTTTATCCTGAAAATCGCTCAGGCTTGTGCGGAACGCGCGAGGAGCGGATTTAGACTCAAAATACTATACGCTTAGCCGTGGCGCATGGCAACCTGATTTAGTCTTCGTCGGTTTTTCTCTCTTCCTCCTCACCCTCAGGGTTTTGAGGTTTCTGCAGGTCAACATTTGAACGCCTTCTTCGGCGGGGTAGAGTAGAGTCCGGCCTTGCTGTGGACGAGCCCGAGATCGGCCATGGCCTCCGCCAATTTCAATGCTACGGAGGTGGGATCGATGACCTTCACCTTCAGTCTTTCTTCTACCTCAGGAGCATAACCGGTCATGCCGCTGCAGCCCAGTATGATGACTTCGGCCCCGTCTTCCTCCACGGCCCGCCTTGCCACCTCGAGAATCTTCTTCTTGGTTCCGGTCGGGTCTGAATCCGTTTCCGCAACTGAAAGATCAAGGCATCGCACGGAGGCAAGAAAATGGTCCAATCCTCTGGTGTGCACATGTTCCCGCCTGGAGGGAATGCGTTCCCTTCTCGGCGTTAGCACTGTAAACTTCGCGCCCAGGATGGCTGCCACATGGAGGCTCGCTTCCTCAATCCCCACGACCGGGATCGATGAGATCTCCTTGGCCGCATCCAGGCCCGGATCCGAGAAGCAGGCGAGGACAACGGCATCGTATCCTTCTTCATTGGCTTTTTTAACCAGTTCGAGAGTGGGTGGAACGACGTGAGCTTCGTCGTAGGCGGATTCCACCGTTTCGGGGCCCCGGTCAGGGCAGACGACGGTCAGTTCCGTGTCTTCGCGTTTGATGGGACCGAGCGCTTCCCGGATATGGTTCGTCATGCTCACCGAGGTATTTGGATTAATCACAAAGATCCTCATCGTCTCCCTTCCTTTCATTTCATGGCAACGAGGACTCAAGCGTCCCCGTCATTGCATCTTCACCGGAAGCCCCCTGCCGTCAGGTAGCTCGATTTTGTGAACGCATCCTAATTCTCACAACCATCCTTCCCGAAAACAAGAGGAAATAGCAAAGAGTGCTCGATCTTGACTATGCCTACTTAACCACCTAGATTATAACTCATGACTGCAACACTTTACAAAAAGCGTTTTGAAAATATCTTTCGACTGGCCAAGAAAGTCACTTCTTCCCTTGACATAGGGGATATTCTGGAGATCATCCGGGATGAAGTAAAGGTGAGCGTTCCCCACGCGAGGGAGGCATGTCTGTTGATGTTTGACCCGGAAGCCCTCCGCTACACCCGTCCACTCCATTGCGCGGTCTATAAGAACCGGATCAATTGCCAGCTTTGCAAAAGGGGAAGAGAGACGATTAAAGGAGCCCTGATCCAACCCAAGTTATTTCAGTGTGCATCCAACCGAAACGGGACCCTCTTGTCATTGTCGGGTAGATCTGACGATGACGTTTGTGAAATCGCTCTCCCCCTTTACGATGGAGAACAGCCGCTCGCCGTGCTGGATGTCATCGCGAAAGAAGGACGACATTTCAATGAACATGATCTTATGCTGCTGAAAGACCTTGCGGATCTCGCCACGAACGCGATTGTCAACACGCGAAAACACTGGAGGATAGAACAGGAAAAGCTGAATCTGGATCATATTCTGGCGCACCTGCGGCCCTTCGTGCCCGAAACCGTCCAAAAGATAGTCGAAAAGAATCCTGCCGCGCCATCCCTCGACAAGCGCGACGTGGATATCTCCGTCCTCTTTCTGGACGTGGCGGGTTACACCAGGATCAGTGAGACTCTCACACGGGAGAAGGTGAATTTCATCATTGAAAAGTATTTCTCCAGTTTTCTCGACGTCATTTACGCGAATCAGGGGGACATCAATGAGACTGCGGGTGACGGCCTCATGGTTATTTTTCAAGGCGAAGAGCGGAAAAATGCCCTTAATGCGTCAAGGGCGGCCCTGAACATCCATGAGCGAACCACCGAGATCAGGGAGGAACTGAAAGGACGGTTTGAGCCCATCGAGGTCAACATGGGGATCAATTCGGGGGTGGCCTCAGTAGGAATGACCAGGTTTCATGGAGCGGCAGGAACCCGGATGACATTCAGCGCCACCGGGCCGGTGACCAACCTGGCGGCTCGAATTGCGTCGGCGGCTGCCAATGGCGATATCCTTGTAGGTCCTGAGACCGCACGACGGATCGAGGACGAGATCCGATTCTTTGACAGAGGCCTGATGAACTTCAAGAATGTAAAACGAGAGGTTCAGATATACAGCCTCCTTCGCTCCGGTTAAATAGGAGGAGCGATGGTCACCAGCACGCGCATGTCCGTCTCAGCCCTGATCCCATGGGGTTCGCTGATGTCGGAGATCAGGACGTCGCCTGTCCGAGCCGGCAGAGAAGAATCATCTTTTCCGAGAAACTGCCCTTTCCCTTCGAGAACGGCGATGCTCACTTGACCCTCGATGTCGTGGGAATGAACAGGGAGCTGTTGGCCCGCCTTGAAATTGAAATTAATGATCTTGAAATACGGGGAATCATGGACCAGGAAAGTCTTGTGGGACTTTTCGTCAAAACCGCTCGATTCATACAAGTTTATTCTTTTCATATGTTCTCCCTTATCCAGCACTGGGGATCGTCAGCGAAGAGATTAGGGCGGCCCCGGCCGGCAGAGTATGCATAGGCCACAGCCCTGCAGCCCCGGCACGACGGCCACAGAACGCACTCACCACACTTGCCCGCGTAACTCTCCCGCCTCCGGAGTTGCCAAAGAAGCTTGGAGGAAGCCCATATGCTTCGCAGAGAACTCTCTTTCAGATTGCCTGCGGTCAGGCCGATTCGTCTGCAGGGCATCACTGAACCGTCGCCGCAGATCGTCACCCCTGAAAAGGCTGCGCTGCATCCTGAAAGGGTAAGGCTGCAATTTGGGCTGCTAGAGATATTGCTGGAGAGGATCCCGGCCAGGGGATCTCCGGAACCTACCGCAAAAGAAGGACTGCTGAGTTCCATGGCTCTTTGATAAGCATTCTTCAGCTCCTCGGGGGTAAGGAGGCTCTCGATCAAAGACTTTCCGCTTCCGCAGGGGACCACTCGCGAAAAACCGATCCTGCCGAAACCGAGCTTTTTGGCAACCTGTGCTGTTTCCTCGATTGCGTCAACATTGATGCGCGAAAGCGTGGTGTTCGCACTGACTCGGTTCCCTTCTGAAGCCAAGTATTCCACCCCTCTGGCTGCAAGAGCAAAGCTCCCGCGGCCCCGAATGGCATCGTGAAGCCCGGCGGGACCTTCCAGGCTGACCTGAATGTCCGAAACTCCGAGAGAGAAAGCTCGCCGCGCATCTTTTCGCCGGATAAGGCTTCCGTTGGTCATTAACGCTGTTCCATATCCGCTATTCCTGCAGTGCTCAATCACGTTCCAGAGACCGTCATACAGAAAAGGCTCGCCACCCGTAAAATGAATCGACGGGGAAACCGCTATGCCGTGCTCCCCCTCCCAGGCCTTGAACATTTCGGTCGCCCCGTCGATTTCATGCTTCACTTCATCGGCGGTCATCTCTCTGGGCCGTTTCGCAGACTGATAGCAATGTCGGCAGTGGAGATTGCACCGTTCCGTGAGGTGCCACTGGATAAAAAAATCAAATCGCCTTATTGCCGAACTGGCAATTATGGGTTTTTTCAACTCTTTCATTTGAGGCATCGCTTGCCAGGCTCAGCAGCCTTCATCATTGCCCAAAACTTCGCTTCCTGCCGTTTGGCCTGCTGGCCTATGACGTTCTTCTTGGTTTTCATCCCTTTCACCTCCTTTTTCTCTGGATTGGCCTGGGTCGAAATAGGCTGCAACGTCCCCAACCTTTCATGGACACAAAAGAGGGTAAATAGGTGATTGAATGTATCCGGGCCTGTATTCGACCGTATTTAGGTTGAGGCATTTCGGCTCCGTCTTAGAGTAAAAACCTCTCGCCTTGGCCTTGAAGCAGGCCGGAGCCGACTTATGTGACCTTTTCGGCCAAAAAGCTCGGCTGCGGGATTCCCCAACCGGGGACTTTGTTCGGCACCAGAAACAGGCTGTTTGCGGTTGCCCGTCTTTCAGCCCCAGCCTCCCTTAGGCGCATACCACGTTTTCCGGAAGGAAATAGGTGCTGGAACCCATTGGAAACCTCTCCGGACTTTTCTAGCCTCCTGGAATCGGAGATGAGGCATCTTCGTGAGTAACGCTTCTTGGTTAGAGACCGGATACCGATTCTTGCATAAGGGGATGAGTTGCGGCCGGAGGCTGCCATTGGGCTTTTTTCTTGATTATTGCTATGCTAAGTTTAATATAAGGCTTAGCTATGAAATGCTTCGAAGATTTACTCCTATCCTCCGCACGAGCTCATGGTCATCTTTGTCCGGGGCAGGCCGTAGGTGTCCGCATGGCCATGCTCGGCTGCCGTCTTGTCGGCTTGGATGAGCCGAGTCGCCACGACCAGATCAAAAAACTGATTGTCTACGTGGAGATGGATCGGTGCGCTGCTGATGCCATCGCACATGTAACAGGGGTCAAACTGGGGCGCCGGTCTCTGAAGTTTATGGACTACGGGATCATGGCGGCCACTTTCCTCAACCTGGAAACAGGAAAAGCTTTCCGCGTTCTCTCCACGGAGGAATCTCGGGATCTGGCGCCTATGTATGCACCTGAGGCCGCCACAAAGGCGGAACAGCAGATGGAAGCCTACTGTTGCATGCCGGATTCCGTGCTATTCCGCATCCAGGCAGTAAAGGTCTCCTTTTCGGATGCGGATCTGCCAGGGCCAACCCGGTACAAGGCGGTCTGCCGGCGCTGCGGACAGGTCATCCGGGACCGCAGGGAAACCACCGCCGACGGGCTCATTTTATGCAGACCCTGTGCCCAGGGAGGTTACCTGGATGAAATAAAGGAAATCACCTGGCCGGACATGAGCTGGGCTCCGGGCACGACGGCTGGCCTCGATGTTCGGCTTTCCCTTCTTTCGGGGGAAGAATCGGAGAGCCATTCACCAGACACGTGCGGCTGCGACTCTTGCGATGGGAAAAAAAGCAACGGCTAAGTCCATCGGCACACAACTTCGGGACGAATCCAAATCCATTAGGACTTGGTGCAGAGGAGCGAATATGATACCGTATTTGCGAATTGAGCACCAAGCGCTTGAATGATCACAGACGTTGATAATGTGATCTTTTGCGTATCCAGACCGGCGCCAGTGATATTTTAATCGGTTGACCTTCAGAGGATTTTCTATTATTCAGAGTCCCGAAGAGAAGAATACTAATGAGGAGAGAGAATGAAAAGGTGGCTGATCCTTCTGCTTCTCACAGGGGCCATGTTCCTCGTTCGCCAGCCTTGCTGGGCGGCCAGGGCCTATGTAACCGATTCATTTGAGATCACCCTTCGCACAGGGCCGAGCACCGGGAACAAGATCATTACCATGCTTTCTTCCGGTCAACCCGTGGAGATTTCCGAGTCCCAGGGGGACTGGACTCTGGTGCGTCTTTCGGACGGCACCAAAGAAGGCTGGGTCTTTTCGAGATACCTCATCACTCGTCTGCCTTGGTCTTTGCAGACCAAATCGCTGAAGGAGGAGAACACGTCCCTTCAGTCAAGATTGGCTCAGGCGGAAAGCACTCTCAGCGGAGTTCAGAGGATAAAGGAGGAGCTTGCCTCGGAGCTCGACAAGAAGGAAAAGCTCCTTGCCGAAACCCAGGCGAATTATGAAACCCTGAAGCAGGGCGCTGAAGGTTTTCTGAAACTGAGAAACATCAACGAAATGAACGAAGCTTCTCTCAAGGCAGCCCGACAGGAGCTTGAGAAACTGCGTGCTGAGCGCGAGGGATGGAGATCCTCCAAGATGATACAGTGGTTTGCCACCGGCGCTCTCGTCCTTCTATGCGGCCTCCTTGTGGGCATCATGATGGGGCGCCAACAAAGGAGACGAAAGTCTTACTACAGCTGACAACCGACGACACCGCAGAGGAAAGAACTTGCTTTTAGGGACACTGACGAATAGCCTCTCCATTATCGTCGGCAGCCTCGTCGGATTGCTGCTGAGAAAAAGCCTCCCCCAAAAGTACGCCGATTCAATGATGATCGGTATCAATCTGGCGGTCATCCTCATAGGCATATCCCTGGCATTGAAGACCGACGCTTTCTTGATCCTCATTCTGAGCCTTGGTCTTGGAAGCGGGTTGGGAGAGTTCCTGTCGGTTCAAGATAAGCTGGAAAGCTTCGGCAAATGGGCTGAAAAACGGCTTGCCATGAGTGGCAGCGACCTCTCGCGGGGCTTCATTGCCGCGAGCCTCGTCTTTTGCATCGGCTCCATGGCCGTGATCGGATCCCTGGAAAGCGGCCTCACCGGAGACAATCAGATCCTCTTCGCAAAATCCGTGCTTGACGGTATAGCATCGGTCTTTTTTGTCTGCTCTTTCGGCGCAGGTGTTCTTCTTTCTTCCCTCTCTGTCCTCGCTTATCAAGGCGCGATTACTCTTGGGGCTTTCCTGATTAAACCCTTCCTCACGGAAGCCATAATCCAGCAGATGTCAGCCGCGGGTGGACTGCTCATTGTTGCGCTTGGACTTAACATGCTCGAAATCAGAAAGATCAAGGTGGCCAACATGCTTCCCTCAATATTTCTGCCACCCTTTTTCTCCCTCGTTATCAGGGCCTGGACGACGATCACAGGGTTTTAAAGCCATCTTTCCGGGATTTCCGTCCACCCGTCTCCGGGATGCCGCGCTAGCTTTTTTTGGATGTAATGGTTTGAAAAGAGGAAATCCGCTGTTTCACTTCCGTGCCATTGCACTTCGGGCATCGGAATTTCTTTTTTTCATAATCTGAAATCGACATAGTGAGGGAAAATTTCTTCTTGCACTTGCCACAAACAAAGTCATAACTGGGCATAGCCAACCTCCTCAACAGATGGCATTCAGCCGGCACGCGAAGATGTTATCAGTCTCGGACTTGATGGAGTCCCCCTCCTCAACCCTCATCATCTTACCGATGTTGAGGCGGGAGCCTGTGTATTTTGAACCCGGGCAGAAAACTCCTGCCCGGGTTCTTGTTGCAGGAGAAAAAAACCTAATACATATCCTCAGATGGCATTTGAGGCATTCCAGCACCTGCTTTCTTCTTTTCGGGCTTTTCCGCGACCATTGCTTCAGTGGTGAGCAGCAGTCCCGCAACGGACGAAGCATTCTGCAAGGCAAAACGCGTGACCTTGGTCGGATCTATGATCCCTGCATCGATCAGGTCCTCATAATCGCCAGTGTCTGCATTGAATCCAAACGCGCTCTTGCCCTCCTTCACCCTTTGCACCACCACTGACCCTTCGAATCCCGCATTGTTGGCGATCTGCCTCAGTGGCTCTTCCATCGCTCTCTTGATGATGTTTATCCCCATTTTCTCGTCACCGGAAGTCTCCAGCTTGTCCAAGGCTTTCAGGGTCCTCACCAGAGCCACTCCCCCGCCGGGGACGATGCCTTCTTCAACCGCCGCTCTCGTCGCGTTGAGCGCATCCTCGACCCGGTCCTTCTTTTCCTTCATTTCCAGCTCCGTGGCAGCTCCCACATTGATCACCGCCACTCCACCGATCAGCTTCGCCAAACGCTCCTGGAGCTTCTCTCGATCATAGTCGCTCGTCGTCTCTTCGATTTGGGCCCGAATCTGCTTGACTCGACCTTCCAGACCTTTCCGGCTCCCTCCTCCGTCCACGATCGTCGTGTTGTCCTTGTCCAGCGTAACTCTCTTCGCCGTCCCAAGATCGTTCAGCGTGACGTTTTCCAGCTTCAATCCCAGATCTTCGCTGATCAACTGCCCGCCGGTCAGAATTGCTATATCTTCCAGCATGGCTTTGCGGCGATCTCCGAATCCGGGAGCCTTCGCCGCAGCACACTTCAGGGTTCCCCGTAGTTTGTTTACCACCAGAGTCGCCAGTGCCTCACCTTCCACATCCTCCGCTATGATCAGAAGAGGCCTTCCCATCTTTGCGATCTGCTCCAGCACCGGAATCAAATCCTTCATCACGCTGATCTTCTTCTCGTACAGCAAAATGTATGGGTCCTCCACGTGGGCTTCCATCTTCTCTGGGTCCGTCACAAAGTAGGGACTCAAATACCCGCGGTCGAATTGCATTCCTTCCACAATTTCCAGGGTGGTCTCCATTCCCTTGGCTTCCTCAACCGTGATGACGCCTTCCTTGCCCACTTTTTCCATGGCCTCGGCGATGATATCTCCGATGGTCCGATCATTGTTCGCTGATACCGTCCCGACCTGAGAAATCTCTTTTTTCTCCTTTGTCGGCTTCGAAATCTTCCTGAGGTCCTCGACGACCGTTTCTACGGCCTTCTCGATTCCCCGTTTGAGGGCCATGGGGTTTGCCCCCGCCGCCACCAGTTTGCTCCCTTCACGAAAAATGCTCTGGGCCAATATGGTCGCCGTAGTCGTACCGTCTCCGGCCACATCCGACGTTTTGGAAGCGACTTCCTTAACCATCTTGGCGCCCATATTCTCGAACTTGTCCTCCAGTTCTATTTCTTTTGCTACGGTCACGCCGTCCTTCGTCGACTTGGGCGAACCCCAACTCTTCTCGATCAATACATTGCGGCCCTTCGGCCCCAGCGTCACTTTCACAGCGTCTGCCAGGATGTCGACTCCCCTCATCATCTTCTCTCGGGCGGCCATCCCATACTTAATTTCTTTGCCTGCCATTTCTATGCACCTCCTCCTATTCAATAATCGCCAATATGTCGTCTTCTCTCATGATCAGATGCTCAACTCCGTCGATTCGGATCTCATTGCCGGCATATTTCCCGAAGAGTATTTTGTCCCCGGCTTTCACATCCAGTTTGATCCGCTCTCCCTTGTCATTCACCTTCCCGGAGCCGACCGCTACGACTTTTCCTTCTTGCGGTTTCTCTTTGGCTGTGTCAGGGATGATAATCCCCCCTGATGTCTTTTCCTCTTCTCCTGTTCTCAAAACCAACACTCTGTCATTCAACGGTTTCACTTTCATTCCACTATCCTCCTTTTGAGTCTTTAATCACGCGCCTGCGCTTGTTCCCCTCAGAGAAGTGTTCTCGAAGAGAGGAGAGACCAAATAACTTACTGATTTTATTTATCTATATTTAATGTGGGCTGAAGTTAAGCACCCTTTTTCTTTTTGTCAAGTCCGATTATTCAGCGAACTCCTGACCTCCCTCTTTCACCTTCTTTATCCTCTTGCCGCACGCCGGCCGCTACGGAGTTCGTCTTTCGCGCGAGTGTGTCGAACCACCGCTACTTCACACGTCGGACTGAAGGGCCATTGGTCCGGCAAAAGTGTTTTTATATACCAGAAATGTTCAAAAAGGCAACCGGAATTGTTTGTCCTTGACCTGGTGCCCTGACTCCTATATCCTGCCTATGCTCATCCGGCGAATTCGGCCGCAACACGAACTTTTTTCGATGGAGGTGTCAAATGGCAGGAAGTACCTACAAGATCATTGAATTGGTCGGCACGAGTACCAAGTCCTGGGAAGAGGCGGCCAAAGGCGCTGTGGAAACAGCAGGAGCGAGCCTCAAGGACTTGAGGGTTGCCGAGATCACGAAGCTCGACGTCACCATAGAGGATGGGAAGGTAAAAAGCTACCGCGCAAGAGTGAACATCTCCTTCAAGTACCATGGAGGAGAGTAACCACCTGGATGGATCGAGGCAGGTCCCTCAAAAACCTGCCTTGATCCCTTTAGCAGGAGCTATGTCTTGACCGGACCCGGACAAGGATAAAAGGCACGAAAGGCGCATCCTTCATAAAACATCGTGGATCCCCACGGAATGGCGGCAGTTAAAACATTTCCACCTTTCCCTTCTTCTTCAAGGCTTCCACATAGACATTCTTTTGTTCCATGAACTTCATCCTCCAGAGATACTTCTTGATCCTTTCTTTCGAATCTCCATAGGGAATCGTCCTTTCAGCCTGCCTGTCGAAGACTTTGATGAGATGGAAACCGAAGGGGCTTTCCACGATGTCACTGACTTCACCGGGCTTCAGGGAAAAAGCCGCGTCTTCAAAAGGTTTGACCATTTTCCCCTTTTCGAAAAAGCCAAGGTCCCCTCCCTTTTCGGCACTGGGATCCTGTGACAATTCCTTGGCCAAGGCTGCGAAGTCCTCTCCCTTTTCAAGCCTTTTCTTGGCACCTTCCATTTTCTTCCTGATTTCTTCCTTTTTCGCTGGGTCCGTGTTCGCCTCTACTTTGAGGAGGATATGGCTCGCCTTTATCTTTTCCGGTTCCTTGAAAAGGTCGGGGTGACTGTCATAAAAGGCTTTCGCGTCTTCGTCTGAAACATGGACCTTCACCAGAATATCTTTTTCCACGAGCTTCTGCACGGCAAGATCTTTCTCGATCTGGGATCGCAGGGTCGCTTCCGTAAGACTCATCTGACGCATTTCGTCCTGGAACACCTTTTCGCTGGGAAACTGCTTCTTAAGACTTTCCATTTTCTCATCCACCGCTTTCTCCTCCACTCCCATATTCCGTCCCCGGCTCTCCTGATACAGCAATTCTTTGTCGATGAGATCATTGAGGATCTGAGTTCTGACACCCGGAACCATCTCCGGCCGGATGGTTTTCCCCTGAGTGGACAAAAGTTGTTGCTCCAGGATAAACACCTGCCGGTTCACCTCTTCCTGCGTAATTACCACGCCATTGACTGCCGCGGCCTTTCCCTTAGGTGTGCTTTCTTCCGCCGCCATGACAGATCCCGTCAGAAACAGCACACTGAGACATACACATAGAATTATTGCGACACGTTCGTATCTCATTACTCTCCCCCTCTAATTACCGATCTACTTGCCCTTGAATCGGGCAGGTCTTTTCTCCACAAAGGCTTTGAAGGCTTCCATCAAGTCCTCTGAAGGCAATAACGCCGCGTTTTTCTGTGCCACGTACTCCAGGCCAGGGTAGACCCCCTGATCACGACTGTAATTGCTCACCTCTTTCACACCTTGAACGGCAAGAGGTGAGCACTCGGCGATTTCCACGGCGACGCTTCTGGCCTGCTCATAAAGAGAATCCCGGTCCTCGCAGAGATGGGTGATAAAACCCATTTTCGAGGCCTCCTCCGCAGAAAAGTTCCTCCCCGTCAAAGCCAGCTCCCGAAAATAGCCTTGCCCGATGATGTGGGGCAGGCGCTGGAGCGTACCGAGATCTGCAATGATGGCGATTTTCGTCTCCCTGATGGCAAACACCGTATCGCGGGTGGCCATGCGGATATCACAGGCGCTCAAGAGATCGACTCCTCCTCCGATGCAGTGGCTGTGAGCGGCAGCTATCACCGGCTTTCGGCATTTCTCGATGGCATTCATTCCCTCCTGCAACCGGACGATTTTCCCCTTCATATTCTCGCGGAAAGAGGCTCCGTCTCCTTTCAGCATCGCCCCCAGCCCGAAAAGGTCGATGCCTGCGGTGAAGCTCTCTCCCTCTGCTCTGATGATGACCACTCGGACGTCCGGGTCCTGATCAAAGTCCCCAAAGAGGCCGCTCAGTCCTTCAAAGAATTCCAGGGTCATGGTGTTCCTCTTCTCCGGACGGTTGAGAACCAGCCAGGTAATGGCGCCCTCTTTTTCGAGTTTAAACGGATTGCCGCCGTTCATGGGATTCTCCTTCTTTCCGACGGGGATTCTCGCCGGCTACCGGATCCCGAGCCCGGTCAGGATCTCTTTCGCTTCATTCATGGTGCGATCAAAAAGCTCCTGCACTGAAGGAACATCGTGGACCAGTCCAACCCCTTGCCCGCAAGACATCACTCCTTCATCTAAATCTCCCGTTTCATACATTCTCTTTGCTCTCTGGCCTGCAACGACATCAAGAATCGCTGCCATATCCGATCCGGAGTTCTCAAGGACCTCGCAGCGTTTCGCAGCTGAATTGATCCATACTCTGTGTGTCGCTCCCAGGGTCCGAAGAATCAGCATGGTATCAAGCTCGCTTGCTTGCACCAGAGCCTGTTTCAACCTCTCATGGATGGGAGCCTCGCGGGTGCCGAGCAGGCGGGTGCCGATGATGACGCCCTGGGCTCCCAGCGCGAGAATCGCGGCAAGACCTCTTCCGTCGGCGACGCCTCCCCCTCCAATGACCGGCACCTTGAGCTCTTCCATCATTCGAGGGACGAGAACCATCGTCCCGGTATCCAGTTTGCCCGTTGCTCCTCCGTTCTCGTATCCCACCGCGGTAATGACATCGGCGCCCATGTCCTGCACTTTCAATGCGTAGCGTACGCCCACGCATTTGTGGATCCAGATCATGCCTGCCTTCTTGAATCGCCGGCACAGGTTCTCAGGAGCGGAGTGCCCCGAGGTCTCCACGATCTTCACCCCTTTCTCGATCAGGATATCGAGATACTCGCCGTTGTCTACCGGCCGCATCATAGGAAAAAGGTTGAGGTTGACTGCAAAGGGTTTGTCCGTAAGATCCCGGACGCGGTCCACAGCCGCTGTGAATGCCTGCCGCGTCTCGAACATGGCAGAGGCGAGTACGCCGAGGCCTCCGGCACGGGAGATCGCCGCGACGAACTCAGGGGTTGAAATCCACATCATGGTGCCGCCCACGATGGGATGCCTTATTTGCAGCATGTCGGTGATTCGTGTCCGGAACATGTTTGCCCCCCACTCCCGCCCTCTGGCCTTTCATGGAGAGGCTTTCGATTCGCACGGAGCAGATTTGAGAAATATGACTCAGGTGAGGATAGGCCGGTATACAGGGGAAGTCAAGGTTTCCCAAAACACGAATATTTCTTTGTATCGAACACGGTTACGGACTCGCCGGATATCGCCCACCGGCCCGGCTGGCACAGGGCTTGTTTACACCCGAAGGCCGGCATTGGCCGGTGGATTGGTGGGGGCAGAGAAGCCTCATGGATGAAAGGCATCATGGTTTTCCGGGCAACCCCTTGAAGAGGCCCTTCAGGGTGTCTTGCACTGATTTTTGCTGCCCTCCCTGGCCCTTGAGAATTTCCTGGGGCGAAGGCAGGCTTTGCTTGAGGCGCTCCTGCAGCATCCCCTTCAAGTCGGGTCGAAAACTTGGTGAGCTGAAAGTCCCTGTCACAAGGAGAGGGACCGTGATCCCGCTTCGCGTTTGGGTGTCCCCCTGACCTACCAATGTTCCGACAAACTTGGGTTCCACCCTGAAATCAAGAGACTCATCAACGAGATTGGCCTTTCCCGCCGCCTGAACTCTCATGAGCGGTGAAGCAAGCGTTGTGTCCGTCGTGTTTACGACCCCGTTCGTGATCGTAAAAGGAGCCTTGAATTCGGAGAAGTCGGTATGAGGTTTTGCTGCCCCTGCCTGGGACGATCCGAAAGCGGAAGTCACATTGCGAACCATCCCCGCCAGGTCGATCCCATTGATGGATCCGTCGGTGAAAAGCAACTGGCCTTTCCCGTTCAAAGTCTTCTTGATCTGCTCCGACTGATCTCCTGTCATGGTGATGGAGGCTTCGGCGTTTCCCGTCCCCTCCAGAAAATCCTTCTTCATCATGTCCTGGAGCAGAGGCCCTGCCTGGACTCCTTTGGTCTGAAAATCCATGCTGCTCCTGGGAACATCCTGACGAACATCCACAGCGGCCTTAGCAGAAAGAGAGCCTTTGTAAAGCTTTGCCAGAAGCGGGTCCAACTGAATAACGCCGTTTCGGCCCTTTACCTTGAGCTCTATATCCTCGATCTTCACCCCTTTGGAGGTCAGCATGCCTATCCGCGCTTTTCCGTCCAGGACCATTTTACGAAGGGGTGTGTAGTCCGTCTTCCCCGGCTGAGCCGGCTTTTCTTTCTTTGCTTCAACGCCGCCGCCTTTCTCCGGAGGGGGAGGCATATAGCGATCAAGGTTGATTTTGTCCAGGTTCAAATCAAATGTGAGGTCCGGTTTCGAGAAGTCTTTGGCCGTGGCCGAGAAATTGAGTTTGGAATCGTCCAGGTCCAAAACCCCTTGAGAGAGATTCACGTTCTGAGGGCTTCCCTGAATCCGGCTCTTGAGCCCCACCCGGTTCAGAGCTTCCTGGTCCGCCGTCGCCACCGGGAAAGGCTTCCCCAGGGCCGCGAAAATCTTTCGGGGAGAAAAGGGGTCCATCTGGAGAGTTAGATCAAACTGAGGACTCGCCGTCAAGTTCTGAAGGCTTCCCTTAAGATTCATCTGGACTTCTTTAAAGGCCTTGATCGAAAGATCAACCGGGACGTTGCCCTTCCCAGGTTCCTTTCCCAACGGGCCGACTTGCCCCTCCAGAGATACAGGCATTTTGTCCAGCAGTGCTGAAAAAACGAGACGGATGGGACGATCCAGAGATACATTCTTGAGCTCGAGGGTGAGGTTCGAGACTTCCTGGCGCGCACCGGATCCGTCATCAACATAAAGAATCGAACCGTTGCGGACGGCGAATTCTCCGACAGCGAGGCTTTTGAGAGGAAGACCCTCAGCGGACGGCTTCGGCGCGGATGGTGCGGCAGCCTTTGGCGCGCTCTTTTCCGAAGGCTTTCCCAGCCCCTCCCAGTTTCCTCGGCCGTTCTTGTCCTTTTCCAGCGCCAGTCGAGGACCCTCGACGACAAAGCGTTGTACCTGTATATCTTTTGAAAGCAGCGGAAGGAGTTTCATCCTCACATCAAACGATTTTATGAAAAGCATGTCCTTTTCGTTGTACCCCGGAGGAGACCCGAGGCTCAGATCGGAGAAGGCCACACCGGCCCAGGGAAACAGGGACAGCTTGAGATCCCCTTTTATCGCGAATGGACGGCCTGTTGCAGCGGCTACCTGTTTTTCTATCTCAGGCTTATATTTTTGAACGTTGACGAAAAGGGGGATGAGAACAAGGGCGGCGATCACCAGCACGATCAATCCGCCCACGACGATTCCGATCCATTTCACTGCTTTCATGACGTACCTCCTCTCGGAGCAGGGTTAAATAATAACCTATTGCAGGCCATCGGCCGCACCCAAACACTGTGGTGGCCGGGCCGGGAGGGTGGTCTCTTCAGAGCCGCAACCGGAAATGGACTCCCCCCCCTTTTAATCGCCCCAGGGTGCTTAAGTCTTCTCCAGCGTAGGCGCATCACGTCAAGTCAACCGGAGAGGTGATCCTGTGGGGCTACCGCCATAACCCATTGAGTTCTCGGCGCCGCTTTAGGCCACGGGAGAAATGGTTGCGGCTCTGAAGAGACCATCCTCCCGGCCCGGGCTGAGAATTTCTCCACAACTTGCGGGATGTCATGTCTTATAAACACTTTTCTGATCGCGGCAAGGTCTTTTTTGTCACCCAACTTTTCACCCGGCCAACCGCTTTTGAGGTTGATCCCTCCGGAGGCTTTGTGTAGACTTTATATCATCTTTTGTGGATTTGTCCAGCAGCACCGGGAAACGGAAAGGAGTTTTCAAGAATGGCGATCATGAGCGTCAAAGAGGTCTTTGACAAGGTACCCCAGGCCTTCGATCGGGATGCAGCCAAGGGATTGGACGCGGTTTTTCAATTTGACATCACCGGAGACGACGGAGGGATCTGGCATGTGGCCGTGAAGGACGGAGCCTGCCAGGTTCAGCAGGGAAAGGCGGCCTCTCCAAAAGTCACCCTGACTATGGCCAGCGAGACGTGGCTGGGCATGGTGAACAGGCAGATAAACGGCATCCAGGCCTTCATGACCGGCAAGCTCAAGCTGAACGGAGACATGCTGCTTGCCCAGCGGATACCGGATCTGTTCAAGTTTTAGCCTTACTGACAGATGCCGCAGCGCCTGCACTGGCCGATTCGGCATGTGTCTGACTCCTCTTCCCGGAGAGCGAGATTGTTTTCCTTGATCAGGTGTTCTTTGTGAATGCCGTGATCGATGAAATCCCAGGGCAGAATTTCTTCGAAGCCCTTGGGCCTGTAAACAAAGAAGTCCGGATTGAGGCCGGTGCTCCGGAAGGCTTTGGTCCAGTCCCCGTCGGACTGATGGACGGCCCGGAGGATTGAGGAGACTCGTCTGTCGCCCATGGAAAGAAGGGTTTGCACGTAGGCCCACTTGGGCACGTCAAAGCTCGCTTTGATCCCGCCTTCTTTGCCCAGAGCTTTCTTCAGCCACTTCTGCTTTTTTTTCAGGGTGGCGACCTCCTCCAGAGGAAACCACTGGAAAGGGGTAAAGGGTTTGGGAATGAAGCAGTTGATGCTTAATTTTATGCTGCGGATCCTGCCCCGTGTTCTTGCTTCCTTGACCATGTGATGCTTGATGAGTTTCAGCAGACCCAGAATGTCCTCTACGTCTCCCATGGTCTCTGTCGGAAGGCCGATGAGAAAATAGAGTCTCAGACTGAAGTCGCCCGTTCTCGCCACCATCTGCACCGCCTCGGTAATCTGATCACGGGTGAGGTGCTTGTTGATCACCTTTCGCAGCCTTTCTGATCCTGCCTCAGGCGCAAGGGTGATGGTCCTTTGACCTACCTTCCATAGATGCTCTATCAGAGTCGGCGTGATGGAATCCGCCCTCATTGAAGACACGGAAAATCGGCCTCCCTTGTCCGCAATGCGGCGGGTCAATGTCTCGATGCCCGGGACATCCGACAGGCAAGCGCTCATCAGGCCCATGGGCTCTCCCTTTTCCAGGGCCTCCTCGATCAGCGGGACCAAGTCTGCTTCCTGGTGGAAGCGAGGCGGCCGATAAACATACCCGGCGGCGCAAAAGCGGCATGCACGCCCGCACCCCCTGCCGAGTTCGATGAGGACTCGATCGGCGAATTGCGTGTCCTCGGCGATGATAGAGGACCTGCTCACCGGGAAGGCGCCTCCTCGATGCACACTGATTTTCTCAGGAAGTCCGGCCTCTGTCGGGTGCCGTGACCGGATGGTCCCGTCCTCGTTATACTCACAGTCGTACAGGGAGGGTACGTACAGGGAACGGGCCTCTCTCGCCAAGGTCTTCAGTATATCCCCGCGAGAAACACGTGTTTCTTTCAGATCTCGGAACAGATCAAGAAAAAGGTCGAGCATCCCCTCTGTCTCGCCGAGAAGGAAAAAGTCGAAGAAAGGAGACAATGGTTCGGGATTCAGAAAGGTGATGATACCGCCGGCCATGACAAAGGGATGGGAGTCGTTTCTTTCCGGGGAGAGGAGAGGGATCTTTCCCAGTCTAAGGATTTTCAGAATGTGGGGATAATCATTCTCGAAAGACAGAGAAAACGCAACAAGGTCGAATGAGTAGAGCGGAGAAAGGGACTCCAGAGACAAGAGCCCCTTCCCCGACTCCATAACTAGGGACATCTCTTCAATTTCAGGGAGAAAAAAGCGCTCTGCAACAACATCTTCTCTTCGGTTCATCTGGGCATAAACGACCTGAAATCCCAAGTTGGACATGCCGACGCCATAGAGATTGGGGAAAACCAGCGCCACGGAAATTCTGCCGCCCCGATCTTTTCGCACAGCCCCTCTTTCCTTCGCCATGCCCGGTTCACCCGCTCCACTTCCTTAGTCTCATGAAGACAGCTCATGGAAACATAGGCCAGGCTCGAAGTCTTTCCTGTGCGCCTGACTGTTTACGAAGCCGTCGCCCGGTCACGCCCGGCAAGTCGGCACCAGGATACTCGTCAGTCAGCCTTTACTCTCAGAAACGTAGGATAATCCAGGTTGTCCTTGAAAAAGCCGCGCCTGAAAAGGCCTTTCTTGGTCTGCGCCGACGTGTCTTCACGGTGCAGGACGCGAGTGCTCTCCGTGATCCTCTGGTACGCCGGGATATCTAGGTTCTCTCCATTGGTGCCCCTTACCGTCCACGGATCCTTTGCGTCTTCAGGGGTCGCGTCCCGAAGTCGAACGACCTTGCTCGGCTGCTCTTTGTCAATCCCGGTGGCGATAACGGTGATCTGGATTTCATTGCCCAGGCTGTCGTCAAAGACCACGCCCCAGAAGATCTCCGCATCACCGTCCACCTCTCCCTTAATGTAGCTCGAAGCTTCGTCCATTTCTTCCATGGTCATGTCCGAAGGACCGGTGATGTTCATCAGAAGACCCTTGGCGCCGTTGATGGAAATATCTTCCAGGAGGGGGCTGTTGATAGCCTGCTTGGCCGCTTCAATAGCCCTGGTTTCGCCGCTGGCCCTCCCTGTGCCCATGATGGCGGTGCCCATCTGCTCCATCACCTTTTTCACATCGGCAAAATCCAGATTGATAAAGCCGCTGCTCAGGATGAGATCGGAAATGCCTTTGACGGCGTTCAAGAGCACTTCGTCGGCTCGGACGATCAGTTCTTTGAAACTGGCGTTCTTGGATCCCACGGACTTGAGGCGCTCGTTGGGGATGATAATCAATGTATCCACTTCTTCCTTCAGTTTCTCAATTCCGTCAAGGGCCTTCTGCATCCTCTTGTCGCCCTCGAACGCAAAGGGCTTGGTCACTACCGCCACGGTGAGAGCCCCCCCTTCCCGGCACTCCTTCGCCACCACGGCAGAGGCACCGGTTCCCGTGCCGCCGCCCATCCCCGCAGTGATGAAAACCATGTCGGACCCAGCCACCGATTCCTTGATTTCGTTCACACTCTCCTCGGCGGCGAGCCGGCCTATTTCCGGGTCCGCGCCGGCGCCGAGTCCTTTGGTCATCTCGGCGCCGAGTTGGATCCGGCTGGAGCAACTGGCTCGCTCAAGGGCCTGCATGTCCGTGTTCGCCGTGATAAAGTCTACTCCTTTGAGTTTGGCCGCAATCATGTTGTTGATGGCATTGCCGCCTGCGCCACCCACCCCGACCACTTTGATTCTTGCAGCGTACCTGTCTTTTTCCTTCTCCTCCACAAATTGAAATTTCATGGATGTCCCTCCTTTTGGTTCTCGTTGCTGTGGGTTTATTAAATGACGTCCTTAAACCATCTCTTCATTCTTTCCATGACTCGAGCGAAAATGTTGCTGTCCCTGATCCTGAATTTTTTCCCCTCCTTTATTCGTTTTGCACCGTAGAGCACCAGGCCCACGGCTGTCGCATACATTGGCTTGTTTACTATTTCCACCAGTCCCGTGATCTCTTGCGGGTAGCCCACGCGGGTGGGAGCATTGAAAATCTGTTCCGCGATTTCCGCGACCCCTGACAGTTCCGCGGATCCGCCGGTAATGACCACGCCTGAATTGATCATGTTGGCATACCCGGCGCGGTCCAGTTCGTTGTGAATGAGGCTGAAGATCTCTTCCACCCTCGGCTCCAGAATCTCCCCGAGAATCTGCCTGGACAAAACTCTGGGTTTCCTGCCTCCCACACCCGCCACCTCGATGCTTTCGTCCTTCCCGATCATGGAACTGAGGGCGCACCCGTACTTTATCTTGATCTTTTCCGCTTCCGCCTTCGGCGTCCTCAGACCGATGGAGATGTCATAGGTCAGGTTGTCCCCTCCAAGGGCCAGCACAGAGGTATGTTTGATGGTTCCCCGTGAGAAAACCGCCAGATCGGTGGTTCCCCCTCCAAAATCGAGGAGCGCAACGCCCAAGTTTCGTTCCTCCTCCGTGAGAACGGCCTCACTGGAAGCCAGCGATTCTAGGACAATATCGCAAACATCCAAACCGGCCCGGTTCGCGCACTTGATGATGTTTTGAGCCGAGGTCACCGCTCCGGTCACGATGTGAATCTTGGCTTCAAGCCGCACGCCCGACATGCCGAGGGGGTCGAGGATGCCGTCCTGCTCGTCCACGATAAATTCCTGAGTGAGCACATGGATGACTTCGCGATCCATTGGAATGGCCACGGCGCTTGCCGCTTCGATCACTCTTTCTATGTCTTTTGGGGTAACCTCTTTTTCTTTGAGGGCGATGACTCCATGGCTGTTGAATCCTTTGATGTGGCCCCCTGCGACTCCGGCATAGACGGAACTGATCTCACAGCCTGCCATGGTTTCTGCTTCCTCAATGGCCTCCTTGATGGAATTCACCGTTTTCTCGATATTTACGACCACTCCTTTTCTGAGCCCGTCCGAGGGATGGCTTCCGATCCCGATGATTTCTATGCCTTCGTGGCGCAGTTCACCCACCACGGCGCACATTTTTGTTGTTCCTATATCCAGACCGACAATAATTTCACCCGGCATGCTATCGTCCTCTCTTCACTCCTTGCTGGTTCCTCGCCCGTCATTCTCAGCCTTTCTCAAAAGCCACCGCCGCGCCGTCGAGGTAGTCGAGGTTAATGGTTCTTACCATGTGTATCCGTCCCGTGCTCTTCAGGTGCTCTACCAACCTTTTCAGCTCATCGAACTTCGTGGACAGATCTGTCACGGTCAGCCTGACCACTCCCGGAATGAAAGAAAAGTACAGAGAAACAGAGCCATCCTCTCTCACATGAACTTCAGACAGATTGCTCAGAGTCCAAGGCGGTTCCTGGGAATCAAAGTTGCGCAGGACTTGGACCGCGTCTTCAAGTTGCTTCTTCCTCTCCCCCTCCTTTGCCGACAAGCCGGTCACCACGGGGAAGTCGATCTTGTCGTCCGGCCCCAGTTCTTTGAACAGCTTGCCCCAGCGATTCATGTAGAAGAGTTTGCCGCTGAGGGCCAGGGCGCAGGGCTCTTGCTTTTCCACGCGGATCACCAGCGAATGGGGAAAGCTCTTTTCGAGATCCACCGATCGCACCCACGGATGCTTCTCAAGCCTCCGCTTCAACTCGTCGAGGTCGACTGCCAGGAGGCTTTGCTCGTAATTCAGCCGGGCCATATCAAGAAGCTCGCCTTTCAATTCATCATCCACTCCCAATACTTCCACCTGTTCAAGGCGAATATAGGGGGATGCAAGCAAGTAACCGTAGAGGGAAAGGAAGGCCAGGCTCATCACCGCGAGGGCCGCCAGCAAGAACGAAACCTTGAGGAAAAGAGAACCCAGGCGATGGAACGCCCTCCAGGCTTTGGGAAGACCGGCGGCCTTCTTCTTGTTCACAATCTGACTGGCGAGAATGGATCTTCGCTTCAATTCCCCACGACCCGCAGCTCAGGTTCAAGATCGACCCCTGTATCCGCTTTGACCTTCTGCCTTGCCATTTCCATCAGAGCGAGGACGTCACTGGCTCTCGCTCCCCCTGTGTTGACAATAAAATTGGCATGCTTGGGGGAGATCATCGCTCCTCCCACTCGCCGGCCTTTGAGCCCCGCCATCTCAATCAGGCGACCCGCGTAGTCATTAGGAGGGTTCTTGAACACAGAACCGGCGCTGGAGTACTCAAGGGGCTGCTTCGCCTTTCGCAACTCCACGTAATGGCGCAGTCTTTCCGAAACAGCGGCACGACTCTCCGCATGGCAACGAAAGACTACGTTCACGATCACCGCTCCCTGGGGCAACAACAGGTGCCTGTATGAAAACGAGAGCTCTGGCTCATTCAAGGTGATGACCTCGTCTGACGGCAGGATCATCCGGACTGCCTGGACCGACTCCGCGGTTTCTTTACCCCAGGCGCCCGCATTCATGGCCACGGCGCCTCCCACCGTGCCAGGGATCCCGGCCAGAAATTCCAGACCGCCGAGTCCCTCTCTACGACAGTAGTTCAGGAGATCGGAAAGAGGCAGACCCGCTCCCACAGAAAGCTGCTCTCCCGACCTCTCGATCAACGCCAGCCCTCCTTTCAGAAGAATCACCAGGCCTCTCACTCCTTCGTCCCTCACAAGGAGGTTGCTTCCCTTCCCTATCACCAGGCAGGGGATATTCTTTCTTCTCCCGTAAGCGAGAATTCTCTGAAGATTGACCAAATCCTCTACGAAACAAAGGGCCTCTGCATTTCCTCCCACTCGGAGCGTGGTGAAATGCTCCATGGGCTGCTCAAAGTCAACCTTCTTTCCAAGCATCGCTTTCAGCGCCCTTCTCCTTTCCTCATCCACGGAGCCGCCACCGCCTGCTGCATAGTGTTCAGGGTTCGGTGTTCAGGAACTTGAAAAACTAAATACGGCAGTCCTGAAAAATCTCTCTCCTTTTTTCTGCTCTTTACTGAACGCTGAATTCCGAACACCGTTTACTGATCACTGATCACTGGTTTCACTGAGTTGCTCCAGCAAATTCTCAGCCACATGGTAGATGTCGCCTGCCCCGAGGGTCATGACCACATCCCCGCGCTTCATGGTTCCGATAAGGGTCCTGAGAATGTCATCCTGGTCCTTGCAGAGAATGACGTCTTTATGTCCGTGCTCCTTGACGCCGTGGTAGAGCCATTCCGCATCCACACCCTCGATGGGGCGTTCTCCAGCGGAATAGAGGGGGGCGACAAGGAGCGTGTCCGCATCATTAAAAGAGATGACGAAACGGTCATAGAGGAGTTTGGTCCTGGTGTATCGGTGAGGCTGGAACACAACGATGAGCCGCCTGTCCGGCCAGGTGTTCCTCGCGGTCTCCAGGGTTGCGACGATCTCCGTGGGGTGATGGCCGTAATCGTCAAGGACGAGGACACCGCCTTTTTCGCCCTTGATCTCGAAACGCCTCGCCAGACCTCCCGGATTCCGGAGACCTCGCCTCATGTCCTCCATGCTGATGTCCAGTTCCAGGCCGACCCCGATGGCTGCAAGAGCGTTCAGCACATTGTGCGTTCCCGGTTTGCCCACTGTCATCCGCCCCAGGGACCGGTTCTGGTAAAGGACTTCGAAATCGGTTTCCAGCCTGCTCCGACGGATATCTCGAGCCCTCAGGTCGGCCTGCGAGCTCATTCCGTAAGTCAAATACCGCTTCTTGAGATGAGGCACGATGCCTTGAATCTCCTCGTTGTCCAGGCAAAGAACGGCCAAACCATAAAAAGGAATTTTGTTAATGAAGTCAATGAAGGCATGGCGGATAGCCTCAATGCTGCCGTAATGGTCCAGGTGCTCGTGATCGATGTTGGTCACCACAGCAATGGTGGGGGAGAGGATCATGAAGGACCCATCGCTTTCATCCGACTCGGCTACCAGGATCTCTCCCTGCCCCAGCTTGGCATTGGATCCTCCCCAGATGTCCAGGCGTCCGCCAATGACCACGGTGGGGTCCAGGTTGCCGTGCATGAGGATGGATGCGATCATGGAGGTTGTCGTTGTCTTACCGTGGGCCCCGGCAACGGAGACCCCGAACTTCAAGCGCATCAATTCGGCAAGCATCTCCGCACGAGGAATCACAGGGATGTATCTTTCCCGGGCTTCCAGGATCTCAGGGTTGTCCTCGGACACGGCTGAAGAGTAGACCACCACGTCGGCTCCCTCGATGTTCTTACGGTTGTGGCCGGGGTAGATGCTTCCCCCAAGGCTGGCCAGCCTGGCCGTCACGGCAGAGGCTTTGAGATCAGACCCGCTCACCCCATAGCCCAGATTGAGAAGGAGTTCCGCGATACCGCTCATACCGATGCCGCCGACGCCGACAAAATGAATGTGCTTTGTTTTACCGAAGATCCTCATGGTTCCACCATGTCCATCAACAGGTCCGTGATCTCCCGTGCCGCCTCCGGCCTGGCCACTTTCCCCGCAGCTGCCCCCATGGATGCCAGAGCGTCGGGATTATCCATGCCCCTTTTCACCGCTTCTGCGAGGACTCGACCGCTCAGGTGCTCCTGGAGCATCATCTCCGCGGCCCCGGCCCTGACCAGGGCCAGAGAATTCGTCACCTGGTGGTTGTTCGCCGCGTGAGGGAAGGGAATCAGGATGGAAGGCTTCCCCATGGCTGCCAGTTCGAACACGGCGCCCGCGCCGGCGCGGCTCACCACAAGGTCGGCCCGAGCATAGGCTAGGGCCATATCCTGGATGAACCCCGAAACTTCGCCCCGCAATCCTCTCTCCTGGTAGGCCGTTCTGATTCGGGCCTCATCCTGCTGGCCTGTTTGATGGATGACCCGCACGTCCCTGCCCTCGTCCTTGAGCATTCCCAAGGCTTCTACGAAGGCGTCATTAATGGCTCGGGCACCCTGACTTCCTCCTACCACCAGGACGGTAAACGTGCGGCCCGTCCGGGCCAGGGGCTTCGGCTCCAGGAACGTCTCCCGGATCGGATTCCCGGTCAGGTAAACGGAGCCCCCTCCGAAATGGGCCCTGCTCTCCTCAAAAGAAATGAACACACGATCCACGATCCTGCGCAGCAAACGGTTTGTCACCCCTGGGTACGAATTCTGCTCATGGACGGCCGAAGGAATACCCAGGACCTTGGCGGCAACACACACCGGCCCGGAGGAGTAACCCCCTACACCGAAAACCAGATGAGGTTTAATTTCACGCAAGATGTTCAGGCACTGAAACAAGCTCCAAGGCAGCTTCACCAGGGCAAAGGCGGCCCTCCAGCCTCTCCCCTTCATGCCCTCCACCGCGATGGAGGTGTGCTCAAACCCGGAGCGAACAATGATTTCCGCTTCCATTTTCTTGCGACCGGTCACGAACATGATCCTTGCGTTCTTGTATCTCCTCGAAATCTCTCCGGCTACAGCAAGACCCGGAAAAAGGTGTCCCCCTGTGCCTCCCCCGGCCACGATGACGCGCACTTGCTTTACCTTCTCATCGACCAGAGCCTATCTCCTCGCAGAAATATTGAGGAGGATGCCGACCCCGAGCAGGCTGATCACCAGGGAAGAGCCTCCATAGCTTATAAAGGGCAGGGTCAGCCCCTTTGTGGGAAGCAGTCCCAGCACCACCCCCATATTGATAAGGACCTGGAGTCCCATGAAGGTACTGATGGCCAAGGCCAGATAGCTGCTGTATAGGTCCGGTGCGCCAAGGGAGATCTTGATTCCCCGCATGATCAGAATGCCGAAGAGCACCACAATGACGGCGAAGCCCACCAACCCCAGTTCTTCCGCCACGATGGACAGGACGAAATCCGTGTGGGGCTCCGGCAGATAAAAAAGCTTTTGCTTGCTGTTGCCAAGGCCCACCCCCAGAATGCCGCCCGAGCCGAAGGCGAGGAAGGAGTGAATGATCTGGAACCCGAGACCCTGCGGATCATCCCAGGGGTTCAGAAAAGTCCACCACCGTTTCAGCCGGTAGTCTGCCTTCAATACGAGATAACAGAGGACCGGAACGGCCAGGAGAAACAGACTGAAAAGATGGAGTAGGTTGACGCCGCCCACAAAGAGCAGGATGAGGAGCCAGCAGCCGATGATGACGGTGGTCCCCAGATCGGGCTGAAGAAGAATAAGGGCCATGAAAGCGCCTGCCACCGCCAGGTGGGTCACCAGTCCTTTGGAGAAGGTGGCCATGTCCGGACCCTTTTTGGACATGGAGTACGCGATGTAGAAGGTCAAAGCGAGCTTGGCCAGTTCCGAGGGCTGGAAGGATAGGCCGGCCATTCGTATCCACCTGTGTGCTCCACCCACCTTGAGTCCGAAGCCCGGAACAAAGACCAGCAAGAGCAAGGCAAAACTGATCCCGAGCAGAGGGTACACGAGGCGGGCATAAAAGGTGGCGGGAATGTTCTTCGCAAGGATCATCAGACATAAGCCAAGGAGACCGAACATCGCCTGCCTTTTGAGATAGTAGTAGCTGTCCCCCAGCTTGTTGTCGGCGAGAAAGGAACTGGCACTGAAAATGGCTACCAGTCCGATGGCCACCAGCAACAGGGTGGGGATAAGGAGCATGAAATCATAAGGCGTCGGTCCTTGCTTAGTTTTTCCCATCCCTCAGCCTCTCTACCTCGGCTTTGAAGACCCTGCCGCGGTGACCATAGTCCGTGAACATGTCAAAGCTTGAGCAAGCCGGCGCCAGAAGCACGACGTCTCGAGACCGGGCCGAGGAAAATGCTTGCGTCATCGCGTCCGCCATGTCCTCAGCCATGCAATAAGGGATAATCCCCTCGAAGGCTTCGGCCATGAGAAACCTGGATTCTCCCATAAGCACGGCCTTTCTCACCCTTCCCCCGGCCGCTTCGACGAGAGAGGAGTAAGCGCCTCCCTTGTGCCGTCCCCCGGCGATGAGAATGACGGGAGCGTCAAAACTTTTCACGGAACGAATCGCTGCATCCACGTTGGTGGCCTTGGAGTCGTCGTAGAAGTCCACATCCCCTACACGCCCCGCAAACTCCAGACGGTGAGGAAGTCCGCGAAAGGTGGCGATGGTCTGCTGGATCACGGGAGGCCGGACACCGAGGGAAAGACCTGCGAGCACGGCGCCCATAAGGTTCTCCCGGTTGTGTTCTCCGGGGAGTGTGCATGGGTCGAGAACAAACTGGTGTCGGCCTTTTCCGGGCAGGACTGCCGTGATCTTGTTGCCTTCCAGATAGGCCTGCCGGTTCGGGCGTTTCTCCGGGCCATAACGCAGAACGCTCACCGTTTCTCCGGGCTCGAAAGAGCGCAACGCCGGGTCACGGTCATTCAAGACGGCCCAGTCTCCCGACCCCTGGTTTTGAAAAATGCTCAACTTGGACTTAACATAGGCCCGGTAACCCGGGTAACGATCCAGGTGATCAGGAGAAATGTTGAGGAGAACCGCCACCCTGGGATGAAAACTGGTCATGGTGTCAAGCTGGAAACTGCTCACTTCCACCACCGCGTAATCTGCCGTCTGCTCGCCTGCTGCATACTCGATGAGCGGCGTTCCGATGTTGCCCCCTACGAAGACATTCAGCCCCCCGGCTCGCATCATCTCTCCAAGGAAGGCTGTCACGGTGGACTTGCCGTTTGTGCCGGTGATCGCCACGATAGGCGTCTTCATGATACGGCAAGCCAACTCCATCTCGCCCAGGACGGGGATCCCTTCTTGTCCCGCGGCCTTCAAAGGCTCTGTGTCCAGAGGGACCCCGGGGCTCACGACGATGGTGTCGGCACGGAGAAAAGTCTCCCGCCTGTGGCCTCCTGTTTCCAGGGACACTCCCAGGCCGCGAGTTTCCTGCAAAAAGCGAGGGTCCAGGTCCGCTTCTTCCTTTATCTCGCTTACCGTCACCCGAGCCTCTTTGTTTGCCAGCCAGCGGACCACGGAAAGGCCTGATTTCCCCAAACCGACAACCAGAATGTGCTTGCCACTGACGTTCATAAAAACAGCCTGTTCCATCACTCCTACCTGAGCTTCAACGTACTGATGGATAGAAGGGCCAGGATGATGGCGATGATCCAGAAACGCACCGTCACTTTCGATTCCGGCCACCCCTTCAGCTCAAAATGATGATGGAGGGGAGCCATGCGGAAGATCCTCCTCCCTCCGGTGAGCTTGAAATAGGCCACCTGAAAGATAACCGACAGGGTCTCAACCACAAAAATCCCGCCCACCAGCACGAGGACCACTTCCTGCTTGGTCATCACAGCCACCGTACCCAGAATAGCTCCCAGGGGCAATGAGCCTACATCCCCCATGAACAGGTCAGCGGGGTAGGCATTGAACCAGAGGAATCCGAGCCCTGCGCCCACCACGGCGCCGCAGAGGACGGAGAGTTCGCCGGCATCGGGAACATAAGTGATTTGAAGGTAGCCGGCCGTCCTGGCATTGCCTGCCAGGTAAGCAAAAACGATAAAGCTGGCGAAAGCGATGACCACGGGACCTGCGGCCAGGCCGTCCAGCCCGTCCGTCAGGTTGACCGCATTGGAAGCACCCACAATGATGAAAACAGTCAGCAGGATGTATCCGTACCCCAGGTCCGGACTGATGGCCTTAAAGAAGGGAACGTTGAGATGGGCATCGAACCCCGGATGAAAATAGAGGATGGCCGCTACGATGAACGCGGAGACCGTCTGCAGGGAGAACTTGGCTTTGCCCCTGAGCCCTCGGCTGTTCCTGCGAACCTTTTTCAGGTAATCATCCGCAAAACCAATGGCGCCGAAGCTGAAAAGCACAAAGAGGACGAGCCAGACGTAAAGGTTCCAGAGTTCCGCCCAGAGAAGGGTGGTAAGGATGATCACGGGCAGGATCAGGCATCCGCCCATCGTGGGAGTGCCTGCTTTACCCTTGTGGTTAGGCGGACCGTCCTCCCTGATGTGCTGGCCCACCTGCATTGTCCTCAGTCTTTCAATGACCCAGTTGCCGACGATCAGGACGACGACCATGGAAAATAGGGTGGCCAGAATAGTCCGGAAGGTGATGTACCGAAATACATTCAGCCAGGAGATCTGTTCATGAAGCATGTAAATAAGATTATACAGCATGAACCCTCAGATGAAATCTGCTTTAGCAGATTTCATACACGAATTTCAAAAGCAACCTGACACTCCTTCAAGGCCGACCTATGCGGGGTCTTTTCAGAGTTTGCAACCGGAAATGGACACATCGATCTTAACGGCACCTGGGTACTGAAGTCATCCTTGGCGTAGGCGCGTCACATCAAGCCAGTCGAAGCCGACATCGTCTGAGGCGGCACCTCGACCCACTGACTTTTCGGCGCCGTTTAACGCCTCCGTAAAAGTGGTTGCGGCTCTGAAAAGACCCCGCATAGGTCGGCGACCGCTCTTACGGCCTCGCTTTGAGTCTTTCCACGACTTTGTCGAGGCCAGCCCTGCGCGAGCCTTTGAGGAGAATGAAATCTCCCTGTTTCATGATCTCACGGATCGTCTCTTCCATTTCTCTGTGATCACGGGCCACTACGGTCCTTTCTTCCGGAAAACCCTTCTCTACCGCTCCTTGGATCATAAGACCGGCATGTTCGCCCAGGGCCACAAAGGTGTGAGCCTTGAGCTCCGCGACCATGGCTCCTGCCTCCAGATGTCCTTCCACCGTGTCGGCCCCGAGCTCGAACATCTCACCCAAACCGACGATCACCCTGCCTTTTCCCGCCAGAGCTTTCATGGAATCCATGGCCGCCTTAAGTGAAAAGGGGTTGGCATTGTACGTGTCATCCACTAGTATGATGCCCCCAGAGAGGGACGTAATCTCGAATCGTCCCTGCATGCCCTCGAAGTTGCCGAGGCCTTCCGTCACGTCCTGCGCGGAGGTTCCGAGACAAAGGGAAATGGCGGCCGCGGCAAGGGCGTTGGACACATTCTGAAATCCCGCCACCTTGAGCCTTACCGGGAAAGAGCCGTGGCCGTCGCGAATATGGAAGGTGATACCCTCACGACCGAGGCTGCGTATCCGCTCTGCGCTCACGTCGTTTCCCGGGTCCCTGCCGAAGGTGATCACCCTGCGCTGGAACGCAGATGCCGCCTTCATCAGCACCGGATCATCCCCGTTCAAAATGGCCGTCGCTCCGGGGTTCATCCTTTCAAGGAGTTCAACTTTGGCCCTTGCCACGCCTTCAAGGCTTCCCAGACCTTCGATATGAGCCCTTGCGACGTTGGTGATAAGCCCCACATCGGGATCGGCGATGTCGGTGAGCCGTGCGATCTCCCGGGGTCCATTCATCCCCATCTCCAGAACCGCGTACCGGTCTCCCTGCTCAAGAAGAAGGAGGGTGAGGGGCAGTCCGATCAGATTGTTGAAATTTCCCTGCGTCTTGAGCGTGGAACCCTTTCGGCCAAGGATGGCTGCGGCCATCTCCTTTGTCGTCGTCTTGCCTGCGCTGCCCGTGATCCCCACTACAGGGCTGCGGTGCTGATGCCTCCACCATGATGCCATATCGCCCAGCGCAGTGAGAGTATCGGAAACTGAAATGACCACAGCGTCGCGGTCCGGCGCGATGACAGGATCGAAGCCCCCCCGGACAACCACGCCTGCCGCTCCCTTTTCAAGAGCCTGAGACACGAAGTGATGCCCGTCAAATCTTTCTCCTTTAAGCGCCCAGAAGAGACATCCCGCCGTCATGTTTCTTGTGTCCGTGCTCAGGCCTGTGAAGCGCTTCAGCCCGGAACCTCGAAGGAGATCCCCTCCAGCGGACGCCGCGACTTCCGCCGCCGTGATCTCGCCCCACGCGGCGGTCATCTTGAATCTCCCGCCGCCATAGCGGCTTCTTCCTGATCACTAAAATGTCTTCGCTCACTCCCGATGATCTGGTAATCCTCGTGGCCTTTGCCGGCAATCAAAACAAGGTCTTCGCGTTCGGCAAGGCTTACCGCTTTGCGTATCGCGGCTCTCCGGTCAGGCTCCATGAAATAGACACCCCTGACGGATCGATCTTCAGGCGGCCAAGCTCTCTTCGCCAGTGCCCCTTCCACAACTCCCTTCTCCACAGCTTCCATGATAGACAAGGGATCTTCGCCCCGCGGATTATCAGAGGTCACAAAAACGACCTCGCTTTCCCTTCCCGCGGTCAGGCCCATGTCAAATCTTTTTCCCTTATCCCGGTCCCCGCCACATCCGAAAACCGTAATCAGTCTTCCATGCACGTGAGGCCTGAGAGCCTTCAGGCTTTTGAGCAGGGCATCGGGAGTATGAGCGTAATCCACCACGAGAGCCAGCCCTGAGGAGTTCGCCACAGACTCCAGTCTTCCGGGGATCGTCTTCAGCACCTCCACGCCCTCTGCCACCGCATCCAGTGAGATGCCCATGGCCACAGCAGCGGCCGATGCCCCCATGATATTGTAGACGTTAAAATCACCGAGGAGAGGAGAGCGGATTTTCTTCTCTCCCGCAGGGGTGATCAGCCTGAACACCGATCCCGCTTTGTCAGCACGCAGGGAGTCCGCCCGAACCTGGCAGCCTTTTTTGAAACCGTAGGTCAAAAGGCCGGCCTGGGTCTTGGAAGCGAGGACTTCCCCCCAGGGGTCGTCCAGGTTGATAACCGCCGTCGGTTTCGACCCCGGCCCTTCCACCCGCAGTTCCGAGAAGAGACGGCTCTTGGCCCGGAAGTACTCATCCATGGTCCTGTGGTAGTCCAGATGGTCTCTGGACAGATTCGTGAACACGGCTACGCGGAATGGACAATCGGCCGTCCTTCCCTGATCAAGAGCATGGGACGATACTTCCATGACCACGTGGCTCGCTCCGCCGTCGGCCATTTGCCTCACGAGATGTATGATATCCAGGGACTCCGGCGTTGTGACGGAGGCCGGATGTCCCTCCCCGGCAAAGCGGTAATTGATGGTTCCGAGAACGCCCGGCCTCGCTCCTGAAGCCTTCAAGATGGACTCGAGGACATAGGTTGTGGTCGTCTTCCCGTTCGTCCCGGTGACGCCGATCAGGCTGAGACCTTTGAAGGGGTTTTCATAGAACTGGAGGGCGAGTTTTGAAAGAGCCCTCCTGGAATCCGGCACCTGTACCCTGGTTACGGACAAGGGGATGTCATGAATATCCTCGGCCACGACTGCCACCGCACCGCGCTGGAGTGCGCCCTGAATATAATGATGACCGTCCTCCTTGTGACCTCGTATGGCCACGAACAGACATCCCGGACGGACTCGTCGAGAATCACAGGCCACCCCTGTGATCTCCTGTTGCGAATCGCCGAGGAGTTGATGGTCGGTCATCCCTCTCAAGATCTGGCAAAGTCTCATTGTGATTCTCTCTCGCTCCCCGGACCTTACGAAGGCGGTTTGAAGTTCACCGTGACCTGGGTGACCTTGTTCAGAGGGCGGCCTGGTTCAGGATTTTGAGAAAAAGCGAGGCCCGTGCCTTCGGGGACAACCTCCAGGCCCAGGGACCTTCCTGTCTTCAACACCTCCCTGATGGGCTGCCCTTTGAAATCAGGCAGAAGTCCCGGGCCTTCCTGGCTCACTTCCACATGGATGGACCCGGGGTTGGACGGCTTGCTTTCCTGAGCTTTTTGCACCAGTTTCATGTCCGGGTTGATCCGCAGATGATTCATGGTCCATGCGCTGACTTCCCTGAAAACCGGCGCTGCGGCTAGTCCTCCGTATTTCTTGATCTCCGGCTCATCCACCAACACCAACATCACCATCCTGGGATGATCCACGGGGACAAAGCCCACGAAAAGCGCGACGTAGTTTCGGTTCGAATACCTTCGCGTACTCGGGTCCACCTTCTGAGAGGTGCCGGTCTTTCCCGCCACCCTGTAACCGCTGACGGCGGCCAGAGAACCGGTCCCTTTTTCGGCCACCACGTTTTCCAGCACATCCGCCGTTTTCCTCGCCGTCTCCGGAGAGAGGACCCTTCTCACCATGTGGGGACCGGCTTTCTCGATTACCCTTCCCCTCTGATCCCTCACTTCTTTCACCACATAGGGACGCATGAGTTTGCCCCCGTTGCTTACAGCCGCCATGGCCATGACCAACTGGAGCGAGTTCACCGTCATCCCCTGACCAAAAAAGGTGGTTGCTTTGTCAATCTCCTTCGCCTCTTTCAAGGGCCTGATAAACCCCTCTCTTTCCCCCGGAAGATCTATTCCCGTTTTCTCGCCAAAGCCGAAGCGCTTCAGGTACTCGGTGAACCGCTTGTACCCGATTCTTTCCCCGATTTTGACGGCTCCAATATTGCTCGAGTAGGTAACAATTTCACTCACCGTCAGGAACCCATGCCCTTTGTGATCGTGGTCGTGAATGATGCGGTTTCCCACTTCGTATTTCCCGTTTTCGCAGAAGAACCTGGTCTCCGGAGAAACAAGACCCGTATCCAGGCCCGCTGCCAGGAGATAAGCCTTGATAGTGGAGCCCGGCTCGTAAATGTCCGTGACCGCACGGTTTCGCCAGTGAGAGGGTTGGTATTCCCAGAACACATTGGGGTTGAACAAAGGAACAACTGCCATGGCGAGAACCTCTCCGGTCTCCGGATCGACGATGATGCAATGGCCGCTCTTAGCCCTCGTTTCCTCCACTGTCTTCCTGAGAGCCTTCTCGGCGGCATACTGAATGTCCTTGTCGATGGTAAGCGCAAGATCCTTGATTTCTTGATCTTGAGGATCGGGTCTGCTCACGTTGAAGGGCCTTCCAAGAGCGTCGCGCATCTGAACCAGGGTGTACTCCGGCCCTTTTAAAAAAGAATCGTATCTCTTCTCCAGCCCCTCCAGCCCCTGGTTATCTTCGCCGGCGAAGCCCAGGAGATGACCCGCTATTTCCCTGCCCGGATAGTATCTCCGCGCTTCGGCAGTAGAACCTACACCCTCGATGTTAAGGGATTTCACCTTTCTGACCTTGTCAGGCGCCGCCTTCCTCTCGAGCCACACAAAAGATTTCTTGCTTTGAAGGAGATCCAGCACGGTTTTGTCCTTAGTGCCCAGCGCCCCGGCAAGGTCCTTTGCAGCCTGGGTCTTATCCCGGATCTGGCGGGGATGGGCATAGATGGATCCCACCTCCACGGTAACAGCCAACTCATGCCCTCTCCGGTCATAGATCGTGCCTCGCTTCGGAGGCAGCTTGACGATTCCTCGGTAGTCTGAGAGGGCGATGGCCGTCAGCTTGTCCTTCTGCATGACCTGAAGCTGATAGGCCCTGGCGAGGATGATTCCGAGGCCGGAGACGAACAACGCTGCGACCAAGCAAATTCTACTTCGAATCCATTTCTTTTCCCTGACCTTCATGGCAGAACAACGATTTGCGACGGCGAAGCGGACTTGAACCCAAAAGCCCGGGCCGCTTCTTCCAGGTATTGAGGCGACTTCAGGGTAGCCAACTCGAGTCGAAGTTTTTTGTTCAGGTCCTTTAATCTGAGTTCTTCATGCTTAAGCCGACTGACATCATACCCGATCTGCGTGCCTTCGAAATTTGACCATACATACCCTATGCCGCTCCCCATGAAGAGGAAGAGCATGAGCGTGATGAGCACGATCTGACGGGGAGTAAACTGGAACCGTCCTTTCTTGACTTTTGTGTTTCTCACCCGAATTCCCGTGCCCGCGTTTCGACTCTGCTCGACCTCCGACATACGGATGACTCTGATCATGGCCTCACATCCTTTCTGCAGCCCGCAGTATTGCACTTCTTGCCCGAGGATTGTTGTCCGTCTCTTCCGGGCTCGGTCTGATCCCTTTCCTGTGCACCCTGGCGAAAAGGGGAACATTCCCACACCGGCACTCCGGAAAATCGGGCGGGCAACTGCACCCCCCCTCCCAGTCGATCATCGCCCGTTTTACCGCCCTGTCCTCGAGAGAGTGATAAGACAGCACCACTAAGCGGCCTCCCTCAACCAGAAGGAGCGGAATCTTGCCCAAAAACGTCCGCAGATTTTCCAGCTCCCGGTTGACGGCGATTCTCAGGGCCTGAAAGGTGCGTGTAGCAGGGTGCCTCGCTCCGGACCGACGAGGTCTGAGCACCACCGACTCGATCAAGCCTGCCAGTTGGAGGGAGGTCTCAATAGGACGGCGTTTGCGCTCTCTTTCGATGGCCTTGGCGATGCGTCCTGCCTGTCTTTCTTCACCATAAGTCTTCAATATCTTTTCTAGTTCTTTTACAGAGAGGCTGTTCACCAACAGGCGAGCGGTTACTTCATCGTCCAGATCCATCCTCATATCCAGAGGTTCATCCCGGCTGAAGCTGAAACCCCTTCCCGACCCTTCGAGCTGATGGGTGGACATGCCGAGATCGAGGAGAACACCCTGTACCTTTTCAATTTTCAGATCCTTCAGTACGCGATCTATCTCTGCGTAACTTCCTTTGAAAAGCTGAACTCTTTCGCCAAGGAAAGCAAGCCTGTCGCTTGAAATCCGAATCGCCTCTTCATCCCTGTCCAGGCAGATCAGACGCGCTTGCGGCGAGGTTCTCCCGCCGATCGCTTCGCTGTGACCCCCTGTCCCTACCGTGCCGTCCACATAAGTTCCCTCCGAATCCGTGATCAGGTCTTCCAGGACCTTTTTCACCATCACCGGCTGGTGGAGGGACGACAACGCCGTAATTCTCAGAGCCCGATCCCCGAAAGGGACTGGCTGACCTCCGGGAAACTGGCCCTGGTCTTCTCGAATTCCTCTTCCCACTTCTCTTTGTCCCAAATCTCAAAGAACTCGAGTCCGCCCACCAGGACCACCTCCTTCTTCAAGCCCATAATATCCCTGAGGTCAGGAGGAATCGTGATCCTGCCCTGCTTAAGCCCGCATTCCTGGGCGCCGGAAATGAAATATCGGTATAAGGATTGAACCTTCGGGTCCATCTTGGGTAGTTTGGCCGCCTTCAATTCAATCACCTTCCAGTCGTCCCGGGCAAAAGCCCACAGACAATTGTCGTAGTTCGTCAGGACCAGACAGTTGTCTCCCCGGCTTCTCAGCACCTCCCGGAAACGCGCGGGGATGGCAAGCCTCCCTTTCTCGTCCAACGTGTGCCTGGAACGGCCTCTGAACATAGTCCTTATGTCACTTTATTCCACTTCGATACACTTTGTGACACTTTACTTCCTCTAAGTCTAACTTGTCAAGGAAAAATGAGGAGAAATTACTTGCATCCCAAGAGGTCACATTCTAATATATCATTCCGTTATTGCTCGTTGAGGAGGTCGAATCATGCCAGGGCTGATCATATGGAAGAAACAGGAGATCGACAGGCTCAAAAGAGACATGGATCGTCTCCTGGCCAGGTTGTGGGATGATTTCTGCATTCCCATTTTTCCCAGGGGCTACAGAGAAACACCGTTTGTCGATCTCTCAGAGACGGAAGATCGTATTATCCTGCGCGCCGAAATCCCAGGGGTGGCCCCCGAAGACTTGGACATTTCGATTACCGATGACACCCTGACCATCCGGGGGGAATCAAGAGAGAACCTGGCGACGGAAGGGGAGGACTATCGATCCACGGAGACGGATTACGGCTACTTCTCCCGTTCCATACCGCTCCCCTGTAAAGTCCAGGCGAGTGAGGTGAAAGCCACCTACAAGGACGGCCTCTTGACCATCACCATGCCTAAGTGCAAACCGGAGCCGCCTCGGGAAGTTAAAGTCAGATTCAGTTGATCGCTTGCGTTGAGTGGTCCTGTTCCTCCTTCCAATCTAACGGTCCTGAAGTGATCACCAGGAGGTTTTATCCATGCCTGCGAAAAAACGTGACAGAGAAATACCCGTAGAAAAACTGAGATGGAGGCTCGACCCGGCCACCCTTTCATTCAGAACCACCGACGAACTGGAACCTTTGAAAGAAATCATAGGTCAGGACCGAGGGGTGGAAGCCTTCAAGTTTGGGATGGGCGTTGACAAGGCGGGTTACAACGTGTTTGTCACCGGCATGCCGAACACGGGAAGGCTGGCCACGGTTAAAAAACTCCTGGAGGAGATCTCCAAACGGGACGGAAATATCCCTGACGACCTTTCTTATGTGAACAATTTCAAGAATCCGGAAGCCCCTATCCTTCTTCGTCTGAAGGCAGGCATGGGGGCCAAGTTCAAGAAGGACGCCCGCGATTTTGTGGAAAGGCTGAAGAAAGAAGTCCCTCAGCTCTTTGAAAGCCAGGATTACCTCAATCGCAAGAAAGAGATCATGGTTGAGTACGAGAAGAAGGGCAAGAGTTTCTTCAAGGATCTGGACAAGAAGGTGAGAGAAGACGGTTTTGCCCTCGTGGATATTCAGGTCGGTCAGTTCAAGCGGCCCGAGGTCATGCCTCTGGTGGACGGAAACCCGACCAACATCGATCAACTCGAGGCGCTGGTCGAAAAAGGCCGGTTTCCCAAGGACGAATACGAAGCATTGAAAGAAAAGCAACAGAAACTGAGAGAGGAAATCGATCAGATCTTTCTTGAACTCCGAGACCTGCAAAAGGAAGTCCAGGAAACGATTGAGAAGATGGACCGCCTTATGTTCACGAAAATGGCCACGGATGTGGCCGCGCCTATCCGGGATAGGTACAAAAACAAGGAGGTGGACAAGTTCTTTGCCGACATGCTCGAAGACATGGCGGACCACCTCCAGATCTTCTCAAGCCAGCCTCAGCAGCAGTTTCCTGGTCTTCCTTTTATGATGATGCCCGAGGGAGATGCCTTCCAGCCCTACCAGGTCAATCTCCTGGTCGACAATTCCGAACAGAAAGGTCAGCCCGTGTTGGTGGAATCCTATCCTACCTATCGAAACCTTTTCGGGAGCATCGAACGAATCGTGGATCGTTCCGGCGTGTGGAGGACGGATTTCAGCAAGATCAGGGCAGGCTCCATTATCAAAGCCAATGGAGGGTATCTGGTTCTGAATCTCCTGGATGCCCTGATTGAACCCGGAGTGTGGCCCGCTCTCAAGAGAGCCTTGAAAACCGAGAAGATGGAAATTCAGACTTATGATCCTTTCTATCTGTTCACCACCACAGGGATGAAGCCGGAGCCCATCGAGATGGATATCAAGGTGGTGGTCATCGGGGACGACTACCTTTACTACCTTCTTCATGCCTACGACGAAGACGTGAAAAAAATTTTCAAAGTGAGAGCCGACTTCGACACCTCCATGAAAAAGAGCGACCGGACCATCCGCCAGTTTGCCGAGTTCGTGAAGAGAAAGACGGATGACGACAAATTGAAGCCCCTGGATCGTGAGGCCGTTGCCGCTCTTGTCGAAGAGGCTGTCCGCATGACGGGTCGACAGGAGAAAATATCCACCAGCTTTCCCATTGTCACGGATCTTGTCCAAGAGGCGGATTACTGGGCCGGCGAGGATCATCAGGACGTCATTCAGGAGCGCCATGTGGACAAGGCTGTCCAAACCCGCATCTACCGATCCAATCTCATTGAAGAGCACCTCCAGGAGATGATCGACCGGGGAACCCTCATGATCGACGTGGACGGCGAGGTGGTGGGTCAGGTGAACGGCCTTGCCGTCTACAGTCTCGGCGACTATATGTTCGGCAAACCCACGCGTATCACGGCATCCACATCCATGGGTCGTGCCGGCATCATCAACATCGAGCGAGAGGCCGAGTTGTCGGGCAGCACGCACAACAAGGGCATGCTCATCCTGAGCGGGTACCTGCGGAAGAAATTCGCTCAGGACAAACCGCTGACCGTGAGTGCCAGCATTGCATTTGAGCAGTCTTACAGTGGGGTAGACGGGGACAGCGCCTCTTCCACGGAAATCTATGCCCTCCTGTCAAGCCTTTCCGGGGTCCCCATCCATCAGTCGATTGCAGTCACCGGGTCCGTAAACCAGAAGGGTGAGGTCCAGGCCATCGGCGGCGTCAATCACAAGATCGAGGGATTCTATGACTGTTGCCGAGTGAAAAAGCTCACCGGCAAGCAGGGGGTGATGATCCCGGAAAGCAATGTTCAGGATCTCATGCTCCGGAAAGATGTGGTGGAAGCAGTCAAGAAAGGAAAGTTCCACATCTATTCTGTCAAGACCATTGACGAAGGGATCGAGATCCTCACAGGCGGGGTGGCCGGAGAGATGAAAAGCGACGGCACATACCCTGAAGGGACGATCAACGGCCTGGTCAACCAGAAACTGCTGGCTCTGGCTGAAGGGCTTAAGGAATTCTCAGGGGAAGAGACGGCTGCGGAAGAAGAGAAGAAGAAGACAGGAAGAAGAGGAAAGAAGAAATAGCCGTTCATGGAAATCGGACAGCCTTCTCTTGAAACCCCGGTGGAGCAAAGAATTGCATGGGCCGTTGATTTTCTGAATCGGCGGAAACAGGACCTCCTCAGGGATGAAGAACTGACCGAAGGGCTTGTGGCGCTGAATGGAGCGATCCGCCGGTCCCGCGAAAAGATGGCCCGCATCGGAATTGTTGATCTGTGCAGGGCATGCGAGGAAAACGAAGGCGGGTCCTGCTGCGGCTCGGGCATCGAGAAGCGCTATAGCGCCAGCATGCTCCTTCTTAATCTGCTCCTGAACGCGAAAATTCCTCAGTCAAGACGTCATCCGTCTAGCTGCTTCTTCCTTACCGGCAACGGCTGCGGGCTTGTGGCCCGCCATGTTCTGTGTGTCAATTTTCTTTGCCATGAAATCACCTCGCGAATTCCCCCTGAGAAAATTGCCGAGCTGCGCGAAGCGGAAGGAATCGAACTGGAACTTATTTTCCTTCTTCACGAACGGATCAGGAAAAAAGCAAAAGGGTGTTTGCGTTGATCACCCCTATCATGAAGGCGACCCTCATGCGAGTCGCACGGTTCTATGACCGAAGAAAAGTGGGCGATGCGGGTTGCCTGGGTTTCAGGAGGTCCAGTGACCTCACAAGACTGCTGGCTTGTCTTTTTACCATGATGGGGAAAGGGCTTCTGGTCCCAGGCTGTTCCTCGTTCCTGGACATGGGGTGCGGGGACGGAAGGGTCAATGTGCTTCTCAGCTATCTGACCAGGAAGAGCGTGGGCGTGGAACTCGATGAGTGGACCTTGGACGAATATCCGGGCCTCAGGCGAGGGCTCCATACCTTTCTGGCCGATGAGCGCCTTCCCCTTCCCCATGAGAACATCTTCCTTTTCCACGGCGACACGACGGACCCGGCTTTGCAGGAAAAGATCTCCTATGAAGCAGGCGTAAGCTTTGATGCCTTTGATCTCTTTTATACCTACCTCACCATGCAGGAAGAATTTGGAGAGCTCATCGCGCGGAAAGCCAGAAAAGACGCTCTATTCATGGTGTACGGACTTGAGAAAATCCTTCCCCGGCTCGACGGCCTTCGTCTTCTGGCCCCCCCTCTTGAGGGCATTCTTGCCCTCTACCAAAAAGAATGAACGACGCTCGTTTTACAGTCCCACTCTGAATTTTTCTGGCAAGCTGCACAGAAGGTCTCAGCCACAGCGGGGCGGGAGGGTAGTCTCCGGCGAGACCGCAACCGGAAATGGACTTATCCTGTCAACCGCCCCAGGGTTTTGAAGTTTTTTACCGGGTAGGCGCTGCACACGAAGCCAGCCGGAGGCGTGATCCGTAGGGGCTACCTCCATGACCCACTGAGTTTTCGGCGCAGGTATATATGGCGCAGGCAAAATGGTTGCGGTCTCGCCGGAGACTACCCCCCTGCCTCGCTGGTCGAATGTTGCTGGTTGCAAAGACGCGGATTAAAAGAAGTCCTATTTGATCTCCGCATACTCCGGGACGATATCCGCCGTAAAAAGCTTCATTCCTTCATAGGTCTTATGGTGTTTGAGCATGTCTTTGATCACGGAAAAGGGGAGAGTAGCAATGTGGGCGCCCACCAGGGCTGCTTCCCTGACCTGTCTCGGATTCCTGAGTGAAGCTGCCAGCACTTCCGCTTCAAAGCCAAAGAGATTAACGATTTCCACGCACTGCTCCACCAGATCAACGCCCGAGACGATCCCGTTGTCCTCAAGCGTCACGCCGCCCAAGGCCATGCCCGAGGCCGGGTAGTAGGCCGTCTTGTCGAATTGCACATTGCCCCGTGTTCTCAGGTCGTCATCTATTCTTCCCGCAAAAGGGCTGAGGAACTTCGCTCCCGCCTTGGCGGCCAGCAAAGCCTGCTCTGGAGTGAAGATAAGAGTGGTGTTCACGGGAATGCCGGCAGCGGTGAGTTCGCGGATGGCTCTGATGCCGTCGAAATGAGTGATATCCGAATCTTTGAACGCAGGGTTCACGGGAATTTTGATGTAGACATTGTCTGCCACGGGGTTGAAGATGGTGTGCAAGCGTCTTCCCTGTTCGACCATCTTCTCCGCAGTGAACTCCGTCACCTCCAGGCTCACGGGCGTCCCCTCGGCCGCCTCAAGAATTCGAGTGATGTATTTCTTGAGGTCCATCTTCTCTCCTGCCTTGACACGCTTTTCCACCGCTTTTTTCAGAAGACTGGGATTGGTGGTCACGCCGTCCACCACTCCCCATGCATAGCCCTGCTGGATTTCATCCAAATCCGCGCTGTCGATGAAAATTTTCATAGTTCTATTTCCTCCTTTTTCAGGCGGACCGGACCGCGTCTTTGCCCTCTTCTTTGACTCGAAACATGGCCCTGTCCGCCAGAGCCAGAATATCGGTCACGTTCCCGGCATCCTCCGGGAAGGTGGCGATACCGAAGCTTGCCTTCAGTTTCACCTCATGGCCATGGCTCGTCACTTCCATGGCATGCTCTAAAGAAAAAGGCTCATTTTGCCATCAGTTTCCTGGCCACCTCTTTGCCGAGGTCAAAGGCCTTCAAGTTGGATTCCAGAAAGGCTTTCTTCGTTGATTCTCCGATGGTCTTCTTCATCACCTCTTCCGTCACCGGTGTGGCTCCGGCGCCGACGAGCGCCCCCAGCATCACCATGTTGAGGGACAGCACATTGCCCGCCTTCTCGGCCAAGTCGTTTCCGTGAAGGGCGATCACCTTGCCGACCTTGGCCTGGATCTTGTCCAGGATCTCATCGACAGGCGGGTACTTGCCCTGCCCCGCGGCGACGGTAAAAGGAGGAAAGGGCTGAGCATTTGTGATCACGAGGGTTTTCCTGTTGCACCTGCCGAGTATTCTCATGGTCTCCAAAGGTTCGAAGCTCACCACCACATCCGCTTCGCCGTTGGATACGATCGGGCTCTTTGCTCCGCCCAAGAGGACGGCGGATTCCACCACGCCTCCCCTCTGGGCCATACCATGGATTTCGCTGACCACCACGGGGATGCCCATGGAAAGGGCTGCCTGACCCAGAAGATTGGATGCCAGCAGATTTCCCTGGCCGCCTACGCCGACAAACACACATCTCTTGATATCCATGTGCACTCCCTCCTAGTCCTTCGATGGTACGATAGCGTTTTCAGGACAGATCTGTGCACAGACCGAGCAGCCGATGCAGAGATTCTTATTGATGTACACGAGATCTCCTTCCAGGTACATGGCAGGACACGCGAGCTTCGTGATGCAGTCGCGGTGGTTCCGGCACTTGTCATGGTTCACGCTAAAGGGTCTGGCTTTCCTGGCCTTGCCTACGCTCTTGGCAAAGAGGGGACAGAACTCTTTGGAGACCACCACGGAAATGCCGTCATATTCCAGAGAAGCCCGGAGCGACTCGATGGTCTTTTTGATATTGAAAGGCTTGACCACGTGCACATCCTTGACTCCGCAGCCTCTGACCACGTCTTCCACGTTGACTTGCGGAAGATTGAGGCCCATGGGTGTTGAATCCACGCCCGGATGGGGCTGGTGGCCTGTCATGGCCGTGGTGCCGTTGTCCAGGATGACCAGTGTGAACTTGTGGTTGTTGTGAACCGCGTTGATGAGGCCCGTTATCCCTGAGTGGAAGAAGGTGGAATCTCCGATGAAGGCGGCCACCTTCTGGTCCGTCGCTTTGGAAAAACCGCAGGCCGAGCTCACGGATGATCCCATGCAGATGACGAAATCACCCATGGACAGCGGCGGAAGGAGCCCTAGGGTATAGCACCCGATATCCGTGGGATTGACGGCATCCGCACCGTATACTTCCTTGACCGCATAAAGGGTGGCTCGATGGGGGCAACCCGCACAAAGGGTGGGAGGTCTTCCGGGCAAAGGAGGCAAGTCCGAGACATCCACGGCTGCGGGCGCCTTATACTCCACCCCGAAATAGGCGGCCACTGCGCCTCTTACCAGCCTTGGGTCATATTCGTAAAGACGGGAAAGCCCACCCGCGCCCTTGCCCTTGATGGGAACCGGGATTCCCCTTTCCTGGGCCACGGCTCTCAGGTCGTTCTCCATCACCGGTTCCAGCTCCTCGACCACGAGCACCTTTTCCACCGACCTCATGAACCCGGCGCAGAGTTCCTTTGGGAAAGGCCACGAAAATCCCATTTTAAGGACGCTCACCTTGTCTGCAATGCCGAGATCGTTGACCGCATCCATGACATAGTTGAAGCTCACGCCGTTGGTCACAATTCCCCATTTGCCCTTGCCGATGATCTCGTTGTAGGGAGACCTCTCCGATTTATCGGCGAGCTGATCATACTTTTGGAGGAGTTCCTTGTGGAGGTTTCTCGACACGGCAGGGACGCAAACGTAGTGGAAGGGGTTCTTCTGAAAACGGGCCTTGGTCACTCTCGGCCGCATGGCGCCGAGCCTCACCCCCCCCCTGATGTGGGCAAGTCTCGTGGTGGTCCTGACGATGACGGGGAGCCCCACTTCCTCGGAAAGATCAAAAGCGGCCACAGTCCAGTCCTTCATTTCCTGGGTGTTCGTGGGCTCCAGCATGGCCAAACCCGAGAGTCGTGCATAGTATCGGTTGTCCTGCTCGTTCTGGCTGGAAAACAACGAGGGATCATCGGCGTTAATGACGACCATGCCTCCTTTGACTCCGGTATAAGCCAGTGTCATCAGAGGATCTGCCGCCACATTCAGGCCCACGTGTTTCATCGTGACCATGGTCCTTAAGCCGCTCACCGCGGCTCCCGCCCCCACTTCGAGGGCAACCTTCTCGTTGGTGGAGTACTCAAAGTAAAGATCCGTCTCTTGACTAATGCTGAAAAATTGCTCTGGGATCTCGGAAGAGGGTGTTCCGGGATAGCAGGTTGCAAAAGCAACTCCAGCTTCCAGAGCGCCCCGAGCCACGGCTTCGTTTCCCAGCAGGAGCAGTTCCTTTCCGGGAGCATCTTCAAGTAGCTTGTGCATCATTTCCCCCCTTTTCATCTTCGTTATATCTTGAAACTCTCCACAAATCCCGCGTACTTCTTCCTCATCTTCGGTTTTTCAATCTTTCCTGTCGGGTTCCTCGGGACATCATCAAAAATGAATCTTCTGGGTCTTTTGTACTTCGGTAAGCGCTCACAATGTATCGCCACCTCTTCCTCGGTCATGTCCTTGCCGGGTTTGACCTTGATGATAGCGGCGACGATCTCCCCGAGCCTTTCATCCGGAATGCCGATCACCGCGGCGTCCTGGATCTTATCGTTCTCCAGAAGAAAATCCTCGATTTCTACGGGGAAGATGTTCTCGCCGCCGGTGATGATGATGTCTTTCTTTCTGTCCACAAGCCAGATGAACCCATCCTCGTCCAACCTTGCCATGTCGCCGGTAAGAAGCCAGCCGTCCACGAGCGCTTTGCTTGTCGCTTCAGGGTTCTTGTAATACTCTTTCATGACCCCCGGCCCTTTGACGGCCAGTTCGCCCGGCTCTCCTTTTGGCACGTCCCGTATCCGGTCATCCACGATCCTGCATTCCCAATCAAAACCGGGCTTGCCGATGGAGCCTACCTTGTGCTCGTTTTCCATACCCAAGTGGAGACAGCCGGGACCCGTGCTTTCACTCAGGCCGTAGTCGGTGTCATACTCCTGGTTGGGAAACGCCTTCTTCCAGTTCTTGATGAGGCTTGGAGGAACAGGCTGGGCACCGATATGCATCAACCGCCATTGATCCAGCTTGTATTCTTTCAGCTTGATCAGGCCGTTTTCGACGGCCACCAGGATGTCCTGAGCCCAGGGGACGAGGAGCCAGACAATGGTCGCCTGCTCTTCGGACACCGCTTGAGTGATCCACTCCGGCTTAACTCCTTTGAGAATCACGGCCTTCGCACCCACGATAAAGTTCCCGAACCAGTGCATCTTTGCGCCTGTGTGATAGAGAGGCGGAATGCACAAGAAATTGTCCTCGTGGGTCTGGTTGTGATGCCTGTTCTCAACAATACAGGCATGCTCCAGGTTCCTATGGGTCAGGAGGATCGGTTTCGGGGTGCCGGTGGTGCCGGAGGTGAAATAGAGAGCGGCCTCGTCCAAAAGGCTTAGGGGAACTTTCGGGTCCGAGGGAGAGGCGTCTTTCAGGAATTCCTCGTAAGATTGGGCATACACCGGCCTTACTTGCTCGGACCCGGTGTAGACAAACTCCGTGATGGTCTTCAGTTCTCCTTTGATCCTGTTCATCCGGTCCACGAAGTCTTCACTGAAGATGATGGCCTTCCCTTCTGCGATGTCCCCGCAATACCGAATGTCCTCCGCGGTGAAACGGAAATTGAGGGGTACGGCCCAGGCGCCTGTTCTCAAGATCCCGAAATAGACGGGGAGCCATTCGAGACAATTCATCATGAGGTGAATGACCTTGTCTCCCTTCTTAATGCCTCTGCCGATGAGGGCGTTGGCCACTCGGTTGGCCTGTTCGTCGAATTCCTGCCAGGTGATTTGCCTTCGAACATTCTTAGCCGGTTCCCTCTCAACAAGGGCGATCTCCTCCGCGTACATCCTTGCGTTTCTGGCAAGAATCTCTGTGATAATCATGGCTTCACCCCCGTCACAAAAGCTATAATTTAGCTACAATATGACCATAGATGATCAATCCAAGCTTGTCAAGCAAAAATGGGGGCTGGGGCGGGCTGGGAATTCCCTGGGTTTGTCCTCTATATTTAGATACTTCGGCCAAAGCCAAAGGGATGCCTCAGGAGGCGTAATCGTCCAGATAGGCCTTCGCGAGGGGCGTGAAGGGGGAGGCTTTGAACTGCTCGACGAACTCTTTGTACACTTCTTTGGCTTTGCCGTCCTGCTTCGACAGACGATAAAGTCTCGCCAGATTCAGGAGGGTCTGTTCCTTGAAAGCGTTTTGAGGGCTGGACTTGAGATCTTTCAAAATGTCGATTGCTTTTGCCGCCTTTCCCGCTTCCTCGTAGCAAGCGGCGAGGGCCAGCTTCGAAAGGCTTCGATAAAGGCTATCTTTCCCGGATTCCTTCAAGAAGGCGCTGTAGTCGGCAACGGCCTCGGGATACTTCTTCTCCCGATACCGTAAATATCCCACCTGTGCAGGAACAAGCCTGCTTACTTTGGAAAGACGATAATCCTCTGTGACCTTATCGAACATAGCCGTCATTTTCTGGAGATCTGGCTTCTCTTCCCGGGCCAGGGAATAGGCCGCATCGTAAGCAGCCTGCCCTTGCCTGTTCACATGGTTGAGGTAAACCGTCGAGCCGAGATAGAGGACCGCAGCCACCGCCACTGCGATGCCCGCATAGTTAAAGATCCTGCTGTGCTCTCTGACGTAGTTGGTCCCTCTTTCAGTAAGGCTGAGAAACTCGTCAGAGCTTTTGAGCAATTCTTTTCGTGTTGTCCTTTGCTTCGCCATGATCAAGAAGCCCCGTTAACTCTATTCTGTCTAGCAGAGGGAATGGAACCCGTCAAGGCAAAAAATTTCCCTTCCACAAGCCTTGCGCATTCAGTATATATACCCGACGATCCCCGGCGGTTCAAGAGACAAAAAGCCATGGAAGCATGGATAAAGACGCTAGACGCTTTGCCTGATACCCTGATCTACCTCTCCTTGGCGCTCAGTGCGTTTGTGGAGAACATCTTTCCGCCCATTCCCGGTGACACGATTACCGCCTTTGGCGCCTTTCTGGTGGGCACAGGCAAATTGAACTTCCTTGGGGTTTATCTTTCCACCACCTTTGGAAGCCTCCTGGGATTCCTGAGCCTCTTTTGGATCGGGAGTTCCCTGGGGAAGCACTTTTTTCTGGAAAGGGACTTTCGCTTTTTCAGGGCAAAGGATATCCTGAAGGCTGAAGCATGGTTTGTGAGGTACGGCTATTTCCTGATCGCCCTCAATCGCTTTTTCCCCGGCATCCGCTCCGCCATATCCCTGGCGGCGGGGGTTTCTCGCTTGAGAGCCGTGTGGGTTGCCCCTGTGGCTCTTTTAAGTTGCGCCACATGGAATCTCCTCTGGATCATCGTAGGTCAGACCCTCGGAACCCACTGGAATATGGTGGAAGGTAAATTCTCTGCGATCATGAAAAGGTATAATCTGGCAGTCGTCATTATCTTCGCCGTCCTGTTTCTCTTGTGGCTCCTGAGGAAAAAAGTGCTCCACCGGGGTTCCTAGCTTCCCTTATTTGCTTTTTTTGGAAGAGAGAGTTACTTTGTATCTAAAATGATCGAAATGATTCAGGACCGATGAATAATGTCTACTAAGCTCTTTTTGCAGAATCAACTCCTCCAGGATGAAAGCAAGGAAGACTTTCGGACGGGCGAGACCCATATTGATTACGCTCGTCCGGCCATCAACTACCTCCGTCTTTCAGTCACCGATCGCTGCAACCTGCGATGTATGTACTGCATGCCCGAGGAAGGGATAGATTTTGTCTCTCACACCGAGGTTCTCTCCTACGAGGAAATGCTTTGCCTCGTGAGAATCTCGGTGCAGACAGGTATCCGTAAAGTCCGCCTCACAGGAGGAGAGCCCTTGGTCCGAAGGGGTTTTATTTCCTTCCTGGAGAGGCTGTCGGAGATCGAGAGTCTGAAGGAAATCACTCTGACCACCAACGGAGTGCTGCTCAAGGAATGCGCTGCACAGATCAAGAAATGCGGCATTTGCCGAATCAACGTCAGCCTGGATTCCCTGAGGCCTGAACGTTTCCTGCGTATCACGCGCCGGGACCTTTTTCAGACCGTGTGGGAAGGCATCGAAGAAGCGGAACGATTGGACTTTCATCCCGTCAAGATCAACGTGGTGGCCATGAAGGGAATCAACGATGATGAAGTGCTGGATTTTGCCAGGTTGACCCTGGAGAGGCCTTTTCACGTGCGTTTCATCGAATTCATGCCCATCGGCGAGAAGAACAGCTGGAGTTCCGAACGGTTCATTTCAAGCGAGGAGATCCTCAGGCGTGTGAGGACGCTGGGTGACCTAGAGCCCGTTCAGCACGATTCCATGGATGGACCGGCTGTGCGTTACAGACTCCGGGGCGCCCGGGGGGAAGTCGGCTTCATCAGTGCGGTGAGCAATCACTTCTGTCACACGTGCAACCGGTTGCGTCTGACCGCTGACGGGCGATTGAGGGGCTGTTTGTTCTCAGACAGAGAGATCGACGTGAAGACGCCGCTCAGGCAAGGAAAGGGAGAAACACATATTGCCGAATTGATGCGCCGCGCCGTTGACGAGAAGCCCAAAGGGCCGGGCCGGGCCACGTCAGGGCTCCGGAAATGCATCCGCCAGATGTCGAGCATCGGCGGGTAACTTCAATGATAGGACTTATGTGTCCTAATTTATTTTGCTAGTCCACCGGCGCCGTCTCAAAACCCGGCGGCGCTTGGAGGGTGAAGACCTGGGTCGGTATCTTTTGGTTGAACACCATCTTTTCAACCGTGTAGATCATGAGTTTGCCTCCCAGAGAATGAACCGCCGTCACCTTTCGGGCATAGCGAAATCCATCGCTTTCCTGAAAATTCTCAAAGACAAGCTTGATATTTTGATGGGGAAGAACAACCTCTCGGGGCAGAAGAGTTTCAGGGTCCAATTCCACGAGCCTGACCTCCTCGCCTTGCTGGTTGGAGAAACTGATCTCGCTCCCCCTTTTGGAAAGGACGCGGTAAGACGGCTCAAGAACTGGATACGCTCTCAGGATGTCCCGCAAAACGGTCTGATCTATGTCCCCCGGAAGGAATCGCGAAAGCGAACCGGCGGATAATTTCCCGAAGTAGAGTTTTCTCTCGGAGTAGGAAAGCAACCGGAAGTCTTTTCCTTCCTCCAGCAAATACAGGAGAGGTTGACCCCAGGGATGGATGGCTTCAATCTTCGTTCTGGATGGGCTTCTAGTGCTCGCGGCAAAGACGTTCGCCTCTCCCTCATCGCCGTACCAGCCTTTCACCCATAGGCGGCCGCTCGAAAAAAAGCTTTGAACTTCCTGGTTCTGCTTCTTCAGATCGGCAATTACGACCGTCAAAGCCCGTTCGTCCAGAGGAGGTTCGAACAGGGACCTGCCGAGTCCGGCGCAGCCCGACAGCAGCAGGATACAAAGGCCCAGCAGACATTTCAGCGATGTGGCGGCCTTTGCTCCTCTACCTGAGAAGTTTTTTGACTTCTTCAATCTTCTCCTTGACCTGATTTTCCTGCGGATGGCTGAGAGTAAGGGCCTTTTCGTATGCCCGGAGAGACTCCTTGTACCTCCCCTTCTTGGAATAAACATCTCCCAAATGCTCCTGAACGGTCGGATCATTGGGGATCAAAGATGCGGCCTTTTCCAAATACTTCAAAGCATCCTTGTACAGCCCTTTCCGGAAGTACACCCATCCGAGGCTGTCGATGATGTACCCGCTGTCCGGCTTCAATTCCAAAGCCTTCTTGATCATTGCCATGGCTTCGTCCAGCTTGATGCCCTGTTCCGCGTACGTGTAGCCGACGTAGTTCAATGCATCCACGTGACTGGGATCGATCAACAGAATGCCTTTCATCAGATCCAGGCACTTTTCTTTTTCTCCCATTTTGTCGAGGATTACACCCTTCCGAAAAAGAAGCTCCTCACTCTTCTCATCCACCTTAAGCCCTCGGTCAACGACCTCCAGAGCCTTGCTATAATCCTTTTTGCTTTCCAACACAGTGGCCAGCATCAGATAGAGATCGACCTTTCTTCCTTGCACCCCGATGGCCTTCTCAAGGATGCTGACAGCCTCGTCGTATTTTTTCTGGCTCTCGAGGATGTAAGCCATTTGAATGCGCGCGTTGGCATAATACTCAGATTCCTGACGGATCTTTTCGAACTGCTCCAGGGCCTTCTCGTGATTTCCCTTTTCCTCGTAGGCCGTCGCAAGATAATATCTCGATTTGTCGTCATCCGGATGACCGGTGACGATCGGTTCAAGCTCGTGAATGGCTTCATCGAGCTTGCCGTTCTGAAGGTAAATCAAACCCAGGGTTTGACGCCGCGGATCGCCAGGATTGGTTTCGCTCTTAAACTCCTCCAACAGGACGTTCGCGTTCTTCTCCTGCCCGAGCCTGTAATAGATCTGAATCAGTCTTTCCCTGACCGTGGTATTGTTGGGATAAAGGCTCAGGAGTTTCTTGTAAGTCATGGCCGCCTTTTCATATTTCTTTTCCATCTGATAGAGAGTGCCCAGATCGAAAAGGGCGGGCTCCAGAGCTTCGTTTCGGTCCAGGGCCTGCCTGTAGGCTTTTTCCGCTTCACCGTATTGGCCTTGTTCGAGGTTAATCCTGCCAAGGTAATAGTACGCGATGATAAGGTCCGGATCAGACTTGATGAGATCTCCCAATTCCTTCTTGGCCTCCTGGTACTGTTTTTTTTGGACGTACATTGTGGCCAAGACCAACCTCACCCTTTTGTTCGCGGGGTCTAGAGAAAGGGCTTCTTCGTATTCTCTGATGGCGGCTTGATCATCCTTGAGCAGAAGGTAAAGGTCTGCAAGAATCAGTCGTCCTTCCAAGCTCCGTGGATCGAGGGCTACGCTTTTTTTTGCGTAAGTCAGAGCATCCGAATAATTTTTTTGCGCCTTCAGGATGCCGGCCATTCTCATGTTCAAATAGGCCGAGTCAGGGTCACTCTGAATGGCTCGCTCCAGGTATTCCCGAGCCTCCTGGTACTGTTCGTCCTCTTCGCAGAGGGCGGCCCGGGCAAAGTCCTGGTAGGCCTTCAGGAGCCTGTCCTCCTGCGCCGGCTGCACGCTGACCGCTCTTTGCGCCTCTTTCGGTCCGACGTCAGAGACCTTCGGCTGGGGTCCCGCACAGGAGAAAAACATCCCCATCATCAGGAAAAGTGCCAAAAGATGGGCGAAAAATTGGTGGATAAAAGGTTTCAAGAGCATGAATATCGTGAACCTCGTCAAGGCAGTGCATGGCTGCCCCTGCCCTATTTAATGAAGTCGGAAAAGTCCTCCTCGAAATTCGGAATTTCCTGCGTCAAGAATTTCTTGATGTTGTTGACAATTCTCTCTTGTACTTGTCGGACTCTCTCCCGGGAGACATCGTACTTGTCCCCTAACATCTGAAGAGTGACAGGATTCTCCGCCATGATTCGATTGTCGAAGATGTCGAGTTCCTTCCCGGAAAGTCTCCCCCTGTATTCTTCCAACTTCGCGAGAAGAAGCTCTCTATTCTGCCTTTCAAAAAGCTGCTCGTCTATGGCGACTTGAGGATCCGGCAGAAATGAACCATAAGCCTCTTTGCCGTTGTTCCCAACCGGGGAGTTCAGCGACACTTCACCACCGCCGAGACGCTGGCTCATCTCCTCAATCTCTCTCTCCTTCACGTCGAGCCGCTCTGCAAGCAACCGAGGTTCAGGATTGAAGCCCTGGGAGATAAGCTTATCCCGCTCCTTGGCCAGGTTAAAAAACAGCTTGCGTTGTGTCTGGGTGGTTCCAATCTTCACCAGCTTCCAATTCTCCATGATGAATTTCAGCATGTATGCCTTGATCCAGAAGGAGGCATAATAGGAGAATTTTATTCCACGGTAAGGATCAAACTTGCGTACCGCCTGAAGGAGTCCCACGTTTCCTTCCTGGATGAGGTCGAGAAGGCTCTTGGTCCAGTAACGATGAAAGTCCATGGCAATCTTGACCACCAGTCTCAGATTCGCCGTGACAAGGATGTAAGCCGCTTTCTGATCCTTTTTCTCCCTCACCCTGATGGCCAGTTCCGTTTCCTCTTCCCTGGTCAGGAGCCGGAAGTTCTTGATCTCCATCAAATAGATCTGAAGAGGATCGTAAGGGACAAGGGATTTCTCCTTTACCGGAACAATCGGACTGAGGTCCACCGAAGGGACGGACAATGGAAGCCCCGCCACATCTTCCTTCGACGTACTCTGAGTCCCGGTCTTTTTTTCTCTCCGATCTGTTTTCATCGTCATCACGCTAAGGGAAACTTCCCCGGATTCTCCATCATCTCCGCGCTAGTCTATGCTCACTCGCACAAACCGCTTTTTCCCCACCCTTAAGAGAAACGATCCGTTCATGATGTCTTTTGCCGAAATCATTTGATCGAAAGTTTCCATTCTCCGGCCGTTCAGGTATCCGCCCCCTTGGGTGATCAGGCGTCTTGCCTCCCCTCTGGTCTTGCATAATCCGCTCTTCTCGAGAAGAATATAGGCTGGAATTCCCTGCTCGACGTCCCGCGCAGCCAAAGAGAAGGTTGGAACGGAATCCGGCAGCGAGGAGTCTTCGGCGCCGAAGAGTTGTTTGGCGGCATTTCTGGCTTTTTCCGCCTCGTCTCTGCCGTGGCAGAGAGACGTTGTTTCAAAAGCAAGAATCTCCTTGGCGTCCCTTATCGCCTCACCTTGAGCGGATCCCAGTCTTCGCACTTCGTCCATGGGAAGAAAGGTGAACAGAGCAAGAAACCGCTCCACATCTTTGTCATCCTGGTTGATCCAGTACTGGTAGTAATCGTATGGAGACGTCAAGTCCGGATCGAGCCAGATCGCTCCCTTGTGGGTTTTTCCCATTTTAACGCCCGAAGAGGTGGTGATGAGCGGAAAAGTGAGCGCGTGAACCACCGCTCCCTCCAGTCGTCTGATCAAGTCCGCCCCTGCCAGGATGTTCCCCCACTGATCATTGCCTCCCATCTGGAGCCGACAATCGTAGTTCCTGAAAAGATGCCAGTAATCATATGCCTGCAGAAGCATGTAATTGAATTCGATAAAGCTGAGCCCCGCTTCGAGTCTTATCCTGTAGCTCTCCGCTGCGAGCATTCTGTTCACGCTGAAATGACGACCTATGTCTCTCAGGAATTCAATGTAGTTCAAATTCACAAGCCAGTCCGCATTGTTCACCATCAGCGCTTTTCCCGGACTGAAATCGAGGAACCGGGAAAGTTGTCGCTTGATGGCTTCCCCGTTCTCGTCGATTTCCCGTCTGCTCATGAGACGACGCATCTCCGTTTTGCCGCTCGGATCGCCCACAAGCGTCGTCCCTCCCCCCACAACGGCTATGGGCCTGTGGCCCTCCCCCTGCATGTGGGCGAGAGACATGATGGGCACCAGGCTTCCCACGTGGAGACTTGCCGCGGTCGGATCGAATCCGATATAGCAGGTCGTTGGTTTTTCGAACTGCTCACGCAATGCATTCCTGTCGGTCACCTGCTCGACAAAACCCCGTTCCTCAAGAATGTCAAGGACGTTATCCAATCTGCTCCTCACCTCTCCTGGGTTCCGTCTCCCAGCGACGCTCTATGGCCGCACAAGACTTTTCCGCAACTTACGAAGCAGATGCGGAAAAAATTCTAGGGCAAGCTCAGCCGAACCACTTCACCGGGCTTGCCCAGATTTTCAATCTTCTTTCCATTCAGATCGAAATCCATGCCTGCCCCATTCCCTATGACCACTTCAAAACCCTTCTTGGCCTTCCACTCAGGTTTTGCGCCCTTTTGAAATATGAACTCCCCCTTTTCCTTCCCATCTACGCTGACACTTACCCAGGTCTTTTCTTTCACCGCGCCTTTGAGGATCATCCAAGATGTCTCTTTCTCCGGCGCCGAGGCCGGAGGCGAAACGGCCTCTGAAGATATCGCTTCCTTGGGTGGGCTCTCCGAGACCTCGGACTTTGCCGTATCGGAAACGCCGGCATCGAAGAAACTCGCCACAGTCTTTTGCCCGCTTCCCGATTTGTTCTCTCTTCCCGGCGCCGGGCTCGCCGGTTCCACTCCGGGCTGGCTTTGCTTGACGGTCCCGTCCCGTGCGGTTGATTGAACACGCCTGAAGTAGAAAACGCACGCTGCCGCGGCCAGGATGAGCAGAACGACCAGCGCTGGAGCACGAGACGATTTGCGGCGTACCGGAAGAGGTTTGAGGATCTCGGGTTGAGGAGGGGCCGCTTGATGGTAGAGTCTCATGACCTCCTCTTGATCCAGGCCAAGGATACTCGCGTAAGACCTCAAAAATCCCCTGACAAAAACAGGAGGGGGCAATTGTTCCCAGGCTTCGCTTTCCATGGCTTCGATGATGGCTCGCCTCAACCGGATCTTCTGGCCGATCTGGTCATGGCTGAGATCCATTTTTTCTCTTTGCTCACGGAGAAGAGACCCCAGCTTCGCCGCTTCTTTCTCCTCCACCGCGGTCTGAGTCTCCGGAATCTTCTTTTCCTCCAGTGGTTCCAACGCCTATCCCTCCCCGGCGATCAGAAAATGATCTTAGTATAAGAACTTTCCCGGAGTCCTTTGAGCCAACTCTCATACCTTTTGTTGACTTCTTCCCGGTAAAGGACATCGTAAATCGCCTCTTTCACCTCTTCCAGAGGTCTTTTCTCGCCGCCCTGCCTTTCCACAATCTTGATAATCTGAACGCCGTTATCACGAAAAATCAAATCGCTGAACCCTCCCGCGGGGACCCCTTCCAGAATCCGCTTTGCCTCGGAGTCCAGTTGATCCCATCGGAACACGCCCAGATCTCCTCCCTCATCTGCTCCGGGTCCTTGAGAAAACTTTCTTGCCAATTCGCTGAAGTCCTCCCCCGCCTTCAGTTTGGCCAAAATTTCCTCCCCTCTCCTGTTCAGCTCTTCCCTTTCTCCGGGGTCCTTGGGGTTCTTGCGCAGAAGAAAGATGCTGGCCAAATGGACCTTGTCTCCGCTGAAATAAGTGGACTTGTGCTCGTTATAATAACGAGCAACGTCCTCTTCGCTGATAAGGATTTTAGATTTCACCTCGTATTCAATCAGCTCAGATCTTTCGATCTCGCTCTTGATTCTCTGACGATATTTCGCATAATTCAGCCCTTCTCTCTCGAGCCTTGCCAGGAGATCCTCCTGGGTCGCCTGGTTATCCCGCTTGATTTTTTCGATGGCGGCATCGACCTGTCGATCACTGATCTTGATCCCGAGTTCTTTGATCTTCTCTTCAGTGATTTTCTCGTCAACTAGGAGTTGCAGGACGCGCCTTCTCACGTCCAGGAATTGCGATTCATTGTGAGCCCTCAGATCCTCTGCCGAGTGCCCGGTCATCTCCTTGATTCTGTTGTCCAGTTCGAAAAGGGTGATGACCTGATTGTTAACAATCGCCACTACTCTGTTGCACGTTACTGCGGCGAAGCAAGGGCCCGCCATCATGCCGACCAGAACAAGAGGCAGAAAACTTCTCCACCAAGATTGGATCCCTCTCATCTATCCCAACTCCAATTCTTTTAACTTCTCCCGATTGATCTTGACAGGCGTAACCACCCTAAGACTTTCCAGCCACTGGGCCATGAACACTTCCTGTCTTTCACGCTCAAGTTTCGATTCAATTTCCGCTACAGCCTCCGGAAGGCTCTTCATGCCCTCCGGCCTTTTCTCCAAAACCTCAAAGAGATGAAACCCGTAGGACGTTTCCACTACCTTGCTGACCTGCCCCACGGGGAGTGAAAAGATGACCTTCTCGATCGATTCATCCAGGTCTCCTCTAGCCACCCAATCGACCTCCCCACCGTATTCTTTTCCCCGGGCCTTCATGTACTCGTCAATGATGAAGCCCATGTCTTCGCCACTGTTCAGTCTGTTCAGCGCCTTTTCCGCCTCCTCTTTTGTGCTGGTCACGATCTGTCTGAACCTGACTGCCATAGGACGCCTGAATTCCTCCGGATGAGACTCATAGTAGGTTTTGATTTTCTCAAAGGGCACAGGCTCCATATCCTCCAAAGCCCTGCTCACGATCTTCCTGACAAGAAGCTGTTCTCCCAGCGCCTCTTTCCACTCCTCGAAGTCGATGAAACCTCTTAGCAGAGTCTCCTGAAAGTCTTTTTCGCTGTAATCTTTTTGAATTTCCCTCACCGCGCTGTCGAGCTCCCTTTCAGAAAGCTCAATGCCCTGCTGCCTGCCGTACTCGAGAATCAGGTAGTGGTCGATCAGCTTGCCCAGAAGAGGTTCCAGAAGCTCTTGCATGTTTTGTCCCGCGATCTCCATATCAAAGGTCATCCGTTTAAGATCCCTCTTTACTTCATCGGATGAGATGTTCCTGCTCCCCACAGTCATCACTGTCTTGTCGTCGGGATGATCGGCGAGACCGCATGCCGCCAAGAGTAGGGCCAGTACGGGAGCAAAGAATGGAAACGGCAGGCTTGTAATGTTCAGGGTTCCTCGGTTGAAAGATTCCTTTTCAGATTATCAGGTCTTAGGCAAATTGCAAGTCAAATTTTGATGGGGCTAAATCCGGCAAGCTTCGGAATTTACTGCACTAAACGCTTCGAACCCGACAGTGTGCGTTCGTGCGATCATTCCGGATCGTCTTTACTGAGACTCGCTCTCGAAATCGGCAAGGACCCGTTTCGCATCGTCCAAGGCTTCCAGGGGAGGACGGGGCGTGAGCCTGATCTTCAGCTTCCTTTCCGACAGGAAACGGTACCTTCTCGGGTCCCTTTTCGCCAGGCTGACCAGCTTCTCCGGTCTCACAAGTGTATCAGGAGAAAAGGTGATGGTGAGGCCTTCGGAGGTCACGTCCAGACGCAGAATCCTCGTTCTCTTCAGAAGCAGCCGCACCGACATCACCTTCAACAAATTCTCAACTTCCCTGGGCGGGGGGCCGAAGCGGTCCTTCATCTCCTCTGCCATGGTTGCCAGTTCGGGCTCCTCCTTCAGGCTTGACATTCGCCGATACAGGTTCAGTCGCACATCCGTATCGGCGACATAGGTTGCCGGCAGGTGCGCGGCGATGTTCACGTTGATTTCCGGGTTGATCTCCTCGTGCCATTCCTCTCCTTTAAGCTCTGCCACCGACTGCTCGATTAACTTCAGGTAGAGCTCGTAGCCGATGGCGGAGATGTGACCCGACTGAGAAAAGCCCAGGATGTTCCCTCCCCCCCGTATCTTAAGGTCATGCATGGCAAGCTGGATTCCTGCCCCCAGGTGGGTGAAATCCATAAGAGCCTTCAACCTCTTTTCTGCATCCCGCGTAAGTTCGGTCCCTGTGGACAGAAGAAGGTAGGCGTAAGCATTCTCATCCGATCGACCCACTCTCCCCCGCAACTGGTAAATCTGGGCAAGGCCCAAGCGGTCTACCTCGTTGATGATGATGGTGTTTACGGAAGGGATATCCAGTCCGGACTCAATGATGGTGGTGCAAACGAGCACATCGACCTCTTTCTGAAGGAACTGAATCATGGTCTCCTCCAGGTCTTTTTCCCTCATCTGCCCGTGGGCAATCGCAAACTTCACATCAGGAACCAGTTCCCGCAGTCTGCGGGTCATCGCGTCAATCGTCTGCACCCGGTTGTGGACAAAGAAGACTTGGCCCCCTCTTTGAAGTTCGAAGTCTATGGCGCGCCGGATGGTCTGCTCATCATAGGGAGAAAAAACGGTCTGTATCGGCAATCGGTCCTCAGGGGGCGTCTCGATGAGGCTGAGGTCCCTGATCCCCATCAAAGACAAGTGGAGGGTTCTGGGGATGGGTGTGGCCGTCAGGGCCAGAACGTCCACAAGGGCGCGATATCGCTTGATCGTCTCTTTCTGCTTCACCCCGAATCTTTGCTCCTCATCGATGATCAGGAGGCCCAGATCTTTGAAGCCGATATCTTTTTGAAGAATCCGGTGGGTGCCGATAAGAACGTCCACCTTCCCCGATCTGGTTTCGGCGACGATTTCTTTCTGCTCGGCCCGGCTCTTGAAGCGGCTGAGCACGGCTATTCTCACCGGGTAGAGCCTCATTCTCTTTTTCAGGGTCTCATAGTGCTGCTCGGCAAGAACGGTGGTGGGCACGAGCATGGCAACCTGCTTGCCGTCCATCACGGCCTTGAACGCCGCGCGGATCGCTACTTCCGTTTTGCCGAAGCCCACGTCCCCGCAGATGAGCCGATCCATGGGGCGATCCGACTCCATGTCTTCCAGCACGTCTTCTATCGCCTTGATCTGGTCCTTGGTTTCTTCATGTTCGAATCCGGCTTCGAATTCCCGGTAGTAGGGATCAGGCGTGGAGAAAGCATACCCCCTACGATACTTCCTGAGGGCGTAGAGTTCCACAAGATGCTTGGCAATCTCGCGGATGGATTTCTTCGCTTTTTCCTTGACCACATCCCATGACCGGCCTCCCAACTGGTCCAGTTTGGGATCCTGGCCGTCGGCGCCGATATATTTCTGCAGGATACTGATACGGTCTGCGGGAATGTAGAGGCGATCGGTTCCCGCATACTCGATGATCACGAAGTCGTTAACCTTTTGCTCGATCTCCATCTTCAGAAGACCGGCGTAACGTCCTATTCCATGGTCCTGATGAACAACCAGGTCTCCTTCCTTGAGCTGGCTGAAGGAGGTCCAGTCAATTCGTCCCTCTGCGCGGCCGGCCTTTGCCAGCGATTTCTTGGGTCCGAAGATTTCATCTTCGCTCACGACATAGAGGTTGGCCTCGGGCCATGAGAACCCCTGTGAAAGACGGCCCAGGCAGGTAGACAACCCCCTTCCGGAGGAGACCTCACTCCAGCGGGATGCCGACTCGTTCACTTCAACCTTGTAGTTCCGGAGAATCTCTCCGAGACGGAGCGCCTGCTGTTCCGTTCGACAGACAATGACGACTCTGGCGCCACTTTCCAGCCAGCCGGAGATCTTTTCAGCCATAGGCGCCATGGAGACCCTGCCCCTTCCGCTGAGTTTTAGTGTGAGATCTTCATCTACACTGAACCGGCCTGAAATTTGAAAGGTCCTGGACGAATCCTTCTTCTGCTCCACTACCACGTCGCCGCTGCGGATCGTCTGAAACCGGTCGAAGCCTTCCTGAGTCTCTTCAGGAGAGAGCACAATCCCTCCGGTTTCCGGAAAGGGCCGGTTTCGCTCTTCGGCTTCGGTTCGCCACTTTTCCCTCTCAGCGAGAAATTTCTGTCTGAAGGCCTTGATCTCCTTCTGGACCTGAAGAGGATCCATGAGAAGCAGGAGGGCCTCTTGAGGAACATAATCGAAAAGAGAACTCAGGCGGGAGTAAAAGTGGTTGAGCCATGCCTCCTGCCCCGGAAAAGAGCCGGCCTCCTTAACTTGCGTGGGGAGCCTGCCCATGGACCTGGCCCTTTTGATATTCTCCTCGCCCATGATGATTTCATTGGCAGGAAGAAGCACCACTTCCTTCAAGCCCCTGAGAGACCGCTGACCGACGGGTTCAAAGTGACGGATGGATTCGAGCACATCGCCCAAGAATTCCAGGCGGACGGGGTTTGAATAGAGGGGGGGAAAGAGGTCGATGACTCCTCCTCGCACGGAGTAATCGCCCTTCTCCTCCACCAGAGAGGTGCGTTCATATCCCCAAGTCTCCAGTTTCCTCAAGAGACTCTCCCGGTCCACTTCTTCTCCCACCTCCATCGGCTCCAGGGCACCCAGAAAAGCCTTCTTGGCAAGAACGCGCAACACCAACGCTTCCGTGGAGGTGATCACCACGGATCCCTGCACCGACGTGAGAGCGTAGAGAGCCTGAAGTCTGCGAGCTACCACGTCGCCGTGAGGGCTGAGACCTTTAAGAGGGGAGATGTCGTAAACAGGAAAATAATACAGCCTCCGCACTTGCGGATCCTCTGAGGTGAAATACTCCGGCAGGAAGAACTCCATCTGCTTGTAGAATCGCTTGGCCTCTTTAGCGTCCGGGAGAACAATCAGGCACGTTCTTTCAAGATCCGGCACGAGGCGGGAAAAGAAATAAGCGCTCGCCGGGCCGGACAAACCCGTCACAATCAGGTCCTTAACCTGCTCGCGGACAGCTTCCTCAACCTGAAGTTTATATTGATCGAACATCAAATACCTGGGCTTCTCCATGATGCGAGTACGGACAACCCATCAAAAGAATAGGTTACGCAACGGCCGATGGCAAGGAGCAAAACAGGTCGCGCCCGCGCTGACCGCACCGGCGTGCCGGTCGGTGCCGGCGAAAGCTCTTACACCGGAAGGGATGGGATTTCGTGTAACGAGTTTCTGGGAATCGGAGCGTTTCCCGGGGATATCTGGGCTGTGTCACCATGGAGACTATACATGAGAGCCAGGAATAGGCTTACATCACTATTTTTCCGAGGTCAGGCTGAAGATCGCCGTTTTGTTATCATCATTCAGTGAAATGAAATTCACGCCGATCCCCTCAGGGGTGATTCTGGCAACCCTGCCCAGGATTCTAACCGGACTTTCCCTGGACCCGCTGTTGAAAACAATCCTGATTTCTTCACCGACTTTAATGGGAACACTCGTCAGGATGAAAACTCCCCCGAGGCTTATGTCTTTGATGAAACTGCGATAGCTATGGCGTTCATTGGCGTATGCTATGGGCAAACGCAGAGGTTTCCTGAAGTGTTTCCTGCGGCATCTGCCTTTGAGCAGCCCCTTTTCCAGGAGTCTCAGCAGAGTACGCCGCTCATCGTCGGACATGGTGGTAATCAGTTGGAAGAGACGATGCGTCACCGTAGGATCTTGCAGGCTTTTCTTTTCGGAATCCATTGGAGCCCCTTTTCGGCTGAATCCGTCCACAGAAAAAAATTCGGTCTGTTGCAGAACCCCTAGACTATATGAGCAAAGACTTCTTTTCAAGCAAGAGAATATGACAATTCCTTGCGAAGCCGTCAAGGTTAGGATGGATTACGGTTGGGATGCGGGAGAGACGATGTTTTTATTATGCGCCGTCGCCTTCTTTCTGTCCCGACCAAAGACTATGACGGTATTTCTCCCTGCGTTTTTCGCATGATACAACGCCCGATCTGCTGCATCAACCAAATCGGAAACGCCTTGAATCCCGTGCGCAGGTGCCGTGGCCAAGCCGATGCTCACATTGACACTCGGACTGTTTCTCCTCCACTGAAAAGCATGACTCCCGATCTCCTGTTTGAGCTTTTCCGCCACCTCAAGAGCGCTCGCCGTGTCGGTCTCAACCAGCATGACGGCCAATTCGTCACCCCCATAACGAGCCACCACATCCGTAGCCCTCACATTGTTCTTTAGAATCTTGCCCACGGTCTTGATCACGTAGTCCCCAAACAGATGACCGTAGGTGTCGTTGAGGTTCTTGAAATAGTCGATGTCTATCAACAGGAGCGTGAGGGCGTGATGATAGCGGGTCGCTCTTTTGAACTCCGACTCGAGCGAATGAATCAGATAGCGGTAATTGTGCAATCCGCTCAAGCCATCCATGATAGACAACTGTTCCAGTTTCTCTTTTGCCTTCCTCAATTCCGCCGTGCGGTTCATGACCTCTTTTTCCAGATGATCACCGGCTTTTCGCAGCTTTTCTTCCGCCTGCCTGCTCTTGGAATAGAGCAAAGCGTTCTCCATGGCAAGGGCCATCGGGGTGCTCAAACCGGTAAGGAAGAAGAGGTCGCTCTTCCTGAAACCGTGAACCACACTCACGGACTGCAAGTAGATGACGCCCCTCGTCCCCACCCTGCTGACCAAGGGCACACAGATCACGGATTTGACCCCCATCTTTTCCATACTGTCGGAGAGGTCTGCTTTGTTTTCCGTTGCCGTATTGGGCATCATGATGGCCTTGCCTTCTTTCACTACACGTCTGACCAGACTTTTACTGTACCCTGCCCCGGCTGCTAGCGCTCTTCCTCTGGAACGAGTCGCCACTTTCTTCAGCTTTCCGCTCTCGGGCTCAACCAGGAAAACGAAGCAGCAGTCGATTCTTTTTAGACGACCGAAGATCGAGTCCAAGACTTTTTCACCAAGCTCGGTTAAATCCAGTGACCCCAGGAGATTGACGGAGATGTCATAGATCAGCTTCAGTTCCGTTTCCTGTTTTAACCGCCTGTCGGCGAAGGCGTCGGGCCCCGGGCTTTCGTCCGCCATTCGCTGGACGCTGATCGAATACTCATTGGGCAGTCGATTTGGTGAACATTTTTTTCCAACACTCACCAGAACGTTGCCGAGGGCAATGGGAGTTCCTTCCGGCACCCGGACCCTCTGTCCGCTGGCGATTGCATGGCCGTTGACCCACGTCCCGTTTTTGCTTTGGAGGTCTTCGATGAAATATTGATCGTTTTCCCTGTAGACCTTTGCGTGCTGCCTGGAGATTGAAGCTTCGTTCAGACAAACCGCGTTTTCCGAACCCCTCCCGATCAGCGCGCTATTATCATTGAGCACGAAAGTGCGACCCTGCTCCGGCCCCATGGCTATAAAGAATTTGATCATCAGTCATTTCACCCCCGAATTCATTCAGAGTCGCGATAGAAGAATCTTGATGATTTCGCAAGAAGTCGTGAAGCCGTCGGCTCCTGTTCCAGAGTAGGATCGTTTTGCGAGAAAAATCTTTCAGCTCTTAGAAAAATATAATATTACCAAATAATTATGAATATTTTCAAGAAAAAATTGTGGGCGGCCGTAATGATTCAGTCATCAGCATTTGTACCCCGGCGCTTCGCTGCGGGGGCGTTTATGAAAGAAACTTGCTTTGCAGCCGGAGAAATTCTGAGGCCAAGCCCGGGGGGTGGTCTCTGACGAGTCCGCAACCGGAAATGGACTAGCCCATTTAACCGCCCCAGGGTACTTAATCTTCTTCCGGGCAGGCGCATCACACCAAGCCAACCGGAGAAGTTATCCTGTGGGGCTACCACCATAACCCACTGAGTTTTCGGCGCCGTTTCAGGTCACGGGAGAAATGGTTGCGGCTCTGAAGAGACCACCCCCCGAGCTTGGCTGACATGGAGTTTGGTTGGGGCCGAAGGCCTGCATTGGGTGGCTGAAACAGCAAGTTTCTTAGGAGCAAACGAAGCCCACCTCGCCTCCCGGGGAGGAGTCCCTTCAGAGACGAAACCATTTGCGGATTGCAAGTGGAACGGCGAGGAGAATCCATAAGACTATCTCTTGGAGCTGGCTTTCGGCTCTTTGTTGAGAGTGGCCCTATGCGCCTGCGCGTACCTACCTAAAAGTCGGCAGGGAACTACTGCAAGAGATGCAGGGACTTTAACGCCGGTTCATTCATGGATGGCAGGCCAGGAGATGACCGCCCCCGACATCCACCAGTGGCGGCCTTTCCTGCGCGCAGATAGTCTTTCGTGCAAAGCAGCGATTGTGAAAACCGCACCCCGGAGGCGGGCTCAGAGGACTGGGCACATCGCCTTCCAGAATGATCCTCTTTTTACGGACCTCCGGATCCGGTACGGGAACGGCGGAGAAGAGGGCCTTGGTGTAAGGATGGAGGGGATTTTGGTAGAGCTCTTCGTTGGTGGCAAACTCCACGATGCGGCCCAGGTACATCACCGCCACCCGGTCGCTGATATGCTCCACCACGCTTAAATCATGGGCGATAAAGAGGTATGAGAGGTTCATTTCCTCCTGGAGTTCCACGAGAAGATTGATCACCTGGGCTTGAATGGAAACATCCAGGGCGGACACCGGCTCATCACAAACAACGGCCAGGGGATTGAGGGCCAGGGCGCGGGCGATGCCGATTCGCTGTCGCTGGCCGCCCGAGAACTCATGAGGGTACCGGCTCATCTGCGCAGGATGCATGCCTACCTTTTTGAGCAATTGGGCCACTCTGTCTCTCGTCTCCGACCTGGAGCACCTGATGTGATTTCGTATAGGCTCGGCGATGATATCGCCCACGCTCATGCGAGGATTGAGGGAGGAGAAAGGATCCTGGAAGATGATCTGAAAGGAAGCCCTCACCTTTCTGAGTTCCTCTCTGTTCAGGAGGAGTAGATCCCGGCCTCTGAAAGTGACTTCTCCGGCCGTAGGCTCGATAAGACGAAGGATGGAACGCCCCACAGTCGTTTTTCCGCACCCGCTTTCTCCCACGAGCCCCAGGGTCTCGCCGTCCCCGAGGCTAAAGCTCACCCCGTCCACCGCCCGCACTTCTCCGACGGTACGGGAGAAGATGCCTCTTTTCACAGGGAAGTATTTCTTCAGGTCTTGGACTTCCAAGAGTGCCATCGTTATTCCATTCGCTTCCACGTCCTAACGCTTGCTGCCCGCAACCCGTTTTGACGCCCGGCCGGGGGGGGGTGAGGTCTCTGACGAGTCCGCAACCGGAAATGGACTCCCCTTTTTGACCGCCCCAGGGTAGTCAAGCCTCTTCCCGTGCGCCGTGCGCCTTGAGCCGTGCGCCGCCTTCCAGCCAGCACCTCACCCTCCGGCGTTTCCCCAGAATGATTTCCTTGGGTTCTTCGTTCCTGCACCGGTCCATGACGTGGGGGCATCGCGGGTGAAACCTGCAGCCACCCGGCATTTCCAGGGGGCCCGGCACCATTCCGGGAATCTCCTGAAGCCGGCGGCTCCTTCCGGCTCTTCGACCCGCCACGGGAACCGATCTCAGGAGCCCGCGGGTGTAAGGATGCCTGGGGTCCTTGAACAATTCTCGCACCGGCGCCTCTTCCACGATCTGTCCTGCGTACATGACGATCACCCGCGAGGCCATTTCCGCGATGATGCCAAGATCGTGCGTGATGAGAACGATCGAGGTATGGAACTCTTCCTTGAGGCGCGACATGAGGTCAAGGATCTGGGCCTGGATGGTCACATCAAGCGCGGTGGTGGGCTCATCGGCAAGGAGAAGCCGGGGATTGCAGGACAGGGCCATGGCGATCATCGCCCTCTGTCTCATCCCGCCTGACAGCTTGTGGGGATATTCTTCGGCTCTCTGCTTCGGGCCGGGGATTTGTACCATCCGGAGCATCTCTTCCGCCCGGTGCCTGGCCTCCTGCCGCGAGAGACCTTGGTGCAGCCTCACCGCTTCCGCAATCTGCTCACCGATGGTCAAAACCGGGTTCAGGGAAGTCATCGGTTCCTGAAAAATCATGGATATGGCATTGCCCCTGATTCTTCGAATGCCGTCCCGGTCCAGGTCCAGAAGACTTACACCCTCGAAGCGGATCATCCCTTGAATCTCAGCCGGTGGACAGGGAAGCAACTGAAGGACGGAAAGGGCCGTCACGCTCTTGCCGCATCCGCTCTCCCCAACGAGGCCCAAGGTTTCCCCGCGATAGACCTCCAGATCCACTCCGTCCACCGCGTTCACGACACCGTCAAGGGTATGGAACCGGGTGTGCAATCCCTGGATGGTGAGCAGGGTTCTTTCTTCTTCCTTCATATCCTGAACCTCGGGTCCAGGGCGTCCCGCATGCCGTCACCCAACAGGTTGAAACTGAGAACCGCCAGGAAGATAGCCACGCCGGGGAAGGTCGCCACGTGGGGAGCGTTGAACAGATACGCCCTTCCCGAGCCCAGCATGGCGCCCCATTCAGGCATGGGAGGCTGGACCCCTATGCCCAGGAAACCGAGCCCTGCGGCAAAGAGAATGGCCGTGCCCATCCCCAGGCTTGTCTGAACCGTAATAGGAACAATGACATTGGGCAGGATGTGACGGAGGAGGATCTTATGGTCCTTGGATCCCACGGCCCTCGCCGCCTCCACGAAGACTTGCTCTCTCACTACCAGCACACAGCCTCTCACCAGGCGGATATAGATCGGGATCATACTGATGCCGATGGAGATGACCGTGTTCTTGAGTCCCACCCCCAGGACAGCCACCAGGGCAAGGGCGAGAAGAAATCCGGGAAACGCCAGGAGCATGTCCGTCACCCTCTGGATCCCGAAGTCCGTCTTGCCGCCGTAGTATCCTGATATCAGGCCCAGCGGAACGCCCAGGAGGAGACCAACGGAGACGACGCCAACCGCGATGAGCAGGGAAACGCGCGAACCCCAGATAATTCGCCCCAGTATGGATCGCCCGAGTTCATCCGTCCCGAGAAGATGCCCGCCGGAGGGTGGTTCGAGAGCCATGATGAGGTTGGGAGCGGAAGGGTTGCCTGGATACAGAAAGGGGGCAAACAGCGCCGTAAACAGATAGACGATGAGCAGCAGGCCGCCAAAAAGCGCGGCCTTGTTGCGCTTGAGTTTTGCCCAGCTTCTTCTAAACCGGCTCGAGGTTTCGCGACCCGCTTCTCTTTCAGTCATAGCGAATCCTCGGATCGACCCAGGCGTAAATCAGATCCACGGCCAGATTGACGAAGACGTAAAGGAGTCCGAAGACCAGGACGGCGCCCTGAATCACGGGGTAATCCCTGGCCAGGATGGAGTCCACGATCAGCCTCCCCAGGCCCGGCCACGCAAAAACCGTCTCTGTCAGCACAGCCCCTCCCAGAAGAAGACCGAACTGGAGACCTACGACGGTGATGATGGGAATGAGGGCGTTCTTGAGGGCGTGCTTGATGATCACCACTTGTTCCTTGAGTCCTTTGGAGCGGGCTGTGGTCGTGTAATCCTGAGAAAGCGTCTCCATCATGGTGGAACGGGTCATCCGGGCAATGAAGGCGACCACAAAAGAGGCGAGGGTCACGGAAGGCAGAACCACGTGTTTCCAGCTGCCTGTTCCCCCCGCCGGGAGCCAGTGGAGCACGATGGAGAACACAACCACGAGCATGAGACCGAGCCAGAACACAGGCATGGAAATCCCGAAAAGGGCGCAGGAGGTCACCAGATAATCGATCCAGGTGTAAGGACGAACTGCCGAAACAATGCCTGCCGGAATCCCGAACAGGCATGCCAGGGTGATGGCCACAAAGGCGAGGAGCATCGTATTGGGCAGTCTTGCCCCGATCTCCTGGGTCACCGGATTCTGTGTCCTGGCTGAGCGGCCCAGGTCAAATCTCACCAGCCGGCTGAAGAACGCCCCATATTGCACGTAAAGAGGGCGATCCAGTCCCAGTTGGTGCCGGATGTTCTCCACTTCCTCCGGTGTGGCCATCTGGCCGGCCAGCACCTGCGCCGGATCACCGGGAAGCAATCGAAGCATGAAGAAGAGGATGAGCGATATCCCGATGAGCACGGGAATCGTTGACAACAGGCGTTTAATCACATAGGTGAACATGAGAGGGCGGTTCTTTTCGGATTACGGTCATCTTATCCATGGAATGAAGCGGGCCTGAGTTTTCCACCCGGCCCGCTTCCCGGGAAGATGGTTTATTGCATTTTGATGTACGTGGGATAGAACTTCTCCGTGGGAGTCACGACCATGTCCTTAATCTTGCCTGAGTAGGCGATGACGAACTTCTCCACGTGGAGCCACAGCCACGGGCAGTCGTCCCAGACCATTTCCGAAGCCTTTTTCAGCAGGTCCAGCCGTTTCTGCACGTTCTGTTCTTCCCTGGAGGCTTTCATGATCTTGTCGTATTCCGGGTTGCAGTAGAAAGCCGACCCCAGGCCTTTGGGCGGGTTCACCTCGCAGGTAAACTGGCCGTAAAGCCCCATGTCCGCATCGAGAATCACGGGGCCCCATCCCAGGAGAAAAACTTCCAGCTCTGTCTGATCCAGCGGCTTCAGAAGGCCGGCCACATAGGTCGGCCAGTCATAGGTGCGCAACTCGGTCTTGACGCCGATGGCCTGGAGATAGGCCTGAACCGCTTCGGAAATCTGCTTGTCAAAGAGGTACCGGCCTTGAGGCGTTCTCATGCTGATCGTCTGATTGAAGTCGAAGTTGGCTTCCTTCAGGAGCGCTTTTGCCTTCGCCGGGTTGTAGTCATACTGTTTGGCCATCTTGAAAAACCCGAACACCACGGGTGAAACCGGTCCTTCCATGGGCTCGGCGGTGTTGAAAAGGATCTTTTTCACGATCGCCTTCTTGTCCACCGCATAGTTGAAGGCCTGTCTCACTTTCTTGTTCGTCGTCACCCCTTTTTGATAGTTCAGCCCCATGAATATGGTTCTGGTATCCAAAGGCATTTCCACGGTGATGCCCGGGTCAGCCTTGAGGGCCGCAACATTGGCCGGTGAAGGCTTGTAGCATACCTGGATCTGGCCGGCCCTGAGCATGGCTTCCCGCGTGGTGTCTTCGGGAACGATCTTCCAGGTAAGCTGCTTGACCGTCGGCTTTTTTCCCCAGTAGTTTTCGTTGCGCACCATCACGATGCGATCTCCCTTGACCCACTCCTTCAACATGTACGGACCGGCTCCTACAGGATGCTGGCGCACATCTTCACCATATTTTTCCAGAGCAGCCGGACTGATAGGGGAAACGAGAGTCAGCGAGAGGCTAGGCTCGAAAGGCGCGAAGGGGTACTTCAGTTTCAGGGTCACCGTATAGTCGTCCACCTTCACGCATTCCGTGACCATGGATACCGTAAAACGCAGAGGCGCACGCATCTTGGGATTCATGATACGGTCCCAGGTAAGTTTCACCGCATCGGCATTGAAATCGGTGCCGTCCGAAAACTTGACCCCTTTGCGCAGATGGAGGGTGTAGGTCAGACCGTCCTTCGACACATCCACCTTCTCCGCCAACCGGGGATGAAGTTTCCCTTGAGGATCCTGATACAGAAGGTTGTCGTAAATGAGATCACACATGTTTTGGGGAAGCGTTGTCGTTTGCTCCTGCGGGTTCAGCGTGTCGGCATCGATTCCGATCCCGATGACCAACTCCGGAATGTCGGCTCTTGCGTCTGGGGGCTGCATCCAGACTCCGAGGGTCAACGTCGATAAAGCGAAAACGAGACCGAGCGAAAAACTCCTGATCCTTCTCATGATATCCCTCCTCTTCTCAAAGGTTCCTAGTCCCTCCCCTTGACGATGTTCCCGCCCTGCATCACCAGGCCCACCGCTTCCGGCTTGAGCAGGATCTCGATGTCATCAAGGGGGTTTCCCTCCACCACCACCAGGTCGGCGAGCTTGCCTTGTTCCACCGTGCCGAGAACCTTGTCCAGGCCGAGAACATGGGCTGACACCTTCGTCCCTGACTGAAGCGCTTCCAGGGGAGAGTATCCATTCTTCGTCAGGAGCAACATTTCCGTTAGATTCTGGCCGTGCCGGTTGAAAGGGGTGCCCGCGTCCGTCCCCATGGCCACAAGGACTCCCGATTCCCTGGCCAGTTCCATGCTCTTCAGATGATGCGGTTTCACCCGCAGGGTTTTCTCCACTGCGTAGGCAGGTATCCCGCCCTCGGTTCCCATTTCCAGGATGCGGTACAGGGCCGCAAGCGTGGGCACAATCGGGACCTCCCGCTTCTTCATCAGGGAGACCGCCTCGTCATCCAGGTACACTCCGTGCTCGATGCTGTCGATCCCCGCCCGCAGCGCATTGAGGATGCCCCGGGTGCCCATGGCATGGGTCGCGGTCTTTCTCCCCGCCTTGTGGGCCTCTTCGATCCCGGCGCGAAGCTCCTCTTCCGTCAATTGCTCTGCGCCCGGCTCCACGCCGGGGGTGAGGACGCCGCCCGTGGCCATGAGTTTGATCAGATCAGCGCCTCCCCTGACCTGCTCTCTCGCCGCCTTCCTCACCTCATCCGGTCCGTCCGCCTGTCGGCCGAACTGCCATCCGTGACCGCCGGTCATGCAGATCATGCTGCGGCTGACGAGCATCCTAGGCCCCTTCACCATGCCGGAACGGACCGCCTCCCTCACGGCAAGATCCACACCGTCCTTTCCTCCCATGTCCCGAACGGAGGTAATCCCGGCCATCAAGGTGGCCCGAGCCTGCTCGGCCGCCCTGATGGCTGTCACGGGCGCCGGTTCCGAGGCGAGTTTGCTCACCGGGTCCGGACTTCCGTCAAGACAGAGATGGACATGGGAATCGATGAAGCCCGGGAACAAGACGCGGCCCTCCAGGCTTATCTTGCGGGCGTCTCTGGGAATCGGCATTTTCTCGTTGCCTATCTTGATGATTCGTTCGCCTTCCACGAGAACCGAAGCTTTCTCCAGCACTTTGCCGTCGCCGACAAACACGACTCCTCTCACAAAGGCAGTGGCCATCGTTGTTTCTTCTTTCTTTGTCCGGAGATTTTGAAATACCTTCTTATATTTCAGGGCGGCTCCCCCGTCAAGTTCGAAGAGAATGGTGGATTTTTCATTGCCGAATCGGACCACTGTGAGATAGTCTTTAAGCCGACATTTCATGCGCGAGGTGGAACGAATGCTGTACCTGAAATCCCTGATTCATCAGCACAAGGATCTCCTCATCCGTGTTCGCCGCGATCTCCATCAAATCCCTGAACCCGCTTTCACAGAGGAAAAAACCTCTGCCCGGGTCGCCGACTATCTCCACAGGGAAGGACTGGAGGTCCGGACAGGAGTCGCAAAATACGGGGTAGTGGGTCTTTTGAAGACGGGCAGGCCCGGGCCCACCCTGATGGTTCGCGCGGATATGGACGCCCTTCCCATCACGGAACAGACCGGTCTCCCCTTCGCCTCAACCCATGAAGGAGCGATGCACGCCTGCGGGCATGACGCCCACATGGCTATGGTATTCGGTTCGGCAAGAGTTCTGAACAGGATCAAAGATCGGCTCACCGGAAACATCAAGTTCATTTTCCAGCCCGCGGAGGAGGGCCCCGGCGGCGCAAAGCCCATGATCGATGAAGGAGTCATGGAAAATCCCAAGGTCGATTACGCCGTGGGCTGCCACTTATGGCCGGGAAGTCCTGAAGGAACGATCTGCGTGAAGTCCGGTCCCATCATGGCTGCCATGAACCGTTTTGACATTCGCATTCTGGGCAGCGAAGGACACGGGGCCATGCCGCACCTTTGCGTGGATGCTCTCGAGGTGGGGACCCAGGTTGTCAATGCCCTCCAGCGCATAGTGAGCCGTCAGATGAATCCGTTGAAGCCTTGCGTGGTAACGGTGGGCGCTTTTCATGCCGGAAAAGGTTTTAACATCATCCCCGGTGAAGCGGAGCTGTGCGGCACTACCCGGACCTTTGACTTGGAAACCTGGAAATCCTGGGAAGACCGGATAAGAAAGATCGTCCAAGGAGTTTGCGATTCCATGGGCGCCCGATTCGAACTCAAGTTTGACTTCGGCTACCCTCCCACGATCAATGATCCCTTCATGACCGATCTGGTGCGCCGTTGCGCCGAAGAGGTTGCAGGGCCTGACAACGTTCGCGAGATGGAGCCGACCATGGGCGGGGAGGATATGTCTTATTATCTCCAGAGGGCAAAAGGCTGTTTCTATTTCTTGGGGGTCGGCCGGGCGGGCGGTACGCCTCTGCACAACGCGAAGTTCGATTTTAATGAGGATGTGCTCCCATCGGGAGTGGAGACCCATTGCAGGGTTGCTCTGAAGCTTCTGAGACAGGATGAGGGAGCGGAGATCCGTTAAGGGATTAACCCATGGTAGATTTCGTTAAGATCGCCGACCTGGAAAATGATTTTGAGGCCCAGCTCCTTGACTCCATCCTGACGGAAAGAGACATCCCGCATCTCATGAGGTCTTACCACGACACGGCCTATGACGGTCTGTTTCAAACCCAGAAGGGATGGGGAAATGTGTGCGCTCCTCTTTCCTGTCGGGATGAAGTCCTGGAAATTCTAACCGATCTCAGAACGCAGGCGCGCCTCCACGATTCCCCCTCCTCAAGCGAGGAGTAGGCTCTTGCTTCGACGAGGACAGCTCCATGAGTCTCCCCGCTCTTCCCAATCCTCACGCCCTTGCCACGCTGGCGATGACCATCATTGCTCTGACACTTTTCACCCGCAAGAGAATCCCTCTGGAAACCTCAAGCCTTCTTGTGCTCGTCGCCCTTACTGTGGTGTTCGAGCTCTTTCCTTTCAGGATCGACGGCGGCATTCTTCACGCCGTTGACTTCTTTTCGGGCTTCGGGCACGAAGCCCTCATCGCCGTTTGTGCCCTGATGATCGCCGGCCAAGGCCTTATCCGCACAGGAGCATTGGAGCCGATAGGCCATTCTCTCGCAGGACTCTGGGCCAGGCGCCCTGCCCTTTCATTGCTCCTGACCCTTGTCACCGCCGCTGCCACGAGCGCATTCATCAACAACGTGCCGGTCGTGGTTTTGTTGATGCCCATCCTGATCAGCGTCTCTCTTCGCACCGGAACTGCGGCCTCTTCCAGCCTTATGCCCATGGGTTTTGCAACCATCCTGGGCGGCATGAGCACGACCATCGGCACTTCCACCAATTTGCTGGTTGTCACCCTGGCCGCGGACATCGGCCTTAGACGCATGGATATGTTCAGCTTCCTGGTCCCGGCAGCCGTGGCAGGAGGTCTGGGCATCTTCTACCTTTGGCTGATTGCGCCAAGGCTGATCCCCTTGCGACAGATGCCGCTCGCAGACACTTCTCCCCGCGTATTCACGGCCCATCTGGGCGTTCTTGAAGGGAGCCGTGCAGAGGGGATGAAGTTATCGGAAGCCATGAAATTGACGGGCGGGAAGATGAAGGTCAAAAGCATCGAGCGGGGCCCCACCACCTTTGTCTTTCCCCTGCCCGATGTGGTTCTGCGCGCCGGTGATCACCTGGTGGTATCGGATACTCCCGACCGCCTTAAGGAGTTCGAGAAGGTGCTGGGGGGCGCACTCTATCCCGAGGACTCCGAAGATCAACCTTTTGACGAGGATCATCCCCTTAAGGCCGATGATCAGCAGATCGCCGAAGTTGTTGTGGTGGAGGGCTCAGCGTTGACAGGGACGACGTTGAGCCGTATGAGATTTGCCGACCGCTACAAGCTCATCACCCTGGCACTCCATCGGGCGGGCTGGGAGCGGGACGTCATGCGGGATGAGGTAGGCGATGTGACCCTGCAGCCGGGTGACGTTCTGCTCGTTCAGGGGCCGAGAGAGCAGGTTTCCAACCTCAAACGGGGAGGGGAAGTTCTCGTCCTGGACGCCACCGCCGACCTTCCTTTCACCCGCAAGGCCCCCCGCGCGCTGGCGATCATGATCGGCATCATCGTGACCGCTGCGATCGGATTGTTACCCATTGCCGTCAGCGCCACATGCGGGGTCCTCCTCATGATTCTCGCCGGCTGCCTCGGCTGGCGCGACGTGACAAGGGCTCTCAGCGTGCAGGTGATCATGATCGTGGTAACCAGTCTGGCTCTAGGCGCCGCGCTCCTGAAAACGGGGGCCGCCGAATACCTGGCACAGGTTTTTGTGTCCCTCACCGGCGGCGCTTCGCCCCGGGTAGCGTTAAGCGGGTTGATCCTGCTTCTGGCCGTTCTCACCAACATCGTTTCAAACAACGCGGCGGCTGTCATCGGAACCCCCATCGGCATTTCCATCGCACATCAACTCGGCCTGGATCCGGAACCCTTTGTGCTGGCGGTGTTGTTCGGAGCGAACATGAGTTTTTCCACTCCCATGGCATATAAGACCAATCTGCTGATCATGAACGCCGGAGGCTACACTTTCGGCGACTTCATAAAGATCGGCACTCCTCTGATCATCATCACCTGGCTGGTCCTTTCCTGGTTGCTGCCCACGATCTACGGCATTTCCTAATGAAAGCCCGCCCCCGTGGTCTCGGCCGAGGCGTGGGTCTCTGACGAATCCGCAATCGGAAATGCGCTCTCTGCTTCCAACCGCGCTTATCCATCCCCTCTTGGGTTTTTATTCGGAATGCTTATTGATATTGACGCGGACAAGCTTTGCGCCTATTCGTGACTGAGAGAAGAAGAAACTGCGGATCATGGAAACCAAGGATTCAACTAACAGGAAAGCCTCAGGCCTCAGGCAAAGCCTGCGCGCTCTGGAACACAGAAACTTCCGACTTTTTTTCGGAGGTCAGAGCATTTCGTTGATCGGCACCTGGATGCAACGAATTGCGCTGGGATGGCTGGTTTACCGTTTGACGGACTCGGCCTTCCTGCTGGGCGTCGTGGGATTCTCCACGCAAATCCCCACATTCGTGTTGGCTCCTTTTGCCGGTGTATTGGCCGACCGGTGGAACCGTCTGAAGATTTTGCTTGTCACCCAGATTATGGCCATGATTCAAGCCCTTTTGCTCTCCGTTCTGGTTTTGACGGGAACCGTTACGATCTGGCAGATCATCCTTTTGAGCCTGTTTCTGGGAACGATCAATGCCTTTGACACGCCCACCCGCCAGTCTTTTCTGGTGGAAATGGTCGAAGAAAAGCGTGACCTTTCCAATGCGATCGCCTTGAACTCGTCCATCGTGAACAGCGCTCGCCTTCTGGGGCCATCCATAGCCGGCCTGCTGATCGGTGCGATGGGCGAAGGCATGTGCTTTCTCCTGAACGGGATCAGCTACGTGGCCGTGATCACGGCTCTGCTCAGGATGCGGGTAAACCCGAATCGTTCAACGCGGGAAGTTAAAAAGGTCTGGGCTGGATTAAGAGAAGGATTCTCTTACGCCTTCGGGTTCTCCCCCATCCGGGCCGTCCTGCTGCTCCTCGCTTTGGTGAGTCTCATGGGGATGCCCTATACGGTCCTCATGCCCGTATTTGCCAGAGATTCCCTTCATGGCGGGCCTTATGTCCTCGGTTTCCTCATGGGAGCCTCCGGCGTGGGCGCCCTGGGAGGCGCCATTTATCTCGCATCCAGAAGAAGCGTGCTCGGACTTGGAAGATTAATCCCACTGGCTGCGGCCCTGTTCGGAATCGGACTGATCGCTTTCTCTCATTCCCGGATTCTTCCTCTTTCCCTGGGTGCGATGCTGATAGCCGGTTTCGGGATGATCGTGGAAATGGCGGCGAGCAACACCGTGCTTCAAACCATCGTTGATGATGACAAGCGGGGAAGAGTCATGAGCTTTTACGCCATGTCTTTTATGGGGATGGTCCCTTTCGGCAGTTTGCTTTCGGGTTTTCTGGCCAGTAAAATAGGCGCGCCGAATACGCTGCTTCTCGGCGGGCTGGCCTGCATGGCAGGTGGGGCAGCGTTTGCCTTAAAGCTTCCCGCCTTGCGGGAGCGGGCTCGACCGATCTACGTGAAGATGGGGATTGTGCCGGAGGTAATAACCGGGATCCAGAGCGCCAGTGAACTGACAAGACCGGATGAGAAATCCTTGTGAAAACCGCGGTCTTTTTCCGTTGCGGCCGGCTCTTAGCCCTGACTTGTCTGCTGTTACCATGCGGGACGCAAAATGGGCGATAGAAGGAAAAAATCGGGAATACTTCGGAAGGAGGTAAGCCTCAAAGAGGCCGGAACACCATCTCAAAACGAGTTTGATGTTCAGATGCTCCTGGATGTCATCCCTTTTTACGTGATGCTGATTGATTCGGAGCATCGGATCCTTCTTGTCAACAGGGCGCTCAGAACCAATCTCGGTCTTGATCCGGAGAAAATGATCGGCGGGTATTGCCCTAAAGCGGTTCATGGACTGGACGAGCCGTACCCGGGTTGCCCCCTGGAGGAGGCCATCGAGCAAGGCCGCAGTGTGGATCGGGAATTTTTCAACGCTGAAACAGGCCGGTGGGTCCGTTCCGGTGTTTACCCTGCCGGCAGGAACACGAAAGAGGGCAAAGAGATATTTGTCCATTTCATCAGCGACATAACGGAAAGAAAACTGGCTGAAGAAAAGGTTCGGAAGAATTATGACATCCAAAAGGCCATCAACACCGTCCTCCGTCTCTCACTGGAGGACATCCCTCTGGAGGAGTTACTCGACCGCACCCTGGGCCTTATCCTTGCAATCCCCTGGCTGGCTGTTGAGTCAAAAGGCAGCATATTCACGATTGAAGACGAGTCGGGAGTCCTTGTGATGAAATCACAACGCGGGCTTCCCCGGACCATTCAAGAGGAGTGCGCACGAATTCCCTTCGGCAGGTGCCTATGCGGGTCCGCGGCCTCGACACAAAGGACGGAGTTTGCTGATCGTATCGACAGTCGTCATGAAATCACGTATAAGGGCATGGCTTCTCACGGACATTACTGCGTGCCTATTGTCTATGCGGGAAGCACTCTGGGAGTGATAAATTTGTACCTGCAGGAAGGACACCGCCCTGAGTATGGAGAGAGGGAGTTCCTGACGGCTATTGCCAACGCGCTGGCCGGCGTCATGGTGAGAAGACAGACCGATGATGACCTGAAACAGAGAGAGAAGGAGCTGAAGACCAAAAGCGCCAACCTCGAAGAAATGAACAGCGCCCTGAAAATACTGCTGCAAAGAAGGGAAGAGGATAGAAAAGAACTCGAAGAAAAGGTATTGTTCAACGTCAAAGAACTGGCCGTTCATTACTTGGAAAAACTGAGGAACACCGGCTTGGACAAGAAGCAGAGCGGCTATGTGGATGTCCTGGTTTCCAATTTGAACAGCATTATTTCCCCCTTTTCGCGCACATTGTCGCACATGTATATGAACCTCACTCCTGTGGAGATACAGATTGCAGACCTCGTCAGACAGGGAAAGAGCACAAAAGAGATGGCAAGCCTGCTCAATGTCTCTGCTAGAACTGTCGAATTCCACAGACAAAATATTCGTAAGAAGCTGGGAATCACTCGGAAGAGCGCAAACCTTAGAACCCACCTTTTGTCTCTGCAATAATACTGGGTTTTGCCCCGTATTCTCCTGCGAATCTCTTCGTAATGACATCTCCCAAATTGCGGTTAACATTGAAAACAGGGATTAGACCTTATTTTATAACAACCACTACGCAAGGAGGGAATCAAATGCTAAAGAGGTTTCTCTATTCAGAGGATCGGATCGCAACCGGGCTCTTGATGGTCCGGGTCGGGGTCGGCATCGCGTTCATTTGCCACGGTTTCCCCAAAGTCTTCATGGGGGGAGCGGTCGGCCTTTCCAAGGGCCTTGTGACTGCGGGAATCCCGGGAGGGGTTGCTGCCGCTCAATTGGCAGGTACGGCTGAATTGCTTGGGGGGTTGGCGTTGATCCTAGGACTGCTTTTCAGGCCGGCCACCATCGTGCTTGCGTTCAACATGCTCGTCGCGCTCATCTTTCACCTGAGCCTGGGGGATAAGTTCATCACGTACTCCCACGCCCTGGAAAGCGGTGTCTTGTTCGTGGCGCTGGCGGTGAGCGGCCCGGGGAAATATTCCTTGGATCGCAAGCTCTTCAGCTCTGAATCGGAGGATGCTTTACCATCGGAGGAAGCCCCCTGTGCCATGCCTTTACCCGCTCATCAAAGAATATAACATGATGAGGGCTTCCAGCATCAGCGGCCGCAGTCGGGAGGTTACCGCCGGCCGCTGAACTTTTTTGCCGGCCCTAGTGCTTCGCCACTTTAAACCCACTGTGCCGCATCCTTAATGGGCCGGCCTCCTGCTCTCATGTCTTGCCGCTGCGACCCGTCTCAAATATAAGAACCTGCGCCTATTGACAACGACTATCATCAGGCACTAGAAGAGGGTCTAAAGGTTATCGGGTTGTCTGTGTGCCGCGTCCAACGCTTTTCTCCGCTTATGACCGACGCCTCATTCCTGCGAAGGCAGGAATCCAGCACAGAAACATCGGTTAAACCACTCCAGAGGGAGGACATGTCATGGATTCAGGATTCAAAGAGAGATTCATGGAATTGTGGAAAAAATTTTTTGACGGAGCAGAACTCCCGATCACGTTTTACTACACCAATGACCCCGGGTCCACTGAACGGGTGAAGGCTCCTGCCACCGCGCACCAGTGTCTCATCGGCGTGCTTTCCAGGGTGCGTAGCGGTCAATCCCTCTGCTTCGACGGGGATTCCATTGGATGCGGCGGCGGAAAGAGGTACACCGGCTTCGTTCAGGAACTGAGGCCCAACTTCGAATATTTTCTCTCCTGCGGGATCCCGGGGGAGATGGAAGGTGAGCGTTACAAGAAATCCCCTGAGCTGGTGCGGGAGGTCATGAAAAGAATGCCCCGGTTCGACGCGCCGGCGAGCTTCATCGTATTCAAGCGGTGGGACAGCCTCGAACAATCCGATCACCCTGATGTAGTTATCTTCTATGCAAAACCGGATGTTCTTTCCGGCCTGTTCACCCTCGCAAGCTACGACGAAGCGGAGCCGGACGGCGTGTTTGCTCCCTTTGCCGCCGGATGCGGCTCCATCGTCTTGTATCCCTACCTCGAAAAAGACGCCCAACGGCCCAGAGGCGTAGTCGGCATGTTTGATGTTTCCGCCCGGCCCTACGTTCAGAAGGACGACCTCACCTTTGCCGTGCCCATGACCAAGTTTCGCCGGATGGTCGAAAACATGGAGGAAAGCTTCCTGATCACGTCTTCATGGGGCAAGGTGAAAAACAGAATAAGCGCAGGCAAGTGACAACACTCTTTCAGCAGGAGGTATGGTCCAATGGATGCAGCGCCCGTCCAAGGCAGGCAAGAGACAGTGACAGGCATATGCGGTATATGCCCCGGAGGCTGCGGCGTGACCGTCAAGCTGGTGGACGGCAAGATCGAGACCATCGCCCCTATCAAGGGCCACCCTGTCGGTGTGGTGTGCGTCAGAGGCCTCCACGCCAAGGAGATTGTCTATTCCCATGACCGGCTGAGGTATCCCCTGGTTCGGGTCGGGGAAAGGGGTGAGGGCAGGTTCGAGCGCATCAGCTGGGAAGAGGCGCTGGAACGCATCGCCGATGCATTTCAGAAGATCAAGGAAGCGTACGGTGCCGAAGCGGTTATGACCTACTTCGGCCGAGGAAGCTTCGATAACAACCTCATGGACGTGTTCGGAGCCCGAGGGGCAGCCATTCAGGGGACGTCAGGGTTCATCTTTCCCTTTGGTTCGCCCAATGCCTCAGGCTGTTCATCGGTCTGCTATGTATCCTACGGCGTCTTGGCCGCCGTGTCGACCCTTGGCACCTTCATGGAAGCTGTTTATCAGGATTTTGCCGACTCTGACCTGGTCTTCGTATGGGGAGCGAATCCTCCGACCGATTCACCGCCTGACAAGGTGAAAAGGATTCTTGACGCGAAAAGACGGGGTGCTAGGGTCATTGCCATCGATCACATGCGCTCCGACATGGCCAAGAAGGCCGATCAGTGGATTGGGGTGCGCGCGGGCACAGACGGGGCGCTCGCCCTGAGCATGATGAACGTCATCATCAATGAGGGCCTCTATGACAGGGACTTTGTGGGAAACTGGACCACGGGTTTTGAAGAACTTCGACAATACGTGCAGCAGTTTCCTCCGGAAACAGCCGAAAGCATCACCCGGGTCCCCCGTGAGACCATCGTGGATACGGCCCGGTCGATAGCCGGGGCCAAGGGTGCTTCTTTGGTCATGTATACGGGACTTGAATATACCAACAGCGGGGTGCAGAACATCAGGGCCGTCATGAGCCTCTGGGCCATAACAGGGAACCTGGACGTTCCCGGAGGGCTCGTGTTCAGGCCGCGAAGCCCGGTGCGGTTTCCGCGCATCAGGCTGGACCCTCCCTCCGGTGTGAAGCCGATTGGCGCGGATAAATATCCCTTTTTCTGCGACATCCTTAAGTCGGCCCAGTTCATGGAGGCGCCTCGGGCCATCCTGAACAGCGACCCCTATCCTGTCAAGGCTCTCCTGATTCTGGGCGCATCGCTGCTCACCAGCTTGCCTAAGCCTGACCTATGGAAGGAGTGTTTCAGAAAGCTCGACTTCATGGTGACCTTCGATCGGTTCATGACCGCGGACGGGATGTATGCGGACATTGTTCTTCCCGCCACGACCAACTTCGAAAACCTTGGGTACTTGCGGTATCCGGGAGGATATTGCCAATTGAGGCAAAGGATCATCGAGCCCATCGGGGAAGCCAGGTCGGGGTTCCTCTTCTTGACCCAACTGGCCGGGAAACTGGGGTACGGAGATTTGTTCCCCGCTACGGAGGAAGAGCGGGTCAGGTTTGCCTTTAAAGACGGCCCTGTGTCGTTGGAGGATCTCAAGGCCCACCCGGAGGGCATCGGTTACGACGCGGGCCCGCTCGATTACCGCAAATATGCAAAAGGTCTGCTTCGTCCGGATGGTAAACCGGGTTTCAACACCCCTTCGGGCAGGGTGGAACTGGTGTCGAGCTTGCTGCGGAAATATGGCTACGAAGGGCTCCCTGTCTATGTGGAGCCTGTGGAAGGGCCCCTGGGAAGCCCTGAGCTGTGCGGGCCATATCCTCTTGTGTTGAACACAGGGGCCAGGCTGCAGTCGGCGTTTCGCTCCCAGCATTTGAATATTCCCGGGCTGCTGAAACTCCAGCCGAAGCCCCTGGTGCTGATAAACCCTGTAGACGCGGAGGCCAGAGGAATTTCGGATGGCGACAGGGTATGGGTCGCGTCCCCTCGTGGGAAAGTCGGGGTCCGGGCCAAGGTGACCGATGATGTCCTGACGGGACAGGTGGAGTTGAACGTGGGAGGAGGCAGTCCGATCCAGGCCGAGGAATGGCGGGATGCGAACGCCAACAACGTGACCGACTTTGACAATCGGGATCCCATTTCCGGCTTTCCGGTGTACAAGGCCTTGTTGTGTGAGGTGAGAAAGCGGGAGTAAAGATCCGAGTCCAGAGGGCCCGGCTTTGTTCTAAGCCCGGAAGGCATGATTTGCGAGTGTGACGTCGCCGAAATCCGAATATCAAAATACGAAACAAATTCGAATACCAAATGTCCTAATGACAAAAACAAAATCAGAATTGCGATACCGGATACGCTTGTTGTTTGGATCATTGGAGTTTTTGTCATTATGTATTGTTTCGGATTTGGAATTTCGTGCTTCGAATTTAGAGGCTTCTCACCTCCACAGGCATAGCCAATTGTCTCTGACCCGGCCCTGAGGACCAGGATTCACAAATTGCATTGAACGGTACCGCAGGCCCGGGGGCGTCACGCTGATGAGGGGACGACTGCGAAGCTCGATTGAACGTTTGGCCAACGCGGGCAGTCTTGCATCCGACAAGCCGGAGGGGCGACTGCGCAAGGCCATCCTGATCTTTCTGGCGAGCATTTATTTTTTTTCCGGGATCCTGTGGAGCATCTTCTACTTTGCGTTGGGACTTCATCTGGCGGGAACCATTCCTCTTGCCTACTCCGTGCTCTCCGGATTGAGCCTCGGTTATTTCTTTCGCACCAAACGCTACTCGATCTTTCGTTTCAGTCAGCTTTCCCTCATCCTTCTTCTGCCCTTCCTGCTCCAGTTCAGTCTGGGCGGGTTTGGGGCGTCGAGCACCGTCATGATCTGGGCGATTCTTTCGCCCGTGGGAGCATTGATGTTTGCCGGAACCGCGCGTTCCCTGCCGTGGTTTCTGGCCTACCTCCTGCTCATGATCCTTTCAGGCGTGATTGAAGCGAACCCGTCGCCGCAGACCACAGCCATCCCCTCTCCTGTCCGGATCATTTTCTTCATCATGAACCTGGGGGGAGTGTCCGCCATATTTTATGTGCTTCTGAGATACTTTGTGAAGGAGAGGGAACAGGCCATGGCCGTGCTGGATCAAGAGCATCGCCAAACGGTCCGGGAGAAAGAACGACTCGATAAAATCAGGAAGGTGCTCTCCAACTTCGTTCCTGAAACGGCCAAGAATATCATTGAAAAAGACCCTGACAAGGGACAACTGGACAGGTACCTGCGCGATGCCACCATCCTTTTTCTCGACATAGAAGGGTTCACGATCCTGCTGCAAGAATACCCCATGGAAACGATCAACCGCGTCATTGAGTCCTACTTCTCCATCTTTTTTGATCTTATCCAGAAAAACGGCGGCGATGTGAACGAAATGGCCGGGGATGGCATGATGGTCATTTTTCTTCATCACGATCCTTATAGCCACACGAAAAGCGCGGTTCTGGCCGCCCTGGAGATTCAAAAGCGGTGCCTGGCGATTTCAAGAGAAGGCGATTCCGAGTTGTTTCCCATTCAAGTGAACATCGGTGTCAGCTCGGGCGAGGTTTACTTGGGATCGACCAAGATGAGAGGCGCAGGAGGGGACCGGTGGACCTTTACCGCTTCGGGGCCTGTGACCATCATGGCTGCAAGGTTGTCGGACTATGCCCAGGCCGGCCAGATTCTCATCGACAGCGAAACCGCCGGGAGAATCAGGGGAAGGTTTCCTTCGTCTTCCTTGGGGCAGGTACGTTTGAAGAACTTCAGGGACGCTGTTGAGGTCTTCCAGGTCAATGTCCATGAAGAATCCTAGTTCCCTCCCCGCGAACACCTGTAGGAGCAGGCTCCCGCATGGGCACCGCCGTGTACCATGCGGCCTGCGCCGTGCACCCTTAACACACTGGAGCGCTCACGCATGAATGAAACCAGTCTTCAAAGCATCCTGTCACTGGCTCACGGATTCATGGAGTCCCGCATCCTTCTCACGGCAGCCGAGCTCGATCTCTTCACGCTTCTCAGCCCTGCTCCGCTTTCGGGTGAAGAAATCGCAGAGCGGAAGAAAGTGAGCAGGAGAGGTTTGATCACGCTTCTCGACGCCCTTGCCGCCATGGGCTTTCTGATCAAGGAAGGCGGGAAATACCAGAGCCTTCCCCCTGCCTCGCGTTCGCTGTCACGGGAAAGTCCCGGATCCATTCTTCCCATGGTCATGCATATGTCTCATCTCTGGCGGAGGTGGAGCGACCTCACCCATGTCGTAGAAAGCGGGCCCATTCAGGATCAACCCTCACCCCCTTTCCGGGATGAAAATATGCTGCGCGCCTTTATCGGCGCCATGCATGTCATTGCCAAATCGTTTGCCCCTAGCGTCGTGGCCGCCGTGAGGGCGGATTCGTCCAGGGCGCTCCTGGATGTGGGAGGAGCGATGGGCACCTACACCCTGGCTTTTCTGGAGGCCGTGCCGGAGATGAAAGCCACCTTGTTTGACAGGCCGCCGGTTATCGAAATGGCCCGCCCCTTTCTGCACGATGCCGGCGTGTTGGACAGGGTCTGCCTGGTTGGCGGGGATTTCTATCGTGATGAACTGCCGGCCGGTCACGACCTGGCCTTCCTTTCAGCCGTCATCCATCAAAACTGTCTCGATCAGAATATCGCGCTTTTTGCGAAAGTGTTTCGCGCGTTGATGCCGGCAGGGCGGATCGTCATCCGGGACCACATCATGGCCCCCGACCGCACCACCCCCAAAGACGGCGCGATCTTCGCCGTGAACATGCTGCTCGCAACCCCGGGCGGCGGAACGTACACGTATGATGAGGTTAGCGAAGCCCTGGCACAGGCGGGATTTACGCGCATCAACCTCATCCGCACCGGAGAGCATATGGACGGACTGGTCGAGGCATTCAAGCCATGAGGGCGTAAACAGGCTCCCAGTACAAGCAACCTCACCTTCCGCATATCGAGTCGCCCGGCGCCTAGACCATGTCTTTGCTCGCGCAGACCCGCGGCAAATCAGCGATAACTACCTTGAACGCGCCACCCCGGCGTTGAAACGGAAAATGAATGCATGGAAGGATGAGGCGCGAAGGCGGAATGTAGAGACTTATTGAGGAGGGACCCTTGACAGATATACCACGAGGTGGTATTTTAAAAGTGTATCCGGCCAATCAGCGAAGCCCGGCGTGACGTTTCTAATCGGCGAGGATAAAACCATTTTTTGTAGGCGATTGGCATGCGTGACCAGACTCTCCAAGAAATTCTGGAGCAAGCCAGATTCCTGGTTCAGGAAATAGCAGTCGATGAAGCTTACCGACTCTTCAAGGTTGGGGGGAGGACTACATTTGTAGACATAAGAGAACCTGAAGAATTGTCCCTCGGGTATATCAAAGGGTCGGTCTTTATCCGAGGGCATGAACTGGAGATGCAGGCGAGACATCTTCTCCCTGACAAAGAAGGTCCGGTGGTCCTCTATTGTGCCTCAGGTATTCGCTCCCTTTTAACCGCTCAGACCCTCAAGGAAATGGGGTACAGTGACGTTCGTACCCTCGCTGGCGGTATAGAGGCCTGGAAAGCGGCTGGGTATGAGGTGGTAACGAGCGGCCTTCTGACACTAGAGCAGCTTACCCACTACAGCAGGCAGGTCATACTTAGAGAGGTAGGAGTTGAGGGTCAAAGAAAGTTGCTTGATGCTAAGGTGCTTCTGGTAGGGGCAGGAGGCCTGGGTAGCCCAGCTGCAATGTACCTTGCCGCTTCAGGTGTGGGCACCCTGGCCATCGTGGACTTTGACCGGGTTGACAAAACGAATCTTAACCGCCAGATTTTGCACGGTTACGGCGATGTGGGGAAACCGAAAGTTGAATCGGCGGAACAGACAATCAATCGCTTAAATCCTGAAGTTAAGGTAGTTACCTTCAAGGAGAAGATCTCGCCTCAAAACGCCCTCGCGATCATCAGCGAGTTTGACATTGTCCTCGATGGATCGGACAACTTCCCTACAAAATACCTCCTTAATGATGCCTCTTTCTTTGCGGGCAAACCTTACATCTTCGGTGCAGCCGTACAGTTCCATGGGCAGGCGAGCGTTTTCTATCCGAAAGGCGGTGGTCCGTGCCTGCGATGCATGATGCCGACCCCTCCAAGCGAGGATCTTGTCCCTACCTGAAGCGAGGTTGGTGTCCTGGGAGTTGTGCCCGGGCAGATTGGTCTGATTCAGGCTACCGAGGCCATTAAACTCATATTAGGGAAGGGAATCCCTCTCATAGGACGTTTTCTCATTTACGACGCCCTTGATTCCGATTTCAAGGTATTTACCCTCAAGAAAAACGAATTATGTCCACTTTGTGGGGAAAAGCAGGCTATCACAAGTCTTGAAGATCATAATTATCGTGGGCAGCGCTTGGCATGTGCTGCCTGACTTGTTCCCAAAACTGGTCTTCCTCTTGAGCTTTGACGATAGCGAACCAGAGGTAGGCGAGATTGATCAAGAAGGTTAGAAATCCATAATGCATCTCATACAGAGCGTTGTTTGAACAAAGGTGGCACATAATTGAATACGACCAACCAAAGTTCATCTAGAGGTTTCATAGATCTTCTTGATGAGAAGGATTCAAATTTCACTTCGGAAGTGAAAACGCGATCCGGTGTTGACGTAAGTTTGTGTTGGCATTGCCAAACCTGCGTGAATGGATGTCCTTTTTCAGAAGCAATGGATTATGCTCCTAATGCTGTCATTCGCTTAGTGCAGTTGGGTTTGAAAAAGGAAGCATTGAGCAACTCGACCATATGGCTATGCGTGGGCTGCAATGCCTGCTCGAGTCAGTGCCCAAATGCAATTGATGTAGCAGCGGTAAATGACACCTTGCGCCAAATAGCCATTGAACAAGGAATCGCAGTTGCAGAACCGGACATTCTAAAGTTTCACAGAGAAGTTTTGAACTCCATTAAACGCCACGGCAGGACCCACAAACTGGAAATAATGCTTAGATACAAAGTTTATAAACGCGATTGGTTCGGCGATCTCAGAGTCGGTGTAAGGATGCTGGCAAGACGTAAACTCGATTTGTTGCCGGCGAAGAGCCCAGACATTCAAGTGATAAGGGAACTTTTTGGGGAAAGAAAGAGGCATGTAGATGGAAAGTCAGAAGCCCACTGATCTATCCTATTTCCCAGGGTGTTCGCTGGTGTCATCGGCCCGCGAAAACAAAGTTTCTCTGGATTACCTATTTCGGCACCTGAATTATAATCTTGTCGAACTTCAGGACTGGAACTGCTGTGGCAGCTCTTCGGCCCACAGCATCGATACCGCGCTTGCCCACGATTTGGTCAGCCGTAATCTTTCGTTGGCCCCACAAGGGAGGCCTCTTTTGGCCGCATGCCCAAGTTGCTTGTTGCGTTTGCAGAGCACTCATCTTCACCTCAAAAAGGAACGAAAAGCTCGCATTCTTTATGAAGAAAAGTGGGGCAGGCCCTTCGATCCCGAACTCAAGATCATTCACTTTTTTGAGCTTCTTAGTGAAATGGACTTAAGGAGGTTTACCCAGGATCGCACGCAAAGCCTAAAAGGCCTCAGGTTTGTGCCGTACTACGGGTGTATGCTTGCTCAGCCGCCAGCCATGCGGCATGAAACAAATTATCATGGTCTGATGGAAAAAATCCTGTCCTCGCTCGGTGCTACCACCCTGCGATGGAGCTATACTTCTCGCTGTTGTGGCACATTCCTTTCAGTCGCCCGTCCTGACATTGTGAGACCAATGGTCAATAAGATTATCAGCGGAGCCGCAAAGGCCGAGGCCGATTGTATTGTTACAGCATGCGCAATGTGCCAAATGAATCTGGAGATTCGCTGCACTCTGGACCAACCGATTCCAGTATTGCATTTTTCCGAGATCCTGGCGCTAGCTTTGGGATTGGGAAGAGAGAAGCACAGGGAATGGTTTTCGCGTCATCTCGTGGACCCAATCCCTGTGCTGAAGAACATTGGTTGCAGTCACTGAAAAGAAAGCCCCGAAAAGTCATTTTCCACCTCGACTTTCATCGGAAGGAGCAACCCGCCTGTGTTTCCAAACATCACAAAAAGAAAGAATAGGATTGATTGACATCGTGCAAATCGTTGCAAGGCGTTTAGTAAGCCGGCAGGATTCAAAAAGAGCTTTTGTGACTGAAGACATTGAAAGCTGTTGACAGCGCAGCACGAAAAAAAACGCTTTGGGCGTGGCAACCAAAGCGTGATTGGGATTGGTTCAACGGAGGAGCGAACATCACTTACCAATCCCTGGCAACGAAGACACCAGTAAGGGGTCGCACTTATAACTGTAATCCGAAGAAAGCGAAGAGGGCAAAGGAACGACCGTCACAATAAGCCTCCCTGCCTCGGGGGAACCCCTATGGGCTTCTCTTATCGGATTGAGCGTCTTCCCTCAAGAAAAATAGGAAAAACTAAAAAAAACTTGACTTTACGTCCCACCCAGTGGTAAAAGATCGTTCCTTTGACAGATACGATTCAGTCTTACGGCTGGATTGACTCATAACCTAATCTCCCGGAGACGGCTATGAAAGCGGAGCGAAGCCTGTCAGACTTCATCTCTTTTCTGTCTTTCTTATTTCCTCTTTCGCTTTTCGCCAAGTGCCGGCGAGCTACCTCTTTTTCCAAAAAATGTCGAATTGCCATTTGGGGGGTGCCCGACCTAGAGTAGTGTAAAATGCAGGATTGACCCTATTTACAGCGTAAGACAGACTGCATCGGTATCCGTCGACCGTTATTGTGTGTGCCTGACCAAAACATCCACTCGAGAACCAGTGAGGTGAAGTATGAGAGGAAATCGGGCGAAAAAGGCTGGGTATGCACTGTTTTGCGGTGTCATGATTTCAGGAGCACTCCTCGTTATTGGCTGCGGAGGAGGGGATACCGGGCCGCCCGGACCCGCTGGTCCGACCAGCCAGACCGTCACGCCGGAGACACCATTAGTCACGACCGAGGAAACTTGCGAAGTCTGCCATTCGGCAGGCAAGATCGCCGATATCGCTGTGTTCCACCCCGACCCCACAGGACTGGACGTCACCCTATCGAATATTACCCTGACCAACAGCGGCGGTATTCCGGTGGTGTCTTTCCACGCGGCCACGAACGCCGGACCGGTAACAGACGTCGCCTTCGGCGACGTTCAGTTCTTCATGGCGGACCTGGTCCCGGCGGATACGCCCACGAGCTGGGGAACCTGGTCCACCTCCTATTTCGAGCGCTGGGCCTCGGAGAGTTCAACAACCGCCGGCGCCATTTTTACCAACAACGGTGCGGGCGACTACACCTATACCTTCGTTACCGGCTTCGGCTCCGCTACGGCCCTGGCTGAAGCGCCCGACTACAATCCGACTCATACCCAGCGGCTGGTCATCCGTGTCAGCGGCCATAACGATCCGGCAACCGGCGTCGCCCTCACCAACAACACTGTGGGCTTCCTGGACTTCGTCGTCCCCGGTGCCGGCACAGATGCCGTGCCGCTGGATTCCCAGAGGCTGTTCGTCACCGCCGAGGCTTGCAAGAAGTGCCACAGCCCCCTGTTTCAACAAGCGCATCATGCCGATGTCTATCTCGATACTCGGACCTGTGTCGTCTGCCACAGCCCATTGGGGCACTATGCCACCATTATGCAGAGGGATGATGCTTACCTGCCGGTCTTGGTCCACCAGATTCATGACAGCATCGTTGGATCGAGGTTCGACTGGAGCGACGTCACTTTTCCCCAGGATGTGAGGAACTGTGTGATCTGCCATACCGACAGCGGGCTCAACCTGGGGACGGGAAATGAGATCGACCACTGGAAGACCAACCCGACCGCCGAAGTCTGCGGCAGTTGCCATGTCACTCTCAATTTCACCACCGGTGAAAACCACCCGGGTGGGGCACAGCCCAACAGTTTCTGCGCCCTCTGCCACCCCACCGCCGGAAATCTTAATCCGGCTCTGGGAGCAAGCGTTCCCGAAGCTCACGACACTGCTCCGGACGCGTTTCTCCATCCGACCCCCGAAAACATTCCGGAATTCAACGTAACGCTCAACATTACGCCGTATGCCAACGGCAGCTATTACGTGGCGGGTGAAGCGCCGCAGGTGCGCGTCACCCTGACCGACCACACAACCAGCCTTCCTGTGGATTCCGCGATCTACACCACGCCGCAGGACGCCGCAGGTGTTAGCGGCGGCGGCTTGAATGTGGCAAGCCTCTATGTGTACGGCCCACGCGCCAAGTCCGTCCCCATCCTTGCCACTGGTACGGTCACCGACCCGGCCTTCACCGGCGCAACGATCCCGCCCACCCAGGAACACTTGCTGTTTGTAAACGGCGGCGATCCCCTAGTCATCACCGACAGCAGCGGCTTCGGCTACCAACTGCTGGCGATCCCCGCAGACATGGAACCCGGCACCTACATGGTGCGGGTGCGAATAGGCGATTACGGACGTGTGGGAACCGGCGATTACCACATCGAATCAACAGCCTTCACCAACATCAAAATCGGCACACCCACAGTAGAAGTTAAGGTGGCCGGAAATGCTTGCGTCGACTGCCACGGTACCGGAACCGCGCCTTTCCATGACGAGCGCCACGCGGTGGTGTTTAACACCGATCAGTGCCTGGCGTGCCACGATCAGTCGGGCAACACAGCCATACCTCTCGCCAACCGGGTGCATGCCGTTCACAGCGCCAATCCCAGCGGCGATATCTATAACATCAACGCCGGCGCCATCAGCAGCTCCCGCGACTGGTCGGATGTAACCTATCCGCAGAATCTCTCACAGGTTGACCAGAACGGTATGCCGCTTTACCTTGACCCGAGATGTGTCGGTTGCCATACCTCCAGTGACAACACTTACAAGACCCTGCCGTACATGATGCCCTGTGTCGGCTGTCATACCATTGACGGTGATATTGACCATATGCGTCAAAACGGAGGTCCTTTCTGAGGGATGACCGAGTCACCCAAAGACATAAGAGATGGCGGGCCGCCAGGCCCGCTTCTCTCAGGAGGGCCACCGATTTTTCAGGCCTGATTTATTTGACAACCTGCGGATACAGCTTTTTTGCCACTGCATTCGGGAGATTATCTGAAGACTGAGCCCTACACCATTAAAGCCACGGCAAATGCGAAGGGGCCGAGAACACGACACCGGCCGGATTTCTAATAAATGCGAAACTAGCCATGCCTTCAGCGGGTTAATGAGAGGCATCTTAATGGCCTCAGCAAGTAAAGGGTATGAGGAAAAAAAGGATCCTTTTCCTGATCATTCTCTTGTCATTTTGGGGTTGCCAACCATTGCCTGAGCGGAAGGTTCCCAAAACGGCAGTGCCGCCAACGGAGCCCACGGTCATCGATGAGAACACCAACATCCACTTTACCGGTAAGTATTGCGATGTGTGCCACGAACGGACACCGGTTAAAGGGGACCGTATTTATTTGAAATACAACGGCGACTACCAGTTACTGTGCCGGTGTCATCATGGCATGTCGCCCGGTTACTGCCATCCGCTGGAAATTGATTCGGAGCCGAAGGAAAAATTGGCCATACCGGCCGACTTCCCTCTGCAAGACGGAAAATTCACCTGCGATACCTGCCACGATGTATATCGGCAGTGCGTAAAACGAGTGTTTGACCGGTATACCCTTCGTGGAGCGCCCTACCCCCGCAAAACGGATTTCTGCTACCGCTGCCATGACAAAAAGAAGTATCGAGCGCTGAACGCACATCACCAGATCCAGGCCGATGGGACGCTGGATATCAAGATGTGCCTGTATTGCCACAAAACAAAGCCGGATGAGAAAACCGCAACCTACAAAGAAGTCACCTTCATCGGGGACAAGAGAGACCTGTGCCGGCGGTGTCACCCGATTGAAGGCAACCATCCGGGCGATTTTAACCACATGGCTGAGCCGCCGTCGGCCAAAGCGCTGAAGCGTATGGCGGTTATGGAAAAAACATTCGACATCATCCTTCCGCTGGCGCAGGACGGGAAAATGACCTGCATCACCTGTCATAATCCCCATGAAAGAGGAGTCATAGCGGCGGATAAGCCGTCAGCAAAAGGGGCCGATAGCAAATACCGGGAAAGGCTGCCCGGAATCCTGTGCATCGAATGCCACCGAATGTAGAAGATCGACGATAAGGAAACCGACCTGGTGAAAAGACGATATCTCCTGATGGCAATGATGTCGCTTCTTATTCTGGGGATTGCATTGTCCGGCTATTCGAGGGCAGAAGCCGCTGACCAGGAAAACTGCCTCATGTGCCATAAATATCCTGACCTGGCCCGAATCGGTGAAGACGGCTTGGTGAAAAACTACTATGTCAACGAGCACATCTTTTTAAACAGCCTCCACGGCCAGGTGGCATGCCGGGGATGTCACACCTACATAAAGAAGTTTCCCCATGATCCGGTTACGGAAACAGTCAATTGTGCCAATGTCTGCCACATCAAACCGCCCTTTGCAGAAGAGAATTTTTCCCATGAGAAAATCATCGACGTATTCGAGACGAGTATCCACGCGATTAAACCTGGCGATTCCCTTTTGATGAAGGCATCCGATCCGGACTGCAAGTATTGTCATCTGAACCCGGTTTACCAAAGGATCGACGAAAACACAATTTCCTATGGAAAGACACTCGATCGCTGTTTGAACTGTCATCAGAGAAAAGGTGTGACACAGGCCTATCGGCATGTCATGCACCGGCTGCGTCACAAGACATCGCGGTCTTCGCAGCAGATCGTGGCGCTGTGCTCCGGCTGCCACGGCGATGTCCCCTTGATGAGGAGACTGGGGCTTCCCGAGAGGGCTCTGGTTGCGGTTCCTACTTACGAAGAGTCGATACACGGCAAGATGACCACGCTGGGGTCGGAGAAGGCGGCCGACTGCATCAGTTGCCACGCGTCGAGTCTGATTCATGATATTTATAAACCCGACAATCCGAAATCCACGATCAACGAAAAGAATCTGGAAACCACCTGCAAGAACTGCCACAAAAAGATCAACAAGTACTTTGTCCAAATCGCCGTCCATCCGAGCCTTGAAGACCCGCACAACCCGTTCCTATTTGTCCTCAACAACATCGTGCTCAGGCTGATTTTATACGGCACCGTTTTCGGCCTCATGGCGCTCTTGTTCATGGAAACGTTCCGCCGGAAAAGAAATGGTGTCTGCATGAAACTTAAATCCGGCACCAGTTGGCGGAAAAAGAAAAGAACGAATGGCAAGAAAATGAGCAAAAAGGAGACAAAATGACTGCCTCCGTCGACGAGATTGCCCGGCCCGGCCGGGCGGCCGAGACGGTGCCGGAGGACTATTTTACCTACGTGGCAGGCGTCGGTAACATTCCCCGCGACATCTATAAACATGTAAAATCCAACCCCTACGGTGACCTTCCCCGCTACTCGGCGCACATTGTGATACAGCATATCCTGATCTTTACAACCTTTATCACCTTGGCCTCGACCGGAATTCCACTGCATTACGCCAATTTGTTCTGGGCGCCGTACATAATTTCCCTTTTCGGCGGCATTGACAACGCACAGCTCATTCACCGAATCGCCGCATTCGTGATGATCGGCACCGGTGTGTATCATCTTTTGACCATTGTGGGGTCGACTGTCCGCAAGATCATTAAGAAAGAATTCGATGTCAGGAGAACGCAGGTGCCGCTGCCCAAGGATCTTTTCGACCTGATCCATGATCTTAAATACTTTCTCGGGCTCGAGCCGTTTCGCCCCAAGATGGAAAAATTCATGTATAAGCAGAAGCTCCATTACCTGGCCATTTTGTGGGGGAGTTTTGTGCTGATATCCGCCGGCACGGCATTATTGTTCCCCGAATATATCTCATTGCTGTGGCCTTTCGATCCTGCGTTCATCCAGGATCTGGCCAGGATAATGCATGCCGATGAGGCCATTTTGGCCCTGATTATCATCGCGTTCTGGCACTTGTCCAATGTGCATCTCGTGCCCGGCAGGTATCCGGCGCAATGGACCGTTTTCACGGGCAGGATTACAAGGGAGCACCAGATCGAAGAGCATTTTCTGGAATATCTGCGCAATCTGAAAGAAATTCCCGAAGAACGGGAATATATGCGATCGCTGTTGTCCGAGTTGGGATACGGGGAAACGGAGAAGGCACCGGGATGAACAGAGGCCCCAAAAGACAGAAACATCCCATGTCAGTCTATCTGATCGGGGTTTTCGTGTGGCTGATCATCCTTTTTGTGCTGGCCGGCGTGGTGAATCATCTGGCTTTCTCCAGCCACGGTCCCGGGCTGCTGATACCACTGCTGAAAAGAATCCAGAAAAAAGAATCGCCCGCTCAGGTAGCACTCAAAAAACACAGGGAAGCAGAAGAACATCAGCGTTTTCATCATATCGTCCCTGTCCCCCAGCTCCCGGAAGCACTGCAGTCGGAGTGCTATATCTGCCACTCCAACCTTCCGCACAACAAGACAAAGAAGATCCGGGCCATGTTGAACATGCACTCGAACTATCTGGCCTGCGAGACTTGCCATCTGGAAAAAAAGGAGGGAAAAACCGTCGTATACAGATGGTACTCCCCGGTGGAGAAGAATCCGAAGGGCCCCTTTTTCGGAACCGCCTACAATCCGGAAACAGGAGAACTGGAAATGGCCGGTGATCAATTTGCGGCCATCACCCCCTTCTACGAGGAAAACGGGAACCTGATCCCCGTCCTGCACATGCAAAATGCCCCCTTGGCCAGGGATTACGTAAAGATCCGGGATCGATTCACTCCCGAACAAAGGAAAAGCGAGACCAAGCGGTTCCATGTGGATATTCTTGCCAAGGGTCCGGAGTGCCAAGACTGCCATTCGACGAAGAGCATTCTTGATTTCAAAGCACTGGGGTTCTCCCCCAAACGGACCGTCGACATCGAGCAGTTGAACATCAAGGGCATCATCACCAAGTATGATGAGTTCTATCTTCCCGATCTGTTCAAGGAGAGCATGCAACCGTAAAAAAGGCCTGGACGGGCAATGAAAAGACCATCAAACACAGGATATAAAAACATTCTTGCAACCATCGCTGCAGTCTTCCTGCTGCTGATGCCGGCCGACCGGCTCCTGGCAATGCGGTGCATCCAAAGTGAAGTCGTGGGATCTATCGCGCCGGCGGGTGTGGACCAGCCCAGCGATCTCGCCATCGGGCCGCAGGGCCGTATTTATCTGGTGGACGGGGTCAACAACCGGATAGTGGTCACCGACGCCGACGGCAAGCTTCAGTTTACCTTCGGCCGCAGCGGCGGCGGTGCGGGCGAGCTGAAACATCCCATGGGCATCGACATCTCAAAGAAGGGGCAGGTCTTTATCGCCGATACCGGCAATCACCGCATACAGGTGTTCGATCCGCAGGGCCGCTTTTTATACATGTTTCCGGTCAAGACCTCTCCCGGCGAAAAACCGGCCGCCCCGGTGGATGTGCTGGCGCTCGAACGCAAAAGCTATTTGTATGTCACAGATAAGGACAACCATAAAATCAAGGTTCACAAACAGGAAGGCGCCTTTGTGTTTGAATGGGGAGGGTATGGAGAAGTGCGCGGCCGGTTCCGGTACCCCGGCATCCTGGCGGCGGATCAATACAACCAGATCTATGTGGTGGACGTTTTAAACACGAGAATTCAGCAGTTCGATCCGGACGGCAATTTTATCACCGAAATCGGCACCTGGGGCGTCAGCCCGGGCGAGTTGTTCAGACCCAAGGGCGTTGTCGTCGACAAGGCCGACCGCGTGTTCATCACCGACAGTTTCATGGGATGCGTTCAGGTGTTTACGGACGTGGGCGGTTTTCTGGGAGTCGTTTGCGCCGGCGGCAAAAAAAGTGAGTTCACCACCCCCGTGGGGCTTGCCGTCGATGCCGAAAACCGCCTGCTTGTGGTTGAAATGCGCGCCAACCGGATACGGATAGTGAAGGTGGCTCAATGAAACGTTCTCGGGCCGGCAAATATAAGGCTAAATCGCTTATGTTTGTGGCTCTTGCGGCATTTTTTCTCATGCCTGCATTCAACCCCGCGGCATTTGCTGCGCTTGAAAAATCGTCGAAAAAAGAGTGCGCCTTGTGCCATGTCATGTGGTTGGATGTGTTCAGAACGAACAAAGAGACGCTGATCAAATGGCAGCCCGGAAACGTGCTGATGAAAGACACCCAGGGGATCGTCAGCTCCGAGGAGGTCTGCTACAGCTGCCATGACGGTTATGTTGCGGATGCGCGTTATACCGTGTGGAAATACAACAACCATCCGGTCTTTAAGAAACCCTCGCGGGACGTAGAGATTCCCGCTGCACTGACACTGAGCAACAAGGACGAACTATACTGCGGGACATGCCATTCGCCCCACAGCGGCCGGGAGGCTGCACCCGGGTCATCTCCGGAAGAAACCATACCCGGACCGCTGTCTTTTCTTCGATTGCCGAATGTCGATTCCGGTCTGTGTGAAGCATGCCATGTGAATGAGGCCCACTTCAAACGAACCAACGGCCATCCGGTACACACGGACAAGCTCAAGATTCCGGAAATGCTGTTTGCGCAGGGCAGCGTAAAAGCTGAGAAAAAGGACAGTGTGATTTGTGAGACATGCCACGCCGTCCATGGCGCAAAGGGGCGCCATACAACGGTCATGGACAACAGCCAATCGGCCCTGTGCATGGCTTGCCATAAGGAACGGACCATCGCCGGCACCCTGCACGATGCGCGGCTAACCATGCGCAAAGAGACCAATCTGCTCGGGCAGCCCGTATCCGAATCAGGCCCCTGCGGCGCCTGCCATGTATCGCACAAATCTGCCGGCTACAAGCTCTGGGCCAGAAAAAGGCAACCGGGCAATCCCGCTTCCTGGACCTGCCTGTCATGCCACAGCGGCGCCCCTGAGAGCCTGAACGTCGAGGCCGATAAAATAAAAGGGATAGGCCGGTATTCTCATACGCTCGACATCGGCGCGGTTCCAAAAGCTCAGGGCAAAACCTCTCCGGCACCTGTTGCGATCAACCTGCCGGTCTTCTCTCCAGGCGGCATTCAGCACGCCGGAGGCACGATGCAATGCTTTACCTGTCATGCTGTTCATCAATGGGACCCGAAAAATTCTGACAACAGGGGCGGAAAAAACGTCACCGGGGATGCCTCAAACAGCTTTCTGAGGATGTCCAGCAGCGGTTCATCAGCGCTTTGTATGGAATGTCACAAGGACAAACGACAAGTTTTGTCGTTCGACCACAATCTTGTCTTGACCGCTCCGGAAGCAAAAAATATCCGGGGTGACACGGCCGCGATTTCCGGGTCGTGCGGGGCGTGTCACATACCGCACAACGCAGCGGACAAGCTACTGTGGGCGAGAGCGGTGCTCCAGGGCAACGGTGAGGCTCCCCAGTACTGCACGGGTTGCCATGCGAAAAGCGGTGTAGCCGAGAAAAAGCAGGTCGGAAATCACGACCATCCGGTCAATGTGGTCTCAAAGGGAAAGGATATTCCGCCGGCCGGTAGGGTTATAGAAATGCTGCCCCTTTACAACGAGGAGGGCGACACGCAAGGCGGGGATCGCATCATGTGCCGCACCTGCCATGACCCGCATACCTGGTCGGCCGGCGATAAGAAGACCTACCCTGTCGACGTGTCCGCTGATACGAAGGGCATGGCTCCTAAGAACGTGGAGGGAGATGCAAGAAACAGCTTCTTAAGGCTGGTAGCCTCTCCCACCCCGGATCTCTGCGTCGTTTGCCATGAAGATACCGCTTTGCTTGTCGGGACCGATCATGATCTTTTCATCGCGGCACCGTCCGCCAAAAACCGGCTCGGCGAAACCGTAGCCGAGACGGGCCAGTGCGGCGTGTGCCATGCCGTTCACAACAGCGGGCAGGAGCGTTTGCTGTGGGCCCAAGCCTACGGCCCGGTAGAAAAAGACCAGCATCCGATGAACGCTTTGTGCACGTGCTGCCATTCAAAGGGCGGGGTGGCGGAAAACAAAATCGTCCCCGTGGCGACCCATCCAAAAGGGGAATTGATTGATAACATCTTCACATTCAATGATCAGACCACAGGCTATATCAAAATATTTGACGACCACTGGAAAGAAGTCCACGTCGGAGATCTGTCTTGCTCTTCGTGTCATTCCTTCGACCGGTGGGATCACCGCACAAGGAAACCGGGCCCCGGCAGAAAAGTCGAGGGGAATGCCGATACCAGTTTTCTGCGCACATCGAGCGATAAAACCGTCTGTGTGGATTGCCACGGAGAAACGGCCATCTGGCGGTACATTTATTTTCATTCTCTTCAAAAGCGAGCCATGCTCAAAGGCGTTCGACCTTAGGTCGTCGTGATGGGTAAGTATGTTAATCGATGGGAGTAGTATGAAGAAAGCAATGCCGGCAGCGGCGATGATTCTGTTCTTTCTTTGTTCGCAGGTCGCTGGGGCGGGGACCATCCTGGGGTCCCCCCATGATTTTCGAGGGTATCTTTGGAACCGCAGCGGAGAGATCTGCCTTGCCTGCCATGCGCCGCACTATCCAAAGACATTGCCTGCCCCGCTTTGGTCTCATGATTTACCCACACAAACCTACGTCACGTATGCCAAAACCCACTCTCCGGCCATGGATGCGAAGGTGAGCAGCCGGCCGGACGGGATGTCTAAAATATGCTTTTCATGCCATGATGGAATCGTTGCGTCTGATCCCTACGGGCTCAGCCCGGGTGGAACCGCCTGTCTTTTCGACAGGGGTCCAATCAGCCCTGTCGCGAACGATAATCACCCGATTTCTTTTGTATACGACGCAGCACTGGCCGCGAAAGAAAGAGACCTCTATGATCCGTCGGCGAAGCTTTCAGGCCTGACCCGCAGCTCCGGAACCATCAGTGCGGATATGCTTTTCTTAAACAGGATGGAATGTTCATCCTGCCATGACGTACACAATACGAAGGCGGTGCCTGGAACGAAACTGTTGGTAAAAGACAATGGCGGATCGGCGCTTTGTTTGACGTGTCACAATAAATAGGGCTGGCCGTATCCGCTGATGCTCGGGGCGATGGATTGGAATCACCTCTAGGATTGTCACTGTGAAATGAAAAAGGGGGCCCTCATTCTTTTTATGCTGATCATTTGCGCTGGGTGTGCTTCCATGCCCGAAAAGGCGGCCGCACCCTCCGGCGCCATATTCTATCCGCCTTTGCCGCAGCGCCCCCGGCTGCAGTTTCTGCATTCCATATCGGGCGATAGTGACCTGGGGAAAAAACAGAGCGCATTTCAGGCATTTCTTGTCGGCAAACGCCGTGATCAATTATTAGGCAAACCCTATGATGTCGCTGCTTCAGAAGGAAAAGTATACATCATGGACAGGACGTACAAAACAATTGTCATTCTCGACCTGGCCAGCCGGGAAATGTCGCTTCTAAATGATCACGGGACCGGAGGTCTTGGCGATCCTGCCGGTATGTGGGTTTCAGAAGAGGGTTTCAAGTATGTTGCGGATATGCAGAGAAAACAGGTGGTGACATTTGACAAAGAGGACCATTTTTTTAGGACTTATGGGAGCCATGAAATATTTGAAAGACCTGTCGACGTAGCTGTTCATGGGAATCGTATATACGTGGTCGACATGGATAAAGAGCAGTTGTTTATCCTGGATAGAGATACCGGGAGGGTGATCAAGACCGTAGGCGAGAAAGGCGACTTTTTCAAACCGTCCCATGTGACCGTCGGACCTGCCGGCGATGTTTTCGTTACCGATGCATTTCACTTCCTGATCAAGAAGTTTTCTCCCGACGGAAAGTTCCTCGAGACCATCGGTTTCCATGGCGATCAAATCGGCGGCTTTGCGCGGCCCAAGGGCGCTGCCGTCGATAAGAACGGTCGTCTGTATGTGGTAGATGCTGCATTCGAAAATGTACAGATATTTGACGACAAAGGCCGCATACTGCTCTCTTTCGGCGGTCCCGGAAACGGTCCGGGGAGCCTCTACCTACCGGCCGGGATTGCCATCGATGACAACAATGCGGCTTATTTTCAGAAATTTGCGGATCCGCATTTCAAACTGGAATACCTTGTTTACGTGACCAATATGTTTGGCAAAAACATGTTGAATGTTTATGGCTTCGGGCGTTGGATCGGCGAATCCCTCCCCGGGGAGTAAAACGCCCGTCGCCAGTGATCATCGGGACCATTGACGGGTTGGTTGCCTTAGTGCAACAAAATGAGCTGTGGAAACTGATTGATTTAATGATTCTCATGCGGAACACCCGGACAGCCCTCATCATTCTTGCTCTATCGTGTATCGCTTGCCAGACAACGGCTTCGCGGCTCTATGCTCAAGAGGGCGGCGCTTTTTTTATTCAGCGGCTGAAACTGGGGTTGGGTGGATACTGCAGACTGGAGGATGAAGAAAGGCAAACCCCTAACCATAAAACAGAAATCACGAGCCAGAAATTCCGGGAGAGTATGATTCTCGAGACGAACGGATGGATTTATCATCCCAATCTGATGGAGTTCCACCTTTCTTTTGAGCCCGAGTGGCAGCAGGAAACGTTTCACCAGTTTCCATCAACAACGGGGTCAACCGAAACCTACAGTAAAAATATTCCAGTCCTGGCCTATGACGTGGGGACAACGTTGCTTAAACACAAACCCCTCTCGCTGGATTTCTTTGCCAATCGAAAAACGGGACAAATTGATTTCACCAACACCCATGACTCCGATATCGAAAGCGAAAAGTTTGGCACGCGATTGAATTATAACAATCCGAAGCTGCCGGTATCCATAGCACTGATACACAACAAATTTGACCAGACCGGATTTTATCAATCGGAAGAGGAGCGCGATGAAGCATACATAACGATCCGACATAACGCAAGAAAGAGTGTTACCCAACTTAACATGCTCTACCTTGATTCCCAGACGACTCGCACCACGTTCGACACCCTGGATTTCTCGACAAAGATGACGAGCACGGAGCTTACCAATGCCTATTCCATCACAGATGACAACAGGGTGAGGCTCGATTCCCAGATATATAACATGCAGGCTGACTATAACGGTCTCGACCAGGATACCTGGATCATGTCTGAAAATCTTTTTTGGTCACACAGTAAAAATCTGCTGTCCCGGTATCGTGCGGATTACAACCGGCATGTTTTCGGCGGTTCCGTCAACCAAGAAACGGCTCTCAGCTCCGGTTTAACCCACCTTTTCCATCAACTGACGACAGATGTTGACGTTGCGGCCGTGATCAACAAGTTTGACGGCGGCAATGAAGATCTCTACAAATCGAACCTTAGCTTCCTTTACCGTCGCCCCATCCCCTGGGGCAGCGTCGAACTTGGCGCCGCATATGATTATGGACTGACAAAGCGCAGCGGCTATCAAAGAATCATTCCAAGAGAGGAACGTCTTGCCTTGTCGACCGGCACTGAGACATTCCTGGATAAGGAAGACGTTAACCTTGAGTCGATCGTGGTGACCGATCTAACCGGTTCTACCGTTTATACCGAAAATATCGATTACCGCGTCGAAATCGCGGGGCCGGTTGTGAGTATCAGCCGCACCCTGATGGGCGCCATCGCGGATGGTCAGCAGGTGATTGTGCATTATAGCTACCAAATGGATGCCGCCTATGATGATTCGCGTTTCGGGCAGAAATACCGATTCAGTCTGGCGTTGTGGTCTTTTTTATATCTGACCTATTCGCACCGCCGCATCGATCAAGACATTCTATCCGGAGAGCCGCCGAATGGTCCCCTGAATGATACGTCAAACACGGTACGCCTCGGTTTGGTCACAAAATGGTCGGACACGGAGTTCCTGTATGACAACCAAGATCGGAGCAATGGCAATTCAAGCGTTACCAAGAGTGTCACCCAACGCGTCAATCTCAGACCCGCAAGGAATTACTTTCTCAATTTTTCAGGAAGTGTCGGAGACAGAGATTTCCCGGACTTGAATAAAAATGAAAAGTTCTACTCGGTTGGGACCAGCATGGGCTGGACGCCGAAATCGTGGTGCAATTTCAGTCTGATCGGCGTGTGCAACAACATTTCCGGGGACCGGAGGGACGAGGTCGACACAGAGGTCGCCGCGACCGTCAAATTAATATATGGGATCTGGACGGGCAGCGTTTCCTACAGGCTGAGAGATCAAGACGACAAGCAAAATGGAGACAGCTTGTGGCGGCAAGAGGTAATTTTTTATTTGACCAGGCACGTCTGGTAGCACATTTAGGGTGACGGGTCCGATGGGAGACTTTACCACCCTTACTTTAAAAAATAAGCGTGAGAATCCATCGATCATTTGATATGGGTTGGCGGTATATCATCCTTGCCGCGTTTACGGCGACTATTTGCTTGGTTACGAGCGACTGCGTCAGGCGCGCGGATGTGTCTGGCCCGCGTCCGGATATCTTCTGGCCGAATCCGCCGGAGATCAAGCGGATAGAGTTTGTTAAAGCCGTTTCAAAACCGGAGGATCTGGAAATCCGCCCCGGTATTTTGAAACGAGTGATTAACTATATCGTCGGGAGGGCCGCAGCATCCATTGTCTCCCCGTATGGCATCGCTACCGATTCCGAAGGCAGGCTTTATGTCGTCGATACTTTCCTAAGGCGGATTCATGTCTTCGATGCCGCGGCGAATGAGTATTTCTTTTTCCCTGCAGACAGAACAATGCTTGCTTCACCCGTCGGCATAGCCATTGCCAAAGACGGAGTCATTTATGTAACCGACTCAAAGACGGGAGTTGTTCACATTTTTAAAGACAAGGGCAAAATTTTCCTTTCAACCATCGGTCGCGGCATTTTAAAGCGGCCGACAGGAATTGTCGTCAACCCTGAGACATCGGAGTTGCTTGTGGTTGATACGCTTCAGTCGCGGGTCTTCAGATTTGATCTTTCAAACCGGTTGCCGAAAGGATCGTTCGGCATGGAGGGTGCGAAGGAGGGCCTGTTTCATTATCCGACGAACATTTTCGTGACATTGACCGGCGATATCATCGTATCCGATGTTTTGAATTTCAGGGTCCAGGTATTTTCACCGGAGGGGCGTTTTCTGTTGACCTTCGGGAGCATGGGCGATGCACCGGGGACATTCTCAAGGCCTAAGGGCGTGGCGGCCGACAGCGACGGCAACATGTATGTGGTTGATGCCCTTTTTGACAATATCCAGGTCTTCGACAAAAGGGGACGGCTGTTGATGGCATTCGGTGAACATGGCACGGGATATGGAGACTTCTGGCTTCCCACCGGCATTTATATCGATGGCAAAGATCTCATCTATGTGTCGGATTCAAGCAACCGACGGGTGCAGATTTTCAGGTACCTGAAAGAAGGTGTGGCCAAGTGATACCATTTAACACCAAGCTGAGTAGTGCCGCCCTGATTCTGTTTTTTCTCGCCACCTCCGCCCTGGCCTCGGATATCCGCTCCACGAGACACGGCGGCCCGTCCGGCCTGGGCTTGGACATCCGCTCCACGAAACATAATCTTTCCATTAGCGGACCCGGCCCCATCACCGCCTCATCGGAAAGCCAAATCTGCATTTTTTGCCACATTCCCCATCAGAAAGGTCCGGCAACACGGTATCTCTGGAATCGGTCCGACCCGGGGTATCCGTATATCCCGTATTTCTCTTCGACACTAAAAGCAGATGTCGGACAGCCTACCGGAGCGTCGCGAATGTGTTTGAGCTGCCATGATGGCACGATCGCGCTGGGCGCGATCAATTCTTCACCGACAGAAATACCGCTTAAGGGCGGCATCCGGTTTATGCCGGAAAACGGCCCCTCTAATCTGGGCACCGACCTGTCCGATGACCATCCAATATCGTTTGTGTATAACGAAATGCTTTCGCTGGACAATAGGCAGCTCTGGGAGCCGTCCACTCTCCCCCCTCAAGTGAGACTCGATGAAAACAACCAACTCCAGTGCACCGCATGCCACGATCCTCATCATAACAACTATGGGCAATTTCTGGTGATGGACAATACCGCTTCATCCCTTTGTACGGCTTGCCACAATATCACTAACTGGGTTCATTCATCCCATGCTCAGTCTACGGTACCGCTCGACAGAACCGGCGGACTGTGGCCGAATACCGATCATGCAACAGTGGCTGAAAACGGTTGTGAAAACTGCCACGCGCCGCATATGGCGCGAAGCAAACAGCGGCTGCTATTATTTGAATTCGAGGAGGACAACTGCCTCGACTGCCATAACGGGAAGATGGCATCCACCGACATCGCAGAGGCGATTGCAAAGCCATATCGTCATGGGGTTCAGGACTATACGGGCGTGCATGATGCTGCGGAGGATTTTACGCTCGGGCCTGTTCCCAAGCACGTAGAGTGCAGCGACTGCCATAATCCCCACCAGGCAAGTGGGGACCCGTCTCCGGGAAGAGGCGTGGTTTCCGGCGCAACCAGAGGGGTATCGGGCGTGTCTGCGGGGGGTTATGCGGCAACTCCGGCCCAGTATGTCTATGAAATATGTTTCAAATGCCATGGCGACCGCAACAGCGATATCATCAGCACGCCGCCTGTTTCCCGTCAGCAAATTGAGCTCAATATGCGATACTTGTTCCTTCCGGCAAACCCATCGTTCCATCCGGTGGAGACCCGGGGGAAAAATCCGGATGTCCCGAGCCTGCTGCCGCCATATACCCCCGCCAGCATCATCAGATGTACGGATTGCCATGGCAACAACGATCGATTAGGACCCCAAGGACCCCACGGTTCTGATTTTCAGTACATCCTGAACAACATGTATATAACCGCTGATTTTACTCCGGAGTCACCTTCGAGCTATGCGCTATGTTATCAATGCCACAGCCGGTCTGTCCTGTTAAGCGACCTAAGCTTCGAGCACCGGAAACATGTGGTGGATCAAAAAGCCCCATGTTCGGCCTGCCATGACCCTCACGGGATAAGTGCCACTCAGGGCAATGCTCGGCAAAACAGCCATCTGATCAATTTCGATCTGGCCATTGTTTCGCCGAACTTTAAGGGACGGCTTGAATATAACGACCTCGGCCGCTTTCGTGGTCAATGTTTTTTGAGGTGCCACGGAGTCAACCATAATCCGCTGGGTTATCCGGAGTAAAAAGGAGGTATGATTTCATACGAATAAGGCGGAGCACATGAAAATGAGGTATTACCGGTTGTCATGGTCTATGTTGATCCTGATGGCGCTGACGATTTCCATCGGTTTCCGGCAGGCGACCGGCCAGTCAGAAGGACAGCCTGCCGAGGAAACATCCGGGAGCGATCAACCCTCCCCAATAAAGCCGGAAGGTATGTGGGGGAGGTTTAAAGGCACGGTGGTGGAGGTGATCGATGCCGGGAGGCACGTTTATGTTCACATCGACACCGGAGAGCAGCGGGTCTGGGTTGCGGTGCCGGCCTTTGACGGAAAGCCTGGAGATAAGGTCCTTGTCCCTCCTTGCGTTCCGGTTGCCAACTTTCAAAGCAGAAAGCTGAATCGGGTGTTCGAGATGATTTGCTTTGTGGGAGACATCCGCCGCCTGGATGAAAGCACGCCCTAAAGTCTTGTGGGGTCTCCTCATGCAGCCGGTTCAGGGGGTTCCAACAGAGCATCGATCCTTGCGTGAATCTGCTCGATACATCGTGGCTTCTCCCCTGAACTTGCTTCTTACCTCCCTTTGGTGATATGTTTCCTGACCATAAAGGTCTTGACTTCATGCCGATGGGTCGTCAAGCGGACTCTATCCAGGCTGAATTGGTTTCATAAATTGCTTGTCCGCTACGAGAAGAAAACATCGAGCCACGAGAACTGTTGAAGCTAGCTTGCGCATTTATCGTCTTTTGAAGGGTTATCACTATTTATGAAGAAGTTCATACGGCGAAACCATGCTGCGCGTTTTTCAAAGTGATCTTCATGATCCCGGTCGTTTTATCATCACCCTGGAATTGGTTCCCGGCCGTGAATCTTTCGGACAGTCAGTGGACGTAGTGAAGGGGATCGCGGCGGATTCATTCGCGGACGGCAGGATTTCCGCTGTTTCCATCACCGACAACCCCGGCGGCAATCCCTCCCTCAGCCCGGATGAGATCGGGCACGACATATTTGGGGTCGGGATGGACGTGATCGTTCATTTTGCGTGCCGCGATATGAACCGCGCCGGCATGGAAAGCAGAGCCCTGCAACTGGCCATGATGGGAATGAAGAACATTCTCGCACTGACGGGTGACTATACGTCAAAGGGGTTTGGCGGCCAGGGCGCACCTGTGTTTGACCTGGACTCCGTCGGCCTCCTGGTGATGCTGAACTTGCTCAACGAAAGGATAAACGCGTCAGGGGATCCTGACGGTTTCATGGCCGGTGCGGCGGTCTCCCCGTTCAAGTATACGGAGGGAGAGAGCTTCGCTCAATACGCCAAACTCTGCAGAAAAGTCGCAGCAGGTGCTCAGTTTATCATCACCCAGCTTGGCTATGACGTGCGCAAGTTCGATGAATTGCGCAGGGTAGTTAAGAGGATGGAGATTGGGGTCCCGGTCCTCGGCTCCGTGTATCTGCTCAGTCCCATGGCAGCACGTGCAATGAACAGGGGCGCCGTTCCTGGTGCTATCGTTCCTGACGACCTTCTGGCCAAGGTCTTGGAGGAGTGGAAAGACCCGAAACATGGCCTTATGATGGCGATTGAAAGAGCCGCTAGACTTGCCTCTATCTTGAAGGGATTGGGTTACCGCGGGATCCAGATTGGGGGCATCCATCGGAGTTTCGAACCCGTAGGAAGGATCTTAGACCGGATGGAGGAGATCGAAGGCGGTTGGCGCGAGTTCTTCAGCGAGTTTAACTTCCTCCCGAGGAACGGCTTCTATGCCTTTTCGGACGAGTTGGGCCATAGTCCTTCCGAACCTCGCTATAATCTGAGTTCTTATCGCCTGGCTGCACGAGAAACGGTCCATTTCCGCTTTCTGCAAGCCATTCATCGCCATTTCTTCAATCTGGAATCCCCGATTGCATCCTTCATGGAGAATGTTTCCCGAACGCTGGACAGGCACAAATCCGGACGGCTGCTTGCGCGCTGGATGGAAGGTCCACCGAAAAAGCTGCTCTTGGGTTGTAAGCTATGCGGAGACTGCGGTATCCAGCATGTGGCGTTTCTTTGTCCCGAATCAAGATGTCCCAAGCACATCAGAAACGGGGCATGCGGGGGAAGCAAAGATGGAGGGTGCGAGGTGTATCCGGACAGAAAATGCGTCTGGTTCTCAGCCTATCAGAGGTGGGCGTCAGTGAATCAAGTCGACGAGATGATTGAAGGATGCGTTCCCCCCAGGATGTGGGAACTTGACAATACTCCGTCGTGGCTCAACTTCTATCTGAGGCGGGACCACCAGAGCGCATCAACACGGATTGCGGAATTCTGCCGCACGCGAGCTTGTCGCTTGCCCAGAGACTTGAACAAAGGAAAATCATGACGTGGACAACACGGGTTTCGTTCCCTGAAGCCGCGCTTCGCCGAGCTATTATCGTTTCTCACGAGGGTCGGGTTATCATTTACCGACCGCACTCATAGTCCTTCGGGCGAGCCGATCGACGACTCCGGGCATGAAAAGCTTCATCCATACCGCGAGCTTCCCCTGCCATGGCATCACCACCTCTCTATCGCGTCGCGCAGCCCCGCGAATGATCGCTCGGGCACACTTCTCAACGGACATGGCTCGAGGCTCTTGCGGAGCCTGCGGCCCCATAGGCTTGCCGTTAGCGTCCAGTGCCCGCTCACGAATCGGTGTATCGACAAAACCGGGATAAACCATCGTCACGCTTACCCCTGATGGCGACATTTCGATGCGCAGCGAGTCGAAGAAGCCGGCCATGGCGTGTTTGCTCGCTGCATAACCCGTTCGGGAGGGAACTCCTATTTTTCCCGTTAAACTGGAAATGGCGACTATGCGTCCTTGCGTCTGCTTCAAGTAAGGCAGTGCATAGGCCGTGCAGTAGACGCTCCCGAGATAGTTGATGCGCATCAACTGGTCAAAGATGCTCAGATCCCGGATGTCCTCAAACTTGGCCATCATGGTTTTGCCGGCATTATTAACCAGCATGTCAATGCGGGAGTAATACTTGACCGCTCGTTGAATGAGCGACGCACACTCTGCCCGTTCGCTCACATCCGTTGGAACGGTAATCGCTTTTCCCCCCAGAGCCTCGCACTCGCCTTTCACAGCTTCCAGGCGATCACTCGAACGAGCCGCAAGGCACAGCCATGCGCCTTGCGACGCAAGCTCAGTGGCAAGTTCCCGGCCGATTCCACTCGATGCTCCGGTAATCACAACGACCCTATCTTTGAAAACCGCTTCGCTCATTATCCACCTCCACCGCTTTATTTCTTGGGGAAAGACTTCACAGCTGCCGTGTTTATTTCAGGGAGAATAACAAAGCATTTCGTGCCGGAACATCAGGGAAGGATTTCGAATTTGAGCCGGGCCAGAAGGCGCCCTTCCGGGTCAAGGACATCCACATGCCAGGGTCCGGCCTCGGTGGACAAGATAGTTTTTGAGCTATAGGTACGCCAGTCGTGGGATTTCACCAGGAAGGGAACCCTGGCCATTTCGTGATCTCTGAAATACCACACATGGGAAATCTTGGCGGGCGGCGCTTGTGTTAAGGTAATCCGGGTGAAGCAATGGAGATTTCCTATTGTAGAATTGAACCGCTCTCCGATCCCTACAGGCTTTCGATTCACCACCTCTTTACAAATCACAGCTTCCGTCACCTTAGCGAATTCAGCCGTCCGTTCACCTCCCTGTTGAGGATAGTTCGGCGCCACCCTTGTCCCTGTCGTTTTCGCCGCATCATATGGCGGCGCTTGTGCGTCGACCTCCTCTTCCACCTCCCCCTCATCTGCACTCCGGATTTTCGTCTGAGGCTGATGTGATGCCGGCTCGATGACACGACCTTTTTCCCTTGTTCCGGCAATTCTTTTCCTCACCATGCCGTCATTTTCAACAGGGCTGTCGGGGCGAGGCTCTATGCTCACCTCCATTGAACCGCTGGGGTTGTGCACGGAATTTTTGGCGATTTGGCTCGGGGCCACCACTGCCATCATGATTACGGCAATGATTATGATCGCCGCCCACTGCCAATAGAGTCGGAGTAAAGCCTTTCCTCCGGTTTTCGCTTCTTCAATTTCTGATATCCCCTCACCGAAAACGGAAAGCTTACCCTCCAGGTTCCTCTCTTCGGTGATCTTTCTGATCAGTTTGCCGTCAATCTCCCCTGTTCCGCTTGCATAACCCAAGAGCAGGGCCTTTTCCGCCAATGTATTGATCATTCTGGGATATCCGTTTGAGTATCTGTAAATAGCCTCAATCGCATCCGCCGAAAAAATTCTGTTTCCTTGTCTCGCCCCGGCCACTTTAAGCCGCCTGTTGACATATTCATTCGTACCCACAAGGTCTAACGGCGATATGTGGCAGCGCCTTTGAATCTGCCGGTGAATTTCGCGACACCTTGGATCCGCGAGTTTTTCGTTAATTCCCGTCTGCCCGACCAGAAAGACACTCATCAGCTTTTCGCCGTCAAACTCCAAACGAGAAAGACGATAAATTTCTCCCAGGAGTTCGAATGAGAGGTGCTGCGACTCATCGACTATCAAAATGAAATAGCGTTGATTTTGACGGCACTTCAACAAGAACCGTTTAAACTCAGCAAGAAAGGCGGCTTGAGACTTAAAGTGGACCTTCCTCTTAAAAGCCGAGAAAGCCAGGCACTCGATAAACTCGCCTGGGGACAAAAGGGGATTGGAAATATAAACATGGTGATTGGTTGGATCGAGATCATGCAAAAGCTTCTTGGCCATAGTGGTTTTGCCGGTGCCGGTCTCTCCGGTCAAGAGTATTAGCCCCTTTCTTTCCGTCACCCCGGAGGTCAGCAGTGCCAAGGCCTTTTTGTGACTTTGACCCAAGTACACAAAGCGGGGTGATGGCGTGAGATCAAACGGGGATTCTTTTAATCCGAAAAAATCGGTATACATTCTCCCTCTAAGGCTCCGGTGGCAATCCGTTTAACGATTGAGCATAATGTCCTGCCTATGGAAACATACAACTGGACGAGACGCCTTTGGTACCAGAAATATATCACTGTGTCACTTACGTCCACACACTGGTCCTCCCTATCAAGAACTCTATACGCTGAGCAGAGATTCTTTCTCACTTGAGCCGTTCCGGATGAGTATACACATTCATGCGGCCTCCTCGAAGGTAGCCGATCAAACTGAGTCCCCGATCTCTGGCGATCTCAACGGCCAATGACGTGGGAGCGGAAATCGTGGCGATTAGGGGTAACCCCACCCGGATCGCTTTGGTGGCCATTTCATAGCTTGCCCTTCCGCTTGTGACGAGTACCTTATCTTCCAGAGGCATTTTTCTGAGCAGGCAGTAACCCACGACTTTGTCAACCGCATTGTGTCGCCCAATATCCTCTGCCAGATAAACGGCATGACCGTGAGCATCAAAGAGTGCTGCCGAATGGGTTCCGCCGATCTTGCGGTGTAAGGGTTGTAGATCCCGCATGGCTTTGCTGAGCCCTAGCAGCAAGGAAGCCTCAATGGAAAATCCTTGTCCAACATAGGGCAGGCCGCCGACCATCGCGGACACATCGGCGGCGCCGCATCCGGAGCGGATGAGCCGAACAAGGTCCGCATCCTTATGACTCAGAAGACCGGCCGGCTCAACGGACAGCTCAATTCGGTTGCGCGAGTCGCTCCCCTCGTGGTCTTCATCTTCACCGGGCGCTGGAAGCCCCAATCCACAGTGATGGATGAGCAAAATGTCTTGCGCCTTTCGAACATAGCCCTCGGTAATGCAGAAGCCGGCGGCCAGTTCCTTTTCCTGGCCGGGCAGGCGCATGAGCACCGCAATGCTCCGCCCGTTGACGACAATTTCCAGCGGCTCTTCGAGCACGACCCAGTCGTCCAGCGATTCATCGCGATCCTGGCGAATTCGGTGGATCCTCCACGTAAGACCGGGAGTCTTCTCAGGACGGGTTCTTTGTCGCGAACTCAACACGGGCTCCCTTTCATGTTACAAAACACCCCGATCGTCAATTCCGCCCTCGCCTATTCTCAATCCCATTCCTTAAGAATAAACCCTATGCCGATGCGGTTGACCCGGTGGTTGTAGTCCAAAAGGCTCTCGCCGTATCCGTAGAAGTACTGAACATAGCCGCAGACCCTTTCCAATAGGGGAAAACTCCACTCCAACTGCACGGCGCCGCGGTTGGTGTTGAAGTCGAGGTTGTTGCGGAGCATGATCCCAAAGCGGTGTCCTTTCAAGAAGTAGTAGCCCCAGATCTCACCGTACCCGAGATAGTCTTCGATTTCGGGGTTATCGTCGTCCTCGGCCGCTTCCGGGATGCGGTACCACCCCTTCAGGAGAAGAGAGAAATCGCCCTTCTCAAACCCGGTACTGGCCACGACGCGGTTCCAGCTTCTGGACATGGGCTCGGACTGGCCGTTTGACTGGTGGTTGAAGCCCACGTTTACGAATCGGCCCTTTAAGCCGAAAAGGGAGTAATCGGTCCTGAAGTTGAGAAGCAGTTCAGGCTCATAATTCGTCTCCCGAAAAGGAGACGAGTTTTCGAAGTTGTAGGATTGCCAGAAGGACCGCTGGGTGTAGGCGGCCCATAGATCCGCCTTTTGGCCCAGAACATCGGGCCAGAGTTTGACCTTGAAGCTCAACTGGAAAACGGTTTCTTCGTGTTTGAGGTCTTTTTCAGGATCGGCCTCCCGCAAGGCGTCATAATTGGGCGATGCATTGTAGGTGTAGGGAAGAAAATAATTGGATCGATAAGGCGAGATAGGATATTTCCCGCGCCTGGTTCCCGGTTCCAGTTCCCAGATCCGGGAAAAGTACGAATACTTCTCCTCCTCCAGCCCGGGTATTCGCCCTGATTCCGATGGGGGCGCAGGCTCCCGCGCTTTGCGCCCGGCCAGGTTGTCGTAACATTTCAGCCGTTGTGCATCGTCCTGGATTTTGGAACATTCGGAGAGTTCAGCAGGCCTGCCTGAGAATCCTTCCGCAGGGGTTGCAGTCAGAAAAAGCCAAACGGAAAACGCGCCGATCCATGGACTTCGTAACATGAAGAAAGATCGCCAGGTAACGGCTTGTACACCTGATATGAAGGCACTTGCTATTCTTATGATTACGTTCAGAAACATTTAAACGAAAACTCTCTTCGCTAGGCTGAACATATATTCATAAACGTGCCTGTCCAAAATAGAATTATCTCCACAGCCCTATCTTCCATCGAATCGGGCCCATTCCGGCGGCGCCTTGGGTTTCGGCTTTCTCCCGTAGAATACATCATCCATGACCGAAAATATCCGCCGGGCATATTTGTTTCTGGTGATCATCTCCACGATGATCTTGTGCGGGAAGGTCCGCGCATGGCTCCATGGACAGACCCTCATGCACACATTGCAGTCCGTACCCACCTTGCCCCAAAACTCAAAACAGGTCTCCGCATTCAGTTTCCATCGAAGGGTCCCGTTGACGACGCTCTGATCTCCCTTGGGAATCGACCCGGAAGGGCAGCAGAGCGAACACTTCTTGCAGATCTCACAGAAATCCTCGGCCCCGATGTCCACCGGTTTGTCGGGAACGAGTGGCAGATCCGTAGTCACGGCGCTCAATCTCACCCGAGGGCCCAGTTCCTTGGTGATCAGGTAGCCCAGGCGGCCGACTTCCCCAAGGCCCGCGTCCACGGCCCAGGGGACCATGAGGCCGTCATAATGGCGGAGGTGACTGGCTGCTGCCGAGTAGCCCAGATTGGCGATAAAGCCCGCCACCTGGGTGGAGATGTAGGCCCCCTTTGCATAGTTTCCCATGCTTTCCATCATGGTGGGAGTGTGGGGACCGGTACCCACCATCCTGAAATCCATCTCCTCGGCAAATACGACGGCATACTTATGGTGGAGCTCTATTTCCTTTCCCCAGTCCTCCCAGTTTTCATGGAAGATCTCCCCCCTGCGGGAATAGACCCAGAGCGGGTTGATCTCGGTGATGCCCACCAGGGCAGCCCCCAGGTGCAACACGTATCCCTTAACCCGCTCGCTGGCCTCTTTGGGGCTGAGGACTACCTTCCCCGCCTTCACCTTTTCCTTGAGGAAAAAGTGAGGCTCGGGATTGACCTTCTCCGGGGACGAGAGATAGAGGCACATGCTCTGTGAGGCAAGGGCCATGGCTACGTCGGCCTCTTCGTGGGGCTTGTCGATGACGCCCGCCGGACCGATCGGCCCTCCCCTTTCCCTTCGCCGGGCATCAAATGCTTCGTACTTCGGGTGCTCCTCGTAGAACCGCTTGTACTGCTCGGAACCCGGCTTGAGCGTGCGATTCCTCGCAAACACCTGTTCCCTTTCGTCGAACCTCTTCACTTCCCCCTGGATACGCCCTTTTGTGCCCTGCAACGCCAAGGGATTGGGCCCGGTCTTTCGCAGCAGGAAAAACACCGCCGCCCCGCTCGCCACGTAGCCCAGAATCAGCAGAAAAAGCCCCGGCCCCGTATGGAAAAAACCGCGGGAAGCTAACATCAGGAAGAGTACCAGAAGGGCGAGCATGCCCAGGAACTGGACGCCTGCAAAGACACGCGCCCTTTTCTCGTTTTCCCAGATGCAGGATATGAAGAAAAATAGTCCGATAGCGGCCTGTAAGGCCAGAGCTAAAGAGGCAATGACAATCAGGATGGTGACCATAAGTCGGTTCTGTCCTTTCTGTGATCAGGGGATCACGGTTGTGAGTAATCGAAGGGAGGTGCTTCCTTTCATGCCTTTCCAAACAGAATTATCACGATTAGTATGACAGTTCTGCCGGGAAGTTCAGTTGGGCCGTGCCTTTTCGGCAAAAAACTGAAACGGCAGGTTAATCGCCAATGATCTCATTTAAACCGTCAATGATGACGGCTAATTCTTCGTCAGTCGTTCTTCCTAACTTGTTGCCGATGCGTTTTACAGAAAGAGTGCGAATCTGACTGATCTTCACCCATGATTGTTTGGGCAGCTTGGATTCGGTGAGTTTCAGGGTTAACGGGAACCCGGCTCGTTGGGGTTGACTGGTAATCGCCACCGCAATTACAGTGCCTGAACGCTCATTGAATACGTCTTGGCTTAAGATGAGAACAGGGCGTAGGCCGCCCTGTTCACTGCCGACTACGGGGTTTAGATCCGCCCAATGGATATCACCCCTCAATATTCTGGCCATTCCGTAATCTCCGTTGAAAAACCTTCTTCCGCCAAAGAGCGTTCAAAGTCCGGATCAAGTTTTGCGCACTCTTGGGCAAGACGGCTTCTTTCTAAACGGGCCAGTTTCTCGGCAACAGCGTCCTGAATAGCCTTGCTCCGATTGGGGAACTGTTTCGATCTGACGAGATTATCAAGTTGCTTCAGGAGGTTATCATCTATTGTAATCGCAATTTTTGATACAGCCATCTTCCTCACCTCTGGTATGAGGATATGTCATACCTGGGCGTTTTTCAAGCAAATTTTTGAGGTTAACGGGGGCGGGATGAGCCGCTCAGAATTATATGCAACCAATCGACAAAATTATTCTTATGAGTCAGGACAGAAACACCCTGTCATGCGTCTACATTGCCCTTGACACTCAAGGCGAAATCTCATATGGTCCGAAACCGAAAAAGCAAGTTCTTATCACTTCACTTCACTCTTATTGTGCTATGACGCCGGCGCGGATTCCGCGAAAATCACTGACCGAAATAAAGCTATCCGCATGCACGACAGTCAGTGTGTTCTGTCGCTTCGTCATGACGGTGCTGGCATTTGCATGTATAGCAACCGGCTGTGCGAGCACTACCGTCATAGAGCGCAAGACCTATGGAGAGAACGAACGTCTTCCAAGGCCTCACAGGATTATTGTTTACGATTTTGCTGCAACTCCCGAAGATATACCTTCAGACGATCCCTTTGCCGCTCTTTATGAAAAGCCTGAAAGGCCGCAGTCTGCCTACGAAATAAGCCTTGGGAGAAAACTCGGCGCCGAAATCGCCGCAGAGCTCGTGAAGAGAATCAATGAACTCGGCCTTCACGCCCTGGAGGCGAAGACCGGAACGCCGCCGGCCATGGGGGACCTTGTAATCAGGGGTGCGTTCGTGTCGATCAAGGAAGGAAGCAGGTTCAAGCGGGTGCTGATAGGGTTCGGGGCCGGCGCAGGAGAGCTCAAGACGCTGGTGGAAATGTATGAGATAACGGCTAAGGGTTCCCGTCCGCTGGTTTCCGAGGAGATCAAGGCAAAAGGCGGAAAAATGCCGGGGATGCTCTTTGCCGTGGCCGCGGCTCTAGCGACCGGCCCTGCTGGCCTTGCCGTCTCTCCTGCTGCAACAGCCGGCACCGCAGGCGCCGTCGGCGAGGCAGCCGCTGGCTCCGGCGGCGTGAATGTGGCAAAGGAACTTGGTCCCGAAAGTCTCGGGGCGGCCGTCAAGAGAACGGCAGCTGAGGTAAAAGATGCATTGTCCGTGATATTCGGGAAACATGGATGGATCGATCGGCGATGAGGTCAGCCGGAAAAACGCATCCATACCTACAACCGTCGAAAAAATAGAATCGCTGCCTCTGCGGACCATCCCGGAGGTCAAACCGGGTGACGACCTGGGTGAAACAATTTCCTCAGTGCAGCCGGCAGGGAGATCGCCTCGGGGCGGGTCGGACTGGATCGAGCTACTTAGCCCATATTCGAAGGATTATCACTTCGACATTTCAAGAAGTTGTTTCAACCCCAGCCCCGTTACTTCAGTATTTGAAGAGGTTCTCTTAGTCCGAGCCCGGCCCAAAGGCACAAATGCCGAGAGCAAGGTTAAAACTTCCCTACGTCTGACTCCTTGACCGTTAAAATCCGCGCCTTGTCGAGTGGAGAATCGAGATCCGTCAGCAGGGCAGCGAATCGCTTCTGCGGACTCTTTGCGATCGCCTTCTTGGCGGTTTCCACAATGTCCCTTTGAAGAGGTGAAGAAAGATCTGCATTCTGTACCACTCCTCTGAAGCGCTCCCGCATCTTGTCGGAAATCTGCGGAACACCCGTGGGTGGATGGTACAATTCAAAGACCATTTTCCAGTAAATTCCTGTCAACTCCACGGCCTTGAAAAAGTAATCCATGTACCCTTTGAAAAAGCGGGCAAAATCCTCGGAAGACATCCCGTTCTCCTGCCATTCCTCATTGGCCGTCTTGTACGGACCGACTATTTTCATTCCCCTCAGGATCAACAGCAGCCCGTCGATCCAATCTTCAACCTCCTCTTCCTTGGGATAGGCTCCGTGACTCTCAACAAAGGCTCTCTGGATGAAGTATCGAAACCAATCTGGTGCGTTGCGGCTGCTGTCTGGAGCGATGTCCACCCATCGGTTAAAGTGCTTTTCCATGAAGTCTTCATTTTCGTACAGCGTGTGAAAGAGCGCCACGTCTTGGTAAATCTCGCATCTGCGGTGCACCTTGCGGTTTTCTCCAGTGCGGTAATAGGGACCGGCTATGTCATTCACTACGGGATGGATAATCTGATCTGCGGCCATGTGCGAAAGATAACCGCACGCGAAGGCAAATTTATGAAGGTCAACCTCGTCCCAATCCTCTTCCTTCCAGTTCGCGTCTTTCCATGTGAGTTCAATAAGGCTGAGGGGAAACCGGTTTGGTTCTTTTGAGTGAAGAAGATACGACCAGCCGTCTACGCCAAGGGGCTTGTCTGATTGTTCAAGAAGGAGGCTCTTCAATCCTTCGAATTTGCTCCCGTAATATGACAGGTCAGGGCCAACCGACCCCAAGTTGAGATAGGGCTTGTGCTTGTCCTGATCGAGGATTGAAATGAACTGCTCGTATTCTCCTCCACTCTGCAGGACCTTAACTGCCTTGTTGCAAATCAACAGATGAGCGATATTTGCCGGCATCTCGGCCTCCTCCTTTCCTCAACCCTTCCCTCTTATGCCTTTTTAGGTAGCGGGGATAACGGGACGATCTTTTGAATTCTCGCGCTTCCCGATCCCGCTTCGTCTTCTGTGCAAAGGAAAGAAACGTAGTTCGGTAAATGACTCCTTTCGGTATCGCTACGGAATACCGCCCCCCTTGCAATGCCCCTGACCATAACGTGGTGCAGGGCGACGGCAGCATCTATTCGAGCTCTCCTTGGCATCACCCGCCATTACCACTCTAATGCCGCCGCTGCCAACCTAAAATCCTAACAACGTCCCCTTTCCCTCCCCATCCACGGTGTTTCAATCCACGCTCCCGCATGGGGAGCGACTCATAGAGCGGGATATATCGAGCCATGTGCCAGAGGTTTCAATCCACGCTCCCGCATGGGGAGCGACACTGCCGTGGTCACCGATCTCCGACATTAACGCATCGTTTCAATCCACGCTCCCGCATGGGGAGCGACCAGGTTACCATTGCTGCATAACTCTCCGATGCCACAGTTTCAATCCACGCTCCCGCATGGGGAGCGACGCAAGTCGCGCGATAGCACTTGATGGCCGTAAGGCCTGTTTCAATCCACGCTCCCGCATGGGGAGCGACCAGTAGCGCCGTGCAGCTATTGACCACTGAAGCTGTTTCAATCCACGCTCCCGCATGGGGAGCGACTGACTCGCGCGGGATTGTTCGGTTGAGATCCGTGTTTCAATCCACGCTCCCGCATGGGGAGCGACTAAGCTTTCAGCGGGATACGTCCATCTAAAGTGTTTCAATCCACGCTCCCGCATGGGGAGCGACCCGTTTCGATGATCGGCAGATATCCGAGAGTGCTGTTTCAATCCACGCTCCCGCATGGGGAGCGACACCGGAGTCCAGCACTCGAACTGGACTCGTCTGTTTCAATCCACGCTCCCGCATGGGGAGCGACCTACGGCGACTGGTACGTTCGCGCAATCTGAACAACGTTTCAATCCACGCTCCCGCATGGGGAGCGACCGCTTCCACGTTGCCACATCCGCCGATGCTCATACATGTTTCAATCCACGCTCCCGCATGGGGAGCGACTGATCGACGCCAATTCGGCACTAGTAGTCAGTGTATTGTTTCAATCCACGCTCCCGCATGGGGAGCGACCATACTCAGATGATACCATCCTGGCGATACCATGTTTCAATCCACGCTCCCGCATGGGGAGCGACTTCTCTGTATTGAGATTGAGACAGCATCATGACTGGTTTCAATCCACGCTCCCGCATGGGGAGCGACCAACATGACTATGCTACATGGTCAAGATCACTAACTTGTTTCAATCCACGCTCCCGCATGGGGAGCGACGTCGTTCACCGCTATGCCAGGCCTGCGGCATGCAGTTTCAATCCACGCTCCCGCATGGGGAGCGACCCGACTGCATATGCCACAGTACGTATAGGAGTTTCATAGTTTCAATCCACGCTCCCGCATGGGGAGCGACTACAGTGTGATCATAAGGCATTGGTCATTCATGTATGTTTCAATCCACGCTCCCGCATGGGGAGCGACGTCCGGACTGGACTACACCGCAGATACATCAAGTTTCAATCCACGCTCCCGCATGGGGAGCGACCGAGGTCGACGGGATGATCCATAGCGGCGTGTTCAAGTTTCAATCCACGCTCCCGCATGGGGAGCGACCTGATCATGGCGGCGGGTGAATTGTCAGGACAAGCTGTTTCAATCCACGCTCCCGCATGGGGAGCGACTGTTGCTTTCTAAGTGCCTGCGGAGCAAGCCATTTCATGGAGGATTCCGCGAAGCTCCCATGTTTTGCGGATTCTCCTATTCAGTTGTCAAAGGGCCATGCCACTAAGGCGCTGATATGACAAGTGATAGCCGAGATGCGAACCTCTTTTCGCACAATCGTCCGCAAGTTCACGTAATGACAGCCGAAACCTGGGAATTCCGAAATGGCAACTTCAGGTTCGCACGAGCCTTTCACACTATCAAAGGTCCTTCCGGATCAACGGATTTCTTGGCACCGATCTGTTCGATCCTGCGCTTCCAGTTTGCGCCCAGGAAATAGAACCGCAAGCTATCGGCCTCCGGATCAATCTCTTTGATCAACTTGTCCCGGAAAAAAGTCCATCGGGCCGGGTCCACGACGCACTCGAAGACGGAAAACTGCACCCTCTGACCATAATCCTTGCAGACCTTCGCCACGCGCCGTAGCCGGGCCTCTCCCTCCGGATCAATGGTAGAAACATCGTAACTCACAACAACCATCATGGCGCACCCTATTTCCAGATGAAGGGTGGATAACCGTCAAGATCACCTCGAACATACCGAGCAAGAAGCAACGCCTGAATGTGAAACAACATCCCTACCGCTACTTTTTCCCCCAGAAAAGGGTGAACGATTTCCTCTTGCTTTCTGTTTTGGTAGGAAACAAGGACATCTTTTCTGGTTTCATCAGACATGAGCACGGCCCCTGAATCGCTTTTCTTAAACCCATCTTTCTGGACTTTTCGCAGGTTGATCAGAGATAGGACCAGCCTGTCCGCTAGAAAAGGTCGGAACTCTTCCATGAGGTCAAGAGCCAAGCTGGGGCGACCCGGCCTATCCTTGTGAAGAAAGCCCACAGCAGGATCAAGCCCAACAGCTTTCAAGTGCCGAGCGCACATCGTGCATAGTCAAAGTGTAGACAAACGAAAGAAGGCTGTTCACGTTATCAAGAGGAGGTCTGCGGTTCCGCTCCTCAAATGAGAAATCCTCCTTCTGAGCAGTGATCAATTCATTGAAGACACTAAAATACGCCGTGAGCCGCATCACCTTCGATGCCCCTGAGTACTTCCAGATTGGACTCCTTGGGAATCTGATCGAGATAATATCCCATCCGGCCCGAGACCTCCCTCAGAGCGCCGGCGTTCACCTTGCTCCGCCATGATCGCGCAAGGCTCTCTGCAAAACGGCTCGGCAGTTTGCCAGCTTTCCGGTCAGCACAAACTTTGCCACATCCGCCGACGCTTCCGGATCATCCGCCTTCCGGTACTGCTCGCGGCGAAGAAGAACATTGCCGGACACCGACCCCTGCACTCGGGCCATAAATCTCCCGTGTTCGGAGAGAAAGCTGATACCTACGCCATTTTCACCGCAGAACCCCATCAGGAAAGGGCTGCATCCGACATTGCCGAAGCATACGATTCCTCCGATGGTGTGGATAGGCACCCGCAAGCGGACTTCATTTTCAGCCTTGACCACCACCGTCTCCCCTTCCTTGGAGAGGTAGGCCCCTTGCGTTGTGACAAAAAGCGTGTTGAGATGCTTTTTCATGAGTCTTCGACCGCCTTTTCAAGATATCGCCTCACCGAAGGTTTCTTCTGGATGAGCTTGGGCAAACACTGATTATTGAGAGAGCACCTTCCGCATTTCTTGGTGTAGGTCGGCTCCGGGGTCTTTCCCGAGGCCAGCAATTCATGCACCGCTCGCGCAGCCTTTTCTGTCTCCTGGCGCAGTTCATCATCAAGAGAGACGTCAAGACGCCGTCTGGTCTTTCCGTAAAAGATCGCCCCACCGGGAATGGTCACATCTAACATTTCTTCAAGACAGATGGCCTGGCCACAAAGCTGGACTTTGTCGGATGGATCGACCTTGGGTTTCCCCCTCTTGTATTCCACAGGAAAAGGAAGCCACTTGTTCCCGTCTACCCGGTGGAACTCGACCACGTCCGCTTTGCCTATCAAACCCAGTTTCAAAGACCGGAGAGGGACACTTCTTTCGATGCGCACGCCGCCCCTGGATTCCGCTCCGCTGTCATGCACCCGCTCATGCATGATCCTGCCTTCGGCAGTCAACAGATTCTCATCCCAGAGTTGCTCGATGTGGATAAGCGCGCATTGCCTCTTGCAGAACATCAGGTGCTGCAAGGCGGAAATAGGAACCAGATCGTCTTCGGTGTAATTAACCATTTCCTCTTCCAATGGCGCGTTTGTGTCTGAGTCCGATAAAGGTTTTCCGTGAAGCCGACTTCCCGTCTCACCTATTTCCCTTTGCGCAAAGGATGGTCCGGCGGCAGCCTCTGCTGAAGTTCATCCTGGAATTCCTTTAACCCTTTCTTTGAATGGTAACTTGCCCGTGTCTTGTCATTCAGGTGCCGCTGGCCTTTGATATCTGAATTCTGCAAATGGTCGGCCCAGCCTCGCAACTGGCGAGAACAACTCTCTGCCATAGATTTCAAATTTGAGATTTGGGATTTGAAATTGGCAAGCCCTGGCCGGCGTTCAAGAAAACAGAGCATTGATCGCACTTCGCCGACCGAACCACGCGAAATATACAAAAAGGCCAGAAGCTCATTCGTAGTGCCCCGTTCGAAACCTTCCGCGACGTTGTTGGAAACGGAAAGCGCCGCTCTCTCTAACTGATCACGGAGACTCCGACTGCCCGACCAGGATTTGTCTTCTGTCATATTGTAAATCTCTTCGGCCAACCGGATTGCATCCTGCCAGACCGGAAGTTCTTCGAATCGGGAATAGTTCATGACACGCGCCTTCTTAAAAGCATCCAAAGATGATCAATTTCTTCTCACCAAAGAAATGATTCTCCGCCAGACTTCAGATCGCGGTAGCCGCCATTGGGCGGGATAATAATAGGATCTCTGTCTGTAGGGTCCATTACATCCTCAGAATGGTAACGCCCGTGATCAAGGTTGGGTCCGGGGCATAGCCCCGCACCCGGCTATACGCCCGGCGAGCCGGCCCGGAGCGGTGGAGGTGCCCGCATCAGAACCCGTCAATTTCCTCCGGCTTGAGACCTGGCAATTCCACAAGGGAATAGGAACCGTCCGGTTTGACCGTGAGGCTGCGATGCACCTTGGCCGAGGAATACTGACCGGCCGGGCAGCTATGCTTCCACCAGATGACCTTGAGCACGGTCATGCTGCCCTCGGGACGGGCCGAGGAGGCATCGTTCTCGAAAAGCTTGGGCAACCATTCTTTGATAATATCGGCGTCCGCATCCGAGAATCCGGTGCGTTTGGCCAACTGGGGATTCATGCTGCCGGATGTCACGTAGACGCCTTTATCGACTCGGTGCTTCATGCCCATGGTGTCGGAACCGCGCTTGGTCCCATCGCCCTCACTGCTCGCACTCTTGGTGATCTGGATGCTGGACACGCTGACCGGCTCCACGCTAAATGCCGACTGAATAGACACCGGGCCGCGGATGGGGATGGATACGCCTGAGGCATCGCCCCGTTTCCCCCGAAAGCGAATAACTGCCCGAAAGTCCTGACATCGATCCATTTAGCGCACGCCTTTTTTACGGTATCGTCCTTGTCGGCTTTGGACCGAAGGCATCCCGGCCAAGTCCGTGTTCTTTGGATTCCGCCCGCTCCCGCAGGCTCTTCATGCCATCCTTCTTACGGTCGTCGGGCTGCACAAAAATGGCATGCCCCGCCTCTTGCAGCCGGTCCCGGAGCTTGCGCTTCAGGCAGACATCCGAGATTTCGCCGTACCCGTCGTAATCGGTGCGCGGGCGGTTGCCGTTGAGCGGGTCGCCATTGGGATTGGACTTTGTGACCTTGAGGATCAAAGCAAAATCGATTTTGTTCTTGAGAATGTTCATCTTTCTTCTCCTTCGGTTTTAATTGTATTGTCCTTCTCCTTCTTCCACTCCAGCCGCTGGAGGTGGTAACCCAGCAGAAACTCCCCGCACAAAGGCCGATCAGACTGAAAAACCCCATCTTTGAACAGACCCATTACTTCATCGAGTAAGGTTTTCATGTTATGCAGGAAGCCTCCCCCGGCCGGACTGCAACCGTTGCATGTAGGGTTGCAGGGCCATTTCAATGGTGCGCCAAGTAGAACAGGGGTGGTCCGCGAAACGCTGCATGAGCCTGGCCGCCGTAGTGGGGCGGGATTCACCGGCCACATACAGGGCCATCTCCTCGATGCGTTCCGCAATGGCCAGCAATCTTCCGTACAGATAGTCCCGCGTGTCTCTTTCCTTTTCCAACGCCATTTCGTACTTCCTCCTTCTGTCGGGGTTGCCATGACGTGAGTGGTAACCCTTGAACATGGCACAAGCCACGCCAAGGGCTTGTTCCCATTCCGAATGTTTCGTGTCGCCGCGCTTGGCAGCTAACCCAGGATGGGTGATCGCACGGCGCACGCAGCACTCCATAAGGTCCCTGGGCAATTCCCGGCCGTCAATTATGCAGGGCAGCAGACGTTCCACCGTGGTCCGCTTCAGCTTGTCATCCAGCCTGCGGCCATAGGCCGTTTCCGTGATACTACGCGGACCAGGCGCGCAGGCCTGCCAGAAAACGCGCTTTCTGGTCTTGCCTTTTCCCTTCGGCTTCTCCTCGACCGTAAGGCGTTGCGGCCAAGCCATGGTCGAATGCCAGTCTTCCAGCCTGGCCAGGAATTCGGACCCCAGCAATTCCCGGTAATAGGTTATGCTCATGCGGCCGGGAGTGGCCGAGTCCAGGCCCATGACCACAATGTCTTCCGTGGGATCGATTTCGGCCCTGTATCCGGCCATGTACCTATTGAGCCGTTGGGCGAAGCTCTGGCCGACATCTCGGGCGTGGTCGATCGCAACACCCCCTGCGCCAGAGTCTTCTTCCGTGAAAGCGGTGGAAGCCTCTTCCATCCAATCTGAGCTTTCCACCAGGGGCGGCGGCACCCGCTTGCCGGACACAGCCCAACTGACGAAGACCTGGGAGCCATTTTTGAATCCTTGCCTGCTGATAAGCCAGCGCAGTACGCTATGGGCCTTCTGGGTAACCTCGTAGCCCACCCCGCAGGCCTGTTGCCCATCTGGATCGGTGAAACGGCCCCGAAAGGTGAACCCGGACTTGTCGTTGGCCGAGATGATTTTGGCCTTGTCTCCGGGATGGCGCAGTTTTGCCGGGTGCAGCGAAGCCAGGGGGACGTTGTCCCCTTTGACCATGCAAGTATCTTTTAAGGTTATTGCCTGGGGATAATATGAGATCCAATTGTCGATCAGGGTTTGGTCCTCCCAGGTTCCGGATGCCGGTCGGCCCGGGACTTTCACCCTCCAGCGCACCACCGCTTTCTCCGGCAATTGCCCGGCAGTCAGAACGGACCAGATAGGATACTTGTCTTCGTCCCCTCTCTCCTTTTTCTTGACGAATTTGCCGTCCGGGCCGAACGGCAGCACCCTGACCTCCGGCCTGACCAGATCGGCAATCAGGCACCCCCTGGACACATAGGCCAGAATGGCTTCCGTCAAGGGATGGGGCCTGGCCTCGACCCAGGAGCGTAATTGACCAATATAACTTACGTACGGCGCGCCAGGGGTATCCTTGAAGCCGCTTGTCACCTCGCCCCCAAAGTCTCGGAAGTCCTTGCCCACGTATTGCAGACTGTCGCAAAGCGGATGCGCTTTGGGCTTGGTCCCTGCCCGGTTGCCCGATTCCTCGGTGCACGGGATTATGGTGGTGGAGTCGCCCTTGTCGATCACCTTGGCCCTTCTGAAATTACCTTGCGCGTCCAAGACCACCTCGATATGGGCCTTGACAGTGGTGTGGCTTTCTGGGACCGAGGCCTCATCCGGAGGAATGGCCGCATGGGTGTCATACAACTTCTGAATCCAGCTCATATCAATCCCTCCTCGGCCAGCCCGCTGAAGTTGCGGCTGGGCTGGAATCCCTTGGCCCTCATGGGCCGCACGTCCTTGCGAACGGGGCATTCCTCGGGCCGCGGGAACTCGATGACTCCTCTCTTCATGAAAGGTCGCCAAAACCGGCTGCACAGCATGTCCAGTCCGGTCTCGTCCGGGTAGTCGAACCCATGGAACATGAGCCCGAACCCGAGTTCCTTTATGCCGTCGTAATGCCCCTCCCCTTCGCCGAAACGGCAAGGCTCCACATAGCCCTGGCAGTCCCGGGTCCCCAGGAAGATGTCCTGGCGGCCGCCGCGCTCCAACATGCGCCGGGTGATCTCGAAGTGTTTGCCGTCAATCCGGTCGTGCGCGAGTTCCTTCCTGTGATCTGTTCGGTTCCACTCGAAATGGGCCTGGACCTGGATCGACGTCCGCCAGGAAGGTGTAAATGGCCAAGCTGTTGCCCCCGCCGTACTCAAAGGGCTTGGTGCCTTTGGTCTGAGTGCGGATGGGCCGCATGACCCGCACCCGGTCGATGAACCAGATCAGCGTGGGCTTCCAATAGATCGATTTGACCACCCCCTTAAGCGCCTCATAAGTGGGAATGTGGTACGAGCACTTTTCCCCACCGATACGGGTCAGAGGATCGGTGAACAGGGCGTAGCGCCCGGTCAGCTTGAACGTTATGTCGTTTTTCACTTCGGCCTCCTTCTAGCAGATATGTATATCCATATCATTGACCACGGTAGTCGAAACGCCTGTCCGATCGCTGTAGTGCTGCTTATCCAGATAGTATATGCCCCAGCCCTTCTGTATCTCGTGAATGACTCCTGCTTCATCCAAGGCCTTCAAGGGGCCGGGAAACAGGTTGACGCTGTAGCGCTGAGCTCGGCGCAGCAGCGGCCCCAGCATCTTGGGGTCATGCAGGCCGCATAACTCGGCAATAATGTCCTTTCCCTCCCCGAAAGGTACGATCACCGCCTGGGTCGCCTCCTCGATGACCTGAAAATGCCTCCCGGCTTCAGCAAATGATTGGCGCAGTGAGGGCTGGAAATCCATGTTCCCGGGATTCTTCGGGTTGCAGGAAAGCATGTTCACCAGGTTGTCGGTGCGACCAACCTGGTTGGCTTTCACCGTGTAGTCCATTTCTTCGCGGCGATCGAAGAAATAATAGCGAAAATATCGTTCTATCACCTTGGGGTGGGTTAACGAACCGCCCAGGGATTGGGGATCGGCATGGAACTCGTGCAATACGCGTTGGGCAGCCTCCTGTCCGGCCTTTATTTCCTTGAGCGGCCCCAATTCCTCGCGGTCCGGTTTCAGAATATGCACCAGGCCGGGTTCGTTCCTGCGCTCCCCGTTGCGATTACAGCGCCCGGCCGTTTGCAGGATGGAGTCCAAGCCAGCTAGAAAACGTATGGCCACGCCGAAACTGATGTCCACCCCGGCCTCGATCAGTTGCGTGCTTACGCAAAGGACAGGTTCATGGTTTTCCAGTTTGGAGCGCATTTCGTTCAAGGCACTCAATCTGTGGGCGGCGCACATGTCCGTGCTCAAATGGTGAACACCGGGCAGACCTCGACCCGCCAATTCTCTGTACAGCCTGCGCGCCCAATCTTTGGTGTTCACTACCGCCAGGCAATTGCCCGCCGTCTCGTGTTGCTCGGCAGCCAGATCCGCAACCTGTTCAAGCGTCCAACCCCCGGCCCGGCTCCGGTCCAGGATTTCCACCCGCTCCAACTGGTGGAAGAGGTTCTCGACATTCGGCATCAATTCGCTGTTCGCCTCCAATGTAAGGACGCCGCGTTCCGGATGCTCCAGCTTGTCCAGCAAGGGCTGGGTGGCCGTGCAAAGAACCACGCTGGCCCCGCATTCCCGGACCAGGAAATTCACCGCGTTACAGAAGAGGCGGGCGCATTTTACGGGGAGGGTCTGGATCTCGTCGAAAACGATGACTGCATGGGCAAGGCGGTGCATGCGCCGCGCGGGCTTTGTCCCGTGGCTGAACAGGCATTCCATAAACTGCACCATGGTGGTGTAGATCACCGGGGCATCCCAGCATTCGGCCGCAAGCCGGCTGCGTGGCGTCTCCTTTTCCGGCTCCAGGTTGCTGTGGTGCTCCAGGACGATGCTTCCGAATTCTTCCTCACCTTTCGGCTCTAGTATGCCTCTGGCCACATCGGCGTTCTGGTCGATGATCGAAATGTAAGGGATGACGTTTATGATCCTTTTCATGCTGTGGCGCCGGGCATGGTGCAGGGCGAAACGGAGCCCGGACAGGGTCTTGCCGCCACCCGTGGGCACGGTCAATGTGTATATGCCCTTTGGCCCTTCAGCCCGATCCAAACAATGTTGCGACACACTTCGCCGGATCTCGTCAATGGGCCGATCACCCTGGATATCCAACAGGTGAATTTCAAGCCTCTGAATCGGCTTGTCCCAATCGGTTTCCCCGGAAGAACGCCACAAGGCGTTTAGGGGCTGCCCAGAGTCCGCGCTGTCAATGCGGTCGGCGTCCAGTAGGCAACTCAAGAGCATGCGAATGTAAAATCCGAGATGGAGCCAGACGATTGGATTGGGGACAAACCCGCTGCAGCTTCGCGTAGTGCAGGAATTGCAGAGATTTAAAGGCGGAGCTTTCAGCAACTTGTTGAGACGGTCCCGCATTTCCCCCAGGCATTTCGGAAGGAGGTCATATCCCGGAGGTCCGCATTCCTTGCCCCAGGCCGCAACGGCTTCGGCGAGGTGCGTCTTTTCAGTGTCCTTTTCGATTCTTCGTTTGTAGGCGTTTTCTCCACCCGGTTCCAGACAGTCGATCAGCCCGGAATGATGGGAGCACAGACAGAGGGCAAGCATCTGGGCAAAAAGAGGATCGGGTTTCTTTAGGGGGATCCCCTTGAGGGAAGCCCAAATCTTCTGGGACCCGGCCGTGGAATGGTCAATCTTCCCCCTCTTGCCCACGGCGTCAACGTAATGCTCATCCTCCTGGTCCAAAAAACCGGTTGCCGACCGGATATAATTTTGAAAGGCCTGGGAAGCCTTTCCTTGGTCATGCAGCCAACCGAGCAAGAAGCCGGCATTGGGCAGCCCGATATCCCGGGCGAAGTCGCAAGCCAATTTGGCCACATTGTTCAAATGGGAGCCTAACGATTGTCCCGGCCGAGCCCAAAATTCATCCTGCATAGATTTTGTATGCCCCTTCGTCAGTAGCAGGGTCAGGTAACTCTAGCTAGTTTGCGCTATGCCCTATGCTCCCCATGCGACGTATTCTTTTCCTGCACCTTCACGGTGTCGGAGCACGTTAGTCGGTGACGGCCGATCATAAGACCCCGCTTTGACAGGTACGGTCAAAAGCTGTGACCTACTTGCCATGAATCTCCCTTTCTCTTCGTCCTTATCAATTCTTCCAATTCCAACCGAATCTGTTCCGTGAAGGCATAAGGAAGCGCTGGAGAAAGCTTGAGCCTTGAGAGGTGATCACAATTTGCAACCACCTCAGCTTTTTCCTCTGCCGCAAGCTGAAACATAAAATCTCCAGGAAAACCGCTTCGGTTCAGGCTCACTTGCTGGTTAAGTCGTCTGGTGGTGAGGCCATACGGTTTGGCAAGTTCAGCTTCAAAAATCACCTTTTGACCTTTCACAAGCAAGGATAGACTTTTCTACAAGCTCCAAAGGTATCAGAGCGTTTTGCCAGATCAGGTCAGAGGCAGGACAGAAATTTAGGGGGATTCTCCCAAAAAACAAAAACCCCTCTTCCGAATCAGAAGCAGGGGCCTTAATTTTCCCGTCAACGGTATCATCCAAAAGGACCTAAATGCTTCCCGAAGAGGTTGTGAGAATAGGTTGGTCTGAAAGGCGTTAACAGAGGGTCACATCTTCCGCCATTTGGCCGGGTTTAGCAAGGACTTTTTGCGGAGAGGTCCTGAGCCTCACCCTCTGCATCCTACAAGGACACCACAGCAAATTCCAAATGCACCCCTTCACAGCCGCTCAGTCTAACCCCGACTTGCAGCAGGACCCTTGAGGTCTGCTACTAAGTCTTATTCGTTACTCGTTAGCCTGATTTGGGTTGACCGGCCGTGGCCCGCAACCTCAGGCCAAGGGCTTTCACAACCTTCAGCACAGTGGCGAACTCAGGGTTCCCCTCGGGCGACAACGCCTTATAAAGGCTTTCACGTCCGAGACCCGTCTCTCGCGCGATGTCCGCCATTCCCTTGGCCCGCGCGATGTCGCCCAAAGCAGCCGCTACCAGGGCAGGATCACCGTCTTCTAGGGCGGCTTCCAAATAGGCAGCCATGTCCTCTTTGGTTTCTAAATGTTCTGCAACATCCCAGGATCGAGCTTTGGTTTTCTTCGCCATATCAATCTCCTAGAGTCAAGGCAATCGCTTCCAGAAATTGACGACGGGCAGTTGGGGTGAAGAGAATCTTCAAGGTTTCGCAGCCTCAAGAAAGCGGTCCGCTTCCTTGAATACATCGCCGAGTTCATGGCCTATTCCTGCATCGATTTCTTTCTCCCCTCGCGCTAGCAAGCGCAAGACCTCGAGTTCGCGCTGCGAGTCCTCGTAGGCCGCCATGCTGACCAGGACTGCTGCCGCTCGCCCCCGTTGGGTAATGAAAACTGGCTCCCTGGACAAGCACACGCCTTTGACAACGTCGCCGGCCTTTTGCCTGAGATCAGAGATAGGAATGATCTTTGGAGTCCTTGACATTGCTTGTACCTCTTGCAGACATTCTAAAGGCACTTCCAACAATGCATTTTGTCAATAACCTGTGCCACTTTGGGTAACGCTGCGGATCACGGCGCGGCTTATCTGCAGTCGCTTTCATCCGAGTTGTTCCGCAACGTTTCATGCTTCGTCTGTCAATCAGCTTTGGCAAAACTGTACGTTTTCTTGCCTTTTCTGACAAATCGGAACATGCCGTTGCCAGTCACCCGTGTGAGCCCTTCATCTTCTTTCAAATGGTGGTCACTGAAAGACAATGTGCCGCCAGGCTTGAGTATCCTGTGAAGCTCTCGCAGTACGTCATCGGGGCGAGCAAGACCGTGAAAGACATCATACAAGAGGACAGTATCCACACTATTGTCCGGAAGCCCAGTGCTGCAATCAGACTCGATGGTCTCGATGTTCTTAAACCCTTTCCGTGTGGCCATCTTTTTGACTTCGCGAATGGCAAGTGGATGTACGTCGAGCGCATGAATCTTGCCGGAAGGACCCACCAATTCTTCAAGTGGTATGATGTAGCCGCCTGGGCCGCAGCCGAAATCGAGCACTGAGAATCCGGATTCTATTCCGGCTTCCTTCAATACATCCAAACGAGGCAGAAGAAGATCACGGACCTTGAACATGAAACTCATGAGCTTGAAGCCAATGCTCGACATTGGCCTATTCATTGCTACCATTGCCCTCTCCCCTTTGTTCCCATGGTGCCGAACGGGTAGATGAGTGGCCGGGCGGTTTAACGGTAGGAAGCTCGGCCGCCAGCACTGGCGACCCCAGAAAGTACTTGTTTCGGAACGGCACTTGAACAGCCGGTCCTCTCCAGCGTCTTGTTCGCCTTTGCTATTCCTGAGCGGCCTGCAGCTCCTCTCGGACTACACGGCGGACGACCTCTTCTAAGGGCTGCTCCTGACGCTCCATATACGTTCGAAGAGCGTCATTGAGCATCGACTGGTAGTTGCCACCACCTTGTTCCTCTACCCTGGAACGGAACCAATCGACAATGTCACGGTCAAGCCGAATGGTAATACGTACTTTCTTTCCAGGGGTGGGAAGTACAGCCCCACGTTTGCCTTTACTAAAATCATGTTTCGCCTTCATATTGCTTCACCTCATAGCGCACGGCCTTGCGTGCGAAAATGATCCGGATGTTGTCCCCTCGCCACGTGTAAACTACCACGAGAATACGGCCGAAAGCGTCCATTCCAATAGTGACGTAGCGCTGCTCGACGCTCCGGAAGTCCTCCAGTGTCACAGCGTTCGGATCCTCAAAGACTCCGAATGTATCGGCGAACGGGATTCCGTGTTTGGACTGATTCTCCCTATCTTTGGACTTATCCCACTCAAACATAAGGGACCTCATTTGTAAGTATGTACACCTGTATGCACGCCGTCAAGTCCTTTTTTCATGGCGAACGCATGCGTCACCCGGAGCCGGCAGTTTCGGCGATCGGGTGCACGCGGTGTTGGACTGGATGCAGTATTGATGATAAGGCCGCTTCTTTTCTTCCGCATATGGGGGAGCACAGCCTTGATCAATCTGGCCATGCCGAAGACGTTCACCTCGTATTGACGCTGGATATCTTCCATGGGAACGCATTCAATAGGTCCAAGAGAACCGTATCCTGCGTTGTTGAACAGCACATCGATTCGCCCCTGCTCTTTGATGACTTGATCAACACCAGCTTCAACCGATCTGTTGTCAATGACATCCATTCTCAGAATGTGACCGCCCTTCGCTTCGAGATCAGTCATTTTCTCGACGCGTCGAGCAGCCGCATAGACCGTATATCCCTCATCCAGCAGTTTCTCGGCAACGCGTTTCCCGAATCCCGATGATGCGCCAGTGATCAATACTGTCTTCATTGTCACCTCCGTCTATCGTGATTGCAGTATGCTTCATGCAAGTCCGACGGGCTGTGAGATGAGCCGCCGTCGGCTGGGGGCGGAAATTGAGTATGCAATTTTCCGTGCCAGCCGACCGAGCGGAGCGAAGCCCGGAGGGGGTCGGCCCGATGGAGCTTGATAGGCGGAGCGCGAGCGGAGCCTAGAAGGCCCCATCGGCACATCTTGCAGCCCGATAAGCGGACGAGCAAAGCGAGAGCGAGCGACAGCGAGCGGACCGCTTATCGGCAGGCATCAGCCGCGCGTTTTTGAGCGTCGGCTGGATGCCTTTGTTGGCTCAGGCTTTCTAGGATCAAGACGGACGACCTTGTGCCCAGACGTGGCCTGAATGGAACGTAGATCGGCGCAGATTACATCAAGATCAGCTCGAAATTTCTGGGTATGTTCCATTCGATGCTTGCGCACTTCTTGAACAATTAGATCTTTCATTGGTCAACCTCCAACAATTCTTGGGGTGAACAGATCTCCGGGCAAGAGTATCCTTCGCGCTCAACAATTCTCCTGACAGCCCTGCGGGTGAAGGGGTTATTCAGGTGAGCGAAATTCCATGTGACCAAAACGTCCATGCCGTTCACAGCAGCGACAGCAATATGAAGGGCGTCTTCCGGATACTTGGCGGGAATACCTCTGCCAGCAATAATCCTTTCAGCGAGAAATCTGGCTTCTTCGGCAATATCGAGCATCGGGAAAGACTCAATTGATGCGAGACGCATCTTGGCTTGATCTGGATCGCCTTTCCCAGCCTCTTCGTAAACTAAAGCGGAGATGTACGTCTCATACTTGGCAATGAGATCAGGCCAAAGATCCCGAGTGGTTTCCTGGTGGCCGGCCATTATGATGTCACGACTGGGCCGAGCAGTGAAATAGCTCACTACCGTCGTTTCGATGTATACTCGCTTCTTCATTGTTTAGTTATACCAGATTGAAACCCTTTCTCATAGCCAATCAGAAATGGTGGAGGATCATGATCTTCTTTCCCATCATCGTGCGGTAGAATACGGATCAAGTCCGTGGCAGGCTCTAACCTCGCACCGCCAGAGGCGGGCAAGCCCCGCGGTAAAAGAGAACCGTTCATTTCACAATAGAGGAGGCGATATTGGGGCTTGCGGGGTTGATGTCTATACTCCTTGTTTTGGGGACGACCACCAAATCCATATCTTCCAGCGGAATAGCACCAAGCAGCGGGTGGTCTCCCAGCACAAACGCGCCTGCGAAACCCACACGATTCTTGTAGTGAATTTCGATCGGCCCTACATAAGGCACGACCTTCCGCGTCCCGTCAGCGAGCGTCACCTCTTTCTTATCAATCTCTTCCAATTCCAATTGAATCTGGACATGAGGAGGAATGCAAAGATGAACTGCTGCGGTATCAGCCAAAGCCGAAACTTTCACAGGCCCCAATTCGGGGCGTCGAGGGTTATTCAACAGGATTTGTGCGTTTACCAACCCCATTTTATACCTCCTTCTCTCAATCATCGATATTGATAGGCGGAGCCCGAACGAAGCCTGGAGTGGAGAATCTCTCTTCTGTTTCCGTCACGCACAGACAGGCAGCCTCCCTTTCTAGCGGAGTGACTTTTTTTTAGCTGTTGGTCCTCTCCAGAATATCTTCGAAGACACCCAGAAGGCCGCCTTTCTCAGGTGATCTCTCGAATTCCTTGAGCCATTTTCTCACGTAGTCCCTGTCAAAGTCCGTATTCTTGATCATGACAGAACGCACGTCTTCCAGGTCCCTTGGTCTGCCGGCAAAGACCTTGTGAATGATCACATCTTCAACAGAAGCGAACATGACCTTTGTTCCGCCTAATGGCACTGGATTTGCCCTTGCAATGGCTTGTCTTTCGTAGGGTGTAAAAGAGAATATGAAGTCAATTCTCAGCCCGCTTTCCTTTTCAACAGTCGGCAGGACACAAGTCCTTTCCGCGAAGGCTCTGTAATCTTCAGGAATGATCTCAATGCCAATGCATTTAATCGCTTGAACAACCAGGTCAAGGTTTGCTGTATCGATTCCAAGAGTGATATCGATATCTTTGGTCATCCTGGGAGTTCCATAGAAAAGGACCGCCTGGCCCCCAATAATCATGTAAGGCAAACCGGAGCGATCCAACTCCTTCGCAATTCTTGAGATCAGCGTCTCAAACATGATTCAGGATCCTCGCAATCCTGATATCCACATCTATCCCCTCAAGAGGGTCTTTGAGGGGCAACACACCGAGTTTTCGGCCTTCGTCCCACATGGCCTCAAAGATCCGCAACGCTGCTGCATAATCCAACCTTTCTTTTCTGATCAATTCGTCATTAAACTCTGCCAGCAATTTTTGATCCTTGATCATTTATGTTTCACAGCCATGCCGAAAACAAAGATTTTCGATCTTTTTACCAAGACATATAATAACATGACGAACTTCCACAGACAATGATACTTCCTGGTGAGTCCGTCCGGAATGACGGCTTGTTTGCATACTGACACAGCCCTCTGTACAGGAGCGAGTCCTCAGACTGTGGTCAATCCTTCGGAGAGGCGACCCCCTCACCTGACTTCTCCCCCTTCAGGGTGTGAGGAAATTGAATTTGGCCCCCTCCAGAGCAAGAAGATCGGATTTGGCCACTATCAGAAGTCTATGACTCTGAAGAATGACTTGACATATGCCTCATGCTGATGCATTATTTCAGTGGATTTATATGATAATAGGGGCATATATGCGCACAACCATTAATCTCAAGGAAGAGCTCATCACAGACCTGATGAAGCGCACAAAATCACGCACAAAGACTCACGCCATCGAGACAGCCATCAAGGAATACCTCCAGAAAAAAGCCATCGAAGACCTGATCGCGCTCAGCGGAAAAGTCGACATAGCGCCTGATTGGGGGAAGGAAGAAGAGGCGGAACTGGATGAGTACAAGAATCATTGCTGACACCTCGGTCTGGATCGAGTTTTTCCGCGATGAAAAATCGTCGATATCGATCCACCTTCAGGCTCTTCTTCGTTCGGGCCGGGTGGCGCTTACCGGCATGGTGCTGGCGGAAATCCTCCAGGGAGTAAAAGGAGTGCGGGAGGCCGCGTTGGTGAAGACAAGCATGGAGCCTCTGTTCTTCATGGAAGCAAGCCGTGAAGTGTGGCAAATGGCAGGCGAAATGTCAGCAGCCCTTCGCCGGAAAGGCCTGATTATTCCTCTCTCGGATATCCTTATTGCTACCGTCGCATTGAATAAAGACTGTGAGGTCTTCACCACTGACCTCCATTTTGAGAGCATCCCAGGACTGAGACTCCACAAACCGGCCTGAATCGTAGCCCTAAATCGCATAGCGCTTATGCATCTCAGGGGAGGGTTAGACTGATCGAAGCCACTGTGTCCAGTGTGCGCAAAGGTGAAGCCCCTGCAAGGGGCGGAGATCGTAGAGGAGAGGTGCCATAAATGAAGCTAAGCATACTATTTTTTTTGTTAGGATATTTCGTAGATATAGCCTAACTACAGTAAGCTGTAGGATTTTTCCGCCAAGAAGACTCCCTCTTGACACCCCGATATTAGTAAGCTAACCTTCATATCGTGAACGAGATATCTGAAATTTCGACCGATACGGCGAACCAACTGCACGCCTCGGTCTTGCGCCTCTTTCGCTTGCTGCGGGATACGCGGTCGTCGAAGGGCCTGAGCCTGGCCAAATTGATCGTGCTGGCCCAACTCCATAGGGAAGGCGCGGCCACCGCGACGGCACTGGCTGCCTATCTGCGCGTCCAGCCGCAATCGCTGACCCGTCAGATCGCCGACCTGAAACGGCGCAAGCTGATCACGCGACGGCCGGACAAAGCAGATCGCCGCCGGAGTCTGCTGGAGATCACCGAGAAGGGGATTCAACTCCTGACCGAAGAACTTCGCGGGCAGCGGATGAAACTCGCTCAGATCATGGTGGAGGAACTGACGCCCACGGAGCAGGAGATGATCCGACTGGCCTCCGGTCTTCTTGACCGGCTTGCTGCGTCGATCGAGAGGCAGACCGTCGGTAGCCGGGATTCGAAGGAAAGGTTGCGATGAAACGAAGGCTTATTTTTGTTGGGATTTTCCTAATCGTTGTGCTCTTGGCCTTTGCTCTTTACGAGGTGCTGAACCGTCCCCGTCCTATCGAGTTGACGGGAATCGTCACGACCCATGAGGTCAACGTGAGTTCGCAGCTTCAGGGACGGCTTGTTAAGCTCTTTGTCAAAGAAGGGGATTCTGTAAAAACCGGAGAGCCCCTGGCCCTGGTGAACCCGGAGGAACTGAAGGCCGAAAGCTCCTTCTATGCCGACACGGCGCGGGGAGCGGCCGCGCAGGTGGAGGAACAGAAGGCGGCGCTGGAGTTTCAGAAGGCCCAGACCGCGGATCAGATCCGCCAGGCCCAGGCGGCGCTCGCCTCAGCAGAGGCCACGGTGAAACAAGCCAAGGCTGACCTGGAATTATCCAGGCTGACCTTCGAGCGTACGGAGGAGCTTGCCCGGAAACAAGCTACCTCCAAGCAGTCTCTGGACCAGGCGCGGGCTGCCTATGATTCCGGCAAAGCGCATTTGAAGGCTCTCAACGACCAGGTGGAGGCCCAAAAGGCAGCCGTGTCATTGGCCCAAGCCAACGAGCATCAGGTCACCATCCGGTTGAATCAACTCATGGCCGTGGAACGACAGTCGGCTGCGGCAAAGGCCCAGTCTGAAAAAGCGGAAGTTCGGCTTGGCTACGCGCAAATCGAATCCCCGCTGGAAGGAACGGTCTCGACCCTTGACGCCCTCCAGGGCGAGGTCGTCAATATCGGGCAGCCCATTTTGACCCTGATCAATCCGGACGATCTGTGGGTCCGCGGTGATGTGGAGGAGACTTACATCGAAAAGATACGGTTAGGCGATTCATTGAAGGTGCGTTTTCCTTCCGGGGAGGAGCGGATGGGAACGGTCTTCTTTCGCGGAGTCGATGGCCAGTACGCGACCCAACGGGATGTGAGCCGCACCAAACGCGATATCAGGACCTTTGAAATCCGCTTGCGTGTGGACAACCGGGACCGGCGCCTCTGGCCGGGCCTCACCGCTACGATCATCCTTCCCTTTTCCGATCAGCAGTAAAGCGCGCCTGCGGAATTGTGGGGCCAGGGGAAGAGAACGGACATCGGCCGTTGAAGATTTTTGTGAGGAAACGTCGTGTCAGCCATTGAGGTCATTGACATAAAAAAATGCTTCGGCAGCTTCTGCGCCGTCAAGGAACTCAGTTTCACCGTGGAGCATGGAGAGATTTTCGGGCTGCTGGGTCCAAACGGGGCCGGCAAGTCTACCCTGATCCGAATGCTGACGACGCTGCTGCCGCCTACTTCAGGGACCGCGCGAATCAACGGCTTTGATGTGATCAAAGACGCCAGCAAGGTGCGGAGCAACATCGGGGTGATTCCCCAGGCCATGACCTCGGATTTGGACCTGACCGCTGCGGAGAACATGAACATCTTCGCCAAGCTCTACAAGATCTCCAGGGAGAGGCGTTCCCGGGTGGTGCCGGAGCTTCTGAAGGCGGTTGACCTTCTTCAATGGGCCGACAAGCCGGTGAAGAATTTTTCCGGCGGCATGCGCCGGCGCCTGGAGATCGCACGGGGCCTGGTGCACGCGCCAAAGATCTTTTTTCTGGATGAGCCCACCACAGGACTCGACCCGGTATCACGGGTTGCGGTCTGGGAGATGCTGACAAAACTGAAACAAGAATGGGATCTCACGATTCTCGTGACCACACACTATATGGATGAAGCGGATAAGCTCTGTGACCGCATCGCCATTGTGGATCATGGCGATCTGGTTGCCCTCGATTCACCGCTGAAATTGAAGGCCTCTATTCCGGGCATTAACATTCTGGAAGTCAGCTTCTCCGCCGTTCCCGAGGGTTGGTTGGAAACGCTGCGGAATCTTCCGGAGGTCCAGGATGTCAAAGCCGATGACCAGGTTTTTCGAATCGCCTCCGACAACGGCCCCAAGACCACGGCGGAATTGATCGAGAAAGCACGGAGCGCCCACGTGGAGATTGTTTCTCTTTCTGTTCAGAGCACGACCCTGGACGATGTGTTCATGCATTACACGGGCAGGCAGCTGCGGGATGCGCTGCAGGATGCCCTGGGGTATGATCCTAACATCAGGCGCCCCGGGCGCTGAGGAGGACCGATGTACCGAACATCAGCTATCATAGAACGGGACCTGCGGAAATTCATGCGCAGCCCCACTTTGATCCTTGTTTCGATGTTTTTCCCTCTGGTTCAATTGATCGTCCTGGGCTCCGCCTTCGGAGGAAAAATCAGGGACCTGAGGGTGGCGGTTGTGGAGCACGACCGAGGCATGGAGACCGTCAAGTTAAGAGAGAGGTTTAATGCCATCGCCAACAATGCCCGGACCTTTATTGCCGTACCGTACAGCGATGAGAAGGTCGCTCTCACCGACCTGCGGGAGGGACGCATCAACGGGGTGCTGGACATTCCTCCCAATTTTTCGCGGGACATGCTGGCCCGGGTCAATCCCGAAATCGCCTTGATCGAGGACAACACCGACACCTTTGCGGCCAATGCCATGGAGGGGATCATGACCTCGTTGCTCGGGAGTTTCGGCCAGCGCAACCAGGCGCCGCGAGTTTCCTCACAGCCCACGTTGAAGGTGGTAGAGCTCTACCCCTATGTCCCGTATATTCAATATCTCCTCGCCGGTTCCATTGTGCTGGCCATTTTTGTCTCGGCTATGATAGGCGGGGGCATCATCTTCATCGATGACAAGGCACGGGGGCTGCATGAAGGGTACCTGGTCACGCCCATAACCAAACTGGAGCTGATCCTGGGCTTCACGCTGTCAGGGGCGCTCAAGGCCTTCCTGGCGGGGCTGGTACTGACGACCCTGGGGTCCATCATCGCAGGAATCCCCAATCCCCTCGACCCCCTCCGTTATCTGAACCTGTTGATCCTCAATATCGTGACCTCGCTGGCTCTGATCAGCATGATGTTCATGCTGATGGTGCGCATCAACGACCCGCTCGTTCCTCGCGCCATTTTCGGTGTGCTGAACACCCTGCTGTTCTTCCCCAGCGGAGCAGTCTATCCGGTGTACGGATTTCCTGCATGGATGAGAGCGATTTCCGCGGCCGATCCATTCACTTATGCCGTTCACGCCTTCAAGGTGCTCCTTCTCAAGAATGCGCCCCTTTCCGCCGTCTCCTTCGACCTCGCTTTTCTGATCTGCTTCTCGCTGCTGATGATGACAATGGCCACCCTGCTGTTCAAACGGAGTTTGTGAGGAGACCCCCTATTCACCACGGAGAAGTCTAGCCCGGCCGGACCTCCACCGTCTGCCCTCGAGGCCACGGAGGTCGCATCGACGACGGATGACGGCAACACCGCCAGATGGGCGTTTTCCACCAACCTATTAGAGGAGCTTGCCCGCCTGGGCGAGCCTTTCAGCCAGGTCGGCCATGTCCATCTGCTCCAGCGTTGCCCTGGTCTGCAGGCCGCTTGCCTTGTCCCATCCCTGCAGTTCATAGAACTGGTCAAGCATTTCCCCCCACTTGCCCGGCTCGCAGCGCTCCCCTTTGTATGGCCCGGACTTGACGGGCTCTTCCATGTATCTTCTCGGCGGAAAATCATGCTGCCGGCCCATGTCCGTGTGGAGCGTATTGAAGGCTTTTTCGAGATTTCGGCTTTGCCTGCCGATTTCCATCAACGCTTCCTCGGTCAGGTCGAGGCCCATCACGCTGTTCAGCAGGGCCGTATAATCCGACACTTCAAGGGCATGTGCGCCTGACCAGGTACCGACATAGACGCATATACCCACCAAGTCTTCGATCTCCTTGGTCAGCCCCTGCCAGAAAACATACCGCGCCTTATCCTCGTACGTGTGCGCCTCGAAATTGGCCCCTTTCGGTCCGAAGCGGCCGCTGCCAAGCAGAGAGCCACGAAGGTGCCTGCCCGCCACCGGGCTTGTGGCGACCCCCAGCCCCCAGCCCTTGGGTACGCGAAAAGGCTCGATGGACGGTTGTCCTTTCACATGTATGGCGAAAGCATCGGAACCCCTGCCTACCTGTCGTGCCGCCTCCGTCGGTCCCCTGGCGAGCAGATCTCCAATCCCTTCCCTGTAAGCCAGCTTTTTGATCAGGCGAATGAAGGCCTCCCCGTCACCCCACCGCAGTTCGAGGCCGTCCGTATCTTTTCTTGTGAGCAACCCCTTCTCAAAGCATTCATAAGCCCATGCAGCCATTCCCGCGGTGAAGTCGCCGTCAAGTCCTAATTCGTTCATGAGCAGCCAGCCCCTGAGTATGGCCTCGGGATCGGAAATGTCAAGCATGGTGGCGGTCATCAAGGTATTGACCCAGAACCCTTCACCCCCTATGCCTTTGTAAGGCCCTTCATCGATTTCGGAAAAGGGCATACATCCCGCGGGACAGTTAAAGCACGCGAGCATCTTTTTCCGGTAGGCCGGCGCCCCGGTCACAGGATTCATGATCCGCTTTCTCTTCTCCACTTCCCAGTAGTCGTCCTGCCCGTTCCTGGTGACGAAGAGCAGATCCCATGACAGATTGTGCTCGTCGGAATAGTAAACGCCGGCCAGGCTTTTCTCCTGCATCGGTTTGGTGGCGGGCGAATCTTTTACCTTCCGTAACGCCGCGTCGGCAGCGTGGACAAAGGCAGCTTGCCTCGCCACCTGTAAAGCGCCGCTGCCGCGAACTGCCACGGCCTTAAGGTTCTTATTGCCCATGACACAGCCCACGCCAGATCCTCCCGCGGCCTTTGCGCGATCCACCAGGATGAGAGAACCTTTCACCTGTCGCTCGCCGGCAGGACCGATGCAGGCCACCCTTACCCGGTCGTCCCCGATTTCCTTTTGCAGCGCCCCTTCGGTGTCGAAGGTGCTCTTTCCCCACAGAAAGCTCGCGTCCCTCAGCTCGGCATGTCCATCGGAAATCCACAGATAAACAGGCTTGTGGGCCCTGCCGGAAATAATCACGTGGTCGAAGCCCGCATACTTCAGCTCCGGACCGAAGTGGCCCCCCACATTCGCCGAACCCTTGCCGCCGCTGAACACATTCTTGGTATCGATCGACGTCCTGCTGCCCCCAGGAGCAATCCCTGTGAGGGCGCCGGCGCCGAAGATCAGCAGGTTTTCGGCATCCGACCATGCGGTTCGCGGACTCATCTCGTCAAGCAGGATCTGCGAGTTGACCGTGCGGCCGCCAATCCAGCGGCCGGCATACTGCACCGTCTCCTCGGTCTTGATGCGACCGGTGCTCAGATCGACGCGCAACACTTTCCCGGCCAAACCACCCTGAATATCAAAATTTCTCACGCTTCCTCCACCTTCAATGCCTCATAGAGACAATATGTTTCACAGAATGGTCGTTCTTCCCCCTTGCAACTGTCGCACGTGTCATCCACTGACCAGCGCACGCCGCCGGTTGCGTTATCCCGCACCACAGTGATACTCGATGCGGCGGGGACGATACATCCGTGGTGATGGAAGGAACACATAATCTCACAGGCCCTGCAGCCATGACAACGTGACGCATCTCTACGAATTTTCAAATTAGATCCTCCAGCTTGCGAGCCACCCTCTCTTTCACTTCTACCGGCACGTCTGCTTCCTCCAGCACTTCCGGCGCAATGTCAAAAGGTTTTGTCGCATCAATGCCCATCTTTGCTATCACCATGGACTGTTCCAGGGGCTCGGCGCGGTCTGTTTTGACGCCCGGAACGATCACCACATCGCGGTCTGCCCTCATGCGCGTAGCCATAGCCCATTCCACCTGCACGGGATCCCGTGGGTCTATGTCATCATCCACGACGATGGCGAGCTTCGCGAGGTTGAGGTTCGCAAAGACCGCAAACATCGCCTTTTTCGCCTCTCCGGGCCTTGCACCGGTGATGGAGAGGACCAGGTGAAGACGGCCGCATCCTCCCTCCGTGACGACGACCTCCTTCAGGCCGGGTATCGCCTTTTTCACCGCCTGGAACACGGTCGCCTCTATTGCCACAGCCCCTGTCAGACAATGCTCGGCATATCTGCTCGGCACTATCATTTGAAAAACAGGGTTCTTTCGGTGAGTAATGGCCGTGACCGTCATCATGGGCGATTTGCCGTACGATTCGTAGATGCCGCTGAACTCTCCGAACGGTCCTTCTTCCTCCCACCTCTCCGGATCGATCTCCCCTTCGATCACGATCTCGCTGGCGGCGGGAACTTCCACATCCACGGTCTTTGCGCGCGCCACCATCAATGGTTCACCGAAGAGGCCTCCTGCGATCTCGAATTCATCCAGCCCCAGGTCCACATACATATTCGCCGCCGCCAGCACCGCAGGATGGTTCCCCACGGCGACGGCCACCTGCAATTTCTTCCCATGGTTCTCCGCCTTCCTTAACAGTTGGATCAGGTGATGGGAAGGCGACATCCCCACCATGAGCTGATCGGGCCCCGTTACCTGGAGGCGGTTCATCGATACGTTCCTCGACCCGGTCTCCGGGTCTTTGGCGATAACGATGCCCGCAGTGATATAAGGGTTTCGGTCTTTTTCGCACAAGGTCGGTACGGGCAGCCTTTCAAGAACATTGATGGAATCCCGAACGACAACCTCCTGGCAGGCGGCTTCAGGCACCACAAGGGGCTTTATCGGCCGGGTTAGCCCCTGTACGGTATGGGAAAAGGCGTCGCTTTCGGATATGCCCAGGGAAAGGGCGTACTTGCGCCTCGTGTTCATCACGTTGCCGACTACCGGCATCCGGTATCCTTTCACTTTGTCCAAACAGAGACATGGGCCTTTCGGCCGGAGACAAAAGGCCGCTGTGATCTCGTAGCGTGGGTCCAGGCTTTCAGTCACGTGGACGAGATCTCCCGATGCCTCGAATTTTCTAATCACTGAACGGAGATCCTGCTCCATCAATCCTCCTCCATTCTCTAGAGTCCCAAATAAGCCTTGCGCACTTCCTCTTTCGACAGAAGCTCCGTCCCCTTTCCCTCAAGCACGATGGAACCGTTTTCCAGGATGTAGGCCTTTTCCGCCTTTCTCAGACACCTTTCCACGTTCTGCTCAACGAGCGCCACCGTAATACCCAACTCCTTGATCCCATCCAGAATATGGTAGATGTGAGAGACTAATTTCGGGCTGAGACCTAGGGAGGGCTCGTCGAGCATGATAATCTCCAGGTTTCCCATCAAGGCCCTGCCGATGGCCAGCATCTGTTGCTCTCCGCCGCTCAGAGTCCCGGCCAGTTGAGACCTTCGGCTCTTGAGGGTCGGAAAGAACTCCAGCACCGAGTTCAGCTTCCTCTCTCTCGATTCCCTTTCCGGGTTGACAAAGCACCCGAGCAATAAATTGTCGAGCACGCTCATAAAGGGGAAGAGCCTTCGTCCCTCGGGGACGAGCGCAATGCCCAGCTTCGCCACTTGATAAGTGGGGAGTCCGTCAATGAGCGCGCCTTTAAACCGGATATGCCCTGACTGAGCGGGGGTTAACCCGCAAATGGTCCTCAAGAGCGTGCTTTTGCCTGCACCATTGGCGCCGACGATCCCCGTAAGCTGTTTTTCCTCCACCTTCAGGGAGACCCCGTGGAGTGCTTGGAACTCACCGTAAAAAGTGGACACGGCCTCGACCTCAAGCATTGCCATATTCATCACCCAGGTAAGCCTTGATTACTTCCGGTCTTCGTACCACCTCTTCCGGCGGTCCTTCCGCTATCTTCGCGCCTTCATCCATCACCACCACGCGGTCGGAAATCTTCATCACCGCACGCATAACGTGTTCCACTGCCAGAATGGTGACGCCCTTTTCAGTGCGGATCTTCTGCACCGTCTCGATCATACCGTCGATCTCCGTATGGTTGAGTCCTGCCAGAGTTTCATCGAGCAAGAGGAACTGGGGGCGGGTGGCCAGCGCACGAGCCATCTCCAGTCTCTTCTTCTGAGCAAGGGTCAGATGGCCGGCAGGGATTGGTAGCTTTTCTTCCAGCCCGAGAAACCGCAGGATCTCCACGGCCGTATGTTCCGCCTCCTTATGCGACGTGGTTCTGCAGAAAGCAGCGACCTTGGTGTTGTCGAGCACGGTCATAGTCTGGAAAGGCATGACGATCTGAAAAGTGCGGCCGATGCCCATTTGGCAGATTCGTTCCGGTTTAAGTCCGGCGATGTTGCGGCCGCGGAAAAGGACCTGACCCGACTTCGGCGTGTAGACGCCGGTAATTACATTGAAAAGCGTTGTCTTTCCTGCGCCGTTCGGGCCGATGAGACCGATGATCTCCCCCTCTTCCACCACCATGTTCATATCCTGTACAGCGGTGAGACCGCCAAACCGTTTCTCCAGGTTTCGGATCTCAAAGAACGGAGGCATTAGATCTCCTCGCGAAAAGCGCATCCCACCGTCTCGTCAGCGGAAGAATAAGACCCTGAGGGGCAAACATCATGACAGCCACGAGAACCGAACCGTAAATGATAAGCTGCACACCCGCGTAGGTGCCGCCCAGGTACGCGCGGGTCAGCTCACTGATCGGCGTAAGGATAAGGGCGCCAAGGAACGGTCCGAGGAGGGTCCCCGCCCCGCCCACGATGGCGATCAGGAGGATCTCGATGGAAAAGGCCGAACTGAAAAGGGTAGGCTCGATGTACAGAAGAAACTGGGCGTAAAAGGTTCCTGCGGTTGCGCCAAAAAACGCGCTGAGAGCCAAGGCGATCATTTTGTATCGCGTCGCGCTGATGCCGACAGAGCGCGCCGCTTCCTCGTTGTCACGGATAGCCGCAAGGTAGAGTCCCCATCTCGACCGCTCCACCCGCTCATACACGAACAGGATAAGGAACAGCATCACTAAAATGAGATAATAATAGTGTGCCTTGTCGGCAAACTGGAAATTGAGGAGAGACCTTCCGGGTTTGAGGGGGATAAGGATGCCGGCCGCTCCCTTGAGGTCTATGCTGCCCACCTGCTCGGTGGAGGTCACCACGATGCGGAATATTTCCGTAAACGCGAGCGTGGCAAGGGCAAAGTAGGGACCGCGCAGCTTGAAGCACGGATACCCGATACCGATGCTCGCAATGGCGGCTATGATGCCGCCGAGGATCATGCCGAAAAGGGGCGGCACTCCCCAGTAGATAAAGAGAATGGTGGATGCGTAAGCGCCTATGCCGAAAAAGGCGGAATGACCGAAGGAGTGCTGTCCTGCCAGACCACCCAGGATATTCCAGCTGGTCGCGAGGTATCCGAAGAGGAGCACCATGATGGCCGCGTGCAGAAAATAAGGGTCCCGCACAAATATGGGGAACAGGACGGCTGTCAGGATCGCGCACATGGTAACGATAATTTTACCCGACATGCTATTCCCTCTGCTTCCCCAAAAGACCCGTAGGACGTATGACCAGGCAGGCGATGAAGATAATGTAGATGAGCGATTCCACCATGGCCGAGTTTATGAACTGGGCGCCCACGGATTCGATAATGCCAACGATGATACCCCCCAGGAATGCGCCGGAGAGGCTGCCGAGCCCGCCAAGTACGACTATCACGAAAGACTTGCCCACAAATAGTTCGCCCACAGCGGGATGGATAAAATAGAACGGAGACAGGAAGCTTGCGGCGAAACCCAGAATGACCGTGCCGATGCCGAAAGTGATCTTGTAAACCTTATAGTCGTCGATACCCATCAGCCGGGCAGCCTCCCGATCCTGCGAGGTAGCCCTGATGGCACGGCCGAAATTGGTCTTCCGCAAGTACAGTTCCAGGAGCAGAATGAGCACGACGGAAAGGGCGAAGCCGATCAATCGAGGCTGCATGATGAACAACCCGGCTACGTCCCAAACCTTTCCTGTGTAGGGCGTCCTCACCGTCCGGTAATCGGCGCCGAACAGCAGGAGCGCCGCGTTCTCGATGATCAGCATCAGGCCCGAGGTAAGCAGGATCACGGTGAGAGCCGCCGTGTCTTTCTCCCGTTCAAGGATCGGTTGCACGAACAGGCGCTGGAAGTAGTATCCGAAGAAAAAAAGGAAGCCCGCCGCGATAAGGGCCGATAAATAAGGGTCGATCTTCAGAAGCACGAGGATCCAGTAAACGATGAACATTGCGACCATCAGGAGGGCGCCGTGGGCGAAGTTGACGATCTTGGCCACGCCGAAGATGAGACTGAGGCTCACCGCAATGAGCCCGTACAGCCCGCCCATCAGTACACCGTTGATCGTCGCTTCAACAAATTCAATCAAGTTGCTTTCCCTTGTTCACGTACTTTCAATACCGGCATGCTTCGACGGCTGCTAAACAGTGCCGCAGTCGAAGCATGCCTGCTCCAAAGATTATTTTCTGCCTACTTCCGGTCTTCCCACTTGGGAATCGGCCACACGGGCTTCGTCGATGCTATATCCGTGGGCCATACCGATTTCCGCTGGCCGTCACGATACTGCACCACCAGCATCCGGGAGCCCTTCGCCTGTCCCTCGGCATCGAACTCGATGGGGCTCCATGGGATCAGCATGGCAGGCCCCTTGGTGATCTTGATGCTGGCCAGGGCATCGCGAATCTTTTTCGGGTCCGCCGAGCCCGCTTTCTCTATCGCGTCATACAGAATATACGTGCTGGCGTAGCAGAACGCAGCTCCGCCGTTGAAGTTCCGATGGTCCTTGTTCCATTCCTTGAACGCAGCATTCTTTTGCTGAACAAGTGGCGAGTGTTTGAGGTCGGTCGACCATTCCGTAAGATCGAAAAAGTACTCCGCCAGCTTGCCCACCTGTTTTACGAACGACGGATCGGAGTAGCCGGAGGAACTGCCGAGAAATGCCATGGGGTTGACCCGCTGATCCGCGATCGTCTGCATCAGCATGATGGCGTCCGAAATGTAGGAATTGAGGATGATGACGTCCGGGTTGATCCTCTTCATTTTGAGCACCACGGGGGTCATGTCGGACGTCTTGGGCGGGTAGCCTTCATCCAGAACCAGCTTCAGGCCCTGTTCAGGAGCCAGCTTCCTGATCGCCTTTGCGATGCTCTGGCCCATGTCCGTATTCTCGTAGACCACGCCGACCGTTTTCGCCTCCTTGCCGGTCCGTTTTCCCATATCCAGGACGAAATCGAGCTGGTCCTTGGCCCACAGCGATCCCTTTCGCTCCACCCGGAAGGTATATTTAAACCCTCTTTCCGTAATCTGGTCCATCAGGGAATTCGGCACCACATACGGGACCTGATACTTTTCGGCCACTTCCGTACTCGTGTAGGAGACGCTGCTCTGGAAAGCGCCAAGAATGGCTGACACCCCTTCTCTCACGATCAGACGCTCCGCCTCCGACATGCCGACTTTGGGATCGCCCCTGGTGTCTGCGTAGATCAATTTGATCTTGGCGCCCTTGAGCGACTTGATGCCGCCCGATTCGTTGATCTCTTTCACCGCGAAATCATGCGCCATTTGCAGGTTCTCCCCGATAACCGCCATGGATCCCGAGAGTGGTATGAGCACCCCGACTTTTACTTCCTCCTGCGCGAAGGCGGTTCCGAAGCCCAGCATCATCACAAAACAGACGGACACAATCCAAACAAAATGCTTTTTCATACCTCTTCCTCCTGTTTTCATTTAATGTTCTCCATCTCTTTGCGCTTTCTGCGCATTGACAGGCTTCACAAACCTCCCGCTCCCTTTCTTTCCAAGGAGTTCCCCCTGACTGAAGACGATCTCGCCGCGAACAACCGTTGTTTCCACTTTTCCCTTTACTTCCATACCTTCGTACGGTGTCCAGCCCGCTGAGGAATTCATTTCTTCCGACCGGACGGTCCACCTCTTTTCCGGGTCCAGGATCACCAGGTCCGCATCACTTCCCGGCAACAGAGCCCCTTTCCCCGGAAATAACCCGAATGTTCTGGCCGGTGTCTCGGACACCACCCTCGCCAGAGCGGAAAGAGAGATGTGTCCACCCGTGACGCCTTCACTGTACATAAGGGGAAGGAGCGTCTCCACACCCGGACAGCCGCTCGCGTTGTCGAAGATAGACTCCTTGCTCTTCCTTTCAATAGGCCATGGTGCATGGTCGGAACTGACACAATCGATCTCGCCTGATCGTATTTTTTGCCAGAGCATCGACTTATCCGCCTTCGTTCTCACCGGCGGATTGATCCGGATTCGGGCCCCCAGACTGTCCATACTCTCTTCGGAAAAGATCAGGTAGTGAGGACACGTCTCCGTGGTGACCGACACGCCCTGTCGGCGATACATCTGCGCGAGATCCACCGACCTAGCGCAGCTCAGATGATAGAGATGCAGCCGTACCTGCGTGGCCAGAGCAAATTCAAGGGCCTTAAGCACGCTCTCCGTCTCAGAAACCACGGGTCGCGTTTCACAGTGGGCGCGGGGGTATGTCTTGCCCTGCCCGCTGTATTCGCTTATGAGGTGCTTGATGATCTCGTCATTTTCCGCGTGCACGCCCGCCGTGAGTCCTGTTTCCGCGATGGCAGAAAAAGCCTCAAGCAGGTGACCGTCGTCCACCCTGGGAAAGCGGTCGGCGTCGGTGTCGAAAAGGGAGAGTTTGAAACCGCACACTCCTCCATCCTTCAGGTCCGGGATATGCCCGATCGTTTCGTTCTTCACCGAGCCGAGCAGCGCGACGTCCACATAGCTCTCTTCCTCAACCAGTCTGATCTTGTGAGCCAGTGCCCGGACGTCCGCGATGCCTGCGGGCGCATCGACAGGCATATCGATGATAGTGGTCACCCCCCCGGCCGCAGCGGAACGGGTGGAATAGTAAAAGCCTTCGCCCGGAAAACTCAAGGAATGGACATGGCTGTCAATAGCGCCGGGAAGGACGAGTTTGCCTGTTGCGTCGATGACCGTTTTTGCCCCTATGTGACTGAGGCCGACCGTGATACCTGCGATCTTCCCGTTATCGATGAGAACGGTTGCCCCTTCTACGAGTTGATCCCCCACCAGGACATTCCCTGTCACAGCCATATCAGAAAGATAGCCGCTCATCAGGCTCTCCTCCCGTCAATGTCATACACCGTTTGTGCCAGCACTTCAGCACCGATTTGGATATCATCGAAGTCCGTCCATTCCTCTGCGCAGTGACTTCTCCCATCACGGGACGGCACGAAGATCATCCCGGCCGGCGCTATCCCGGCCAGATGATTGGCGTCATGTCCTGCACCCGACGACAGCTCCAGGTAGGGAATGGCCATTCGCTCGCACACCTTTTTGATGGTGTCCGCGACCTCCGGCGAGAAGTCCACGGGCTGAGAGCTTAGCCACAGCTCGAACACGATCCCTACCCCTCTCTTTTCGATGATCTTGTTGATCTCGCCCCTGAATGCTCTCGCGGCCCCCTCCAGCTTATCCGTGCTCAAGGATCTCATTTCCATGCCCATCACCGCTTTTGCCGGTACCACGTTCAGCGAACCGGGAAGGAGTTCAACCTTCCCGATAGTCCCCACCACTCCGTCAACGCCCGTACACACGCACTCAAGCGCCAGGACGACTTCGGATGCCGCCGCCAGCGCATCCTTTCTCCTGTCCATGGGCGTCGTTCCCGCGTGGTCCGCACGTCCCACGACTTCTATTCTGCCTCGCCAAATCCCGACGATGCCCGTCACCACCCCGATGCGAACGGACCGTGCATGGAGCTGTGGTCCCTGCTCAATATGGAGTTCCAGGTAGACTGCGATATCCTTCTCCGACCTGACAGCCTCCGCAAGACATGCCGGATCCCCGCCTATCTCACGGAGGGCCTCCGAAAGCGACCTGCCGGCGCCATCTGCGAGCGCGTCCATCTGTTCACGCAAAAGCTTTCCTGCCATGCCTCTGCTGCCGATGGTGGACAGACCGAACGGCGAAGGCTCTTCCGCCACGAACACCACTACTTCCACGGGATGGGTGGTCTTGATGCCCAGGTCGCGGAATCTCCTCACCATTTCAATCGCTGCCACGACCCCGGCTATGCCATCGAACTTTCCACCGCCTTTCACTGTGTCCAGATGGGAACCCACCATGATCGCCGGCCTCTCGCCGGCCCCGTCCCTTCTTCCGATGATGTTTCCGGCCGTATCCAGCCGGACATGAAGACCCGCCTGTTCCATTACCTGAATAATATGGTTTCTTGCCGCCTTATCCTCTTTTGAAAAAGAAATCCTGGTGTAGCCGGACTCGTCGGGCGAGACGAATTCAGCGATTTTCAGGATATCGGCACGCATGCGCTCCAACTCGGGCTCTATTCTCAACTCCCCGCTCACCGATCCCGATCCCCCTTGTCCCTGATCGCTCCGGCGATCTTTTCCATGGTTGCCGGAAGTTCCTTAATCCTCACGCCCACGGCGTTGTAAATCGCGTTGGTCACCGCCGCGGCCACGGGGTTAGTTGCCCCCTCGCCCACTCCTTTAGCGCCAAAAGGGCCTGTGGGCTCAAAGGTATCGGCTATCACCGTTTCAAGCACAGGCATGTCGAGGGACATTAATATCTTGTAATCCCGAAAACCCGGGTTGCGCACCTCCCCTGTTTTTCTATCGATAAAGGTGTCTTCAAGTAAGGCGTATCCGAGACCCATGTGGAGACCTCCCGCGATCTGCCCCTCCACGTTGTTCCGGTTGATGGCCGTCCCCACATCCGCCCCCTGTACGGCGCGGACGACCTTTACGGCCCCTGTTGCGGTGTCCACCTCTACCTCGACAAAGCAGACGGTAAAATGCGGCGGGCACGCGTCCGGCCGTACGGATGCCTCTCCGATCGCGCTTCCCCATCCTCTGTTTTGTGCCGCCTGCACAACTTCCGAAATGGTCAGTCCCTTCTCAGGGTCATCGGCAATAAAGATGCGCCCGTTCCCACGGCCCAGCCTGTCCACGGGTACTTCCATCAGGGCTGAGGCCCATTTCACCAGCGATTCCGTCACCTGCTCGGCGGCCTTTTTGACGGCCCGTCCTGCCCCGTAAACGCCCCTGCTCGCATGGGTGGGTACGTCGAAAGGGGTCATGTTCGTGTCTCCCATGTAGACAAGCACATCTTCGTACCTGAGCCCAATCTCTTCCGCAACAATGGCGGCGTGCGAGGTCAGCGATCCGCAGCCAGCATCCGCCACCGCATTGATCAATACCGCGGTGCCGTCATCATTCATCTTCACGATGGCACCGCTGTAATCGAGGATAAATTTGGAGGGTTGAGGAGAGCCTGCGCCTGACGTGTGAAATCCTCGTGCCATGCCGATGCCTCTTCTCACCCCGGGACGATCGGTGCTGTGATCCATCCTCGCTGTCCAGCCGATCTTCTCCGCGCCAGCTCGTAGAAGCTCTTCGGTCCCGCAGCTTTCCACTTGACACACCACATCGGGGCCCTGTCCGTAGAAAGTGTTGCCCTTGCCGATATGGTTCCTGAGCCGCAGGTCGACGGGGTCCATCCGTAGTTCTTCCGCCATCATGTCCATTTGCGATTCGACGGCAAAATTGACTTGAGGATTGCCCGCACCCCGCATGGCGGTGAGAGGTGGTGTGTTTGTGTAGACGGTCTTTCCCGTAAATTTCATGTGGGCGCACTGATACATGGAAAGAAACCAGCCGCCGGCCAGCACCATTTTCGATTCGCCGCTCACCGCGTAGGCACCCGTGTCATCGAGAACATCCATTTGCTGAGCGACGATAATCCCATCCCTCCTGGCGCCTGTTTTCATACGGAGCACCATGGGATGTCGTCCGCAAGAGAGGAACATCTCTTCCCTGCTCTTCTCCCCGCGCACCGGCTGCCCTGTCATGAGTGCGAGGAATACGGAAATAGGCTCGATCCAACCCGTGTGGATATGGGCACCAAAGGACCCGCCGAGGTGGACGCGGTGGCAATTCACCTTACTCAGGGGTAGGCCCAATGAACTGGCAATGTTCATGCGCATAGGGTGGATACCCTGAGTAGTCCCGTAAACATCGACACGCCCGCCCGGTCCGGGCACGCAGACCACGGCCGTCGTTTCCAACGGCGCGTTGTTGGGCCGCGACGTCCTGAAGACATTTTCCAGAACGATGTCGGCTTCGCTAAAACCCACATCCACATCACCGATAACGAATTCTCGCGTACCCACAACGTTGTTCCTGATCTCAACCGCCTTTTCCCCCCGCCTAGTCCTGCTGTGTATCGCAGGCGCGTCTTCCCGGAGTGCTGCCTCCGCGTCGAAGACCGCTTTCAGCGGTTCGTATTCCACCTTTATCAGATCGAGAGCCTCTTCTGCGGCCTCAAGGCTGACGGCGGCCACGGCGGCCACCCGGTCACCATAGTGCCTGACCTTCTCTTCGAGCAGGAAGCTGTCGTAATAAAGGTGCGCGGGCTGATGCAGGAATTGGTGCATGGTCGGGATCTTCGGTACATCCTTATGCGTGATGACCGCCTTGACCCCAGCGGCTTTACGTGCCTTGTCCGTATCGATATGTCTTACGTATCCATGGGCAATCGGGCTTCTCAGTATTTTCACATGGAGCATGTCGGTGAAGTTGAGATCTCCTGTAAACTTCAAACTCCCAGTGACCTTCTCCCACGCTTCGATCTTCTGGAATGCGCCTCCTATGACGTGGAACCTATCTTTCGGCATCATCTTCCTCGCGCCGCTTTGGTCCGTGAGTTCTTCCGATTCGGGGCCTCTTTCCTTGCCCTGACAGCGTCGCCGGAATGCCCGTGTAAAGCCGACCCGTCGGAACCGGTTTGATCATAACGATAACCCAACTCTCCTGAAATCCTGTCAGCAGTGCCTGTGACAAGCGCAATTAAACGGGGTAGTCTCGCATCGTCTATTCTCTCCGCCGGACCCGCAATCGAGAGGCCTGCAATGACATCCCCCCTGTGATTGCGGATCGGGCTGCCAATGCCCCGTACCCCAGAGTCCACCTCTTGGTCGCTGAAGGCAAACCCCCGTTTCTTGATCAGTCCCAATTCCGATTTCAGTCTTACGGGGTCGGTGATGGTCGCGTCGGTAAACCTGATGAGGGGAGCACGCTCCTTTAAGAATAAATCGACAAAGGGCTCTTCCTTGTAAGCAAGGAGGACCTTCGAAGAGGCTCCGGCATGCAAGGGAAGACTCAATCCCCGCTCTAGGAGTTTTCGGACTTGCCACTCCATTCACCATGAAGCGGGATTGTCCGAGTTATAGTTCAACGCTCAAGAAAACACCCTTAAGAAAATGATTCCAGTGGTGATTTTTTTGTTGGTTTCTTATTCAGACTCCCGTATTATACCTAAAAGAATCAATTAGTTATCTCTGTTGCCACCGAAAATCGTAAGGGGTTGAAAATACAATGGAGCCACGATTCAAAGATACTGACCGCCACAGCTTGTTTCTCATGCCTCCGTCTGTGGATGACTGGGTGCCTGAAAATCACTTAGCCAGATTTGTCGTTGATATCGTATCACGTCTCGATCTTTCTCCCATCCGAAACTTTTATGCAGGCAGGGGGTCGGATGCCTATGCGCCGAGCATGATGACGGCGTTGCTCTTCTATGCCTATGCAACCGGAGTGTTCTCCAGCCGCAAGATTGAACAGGCGACTTACGATTCGGTGGCATTCCGTTATGTTGCCGTCAACATGCATCCTGATCATGACACCATCGCCACCTTCCGCAGGAAGTTCCTCAAAGAGTTGAAGTCCTTGTTCACGCAGATCCTGCTGGTGGCCCACGAGATGGGACTCATGAAACTGGGTTCGGTAAGTCTGGACGGAACCAAGATCAAAGCCAATGCCTCGAAACATCATGCCTTGAGTTGGGAGCATGCCCGCAAGCTCGAAAAGCAACTCAAGGGTGAAATCGAAGAGCTGCTGCGCAAAGCGCAAAGAGCCGACAAGGAAGATCTGCCTGAAGGCATGAATATCCCCGAGGAACTTTTGCGCCGGGAATCACGCTTAGAGGCGATTGCTGCGGCCAAGGCCGAGATAGAGCGACGCGCAGCAGAACGTTTTGCCAAAGAGCATCAAGAGCATCAAGCGAAATTGACTGCTCGTAAAGCTAAGGAGAAATCCACGGGGAAGAAGCCCCGGGGACGCACTCCCAGACCTCCTGAACCTGGACCCAAGAGCAAGGACCAAGTGAACCTCACCGACAGTGAGTCTCGGATCATGCCCTCGTCTTCGGGGGGCTTTGATCAATCTTACAATGCGCAGGCCGCAGTTGATGTGGACTCCATGCTCATTGTTGAGAACCACATCACGCAGCAAAGCAACGATAAACTGGAACTGGGGCCTGCGGTTGAAAACCTCTGCAGCCTCCCAGGCAGCCTTGGTCGGGTTGACGCTCTGTCGGCTGATACCGGCTACTTCAGTCGAAACAATGTGGAGCAATGCAAAAGCCAGAACATTGTCCCTTATATTGCTGCTGAGCGGGAACAGCACAACTCAGCTCTTGAAAATAGATTTACCGAGCCGGAGCCTTTGCTTGCCCCCGTGGATCCTGTCACAGAGATGAAGCACCGGTTGAAGACAATAGCGGGCAAGGCAATCTACGCCAAGAGAAAGAGCACCATCGAACCGGTTTTCGGCATCATCAAGGCTGTGATGGGATTCCGCCAGTTCCTCCTGCGGGGGGTGAACAAGGTTGCCGGAGAGTGGGACTTGGTCTGTATTGCATACAACCTCAAGAGGATGCACGCCCTGTGTTGAGGGTGATGTCAAAGAACAAGCGTTCTGAAGAGACAGTATAGGGCAAAATTTTCGTCCCAACGCAGTAAAGAAAAACTGAAAGCCTAATCTACGACCCTTTCGGGGTCAAAATCAGTTCGGTGACATGCGCCAGCAAGAAAATCTCTTCTGGGGCAAAAGCCACCTAATAACCATAAGGCCGACAGGCTGCTAGGCTCACCTTGATGCGACTGCTCGTCTCCTCCCTCTCCAAACAGACCACTTCCCTCCCGGCGATGACGGTCAGCAACACGGTTTCTCCCGACTCAGATGAGAGAACCTTCATATGAGGCTGGGCAATATCAACCATCTTCATCCGGGACGAAATGATGTTACCCAGCTTAAAAAGCGTAAGACCCAGTTCGTAATTTCTTGTCTCAGGATTTCTTACGAGAAAACCTTTCTCCAGTAACGTTTCGATGTACTTATATGTGGTACTCAAGGGCAGGCTGAGGCGCTCGGAAATGGCCTGTGCCGACAGGGATGCCGTCGCAAAGTCAAAAGAACACAGGATATCCAATCCCTTTTGCAGTGAACTGAGCGACCTTCGAACTGTTTCTAACATCACGAAAATAGACTCTAACGATATGATAATTTAGTGTCAAGGGAAAACATCGCTTTGACAGGGTACAGAAATCGCTCAACTCAATCCTGGATCATGGACAGGATCCGATCCTTGTGGGCAGGATTCAGAGACAGGATGGAGCGGGCCTCGTCCGGGGTGGCTATATCACGGCCTATTTCTCGTGCTATACGGACAATCTTTTCCACCAGCATCGGGTTTGAGGCAGGGGTGCCGTCCGGCAGCGAGAGGTTGTCCTCTATCCCCACACGGACGTGGCCGCCCATGGTGATCGCCGCTGCGGAGAGCAGGATCTCGGACTTTCCGATCCCGGCAACACACCAGGTGGAGCCTGCCGGAATGGACTCGGACAGAAATTGCAGATTTTTCACCGAGGCGGGCATGGAACCGGGTGCGCCCAACACAAAGTCAAAATGCAGCGGAGATTTTATCAGCCCCTTTTTCTGCAGGAAGAGGGCGTTGTTGATCATCCCTGTTTCAAACACCTCGATCTCGGGTTTGACGCCTGTTTCCTGGTACACACGAGCGAGATAATCGATGAACTGGGGAGAATTCTCATACACGATCCCCGGGAGGTTGTTGGACCCGGTGGTGAAAGACCCCATTTCGGGAAGCAGTCGGATCGGCCCCGCCCTGTCTTCCCATTCTCTGCCGGCACGGGCGCCTGTGGACAACTGCACGATGACCTCGGGAGCCGATGCCTTGATCGTGCGCACATTCGCCTTATACGCTGCGATATCCAGGGTCGGTTTCTGGTTGGAATCCCTGGCGTGCACATGGAATATCGATGCACCGGCATCAAAGCAGCGCTTCACGTCGGAGGCGATTTCATCCGGCGTGACGGGAACGTTAGGATTCATCTTCTTGGTCGGGACATTTCCCGTCAGAGCAACGGTAATGATCAGCTTTTCCATGGACATGTCTTTTTGCGCAGAAATTTGCTCGGAACGGCTGTGCCCTGCGAGACCTCTACCAGCTGGTCTTCTTGAGGTTTTCGAGGAACTCTTTTTGTCGCTCTCTCCAATCGGGCCCGGTAAAGATGACGTCAAAGGAGCCGCCCAGCCTCTGGAGCCACCTGGCCCACGCACTTTTCTTCTTCTCCCTTGCTTCCACGACATCGGCAACATAAGTTGCAATCTGGGCGATTTCATCTTTCGGCACAAAGTAAGCGGCCCCTTCCTCGATGGATTTCGCGAGGCTTTCTTCGTTCAGGGCATGAGCGGTGAGCATGAGGGCAGGGATGTGGCGGGCGTTGGCCATTTGAAGGAGTTCGAAACCTTTTACGCCCATGATGTCCAGAACGGCGACGTCGTACTCATAACGTTCGAGCAGACTCTTCGCTTCCTCGAAAGAGTTGGCCGCATCTATTTTGCACACCATAAGAAGCTCGGTCAATATGTCGAGAATGTCTTTCTCGTCGTCCACAATCAGGACTCTTTTGCCCAGGATGATTTTTGAAGGATCCATTCTTGATTTCCCCTTTGCTCTGGAATTTTCTTCTGATGGACGTTCAGATCGTGCAATGATACCTTTAGAGAAAGTTCCTAATTCATAATATAAACCAACTGAGGCCGCAAGTCCACCTCTCGCTCTCTTTCTCTCGGCGGATTTCCTTGAAGCTTGCAAGAGACTGAGCGGTGGAATGAGTTTGACTGCCGGCTTTCCGGAAATGTTTGCTTTTGGGACAGTCCTTTCAGATCTGTCAATCCCAAAAACCTTGCAATGCCCGATGCCGGTATAGTATATGAATTTCAAGGTTATTCAGCCTCGCTGAGAGTTGCGCTTCTCACCGTAACACGTCCGAACGGAAAGGCCATGCCTATGAAGATGGAACTCAGGACAACTCAAAATTTGATCATAACGGTCGCCACCACCGGAGCTTTCCAGGGAAAGGAGGCGAATCTTAATCATCCCTTGCAGCCTGAAGAGATTGCGCAGGCGGTTTATGAGGCATGGAATGAAGGGGCAAGTATTGCCCACATTCATGCCCGGGAGAGAGAGACTAACGAGCCCACCTCCGACCCGGAAATCCTTATGGAGATCGACCGGCGGATCAGAGACAAGCATTGCGACATCATCATCCAGCACAGCACCGCCTCCGACTACATCCCTCGCCTGTCGAATGACAGGAGGATTAAATCGATCGAAATGAACCCCGAAATGGCATCCCTCGACATCACGATTCCCCGCATGATCACCTTCGGAGGTAAAGAGAGTATTCTCATAACCACCCTTCCGGAAATAGAGTATGGAGCCAGGGCCATGCTGGAAAGAGGGATAAAGCCGGAACTGGAGATCTTCAACCCTGTGGTCATGGAGGACGTTTACTCTCTTATTGATCAGGGGCTCCTGACAAGACCTTATTGGTTGAGTTTTGTGTTGGGGATGCGCCGAATCAACAGGGCCTACATGGGATATTCCCCCAAATTATTGATGCAGCTTGTGGCCGATCTTCCCCCGGACGCCATGTTCACCGTGATGGGGGTGGGGAGCGATGAACTGCCTGCAACGACCCAGTCGATTCTTCTGGGCGGACATGTACGAGTCGGCTTTGAGGACAATATCTATTACAGGAGAGGCGAGTTGGCCAAAAGCAATGCTCAACTCGTCGCCAGGGCTGCACACTTGGGAAGAGAATTGGGATGCGAGATTGCCTCGCCGGCCGAAGCCCGTGGAATGCTCCATATCCCTGACCGATAGGCCCGTTGTTGTAAGACGGAGACGAATTTTCGACGGGACAGCCCGGAGATGACACGGAGAGGTGATAAAATGATGATCGATGTTGCAGCGCATATCTTGCCGAAGAAATACCTGGATGCCCTTTATGGATTTCAATCCTCGAAATTCAACCTGAAAGACGTTATCGAGACGCTTCCTTCCATGTACGATCTCGACCATCGATTCAGGATCATGGACAAGTTTCCCGGGTTGATGCAAGTTTTGACCTTGAGTTCGCCCGCGGTCGAGGAGTTTTCTGATCCGCAGAAGTCCGTCGATTTCGCCAGGCTGGCAAATGACCAAATGGCTGAACTGGTCCTGAAGCACCCGGACCGGTTTGTCGCAGGAGTGGCTTGCCTCCCAATGAACAACATCGACGCTGCCCTGGAAGAAATCGACAGGTCCGTAAAGGAGCTCAAATTCCGGGGGGTACAGATGAACACCCCTGTAAATGACAAGCCCCTGGACTCCCCTGAATTCCTTCCGCTGTATGAAAAGATGTCCGAATACAATCTTCCCATCTGGATCCATCCCATGAGGACCGTGGATCAGGCCGACTACAGGTCGGAGAAGAAATCAAGGTACATGATATTTCACGTATTCGGTTGGCCCTATGAAACGGCGGCGGCCGTGACCCGGCTGGTATTCAGCGGCATCCCGGAAAAGTATCCCAAGCTCAAGTTCATTACTCACCACGCGGGTGGAATGATCCCCTTCCTGGAGGAAAGGATCATCGGGGCCTATGACCACGCCGAAATGTTGAGGGGGGCGAAGTACAAGCAAGGGCTGACAGAGACTCCCATTTCCTATTTTAAGAAGTTCTACTACGATACGGCCGTTTACGGGAATGCGGCAGCCTTGATGTGCACCTGTGCGTTCTGCGGCCCGGAACACATGCTCTTCGGCACAGACTTTCCGTACGACAGCCAGTACGGAGAAAGATACACGAGGCAGACACTGGAGGCCATCGAGCAGATGGATATCAGTGGCGAACAGAAACAAAGGATTCTTCTAAATAATGCGAGAAGTCTTTTGAGGTTGCCTATATGACCCTTTGTTTTCATCTTCCTCAAATCCTGGCACTCAGGACGGCGCTGATCGTCATTGATGTTCAGAACGACTTCTGCCACGATGAAGGCGTGTTTTCAAAGGTGAAGGGAATCCATATGGCTCCCGTCCAAAAAGCGGTTTCGAGTCTCTTGCCTTTCACGGACAGATGTCGTGAGCTCAGCCTTGCCGTAATTTTTGTCAGGACTGTTCACAGCGACTGGACAAATTCCGCCTCATGGTTAGGAAGAGTGGGAGGCGAGATCGGACGGGTGGGCATCTGCGCCCCGAACAGTTGGGGAAGCGACTTTTACAGGATCAAACCGCATGAGACCGACGGTATGGTAACGAAGCACCGCTACAGCGCATTTTTCGAAACAGACCTTGATCTCATCCTGAGAAGCCGAAGGGTGGAGACCCTCCTTCTCACAGGCGTCACCACCAATGTCTGCGTCGAGACAACCGCAAGGGATGCCTTTAACCGAAACTACAACGTGGTCCTGCTGGACGACTGCTGCGGCGCCTTTGATGCCGCAGAACACGAGGCAACCCTTATCAACATGCGCAATTATTTTGGCACAGTCGCCACCTCGGCGGAGATTTTGAACCTGCTTCAGCAAACTCGACACGGAAGGGGCGAAGACGAAAAAGAATGAAACAGATCAAGGAATCTATCGAACCCAAGAAAATACCCGCCCACATCCATCCTTCCAAAGTCCTACAGGATCTGGAGAGATTTCGAAGCATGGCTCTGGATCTCGGCGCGACGGATGCATCCGTCATCACTTCGGACGAAGTGATCGTCGATGAAAGGGTTAGAGCCAAGTGCCTCTATCCAAAGTGTGCTTTTTACGGCACGAACATCAATTGCCCGCCTTATACTTCCGACTTGGATTTCGTCAGAAAACTCGTTGCTCAATACACTTACGGGATCCTCTTTTGTGTCAAAGGAGACCCCAGAGACTTTGTGGGCGCCGATTTCCTGAAACGAGTCGGGAGAAAGAACCAGGCCAAAACCACGGTCATCAACATCTGCTCGGAGATAGAAAGCAGAGCTTTTTACGAAGGGTACCCCTTTGCGCTGGCCCTCGGGCAGGGTCCCTGCAAATCCTACTGGTGTGCGGACCAACCATGCTCCGCTCTTGCAGATGGAGGAACATGCCGGTTTCCCTTGAAGGCGAGGAGCAGTGTGGAAGCGCTGGGGATGGATGCCTTTTCCATGGCTGCGAAAAGAGGGTGGGAAATTTATCCCTGCGGCGCACGGGTGGAATTGGAGAAGCTTCCTCACGTCCTGCTCATCGGATTGATTCTGGTTTTTTGATCTATACCCGGGCCCTGGGGCTGGGTGGCCCGGTATGATGCCCGGAGAAGGTGCTTTCATCGCTAACCTTAGAACAAGGAGGGATGGGAAATGAAGACAAGAGGTTTGGGAGTGGTTCTTGCCTGTTTTATGCTGTGCCTGGCATTTCCTGGGGCTTGGGTTTACGCAGCAGAGAAACCGATCAAGTTGGTCTATGCCGACATGGTTCCGGAGGTCACGGTTGGAGCCCAATGCGCCAAGTGGTGGGGCGGTGAAATCGAGAAACGCACGCAGGGAAAAGTAAAATTCGACTACTATTTTGGGGCGAGCCTGGTGGGAGCCTACGAGCAGCTCACTTCGGTGACGAACAACGTCATCCAGGTCACTCCGTATTATTCGGGGTACCATCCGGACGTTGCCCCTATTCCCCTTATGGCATTGTTTCCGCTCATGAACACCGGATCACTACAAGTAGGCTTAAAGGCCGCCGATCAATTTTTCAGGGACAATCCGGAGGTGCAGAAGGAGTTTAAGAAAAATAATGTGAAATACATGAATCCGCTCTTCACTGCCAACGCCTATATGTGGGCCAAAGTCCCTGTAAACACGATCGCCGACTTCAAAGGTCTCGGCGTCAGGGCTTTCGGTCCTTGGTTGACCTTGTTTGAAGCGATGGGCAGCAGCATGGTGAGCGTGCCGGTCCCGGAGATCTACAATTCCCTCGAAAGAGGGGTCGTCAAATCCACCTTGCTCTATCTTACGAACGGGGTAGGCTTGAACCTCATGGAAGTGACGCAGTACCTGAATACGACCAACCTGGGACACAACTGCGGCATGCCTATGGTCATGAATCTGGATACATGGAACAAGCTCCCGAAGGATGTGCAGGAGGTCATTGAGGAACTGAACGTGAAGGAGTCGGTCCCTATTTTTGGTCGGATCAATTTCAGGAACTATGAGAGAGAAATGAAGATTGTGAAAGACAAGGGCATGAAACTCTCCGAGTTCTCACCCTCGGACGTGGAAAAGATGACCAATATGGCCAAGGAAAAAGTGTGGTACCCTTATGCCAAAGGGCTTGACAAGAAGGGCCTGAACGGTACGCAGGTTCTGAACGATTACCTCCAATATGTGAAGAAATATAAGTGATGATGCCCATGAAAGACCCATCGTTCCCTCGACGAGTTCGCGGGCGGACCCCTCGGTGACGCTCGTGATTTCAGGCTGAACAACGGGAAAGCCCGGGAAGAAGAGATGATCGCTTGAGTAACCGATACATCAGACAGGTAGACCTTATCACCCGCGCCGCCAACTCTGTGGCAATGGTTACGATCCTTCTCATCATGATCTTGACCCTGGCGGGGATCGCAACGCGACTGATAGGTATCCCTTTCAGCGGGGTTACGAATCTCTCGGAGTCTTTGCTGGTGGTTGCGGTGTACTTGAGCGTTGCCTACACACAGCAAGGCAAGCAACACGTCTCTGTCGAGCTCCTGCTGGCAAGTTTAAGTGAGAGGAACAGACGAATTCTTGATGCGGTGAATATCCTTCTTGCATTGGTGATCTGTTCCGTGATCGTGGACACGAGCTGGGGTTATGCCCTCCACTCATGGAAGCTTCACGAGAGAATGGACGGCGCTCCCTTCTACCCCATCTACCCCCCCAAAATTGCCATTGCGGTCGGCATGTCTTTCTTGTGGCTCCAGTTGTTTGTTGATTGGTTGCGTGGGCTTCTGGCCTTGTTTGGGAGGATGAAGGAGGAGAGGCCCTAGATATCCGTCCGACATGCGCGGGCGGGCAATGCGGATCTTTCCGATACGATGTATGATGCGCTCACTGGAATAGTCAGATATGGACATCGTCACCCTTGTGGCCCTGCTTTCATTTTTCGCTCTGTTGGTATTGGGCGTCCCCATCGCCTTTTGCATGCTGATCGTGGGCTTTTTTGGGCTCGCCCACCTCATAGGGTTCGGGCCGGCCGTCGCTTCAGCTAAGACGGTCATGTATCATTCCGTGGCGAACTGGCTGTATGTCTGCGTGCCGATGTTCATCCTCATGGGCCACTTCGCCAACAGAAGCGGGATTATAAGAGACATATTCAGCTTCTTTCAGGTCTGGTTCGGGAGGCTTCCCGGAGCCCTGGCCATAGTCACCATCGCCTCATCGGCTATTTTTGCCTTTGCCACAGGATCGTCCCTGGCGGCAACGGCTGTTCTGGGCAAAGTGACGCTCCCTGAAATGGACCGCCACAAGTACAGCCGAAGACTGTCTCTGGGATCCGTCGTGGCAGGAGGATCGCTGGGGAACCTGATACCGCCCAGCATCGGGCTGGTTCTGTTCGGCATCATTACGGACCAGTCGATAGGGAAACTGCTCCTGGCTGCGGTTCTCCCGGGAATGCTGGCTTCACTGTTGTTTGCAGGCGTTATCTTGATAAGGGTGTGGAGGAACCCGGGAATAGCCCCAAGAGTCTCGCTGGCCAAGTCCACATGGGACAGAAGATGGCGAAGTTTCAGGAACGTGTGGGGGGTCTTCGTTCTGATCGTTTTTGTCTTAGGAAGCATCTTTGGGGGTATAGCTACCGTGACGGAGGCAGCCAGCGTGGGGGCTTTCGGTTCCTTCGTCATCTCTCTTTTCAGAGAAAGATTCACTTGGAAGAGCCTCTGGGAGGTGCTGGCTGAAACGACGAGAACAACAGGTATGATCTTTTTGCTTATCGCCTCGGTCTCCCTGTTTACCCGCTTTCTCACTTTTTCAGGTTTTACGCGCGATTTGGGTCACATGGTAACCACGTCCGTTAACGTCCCCGCCGCTCTGATACTGGTTGGAGTGTACCTGACTTTCCTGATAGCCGGCTGTTTAATGGATGCCACCTCCCTTATGCTGGTTCTGACGCCCATCGTTTTTCCGATCGTGACGAAGCTTGGTTTCGATCCCATTTGGTGGGGCGTAGTAACCGTCATGATGATCGAAATAGGGTTTATGACACCACCCGTCGGATTGTGCGTGTATGTTCTCAAAAGCGTCTCCGATGCTTCATTGACGGAGATTTTCTCCAGCATTTACCCCTTTCTTGGAGCGTGGTTCGTCTGCGTCGCGATTATGAGCTTCTTCCCGGAGATTGCCTTGATCCTGCCCAGATTGATGATTGGCGGCTAGTGGAGCACGGATAAAACATTTCTGCCTTCATGAAAGCGGAGCGAAAGGACGCATGAGCAGTGCTTTGCGGCGTCTCAATGAATAGGATGAGAGGGACCAAATGGACCTTAGCCAAGATGAGATACTTCTAATACTCCGCATTCTGGAGGACCTGAGATTCAATGAGCTGGACCTGGAGTTCGGCGCGCTCAAGGTGAGGATCAAGCGAAGAGGGTCGGTGAAGGGTGCCGCCGCCGAAGACGAGTAAGGCCGACCCATGGGGAGGAGGTTCATGTTGAAAGAGGTCAATTTCGTCGATACAACATTCAGGGACGGCCATGCAAGCCTGTGGGCCGAAAGAATGACCACCGGCATGATGCTTTCGGTCGCATCTGAAATGGATCGCATCGGCTTCAAGTCCATGGACTTCATAGCCACGAGTCATTTCCTGAAATGCGTGCGAGAGTTGCGGGAAGACCCTTGGGAGCGGATGCGACTGGTGGCGCAGAAGATCAAGAAAACGCCCCTTTCCATGATGATGCTTCACAGCGTCACCACGTTTGATTTGACGCCCTTTTCTCTGCTTAAGCTCTGGATAGAACGGATGGCGGCCAACGGAATCAAACGTATCCAGTTTATGGACCCATCCAACGACATGAGTTTCAGGATCCCGGAATGCGTGCAATATGCGAAGGAGGCGGGACTGGAGACAGCACAGTCTCTGGTGTATTCGTATTCTCCCAGGCACACGGATGCATACTACAAGCAAAAAGTTCGAGATGCCGCAAAATTGGGGGTGGATGCCATCTATTTGAAGGACTCCGGAGGCCTGTTGACTCCCGAGCGGATCAAATCACTGATTCCGATTTTTTTGGAAAATGCCTCAGGAATTCCCGTTGAATTGCACTCCCATTGCACGACCGGCCTCGCACCGGTGTGCTACCTGGACGCAGTCCAGCTGGGAATCGACACGCTCCATACCTCTATCCCGCCTTTGGCAAACGGTCCTTCACAACCCTCCGTTATGAACGTGGCAAACAACCTTCGTGTGATGGGATATGAGACCTCCCTGGACATTGAGTTGATTCGGAAGGTATCCGACCGCTTAACCTACATTGCCGGGAAAGAAGACCTGCCCCTGGGAAGTCCGTTGGAATACGATGCGGCCCAATACAGGCACCAGACTCCGGGCGGTGTCATTTCGAACCTGAAACACCAGCTTTCCCAGCTTGGGATCCAGGACCGCCTCGATGCCGTCCTGGAAGAGGTCATCCGCCTCCGTGAGGACTTCGGCTATCCCATCATGGTAACCCCCTTTTCCCAGTTCCTGGTCACACAGGCCACGATGAACGTGGTCACCGGCCAGCGGTATGCCCAGGTCGCTGACGAGCTCATCAAGTATGCGCTCGGGTTTTGGGGCAGAGAGGCAAGCTCCTCCATTGCTCCCAATGTGAAAGATAAAATTCTTGGCCTGCCCCGAGCCAGGGAACTCGCCGGCTGGGAGGTCCCCCAACCTTCGCTCAAAGAAGTGCGCAAGAAATTCGGGGGACAGGGAATGTCCGATGAGGAACTCCTTTTGCGGTTCATCGTCCAGGACGAGGAGGCTATAAAAAGGATGAAGGAATCCGGCACACCAACGGAATATCCCATAGCCTCAGAATCCGTCGTTGCTCTCCTTCAGGAGCTTGTCCGGCAGGAGGACCTGGCTGAAATTCATATTCAAAAAGGCGATTTCTCGTTGACCCTCAAAAAGTCTTCCGGACGGAAGCAAGCCCAAAGCGACGCACCGGCCGGGTATGAGTCTCCTCCCGCATAGCGGGACGCATCCGCGCGGCCACGGCGGGGGTCAGGGACGAAGCTTTTTCTGCAGCGACTGTCGAAGATCGCGGTCTTCTTCCTTCATCTCGTTGAGCTGACGATCCAGCCACTCAGGGGAAACCCTTCCCCGCACGATGGGCAGCACCTCGTCGCCCAGGAACAGCGCCTCATCCAGATCGTGAGTGACATGGATGATGGGAAGAGAGAGTTCTTCCTTCAGCGATTTTATCTTCTTCCGAAGCATTCTTCGGTTCTCCACGTCCAGGGCGGAAAAAGGCTCGTCGAGGAGAAGAACCCTCGGCTTACGGACGAGATTCTGGCAGATGGCGCAGCGCTGACGCTCCCCGCCGGAAATCTTGTGAGGCATGGAGTCCTTGACGTGCCATATGCCGAAAAGCTTCAGGACGTCCTGCACTTCCTGCTTTTCCTTCGCAGCAAAGGCGACGTTTTCGTGCACTGTCAAATGCGGGAAAAGCGTATAATCCTGGAAAACATATCCCACTTTCCTCTTCTGCGGTTTGACGAAGATTTCTTTCTCCGTGTCAACCCATGTGTCTCCGTTAAAGGCAATCAACCCCTCCTCCGGTCTTTCCAAACCGGCGACCACGCGGATCATCGTGCTCTTTCCTGCTCCCGAGGGACCGATAAGGACCTTCAGTTCCCCCGGCCGAACCGTGAAGGACACGTTCAGGTCAAAGGTCGCAAGGGTCTTTCTGAAACGGATCTCAAGCGCCATGGGTTCTCCACTCGCTCAACCGGTTCACCAGAATCAGCACACCATAGCAGACAGGTACCAGAGTCAATGCCATGATTCCCGCCTCTTTGTAGCGCAAGGCTTCCACGGCTTCATAGATGGCGATGGAGACCACCTTGGTTTTTCCCGGTATGCTGCCGCCCACCATGAGGATCACGCCGAATTCTCCCAGGGTGTGCACGAACACCAGCACGGCTGAGGCAGCTATTCCGGCAATGGAATTGGGGAGCACGACCCGGAAGAAAGCCGAAATAGGTGAAAGGCCCAGGACATAAGCGCTCTCGAGAAGCCGCTTGTCGATTTTTGAAAACGTCGCTTTCATGGGTTGGAAAGCGAAGGGCAGGCTGTAGACCAGAGAGGCAACCACGATGCCCGCAAACGAAAACACCAGTTGCCTCCCTGACATCCATTCCCAGACACGGCCGGCAGGACCTTTAGGTCCCATGGCGATGAGGAGGTAGAAGCCGAGAACCGTGGGAGGCAACACAAGAGGAAGGTTGATCAGGGCTTCGCAAAGGGAACGGCCCGGAAAACGGGCGAAGGCCAACATGTAGGCAACGGGCATTGTGAGCACCACGAGGATGACCATGGTCAGCAAAGCCAGCTTTGCTGACAGGAGAAGGGGAAACCAGTCCATCTCATTCATAACCGTACTTCTTCTTGATCCGACCGGCCTGGGGCGACGCGAGAAAGGCGGCGAATTTTTCGACTGCTATCTCCTCCTTGTTTCTTTTCAGGATGCATGCGGCTTGAACCACTTCCGGGGCCTCCGCAACTTCCCATCGGCAGCCCTTGTTCCCCTGCTCCGAGCAGGCTGAGGAAAGGGCGCAGAACCCGGCATCCGCTGCCTCGGTGTGTGCATATTGAAAGGCCTGGGCCACGCTCTGGGCAAACACGAGTTTCGGTTCAACGACCTCCCGCAATCCTGCCTTCCGCAAAGCCTCCACCGCCGCGGTGCCGTAAGGAGCCGTTTCAGGGTTGGCGATGGCTACCCTGAGAGTGGACGGGCTGGCCACCACTGCCTGCCAAGAGCGAATCGCGCAGAGGGCACGCTTTGCCGTCCACAGCACGACTCTGCCTCTCGCATAGACAAAAGGCTTTTCGGCCAGTGCCGCGTCATGAAGTAACCGGGGTCGCGCTTCGTCCGCTGCGAGGAACAGATCATAGGGGGCCCCGTTCCTGATCTGAGCATAGAGATTCCCTGTGGAGGTGAAGGTGCCTTTCACCTTGATGCCTGACTCCTGCTCAAAAATTCGGGACAGCTCTTCAAAAGGAAGAATAAAATTGGCGGCCACGGCAACGGTTAATTCCTGAGCCGCACAAACCTGCGCGTGACTTAGGACCCCGGCAATCACAAAAAAGAGAATCGCATTAAGACATCTACTTCTTGCGAGTCGGGGAAATCCGCCTTTTCTTCTTCGCCTTCCTTCTCTTCTCTCCCTCATCCCTTTCCTCCCGCACAAAGGATCGCCCGTCCCTGATGAGCCATGAAAGCATGCTCCCCACCGTTCGGACTTTGAAACCGTAGGCCAGTTTCACGAATCGGTCTTCCTCATTTTTCCGCTTCTTCTCCAGGGTGAGCTTCAGGTTTTCGAGAATGTCTATTTGAGCCTCTACCAGTCCACCGGCCCCGACCAGTGAAAGATGATGAAAAAAGAACAGCTTGCTCAGAAACTCCGCCCGGAAATCCCTGACGTGGACGACGGGAGCCCGGAGCCATTCTTCAAAAGCTTTCCTCCCGGCCGGAGTCAGGGCGTAAACTCGTTTGGAGGGACGGATCTCCTGGCTTTCCAGGCTGGACTCCAGACATTTTTCTTTCTCCAGCCTCTTGAGGAGCAAGTAGAGTTGACTGGTGCTCACACGCCATGTCGCTTCCAGGGCCGACGCGAGAAACCGCATAATCTCGTAGCCATGCCTCGAACCGGGCATGAGGGTTCCCAGAATGACATATTCGGTGGCGGTCCGGATTTTCATGATCTCCAGTCTGGCTCATTATTCTATTCTGCTATATTCCAATATGGAATAAAAAACAATAGAATTTGTATCACTTTAGATTCTTACACTTTCGTTCTGAGAGATTATCTCTCACGCTTGTAACCTATTGGAATTCCATGTGCCTTGTGAACCGCAGAATATCCAACAAGGAATATCGAATTTCGAAGTGTTACAGTCACTTCTGCGGTTAGAAATTCTTTATTCGGTATTCGATATTCGAATTTCAAATGCCTTTGGCTAGCTTTTTCAAGTAGCCGTAAGGATCATGATCCTCGTCATAGTTTCATAGCGCTAACATGATACTAGAATTCTTTTCTTGCTGACCGGCAGGCCGCTCTGGTGATTGTCTCACGGCGTTGTTCGGACTTGTCGCTCCCGTTGGTAACGAGCCCGCTTCGCTTTTGAGTGACGAGTGTCTTTCTCGTTTCTCGTCACTTGTCACTTGTCACTTTGATGAAGTCAAGGGCGAGGTAGGCGAGCGTCTTCCCTGCTCGCGTTTCATCCGAAGTGCCCGGAGCCGGGGCTCCTTCCGGCAGATGGAGGTAAGCGGTCCTGAACCTTGACGCCATGGATCGAACGAAGCGTCGCGCCTCTTCGACCCGAAATCCGCTGGGTGTCATAGCGCTGGATGGCATATTGATGACGCTGTCCATGTCCACCTCTACACCCAGGGGTAGCTCGAACTCATCCAGGAACGCTACCGCCTTTTGGATGTGCAGGTCCATATCGGTCTCGGAGTCAAAGGGGGAGTAGTCGAGGTCAGGGTTGTCCTCGAGCGTGGCCATGACCTTTTCCGAATTATAGTTTTCGTGCAAACCGACGACAAAGTAGCGCCTTAGATACCCTTCGTCATAGGCGTAGGAGAATCCGTTGCCGCTATGACGGCCTTCGAGGGGACGAAAATCCGCGTGCGGATCACAGTTCACGGTCTGGATGCCGCCGGAATGCTGTGGGGATCCGTTCAGGCCTTTCAGGATGGGGTAGGCGTTGTTGTGCCCCCCGCCGATGACCACAGGCGTCAATCCCGCGCAGGAAGCGGTTCTCAGGACGGGCGCTACTAGTTCATCCACCTTTGCGCAGAGCATCCTCAGCTTTTCTATGTATCCAGGGTCGATCGGCGAAAGGGATGACGCGGCGCGGTTCAGGGCTTTGGTGTCCACGTGACCCAGGCAGAGAATGTTCTCACCGGTCAGGAAGCGGTTGCTCTGCATATTGAGGAAAGCGTCAAGGAAGACTTCCCAGCCGAATTCCGTGCAGCACTTTCCATAATTCGCCATGGGACCGATGGATTCAGGGATGCCTAGCAGAACAAACCTCACTCCCCGTGCGCGATAGTGTCGGAGAGCCTCCAGCCCTTCTCCTTCCTGAAGAAAAGCCATCTTCTCTCCCAGTTTCTCCTCGCCTTCGCGCCTGTGAATCAGGGAGGAGAGATCCTTTTTCCTGTAGACGACCAGGTCTCCCATGCTGAGCCCCGCATCGAAAAAGCCGAGTGCAGGCCTTTGGCCTCAACCAAATCTCCGACCGAATATCGAATCAATCATACCACAAGCAGGGGTTCGACACTACAGGCGTTTGAAACGCGGCCTTTTTGTGTTAGAATCACTTCTAAAGGATGGGGCTCTCTAGGGCTTGCAGGAGAAAAGCCGGTCCTTATACCTGGTGCAGGCTTTTGCCCGCAACCAAATCTCTGACCGAATAACGAATGTCGAACAAGGAATACCGAATCGCGAAGTGGGTTCGCGGGAAGTCTTTCCTTCGATATTGGCGGCACCAAAGGCGACCAGGGTTGACGCCTCTGCAAAGTGGTTGCGGACTCTGAAGAGACCTTTCCATGGGTCGGCAACATGTAACTCTTCCGCAACTTGAGAAGAAGTTACAGCTTAAGACTCTAAAACGAGACAACGAGACAGGGAACTTGTGCAAATGCGAATCATTTTTTTTGCAGGCAAGGGAGGAGTCGGGAAGACGAGCGTAGCTGCGGCCACAGGTGTCAGGGCCGCAGCGGCGGGTCATCGCACCATCATCATGTCTCTCGATGTGGCCCATAGCCTGTCCGATATTTTCGATCTTGAAAAGGGTCTCCTTGATCTCAACCGGGGAAAGCCCCTTCAGGTCGGGGAAAACCTCTGGATCCAGGAACTGGACGTGCAGGAGGAAGTGACCAAGAACTGGAAGGATATCCACAAGTATCTTTCGCTCCTTCTTAACACCACAGGGCTCGACGAGATCCTCGCTGAAGAACTGGCCATCCTTCCCGGCATGGAGGAGGTGAGCCTCCTGCTTTACCTCAATCGCTACGTGAAGGGCAACGACTTCGACGTGATCATCCTGGACTGCGCGCCCACGGGCGAATCCATCCGGTTCATCAGCATACCTACGGCCCTCGAATGGTACATCAAGAAGATTTTCAAGATGGAAAGAACCCTTGCCAAATACGTGGGGCCCTTGGCCAAGCGGGTTTACGATATTCCCATTCCCGGCGATGAGTATTTTGCCGCGATAGAGCATCTCTTCGAGCGTCTGCAGGGGGTGGACCGCATCCTCGTGGACCCTCGGACCACGTCGGTCCGCCTGGTTACCAATCCGGAGAAGATCGTGCTCAAGGAGACTCAGCGCGCCTTCATGTACTTCTGCCTTTACAAGATGAACATTGACGCCGTCATCATGAATCGCCTCCTGCCGGAGGACGTGACCGATGAGTATTTCAAGAGCTGGCGGGAGAGCCAAAGGCAGCATTTCGAGAAGGCGGAGGAATACTTCCACCCCGTGCCGATTTTCCCTGTGAGCCTTTTCAGGAGCGAGATCCTTGGATACGACCGCATCAGTGACCTGGCCTCCGAAATCTACGGAAACAAGAACCCCCTGGAGTTTTTCTCTACCGGCGAGCCCTATGAGCTTGTTAAGGAGAATGGAGACTACGTGCTCAGGATGAATCTCCCTTTTGTGAGCTCGGAGAACGTGGAGCTCAACAGGATTTCCGACGAGTTGATCATCAGGATCGGAGCATTCAAGAGGCATCTGCTGCTTCCAAGGTATGTGGCGGCATCCGAATCTGTTAAGGCCAGAGTCCAGGACAAGCATCTTTGTGTCTTTTTCAAAGGAGGAAACCATGGCAAAAAAGCGTGAGGATGAACAAATGGTCGTCTGCCCCGTGGGTAGGTTTTTCATGGACCTCGGGAGGGCCTCCACCGGCAAGTCCAAGTTCTTCCAGCACATCGATCAATCCAGAATCGAGTTCCTGAAAGCGATTCGTTCCCTTCTGGATGAGGGGATCGAGAGGATGGAGAAGAAAGACCGGTCCGGGCAAGGGAAGAAGGCCACCAGGATCGAGGTGGAGTAACTTGTTGACGGAACCGGCTCGCCTCTGGTAGAAGACCCGGAAATTCTTTGCGCCTCCGGACAGGAATCTCACCGCAAAGTGCGCAAAGATCGTGGAGATTTTGCTTCGTGAAGGAAACAAATTGGCGAAAAGGATAAGGTTTTGGAATTTTCGAGCATCAAAGGTTTTAAAGACATTCTGCCCTGGGAAGCGGGGACATGGCGGAAAGTGGAGGAAGATGCACGAAAGATCCTCGGGTCTTTCGGCTTTCAGGAGACCGTTCCTCCTCTTCTGGAGATGACGGAGCTGTTCAGCAGAAGCATCGGCGAAGAGACGGACATCGTGTCCAAGGAAATGTACTCCTTCACGGACAGCAAAGGGAGAAGCATGAGCCTTCGGCCCGAGGCGACCGCATCGCTCGTCAGGGCTTACATTCAGCATCGGCTGTATGAGAAGAACCCGATCCAGAAGCTCTTCACCATTGGCCCAATGTTCAGGCATGAACGCCCCCAGAAGGGCCGCTTCAGGCAATTCCATCAAATTGACGCGGAGATCTTCGGCGACCCGGGCCCTCTGTCCGATGCAGAGATCATTGTCCTCGGCATGAACCTTATCGAAGCGACGGGCATGAGCGGCCTTTCTCTCCAGATCAACTCGTCGGGATGTCCGCGGTGCAGGGCGGGTTTCAGGAACGAGCTCAGAGAATACCTGCTTCGGAGAAGGGATTCCCTGTGCTCGGATTGCCGGAGAAGGGCGGATATCAACCCTCTCCGGGTTTTTGACTGCAAGGTGGAGGCGTGCAGGAACGTCGTGGCGGATGCCCCTTCCATCCTGGATTCTATCGATCAAGACTGCAGGCTCCATTTTGAGACTCTTCAGGAATATCTCCGGGTCCTGGGAATAAGTTATACCGTCAACCACATGCTCGTGAGGGGCCTGGATTATTACACCCGCACCACCTTTGAGATCCAGACCGACCGGCTCGGCGCGCAGAATGCCGTGCTGGGCGGCGGCAGGTACTACGGGCTGTCCAGGCAACTGGGCGGACCGGATCATCCCGCCATAGGCTTTGCTCTGGGCATGGAAAGGCTCGTCACTCTCCTTGAGGAGCAAAGCCGTCCTGATAGTGCGGGACCCGATCTTTTCATGATTGCCCTGGGCGACGAGGCGAAACAGAAGGTTCTTCGATGGGTATTTGAATTAAGACGGCAGGGGTTCTGGGTAGAGATGGATTATTCACCCAGGAGTCTCAAGGCTCAAATGAAAAGAGCGGACCGGCTTGGGTCCAAGAGGGTGTTCATCGTAGGAGACGAGGAGATCGCCTCCGGAAAAGCCACCCTGCGAAACATGACCGCCAAGACGCAGACGGAGGTCAGTCTCGTGGACCCGGACCCTGTCCTTCACCTGAAAGAAAGCATGGTGTGATCCGTGAAAGAAGGAGAAGAATTGCGCATCGACTCGCTCGGTGACTGGAAGAGGACCCACGATTGCGGCGGCCTGAGGGCCGAAGACATCGGCGGGCAGGTCCTTCTTATGGGCTGGGTCAACAGCCGGAGAGACCTTGGCAACCTCATTTTTGTTGATCTTCGAGACAGGGAGGGGATCACTCAAATCGTCTTCGACCCCCAGGTAGATGAAGAAAGCCATCGGAGAGCGCGCGTGCTGAGGAACGAATGGGTCGTGGCCGTGAAGGGAACTGTTTCGCCCCGGCTTGCAGGCCAGGAAAATCCGAAGCTCCCCACGGGCGCCGTGGAGCTTAAGGTGACGGACCTCAAGATTCTCAACAAGACCGAAATCCCTCCGTTCCAGGTGGACGGCGCGGTTGACGCTTCCGAGACGCTCAGGCTGAAATACCGCTACCTGGAGCTGAGGCGGAAAAAAGTGTTCGAGAATTTCCGCAGGCGTCACCTCATGACTGCTATGGTCAGGGACCACCTGAACCGCCGGGGCTTCATGGAAGTGGAAACGCCTTTCCTGACCAAGAGCACGCCGGAAGGGGCCAGGGACTATCTCGTGCCGAGCCGCATCCATCCGGGGCACTTCTACGCCCTCCCCCAGTCGCCTCAGCTGTTCAAACAGCTCCTCATGGTTTCAGGCTTCGACCGCTATTACCAAATCGTGCGATGCTTTCGCGATGAAGACCTCCGGGCCGACCGGCAGCCCGAGTTCACCCAGGTGGACATCGAAATGTCTTTCACCGACGAAGAAGGCGTGATGGGAATCATCGAAAAACTCATGGAGGAGCTCTTTGAAAAGATCCTGGGCGTCAAGATCTCCCTGCCCCTGCCCCGACTGGAATACCGCGAGGCCATGGAGCGCTTTGGCACGGATCGACCTGACCTGCGCTTCGGCATGGAGATCAGAGACATCACGGATCTCGCGAAGGCTTCCGAATTCAAAGTCTTCAGAGCGGCAGCAGAATCCGGCGGATCGGTCAAAGCCGTGACCGTGGAGAAAGGAGGACCGGTCTTTTCCAGAAAGATCCTGGATGAGATGTCACAGTTGATTATTTCATGGGGCGCGAAAGGACTGGCGTGGGTCAAGGTGACTGAAGAAGGCTGGCAGTCCCCTCTCGACAAGTTTCTTCCTCCCCGACCAGAAAACCGCGATCAACAGGAGAATGGAAGCCGGCCCCGGGGATCTGGTCCTTATTGTCGCCGACCAGCCGCGTCTTGCGACTCAGGTTGTGGGCATGCTCAGAGTGGAACTGGCCAGAAGATTGGAACTGATTCGGAAAGATGACTACGCGCTCCTGTGGGTGACCAGGTTCCCTCTCATGGAATACAACGAAGAAAAAGGCCGCCTGGAAGCCGTTCACCACCCTTTTACCGCTCCTCTGGATCAGGACGTTCCCCTGCTCCACGATCAGCCTGAAAAGGCTCGTGCAAGGGCCTATGATATTGTCCTGAACGGGAGTGAAATCGGCGGAGGAAGTGTCAGGATTCATACTATCGCTCTTCAAGAGAAGGTGTTTAAGCTCCTGGGGATTTCACCCGAAGAGGCGAACCGCAAATTCGGCTTTTTTCTGGAGGCGCTCACCTACGGAGCGCCCCCTCATGCAGGAATTGCCCTGGGGTTCGATCGCCTCGTGGCCATTTTTTCAGGGGTGGACTCCATCCGGGAGGTGATCGCTTTTCCCAAGACCCAGAGTGCTTCCTGCCCTCTTACGGACGCCCCTTCACCGGTCGATCCCGCTCAACTGGAAGACCTTGGGCTGGCGGTTATTCCGAAAAAAGAAAATTGATTTTTCTATTGACAGATAGATGGGAATTGTTAGTATATTAGATTGACTCTTATGTCGTCGGGCATAAGAGTTTGTTCTTTTTGGTCAGTCATTCTAATCGAAAGGGTGTGATTATCATGGTTTGCACAAAGGTAAAACAGGGTGTTGAGTGTTTTTTCATGAGCAAGAACGGATGCCAGTTCAACGGGGGCGCCTGCCATCAGATCGTTGAACAGTGCGTCGGATGCCAGAAAGTCAAAGAATTTCCTGCCGGCCAATACTGCCTCAACTTCCCCGAACCCGCCGTTAAATGGCGCACTGGGAAATGCAGCATGGCGACCCATGTGGCGAAGACAGGGCCGGCCAAGGAAGCCCCGAAGGTCAATCCTCTGAAGGCCTCCAAGCGCGCAGCTCGCTAACCCAGTAGATCTATCGTCGCTTGTCACTTATTGCTCTCCTGAGGTGGACGAGGAACTCCTTGTTTCCCTTGGGCCCCAGCAAAGGGGACGCCATTTGGCCGGCCACCTCCCATCGGAGGCTCTTGAAAAAGAGGATCAGATTTTCCATGACCTCTTCGTGGAGGGCCGGGTCTCTCACAACTCCCCCTTTGCCTACCTGGCCTTTTCCCACCTCGAATTGGGGCTTCACCAGGGCGATGATAAATGCCTGATCTTTCAGGAGAGGAGAAACGGCAGGAACGACCAGCTTCAAGGAGATGAAAGAGACGTCGATGACGGCCCCGTCGATTTCGTGCTTCAAGGTGCCTTTTTCCAGGTGCCGGATGTTTGTTCTTTCCAGGACCACCACTCGAGAGTCGCGGCGGAGTTTCCAGTGAAGCTGACCGTAGCCCACGTCCACGGCAACGACTTTGCTCGCTCCATGCTGTAGCAAACAATCCGTAAACCCGCCTGTGGATGCTCCCACGTCCAGAATAATCCTGTCCTTGACCTCCGGGTCAAATGTCTTGAGGGCCGCCTCCAGTTTCAGTCCGCCCCGGCTGACAAAGGGAGGATAAGGCTCCCTGACATGAATGGCGGAGTTTGGCGAGACCTCGTGTCCCGGTTTTTCTATGCGGGCCTTATCCACCTCTACGAGGCCTGCCATGATCATGGCCCTCGCCTTTTCGCGGCTCTCAGCCATTCCGTTCTGGAACAGCAGAATATCGAGTCTAATCTTTTGGCCCATCGACGACACGGAAATCCGAAATTCGAATATCGAAACTCGAAACAAACGAAGGACCCGGCCGCAAGCAGCAGGGTATTAGGATCAGGGCCTTCAACTTCTTCGCAACTTGCGCGCAAGTTCTGAGGCCAGTCCGGGGGGGGTAGTCTCTTCAGAGTCGGACTACCCAACGACAAGTCTGGTACCGGCCGGCTGCATCACGCAGAGGGCTCTTGCCTCTTTCAGGATACCTTCCTTGTCCAGACCGTATTTTTCCTTGAGAATCTGGATGGAGCCATGCTCTACGAAGAGATCCGGAAGACCTATCCGCCTCACGAGGACATCCGTCACTTCCATGTCGCTCAAGAGTTCGAGCAGCCCGCCGCCCAGCCCGCCGTACCGGGTGTTCTCCTCGGCAACGAGCACCTTGCCCGTTCTCCGCGCGTATTCCACCAGCTTCTTGTTGAGGGGTTTGACAAACCGGCAGTTCACCACGCCCACGGAAAAACCTTCCTTTTCCAGCTCCCGTGCCACATCCATGCAAGGCTGGACCATGGACCCCAAAGCCAGGATCATCAGATCCTTACCCTCCCGGAGCAACTCCGCCTCCCCGATAGGAAGGGCCTTGTACTCAGGGTCAAAGGCCGCTCCGTTTCCTCTTCCGCGTGGGTACCTGATGGCCACTGGACCTGATTGCTGCAGGGCTGTATAGAGCATATGCCGGAGTTCGTTCTCATCCTTGGGCGCCATGACAGTCATGTTCGGAAGACCCCGAAGATAGGTCAGGTCAAATTGGCCGTGGTGAGTCTGGCCGTCCTCGCCTACAAGTCCGCCCCGGTCAATGCAGAAGATGACGGGGAGCTTGGGCAAGCACACGTCATGGATGATCTGATCGAAAGCCCGTTGGAGAAAAGTGGAATAAATAGCCACCACAGGTCTGAAGCCCTCCGTGGAAAGACCGGCCGCAAAGGTGACGGCATGCTGCTCTGCGATGCCCACATCCAGGAATCGTTCGGGATAGATTTCGGCGAACCGGTTGAGGCCGGTCCCTTCCGGCATGGCTGCGGTGATGGCAAAAAGCTTGGGGAATCTTTTCCCTAAGTCCACCATGGTCCGGCCAAAGACCTCCGTGTAGGTCGGGGGGAATGACGGAGGAATCTTCTTCGGTGAACCGGTGGCAATCTCAAAGCTCCCCACTCCGTGAAAGTGAGCGGGATCTTTTTCAGCCGGCGCGTAGCCCTTGCCTTTCACGGTCAACACATGCACCAGGACAGGGCCTTCCAGGTGCTTAACATTCTGAAAAGCCTCGACGAGGCGGTCCAGACGGTGTCCCTGGATCGGGCCGACATACCTGAACTTGAAGGCCTCGAAGAGCATGCCCGGCGTAAAGAAAGCCAGGAAAGAGTCCTCGCTTCTCCTGATGAAGCCCAGGATATTATCGCCCACGCCGGGAATCGACTTGAGGAAGTTCTCGAGTTCCTTTCTGAAGTACACGAACCGCTTGCCCGTCATCTTCCGGCTCAGGAACGACGAGAAAGCCCCCACGTTGGGAGAAATGGACATGGCATTGTCGTTGAGGACGACAATAAGGTTTCTCTCCGTGTGGCCTGCCTGATTCAGCGCCTCGAAAGCCATCCCCGCTGTAGTGGAACCATCCCCGATCACTGCAATGACTTTGCTTCGCTCTCTTTTGAGCGCCTTGCCCGTGCTGATGCCCAGGCCCGCAGAGATGGAAGTACTGCTGTGCCCTGTGTCAAAAGTGTCGTAGGGGCTCTCTTCCCGCTTCGGGAACCCGCTGATCCCGCCGTGAGTGCGGAGGGTGTGAAAACGATCCCTTCTTCCTGTGATGATCTTGTGGGTGTAAGATTGGTGCCCCACGTCCCATATGATTTTGTCCCTGGGAGTATCGAACACGTAATGAAGGGCGATGGTGAGTTCCACCACGCCCAGGTTAGGCGCCAGGTGGCCTCCCGTCCTGGCTACGGTCCCAATGATTTTCTCCCGTACTTCCGCTGCTAGATGCCCAAGCTCGTTCAGAGAAAGCTTTTTCAGGTCCGCGGGACTGTCTACCCTTTGCAACACGTAAGTCTTCTTATCCGTCATTTCTTTCTTTCGATGATGTATACTGCGATGGCGCGCAGGGGCTCAGCTTCTTGTCCAAACCCTGAGAGCGATTCGATCGCCTTTTCCACCAGATCCTTCTCCATTGCTTTTGATCGTGCAAGTCCCAGGACGGAAGGATAGGTGATTTTCTTCTTCTTGGCATCACCTCCCACTCCCTTTCCCAGCTTTGCACTGTCCCCTTCTACATCGAGGATATCGTCTGCCACCTGGAAAGCAAGACCGATATGCCTGCCATAAAGACTGATCGCGCTGATCTTGTCTTCCCCTCCCCCGCCCAGAATGGCTCCGGACGCCACCGACGCGGCGATCAGGGCGCCCGTCTTATGGGTGTGAATGAACTCCAGGATCGAAGGCTCCACCTGCCGGCCTTCCGATCGGATATCCACCGCCTGGCCTCCCACCATCCCGAGATAACCGGCCGCCGATCCCACAAGACTTATCGCACGAAGGAGCGCATGGGGATCTTCTACCCCCTTTGTCGCATCCTCGCCGCTCATGAGCCGGAAAGCCTCGGTCAAAAGACCGTCTCCGGCAAGAAGGGCGACCGCATCGCCGTAGACCTTGTGGTTGGTGGGTTTTCCTCGCCTGAGGTCATCGTTGTCCATCACCGGAAGGTCGTCGTGAATCAGGGAATAGGTGTGTATCAGTTCCAGGGCACAAGCGAGGGGGAGCACGGCTTTTCCTTCTCCCCACACCGCCTCGGCGCCGGCCATACAAAGGATGGGCCTGAGCCTCTTTCCTCCGGCAAAGAGGCTGTAAGTCATGGACCTTACCACTTCTCCGGCGGGACCCTCCGGCTCGGGGAAAACCCTTCTCAACGCCTCATCCACGATCGCTCTTTTCTCCCCCAGGTAGGCTTTCAGGTTCATGTTCACGAGTCCTCTTTCTCTTCCGCCTCAAAAGGTTGCTGCTTATACTCCCCGCTTTGATCCCTGATCAGCATCGTCACCTTGCGTTCCGCTTCTTCCAGTTTCTTCGAGCAGAAACTCAGCAGGTTCATCCCTTCTTCGAAAATCTTCAGGGATTCGTCCAGGGAGAGATCGCCCTTTTCCAGGCTCTCCACGATATTCTCCAGCCTTTCCATGGCCGATTCAAATTTCTTTTCTGTCACGGCTGCCCCATTTCCTTGCTGAGAGCCATAAATTGCATGGGATCTACCCGCGCGCCGTTGATCCTCACCCCGAAATGGAGATGAGGACCTGTGGCTCTCCCCGTAGAACCCACCAACCCGATGGTTTGACCTTTCCTGACCTCCTCACCCTGGTCGACCAGGAATTTTTCCAGGTGGAAGTACATGCTCTGAATCGCTCCACCGTGATCGATCACCACGGTCTTGCCGGTGAAAAAGTGCTCCGCTGTGAGAAGGACCCTGCCGTTGTTGATGGAGTGAACCGGGGTTCCCGCCTCGGCCTTCAGGTCCACACCGGAATGGGGAGAGCGGTTCAGCCCGTTGATGACGCTTCGAGTGCCGAATACGCCGACCACGCGACCGGAAAGAGGCGGCACGAAAGGACCGGTCCAGGACGGCGTCGAGGGAGAAGTTCCCAGGACCTCGTTCATGATCCCGGACTCTTTTCTCACCCGATCCAGGGTTTGTGGGTCCAGTTCCACCATCTCCCGGGGCAGGGTGAGCACCCGAACGCCTCGATCCTTCTCCAGGATCGCGATTTCGATCCGCCGTTTCTCACCGCCGGGAAGCCCTTCCACATCCAGAGGAGCCGGGCCCGGCCTGGTCTTTAGATCGACCCCCAAAAATCCGTACCAGGTCTCTCCCTTTCCCTCAGCAACCAGGAAAACGGGGGTTCCCATCCACTGAACCCGGGGCTCTACCCTCCCCCGGGCCCGTATTTTCAGGAAGACGCTGTCTCCCTGTCCGACGCGGGTTGCCGAAAGCATGACGTCCGAACCGGAAAAAGCCGCGGCTTCACCCGTTGTCAGGACCAGGAGAAGCAGCCCTATCCACGGTGCGCTCTTGCTGATCAAAAACCGCGACTTTGCTCCTTGCATGCTCATGCTCCGACGATTCTTTCCACTCGACATTCCAATTCGCCTTGAGCCAGCTTTACGCTCACCTGATCCCCCTTCCTAACTTCGCCGCTTGATCGTACAAGCCATCCTTCAGGGAGCTTTCTCGTGACGGAGTACCCTCTATTCAGGACAGCAAGGGGACCGATCGCCTTCATTTTTTCCTGCATCAGTGAGACGCCCATTCGAAGGTCTTCGAGTCTTTTGTGTATGAGGAAACCGAGAGTTCTTTTCTGGAAATCCCTTTTCTGTTTGAGTCCTTCTATTCTGACGAGGGGAGAGTGCAGGGTAAGCGTACGCAATTCTCCAGCAAGGGCTTTCCTCCGGCTCTGGAGCATGAGTCCCATGGTCCTCACAAGCCGGTTGTGAAGCTCATCCAGGTCCATCCATGAATCAGCCAGTCCTTTCCTCGGATCGCGGAGGCCTTTAGACAGGAGACGCAACTTCTCGCGCTGCCGGTACACATAGGTCTTCAATCCGGTCGAGAGACGTCCCTTGATCTGAAGGAGCCGCTCTTTCAACGATTCTTTCTCCACCACCAGGAGCTCGGCCGCAGCGGAAGGCGTGGGCGCACGGAAGTCGGCGGCAAGGTCGGAGATGGTTATATCGATCTCATGACCCACGGCCGATACTACGGGAATGCGGGAAGCGCGTATGGCCAGGGCCAGTTCCTCGCTGTTGAAGGCCCACAAATCTTCCAGGGAGCCCCCGCCACGAGTAAGGACGATGACGTCCACATCCAGCTCTCGATTCACCGTCCGGAGAGCTTCCACTATCTCCTGGGCCGCCCCCTCGCCCTGCACCTTCACGGGAATGACAATGATTTCGATGTTGGCAAATCGACGATGAATGACCTTTAAAAAATCGCGGACGGCAGCCCCGGTGGGAGACGTGACAACTGCAACCTTCTGGGGCAGGTACGGAAGAGGCTTCTTGATGCTTTCATCAAAGATGCCCTGGCCCGCAAGCTTCTTCTTCAACTGCTCAAATGCGAGGGCCAGAGCGCCCACACCCAGGGGCTCCATGTAGTCCAGGATGAGCTGGTATTCTCCCCTGGGCTCATAAACGGCCACTCTCCCCTGTACGATCACTTTCATCCCGTCTTCGGGCATAAATTTAAGGTACCTCGTCTGTGGCCGGAACATCACCGAACGGATCTGGGCCTTCTCATCTTTGAGGACCATGTAATAATGCCCCGAGGTCGGGATTCTGAAGTTGGAAATTTCTCCCTCTACCCAGACAAAATCGAGACTCCCTTCAAGGATATTCTTGATCTCCTGGCTCAGAGAACTGACCGAGTAAACGGTGGTTTTCATTTGTTCGAACAAGTCTTTCATTTTTTACGAAGCCGTTTATTTAATAGAGCATATAATAGCATGCTACACAAGATTTTTCCCCTTTCCTTGACCTTGACCTTAAGTCAATTGACATCATACCCCTTCTTCTCTATCCTCCAGGTGTAGGGGAGGGAAGAACGATGGAGAAGAGAGAAGAGTCCCTTTTCAACAATGAGGATTTAAGGCAAATCATCGAAATGGGACTCACCCCTGACAAGGTTCTCCACCAGATCGAGGCGTTTAAGAGAGGCTTTCCTTTCCTCAAGCTCGACCGGCCGTGCAGCGTGGGAGACGGAATTCGTGTCCTAGATCCGGAAGACATGGAAAGATATGCGAAGATCTGCTCCGAGGTCTGCCTTGAAGGCAGGGCCATGAAATTCGTTCCTGCTTCAGGAGCTGCCAGCCGTATGTTTAAGCTGTTCCTCGCTTTCCGCAATAAACACGAAAAAATCCGGGAAGAGCATGTGGCTGTCAAGGCTGAGCAAGGGGACCAGGCGCATAGGGATTTCCTGCGCTTCATGAGGAGCATAAAGGATTTCGCCTTCTATGAAGATCTTAAAGCGGTGATGGCCGGGGACGGTTTGGACATCGAAAAACTCATCGAGGCGGGGGACTTCAGTAGAATAGTGGATTATCTGCTCACCTCGAAAGGCCTTGGCCTGCCCGATCTTCCCAAAGGATTGATCAAATTCCACCGTTATGACGGAAGAACCCGCACCCCTTTTGAAGAACACCTGGTGGAGGCGATTGAATACGCAAGGGACGGGGAGGGACGGGCCAGGATTCATTTTACTGTCTCCCCCGAGCACGAAAGGGATATACGGGATCACGTGGAAAAGGCGAGAGGCTTCTACGAGCGGCCGGGGGTTGCCTTGGAGGTGGGGTTCTCAGTCCAGAGCCCCTGTACGGACACCATCGCGGTAGACATGGAGAACCGGCCTTTTCGTGATGACCGGGGCCGGCTGGTGTTCCGGCCGGGAGGGCATGGCGCCCTTCTGGAAAACCTGAACCGCCTGGGAGGAGACATCGTCTTTATCAAAAACATTGACAACGTGCTTCCCGACCGGCGAAAACAGGATACCTACAAATATAAAAGAGCCTTGGCCGGATTTCTGGTGACGCTCCAGGAAAGGGTCTTCTACTATGCCGAAAGACTTTCCTCCGGGCATGCAAGCGACGCCGTCCTGGAAGAGGCAAGCCTCTTCGCCCGGGAGCAGCTGGCCGTTGTCTCGCCTGATGCCGCATCAGGAAAAGAAAAGAGAGAGTATCCGGCCTCGAAGCTTAATCGACCTCTGCGTGTCTGCGGCATGGTCAAGAATGAAGGAGAACCCGGGGGGGGTCCTTTCTGGGTCCGTGACGGGGATGGAAGCCTTTCCCCGCAGATAGTCGAAGCGTCCCAGGTAGACATGAAATCTCCGGGGCAGCGAAAGATCTGGGAATCGGCCACTCATTTCAACCCGGTGGACCTGGTCTGCGGTCTCCGCGACCATGAAGGAGAGCCATTCTCGCTACAGGACTTTGTCAACCCCGAAACGGGCTTTGTTTCAACTAAATCCATGGGCGGAAGAGATTTGAAGGCCCTTGAACTTCCGGGACTCTGGAACGGCGCAATGGCGGACTGGAATACGGTTTTCGTGGAAGTCCCTGTTTCCACCTTCAGTCCCGTGAAGACTCTTTTGGATCTCCTTCGCAAGGAGCATCAGCAGTGAGATCCGCCAAGGCTGATTTCATGAAGCGCTCGTCGCAGTCGGGAGTCAGGATGGAAAAGCAGAAAAGATCGCTTTCCGGCTATTTCGGTATCACCCTGAGAGGGGTCTGCATGGGAGCCGCCGATGTGGTTCCCGGTGTTTCGGGCGGTACTATGGCCTTTATTTTGGGGATCTATGAAGAGCTTCTCGACGCCATCCGATCGTTCGATTTCAAGTTTGTACGCACTCTCCTATCTTTGAAATCCAAACAGGCCATGGCCCTCGTGTCCTGGCAGTTTCTGGCCGCTCTCCTTATCGGCATTCTCACCGCCGTCTTCTCCCTGGCCAGATTGCTTGCCTGGCTCCTTGAAAACAAGCCGGTCTTCATCTGGTCTTTTTTCTTCGGTCTGGTCCTGGCGTCGGTTGTGACAGTAGGGCGAAACCTGGAACGATGGAATCTTTCAGCCGGAGTGTGGACGGCCCTGGGTGCCGTGGGCGCTTATTTTCTCGTGGGCATGGTCCCAGTCAGGACTCCGGAGGTCCCATGGTTCGTGTTTCTGAGCGGCGCCGTCGCCATTTGCGCCATGATTCTTCCCGGAATCTCCGGATCCTTCATTCTCGTCCTCCTCGGCAAATACCAGTACATCCTTGGAGCGGTGAATGAAAGGAACTTCATGGTCCTGGCTGTTTTTACAGCCGGCACCGTTTTCGGGATTACATCCTTTGTGCGCCTCTTGAGCTGGCTGCTCAAGAGACACCGCGATCTGACCATTTCCCTCCTCACCGGGCTCATGCTCGGGTCCCTGAGAAAAGTCTGGCCCTGGAAGATGCCCCTTGTCGCAGGAGTGGGCAGCAGGGGAAGTGTGGGTTCCCCGACTGAAGTGAACATTCTTCCCTCCCATTGGGGTAGTGAGGTGACCGTTGCGCTGGGTCTTGCCATGCTGGGATTCCTGGTAGTCCTGTTGCTGGAGTTGTGGGCCGCCGGGCACAAGGAACACGGCAAGATGTGAAGGAGAGGGAAGTCCCGTGATTCCCATTCGCGACACGACCCGGTCCAGGAACTACCCCGTGGTGAACAATGCACTCATCGGGGTCAATGTTCTCTTCTTTGTTCTGGAGCTCCTTCAAGGCCCGAGGATGAATCAGTTCATTTTTACTTACGGACTGGTTCCGGCGCGGTACTCGGTGCCCCAGATTGGGGCCTATTTCACTCCCTTCCAGCAGACGGTGGCCCTTGTTTCCTTTATGTTCCTTCACGGAGGCTTCTGGCACCTCCTCGGCAACATGTGGACCCTCTACATCTTCGGCGACAACGTAGAGGACCGATTGGGCCCTCTGAGATATCTCCTTTTCTATCTCCTGTGCGGCTGGCTTTCCGGACTCACTCACCTGATGTTCAACTGGAATTCTCAAATCCCCACCATAGGCGCGAGCGGCGCCATTGCAGGTATCATGGGCGCCTACCTTTTCCTGTTTCCCTCTTCCAGAATTCTGACGCTCATCCCTATCTTCTTCATTCCCTACTTTATCGAGATTCCGGCCTACTTCTTCCTGGGCATCTGGTTCTTTCTCCAGTTCTTGAGCGCTGCGGGGTCCAGAGGAGACATGGGGGGCATTGCGTGGTGGGCCCATGTGGGAGGTTTCCTGTTCGGCATCCTCCTTCTGAAACTTTTTCTCAGAATGCCCGGAACCGGTCTTACTCGAAGAATGCGTGCCGTCACGTCTAAGGACACGACTCCTCGTCTTCAGGTCATTCGAACTTTCGGCGCCGGCCAGGACCCGCATCTTTACGGGACCGTCTCCATCACTCCCCGTGAGGCGATCTATGGAACAAGGAAGATTGTGAACATTCCATGGGGATTTCACAGCCGTATCTTCCGCGTTGTCATACCCCCCGGAGTCAAAGAAGGCACGACCCTTCGCCTGGCGGGGTTGGGAAAGACGGCGCCGGGTCTGTCTAGGGGAGACCTCCTTCTAAAAGTGACGACACAATCCTGACGGCTTCGCAAAAAATCCATCTGCGGCGTTGCGCTTCATCTTTCGTCATTGCAGCGTACTTCTATGTACGCTTCATTCCTCAACCTGCCTGCCGCAGGCAGGGATTCGCGCGCCTTGCATCTGGAGCTTTTTACGAAGCCGTCCATCTTGCGATTTCTTGCAAATTCGACGATCCTGACGGCTTCGTCCCTGAGCGTCACTGTTCAACACGCGACGATTCCTCCAGACTCCGGATCGGTAGAACCCATCCGGGTCCTCTGACAATCCCCCGCGTTGGAATTCGGAGAAAACGATTGACAGCGTAAGGATAACAAAGATATATGGGATCAGAGGATGTAGATCACATGACCGACACAAACAAGAAGGACAGCTATGCGCAAGCCGGTGTGGACATTGACGCGGGAAATCTTTTCGTCAAGCTTATTCAGCCTATTGTGAGCAAGTCCTTCAGGCCTGGGGTCATTACCAATATAGGAGGATTCGCGGGCCTTTTTTCTCTCAACCTCCAGAACGTCAGGAATCCGGTCCTTGTCGCATCCACGGACGGGGTTGGAACGAAGCTCAAAGTCGCCTTCATGATGGACAAGCATGACACCGTGGGAATCGACCTGGTTGCCATGTGTGTCAACGACATCATGGTCCAGGGAGCAAACCCCCTTTTTCTGCTGGATTATATCGCCACCGGTAAGCTTGACGTGGAAAGGACCGTTGATGTGGTCAAGGGCATTGTGGCCGGGTGTGAAGAGGCGGAGTGCTCGCTCATCGGCGGTGAGACCGCAGAAATGCCCGAATTCTACAAAGAGGGAGAGTACGATCTGGCCGGCTTTGTAGTGGGGCTGGCGGACAACGACCAGTTGCTGGACGGTTCCGAAGTGGCGGTAGGCCATCAGCTTATCGGGATCGCGTCGAGCGGCCTTCACAGCAATGGTTACTCTCTTGTTCGCAGGATCTTTTTCGACCAGCTGAAGATGTCCGTTCAAGATTATGTGGAGGAATTCGGCCGCACCCTGGGAGAAGAACTGCTGCAGCCGACACGCATTTACACGAAGACCATCAAGAACGTAAGACGAGACTTCAGAATATCCGGCATCGCCCACATCACGGGAGGAGGACTTATCGAAAATCTTCCCCGCATCCTTCCGAAACAGTGCAAGGTTGTGCTGAAGACCTCGGCCTGGGTGATTCCTCCCGTTTTCGAATTCTTGCGGGGAGCCGGCAAGTTGTCTTTTGAAGAGATGGTGCGAACTTTTAATTGCGGCCTCGGAATGATCGTTGTCGTGAACGGGGATGATGCCGATGAAGCGCTCTCGCGATTAAAGGCCATGGGAGAGACCGCCTATCATGTGGGCGAAGTGGCATCAAGGGAGGACAACGAGGATCCCGTCCAGTTCGCACGGTAAACGAAATCTGCCGAGGCGGATTTCATAAAGGAGGAACCTATGTTTGGACTTGGAACCCCTGAGTTGATCGTCATCGGGGTCATTGCTTTCCTGATTTTCGGCGCGAAAAGAATCCCTGAGATCGGAAAAGGTCTTGGAGGCGCTATCAGGGAATTCAGACAGGTTAAGAAAGACCTGGCCGAAGACGGCCGGGATAAGGAGAAACTCTCAACCACCCCGGAAAAAAAGGATCCCCTTGCCATAGAGGACAAGGTAAAGGACAAAGTTCTCAGTCAGGTTCCCGCGGTAAAGCAGGCCATGGACATGAAGAAGAAAGTGGATAAGGTCAGGGATCTCATGCAGTCCTGACGACTTTTTCTTGAAAAGGGAGGCAACCGATGGATGGGAAAAAAGGGTGGCTTCTTGCGGTGCTCTTATTCTTGTGCTTGAGCGGTTCAGCTTCTTCTCTTTTTGGGCAGTCTCAGGGAAGCGAGGCTGTCCTGGCCGGGTTGACGACCATCAACATCCGCATCCAGTATTTTGAAGACGGCTCGCTCCAGGCGTCGAGTTCCGAACGAGCCCAGCTTCAGTCGGATGCCGAGGGACTGCTGACGGACGCGGGTCTCAAGCTTGTCGACGCCGGCGAATTCGACCGCCTCGTGAGTGCGAGAAGCTATCCTGTCGCCATGCTCGATATGGACGTGAGAATGTCAAAGCTTCCCGAAACGGACTTACACACCTACCTTCTTTCCCTCAAGATCAGGCAGGGCGCCTTTCTGTCCAGAAAACCGGTTGTGCGCTTCCTGGCTTCCACATGGGAGAGCACGGACTTCGGCGCGGCAAAGGACTTTGCTTTTGTGAAAGGAGTGGCAAAAGAGGCCCTGGGGAAATTCGTTCAGGATTTCCGGGCACAGAACCCCAAGTAGGACTCTTCCTATTCCTTTTCTTTCTTATTGGATGCTTTTTTCAACGTACGCCGTGAGGAAGGTTCCTTTTCCTCCTTCAGGTACTCCTTTTCCGCCATTTTCGCGAGTTTATACTTCTGAACCTTTCCGGACCGGGTCGTGGGGAAAGTTCTTACGACCTTAAAATAATGGGGGATCTTCTTCCCGTCCATTCTTCTTTTTGCGAACCTGACCAGGTCGTCCAGTGAAAACCTCGCGCCGTCTTTAGGCCTGATCCAGGCAGCCACTTCCTGACCCTTTTTGGGGTGTGGAAAGCCGAAGACCTGGACCTCGGAGACCTCCGGGATGGTGTACAGGATCTCTTCCAATTCCGCAGGATAAATCTCGACGCCATCCCTGATAATCACATCTTTCAGGCGGCCCGTGATCCTCACATAGCCCCGGTCATCGATCTCACCCAGGTCTCCGGTATGGAACCACCCTTCCCTGTCAACGGCTGAAGAGGTTGCGCCGGGCATCTTGTAGTACCCTTTCATCAGGAAGCCCCTCACACACAGTTCCCCCTGACTCTTTCGGGGAAGATCCTCTCCTGTCGCCGGATTGACGATCTTCACTTCATTGCATTCGAGGGGCGTACCGATCGTGGAAACACGCAGTTCCAGAGGATCATCCGGATGAGTCATGGTGATCCAGGAAGAGGCCTCGGTGATCCCGTAGGCCACAGTAATGTCGGACACCCCCACGTTCTGAACCAGGTTTTTCATCAGTTCCATAGGGCACGGGGCCCCTCCCAGAACTCCCTTCTTCACGGTGCGAAATCGCTTTTTATGGAATTCCGGATGATCCAGAACACCGATGATCATGCTTGGTGAACCCTGGATAGCCGTACACTTCTGTCTGGAAATCGCGTCCAGGACTTTCGAGGGATCAAAAGAAAGACAAGGCATCACGACGGTGGCGCCGACCAGCAACGAAGATAGCGCGATACAGGTATTACCGAACATGTGGAAGAGAGGGAAAAAAAGGCACACCTTATCCTCATGGATGAGACCCTGTCTTCTGGTAGAGGCCACGGATTTATTGATCAGACCGAGATGATCGAGGACGACTCCCTTGGGCAGGCCTGTTGTGCCCGAAGTGTACATGATAGCCACGGAATCCTCGGGCCGTACCTCCTTTTCTCTTTTCGCTAAAATCTCCGGAGCCACGTCATCGCCCGATGCGGTCAGTTCGGTCCAGGGAACGGCTTCCGGATAGGATTGGGTGGCGATGACGAAAGCGTGCTCCAGGGAAGCAACCTCATCTTTGATAGAGAAGAACATGTCCACATATTCTTCTCCCTCAAGGCCCCGGGCCAGGATGATCGCCTTTGATTCAGATTGATTGAGAAGATAGCTCAGTTCTTTCGCGGCAATGGCAGGGTCAAGGGGGATGAAAAGAGCTCCAATCTTGCCCAGCGCCAGCATGGCCACGATCCACTCGGGAATGTTGGGAGCCAGAATGGCAACCCGATCTCCCTTTTCTATCCCAAAATTCATCAGGCCTTTTGCCGCCCTGTCCACCTCCCACAGAAGAAGGGAATAATTGTAACGAATGCCCACATCCGTGTGGACCAATGCTTCCCGGTTGGGGTACCTTTCAACCGTTTCGTTGAGCATCTGACCGATGGTCTTCCGCACAATTTCCATAGCCATACTCTCCTTTACAGAAGGAATGACTTGATTCTCGTACATCAACACTCGACGGCAAGAAAAGATGATTTCCCGTCATACTATGACAAAACCGGCCCTAACGCAATATCCCCATTTGCGAGCCACGCTGATTGATGGATCCCGAGAAATTCCTATTGACAATCTATGATTCTTGAAATAGTTAAGGCATTAACTGTGTAGGCATTAACTTTCGTTCCAGGTGTGAGAGGAAAATTTTGGGGAAATACGGTTACACCAGCAACATGACTACCGACGAAAAGCTGATGGTAGCCATTGTTCGTGTCTCGGAAGCTTACAAGAAGGAATCCTCCGGCATTTTCAAAAGGTATGGCCTCACAAATGCTCAATACACGATTCTGAGGGTATTGGAGGGGTCCAAAGACAAGCAAAACACGATGGGAAACGTCAGCAAAGTCATGCTGGTCACAGGACCGAACATAACCCCTGTGGCAAAAAGGTTGGAGAAAAAGAACTTCCTCGTCAAAAAGAATGCTCCAAGGGATGATCGTTTTACGATTCTGGAAATTACCCCGAAAGGCAGAGAAATCATCCAAGACATCGAAGAAGAAAAAAACGAGCTCATCCGGAAGTACCTCCAAGGATATTCCGGAAACACAAAACATGAAGTCCTCACCTATCTCAAGAACAGTCTTCACAGATATCGGTCCTAGGACGGGTTTCTGCCGGGAACGAAGCAGGAGTCGCAAATGGAGTTTGAAAGGTTATTCTCGCCCCTGCACATAAGAGGCTGCGTTTTTCCGAATCGGATTATGTCCACGGCGGCCGTCACACGACTTGCCGCCGAAGACGGGCATATTACCGAAGCCATCACCTCGAGATACCGGAGGATGGCGAAAGGCGGCCTGGGCGCCATGGTCGTGGAAGCGGCTGTTGTGCTCCCCTCCAGGAGTTCCTTTAACCTTCGGATAAGCGATGATCTGTTCGTCGATGAACTGAAATCTTTCATCGACAACATCCGCTCCGCCAACCCGGAGCGTGAAGATCGGGCTCCAGCTCATCCACTTCCTCAAACTCAGTCGCAGCGGCTGGCGGCAGAAAGTCGAGGATCTCAAAACAGAGGAGATCCTGGTCATACCCGAGCAGTTTGCGAAGGGCGCCTTAAGGGCGAAACAGGCAGGATTTGATTTCGTGGAACTCCACATGGCGCACTTCACGACGCTCGCCTCCTTTCTTTCCCTCGGCAACAGGCGCGCAGATCTCTACGGCGGCGATTTTGAAGGGAGGGTCAAGCTGCCCTGCGACGTCCTAGTCGCCAGCCGGGATGCCGTGGGAAAGAATTTTCCCGTGGGGACGAGGATGAACGGCGAAGAATTTACCAAGGAAGGCAATACCCTGCTTCAAACAGAGCGAATCGCCAGACGATTAGCGGGGAGGGGGTGCCGATTACATCAGTGTTTCGGCCGGTGAGAGGTTTGAAGACGCAGAGCCCCCGGCACCCAATTCTCCCCCCTTTGCCGGGACCGGCTACAGTGGATACCGAATGAGTCCCCGGTGGTGGAATCCCGACGGCGTGCAGGTCTACCTGGCCGACGGCGTGCGCAAAGCGGTAAGGGAGGCGGGTTACGAAACTCCCATTGTCACTGCCGGGAAAATCAGAACCCCGGAGCTTGCGGAGGGGATTCTTGCACATGGTCAGGCCGATGTGATAGGCATGGCCCGCGCCATCCTCTGCGACCCGGATTGGCCCGTAAAGGCCAGAGACGGAAAGCGCTCCGAGATTGTAAAGTGTGCAGCCTGTGGGTTCTGCAGTGAAGCGGATGAAAGATATGAGCCCGTGACCTGCATCCAGTGGCCGAAGGGCGTCGTCAACCCTCCGTCGCCTTGGCTGCTCGCTCCGCCCTGCTCGGCAGCCTGTCCGGCGGGGATCGATATCCGGGAGTATGTCGATTTGACCACCCGGGGCAAATATGCGGAGGCTCTTGATGTCATCAGGGAGAAGTGTCCCTTTCCGGGTGTGGTCAGTCGAGTCTGCCCCGCCTTTTGTGAAAAAACGTGCAACCGGGCCGCTTTTGATGAGGCCGTTGCGATCAATCCCCTTAAACGTTTTCTGGTTGAAAGGGTAGGGCTTGAACAGAAAGGCCTGACGCCGGTTCCCCGCATGAGAAAGGATAGCGTCGCGATTGTGGGTTCAGGGCCGGCCGGCCTGACCGCCGCTTACTATCTGGTCAGGATGGGGTACGGCGTCACCGTCTATGAAGCGCTCCCGGTTCCCGGGGGCATGATGAGCGTGGGGATTCAGGAGAGCCGCCTGCCAAGAGATCTGGTGAATGCGGAGATCGAGAACATTCGGAAGGCCGGCGTGGAAATAAAGACAAGCAGCCCCGTCGGAGACAAAGGCATGCCCCTTGAAGACGCTGATGCAAAATGGATTTAGGGCCGTTTTCCTGGCCGTAGGCACAAAGAGAAAGCGCGAACTGAGACTGCCGGGAGGGAAAACGGTCGGTTCCGTGTTTGGGGAACTCCCCGATCTTTCGTTCCTCCCAAGCCGGCCACCGAAAACATCCTCCAGGAACGTGATCGAGACGGATCCTCATAGCCTGAAGACCAACATCAGCGGCGTCTTTGCCGGAGGCGATATGATCCATGGCCCCACTTCCGTTATCCAGGCCGTAGGATCGGGGCGAAGAGCGGCTTTCTCCATCCATCACTATCTCAGTGGAGAACGTTTCGAAATGGGCAAGGCCGAACCTGCGACCATCCACATCGATGCCGTCAACGTGGAAATGTTCAAAAAGCGAGGCCGGCAAAAAGTCGCAGCGGGCACTTACGAGGAGAACGTCGCATTGATCGAGGCGGACAGATGCCTCCAATGCGGCATGTTTCCCAAGAAATAGACTGGAACGGGAACTGATGTCAGCGGGGAAGCATGATGAGTGAAGAAACAAGGGACATGCCGCCTGTCAAATCCGTTTGCATGCTGTGCTTCATGGTGTGTGGGATCGATGCCTATGTGAAAGACGGAAAATTGCTCCGGGTGGAGGGGATGAAAGACCACCCGGCAACCAGAGGGATTCTTTGCCCCCGCGGCTGCCACCTGCCGGACTACGTCTATTCTCCCGATCGCTTGCGGTACCCGATGATGAGGGATGGGAAAGGCTACCTGAGAAGAGCCTCGTGGGACGAGGCGCTGGATGCCGTTGCCGAAAGGCTTGCCGCAATCAAGGGAGAATACGGGGCACGAGCAGTGGGAGTGAGCGTAGGGTCCGTCGGCGCTGAGAACATTCTCATCTCTGCCTTCGCTCAGAGATGGCGGGCTGCCTTTGGGACCCCGAATTTTTTCTCCATCGAAGCGCACTGCTTCCGCACCCGCATCATGGCGAGACTCTTCACCTTTGGAACCTATCCTCTTTCAGACCCCGACCATGCAGGATGCGTTGTGTTGTGGGGACACAATCCGGATGCCTCTGAGCCGCCGGTAGCCGCGCGACTCCACAAGCTCGTAGACCATGGGCTCAAGGTGATCGTCATCGATCCGAGGCGAACTCCCCTTGCCAAGAGAGGATTTCATGTGCCCATCAGGCCGGGAACCGACGCGGCCCTGGCCCTGGGAATGATGAACGTGATTATCCGCGAGGGGCTGTACGATAAGGAATTCATCGAGAAATACACAACGGGCTTTGAGGAACTGGAACAACATGTCAGAGACTACCCGCCCGAGAAAGCAGCGGTAATCTGCGGAGTTCCCTCATCGGACATCCATAAAATAAGCCGGATATTCGCCGGGTCCGACAGCGCCTGTATAGAGCAGGGAATCAACTCCCTCGATCAGCACATCAACGGTTTTCAGAACAGCCGCGCCCTGGCGATCCTGCAGGCGATCACAGGAAACTACAATCGACCCGGCGGGTGGTGCGTGAATTCATTTGCCCGGCTCACCGATCTCAGGCTGCCGGTGAAGGAGGAACCTTTGGGCGCCGATGAATTTCCTGTTTTCCGGTCCTTTTGGGGAATGACTTCTCCTTACGGACAGCAGATGGTGTTGCCTGACGCCATCCTTGAAGGCAAACCCTATCCCGTAAAAGCCATGATCGTGACTGCCGGCAATCCCCTTGCCGCCTGGCCGGACGCGCAGAAATTGAAACGGGCTTTTGAGAAGTTGGACCTGCTCGTGGTCGCCGATCTGTTCATGAGTGAGACGGCCAAGCTGGCTCACATTATCCTACCTGTTTGTTCATCCGTGGAGACCCTCGGCCTCGCGTACAATTACGGCCTGACCATGGGCATTCCCTTCGCCATGCTGAGCAAGAAACTGATCGAACCCCTCGGCGAAAGCAGGCCCGATTGGTGGATCTTTTCCGAATTAGGCAGGAGAATGGGATATGCCGAGCATTTTCCCTGGGAAAGCGACGAGGAAGTGGTTGAACACATGCTTGGGCCGAGCGGAATGACCATGAAACAGCTCCTGGTAGAACACCCTGAAGGCGTCATGTTTGGCAAGAGGGTGTACGGTATGTCCCAAAAGATCAGAACCCCCAGCGGGAGAATAGAGATTTACTCCCGGTCACTGGCCGAATTCGGCTACGATCCGCTCCCGGTGCACGAGGAGCCCACGCAGAGCCCTGTGAGAGCTCCTGGACTGGTCAAAGAGTTCCCCTACATTCTCGTCACAGGAGCCAGAATTCCAGAGTACACTCACTGGCAGATGAGGAGCATCCCGCAACTGAGGAGTCTGGCGCCCGATCCGATAGCATGGGTACACCCGAGTACGGCTAAGGAAGCCGGGATTGTCGATGGAGATGACGTCTTGGTGGAAACCAGAAGAGGGAAAGCGAAAGTGAAAGCGAGTGTCACCGAAGACATGATGCCGGGGATCGTGAGTCTGGCCCACGGTTGGGAGGAGGAGGCCAATGCGAATATCCTGACTGAGCTGGATGCCAAGGACCCTGTCACCGGGTATTGCGAATTCAGGAATATTGCTTGCAAGATAGGAAAGGCCGGTCGCTGGTAGCAGGAACGGCTTGGAAAGGATTCACCGGTTTGCAAAGATACCCATGGATCATTCTCGGCTGCATCTCGATGACGGTTTTGCTTCTTTACGTCCTGATGCAGTGCATATCCCCACTCTTGCCGACCATTATCCTTGAATTTCAGGTCGGTCATTCTACTGGGGGCTTCCTATATGTCATCCCCATAACAATGGTTGCCCTGCTTACTTATCCGCTCGGTTTAGGGTCCGATTATCTGGGCTCGACCAAAGCCCTCTGCCTCGGAGCTTCCATCGCGGTCCTGGCTTCCTTTTTAAGGGCCGTGGCCCCGGACTTTGCGTTTCTCATGCTTTTTACGGCGATCTTTGGTCTTGGCTTTGCTCTTTATTTTCCTAATCTCTCCAAGGCCGTTAAAGAGCAATTTCCTGCCAATATGGTGGGTAAGGCAACGGCTGTCTACACCGCCGCCATCCCTTTCGGGTCCGGGCTCGGGATTTCCTTGAGCAAACCGATTCTTGAAATGGTCGGTAACTGGAGGAGTGTAGTAGAGACTTTGACGGCAATAGCCATAGTCTTGATAGGCCTGACGGGAGCGGTGCTGCATCACGTGAGGAAAAAGGAACTTCTCTCCGTTTCCAAAGTTCAAAGGCCCCGGCCGGCGGGCCACATGACCTCTATCGGCATCGAACCCGCAGAGAACCGATCCTTTCTCCCGATCCTCATTTGTGGTCTTCTTCTGGGCCTGCTCAATTTCATCTTCTTCATCACGATTGGATGGCTGCCGACCTATCTCGCCGACTCAGGCTGGGCCCCTGTTTCGGCCGGTGCGGTTACATCCATCATCTCTTTTGTCGAAGTTCCCGCCATCCTTCTTTATCCGTACCTGGCCGAGTGGACAGGAAAAGAAAGGCCACTAATCTTAATCAGTTTTTTCTTAATAAGTCTTTGTTCGTTGGCGGTGTCGCTCGACCCTTCATGGGCCTGGGTGGTATCGCCCGTTCTCGGCATTACTTTCGGCGGGACGTTTGTCCTTCTCGTCGCCTTCCCCGCCCAATTCAGCCCCCGGAATAAAGTGGGCCGTGCAGCCGGTGCCAGCCTGTCCATAGGATACCTGGGAGCCCTTCTCGGCCCACCCATTGCCGGCCGCATAAGAGATTTGACCGGTGATTTTTCCTTGGCCTTTCTGGTGTCGGCCGCGGTGGGAGTTGCTGCGATAGGCCTCACGTTCGCCTTCCCCCATTCGCACCATTCCCCGTCCCAACCCCTTGCCTGATTCTATGAGTAGGCGATAGCAATCGATATGAATTTTCAAGAGGTCGTCGGTAGAAGTCGCCTTACAGCCTGAATTGGACTCCAACGCGAAGAAGTATCCTGCACTTGTGAAAGAGAGATACTAGAGTTTTTCAGGTGCACACAGATTTCTCTCCTGTGCCGCAACACGCCCACAGCCCTTGCAGATGAACTTAGGGTCCTTTACAAGTTTCTTGTATTGTTCGAGGTGTGATTTCAAGTAGCCGATGTTCTGCAACAGGCAAAGATGCTCCTCGTGATGGGGATGGGGCATTTCAACTCCTGACAAGATATCTGCACCTAGCATGATTTGTTCTCCTTTCATCAAAGATTGGCTTACTGAAACAATTTATGAAGGATCTCATATTTGTCAAGACACGCATGAACTCCGCCGCGCCTGCCTACCATGGATAACCTTCGATCTTTTCCCAGAATTCTTTGTCTTCATCCCTCCAGTCGGGTCCAAATTTCTTGTCGTAATAAGACCCCCAGCGGTCGAGCCAGCGCCACCAGGGTTTCACCCCTTTGGCTTTATCTTCCAAGAGTTCATTAAGGTACTCTGCAATGTTCGCTATTTCCTCCTTTGGCAGGTAGGAGGCGGCGCCGCCCTTGATGGACTTCACAATGTGACCAGGGCTCAAAGCATGAGCGGTGAGCATGACAGCAACGACTTTTCTCTTTTGGGCCAATTCCAAAAGCGCGTACCCATTCACTCCCATAATGTCCAGGACCGCGATATCGAAATCCCGGCTCTCCAGAAGATCCTTAGCACTTTCGAAATCCGTCGCCTTGACAACCTCGCACATGAATAAAAGCTGTTCCAGTGAGTCCAGTACATCCTTTTCATCATCAACGATAAGGACTCTTTTACCTTCCAACAAAGACTTCTTGTTCATCACAAAAGCACCTTTTTTTGAGAGTCACGATCCGGCTGTTCCGACCATGGCCGCCCCCAAGGCTCTCCGACCTCATAATCCCAGATAGGCTCTTTTGACGTGGGGATCCTGCATCAGATCATTTCCTTTGCCATGTAAGGTTATCCTTCCGATCTCGAGGACGTAGGCCATTTCCGCATGCTGCAGGGTTTGGCGGACATTCTGCTCCACCAGGAGGATCGTGACTCCTTCGGCATTTATGCTCTCGATCACTTCGAACATGCGCTTAACGATCAGCGGCGCCAGCCCGAGAGAGGGCTCGTCCAGCATGAGGAGTTTCGGGCGGGACATGAGTCCCCTCCCGATCGCCAGCATTTGCTGTTCTCCTCCTGAGAGCGACCCTGCCACCTGTTTCCGCCGCGACTCCAAAACCGGAAACACCTGGAGGACATCCTCCAGGGTCGTTTCCAACTCAGGTCGTGCGCGACGGTTATAGGCGCCGATTTCCAGGTTCTCTCTGACGGTCAGGTAGGGGAATACCTTCCTTCCTTCAGGAACCAGAGAAATTCCCATCTCGACGCGTCGATGGCAGGGCAGCCCGTCTATCGAGTCTCCCTGAAAAATCAGTTGTCCCTTCCCGTGGGGCAGAGTCCCGGCGACGGCTCTCATGATGGCGGTCTTGCCGGCACCATTGGAGCCCACAAGAGCCGTCACTCTGTGTTGCTGCACCGAGAATGTGACATCCCAAACCGCCTGTATTCGATCATAGAAAACGGATAGGCCGTCCACTTGCAGCAAACGGCCTGCTTCCGCCGAATTTCGCGAGGCATCAGACTTCAAAGCGTTCTCCCAGGTAGGCCTCGATCACGTCCGGGTTTTCGATGATGTCTCCTGGTTTTCCCTCGGCGATCTTTCGACCGTAGTGAAGGACGATGATCCGTTCACACAGACCGATCACAGCCTTCATCACATGCTCTACCATGAGGATGGTGAGCCCCATGCTCTTATGAATCTTGCTGACGATCTCCATCGCCTCGGCAGTCTCCGCGGGAGTCAGTCCCGCCAGGACTTCGTCAAGGAGAAGCACGTGGGGGTTTGTCGTCAGAGCCCTTGCCAGTTCCAGCCGTTTATGATCCGCCAGGCTCAATTCTCCGGCGGGAATGTTCGCTTTGTCGGCTAGGCCCACGAACTCCATGATGTTTCTTGCTTCCTTTTCAGCGACCCCTTGATGCCTTCGGCGATCCCTTCCGAACAGCTTCCCTACCGTGATGTTTCTCAGAACCGTCATGTTTCGGAAAGGTCTTACTACCTGGAAGGTCCGGACGATCCCCATGCGGCAAATCCGGAACGGCTTCATGCCGCCGATTTCTTGACCCCGAAACCGAATGGTTCCTTTGTCAGGACGGCAAAAACCGCTGATGGTGCTGAAAAGGGTGGTCTTTCCTGCTCCATTGGCGCCTATGATGCCGACGAATTCCCCCTCTGCGGCAATAAATCCTATGTCGGAGAGCGCACTCACTCCACCGAAATTCTTCCACAGCCCGTCCACTTCAAGAACATTCATTTTTGACGCGCCCTCGTCCCATAAAATCGCTCTTTGAAAGCAAAGACAATGCCCATGGGCATGAATTTCACGATGACAATCATGATCACTCCGAGGATGATCATGTAGAAGTAAGGATACCGTGCCCAGAGGGCTTCCGAGAGCAACGAGAGAACAACAGCACCGACGATAGCTCCCTCAACCCCTTCCACTCCACCGAGGAAAGCCATCACAATGACCTGAAAGGACACCATGGGGCTGAACACGGTGTAGGGATCGATATAAGATCTTCTCAGGGCCAGAATCGCTCCGATCATCCCGGGGAAAAAGGCACTGAGGCCGAAAGCCAGCCATTTATGGTAGGCTGTGTTTACACCGAGTGAGTTGGCCGCATCCTCATCCTCCTTGATGCTGAGAAGCCCGGTTCCGAGCCGCGAGTTCTTGACCAGATAGGTGACCACGGTGGTCAGGATAAAAACGATGAGTATAGAGTAATAGAGAATATTCAGATCAGGGGTCATCATCAGAATTCTGCCCACTGTGCCCCCCAGCTTGATTTCCAGATTAACGAAGATATAGGTTGTGAGCTCCGAGAGACCGAGGGTGAGAATCACGAAATAGGGGCCACGAACCCGCAGGAAGGGGAAGCCGATCAGAAAGGCGAAGGCCCCGCTCACTACCCCCCCGAGCAGAACACCTAAAACATAGGGGATCTTCGTCCATGTCATGGCCATGAAATAGGCCCCCAGGCCGAAAAAAGCAGAATGTCCCAGGGAAATATAGCCCGTGTACCCGGACAGAATGATCCAGCTCTCCGTCAAAGCGATCCACATGAGAAGGTCCAGCAGAAACGAGACATAATAGTCCGAGACGGCCAAAGGCGCCAAAGCCAGGGCAACGACCGCTGGGATGCTGACGATCAGGAGGCGTCTTTCTATCCGCACTCTTCTAGTAGACCCCCTTCCCGAAAATTCCCCTGGGTCTGATGAGGATGATGAGAATAAACACGGAATAACTCAGGATCGGCCGCAAACCCGGTGAGGTCAGGCTGACCCCGATCGTTTCGAAAAGACCTAACAGGAACCCGCCAAGGAGGCTTCCGAAGATATTTCCGAGCCCGCCCAACACGATCACGATAAAGGCGATGATGGTATAGGGCAATCCCATGAAGGGAGTGATCTCATAGAACATGCTCAGCAGGCATCCTGCCAGGCCGGCCATGGCAAAGGCGATGGAGAAGCTGACGAAATAGACGAATCCCGTGTTGATTCCCACCAACTGGGAGGCCTCCCTATCCTGGATCAGCGCCCTGATGGCCTTGCCCAGCATCGTCTTCTGGATGAAAAAATAGCAGAACAGGCAGACCACTACTGAAACGGCAAGTGCAAGCATCCTGTTGTACATCAGAGGAACGCCGGCGATATTGATTACTTCCGTCATATACGAGTATCCCCGGATATCGGCCGTCCAAAGCAGGGAGGCGACGTTTGAAAAAATGATGGACAGACCGAAAAAGATCAGAAGTGAGTTGGATTGAAGAACGTCTACGGATCGGGCGGTCTTGATGATCGGCAAGAATATGATGCGGCAGATGATCAAGCCGATTAGGGCGGAAAGTCCCACCACTACGAACATGGAGATAAGGGGGCTCACACCATAGAGGGTATACAGCCAGTAAGTGGTGTAAGCCCCCAGCATGATCAGTTCGCCGTGGGCGATGTTGAGAAGCCGCATGGTCCCGTAGATCAGGTTCAGTCCCACGGCAATGAGAGCGTAGATGCCCCCGATGATCAGGCCTGCGGAGAGGATCTGTAATATCTGCGTCCAGTCCAACGCGCCCCCAAAGGCTACTTAGGCCAAGCGGGTTTAGGATACAGGGGTTTGGCCGTCGCATACTCAGGAGGCCAGATCACCTCTTTTTCTCCTTTCTGGTACTGGAGGACCATGCCGGGGAGTGAACTCTCGACCCCGGTGTATTTGATAGGACCGTTAATGGTCTGAAAAGTGCTTTTGGAGATGTAATCTCTTATTTTCTGATGGTTAAGACCCACCTTTTCGACGGCTTGTTCCATGACTTGACAGGCTATGTAAGCGAGCACAGAGTTCAAGACGTCCGGTTTCTTCTTGAACTTGGCGACGTAGGCGTCGTTAAACTCCTTTGCACCAGGATATTTCAGCTTGGGGCTCCAATGACCCATGAAGTCAATTCCCTCAGCAGCAGCACCGAATTTCGGCTCATAAGCCACGACGGCGGGTCCGATCAGCTGATAAAACAGGTTCGGGTTAAGACCGACTTCTTTTGCCTGTGTCGTCATTGTAAAAGATCCGGGCACATAGCAGAGGGCAAGCACGGCATCCGGATTCTTACCCTTGACCTCTGAAAGCAGGGAGGTCATATCTTGTGCTCCTATCGGATAGTCTTTGAGCAGAACCACTTCGATTCCCGCATCCTTGAGGTAGGGCTGGAGAAACTGAAGATTCTCACGGGGAAACAGTTCCTGCGCGTAAATGAGAGCGACTTTCTTGACTCCCAGGCTCTTGCAGAGGTCCACCAGCGCCCTCATGAATTTGTCAGCAAGAGGTGAAGTAAACCAGAAGTATTTAACCTTCATGTCTCGTATCTTAACCGAGGCCGCCGTGCTACCTACGATTGGAATTTTGTATTTTTCTGCCAGCGGAATGATGGCAAAATGGATCACTGTCGTGCATGGAGAAAAAAGCAAGTCCACTTTGTCCTGGGTGATCAGTTTTTCGTAAACCCTTACCGCTGTGGCAGCATCGCTCTTGTCATCGTAGTAAACATAATCCACGGGGATTCTTTTGCTATATCCCGCGACACTCAGACCGCCTTTCTGGTTGATCTGGTCTTTCCAGAGCTCGTAAGCCTCCATCTGACCTGTCGCTTGAGGGGCATAAGGCCCCGTCAAGGCCATGGAGAACCCGATGCGGATTTTCTCTTTTGCCTTTGATTGAGCGGCGTTTGTCTGATGCACAAAGACGAAACAGGCAAGCAAGACAATCAACCAAACCGAAAACAAGAACTTTCTTCCTTTCATAGCGACCTCCTTTCAAGATGAAAAACGTTGAGACACAAACAACCCGAGGACGGCCCGCAATATATTGAATCGCGGGTGACCTGTCAAAAAGCTTCAAATCACATTCTATCCCTTCGACGAGTTCATTAAAAACTCAGGGAGAGACCTTTTTCTCATTTCCCTTTCGGCCAGGCAGGCTTGGGATACAGAGGTTTGGCCGTAGCCGTTTTGGGGGGCCAGATGATCTCCAGTTCGCCTTTCTGATACTGGAGGATCATTGCCGGAGTGACCAGGTTTTCCGTGCCCGTGAATTTGATGGGCCCGTTGATGGTCGTGAACTCGCTCCCGGCGATGGTATCCCTGATTTTTTCGCGGTCCAGGGTCCCTGCCTTTTCAATGGCCTGTTCAACAATCTGACACCCCACGTAGGAAAGGGCTGAATCCAGGTAATCGGGCCGGATATTCCACTTCTTGGTGTACCGTTCGGCGAATTCCTTGGCCCCGGGCCACGGCGCCTTCGGGCTCCAGTGTCCCATGGCGGCGATCCCTTCGGTGGCCGGCCCGAAGGCTTTCTCATACGCTGCGATAGAGGGTCCTACAAGCTGGAAGAGAAAGGGCGGGTTGTACTGGATCCCTTGAAGCTGCCCAGTGAGGAGAAAGGCGTCGGCAGGGTAGCAGAGAGCGATAAGAGCATCCGGCTTTTTCGCCTTCACTTCCGAGAGCAACGTGGTGACATCTTTCACGCCGATGGGATAGTCTTTCACCAGCACCGCTGTAATCTTCGCCTTTTCAAGTGCGGGCTGAAGGAACTGGAGGTTTTCCCTGGGGAAAAGGTCCTGAACATAGATGATGGCCACTTTCTTGATTTTCAGGGACTTGAGCAGGTCCACGAGCGCGGGCATCTGCCGGTCGGGGACGGAAGAGGTGGTGAACCAGAAGTATTTCGTCTTGATGTCGCGCAGCTTGACCGAGGAAGCGGTCGTCCCTACCATGGGAAACTTATATTTTTCGGCCAAAGGAGCCACGGCGAAATGGATGGTGGTGCCCCAGGGGGTGAAGACCAGATCCACCTTGTCCTGGGTAATCAGTTTCTCATAGACCCTGACCGCCGTCTCCGGAGAGCTCTTGTCGTCATAAAAAACAAATTCGACAGGAAGCTTTTTGCCGAGGTCCTTGACGAAGATCCCTCCTTTTGCATTCACCTCATCCTTCCAGACCTGGTAAGCATTCATCTGGCTCGGAGCACCCTGCGAGTAAATCCCGGTAAGCGCCATGGAGAAATCCGATCCGAATGGAATCCTTCGCCCATGCGGCTGACCCCGTGAGCATTGAAAACAAGCAGGCACCCACCAGCCAGAAACGCGATGATTCCTTTTTTCCCCTTCATACGATAAGCCCTCCCTTTTCAGTCTCTCGAATCATACCAGCCCTTCAATCGAAGAGTCTGGGGCCTTCATCCCGAACGAGCTGCATGGTCGTGCAACGGATTCCACCACCGTATTTCATCACCTCATCGTATGGCACTTCGATAACCTCCACTCCTTCATCTCGAAGCGCTCTGACGGTTCTTGGACATCCCTTGATCACCATCACACGCCGCGGTTCCAGGGTCAAAGCATTGCAAACGAAACACTTCATCTGCTCTTCCTGCGGCACCTCGATCAGCTTGTACCCAAGCTCCGTGAGTCTTCGGATCACCCCATAGTCGCACCAGGGCGGATAGATAAGAGCCAGCCGCGCATCGACTGGGGCGACAAACATATCGGCATGGATCCAACCTACGATATCCGGGTAGTAGTAATCCAGCAGTCCGGGAGCATGGTTCGCAAGAATCTCCTTGTACCCGGACCGCTTCAGGATCGGAGTCACTTGCTCAAGGCCTTCGTCGTTGCAATCAGGAGAGAGCATGGCGATGATGAAGTCATCCGTCATGCGGGTAAAGGCGCCCACTTCGCATACCCCGTATCCGTGCACCGTGTAGAGAATGGGACATCCCTGCCCCATCAGGAATTCGGCCACATACCTGGATCGTCCTCTCCAGTAAGGTGTGGCCTCCCTGGGAATAATGGCCCCACCGTTGATCACAAATCCCGCCGCCGCCGAGATGGATCTCTTGAGCGGCCCGTAGGGGCCTCTTGGCTGGGAAGGAAACGCCATGTAACGAACCTTGATTCCCTCTTTCTTGTATAAGCTCACAAGATTATCGTGCTGTTCCTGCATGATCTCGAGGTTCGGCTTCTCTGTATGCATGAGGAAGAAGTTGGGATCCTGATCATACAGCGGGAGCACTTCGACCTCGGTAGGTCGAACGACCGCGACCTCCCGAAGCTTTCCGATTCCCTGGGCGCCCCACTTTCTGCCCCAGATCTTTTCTAGTTCGTCAAGATAGGAGACCTCCGCATGGTACCTGTGCCACTGCGGTGGTTTATTGGGTTCATAGGAAGGGTATTCCCGAAGATCTTTCATGGTTTCTGCCCGTATGCCGTGCACCTTTGCGCCGTGTGCCGTCTCTAGACCACCTCCGCCCGCAACCCAATGCCGCGACGGCCGAACCCCCTTACCCTCCCATTGGGGGCCGACTAAAGACAACGATGTCCGTATCCGTCAGCTTTCTGTTCATGTCCCTCACGCGTTCCCGGTTCACCAGTATCCATACGTGAGGCCTCACAGTATTCTTCTCATCCACGATGGCGTCTTTGAATCCTGTCCGGTAGACCTCGAACAGCTTCCGCAGCAACTCGCCCAGAGTGGGTTTGTCGTGAAATTCGATGAATTCTTCCTTTTTCCCCGTCAACGCGCAATAGACATTGAGATACTTGATCTTGATCCTGACCATCTAATCGGACTACACATTCTCCGGCTCTGATTTGAGAACCTTCCTGCTTTTCAGATCCTCAGCCACGTCTTGAAGGCCGAGGTCGGTGAGGGTCGCCTCAGCAGGGACTCCTTCGTTGTTCCAGCCTCTGTGTTTGTAATATGCGGTGAGCAACTTCTCATACTTTTTCCGGTCAAGGACCGCTCCTTTCATGGGACCGGTAGGGACAGGCTCTTCGAAGAATCTGTCAGGAGGAAAATCATGCTTTCGCCCGAGCCCGAATCTCGCCTGCATCGCTCTCTCAACATTATAGATCCTTGTGCCGCATTTCCTTAGGTCCTTCCAGGTGAAGTTGAGGCCCGTGACGGCGTTGAAGTATTCGGTCATTTCTTCCAGGCCCACGGCCATCCCTTCCCAGGCCGTGTGGCGTTTACAGATTCCGAGAGAATCGGCTACCGCACAGTAGTCCTCCATGAATGCCACATATTCCTCTTTGCCTTCATATTTTCCGCCGTCAGAAAGACCCATATCCAGGAAGTGCTGGGCCACCTCCCGGGGAATCCCTATGATATTCTCCGGGTTCTCTTGTGCTAACCACAGATCCGTATTGACCCCTCTGAGATGATCGCTCCCCCTGGTGGAAGTCCCGTGAGAAAGAGCCGCCCCGATTCCCATGAGCCGGTTGTCGCCTGAAGACTGCGTCATTCCCTTGATCTGAATGAGATACCTGGTCAGCTTCTCAAGAGGGATACCCTTCTTCTTGGAGATCGCCTTCGCGTAGGCGAAGATGTTGCCGGCCAGCAAATTCCCGAAGGTTCCTTCCCGGTGGGCGAGCCTTTTGATGGCTTCGATGGTGTGATCGTACTCACCCCATTCGAAGGTCAGCCCGTCCGTGTCCGATTCATCAATGAGCCCGTCCTGCCACCAATGCCTCAGGGTATTCAACCAGTTGGACGTCTGCACGACATCGAGTCCCAGATCGTTCAGAAGGGTGTTGATGTACAGAATGGCCTCGAGATTGACGCCTCCCGCTCTCGGTCCGAAGCCGCACGTCACCTCGTATTCGGCGCCTGCGCCCCGCGTGGCATAGGGACCTTCTTTGACCACATAGTAATGCTCGCAGTGGACGGCACATCCAAGACATGCGATCATCTTCTTCCCGAATTTTTCCTTCAAGGTTGTGGAATAAACTTGCTCCACTTCCGGGACTTCAAGATCCAGCCAATTGAATGTGGGTAGCATCCCTCCTTCGTTGAAAAGGTCAAGTAGAGCGGCCGACCCATATTTTGAAAACATGGGATAGTGAGGACCGCTCGGTCAGCTTTTTATGTGTTCTTCGGAAGGCCTCCAGGAGTTCGGTAGGTCTGGCGATCTTGGTCCCCCTGGTGCCGCGGACGACGACGGCCTTCAAATTTTTCGACCCCAGAACAGCTCCCGTGCCGCAGGCGCCCGCCGCTCGATGAAGTTCCAGAGGAATGGCCGAGGCCACCTGGTTTTCCCCGCCGGGGCCGATCGCAATGACCCTGGCATCCGGATCATTCATTTCCTGTTTCAACATGGCATCCGTCTCTGAAACCGTTTTTCCCTTCAGATGGGAGGCATCCTTAAGTTCCACACGGTCGTCTTCGATTTGCAGGTAAACCAGGTCCTTGGATTTCCCGTGGAAGACAATGGAATCGTACCCCGCCCATTTGAGTTCGCCCCCGAAGTAGGACCCCATATTCGCGTCGCCGAAGACTCCTGTCACCGGGGATCTGGCCACGGAAACGCAGACCCTGCTTGCGCTCAGAGTATTGCCGCATAAGGAACCAGGTCCGATCGCCACGATGTTCTTGGGGCTGAAGGGATCGGTCACCGCCGGATCGAACTCGTCGAAGATGATTTTCGAGTTGAACCCACGGCCACCCAGGAACGCCCTCGCAAATTCGGGTTTCACCGGGTCCTTGATAACCTTGCCCTCTGTCAGTCGTGCCTTGAGTATGATACCTGCCCACCCGTACATTCGTTCTTCCTCCTTCATGCATGACCGAAGCCATGCCGGATCTATGCAAAGAGATTCACGCTGCCGACGGGGTCTTCACAGCCTTGATGATCTCCTCGTATTTCTGTGCCGCAGCCCTCTTCTTCTGCAGCGCAGTCTTGGATACGTCGATGAACTGCAGGGCCTTCGGCTCGCAGAACTCCACGCATTTGGGCTGACCTTCACACAGGTCGCACTTGATGACCTCCATGGTATCCGCCCTCACCGAAGGAGCACCGAAAGGGCAGGCGCTGATGCACGCCCGGCACCCGATACATTTTTCTTCGTTGATGAGCACGGCTCCGGTTCGGTTATCCCGAAAGATGGCAAGGGTGGGGCAAGCTTTTTCGCACGGAGGGTCCTCACAGTGCTGGCAAACTATGGGGATGTCTATCCCTTCATGTTCCCAGGTTATGACGTAAACCCTAGACTTCGTGGGATTGACCTCTTTTTCATGATACAAAGAACAAACTATCTCACAAACCTTGCACCCGGTACACCTGTCCGGGTCTACGTAAATGACTTTCACCTGCCATACCTCCGGTTCTGTTGTGAGTGTACTCTAGAGTTCCACCACGGGCAAGCCACACCCATGATGGAATCTTCGACGGGTACCACGCCGAAGCCCTTTTCAGCTACCGCTTTCCTCATAGAGCTTCCTCACCAGTTTTGCTTTGTACTCGTATTTGGGAAGGCTGTCCGCCGGAAGCATTTCCAGGTTCGCGCGGAAGATGAGCTTCTCGCGAATCAGCGCTTCAAGTTCCTTTTTGAGGGCGTCAGTGTCGGAGACGTCCTTTCCGTATTCCACCTTGACATGGATGGGCGGTTTCCACCCTTCAGGCGGCGCCTGATGGAGCTGGATCTCGATAGCACCCGTGGTCCTCGGCGAAAGGCTGGCAACGGTATCGCGCACCGCCGACGGATAGACGTTGACCCCCTGGACGTTGAGCATGTCGTCGGTCCTCCCCAGGACCCTGATACCGAAGCCCGTGCGGCCGCACTCACACTCGGTCTGAGTCACCTCCACATGATCCCTTGTTCTGAAACGGACGAGGGGAATGCACTCTCGATCCAGAGAGGTGTAAACCAGCTCCCCCCGTGTTCCTTCTTTGGCTTCCAGGGCTTCACCGGTGTCAGGATCGATAATCTCAGGATGGACGATCCCCTGGGCGATAAAATGCATCCCCTTCTTGTATTTACACTCCGACCACATTTCACCGCACATATCGCCGTTCCCCATCATTTCAAGGAAGGTGCAACCATAGGTTTCCTCCACCTGCTGGCGCACGGAGGGAATAGCTGCCCCGGGTTCGCCCCCGGCCAGGATGTGCCTTATCCCGAGGCTCCGGGGCTCAATCCCCCTCTTGCGGAGGGAGGAAGCCAGGGCCAACGGGAAAGAGGAAGTCGACAGGAGGTCGTTTGCCCCGATGAACTGGAAAGAGGCGATTAGCCTGTCTGTTGCCCCGACGCCGATGGGGACCACCGTGCCGATGGTCTCTATGGCATCCGCGTAGGAAGCGGCGATGAAAAAGGGCGAAACGATGAGGGGCACAATGCTGTCCGGCCGGAAACCGCCCGTCCACAAGGCCCTGCAGCAGGCCTCCTTCCACACGCTGAGATCTCGCTTGGTGACCCCGATGAACGTGGGCCTCCCCGTGGTACCGCTCGTGGAATAGACCCTGTTCACCTTTGACATGGGACAGGCCATGTGGGTACCCAGCGGAGGCGCTTGGACCTGGCTGTCGCGAAGTTCCATCTTTTCGGTGAACGGCAGTTTACTCAAATCAGCAAGGCCCCTGATGTCTCCCAATTCGACCCCCACCTCCCCGAATTTTTTCTTGTAGAAAGCGGAATTCTTGAAAACATATTTCAATTGTTTCAGGAAGGCCTTCTCCTGGACCTCCCGAAACCTCTCCGGCGAGAGGGTCTCCATCTCTTCATTCCAGTATTCTGATTTTTTCTTCATTTCACCATACCTCTTTTTTTCTTAAGGGTTGGTCAGGAAAGATGATCCATCGCTCAAAACCTTCTCTTGCCCTGTCCCATGATTTTGTAAGCCATCAACCCTAGAGCCGCTCACTTGAACTGCAGCCGGTCCCCCCACTTCTTCATGGCTCTTGCCACTGTTTCGGGGTCGTCCACCGTTTTCGGCACCTTGTTTCCCCAGAATTCATACTCTTCCGTAGGCATGGTGGCATCTATTCCGAGGCCGGTCTGCCATCCCTTCTCTCTGAGAGAGGTCGCCGGGTCCAGCCATTGGCCCGCCTTCCGGGGCGCAATGAGGACATCCCGGTCGGCCTTGACCCTGGTGGAAAGGGCCCAGTGAACGCTCTCGTAGTCCCATATATCGATGTCTTCATCCACCACGATGACATGTTTATACCGTCCGTAAGTGGCGCCCCACACGGCATCGATGACCTGTTGCGGATGCCCCTTGAAAAGTTTTTTGATCTTGACGATGGCCTCATAGGCCACGTTGCACCGCATATCAATGATGCCGGGAACGAGTTTCTTCAACGTCCTGAAAGACTCTGCCTGGCTCGTCCTGCCATTGGTAAAAAAGCTCTCCGAGGGATACCATTGCTCGCGCGTCCCCTGATACATCGGATTTTTCCTGTGGGTGATCAACTTGATCTCGAAATAGGGCAGCGAACGCGCCTCCCCGTAATGTCCGGTGTATTCCCCGAACCACTCCGTTCCCTCGTGTTCCCTCAGACCGGGCTGGATGTAACCCTCGAAGACCCATTCCGCTGTGGCGGGCACTTCTATGTCGATGGTCTTACACTTCACCATTTCCACCGGCGCCTGCCTGAGCGCTCCGGCCAGGTGAAACTCGTCGATGTCCGGGGGCGTTCGGGTTGCCCCGACGATTTCCACCATCGGGTCGACGCCGGTAACCACCGCCATGGGCATGGGAATGCCCCGATCCTCATACTTCATGTAATGCTGGCGGCCGTGCGTGTATTCCGGAGCTCCCCAGCCCAGTTGGTTCTTCTTCTCCGTTTCCATCCTGTAGATGCCGGCGTTCAACGCCCCTGTGTCCGGATCTTTCGTGATCGATATGGACAAGGTTCCGGGAAAGGGCCGGCGGTCGAGCTGGTGCCACTTGACATTGCAGATCTTGTTAAGATCAATATCCGCCTCCTGGATGATCTCCTCCTGGCAGGGCGCATCCTTGACCATGACAGGCGGGATGAGTTTTTCCGTTCTCCTCATCCATTCGTCGTTGAAGTCACTCCATTTGTCGATGCCCAGAGACCAGAGAAATCGGCCATCCGCCGTCAACAGGTTCGTTACCAGCGGATAGTCGGCACCCTTGATGTTTTCAAAGATGAGGCACGGGCCTAGCTGCTGCAGCACGATGCGAGTGATGCCGTTCACTTCCCAATCCGGATCGATTTCTTCCTTTATCCGAAGGACTTCACCTCGTTCCTCACAAAATGCTATAAACTCTCGCATGTCCTTCCAGTCCGATTTACCCATTCTTAACCTCCGCCTTTCTGCTTGAGCGTGCGAGCAGGAATGCCGCGTCATCACGTGGTGAAATCAATAGCGGCAGACCCCTTAGAGCGGGTTCCGCCGCTTTCCCGTTACCATCCCGGCGGCCGGGAGACCGTGATGTGGGGTTGCACTTCTTCGAAGGTCGGCCACCAACCGGGTTTGATTTTCTTTCCCAAAGGGTGCACCTCATGGGCACCGCGACCCTCGGGAAGAGGTTCCTTCTTCATCTCCTCACGGCGTTTCGCCGTCGCCTTCTCATTGACTTCGTACTCCAGTGCCTCTTCGTCGCCTACCTTAATGACAACGCCGTAGTATTTCTTTGCAGCTTCCAGGGTGAGCCATCCATCCATGACATCCCGAAGCACGAGTTGGGGGTCCCGCTCCAGCGGGCTTCCTACGCCGCCGCCGCCGCTCTGGGAAAACCAGATTCGGTCGCCCGCCTTCAGCTCTATACCGGTGGCATACATCCCAACGTCGTTTTCCTTGTCGGTGCCCTTGTTGATAATGAGTTTACCCCCTCCGCCGTTGGTCCCGCCGTCGATGCCATAAGGGGTAAAGACCTCCCGGTCGCCGTGGATCGTCATGGTCCCGTCGGAGAGGACATCGATTTCTCTGACCAAGGGGAATCCCCCCCTGAATTTGCCATGACCGCACCAGTCGGGCACCGCCTCGTACCGCCTGAAGAGGATGGGAAACCATCGCTCCTCCAGTTCCTGCGGGATGGTCTTAGCATTGGCAAACCTCATGAAAATGAGGTCTTTTCCATCCCTGAAGGTCCGGGCATTCTCACCGCCCACGGAGAAGGTGTATTGCACAAAGTTCTTTTTCGTCCTTGGGTTATACCCGCCGATACAGAGGTTCGTAAGGCTCACCGAACCCGGATAGACCTTCCAGGGTCTTGTCTTGCCGAGCATGGATGACATGAGTGCGATGGTTACGGATTCCACCTTGTCAAAGGCCCCGGAACAATAGCCCGTTGTCGCTGAGGGAAAGACCACGTGGACGGCCGTTCCCGGCTTGGTGATGATGTTGAGGTTCCTGGTGATTCCGTGGTTCAAGGGAAAGAGGTGCGGGAAACCGATCATGAATCCCAGATAATTGGCGCCCAGGCAGGTGCCGCGGGGTCCTCCCCAGGAGCTGACCGGTGCAGGATCCGTGTGGGTCCAGTCAAAGGTCAGGTCCCTTCCTTTCTTGGTCAATTTACAGTGTACCCGGATGGGCGGCTTGCCCGGCGCCATGACGTCCTGGTCGCCGTAGTCGTCAAATTCCCACTCCCCGTCTGCGATCTCGTCCAACTCGCTGAAAAGGATTCGCTCCGTGTAGTTGAACTGTTCCTCAAAGGCGAGCTTGACCGTATCGTTACCATACTTGCGGCACAACTCCTGGATGCGCTTTTCAATGAGGGTTGACGCGTTATACTGCGCCGCGAGATCTCCCCGTCGTTCAACGGCCCCCCTGATGTTGTAGGCCATAAAGTTAAACAACTCTTCGTCGAGTTCGTTGTTTTTGAAGAGCCTTATGGGCGGTACCCGGATGCCCTCAGCATAACAACTCGTTGCCTCGGGGTTAAAGGTTCCGGGCAAGGGCCCGCCCATATCCGGCCAGTGCACGACCGTACACGCAAAGGCGAGCAATTCGTTCTTGGAGAATATGGGCTTAAAGAGGTGAGTATCATTGACGTGGGAGCCGACCTCATAGGGATCGCTGAACATATACGCATCACCAGGGCTCATCTTTTCCAGAGGGACATGCTTCAAGAGATTGATAAGAGAATCCTCAAAGGAGCCGTAGTGGGCGGCGGCATCCGTATGTCCGTGCGCCACCAAGCCCCCGTCTATCGTCAGGATCCCGTTGGAACGGTCCCTTCCCATGCCGACCACGGGATGGTATGCCATCTGCTCAATGCTGGTGCTTGCTTCATAGCAGGCAGAGACAAAGGCATTGCGCAGGACCTCAAAGGTGATGAGGTCCAGCTTGAGCTCCTTGATCTGCTTCATTCCCTTTTTCGTTCCAATGTTTTTCTTCGCCATTTTTTCCTCCTATCTTTCGACCTTGATGATTATGTTACCATAGGCATCCACCTTGCAACTGCTCCGTGGCGGAATAACCGTGGTTGTGTCCGGCTGCTCGAGAATGGCGGGACCCTTAAACATAGCGCCTGTGGGTATGAGCCCCCGCTCATAGATATCCGTATCCACGAAGCCGACGTTCCTGAACCAGACCTTGCGTGGTTTTTTCATGGCGTCTTTTATCTTTCCGCCGCGCTTGAATTTCTTCATCTCGGGTTTGGTAACAATCCCCCTCGCGATCACCCTGAGGTTAACGAGCTCGGTCTCCACGTAGCCTTCAGGCAAAGTGTAACCGTACTTGGCCTTCATGGCCGTAAGAAAATTGGCGGTTATCATTTTCAGGTCCTTGATCCTGCCTCCCGGGACCCCAACGGTAAAATGGGTGCTCTGGCTCCAGTATTTCACATCAGCCAGCCTCTCAATGACCATATCCTTCTTTGCAATGCCTTCCAGTTTCAGGGTCTCGACGGCCCGGTCCACAAGATCATCCATGTATTTGTTAATCTTGGCGTAATCCAGTTGGCCCTCCAGGGTGAAGACGGGCTGAACAAACTCGTGTCTCACGTCGACCCGCAGGGCGCCAAAGGCCGAAGCGTAACCGGGCAGCGGAGGCACGACCACGTCGCTCACACCCACCTCCCGCGCGATGTCGCAGGCGTACAAGGCGCCGCCGCCCCCGTAGGGTACGATGGCGAATTCTCGAGGGTCCCAGCCCCTGGAGACGGTCTGGAGCCGAATCCCAAGCATCAGGTTGGTCATGGCGACCATATACATGTTCGCCGCCGCTTCTTCAGCGGTCCACCCGTACTTGTCACCGATGTTTTCCTTCAGGGCCTTGAAGGATAGTTCGGGGTAGACCGTCATCTCTCCGCCCAGGAAGTAATCCGGATTGATCCGTCCGAGGACAATCTGGGTATCCGTATTCGTCGCCTCGGTCCCCCCTGCCCCGTAACAGGCCGGGCCGGGGACGGATCCCTGACTCTGGGGGCCGACATTCAGGATGCCGCCCCTGTCCACCCATCCGATACTGCCGCCTCCTGCCCCCATATAAATCGTGTCCACAGAAGGGAGACAGCACGGGACGTTCCAGAGGATCTTCCACTCCCGAGTCATCGCGGGAGAGCCTTGATAGATCATAGAAACATTATTGGTGGTTCCTCCCGTTTCAAAGGCGATGACATTATCGAAACCCGCAAGGGAGCCACAATAGCCTGCAAAGCCGACCGCACCCGAAACGGGCGAGGAGTGGAAGGTGACGGCAGGAAGCTTGATGGCTTCTTGGATGCCGACAACCCCTCCTGAACCGGTCGTGATCAAAAGGGGTCCGTCGAAACGCCACTGTTTCTTAAGCAGATCCATGAGGCCTTTCATATAATTCTTCATGATGGGAGCCACATAGGCATTCAGGACGGTTGTGGTCGTCCTCTCAAATTCCAACATCTCCGGCCGGACATCCCACGAGATGGTCACATCCACACCAGGAAGCTCCTGCTCAAGGATCTCTCTTGTCCTGATTTCATGCTCCGGATGCATGAAAGAGTCCATGTAAACGACGGCGACGGATTCGATCCCCCTCTTTCTGCACTTCCGGGCTGCGGTCCTCACGTCTTCCTCGTTCAGAGGAACCACCACCTCCCCCCAGGGACTCACCCTCTCTTTGACGGTGAGCACATTCCTTCTCGGAATGATGATATCCGGTGGATCCCAATCCAGTTCGAAAGCGGAAATCCTCTCCGCTCTCCCACCTCCCAGGACGTCGCGAAATCCTTCGGTGGTGATCAGCGCCGTCTTTACGCCTTTTCTCTCTTCCACGGCGTTGGTGGATACGGTGGCGCCGTGTCTGAACGAGTGCGTCGCTTCACCCTTCAAATCAGCCCTTTTTAAACCGTTGATAATCCCCCCATAGTAGGTGGGGGGCGTTGTGGAAACCTTGCCCAGTTTCTGTTCACCGGTATCCAGGTTGATACCGATGATGTCGGTAAAGGTTCCACCCACATCTGTACCAACAACCCATTTGCCTTTACCCATTCGAATAACCTCCTTGATGTTTGGATATTTCACCCCGGTGACCCTTTGGCGCGCTGTTGTTCCTCAACCAGCATCATGGTGCCTTTGGTGTGATGGATCGCGCAATTGGGGCAATAAGAGGGCGAAGGGTCCGTACTTCGTTGCTTCAGTACGAATTGACATGTGTTACACTGATAGTAGACTTCTCCCTGGTCTTTACCGCTCTTCATCGCACTAGATGACTCATTGTCCAGCTCGCTGGGTGGCCCCTCGCCACCCCGGCGGGGCTGAATATCTCTGAAACTGCTTACCGACAGTGACAACGGGCGAAAGGACAGAACTTCCGCCTCGTTTTCTTCTTCAATAATGCAACAAAGATGCCAAGGAAGTATGCTTGTAATTAGCTGAAATCACATGACGTTTTTGGCAAAACCTGACGATTGATCGAAAGGCAAAAGAATCATGCCAAGATGGCAAATGGGCGTTCAGGGGAAAAGAAGACTAAAGCATGCGATATTATTGGCGAATGGACTAGCCCTCGCGAATCATGCCAGCTTGGCATGCTTTCTTTTTTCCTCCCCCTCCTCCCCACGAATTCGGGCGTGAGGCGCAAGCCGTCGAAATTGACATTCTAAGAGTGTTTGCATGGACTCGTGAAGCGATTTGCGAAAACGCTTTTGAACGATACCAAGTGGTGCCTTCTTAGCAGGTTGAGGAGAACTTCTAAGCCCGGCCTTATCCCCCCATCTTCATGAAGCTCGGCAACCATAGGGCAAGGGGCGGAAAAAGGATGACCAAGGCGATGACCAGAGCATCCATGGTGATAAAAGGGAAGGAGCCCCGGTATATGTCTCCCATGGTGACACCGCGAGGGGCTACAGCTTTCATCACGAACAGCTCTATGCCGAAAGGGGGTGAGAGATTCGCTATGGACATATTAACGAGGAGCATCAGACCGAACCACAGCGGATCCCAGTGTAAAGCGCTCGTCACCGGCATGAAGATGGGCAGGCAGATCATGAGGATGCTCATCTGCTCCATAAAGCAACCAAGAACCATGACCACCATCATCATGCACAGCAGAAGAGCGATAGGAGGGATCGACAGATTGACGGCAAAGCTGACCATGCCTTTCGTCGCCCCGGAGAAGGCCAATACCTGGCTGAAGGCGGTGGACCCGCAGAAAATGGTCAGCACCATCCCTGTGGTGCTCATCGTCCCGCTGAAGGCTCTAAGGATGACCTTCCAGCTCAAGCTTCTGTAGGCTGCGGCAAGGATGAGGGTGGCCAGTGTTCCGAAGGCAGCCGCCTCGGACGGAGTCGCCAGACCGAGAAGCATGAGCCCGATCACGGCAAAAACAATGAGGCCCATGGGAAGAACGTACTTGACCACGGGTTTGACCCTCCGGATGAGAGACACGCGTTCTAAATCGTAGGAAGGGGCCATTTCAGGCTGTAGTTTCACTCTTCCCACAATGTAGACGATGAATAGCAGGGCCATCACAAGTCCAGGCAACACTCCCGCGATCAGAAGCCCACCAACCGAGATCCCCGCCAGAGTGGCGAGGACCACGGCCATGCCGCTCGGGGGGATAATGATGGCCAGAGACCCTCCGCCCAGGATGGAGCCTATGGATATCGGCCTCTTGTAACCTCGCTTCTCCATTTCGGGCAGCAGCATGGAACCGAGCATTGCAGTGGAAGCCCATGTGTTGCCGCACAAGGTGGCGATGAGGACTCCGCTTCCCACCGCGACCAGGCCCAGCCTTCCGGGCAGACGGCCAAGAAAAGTATCTAAGGCATCAATGAGGCGGGTACCCATGCCCGAGTGGAAGAGGACCTCGCCCATGAGGAGGAAGAGAGGAACAGGCAGCAAGGCAAAAAAGGTGACCGATTCAAAAATGCTGAGGATCAATTGCTGCAGCCCTACCAGGCCGCCCCAGAATATATATACGCAAACGATATTGATGAGAAGGAAACAAAAGGCAATCGGCAATCCTGTCAGCATCAGGACCAGAAAGCTGCAAAAGATAATCGTAAGGAAGAGCCACCACTCCACTATTCCCTACCTCCCCACTCTCTTATCAAACCTCGTCTGGTGCTCATCGTTCAACACCTGAATCGGCTTTCCATCCCTTCAAATGACGAGGGTTCTTCTTGCAAATTGAATGGTGAGCAACAAGAATCCGACTGGAATAACCAGGTAGAGCGGAAAATCAGGAGGCTGCATCGTGGTCGGCTCATAGGCCCCTGTCACATACTTATCCCAAGCCACCCCCCATCCGACATAGGTGAGGATCAGGCAGACCACGCCTCCGATCAGGGAAGTGATCGCATTGAAAATCGCCTGGGCTTTCCGGCTCAAGGCAACGAGCAGGAGGTCGCTGACGACATGACGGTCATTTTTTAAAACCCAGGCGGTACTTAAGAAACACATGTAAAGCAGTCCGTATTCGGTATACTCAAGCACCCACTCAAGCGGCTTCCCGGCAACAGCCCTGGCGATCACGTCCCAGCACACAGCAAACATGAGAAAGGCAAGGATCGCGCCTGACAGGAATGCGAAAGCCGCGAGGACGAAGTCGAAGAAAGAAGCCGCCCTCTTTCCCAGGCTCGTCATCCCCAACTCCTTGTGCGATTGTAGATCACTCACTCGGCACCCTTCTTAATCGTACGGAGAGAATCTTGCTTCACCACTGAGACACGGTGGACACGGAGAAGAGCCTCTTCTGCCGCAGGGAGAGTCACGTTTTTCCTTTGCCGATATCTCCCGGCAAAGGAAATACCTGGATTTCTCTGTGTCCTTTGTGCCTCGGTGGTGCATGCTTGTGCGTACGAAAAACCTCTCTCGCGCATTCGCTCATTTGACGAGCATCTTTTTCAGCTTGGGTCCGATTTCAGGCGACTTCGCGATGATGTAGTCCCACGCGGAATCGTAAGCAAGTTTCAGAAAAGCCTTCCCTTCCGGGTCCGAGAATTTAATGGGCTTGACCCCTTTGTCCAGAAGAAGCTGCCACGTTTCGGCACTCACCTTGTTGTAGTAAGCTTCGATGAGCGGATTCACTTCGGCCCTTTTGTATTCGATGATTTCCTGTTGCACCTTTGGAGGCAGTTGACCCCACTTCTTCGGATTGGCCAGGATCCAGGCGGTACCCCTGTAAAGGTCATAGTCGATCACGTACTTGGTCACCTCGTTCCAACTGAAGTCTTTGACAAAACCGTAGTGGGTCATCACGAATCCGTCGACAGCTCCTCTTTCCATGGCGGTATAAATGTCTCCCATGGGCAGGTTGATGGGCACCGCTTTCAGCGCCTTGATGAAGGGGATGAAGGCGGGAAAAACCCGGATCTTTTGCCCGGAAAAATCAGCCATTTTGGAGACCTGCTTGTTGGTGTAAAGATGAAATTTTTCGTTGTATGTTCCGTTTCCGAGCCAAACCAGCCCCGCCTTCTGGTGAAGTTTGCTCATGAGATCGTCGTACCCGGCGGCGTATCTTTCCTGCCATGAGTTATTGGTGAACATGGCTGACTGAGCTTCCCAGATCAAAGAGGGGTAGTAGGCGCAGGAGGTCAGACACATGTCAATCACGCCCTTTAGCACTGCTTCGTGAAGCTGAAAAGGAGGCGTTACTTCCGGCCCTCCGAGCACGTCAATGTGAATGTAGTCTTTGAATTTCTCGTTGACTTTGTCCACGAATATCCTGAACCCCGCAACATCCTGGTTATTCACGGGCAAGAAAGCAACCGCTTTGAAGTTCACGGGTGCGGCGGAGCTTGTGCTCGGAACCGCGAATCCCACCAAAGCCAGTACGACTATCCCAATAACCAAAGTGATCAATCTTCTTCCCATCTTGACCTCCCTCATTTAAGTATTAGGTGCTCTTCGTCTTACGACACCGGCAAAAACCGGACTTCTCCGCAGCTTCCGAAGAAGTCCTATGTCGAGATTCTATTCGCCTGTTTCTGGAGTAAGCCATCTCCTTTTATCCGGAAGGTCGTGCCTGTCTCTTTGTGTTGGTTGCTCGACTCCGGTCGCCACCGACATAATGGCTTCGACAACCTTCGCATACCCGGTGCATCGGCAGAGATTTCCCGAAATGGCCTCTCTCACCTCCGTTTCCGAGGGACTAGGGTTCTCGTCCAGCAGGGCTTTGGAGGCGAGAATAAACCCCGGCGTACACATGCCGCACTGGATGGCGCCCTTTTGGATGAAGGCATCCTGAAGAGGATGGAGTTCATCCCCTTTTCTGAGTCCTTCGATGGTGGTGATCTCCTTGCCCCCGCACGCCACGGCGAGGGTCAGGCAGGAGAGAACAGGCCGGTTATCCAGGAGAACCGTGCAGGCGCCGCAACTCCCCATGTCGCAGACTTCCTTTGTCCCCGTAAGACTGAGTTTTTCCCGGAGGACCTCCAGAAGAGTCTGCTTGGGTTCAATGAACACTTCATGCGTCTGTCCGTTCACGGTCAGCGTCACGCTTTCTTTCAAATCCATCATAACCTCTCCCTTTGAAAACTGTCCTTTTTGCTTTTCTAAATAGTCCGGGATCATGATTCTCTTTCTAGAGTGGCGGGAAGGCGCTGTCTCTTCACGATGTACCCATTCTCAGGGCTGAGCCGCCTCTTCAAGGGCCTTCTTCACCAGGAATTTGATCATCAGCCGTCTGTGTTCGGGAGACCCGGCCTGATTGGCGACGGGTCTGGCCGCGTTAAAGGCCAACTGAGAAGCCTTTTCGATCGTGACGCTGTCGAGCCTTTCTCCTTCAAGAAGTCGGCCTATTTCCGCTAGCTCCTGGGGTCTCATGCCCACGGCGCTGATGATCACCTTTGCACCCAGACACTTTTTCTCCTTCTTGTCCGTTTTGATCACCGCTGCGACGGACGCCAGAGGAAAGTCGATCGATTTTCTGATGCGATATTTGTGATAGGCCGAGATGGCTCCCTCCGATGGGGGCGAAACCTGTACGCCCAGAATGATCTCTTTTAACTCCTTCGCAAAGGGGCTCTCGCCCTTGCCGGTGTAGTAAGCACTGAGAGGAATCGTCCGCTCGCCGGCGCGTGAGAGAAGGGTGACTTTGGCATCAAGGGCCATCAAGGCGGGCCCCAGATCACCGGAAAAGACGGCGAAACATTTCTTTCCTCCTCCCACGGCATTACACCGGTCTCCTCCCATCTTTATACACTTGGGTCTCGACCTTCTCCACGACTCGGACTGGTTGTAATAATAACATCGCGTATCCAAACTCAAATTCCCTCCCAGAGTTCCCATCTGCCTCAATTGCGGCGATGCGACGGCTTTGGCCGCCTGGGCCACTATCGGGTAGTCCCGAAGGACGCGAACCTCTTTTTCCAGTACCCCGATTCTGACAAGAGGCCCGATCCGGAGGTCTCCTTGCGAATCGAACCCCATCCTGTCAAGGTTCCTGATGCGTTCCAGAGAAAGGAGCACTGTGGGCCTGAGAATCCTCTGCTTCATCGACGGGAGGAGGTCGGTTCCTCCCGCAATGATCCTGCACTCAGGGCCGTAATCCTCCAGGACCGCGGTAGCCTCATCCAAGGTGGAAGGCGCTACATAGCGAAACGCTGGAAGTCGCATCCTCTAGTTCTCCTTTCTTTTGAGACCCTGCAGCACCTTTTCGGGAGTGAGGGGAAGATCCTTGATCCTGACTCCCACCGCATTGTGAACTGCGTTCGCAACGGCCGAAGCCATGTTGACGACGGAGCTGTTGCCCGCGCCCTTTGCCCCAAATGGACCGTTGCCGTCATAGTTTTCCACGACAAGAGGAAGGACTTCCGGCATGTCGAGCGCCGTGGGAAGCCGGCACTCCAGGAAACTTGGATTCATCACCTGACCTTCCCTGATGATCACGTCTTCGAAGAGTCCATACCCCAAGCCGACCGTCATCCCCCCGACGATTTGTCCTTCCACTCCATCGGGATTGATCACGGTTCCGCAATCCTGAGCACCCACCGCTTTCAGGACGCTGACCTGGCCGGTATCGGTATCGACCTCTACCTCCACTATGTTGGTGGCGAAGGTGTAAGTGGAGAACATCCTTGACGCTGCGCCTTGCGCAATCGCCGGGTCGATGGGGCGTGTACTGGGATTGATGGACGCCTTGCCTATGATCGGCCCGCCCTTCTTGTACATGCCCCCACCCAGGACGTCCTGGAACCTTATGAATTTGGACGGAGATCCTTTGACAAAGATTTTCTTGTCTTTCACATCCAGATCTTCGACAGCGGCCTCCATTTGTTCGGCAGCGAGCTCGAACATCTGGTCTCGAGCGTCCCGGGCAGCCATTTTCACGGCCAGACCTGTTGTGTGGGTACCGCGGTCTCCGAAAATGCCCACATCAAACGGCGTGGAATCGGTGTCTCCGATGATTACCGTGACATCTCCCGGAGAAAGACCCAGTTCCTCGGCAACGAGCTGCGTCATCACCGTCTTCAAGCCCTGCCCCATGTCCATGGCGCCAGTGGTGACCAAAGCCGTTCCATCCATATTCATCTTAACTACGCTGGAGGTGGAGAAACCCCCGCACGGGCAGAATCCGCAGGAAATGCCGAAAGCTTTGTTCTTTTTTTCACTCTTCCTTCCCCACCCTATCGCTTCGCTCGCCTTGAGGATGGTGTCTCGCACGTTGACGCTCACAAGCTCCTGGCCCGTATGAAGTGAATCCCCCGGCTGGAGGCAGTTCTTGAGCCTTAACTCGACCGGGTCGATCTTCAGTTCATGGGCAATTCTATCCATCTGCGATTCCCTCGCGAAAGTCACCTGGGGCGTCCCGTAGCCCCTGAAGGCGCCGGCCATAGTCTTGTTGGTATAGACCGAAAACGCCTCCAGGCCGACATGAGGTATCCGATAGGGACCGGTGGCGGTCACGGCGCCCAGCCACACCGCATTGGGAGTGGGTGCGTAGGCCCCGCACTCGTAGATCATTCTGATATGGGACGCAACCAGGGTTCCGTCTTTCCTGACCCCTGTTTTCAGCTCAACAATGCTTGCGTGGCGTGTAGTGGCTGAAGTGAATTCCTCCTCTCGCGTGAAGGTCAATCGAACCGGAGCCCTGGCTTTCAGGGCCAGGGCTGCTGCGGTAGGCTCCGAGAGGGTTCTGTTCTTGCCTCCGAAAGCGCCGCCCACATAACAAGGAATGACCCGGATCTTGGAGATCGGAATCCCGAGAAGAGATGACAAAATGGCTTGATTCATGTGAGGCCGCTGGGTCGTGTTGTAAATAAGCAACCGACCTTCAGCGTCAAAGGCGGCGACGGTGGAATTAGGCTCCAGGTATGAGGGATGGACTTTTTGCGTTCTGTAGGAATCCTCAAAAATATGACTCGGATTCCGAAAAACCTTTTTCCAGGCTTCCCTTCCGGATATCCGCCTGATAGTTGATATTGCCGGTCATGGCGCGCGCTGTGCGCTCGAAAAGGGTAATGTAGCTTCTCAGGTCTTCATGGATGATAGGAGCGGCGGGAAGCATGGCCTCCAGAGGATCGAAAACAGCGGGCAGTTCCTCATACTCCACTTCGACCAGGTCCAGAGCCTCCTCGGCCGTGTCCTCATCTGTAGCGGCCACGGCGGCCACCGCCTCACCGATGTAACGGACTTTCCCCCGGGCGAAGATGCCCATGTCAAGGACCAAAGCCCCGTATCTCTGATCCGGAACGTCTGCGGCCGTCAACACCGCCTTTACTCCTGGAAGTGTCTTGGCCCGATCGACGTTAATCGAGCGGATACGAGCGTGGGCATGAGGACTTCTGAGGACCTTAGCCCAAAGCATTCCCGGGAGATAGATGTCAGTGGCAAATTTCGCTTCTCCCACTGCTTTTGGCAGGGCATCGACCTTTGGAATCCTGGTGCCGACGACCGAATACTTCTCCATAGGCATCTCCTTCCGATCTGGGTTTTGCGAGATGCGTCTCTTATTGCCTTGGCTGAAAAAGGGGGGCGCCGCAGATAATCGGCTACTAAAGCAATTCATATGCCAGATTCCGTTGGGATGTAACTTTGTGAATTGACTTTGGTTCTTCCATGCAGCGCCGGAGACGGAAGTTGGCGGAGCGAGAATGTGCCAAGATGGCAAAGGTTAGGGGTGCATGGCAGTGCCAGATTGGCACGATCCTATGGGCGCGAGTTGACGGCGGTGAGCGCCGTCTGCTAAGATCCAAAATTGACAGCTTCGTAAAAAGTCGGATATCGGTGTTTTCTGTCATTCCGGCGGAAGCCGGAATCCAGGAATATCAAGGGCTTCTGGACCCCGGCTTTCGCCGGGGTGACGGGTTGGGCGACTTTTTACGAAGCCGTCAAAATTGTCTCGTCCTTTTAATCCATCTCTCATTATTGAGATTTGTGAGTTGGTCACGGTCGCCTTTCTTTGGAAGAGGGCACGCATGCGGCAGGGTCATGACGAGGAATAGGAACCCGATAGACATTATCAATTACCCCAAGAGAGGCTGGCTCAATGTGGGCCGAACCCGTATGGTCCTGTTTGACATCCTCCAAGGATTTTCCACCTTGCGGAAAGTCATCAAGAGAGAGGTGGGTGCCAATGCCAGCTATCTCATTTTCCAGGCCGGAATAAAAGGTGGGTTTTCTTTCCTGGAGCCCATGATCAGGGGAGGTCGTGTGGTGCCGGGCCCCGAAGGTTTCACCCTGGGGCTTTCATCCATTTCTGATGGGGGTTTTGGCGATTTCCAGATCAAAGAACTGGACTGGCGGAACGGCTGGGCAAGAATCACCTGTGTCAGCTCGGTTGAAGGATGGATTTATTCCCGGAAACGATCCCGGACCAGAAAACCGGCCTGCGACTATTCCCGGGGCCTGATCCTGGGTTTCATGAGAGCAACCCATAGATATGCCGGGACAGGTCTTGAGGAAAAACTGGATTGTGTTGAGATCGCCTGCCTTGCCGACGGCCATGGCCGTTGCGAATTTTTGATCGGCACCCGGGACTGCATCAGTCATCATGGGTATGAGGGATCACAGCCCAGAAGATCCATCCAGCAGCAGCTTAAGGAACGGGTCTGGGAAAAGACCAAAGAAATTCAGGAAGCGAACCTGTTCAATGAAAGAATCCTGGGGCATGCACCGGTCGGGATTTTCACCCTCGACTCCAACGGCGTGGTCACTTCGCTGAACCCTGCCATGGTCAGGATTCTCGGCGTCCCGCGGCGCGTGCTCATAGGGACGTCCCTTCTATCCCGGTTGGAGAAGATCTCCCCGTTGCTTTCAGGCTATCTTTCTTGCGGGTTGAACGGGGAGAGGTTCGATCTCATCGACTGTCCTCTCACCGGCCGGAGCAGGTTTCAGCGATTTGTGGCCGTCAAAGGGATACCCTTAAAGAATATCTTCGGTCTTAGCGAAGGACTTCTCTGTATCATGGAAGATACGACGGAGAAGACCCTGAACGCCCAGAGAATCGAATATCTCAAGAACTACGATGAGAACATCATCCAGAGCATCACGGACGGGATCATGGTTTTGGACCCGGACCTTAGGATTCAGACCTGGAACCGGAAAATGGAAGAGATTTTTCACGTGAAGGCCAAGAGGATCCTGGGCAAGAGTCTCGATCAGCTGAGCCGGTCTTTCTTTTCTCCGGAGTTCATTGCTAGGTTGAAAGAAATCATAAACATAGGAACTCCTTCTGAGGAGAAGGGATTCCGATTCAAGACCCGGACCCGGGGCACCATCGTCATGAACCTTAAGATCATACCTCTTCTCGACAAAGAGGGCGGGATTTCCGGAACGATTGTCCTCCATGAAAACATCACGGACAGGGAACGGATTGAAATTCGCTATCAAAATCTTTTTGAGACGGCTCAGGACGGCATATGTCTTACCGATCTTAAAGGCCGCGTTGTCTCCGCAAACAAAAAGGTCCTGAGGATCCTTGAAACCGATTGGAAAACTCTCCAGGGGGCGCCTCTTAGCCGGTTCCTTCCACCTGAAAAGAAATCCTCTTTGCAGAAAAGAGTGGCCCTTGTCATCGAGGGCGGAGAATTGGATCCTTACGAAGTGGAGCTGATCAGCGCCTCGGGAAGGCTGGTACCTGTAGAGTTGAGCATCACCGCGGTTAGGCAGGACGAAAAGGTTCTCGGCCTCCAGATTATCGGGAGGGACATTACAAGCCGCAAGAGGATCGAGGAAGAAATGGTCCAGGCCAGCAAACTTGCGGCGGTGGGCGAACTGGCCTCCGGTGTTGCCCATGAAATAAACAACCCTCTGGCTTCCGTTGCGGGATATGCCGAGGAGGTCCTTGACATTGTTCGAGAAAAGGGCAAGATGGAAGGCGAAGATCTGAATGAGTTTGAAGAGGCCCTGACCACGATCCTCGATCAGACCCATCGATGCAAGGAGATCATCCAGAGTCTGCTCAATTTCGCCCGTCAGGGCGATTTTGAGGTGCTGCCCGTCAGGATTAACGACTTGATCCAAAAGACCCTCGTTCTTATGGACTCTGACATCAAGACCTTCAAAACGAAGATTGTAAAAGAACTGGAGCCGAATCTCCCCGCAGCAGAGACCAACCCGTCCCAGCTTCAGCAGGTTTTTATCAACGTCGTCAAGAATGCCTTGGATGCCATGGACTCAGGAGGGGAGTTGAAAATCATTTCTCAGTTGAAAGACGGCCTTATCCAAGTAAAGTTCAAGGACAGCGGTGGGGGCATACCCCCCGAGAACCTGGGTAAAATTTTTAATCCTTTTTTTACGACAAAGCCTCCTGGATGCGGGACAGGTCTGGGCTTGTCGATCAGCTATCGGATCATGGCCAAACTCAAGGGTACCATTGAAGTCGAGAGTCAGGTGGGCTGCGGGACCGCCTTCGTTATCAGTGTGCCCAGGAAGTGGGACGCGCCTGTGAGAGGTTGAACGGAGAAGTGATGGTGGAAACAAAGCGCATACTTGTTGTGGAAGACGAGGAACCTCTTCGTCGACTCTTCCAAAAACGAATTTCGAGGAAAGGGGGATTGGTCGACTCGGTCGGTTCCGCAGAAGAAGCGGTGTCCGTTCTCGGAAAGGTCTCTTATGATGTGGCCGTCGTGGACATTAGACTACCGGGAATGGACGGCATCGAGCTTCTTAAAAGGATTAAACAAGGACCCACAAGCACCGAAGTCATCATCATCACGGGACATGGCACCATTGATTCAGCCATCTCTGCCATGAAACTGGGAGCTTATGACTACTTGACCAAGCCATGCAAGCTGGTGGAACTCGAACTGATCATTCAAAAAGCCTACGAAAAGAAAACCCTCCAAGATACCAATCTCAATCTCCGGGAAGAACTCCGCAACAAGAACACCTATGGTGAAGTAATCGGCCGAAGCAGGAAAATCATGGAGGTGATGAATCTCGCCGACAAGGTGGCCCGATCCCATTCCACGATCCTGATAGGGGGAGAGACGGGCACCGGCAAAGAGCTCATTGCGCATGCCATACACAACCGAAGCCTTCGCCGGGACAGCTCCTTTATTGTCATCCACTGCGCAGCCCTCCCTGAATCCCTCCAGGAGAGCGAACTTTTCGGCTATGAGAAGGGCGCCTTCACAGGGGCAGTCAAGTTGAAAAGAGGCTTGGTGGAATTGGCCAACCGAGGCACCCTGCTCATCGACGAGGTCGGAGAGATGAACGCTTCCATGCAGACAAAGCTCTTACGCTTCCTGGAAACGAGTAGATTCCGCCACCTCGGGGGCGAACAGGAATTGCAAATCGACGTCAGGGTCATGGCGGCGACCAATCGCGACCTTTTGAAGGATGTGAAAGACGGGCGTTTCCGCGAAGATCTCTATTACAGACTCAACGTGGTGAAGTTGCGTCTGCCGCCGCTTCGCGAACGGAAGGAGGATATTCCTGCCCTGGCGCAGCATTTCCTCAAAAAGCTCGGGTCCAAGAAGAGGCTCTCCCGAGGAGCGGTTGAAGAATTGATTCGCCATGACTGGCCTGGCAACGTTCGTGAACTGGCCAACATCATTGAAGTCTCCGCTGTTCTATCCTCGGGCCTTGAGATCGGCATCGAGGACCTGCCGTTGAAACAGGCAAACTCTCAGGGTAAGATGAAGACTCTGGCCGAACTCGAAAAAGAGCACATCAGCGAGACGCTCATCTCCTGCGCAGGGAATAAGACGAAGGCGGCTAAAGTCCTGGGGATTAGTCTCAGGAACCTCTACCGCAAAATAGAACGATACGGGCTCGCCTAGGCTTTCCGGTCGCTTTCCTGTCCAGGTGTTCCTTTCCTGCACAGCGTTTGGTTGTGGTCAAAGGCCTGCACCGGGAACATGCGCCCAGGTCCCGGCGCAGTCCTTTGCTTTGATAGGGTATGGATATGGCGAGAGAATGGTGCTATAAAAGAACAGGAATCTTGAAACAGCCCCCCGGGACATTAGCCGGGGGGAAACACATCCTAGCAGGATGCTGAAAAGGTCCATGTTCGCGGGTTGCTCAAAAACGCCCAGATGCAAGGCGCCCGAAATCCTGAGGAGTGAGGCGTACCTGTAAGTACGTCGCAGCGACGAAGAATGAGGGAAACGCCACAGATGGGCGTTTTTCAGCAACCCGCTAGAAAAGAGTAAGTGCGTTCATGAGTCTGCTCAATGTGATGAATCTCTCGGTCACCTTTGCGGGGAGAGAGCTTTTCAGAGATATCAGTTTTTCCGTGGAGCAGGGGCAAAGAATCGGCCTCGTGGGACCTAACGGGTCGGGAAAGACGACCCTTCTGAGGCTGATTACCGGGGAAACGCAGCCTGATCTGGGGGACGTGAGAATCACTAAAGGGACCCAAGTCGGGTATCTGCCCCAGGATATTTACGAGACCCTGTCCGGGAAACTCCTCCCTTTCCTGATCGACTCTGTCCCTCATCGCAAACCCCTGAGAGAAGAACTGGCGAAAATTGAAAAGGATCTGAGAGAAGATCATGATTCCGACAGGCAGGCCAGGCTTGCTGCGAGGCTTGCTGAAATCCACCAGCAAATGAGCGACCTCGAAACGCAGTACCCTCCTCACCAGGCGGAAAAGATCCTTCTGGGACTGGGGTTCACGAGCAAGGATTTCGAGCAGCCTGTCTCCTCGCTTAGCGGGGGCTGGAAGATGCGGGCCGCCCTGGCGAGCCTCCTCTACCGCAATCCTGATTTGCTCCTTCTCGATGAGCCCACCAATCACCTGGACGTCTTGTCCGTCTACTGGCTCGAGGGGTTTCTCAAGGCCTTCAAGGGCGCCATAATTCTCATCTGCCACGATAGGGAATTCCTCAACAGGCAGGCGGAGCGCACCTTCAGTTTCGAACCGGAAGGCATGAGGTTCTACAACGGCAACTACGACCATTACCTGAAGGCACGGGAGGAAGAAGAAAGGACCCTGGAGGCGAGGGCTCGCAACCAGGAGCAGAAAGTGAAGGAGGCGGCCAAATTCATCGAACGGTTCAGGGCCAAGAGCTCCAAAGCCAGGCAGGCCCAGAGTAAAATCAAGCTGCTCAAGAAGATAGAACTCGTGGAAACCCACAAGAGACAGAAGGTCATCCGTTTTTCCTTCCCCCAGGTGCCTCGGAGCGGTCGAGAGATCGTCTCGATCCGGGAAGTCTCCAAGGCCTTCGGCGATAAAATCTTGTACAGAGACCTGAACCTGCGTGTCACGAGAGGCGAGAGGGTCGCCATCATCGGGCCCAACGGGGCGGGCAAGACGACCCTCCTCAGAATGCTGGCCGGAGAACTAACCCCGGATCAAGGTCAGATCAGCTTTGGCCATCAGGTGAGCCTGAGTTATTATGCTCAGCATCTCTCAGAGATGCTCGCCCCCAACAAGACCATCCTTGAGGAGGTCTACCAGGCCGTGCCGCATGAGACTGTGACCTTTGTGCGGAGTGTCTGCGGCGCCTTTCTGTTTTCCGGTGCCGATGTGGATAAGACAGTCGGTGTGCTTTCCGGAGGCGAAAGAGCACGGGTCTCTCTGGCCAAGATCCTCGTGAAGCCGGGCAACTTCATGATCATGGATGAGCCCACCAATCACCTGGACATTATTTCGTCTGAAATTCTGATTGATGCTTTGTCAGAGTTCGAAGGAACCCTTCTTTTCGTCTCCCACAATCAATCCTTTGTGAACCGCCTGGCCACCAAAATATGGGATATCAGGGACGAAACCATCGCCGAATTCCCCGGCACGCTCAAGGAATACTTTCATCACCTGGCGGCGACGGAAGGAGGCAGCCCGTCCGGCGCCCGACAGAAGACGGAACCGGATGGTGGCGAGGAAGAGGATTCCCGTGCCGGCGCTCAGAAGGGGAAGGTAACGAGAAGAGCAAAAGCAGAGCGGCGAACTCTCATCGCTGTCGCTCTCAAACCCATTCAGGATAAACTGAAAGACTTGGAAGAAAGGATTGACAGCTTCGAAAAGAGAAAGGGAGAACTGGAGCAGCTTCTCGCCGACCCCGAGATCTTCAAAGACAGGAATAAGGGCGTTCCTCTCTTAAGCGAGTATGGTGATCTTAGAAAGAAGCTCGATGAACTGATGGCACGATGGGAATACAAGCAGGAGGAACTGGCGTCGGCGAAGCGAGAATTGGGAATAGAGGAAGGTCAGGAACCAGTGGAACCAGTGATCAGTAAGCAATGATCGGTGATCAGTGAAAATGGAAATACGAGACGAGCATAGAAAACTCCTCCTGGGTATGGGACTGAAGGAAGAAGACTTCAAGCTCTTTGACGGAAAAGATGTTTCCTACGAGTACGATGAAGAAAAGGGCGTTCGCATCTTTGACCCCGACTGCCGAACATCCTACCCCGAATACATCGACGTGGACGGCTGGAGTTCGTGGAGCAGTGACCAGGATCCTTTCGAGAGCAACATCATTCCTCCTGCACAAGCTGAAGCACACCGAAGAGCCGAGGTAAGCTCCAAGCCCACCCACGAAGAGTTGGTCGAGGCCATGAAGAAAAGATTCGGTAAGTAGGCCGCCTGTGAAACTGTCGGATTATATTCCTGTCTTAGAAAATAACCACGATTTCGGACCGGCCACAGTATACCACCGCTACCTCGCCTCCCATGAGGCCGAGTATGGCGATGAATCCTCTCTTCCCTCTGAAATCCGGCGCGTCTTCCCGCTCCTTGGCATCGAGCGTCTGTTCAAACACCAGGTCGCGGCCCTGAACATGATCAGGCAAGGCGCCAACGTGCTTGTGGCTACGCCCACCGCGAGCGGCAAAAGTCTGATCTTTAATTTCGCGGTGCTCGAAAGGCTGTTGCAGAACCCCAACGCCAAGGCGCTGTACCTCTTTCCGCTGAAAGCCCTTGAGCAGGATCAACTCAAAAGCCTTTCCTTTCTTCTGAAAACCCTTGGGAAACGAAAGATTTCAGCGGGCATCTATGACGGCGACACCTCCGCCTTCCGCCGAAAGCAGATGAGGGCCAGGGTCCCGGAAATCCTCGTGACCAACCCGGACATGCTCCATACCGGTATCCTTGCCTACCATCAGAGCTGGGAAAAGTTGTTCGAGAATCTCGCCTTCATCGTTCTGGACGAGGTGCACACCTACCGGGGAATCTTCGGTTCCCACATGAATCAAGTCATCAGAAGACTCAAGAGACTCTGCCATCTCTATGGCTCGCGGCCTCAGTTCATTCTCCTTTCCGCCACCGTGAACAATCCCAAAGGATTTGCAGAGAGCCTGATCGAGGAATCGGTAGAGGTAGTGGACGTAAGCGGTTCGCCAAAAGCCGGTCAGCATTTCCTCTTCATGAATCCGGTGGCGAGCCCCAATTTCTCCGCTGCAAAACTTTTCACTCACTCCGTCCAGCATGGTTTCAGGACTATCGCCTTCACTCAGTCCAGAAAGATCACGGAGCTGATCCATGTCTGGGTTTCCCGGTTATCCCCTCACCTGCGAAGCAAGATCAGTTCTTACAGGGCGGGGTTCATGCCCGAGGAAAGACGCGAAATCGAGCGCAAACTCGCAACAGGCGAGCTCCTCGGCGTGGTTTCCACCAGCGCCCTCGAATTGGGCATCGATATCGGCTCCCTGGACGTATGCCTTCTCGTGGGTTACCCCGGAACCATGATCAACACACGGCAGCGTGGAGGCAGGGTGGGTCGATCCGGTCGTGAATCCCTGATCATCCTGGTGGCCAAACCGGACGCCCTTGACCAGTACTTCATAAAGCATCCCGATCACTTTTTTGACAGGCCCTTTGAAGCGGCGCTTCTCGATCCCCACAACCCTTTCGTAGTCCAGGCCCACCTTCCCTGTGCCGCGGCGGAAAAACCGTTGACCCTTCAGGACGAGTGCTGGTGGCCGAAGGACCTTGCCGGCCACCTGGAGGACCTGGAAGTCCAGGGTCGCGTAACCAGAGCCGTGGAAGGAGAGCCCACCTGGTTTTCCGTGCACAGGAATCCTCACCGGAGAGTCAACATCCGGGGCGTAGGCGAGAGCTTCACGATTTTCGAAAAAGCCACAGGAGAAGCGGTCGGAACCGTGGACGGGTTCAGGGCCTTTAAGGAATGTCACCCGGGCGCCGTCTATCTTCACCGGGCAAGACAGTACCTCATCGAGCGTCTCGACCTGGAAAAGCGTGATATCATTGCGCGGCCGTGGGAGCTTCATTACTTCACCCGGGCCCTTTCGGAAAAGGAGACGGAGATCCTGGAAGTGCTTCGAAGCAGGCCCAAAGCACAATTCGTCGTTCGGGAAGGACGGGTCAAAGTAACGGAGTGGATGACGGGGTACGAGAAGCGGGCCCTCCCCGGCCAGGAACTTCTGGGCGTTTATCCTCTGGAACTTCCGCCCCAGACTTTCGAGTCTCTCGGCTTCTGGGTGGAAATCGAAAATCCCATTCAACAGCTTGTGGAGCGCAGGGGTCTTCACTTTATGGGCGGTATCCATGCTATCGAGCATGCGGCCATCGGCATTTTCCCCCTCTTCGCCCTCTGCGACAGAAATGACATAGGCGGGATCTCCTACACTCACCACCCTCAGATAGGGAAAAGCGCTATCTTTATCTATGATGGTTATCCGGGAGGTGTGGGGCTCGCTCAACACGGTTTCGAAGTAGTACAGGAATTGTTTGAACAGACTCTCGAACATCTCAAGACATGCGGGTGCGAGGAGGGTTGCCCTTCCTGCATCCACTCTCCGAAATGCGGCTCCGGCAATAAACCTCTGGACAAGAAGGCGGCCATTCTGATCCTGGAGTTTCTTCTCGGCCATCTTTCCCTAAGCCAGCTCACGCAAGTCGACCCGGAGGAAGAGCAGCCCTTCACGCCTCCGGAAACCGCGATGATCCAGCCTGAGCCCGCAGAGCCCAGGATCGTCTTTTTCGATCTGGAGACCCAGAAATCGGCCCAGGAAGTGGGCGGGTGGAGGAATATCCACCTCATGAGAGTCTCGGTGGCGGTGATCTTCGACAGTCTTGAAAAGCGCTTTCTGGCTTTCAAAGAAGAAGAGATCGATGCGCTGCTGGCGCACCTCGAAAAAGCAGATCTGGTGGTCGGCTTCAACATAAAGCGTTTCGATTACACCGTTCTCGGCGCTTACACGGGGAAGAAACTCGACTCCCTCGCTACCTTTGACATTCTGGAAGACGTGCACCGACGCCTTGGGTTTCGCCTCAGCCTCGACCATCTTGTCGTCGAGACTTTGAATCGCGGAAAGTCAGGAGACGGTCTGCAGGCCCTTGAATGGTTCAAACAGGGAGATTTCGACAAGCTCTGTGATTACTGTCGCATGGACGTGGAGTTGACCAGGGATCTTTTTTTGTACGGCCTGGAAAAAGGGCATTTGATTTACCGGACCAAACAAGATGCCCAGCGAGTCATGCTGCGCGTGGACTGGAACATGGACAACCTGGTGAAGAAAGATTAGCCACAGACACGCACAGACTGAACACGGACATTCTTATGTATCTCAAAATGGGACAGATAAGAATGCGAGATTTTCCGTCAGAGGTCTGTCGAGAAATTGTTTTGGCCGGGCAAGTCGCCCGGTCAAGACGTCTGTGTATGTCTGCGGTTAATTCGCATTTTCGTGCTTTCCTGGTTGCTTTTGGTTTTCAAATTTAGGCACTCTAGACACTTTAGCGCACTTTAGGCACTTTTCATGAAGGCATTTGAATGCAAGAAATGCGGGACTTGCTGCTGCGGTGAGGGAGGCATCGTGGTGGAAGATAACGACGTCCGGAGCATCGCTTCATTTCTCCGGATCACACCGGAATGCTTTGTCATGCAGTATTGCGAAAAAAGGAACGGGAAGCTTTCCATCAAGAGCCGTGGCGACCGATACTGTATCTTCTTCGACAAAGAGCGACTTTGCACCATCCACGACGTAAAACCTCTTCCCTGCCGTCTCTGGCCTTTCTACCCCGCCCTTCTCAAAGACCAAGAGAACTGGGATGAGGCCAAAGACGCATGTCCGGGCATCAACTCTTCGGCTTCCTTCGAAGACTTCCTGAGAGAGGCTGAAGAATGAAGCTCCTCAACCAGCTCATCGATCTCATCTACCCACCCAGATGCCATATCTGCAATGCCTTTCTCTGGGAAAAAACGGCTCACCTTGATCAAGAAGAAGTGAGCCTCTGCCGGGAGTGTTTCATCTCTCTCACCCCCGTCATATCGCCTCTCTGCCCTCTCTGCGGAAGGCCCTTTGCCACAAAAAGCGGCGAGGACCACACCTGCGAGGACTGTCTGTTGAAGCGGCCCTTTTATGACATTGCCCGGTCCCCTTATGTGTACGAAGGCAATCTGATGACAGCCATCCACGAATTCAAGTACGGCAAGAAAAGCTATCTTGCCCGGTCTCTGGGTCCCCTGCTCGCTTCCTATGCCGACACATGGCTCGGGCGGGACAACGACCTTCTTGTCATGCCCGTCCCCCTCCACCCCAAGAGGCTGAAGGAAAGGGGGTTCAACCAGAGTCTGCTCCTTGCGCGTCACGTGGCATCGCGGCTCGAAGCAAATCTGGACTACTTGTCCCTGAGGAGGAACCGATGGACCAGGCCGCAGATCGGCCTTACAAGCGATGAGAGGAAAAGGAATGTGCGCAGGGCCTTTGAGATTGTCCGACCGGAAGGATTAAAAGGAAAGACTGTTCTTCTCGTCGATGACGTGGCCACGACCGGCAGCACCCTGAACGAATGCGCCCGCGCGCTCAAGAAGGCGGGAGTCGAAGAAGTATTTTGCCTGGTGCTGACCTGCCAAACTAAAAACCTTTCCTTCCAAATCAGCGGTACGGTGGTCTAGAAGGTCTTTCATACTACTCACAACAGCCTCCCTCTGCCGTTCGTGGAGTGTCCCTACTTTTCAACCTATGGCAGCCAGCGCCGTATGGTCAGAGAGAGAAATGAGACGTTCCCATCCACTCCCTCAAACTCGTGACCGGCAAGAGAGGGCTTCCGCTCCGCTTACGTATCGAAGTGGAAAGCGCAGTTTTGGTCCCTCTGACATGAGTTTACAAGCCCTAATCGCTTGTCGTATCAACCAGGTAAAAGACCTGGACATTTTCCCAAGAAGGTGTATTCTCGTTCTATCTCCGAACAATTCAGTCACCCGGTCAACTTTCAGCATAACCCTAACCTTCTAGAGATGGCTATGAATGCTTGCCGCTCGAAGGTTTTGAAAGTAGAGCCTCCAAGGGATTTCCGCTCCCCTGTGGGGGCTTTCCGTTTGGGAGGCGCTCCCATGAACACACAGGACTTCAAGCGTAAACTGACCGCAGTCTTTAGTGCGGATGTAGCAGGATATAGCCGTCTTATGGGCGAGGACGAGGCGGCAACGGTCGAGACCCTGGAGATCTATAAGCAGATGATGTTCAGACTGATCAAGCAGCGTAGAGGCTGGGTGATTGATTCGCCGGGCGACAATATCCTTGCCGAGTTTGCGAGCGTAGTAGACGCCGTCGAGTGTGCCGTCGAAATCCAAAAGGAATTGAAGTCCAGAAACGCTGCCCTGTCTGAAAACCGAAGGATGGAGTTCCGTATCGGTATCAACCTTGGAGATGTGATTGAGAGGGGCGAAAAGATTTATGGTGATGGGGTCAACATTGCGGCCCGAATCGAAAGCCTGGCGGAAGCAGGCGGAATTTCCATCTCCGGCAGCACCTATGAGCAGGTGGAGCATAAGCTGCCCCTGAATTACGAGGACATGGGAAATCACAAGGTTAAGAATGTCCTCAGACCTATTCATGTGTACAAGGTTTTGATAGATCTTCCTCTATCCGTCCCCAAGGTGACCGAAGAACCTGCGCCTTTAACCATCCCTTCCGTTGCCGTGATGCCTTTTGTCAACTTGAGCGGCGACGCAGAGCAGGAGTACTTCAGCAATGGGATTACAGAGGAAATTATCACCAGCCTCTCAAAGACTCCGAAATTACTCGTGATTGACCGTGGCTCGACATTTGCCTACAAAGGTAAGACAGGAGATCTACGCCAAATTGGCCGAGAGCTGGGAGTACAGTACATTCTGACAGGGAGTGTTCGGAAAGCTGGGGACCGAGTTCGTGTCAATGCGCAATTGATCGATGCCATCCGGGGGGAACACCTCTGGGCCGAACGATATGATCGGGAAATGAAAGACATTTTTGCTCTGCAAGATGAGATCACGCTAAAAATCACGCAGGCACTGCAAATCAAACTCACGGAAGGGGAGCAAGCTCGGATATATGGAAAAGGCACTGACAACCTCGACGCTTACTTGAAGTGGCTACAGGGGCAGGATCTTCTTATTCGTCGCAACAAAGAGGGCAATGCTTTAGCCCGGCGGATGTTCGAAGATGCCATTCGCTCCGATCCGGACTGGGCTCAGCCGTATGTTTTATTGGGCTGGAGCTACTTACTGGAATCATTATCTGACTGGAGTTCTTCTCCTGAGTCCTCCTTTGATGAGGCAATAAATCTTGCCAGGAAATCTCTCACTTTGGATAACTCCTTGCCCGGTCCCCATGGACTGATGAGCCAGATTCACCTTTATCAAAGACGGCATGAGGAGGCAATTGCGGAAGCCCAAAAGGCGGTAACCCTAGGACCAAGTTTGGCTTTTGCCTATACGTGGTTGGGGAATGCTCTCATGTATGCAGGGAGGTCTCGCGAAGCTGTTAACTCTCTAGAGAAGGCTATCCACCTTAACCCTTTCCCACCTGCATACTGGATACGCGACTTGGGGGAAGCCTATCGCATGGCGGCACGGTATAATGAGGCTGTCGTGGAGTTGAAGAGAGCGATTCAAACCAATCCCCATTATTGTGACGCTTACGTTAGCCTGACTTGCACTTATGTGCTAATGGGTCGAGGGAATGATGCCGAAGCGGCGGCTTCTAAAGTTCTTAGGATAGACCCGGATTTTTCTGTCCAGGATTATGAGAGGGCACTTCCATACAAGGAAAAAACCGATTTGAATTGCGTGATTGAGGCCCTGCATAAGGCGGGGTTAAAGTAAGCAATGGCCGATTACTGATAAAGATCTACGGGTAGATACAGAAAAGCTCACGTTACGGCTCCGCTTTCTTGCTTATCTATACCGCTAGAGTCTACCTGTGATGCGCCGAGTTTTGTTGTTTCCGTTCATACTCTACAAGCCAACCGTAGCCCTTCCGCCACGGGTCTTCCCTGCCACGAAAAGTCAGGAAGTATGGCCGGTGCCGCGAAAGCCATCCGAAAAAGAGGAGCACAGAGTCATCGGCCGTCTTATCGCCATCCCACACCTCCCATGCCCTCTGAAACTCCGATTTTGCGTCCTTTGTTAGCGTCCGTTCTTTAGGTTCCATTGAGTAGCAATCTTGCCACGCGGTCAACGGATCATTTTCTGGACCTCCACCATTAGACCTGGACTCGGTTCTGCGACGTATTTTGTTCCAGCATTCGTCTGAAAAATTTTCGCGCACCATGAACACCACTGTTGACCCCTGTATGAAACCGAATTGACGCCATCCGGACCACGTTTATTCGGGATCTTACAAGACGCGCAATGCAGATTCGAAGTCATTTGTATCTCCCCAGTACAGGAATTCATTGCTTATGAAGTTTCAGAGGTATCACTGCAGCAGGATTCACCCCGAGATTTTTCAAAAGACTCTCGCCCCTCCCGGAACGAGAAGATTGCGATGAGGATAGCTCCTATTGAATCGATTCCGCCTATTCCTGTCAATTGGAACCCTACGCTGGATAGAAGCAAGATAAAGGAGAGATAGAGACATGCTTTTGTACAATTGGCATCTTCCAAAATCGCTTCGGAATTCAATTCCTTTCCGACTTTCACCTTGAAGTGGGCCAAGGCCCACATTGAAAAGATGGATATCACAGAAACTACAATGCCCCAGAAAGTGGTTTCGGGCCGATGGCCCTGATATAGACTGAGTCCGGCTGTGATGACCAGGCCAACCGCCAGCGTGTAGAACGAAGTGCCCGTGATTTGAAGCGCTCTTTTCTCGAACGGTCCTGGATGGGCTTCCGGATTACGCATCATTCGTCGAACCATATTCCAGATGCCTACCCCGGAGACGACCTCTACAAAGGAATCGATTCCGAATCCGAATAAAGACAGAGTTTCATCAGTAGCACCGAAAAACACCGACACCACCCCCTCAATAAGGTTATAAAGGATAGTGATCTCAGCGAGCAGAGAAGCCCTTTTATACAGGTTTAACTTGATTTTGGTGGCTTCGGTAGAGTGGGGATGGCGTTTCCATTGATGGCATCCTTTTGACTTCGCATGGAGCACAGGTGTCCCGAGCTACCCGAGAAGGACTACATCGTGATGTTTCAAGTCAACAATTCCTGGATATCGCAAGTCGTCTCCAAACAGCTTCTTTCTAAACCCTGGGTTGGATTCTGCGTAGCCGAGTACTGTGCCTTTGCCGGGCAGGTTCCCGTCCGTGGAGACCTCATTAAGGGTACCCTGCGCCTGCGCATCGCCGTCAGCACCCTCTCAAAGTCCTTAGGCCCGTACTTCAAGTTCTTCCTGCTCTTTGCCTTGCCTTCGCAGACTTGGCTGCTGTCACGAATGTCCAAATTTCGATCCAGGTTCTCTCTCCATTCCCGGCAATGGAGTTACCCAAGCGCGGGCCACCCTCTCATCTGGAAGGCCGGATGTCCCTCGGAGGTGGGATAGTCATTGTATCGCCTGCGCGGATGGCCATGACCGACCCTGTCATCGTTAAGGCGTATCCCCATACAGCACCATCCGATCCTGTAAGCGCTTCGAGTTTAGGGGCCACATGAGTTCTCCACATTTCGCCTTTGTCCAGCACAACATCGAGTTCCTGCTTGGAGTTGATTTTCTGCCAGTTCGGACCCACTGCTATCTTCTTGCCGTCATTCTTGATGTCAAAGATGAGGCATGCAGGCACCTGATTGCCCCACTCGTAATAATAGATGTCATAATCCTGCGCGTTATTGAAGAGTCTCTTCGCTAAGGCCCCCTGGTCTTCCGTGCTGACGGGCTTGACTGTGGATTGCGTAGCGCACGCGACTACAAACAAGATCGTTGCCATTGCAGTCAACCAGAAAATGACTTGCCGTTTCATGCCAAATACCTCCTTCTTGTTAGTTTGAAATAATGTTACTTGCCATGCCGATCTGCGAGAAACCGGATCTCTTGTGTGAAGTTCACCGAAGCTGCTGCAGCATGTAGCGTTGAGTGACTGCAAACCCGGATTCTTTGGGTGCTTTTACGGTCTGATCCACGATTTGACATGATCAGCTCTAGTCCAGCACCTTGATACTGTCTACGTTGTACCCCCTATCTTTTATTGCTTGAACAATTTTTTCAGCACTGGTTTTGGCTGGGTCGTAACTTACAGTCACGTTTCCCGTACCCGCGTCCACGTAAACGGAATTTACTCCAGCAACTGTGCTTACGGTACTCCGTACCGATTCGGCTGTAATCAGTCACTCAAGGCATTCTGGAACATGCAACACGGCGGTCTTTGTGTTTGACCCCGGCCCAGAGACATGGGCGCAAGCAAATAAGAAAAACAGAGCTGAAACAGTAAGAAACAAAGCAATCATTTTGTATTTCATTGGACCCTCCTTATTCCTGTAAGGTCAATGCGCTCAAAATACGAATTTGAGGCTGACGGATAGGACCAGCGATATTTGAGTCGTCGAGCGTGGTTCACAACACGGACTCCTCCGTCGTCGCGTCAGCGATGGCCGCAGCGCTGGCCCGCAAACCTTGCCGGTGGACGTTTTGTTTCCATGACACTTTCTCCTTTCTCCATTAAGACTTTAGTTCTTACGGTTCTCTCTTTCTTCTACTCCACTTTCTCTCTAAACCTCTTTTCTCTTTCGATCAATGGATTAAACGCGTTTCTCCTCCAAAACTTCATCCCGCATCCAACCTCCTGATGGGGTCCGGCCGCAAAACCTAGCAATATTTCTCAAAAGGCGTCTCCGCTTGTCCCTATGCGAGAGCACGCGGTTCCGCCTATTGAGTTCCAAAAATAGAAAATGAGTGAAGTAAGCAAAACTTGTTCCCTGCGAAACAATCCGTATCGAATCGCCAGCGCACAAGGTTGATAAGCGAGGAGAGTTCAGACGGAGTAATATTTAACACGGCTCAGATCATGGGTTCAAAATTTTTTCGCTTACTGTTTCAAATCGCCATCGGAGGGCGCTCTGAAAGGCATGAGGGTGCAAGGTCCAATCTTCGAGATATTTTCTCCGTATCACAACCCCACCCAAACCTACGATAAGAGAATAGTACCAGGAAGATTATCCAATTTGAAACCGCAGGTATCTCTCCAAAACCTCCTTTCAGAACTATTGGTTCGCTATGTGAATGCGATTCATTAGCCGAACTCGCTCTTCCTAAGCTCTGAGAGGGTGGACTTATCCGAGCAGTTCCGTATCCTCGCAGGAATACGCCGGTGAGCAGCAGCACAAGATTCTCAGTGGGACCGTGCCTGTATTCTCGGCCCTATGAGGAGTCCCGGGAAGGATGCACACGGTATCACCGGCTTTGATCTGAATATCAGCGATCCACTGGTTGCCCTGGTAAAACACCATGTCTCACAAAACTTCAAGAACTCATAGAGCGCTTGCGTCTTCGCATCTGATTTCCCCAAAACAACAAAAACCCCACCTCCCTCGGTAGGAGAAATGGGGTCCCTTGGACATTCCTGGGCACATTGGCACCCTCTCAGATGAAAAGGGTAAAAAAATTCGGGTCCATTTACGGAGTCCGCTGAAAACATGAAGTTACGATCCGCTATTCAACTGAGAAGTGTAGAGTCTGTAATGATATCACCTACGGATAAAAACCAGATATGTTACTAAGTATACAAGGAGTTGAGCCAATGTAATAATGCCGAGCGAATAGAGCAATTTCTTCTTTACAATTATCCTGCTTATCTTTGTAGGCAAGTACTTCTCTACAAGCACCAGATATTCCTTCCACAATTCCCTAAGTGACCAAGTCTCTTCTTTACGAGGTTGCAAGTTGTACCTCTTCTTCCGTTGCAAAGCCACCGATAATGATAGATTGTTTAACAATTTCTTCCGCAATTTGCCTGGTAATCTGATATCCTTGCTCTAAAATTCTTGATTGGACCAGTGGTGTCAGGGTGTAAATCGCGCCAGTAAGGCTTCCGAGGTCGCCATCGTAGCCTTCCGCCATAACCTGCATAACCATAGCTCCACACGTTGCGACAATATTCCTTATTTTTTCATCAGAAGAATCCGGATCGAAGACAGCAGGCTGACTTGATTATGACAAATATGATAAAAGCAACAAAGAAGAAAACCAGAGCGATTGCACGTCCCATGGTGACCTCCCCAATATCGTCACATGACGTCCTCATACATTACAGGCATTGTGGTGGGCATCCAGTCTAAGTCTTGGTCCAAATTCCGTCCGGTTAGGCACACATCAAGGTATTTGGTTTTTCTCGTCACCGCCAACTGTAGCCTTCTGCTATCTGCTCAAACAACTCAGGGACCAAAAAACCCCACCTCTCTCGATTGGAGAAATGGGGTCTCTTGGACATTTCTGGACACATTGGCACCCTCTTGAGCAAAAGGGTTAACAAAATCCGCTTCAATTTTCGGAGTTAGGATGAACGAATGTTGCCGTTTTGTCAATCTTTTTATGGGGTTCCGATCAATATGGGGTTGACGAGGTGTTGAGATTGGAATAGGGTTTTTCCTGGAAAAGAGGCGAAGAGTTTTGCGCCGGTACACGATTTGAGGGAGTGAAGTTATGCAAGACGCCGAACTATTCGACCGCTGCATGAAGGATCGCGGCGGACGCCTTTCTCGCGAAATTATGTCCACTGACCGTTGGGCGAAGAGCTATGGCGTCATCATCAGTTGGGCGGAAGGTCTCATTGCCAGCGCGCGGCAGAATTGCCCTGGTCTTCCACATATCTATTTTGACTTCGTACGCAATGAGACGGTCAATGCGATCGCGTTCAAAGTAGAGGGAAGGTACTTTATTGCTTTCCATACGGGTACACGATACATGCTTGAGCTTATCTTCTTCAGGATGCTCTCTGATGCTAGACTGTTCGATTTTATTCCGTCATCTGGTGAAAAGGAAAGGAGCCTGCCACCATTCAAGTATTCTGTGTTTGCTGAAGAAATGTACCAGGCTGGCATCCTTCCTATTCCACCAAGAACCAAAGAGCGGCGGAGCTACGCGGAGCGATTGTTTCGGGATGCGTTTTTCTTTCTCCTGGGTCATGAAATAGCACATATAACCCATGGACATCTTGACTTTATCTTAAGCAACGGAGCTGGGATTCTGTCGGAAGTCGGATGGAATCCACCAACCCAGGAAGACGTTCTTGAGAGGCAAGCGATGGAGGCTGATGCTGATATGCGATCGGTATGTAGTGCCATCGCTTCGGCTAGGCTCACGCATGAAGCGGTTATGCCAAAAGAGGCAGTGTGGATTGACTCTCGCCGGTCGGTGACTGCTTTGCTTTTCGATTGGTCGGTTGCGGTGAACACTGTCTTCAGAATTTTCGGAGATCTGTTAGTTGAGGAGTCGAAACTGGCGACCTTGAGTTACCCGCCCGATCCACTTCGACGATTCATGGCTGGCTTCATTGCTCATACGTTCGTTTTAAGACTATGGAGACCCCCTGTTACGAAAACTGCCGTAAAGGCCGCCCTCCATCGTGGGGTTTTCTACACGGAGCTGGCATTTATGAAAATGATTAATCAAGAGCACGGCGCAAAGGGCATGTTACAGGTATTTGGTGGCTTAGGGTTGGAGTACTTCAAGAAAATAGCCGACTACAATATTCACACGCTTGCCGAAAAGCTCAGGCCATTTGCATACGAATCTCCTCTTTTACAGGACCGAGCAGATGAATCCATCGAGGAAGCGGTCGGATTCTTGTCAACTGAATCCCCTGGGAGCGAAGAACTTAGCGATTAGATTGCTGGCGACGAACGACAATTTGAGAAATTGGTGTCAGGGCGACTCCTGGCACAACTGACCCCCCATTTACCCCTGGAATACAGCAATTCCTGACAGATAATTCTCAGACACGATGAAATAGGGGTGGAGGCGAAAGTTGAGCTGGGGTACTTTTCCTTTAGCGGAGGATGTTCATGTCTGTGATCGACATTGTTATGAAGATGCCTTTGTGGTACTGGATCATTCTCATTCTCTTTAGCTTGTATTACGCCATCCGGGGAATCATGGAACAGAAGTTTATCCATTCTAACGGTGGCTTGAGTAGCACACAAAAACTTGTTATTATCTACATTCAGGAATTCTTTTTCAAAGTAATTTTCACTGTATCAGGTTTCGTGGCGTTATTTATCGCGAATCATATTTTCTTCTCCCTAAAATCAGTCACTGATATCTCAGCGGGCACAGCCGTTCTCTTAATATTCCTCATCTTCTGGGGCATTACCGGAGTAAGTGGGTACCTTACATTCCTTATTGTCTCGGGTAAATTCCCGATGCCTAAACTACCTTCTCCATGATAAACCAAGTTCCAAATTGCAAAGCCCCACAATCGGGATGGGAGAGAGCCTTTCAGCCTCCTCCCGTAGCTAATTTCCCGCTATGTCGGTATGATAGCGGAATAGGCCCCACACCCTTCGAGCCGCTTAGTCCTGGCCAGCATTGCAACATCATGAGCGGACTTTCAGTTCAGAGGCAGTGTGACGATAAACACGGATCCCTTGCCTGGGGCGCTCTTTGCGGCGATAGTTCCGCCGTGGCGTTCAACGATTTTCATGCAGATGGCAAGTCCCATCCCGACGCCCTGGTATTGTTCTTTGCCGTGAAGCCTCTCAAAAGGCGCAAAGATGCGGTCGAGATATTTCTCGTCGAAGCCGATGCCGTTGTCCTCGACGAAAATCTCGACTGAGGGCTCTTTGTCGTCGCTCGCTTTAGAGTAAATCTTCACGCGGGGAGGAACGCCTTCCCGATGAAATTTGAGAGCGTTGCCCACGAGGTTTTGAAAGAGCTGGACCATTTGCAACCGGTCTGCCTTCACAGTAGGCAGGCTATCGATCTCTACCGTCCCTTTCGTCTCCTCAATCGGCACTTCAAGATTGGATAAAGCCTCCTTCACCGCCCCCAGAAGATCAATATCTTCCAGCGGCCGCGCTTTGCTTGTAACATGAGAAAAGGCCAAAAGGGATTCGATCAGATTCTGCATCCGCGCCGCCGCACCCTGCATGCGGTTTATGAAATCCTTTCCCTGATCATCCAGGGATCCTCCATACTTCGACATCAGGACATCGGCGAAAGATTGGACTTTCCTGAGGGGCTCTCTGAGATCATGGGAGGCAATAGAGGCAAAATTATCAAGCTCCACATTTTTTCGCTCCAGCTCTTTGGCATAGGCTTTCATTCCCTTTTCAGCTCTCTTGAGAGCCGTCACGTCAAGAACATTCCCAAGAATGGCCGGCTTTCCTTCATAATGGATGATTGAATTCCGCCTTTGTACCCAGATGACCTCTCCACTCTTCTTAAGACCCCGTGCTTCATACTCCTCCGCAACCTTTTTCCCCTCCATCCTTTTCCGCCGCATCTCTGCTATCAGAGGTCTGTCATCAGGATGCTCCAGGTCCGCTGATTCTCTTCCAATCAGTTCCTCTTTCGAATATCCGTAAATATCTGCAAAGCGTTGGTTGACGAACACGATCTTGTCTTCCTGGATGATGTATATACCCGTCAGGGAATTTTCAACGACAGTCGTGTAGAGGTCTTCGCTTTTTTGATGCTCCTCTGCATGACATCTCAAGGCGCTTCCGAAAAAACCAATCCCGATGAGTCCCAGAAGCCAGACAATGGCGAAAGAATAACCCTGTGTTACTATTTCCGTGTGTTGGGAGGCCAGGTAGGGGCCGAGAGGGACGGAAACACTCACTCCTCCTCGAATATCTCCAACCTTATAGCCTTGATTCCCGTGGCACCTCAGACAGTCTTCTTCAGCTACCAAGGGTTCCATGAGCCTTAAAAAGGGCCGTCCGTTTATTTCTGCGACTTCACTGATTTCTCCGACTCCCCGCTCGAAAGAACGCAAGCAGGACTTTTCCCAGCCGTCAGGGGACGTTTCGGGTCTGACAGGTTTTAAACTTGTGATATGCCCAAGGACTCCGTACAAATCGGAGTAATGGTCCATCATCTGGCGGAGCATGTACGCCGGATTCATCAGGGTAAGATTTTTTCCGGAGAGTGTCGTGATATCCCGTTCCGGAACATTTTTCAGGAACGGATTGGGTGGTGTTTTGTCAGATATGGGTACATATACACCCCCGTGTGAAGCCGCCCACAGACGTGACGCCCTATCCACGTTGAAATGGGCGACCGCCTCCCTTCTTGCCATTTCGAGCGTAGTCCGGCGTATGCCTGTGATATCGTGCAACAGGAGACCGGCAACAATGACGGTCCACACAATTCCCGCTAACCACGAAAGCTTTTTTATCCGTTCCGATAATTGTTTAGAGGTCTTTTGGTGCACTGCTCCTCGCGTTCCCAGTAATCTGTGACCAGCCATCAGTGGTCCGTGAGAATTATATTACATTTTCCGGCACCCGGCGCCTTAAGACAATACAGTCGATCCTGTATTTTGGGGTTCCTGTTTCTGATGCGAACAACCTGCAACCCCTAGGCGGAGGGGGACTTGCATCAGGGTGGAGCGGAGCGGAAGTTGAGAGGGCATGACAGCGGAGGGTGAAAAATTCGACGGCCATTCCGGTGGTGGAGCGCGATATGGACGATCGCTCGCTTACTACTGAAGCGCTCAGAAGCGCTTCAGTAGGTTTCGAGTTGGTTTTTCTCTGAGGTATTCTCTTGCGGGAACAGGGAAAAGTTCTGATGCGGCGGTCTTAACGGTCGTGTTTACCTTTGCCTCTATGTCTGTCGTCGTTGTTTTCCCAACGGCCGCCACCCCGGACATCCGGGGCCTGGTCTCTGTAGCCGTGTCTGTCCCAATGCTTCTTCTCCTCCCACGTCTTCCAATTCTTCTTGACGTCCACATATCGAATTCGTTCATGACGCTGAGCCGTGTGACGATAGTCGGGAGGTAAATGCCGCACTGAACGGGGCACTCGAGCGCCTTCGATATTATTCCACGGTCCGTTGTAGCCCCTCGCTCGGTACCAATGCCCTTGATGCGGACGATACCAGTATCCATGGTAAAAAAACAGGTCGGCCTCAACTTCAGGCGCAAAATACACATAGGTCCCTGGTATCACTACGACCGGAGGCGGCGCGGGGATAACCAATCGAGGTATAGGCAAACCGACTCCTATGTTTACGCTCACTTGCGCAGAGCCCCTGGATGAATAGCCCATCAGCATAACAGAAATGATTCCGACGATTATTGCGATTGCTGTTCTTGTTCTCATAAAGCAACCTCCTTTGATATACTGCTTATGCAACCACAGTGCCACGCCAAGGCTTGTCTCGCTGTTTGTGCTTTTCAAGGGAGCAACAAATTATTTATGATAGGATTTCAAAAAGTTACGGTTATCACGACGAAAGAATGTTGACAAGGCGCACTTCCCGGGTGTCAACTTTTGGATACAGGGTTTACACAAATCCTGGAACTTCTGGAAAAGGAGAAATCTGACGTGAAGACCAGAATTCATGCACATGGAGTGACGCTGCTCCGATCCGCTCACCCTGCGATAAGAAGGCTCAAGCGCCTCCACTACACCACTTTTCACGGTAACAAGTCCTGGAGTTCAAGTTGGTTGCTCATGGATTTTCTAGGCCGGCAGCAGGTATCGGAAAGAGTGCGTATCATAGATGTAGGATGTGGCTGGGGGCTAGGCGGAATCTATTGCGCGAAAAGGCTCAAGGCCGCTGTGACCTGCGTTGACATCGACCAAGAGGTTTTCCCTTACTTGAACCTTCACGCTGCCATCAACAAGGTCGAAATCACGCCGATGAAAAGAAGCTTCGGCAGCCTCACGGCCGTGGATTTAGGCGGCTTCGATCTCCTGATCGGCGCTGATATCTGCTTTTGGGATGAACTTGGATTGACCTTAAAGAGGCTGATCAACCGAGCTCTGAGAGCAGGGGTACGGATGGTTCTCGTCGCCGATCCGGGAAGGCCGGCGTTTCATCAACTGACACGGTACTATTCTAGAACCCAACAGGCAGGGACCTTGGACTGGAGCACCAAGAGTCCCACATACATGGAAGGGAGAATCCTCAAGATCGGTTCCCTTTCCTGAGTTTGCTGTTTCCGCGAGCCCCCCGCTTCCTGCCGCAAATTCGTTCACATAGGCTCTTCGGACCATTCAATCTTCGTGCTTTACCTTTCGCATCAAATTTAGTAAGGTAGTTGGGTCTCTTTCAGCTACACGAAGATCGCACCAGGACATCTCAAAAAAGCCCTTGATCTCGCATTATGGAGAATCGAAAAGAGAACCGTTTCACTGAATCAGCAGGAAAAAGCATTTGGCCGTGCGCTGAGCCAATGCACCGTCGTCGCTTTCTTAAGTTGGGCCTTCTTGCCACCCTGCCCTTTATGAGTGCCGGCCTGCATTTGCCAAAGGCATTCGCCTTTGAAGGCCGGAAGCGAATTCTCTCCCTCTACAACACTCATACTGACGAAGCGCTTTCGACGGTCTACTGGGAGTCAGGGGAATACCTTGAGCCATCCCTCTCCAATATCAACTTTATCCTCCGTGATTACCGCACGGGCGAAGTGATATCCATGGATCTGGGCCTCCTTGATCTGCTCCATGCAATCCACCTGAAAGTGGGGACTCAAGAGCCATTTCACATCATTTCCGGATACCGCAGCCCCCGAACAAACGCCTTTCTCTGTGCGCACAATCATGGCGTGGCCAGGAACAGCCTCCACATGTGCGGCAAGGCCGCCGACATCCGCTTGCCCGGCTATGAGCTGTCATATTTAAGGCGGGTGGCCTTGAGCTTGAGGAAGGGTGGTGTCGGTTACTATCCTCGATCCGATTTCGTGCACGTCGACGTGGGGCGTGTGCGCTTCTGGTGATAGCTAGATGCCGCCCCTCTCAGCACAAGGATTTCAAAACGGATTAAGGACGAGGGGGCTTTTCTTCCAGGGCATCAGCCAAACGCTCGTCACGGCCATAGATGTCATTTCGGAATTGCACCGTTCCATCCTCATCCACCCATGCAGTCCAGTAAAGGACGTAGACTTCTATGGGATCAGGGATCTTTACCGTTCGGTCAACACTGTCATCGAGAGCTTCACGGATGGTCTCCAGTGTCCATCGCGGGTCCTTCGCGAGAAGATACTGAGCCAACTCCAGTGACTTCTCTATACGAATGCAGCCGTGACTGAAGTGGCGCACAGTCCTGTTGAAAAGGTCTTTCTGCGGCGTATCATGAATATAGACATTGAACTTGTTGGGAAACATGAATTTTATCGACCCGAGCGCATTTTTCGGGCCGGCGTCCTGGCGAAAAAAGTAGGGAAAGTTACTCGAAGCGAAATGCGTCCAGTCCATATCGGCGGCGGGATTAACTTCTTTCCGGTCTGAGTCTCTGCCTAAGAAGACCCTGATATTATTCTTATGTAAGTACTCGGGATCCTTCCTGATCATGGGGATCATTTCCTTTCGGGCGATGTCGGTAGGCACGTTCCAGTAAGGATTCAGAACAAGGTACGTCATTTTCGCATCGAACGCCGGCGTCCTCCGGTAGGGTTTCCCAACGATGGCCTTCATACTCATTACGCGGCGTGATTCTTCCATCACATCTAACTCGAAGTTCGCTATGTTGACGGACAGATAGCGAGTTTCCAGCGTCTGGGGCAACCAGCGCCACCGCTCCAAGTTCACTTCGATTTGCTTGATCCTATCCTCTACTGGAACGTTGAGTGCTGCTGTAGTGGCCGGGCCCACCACACCGTCTTGAGCGAGACCGTGCCTCTCTTGAAACTTTCTCACTGCGTTTTCCAGTTCTTCATCGAATAGATCGCTCTCCTGGCTCGCTTTGGAGCCAAAATCACCCGAATGAATCAGTCTCTTCCTTAAAGCAAGAACGGTTTCTCCAGAGTCACCCTTGGCGATTTTTTGCCTTCCCACGAGCTTACCCCATCCGCCCCTTTCTGCGATGCCCCGGTAGTCCGCTAACACCCGGCGCAGGCGCACGTATCCCTCATGATGTGGTGTAACGTTCTCCAACGCCTTTTTTACGTCCTTTGAATCAAGTACGGTTTGGAGAAGAGCAACCACGTCAGCTTTTTGACTCTTCACATACCACTCTGCTCGTATGGTCTCAGGATTGACCCTTCCATTCAGAAGGTGAGAGGCATAGATCAGGAAGGCGTCGGTCAGAAGCAGGTCAAGATCAGCAAACATAGCGGCTTCGGGTTGTCTTCCTCCGGCCTGCTGCATGCGCAGCTCCCCCAGAAGGGATTTTATGCTGTCCAGATGATAATCGGCACCCCTTAACCCTTCAAGATTTGCATCTTGAAGCGCCTGGACGAATGCGTCAACAATGGAGAGAGGTTCTCTGCCGTCACTCCAAGCCGGCCAAAAGAGACGATTCTCATAAAAACGGGGAAGCACCTCGGATTCACAGATCAACTCACCCCTGCACATCACCTCCTCAGGGGTCCTAGATGCCTCAACACGGTTTCTTATAATATCGCAGACTTGATCGGCCAAGGGTGCAGCGCTGGTGGGCGGTAGAACGGCAATGACGGCTCCCAGGACTAGAAGCGGAATTGCGGCCATCACTTTTAGCGAGAAAACCATTTCCCCCAGGGGCCTGCTTTGAGGATGTTATCGCGGTATCTGTCATCAGGATCATTCTCAGCCATGAGAATCGTGAAAGAACTCATCTGCTCAGCCTCCAGAGGGTTTCGTGATTTGTAAGGCAAGAAGCATGGTTCCAAGAACCAATCTTTTTTTCACTTCGCCGTCTCCTTCTCTGCATTTCTGAAGATGTCATTTTGGCAAAATCTTCCTGATATCTAATCTGAGAGTCAAGAAAAATTTCAGGAACTTCAGCCGACCTCGCGGTGGGACTATCAGCCTATGCATGGAACATTTAAGCCTGTATTCTCCTTTTTGTGTAACTTTTCCGGGATCGACGGCGACTGATACCTTAAGTGATGATGGTTCAAGAAAGGTAAAGTGTAATGATGCTGGATTGCAGAAGATCTGATCATTTTATTTGCCTACAGGGCACTTTTTAAAAGGAGAAAGAAAATGAAGAAGATACTCGTGGCAGTCGTGATGGTTGCCGTGCTGGCAACCGCTGGATTGGTGATGGCTCAGGACTCCGGCAAGAGTCCTGCGATGGAAAGGGGTTATGGTTTCCATGGGCGTGGCGATCATTCAGGCCCCGGCCCCTGGGAAAGTTTAAACCTCACACCCGATCAGGTTGAAAAGCTGAAGGCTTTGCGTAAAAGCTTTCTTGAAGAGAAGATTCCTCTTCAAAACGACCTGATGCGAGACCGACTCGAAATGAAGGCACTTTGGATGCAGACAAATCCCGATGAGCAGAAGATTCTCGCCAAGCAACAGGAGATTAATACCCTGAGAGCCCAGATTCGTGAGAAAGCCATCAAGGATCGTCTCGAAATGCGCAAAATTCTAACCCCGGAACAGCAGGCGAAATGGATACAATTATTAGGCAGGCATCAGGCATGGGGCAGGCATGACAGATGGTGCGGATCCGGTCGCGGACCCGGTCATCACCATCCCAACGTATGGCGTGGCCATGACAGATGGCACGGATTTGATCGCGGCCCCGGTGATCGCCAACCAAATGCACGGGGTGAACATAACAAATGGCGCGAATTCGATCATGGCTCCGGTTATGATTATCCCCAATCCTACAGTGATTGATGTGACGAGCCCTGCCCTCTCCCCCCGCGATCGGGGGGAGAGGTTTACCCGGTGGGAACGCCGATTTGCAGGATTACGGATTGCTTCGGAAAGGCGACCAGGGGTTGTGCCGTCTTGCACCTAAGCGCTTTCCGAGGGTTCTTTCACTGGGATCGTAAAGTGAAAAATCGTTCCTTTCTGAAGTTCAGACTCCACCCAAATCCGTCCCCTGTGGTTTTCCACAATCTTCTTGCTAATGGCAAGGCCGATCCCGCTTCCCGGGTATTTTGGGTTATTGTGCAGACGCTGGAACATCTCGAAGATACGGTCCTGGTCTTTGGAGTCGATCCCGATCCCGTTATCTCTCACCGAGAAGAGGAAATCTACTTCCCCCTTTCTTGCAGAAAGGTGCACCCGCGGCAGCTCCTGTCCATGGAATTTGATTCCATTGCTGACCAGATTCTGCAAGAGCTGCCTAATCTGTGTGCCGTCTGCCCAAATTGTCGGCAATGGATCAGAAGTCACGAGAGCGGCACTCTTTTCAATTTCAGCTTGAAGGTCCGAAACAACCTGATGAATAATCTCGTTCAAATCTACTCGCTTGACCTCTAAACGAGCTGTTCCCACCCGTGCGTAACCCAGCAAGGCATGAATCAGATCCTCCATGCGGGCAACCTGTCCCAGTACCTGTTCCAAAACCCTTCCATCCTCGGGGTCCAGTTTGTCCTTGAGGCGGCGTCGCAAATGCTGAACATAACCCCCTATGCCGATCAGAGGTCCTCTTAAATCATGGGCAGCCACGTAGGCAAACTTCTCCAGTTCTGCATTGGAGTGAGCAAGGTCTTCCGCTTTTTGTTTCAATTCTTCCTGCTTCTGTTCAAGCCTTTTCAGGGCAGCTTGAAGTTCAGCGTTGAGTTCGAGTTCATTCGTGTATTCCCTCTTCAGCTGTGACAAGATCAACACCACAATGACGAAAGACCCCAGCCGCATGACCCCGTTCCAGTAAGGGATCGCAGGATGAGAGTATTGGCCGCCTGCCAGCAGATCTGCGCTGAGCAAAGCGGTGAAGCTTGCAACCGAAATGAAAACTCCCATTCTCTTTCCCACAAACCACGACGCTAACGATATGGGAAGCAGATAGAATATCCAAAAGGACAGCTCATTCCCAGTAATATAATCGGCAACCCCAATTACAATGACCACCACCAGCAACGATAATGCGGCGATTGACTTGGAACGCCGCGCAAGATTTTCTATTCTTCTTAACCTAAACATGTTCCGATCATTTCAACAAAGGTAACTGCGAACAGAACCTTCCTGCAAGATTCTGGCTTGATCTACGGCCTGCCCTCCTTTGACTGCCGATTTTGAAAAGCCTTCATCACGCGGATCATCAGCCTGAACGGTTTAGACTTCGATCCTGTCTGGTTTGTAGAGCCTGCCATGTACAGATTCAGGTCCTCGGAATAGTAAAGGAACGAACCGGTAGAACCCGAATGACCCCACAAAGGCGGCAATTTCATCAAGTTAGAAACGAACCAGGGCAGCCTGAAGTACATCGTTCCGCACCCATATTGAAGCGGAAATTGCAATTTGTGCCAATGATGCGTCAATTTCAGCGTGCCTCGACTAATAATACGCCCTTCATTCAAAGCCTTCAGGAAAATGATACACTCTTCCGCTGTGGAGACAATGCCTCCATCAGCCCAATAGACTCCATTTGAGCGCGTATTGGTAATATTCCTATCTCCTAGAAAAATATCCGCGGGATGAGCTGATGGAGGGCTCTGAGGTTCAGAGCGGCCTGTCAACCAGGTATGCTTGAGGCCCAGGGGACGAAAGATAAACTCCTCGTAAACGATGTGAAGCGGCTTGCCGGTTATGGCCTCAATGACCTTTCCCAATAACTGGAAATTTGTATCGGAATATGAGGCATCCGTGCCCGGCGGAAAATTAGGTTTCAGGTCTTGTCGCGCTCTTTCGATAGCCTCATCTACCGTCCATGACCGTTCCGGTTCTTCCAGGAACAAATCAAAAAGGCTTTTACCCCCTTTGGCTTTCTCAGTATAGTAATCTGCTATGCCGGAGGTATGCGACAACAATTGTTTGATGGTAATTTCGTGGGAATAATCCTTCCCTTCATACACATGAATCCCTTGGACGAGCTTTTCCGGGAGGTATCTCGACATTGGATCATCTAAAGAGAGTGCTCCCATTTCATACAATCGCATGATTGCCGTGGCGGTATATAACTTTGTGATGCTGGCAATATAAATAGGAGTATCTTTGGTCATAGGCACCTGACCGTCTTGGCCGGCGATTCCGGCCGCTCCCGACCATGAATACGAGCCATCACCCTTCATCACAGCCAGGACACAATTCCTAACCGATTTGTCATTATCCACCAGTCCAGAGACAAGGTTTTGCATTTCCTCGTTTAAATCATCAAACGATGGGGTTGAAGATCTCAACCGTATTATGAACAACCCCGCTGAAACAATCAGTATAAAAACTACAGATGCTTTTGTTACCGATTTCATTCTCTTTTGGCTCCAGGACACAGCACCGCTCCAAATGTCTCTGCGAAGTCTTAAGGCTCACCGCTGCCTCTGCGGTAGGTGATCTTCCCTCCCGTTCAACAGAAACAGCGCAAATAGTTGTCCCCGAACTATCGAGACCCTTCAGACCCCGTTCTGCGGTGGGTTTGAGTTTATCGAAAAGAGAGATTACTGTTAGCCTCCCCTTTGGCGACATCCTCTGGGAGGCAACGACGAGGAATCTTAAGACAGGCCCACATCATACCTTCCTCGAAAAAAAGTTGAGTGAACCTACTTGGGCAGTAAGTGTTGTGCATGATACTGAGTGAAACCCTGCCAAGAGTCAAGAGGTTTCTCCTAGGATACCCGAAGGGTTAGTGTGCCAAGTCTATCGGCAAATAGGCGGGTGGCTAGGCTAAGTATAGCCCAAATGATGGTTTAGTTTGGAGACATAAGGGATACTCTTGAATGAGAGATTACGCAGCACATAGCTGCTTCTGATCACTTTTGCGGGAGATCGCCCGTTTTACATTTCTTTTACAAAGTATTACTTAGTTTTCATGTATATTACTTTCATGCTCAAGAGAGGATAAGAGGTAACGACTTATCACACAGAGCCAATAAGAAGGTCTGCAAAGGGGACACTATGACATTACTACTCACTTCCGTGTTCGGCCCATATGGTGTTGATGATGAATATGGGGAAAAAGAAAACAAGATGGAACTGTTTCACAACCAGGTGACCAGGGAGCAGGGAATTTTTTCATACCGGTTCAATCACGGAAGCCAGGGGCTCTATTTCCTGGCTGAAAACGTGGATATGCCGACGGCAGTACTGGATTTCCCAACCTTTAAGCGATTCGAGAAAGAATTGAGAAAGGGATACGATTACATCGGAATCAGTTTTATTATCCCCAATTTCAAGAAGGCAAGAAGGATGGCGCGGGCTATTCGAGAGCTCTCGCCGAAGTCCAAGATCATTCTGGGCGGGCACGGCGTCAATATCCCCAATATCGAATCGATGATCGATCACGATTTTATATGTAAGGGTGAAGGCGTATCGTATTTGAGGGAGCTCTTTAAGGAAGACATTCACAAACCGATCAAGCATCCCCTCAGGTACAGCTCCTTTAACAGGCAAGTCATGGGTGCGCCATGGGCGCCTGATTCCGGGATTCTCATAACAGGCGTAGGGTGTGTGAACAAATGCCGTTTTTGTGCTACCTCCCATTTTTTTGGCGGTTATGTTCCATACCTGAAGACCGGACAGGAGATTTTTGATGTCTGTTGCCGATACGAAGATGAGATGCACATAACCGACTTCGGCGTACTGGACGAAAATTTTCTGAAAATGAAGGATCGAGCCCTCGAATTGCTGGAACTGATGGAAAAAAACCATCGCCACTTTAGCTTTGCGGTCTTCAGTTCCGCCGAGACACTGAAAGAAATCGGTGACCTGGATGTTCTTGTCCGCCTGGGCATTACCTTTCTCTGGGTGGGGGTCGAATCAAAGAATGGGACCTATGCGAAGAACAGGAATACGGATTTCCAGGTTCTCTTCTCAGAATTGAAAAAAAGGGGAATCAGCGTCCTGGCATCTTCCATCTTGTTCATCGAGGAACACGACAAGAATACGATCTGGGAAGACGTCGATTTCGTGACCTCGCTCAAGCCGGACTATGTGCAGTTTTCTCCGCTGGGACCGATCCCGGGAACGAAGTTGTACGAAGACTATGAAGAGCAAGGAAAACTGATCCCCAACATTCCCTACGAATCCCAACACGGTCAAGGTAAGATATGGTTTCGTCATGATCATTTTTCAAGGGTGGAATCAGAAGAATTTTTGCGCCTTGCCTTTGAAATCGACTACAACAGAAACGGCGCCTCCATTTTGCGGGCCATCAGAACCACTCTGGCCGGGTATGCTTACTGCACAAAACACCCTGACATAGCAATCCGCCGCCGTTTAGAGGGCTTCAAGAAGAGACTCAAAATGATGCGATATTTTCTCACGGCTTCGACCATTTTTGTTCAAAACCGGCAGAGTGAAATCCTCTTAAGGGATATCAAGAAATCCTTTCGGTTCCAACTGGGCAAGACAAAGCCTCTTGGCCAAGCCATATCTTTGCTTGTGGTCTATTACAGCATCAAGGAGTACTTGCGATGTCGGATCGTCGGAGATGCACGGATGCCTAAGACATCTTATCGTCCGCTGAGCAGGGTGTACAAGAAGGGAGTCACACCAGCGAAGTCGCCGGAAGTGGCGGCGGTCGCATCCAAAGGTGCATACGGCTGGTCGGAACAGGCAGGGCATTAAGCCGGAGCCTTCTCTGCAATTTGAGGAGAAGTTGAAAAGCGAATCCTGGTCGCCTTTGGCGTAAAGCGCAAATACTTTGCGCTGAAAGCGCTTTCCTCGACTTTAGGCACTTGGCCTACCGGTAAGACAATCCTCTTTCCAGGAACAATCTAGACTCAGGCCCGCTAGATCTTTTTTACCCGTAGATCACGGTTGAATTCATGCCGGAATAGGACTAGACTGTTAAATGGAAGGACTTTCCGCATGTTTTATACAGGCATCGGCAACAACCGTAGAGGGCTCCACCGGAGCTGTCTGCGATGAATCAGGCCAAGTGGTTTCTTCACCCCATCATGATTTTCGTTTCCTCCATTGTGGCTGTGGGGCTGTCCCTTATCCTGTATATCCACTGGTACCTGGAGGTCAGCACGGGGTTGAAAAGAGTTATACAGAGCGCCGGTCTGGACCACGATCAGATTTTGGCACCCCAGGCGTGGCTGGTGATCCTTGTGCTTTCCATTCTCGTAGGGATCATCCTGATGGGGATATTCACCATCTTTGTCTACAATCAGAAGACCATTCAGCTCTACCGTCTCCAGCGCAACTTCATCAGCAATTTCACACATGAATTGAAGACCCCGGTCACCTCACTGAAGCTGTACCTGGAGACGTTCCGCAAGCACGAACTCTCCCGGGAGGACCAGCTCAAGTACATCGGGTACATGGTCCAGGACGCAGACCGGCTGTCGGACAGCATCGGCCGCATCCTGAGCCTTGCCAAGATCAAGCGCGGAATCTACGAAGACAGGTTTGTTACGGAGGATCTCGTCCAGGTTGTCGAGCGCTTTTATGAAAAGAACCACGATCTCTTCGGCCGATGTGAGGTGACGATTTACAATCCTTCAGGGAAGTCCTTTTCCTATCCCGTCAGTCTCGTCCTGTTCGAGATGCTGTTGATGAACCTGTTTACTAATGCGATCAAGTACAATGAGGCCGATATCCCACGGCTGGACATACGCTTTGAACCCAGGGGCAGGGGGTTGCATGTGCGTTTCGAGGACAACGGCATCGGAATCCCAAGGTCGGAGGTGAAGAAGATCTTCAAGAAATTCTACCAGATCGGCCGGTCGGAGGATATGTCGGCCAAAGGCACGGGAATCGGCCTGCATTTGGTCGAGGGCATCGCCCGCATCCACAAGGGGAGAGTGATCGCCGAATCAAAGGAGGGCGAAAAGGGCTCGGTCTTCTCACTGATTCTGCCTTTCAAGTTTTCCATGAGCGGGGTGAAATGAGGGAGTCTATGGACGATTCCATGCAAGAACGCATTCTGGTGGTGGATGACGAGCCCCACTTGGCCGAAGGTCTGAAATTGAACCTGACCATCGAGGGGTATGAAGTGAAAATTGCCGCGGACGGGAGTTCGGCCCTCCAGAAGTGGAAGGAATGGCGGCCGAACCTGATCGTGCTGGACATCATGCTTCCGCAGATTGACGGCCTGTCGGTGCTTCGAAATATCCGGCTGGAAGACGAACGCGTTCCGATTCTGATCCTGTCGGCCAAGGGGGACTCCGAGCACAAGGTAAAGGGCTTCTCCTACGGCGTTGACGACTATCTTGCCAAGCCCTTCAACTTGGATGAGTTTCTGCTGCGGGTGAAGCGTCTCCTGACCCGGGTGTCATGGTCAAGGGGAGAGACCGATTCGAACGGAAGCAGTACTGCGTCGTCGCTCCCCAGGATCTACCGATTCGGGGGCAACAGGATCGATTTCGAGACTCTGAACGCCTATGGTTCACCGGGCCGGATCGGACTGACCGAGCAGGAAGCCAAGCTTTTGAAGCTGTTTGTCGCCAACCGGGGTAAGCCCCTTTCCAGACGTAAGCTTCTGGAAATCGGCTGGGGGTACCCCAGGGGTACCACAACCAGGACAGTGGACAATTTCATTGTGCGATTTCGGAAGTATTTTGAGGCCGACCCCAAAAAGCCCGTGTATTTCAAAAGCCTCAGATCGGTGGGATATGTCTTTGACCACGACTCAGACTAGAGTTGACGATCGTTCCTATGTCCTTGGAATAGATGTCGGTTCCGTTTCCCTGTCGGTCGCTGAGCTGAGCCTGAAAAGAGAGATCCTCCAAACAGCCTATCGATTCCATCACGGTGACATCAGGGGAACCCTCAGAGAGGCACTGAATGGTTTCGACCTGGGGGGAATCCGCGGGGTAGCGGCCACCTCTTCAACCCCTTCCATTCTCAACGCAAGCCGTCGATACGACAGTCGGGTAGCCATTATCGAGGCGGCCCGTCATTACCATCAAAAGATCGGCTCCATCCTCGTTGTCGGGGGTGCAGCCTTCGGCCTTATCGGTTTTGACGGAAATGGCAGGTACCGAAGTTTTCGAACCAATACATCGTGCGCGGCGGGAACGGGCAGTTTTCTCGATCAACAGGCGAGAAGGCTGAACCTGGAGAGTGCGGATGCGTTGAGCGAGAGGGCCTGCATGAACAGGGGGATCGTACCGAAAATTGCGTCGAGGTGCGCCGTTTTTGCAAAAACGGATCTCGTTCACGCCCAGCAGGAAGGGTACAGCCTGGAGCAGATCTGCGACGGGTTGTGCCATGGGCTTGCGAAGAACATTGTGGACACACTTTGCATGGACAGGGACGCCCGTGCCCCGATCATCTTCACGGGCGGCGTATCCAGGAACAGGGCGGTGGTCCGCCACATCGAATCGATTACCGGGAAAGAGATTCTGGTGGACGAGTCGGGCATGTACGGGGCCATCGGGGCGGCCTTTCTTCTTGCCGGCGAACCGCACGAAGAGGAATTCATCGCCGTACGGTCCGCAGACGATCTGCTGTTGCCCGAAACCGCTCACAAGAAGTACTTCCACGATCCCCTGGAATTGACCCTTTCTCATTATCCCGAGTTCGGGGGCGTCGAAACGTACGAGTACACGGTCACCGATATGCCCTCTTCATACCCGGTGGAGGTCGACATCTATGAAGTCCTTGAACCGGTCTCCGATTATGAGGTGTACCTCGGTGTCGACATCGGCTCTACAAGCACCAAGGCCGTGCTCCTGGACAAGGGCGGCCGGGTCCTCGCCGGGTTTTACACCGGCACCGCCGGGAGACCGGTTGGCGCGGTTCAGAGGGTGTTTTCCGCCATAGAAGATATGACGGCGAAGAAGAAGATGGGCCTGCGGGTCCTGGGTGCGGGAACGACCGGTTCGGGGAGAAAATTCGCAGGAAAGATCATGGGGGCGGATATCATCATAGACGAGATTACGGCCCATGCCCGGGCCGCCTGCGAGATCGACCCGGATGTGGACACCATCATCGAGATCGGCGGCCAGGATTCGAAATTCACCACTCTGAAGAACGGCAGGGTCACCTTTTCGATCATGAACAACGTCTGCGCCGCGGGAACAGGGAGTTTTATCGAGGAGCAGGCCCGGAAGCTGGGATGCTCGCTGGGGGAGTATTCTTCGAGAACAGAGGGCCGCCTGTCACCGATTGTGAGTGATCGCTGCACGGTGTTCATGGAAAGAGACATGAACCATTACCTGTCCGAGGGATACGCGATTGACGAGGTGCTAGCCTCCGTTCTCCACGCCGTAAGGGAAAACTACCTCACCAAGGTTGCCGTCGAGGGCAGCATCGGGAACACGGTCTTCTTCCAGGGGGCTACGGCAAAAAACCGGTCGCTTGTGGCCGCCTTCGAACAACGGCTCAAAAAGCCTATCCATGTCTCGAGGTACTGCCATCTGACCGGAGCGCTGGGGGCCGCCCTTGCGCTGTCGGATCAGAGCATCAGGCAGACCGGGTTCCGGGGGACTGCTATTCACAGGAACACGATAGGCGTATCGAGCGAAACCTGCGAACTCTGCACGAATCACTGCAAGATATCGGTTGCCGATGTGGAAGGTGAAAAAGTCGCTCACGGCTTCCTGTGCGGCCGGGACTACGACACGAAACGATACGTCGGCAAGAACCTCTCCGGCTTCGACCTGCTCAAGGAGAGGAGAAAAATCTTCTCGTTCGAACCCGCCCGCCAATACTCCGAGGAAATCACCGTGGGCATTCCCGCGGCCCTCCATCTCTATGAGGACCTTTCCTTCTGGAAGAGGTTTTTCGATGTTCTCTCCATCAGGACCGTGTCAAGTGAAGACTGCAGCGATGCCCTCAAAGAAGGGAAACACATGGCAGGAGCTGAATTCTGTGCGCCCATGGCGGCGCTTCACGGTCATGTCCATTATCTGATGGACAGGTCGGACTTCATTTTTCTTCCGTTTTATCTGGAAAAGAAGGCCGCTGGAAAAGGGGTTCGGCGGCAGTATTGCTACTACACGCAGTTTTCGCCTTCTTTGATATCCGCATCGGATGACGAAAAGACGCGAAAGAGGTTTCTCACCCCGGTTGTTCATTCTCTTCACGGTTCCCTCCGTACGAAACTCGAACTCCACTCGATGCTTAAACCCATCACCGGGTCCCAAATCGGTTTCCGGGATGTCTCCAGGGCCTATGACAGGGCCTGCGAGTACGGAGAGTCGTGTCTGGTAAAATGGAAAGAGGTTTACGAAGGGGAGTCGCGAGGGCGAAAGGACATGTACGTGGTCTTGCTGGGAAGACCCTACACGATTCTCTCCAGGTTCATGAACAAGGGGATTCCCGACATTTTTGCCTCCCTCGGTATTCGGGTTTTCTTCCAGGACATGCTGTCCTGTTCCAATGAGGAGGTGGAACCGGTCCGCAAGCTCTTGGATGAAATACACTGGCATTACGCCTCTGAAATCCTGAAGGCTGCCCAGGTGATTGCCCGGTCTGAAGGAGCATACCCGGTGCTGGTGACCTCCTTCAGGTGCTCGCCGGATTCCTTTGCTACGGACTATTTCAAGAAGATCATGGAGTCCCATGAAAAGCCGTACCTCATACTGCAACTCGATGAACACGAATCCAGTGTGGGTTATGAGACACGGATTGAAGCAGCCATTCGATCTTTTAAGAATCACCATTCTTCCGGAGCCGGCAGGAAGGTAGCCGTTTTCACACCGTCACTCTTTCCGGTTAAGGAGAGGAACATCCTTAATAGGACGCTTGTGATTCCAAACTGGGATGACCTTACGCTGAAACTCATGGTAGCAAACCTCAAGCGGGAGGGGATCGATGCAAGGTTGATGGAAGAGACCGAAACAAGCATCCAGGAGAGCCTGCGTCGCAATACGGGACAGTGTATTCCCCTGAACATCATTGCCCGGGAATTCGCCGACTACGTGAAGAGCCATGACCTGGACCCTGCAAAGACCCTGCTCTGGACGGTCTCCTCACAGATAGCCTGCAACATCGGGCTGTTTCCTCATCACCTCAAGACGCTTTTGAATTTTTATGGAGAGGGGTTGGAGAAGGCCGGGGTATACGTGGGTACCATGTCGTTCATCGACATTTCACTGAAACTGCCCATAAACACCTATTTCGCCTTCATGTTCGGAGGTTATATCCGAAAGATCGGATGCAGACTGAGGCCTTACGAAAAGATAAATGGAGCAACGGACGCGGTCATCAAACAGAGCATGGACATCCTGGTGGACGCCTTCAGCGGTAGGCGACAAAAAGAGGAAGCGCTCGCCGAGGTGATCTCCCGTTTTGAAGCCATCGAAATATCCCATGAGCGGAAGCCGAAGGTGGCCATCTTCGGCGATCTATACGTGCGTGACAACGACGTGATGAACCAGGGCCTGATGCGCTTCATTGAAAGGCACGATGGGGAAGTGATCGTAACCCCTTATAGTTCGTATGTGCAGATGATCGCCGGGGCATATCTCAGAAAGTGGTTTATGGAGGGTCATTACCTGGATATCCTCTCTTCAAAGGCATTGATGTCCGCCGTAACCAGGATGGAGAAGGCATACCACAAGTACTTCGGCCGGATTTTGGAAAGTCCCGCACCCGAATACGATGAAAGCCCGGAAAACATCCTTTCCGAATACAACGTCAGAATTGAGCACACCGGCGAGTCCATGGACAATCTTCTCAAGATATTCTACATCAAACGGCATTACCCGGATGTGTCCCTGTTTGTTCAAACAAGCCCCGCCTTCTGCTGCCCTTCTCTGGTCACGGAGGCCATGGCGGAGAAGATAGAACGGAGAACGGGAGTCCCCATTCTATCCATTACCTATGACGGAACTTCCAGTAACAAGAACGATGCCGTTGTTCCCTACCTCGCCCATTTGAACAGAAAGAGAGACACGCCCCCTTCCTCCCCTGTTGGGGATTAGAGTCTTAAGCTGCAACTTCTTCTCAAGCTGCGGAGAAGTTGCATGTTGCCGAACCATGGGGAGGTCTCTGACGAGTCCGCAATGAAATCTGCCAAGTCAGATTTCATATAACTTCCCTTCGGGACTTCACTCCCGCCGAAGGCGGGAAGTATCTGAAATCCGATAAAATCGGATTTCAGGAAGAGACCTCCCCACGGTTCGGCTTTGGACAAGCGTTTGGTTGCGGCCAAACGTCTGGAGTGGACTTCTATTGCTTGGGCTTCTTACGCTTGTCGCGAAGGTAGATTGCTTTGGAATGACCGTCACGCTGGACTCTTTCATCAACGTCGAAGAGATTGGTGGCTACGGCGAGTTCTCCAAGCTTGCTGAAGCCGTAATTTCGAGGGTCGAACTCTGGGGCCTGCTTGGCTATATTGCTACCCACAGCACCTAAATGAGCCCAGCCGCTGTCGTCGGAAGCCGCCTCAACCGCAGTTCTGAGAAGAGTCACCAGTTTGGCGTCTCTCTTCAGTTCATTTGGCGTTTTGGGCTTGACCGTTGCCCCGGCATCCTCTTGGAACCTGAGAACTTCAGTGAAGATGAATTTGTCGCATGCGGATACAAAAGCTTTTGGAGTCTTCTTCTCTCCAAATCCGTATACGAGCAGACCTTCCTCTCTGATCCGGGAGGCGAGACGAGTAAAGTCGCTGTCACTGGATACAAGGCAGAATCCGTCAAAGCGTTTCGTATAGAGCAAGTCCATGGCATCTATTATCATTGCACTGTCCGTTGCATTTTTCCCCACTGTATAACGGAACTGCTGAACGGGCTGAATAGAGTGTTCAAGGAGGACGGATTTCCATCCGCTCAGGCTAGGTGTAGTCCAGTCACCATATATGCGCTTCACGCTTGCAACGCCGTACTTGGCGACTTCCGATAGGAGCCCCTCCGTGATCGAAGGTTGCGCATTGTCTGCGTCGATAAGCACGGCGAGTCTATTCTGAGGCGGCTCAGCTATATTCACGTTCTGCCCCTTCCATATTTTTGCCTTGGATGTGCTCTGCGGAAAAGATGTCATGCGTGTCACGGAGATACGTGCAGGTTTGCCGTTATCCCTGACTGAGACGATGTGACTGTCTCCCGACAGCCCGGAATAGCGGCGCCCGGGATGAAGAACCCAAGGGCAAAAGGCCCCTTTGGAAGCATCCCTCAATCAATAAGGCGCGTTATCTCCCTAGGTTATCAGTGGCGAAGCCAGTAACCAACTTGATAATGTCCCTAAAGCTTGATCAAACCATTGTGTTTCTTATCACAAAAATAACAGTGTTTCCCAGCGATAGTAGACCAACTGACGGTCGAAGTCAGCTTATCGGTAGGATTTGTGTATTTTACTGCCGGTCGCGACCGGTCGACTCCTTTTCCACAAACGTTCCGCACTTTACACATTACGCACAAATGAAGCTCATTCATAAGTACCTCCTTCAGGTCAAAAACTGGATCAGTTTTACCCGTTACAGCTGGTTTCTTGTCTTAAACACAAGAATTAAAAGAGACTTGAGTGAATTCGGTTTGCAGAAACTAGGCTGCCGCCAATAGATCTCCGCCGCTCTCGGCTTGGCAAAGGGAGGCCCTTACGTACACATTACGCCGCGGAAAGTCCCTAATTGTGCGTGAGGTGCATTGCCAGGAATGATCTTGAGAGTCACACAGGTGCTCTAGTTGTTCAGTATAACCCTACCACTTCCCGTTTACAACGGCTATCTCGGATTCATCAAAAAAAGAATGCATAATGACCAAAAAAAATAATATAACCCTCTTCTGACGGGTTCGTGAAAAGTCCATCTGCGAATCCATCTCTTCTGGAGCATGCGAAGAGACCGGGCCGGGAAACAGGAAGAAGGTATCTCAATGGGTGCGCACGGATGCAAGATTACCGTCAAAAAATCAAGAACCTTTCGTCCATAAGAGAGGAAATAGGCCGACTCAAGGCCAAGGGGAGGAAGATCGTTTTCACCAATGGGTGTTTCGATATTCTTCACCCCGGACATATCCGCTACCTCTGGGCGACGCGACAGCTCGGCGATTATCTCGTGGTAGCCGTGAACAGCGATCGGTCCGTGAAGGCGATCAAGGGAGAAGGGAGACCGATCATGCCGGTGGAGGAGAGGATCGAGGTTCTCGCCGGCCTCGGCTTTGTGGATGGCGTCGTCATCTTCGATGAAGATAACCCATTGAACATCATTGCGGAGCTTCTGCCTGACGTTCTTGTCAAGGGAGGAGACTGGCCTGAGAACGAGATCATTGGAGCCGATGTGGTCAAAGCAGCCGGTGGAGTAGGTCAAAAGGATTCCCTTCGTGCCCGGATACTCGACAACAGGAATCATCAGGAAAATAAGAGAAAGGTGAAGCCCGTGCTTGAACTCATCAACTCACGACCTTCCTTTTTCTGCGTCCTCTTTCTCGGGATGAAGGCCGGAGCGGATGTGGATGTCCCGCTGGGGGAAGGGAATTTCTATTCCGGCCTCCGCAAAGGCCTCAAAGACGGTATAATAGAGCTCGCTTCGTATTGCCTTGCGGCTAACCTGACGGATGTCGATCCACACCAGCAATTCGAAGTTGAGGGAACTGTCCCCATATTGAGTGAACCACACTCTCGGTTCCCTTTGTTTGCTCACATTCTTGTTTTCGGACGCTGCCTTGAGGAGGATATCCGAAACCAGGCCGGGATCAGACTTGTAAGAGACGCCCACCGGCACATGAATCCGAATCAGAGGATCGGAAAGAGAGTAGTTGGTGATCATGCTGGAGGTGAGAGTGGAGTTGGGCACGAGGTACTCGATGTTGTCCCTTGTCCAGATCCTGGTGGCGGCAAGGCGCACCTCCCGGACCGAACCAACGGTGTCCCCCACCTGAATCCAGTCCCCTTTCTTGATGCGCCTGCCGAAAACCAGAATAAAGCTGCTCACAAGATTCGCGGCCACGTTCTGCAAGCCAAGGCCGATCCCTATGCCCATCGCTCCTGCGAGAACGATGAGCACCCTCAGGTCGAGCCCCACCGCTCGCATGGAGAAGAGAATCCCCAGGGCCAGGAAAAGGTAGTTCAGAAAGGTGTTGATGGCGTAGGCCAGCCCCTCTTCCACGCCCGTATGAGGGTAGACCTTGTAGTCGAGCCACGCTCGTAGTAAACGGGAGAAGAGAATGAAGGCCAGGATGACCAACGCGGCCTTGATGAAAATCCAGAGAGACAGGGAGGTCTGCCCTACCACGGCGACGGGGAAAGACAGCACCCTTTCTATGGGCCCCAGCAAACCCAGAAGGCTCAGGATACTGACAAGAAGAACGGCAATCGTAATATACAGGAGCACGGCGCGAAAGCTCTTGAATAGGAATCTGGCCGCTTCATCCGTTTCGTGCTGCTGCTTGATCCATCGGTCAATCAGCTGACGGAAGGCGTGGTAGCAAAACATGATCCCCACAAAGACCCCCACCACAGCCCACGTTTTCTTCCATAGAACCTTGCACAGGGCATGATAGCCGAAACACCACAGCAAACCTGTCAGGAAAGTGTAAAACATGGCCGGGTAGAAAAGATGCTCCAGCCCTTGGACGAAGACCCGGTAGCTACGGTACGGCAGATCGGGCAGGAGAGACATGATCGATTTCTTCTTGAGCAGCAGGAGCAGGAAAACGAACACGATGGTCAGGGAGACCAGGAATTTCAGCAAAGCCAAGACATCGTCGGGAATACTGAAAACCTCCAGGCTCCGGAACACGGCAATGCTGATAAGGGAGTAAATAGTAATGAACCGTGCCACGCGGAAAATGGACAGACCGGAGGATTTCGGAATCGGTATGTGCTCTCGGGTAAGAACCTCCTTCAGAAAATTGATCACCAAAGCTCCGATTGTCCAGAGTTTGAGGAGACTGCCTGTCAGGTTCAACCACTCTGCTTCATAGGGAAGAAAGGCCTGGATCAATCCGAAGAGCGCGAAGAAGATCAGAGGGATGAGGGAACCTGCCAATATTCTTCCGATGGAAAGAAAATAGGGTTCCAGGGAAGAAGGGACGTGAGACCGAAGGGGCGCCAAAGCCCTTTCGAACTTGCGCAGGACTTTTCTTTTGCCGAAGAAACTGTAGAAGAGCGCAACCAGAAAGGCGAGTAAGACAAGACTCCCCACTAAGCCGAGCAAATGGCTGGCTTCTTTCACCTGGTGGAGGAAAACCGGGATCTTGGACGGAAGAACCAGCAACCCGCCCCAAACCCTCTGGATGGTTTGCAAATTGAAGCCGAGAGGCTCGGGTTGGAGAAGCGGACGAACCCGGAATTCCAGCTCCTTCCTCTCCCGGGCTATGTGTTCTGCCGCTGCTTTCTGAACATCCTCGGATAGAAACAGATCCGGCGAAGAAGAGCCTTGCTTCTCAAGGGCGGCCGCTTCCGTGGCCGCAGACGAAGGATGCCCGGTCAGCAAGGTGCAGAGGAAAAGGCTCCCAAGAAGCCCAAGAAAAGCCGTCTTTCCACAATTGAGAATCTTTCTTCTAGATATACTGCTTGGCATATTTCCTTGCATGGTGGCCTTCCAGGACATGAAACTGCTTGATTTTCTTGAGAGTCACCGGCGAGAAGGTGCCGATGGGCATGTAGATGATCTTCTTGCCCAGCTTTGCCGCCATGGAGTGGCACCACCCCGAGGGAGGCTTGGCCGCCACGTAAACCACGTGCTTTTCCGTGCTGTAGTCGATAGCCGCCATGAGGAGTCTCTCAGGTTTGTTCCTCGCCACGTCAAAGAAAGAATCCTTCCAAATGTCGTAGACTCTGAGAGGAGGATAGGTGAGCATAAACCCGCCGTACTGGCATCGGGAAATGCCCGGACCGTCCATCACCTCCCCGGCAGGGGTGCTGTAGAAGGCCATATCCGACTCCTGATCATGCTCGCCGAGCCAGGTCACCTTCCAGGGAAATTTCTCTTTTCCCTCTTCCCCGTCCGGATCGAAAATGACCACGACTGACCCTACCTTACCCCGGAAGGGCCTCGCCTCCCTGACAAAGATCTCTCCTCTCGCCCAGTTCCTGATCGTTTCCCGAATGTCGATGCCGTCCATCATGGAACCGACAAACGGAACGATCCTGGCATGCTCTTCCGTCTTGATCCTAAGCGCCTTTTCCTGGAGATATTTGCCGTATCCTTCGATGACCACGTCTTCGGGCGGATAAGAGCAGATATAGAATCGATCGAAGCCCTTCTTCCATTCGCCTGGGACTTTTTCCCGGATTTTCTTCTTCACCGGCACCGGCACGAGCCTTCTTCGCATGGTCTTCAACCTTCTGTGAAACCTGATCCTCTTCTGGTCCAGAAAAAGGTCTTCCCCGCTCAGCCGCATCACCGGCAGTTCCGAGGTTTCCGTCTGCCACGGATATTCACTCGCCTTATCCCACAGCTCATAGGCGAAATTGTCATCGGCGGCACCCCGGGCCGCGACGATGAGTTGATAGAAGGTTGGAACGAGGGCGCCCGTAATGAGCGCGTAGTTTCTGGCGAATTTGTTGATAACCCTGACCTGGCTCCTGGTGAGTTCTTCCTTGCTGTTCTTCCAGTGATTTTGTCTGGCTGTTGCCAGCATTTCGTTCTGGACCCTTAAGCGATCCAACTGCTCTTCGAGCTTCTGAAAAGCTCCGCCTTTGTCCGGATTCATATACGCGCCCTCACCCCCGTATCGCGTACGGAGCAGGCTCTGCTCTCTCTCCCGCGATTCGGGACGATTAATATTTCCCTCAGAGCGAAGTCTCTCATACTTTGCCGCCATGAAAGGCATTTCCGTCATCACCTCCCGGGTCGACTCGGGGTGGAGGTGCGCCAGTCCGGCGCCTTCACGGTGCTTTCGGCCGATTACCTCGGTTTGAGGTCGTTCGAGCATCTCCATAATCCCGGGATAGTGATACAGGCCGCAGACGAAAAGGACTTTTTCCCCTCGCTCGTTGAGCCGTTGAAGATGGTAGGCCATCGTTCTTTCACGGAGTTCGTCCTCGGTGGAAACAGAGCGTTCTTTCCTGGTTTGTAGATAAGCCCTGCAGTATGCGTAATGACCGATTCGGGTCACGGCGTAAGGATCGGGCATCGGAGAGCGATCCAGGAGGTAGCCTTCGGTGTCGCGATCAACGAAGTGCACGGCCACATCATGATCGAAAGCAAGACGAATCGCTTCAACCTGTCCGTCTGTGGGTTCGATCAGAAGGTAAACCAGGGTGCCGTCATTTTCCCGATAGTAGACGACAGAGAGAAGGGGAAGCCTTTTAACTCCTCTCACAATCTGGTCCCCCAAGGTACCAGGGTACTCCACCGCCACGAGTTCAGGATGGAACTCCTGGAACTGGCGTCTCACTTCCAGCGCGAATTCCATCCTGTTGTGGAGGATGGGAACCATGCGGACATTTTTCCACTCAATCCTATTCTTCGTCATTGTCGGCATTCAGGGATTCACTGAAATAGTTGGCGGCATTTGCGTCAAGAATCATGGCCGCGGCTTCTTTCATGTAGTCCACGATGCGTTCATTCCTTTGCTCGATGGTCAGGCGTTCTCCTTTCTCGACGAGTCTCTTGAGGGCGTAGCGGGCGATGTTGATGCCGTCTCTCACCGAATAGCGTTCTTCCGTCTCATGCGCGGTTTGCAGAAAGTTAACCACGTATTCCAGGATCTCATCCTCGGCAAAAGGCAGGTTCGTTTTCAAAATCAGCAATTCCTCTTCCCTTTCAGGGAAATCGATGAAGATCTGGGGCTGTAGTCTGGAGTGGATGTATTCGGGAAGCTCAAATGTGCTTGCATCGTCATTCATGGTGGTGCACAGCCGGAAATCCAGATGCGCCTTGATCTTGATCCCTGCCACAATCGACTCCACGTAACGCCGGTTGTCCATGAGAGGAGCAAGAGAAGCCCAACTCTTCTCGCTCATCCTGTTCCCCTCATCAATGACAGCAATGCCTCCTTTGATCATGGCGGATACGAGGGAACTCGCCATGTACTTGATCTTTCCCGCCTCGGATATCACGGGCGTCACGATTAGATCTTCAGGCCTTGTGTCCATGGTTGCCTGAAAAAGATACACCGCTCTGCCCAGCACTCGGCCGGCATGATAGGCGAGAGTGGTTTTTCCCACCCCTGGCTTCCCGACGAGACGGGGGTTCAGGGGCAGGTCGTCATCGCCCACCACCATCCAGGCAGCCAGGACCTGGCTGACCAGTTCTTCCTGACCCACCCACACCATCGGAACGTCATCCGGCTGGGTCAGTTGGAGCTCTACTCCTTCAATGATTACCTTCTCCACAAAGACAACCTCCTTGTGTATAATAATCGGAGGGTCAGGTTTTGGCAAGGGCGCAGGGGTTGTGGCCGACTGGATGAATGATTATGTTGCGATTTAACGTTAAGGAGGAGCAAAATGGAAAACAAGATTAAAATTTACACCCTGAGCACCTGCAGCCACTGTAAAGCAACAAAGAGATTTCTGGATGAATGCTCCGTCCAGTATGATTTTACGGACGTGGACCTGCTCGAAGGCGAGGAAAGGGCCGCTATCCTGGAGGATGTGAGAAGGCTCAATCCCCGTTGTTCCTTTCCTACCATTATCATTGGTGAGAAAATCATCGTGGGTTTCAAAGAAAACGAAATCAAAGAGGCGCTGGGGCTATGAACGAACCAATTTTCTTTGAACCATGTTATGCTTCCGTCAGTATCTTGAAAACAAGGAGTACCAAGGATGTGCCTTGCCATTCCTTCCAAGATCATCAAGATTGAAAACCAGGTCGCAACCATTGACGTGGACGGTATTCAAAGGCATGCCAGTCTTCTTCTCCTCGAAGATGCCGGCGTGGGAGATTATGTGATTATCCATGCGGGTTTTGCCATTCACAAAATCGACGAAGTGGAGGCGATGGAGTCTCTGAAGCTTCTGAAGGAGGCCCTCGCCTTCCCGGACAAGGATGAAAGCTAAAGGACTGGTCTGTATGTCGATAAAATACATGGAAGAGTACAGAGACCCCCGCCTTTCTCGGAGTCTTCTCGATCGGATCAGGAAACAGAGCCGCAAAGAGGTACGCCTCATGGAGGTCTGCGGCACTCACACCGTGTCTATCTTCAAGAGCGGCATCCGGACCGCTCTGCCTCCCACCATCAGTCTGCTTTCCGGCCCGGGTTGTCCGGTGTGCGTGACGGCTCAGAAAGAGATCGATGCATTTATAGAGCTGTCCCGGGTGGACGGAGTGACCGTAACGACCTTTGGAGACCTCATGAGAGTGCCCGGTCGATCCTCTTCCCTTCAAAGGGAAAGGGCCGAAAGACGGGACATTCACGTCGTTTATTCCGCCTTCGATGCCCTGGATATGGCTAGGCGTAACCCGGACAAAAAAGTGGCCTTTCTGGCCGTCGGTTTTGAAACCACAGCCCCTACCATTGCAGCCTCCATCCTTGCTGCCAGGGAAGAGCGAATAGGCAATTTTTCAGTCTTCTCAGCTCACAAGCTGGTGCCCCCCGCCCTCGGGGTCCTCATGAAAATGAATGGTCTGAAGCTGGACGGCCTGATATTGCCGGGCCACGTGTCCGTGGTCATCGGAGAAAAGGCCTACCTTCCCCTTGTCCGGGACTACCGGCTCCCCTGTGCGATCGCGGGATTTGAACCCGTAGACATTCTCCAGGCCATCTTCCGGCTGGTGGAGCAGATAGAAACGGGGAAACCGCGACTCGACAACTGCTATCCTCGGGCAGTAAGCCATGCGGGAAACATCAAAGCCCAGCAAATCATGGAGCAAGTCTTTGAGAAGGTGGATGCCGGCTGGCGGGGCCTGGGGGATATCCAGGGTAGCGGGCTAAAAATTCGCGAGGAATTTGCCTCCTTCGACGCTCAACAGATCTTCGGGCTGACTCTCGGCGATTCCGAAGAACCGAAAGGATGCGCCTGCGGCCAGATCCTGACCGGCATAAAGTCCCCTGTGGAATGCCCGCTTTTTGAGAAGGTTTGCACTCCTCTGGACCCGGTGGGACCCTGCATGGTGTCGAGCGAGGGAACTTGCGCGGCCTATTACCGATATCAAAGCCTCCCGTGACCCGGCGAAAAGCCTAAATCCACCACCTAATTCGGAATTCTTTATGCTAATCATGAGCTTCGGAAACGTTCCTGATCACCAGCAAGGTGTCAGATGCTAGGCGCCAAGGAGCGACGACTGAGGCGTATGAAGCAATACGCCGCAAGGAGGAGCGAGCGAAGGCAACGCCGCAGATGATGCCTTGATGGTGGATCAGGGAAAGCCTTGAGGCTTGACTTGCGTTTGCGTTGACGGTATTGTGGCTCCGATCAGTGAATTAAAAGCCTTTTGAAAAGGAGGGAGGAAATGGCGGAGAGCACGTACAACATTATTCAGTTGGTAGGCACGAGCGATGTTTCGTGGGAAGATGCGGCAAAGAGGGCGGTCGAAACCGCCTCCGGCTCTTTGAGAGATCTGAGAGTCGCAGAAGTGACGCGACTGGACCTCACCATCGAGAACGGCAAGGTCAAAAGTTATCGGGCAAGGGTGCACCTCTCCTTCAAGTACGAAGGCGGAAGCTAAATCCACGAAGTCATAAATTCGGTGACCAATTCGTTCCCTCAGTACTTCATGCTGAGGGAGCTGTGGCTGAGGTTTGAGACCTCGGACACGACCCCGCATTTGCGAATCGAAGCCTATGACTTTGAGTTCCTCCGCAATTCGCGAAAAAGTCACGGATAGAGGCTTGCAGTCTCTGCGTCCGCCACCGTCTTCAGCATAATCCTCGCATAGAAAAGCGTGAAAAGAGCCGCGCTCCAGGTAATGGCAAAGATGCCCCACCAGATTCCCAGCAGGCCGATGGTCAAAAAACGGGTTAACACATAGAAAAGAAGGAAAGGCGCAGCCATCTGTCGATACAAGCCGATCCAAATGGCGAACAGAGGCCTTTTCATGCCCTGCAAAGCCGCAACGTGGACGAACAGAACGACGTAGGCATAGAGAACAAAGGCATCGATTCTGAGGTAACTGGCGCCAATCTCCGTGACGGTCCTGTCGCTCGCAAAAAGAGCCATTAGCGGTTTTGCCCCGATGAAAACGATCAGGGTACCCACGGCCATGAGGTAGAATCCGTATTTCAGAGCCGTTTGAAGGGCCTCCCCGACCCGGTCGAACTTGCGTGCGCCGCTGTTCTGGGCCACGAGGGTCAGCGTCGAGATATTCAGGCCGATGGTAGGAACGAGAACGATTTGCTCGATACGCATGGCTATGCCGTAGGCTGCGACAGCTTCTTTCCCGAATCCACCGACGAAAAAGGTGATCACGAAAATCCCCATTCCTACCGTGAGCATGTTCGCGCTTGCCGGAAAACCCTGCCTAGCAATCTCCTTCAAGAGCCCCGCCTTTGGCCATATTTCTTCCAAAGTCAGCCCGGACAGGAGCCCTGTTCTGTAGACTTTGAACCCAAGATACACACATCCCATCCCCTGTATCAGCACGGTAGCCAGGGCAATACCCGTGATTCCCATGGCAGGCAGGCCGAGGCCCCCGTAAATGAACCAGGGATCCAGGCCGACGTTCAACAAAAACCCTGCCGTAAGAAAGTTCCTGAAGGGCTTCGTTTGTCCCAGTCCGGTGAGGACCGCGTTTAGCATGTAAAGGATCATGAAGAACAGGGTGCCGAAAAAGATGACGTCCATGTAGGTCTCCGCCATCCGTAAATAGTCTCCGGACGCTCCCAGGATCCTGAACAGGGCAGGAGACATGTAGAGACCGAACACCGTCAGCAGGCAGGCGATGAAGACCCCGAAGATCATGCCCTGGATCGCAAGGCCTCTGGCCTCCCTGGAGCGATCTGCCCCAAGAGCGGTGGCGATGAGCGCCGTCGTACCTGTCGAAATTCCTGTTCCCATGGCGATGATGATGAAGAACACCGGGAAGGAAAGGGAAAGGGAAGCGAGGGCCTGGGTGGAAATGAGTCCCCCGAAATAGGTGTCCACCACGTTGTACATGGTGTTGAAAAAGAATCCCACACTCGCGGGAACGGCGATCTCTCGAACCAATTTGGGGATGGGGTCCGCAATCAGCCTGTTGTTTCCCGTCATTCCCTTTCAGGCCTCGCTCCTGCGCAGATAGATTTCCAGACGCTCCACGGATAGGGACAAAGAGAGCGTCAACACCAGGTAGAGCGCGGTAACGGTAAGCCAGACTTCGAAAATGAGGTAGGTCGCCGACATGAGTTCCATGCCGCGGAAGGTCAGTTCCTGGATGGATATGACAGAGACGATAGCGGAGTCTTTGATAGTGGAGATGAATTGACCTGCCAGAGGGGGAAGAATTCTCTGTGCCGCCAAAGGCAGCACCACATGCCGCAGTTGCTGCCATCTGGAAAGCCCAAGGGCATAAGCCGCCTCCCATATGCCCTTCTCGATGGACTCAATCCCCGCTCTGACAATCTCCGTGATATAGGCACCCTCAAAGACGGCCAGGGTAATGAGCGCGGAAGCAAAAGCGGAGAACCTCGCGGGAGGCGCAAACAAGTATCCCAGCAACGACTGCAAGCCTTCTGACCTAGAAGCTATGAAGGCATCAATCCCCAGGGCCGACATGATCTGCCCGCTCAGGAAGTAGTAGAAAATGAAAATCAGCACCAGGGGCGGAGTGTTGCGCACAAGTTCCACGTAGGTTCTCCCGATAAGTCGATTGAAAAGCCGGTGGCTCACACGGCTGAGCCCCATGACCGCTCCAATCAGCGTGGCCAGCACGGTTCCCCACAGGCTCAGCTTTATGGTCGTAAAAAGTCCCAGAAGAAGAACATTAGGCACCCACGTTTGTCTCTCTGCATCGTAGCGGAGCAGATACTGAGGCACGGCGCCCCAGTCCCACTTGTAGTTGAGGTGGAAAAGGATCCGGTAACCTAAGTACACCGCTGCTCCCAGGAGGAGGACGGCAATAATGACGTCGAGGGTCCGTATTTTGAGTTTCCTTCTCGGCAATCTAACATCCCCAAGAATGCCCCGAGCCCGCATAAGCAAGGCTGCGGGGGACGAAGAGTGAATTCTACTTTATCTGATCTTCCCAATCCCTGGTCTCAAACCAGTAGTGCTTGCGTTCCGCCAGCCATCCCTGGGCCTCAACCACGGTGATCCAGTTGTTGAAAAAATTCAGGGTGTCCACATCTCCTTTTCTCAAAGCGAACCCGATGGGCTCCTTGGTGAAGGTTCCTTTGATGGGCAGGAAAAGCTTGTCCGGGTGTTTCAACGCCTGGAATGTGGGCATGGGCGCGGACGCGATAACCGCGTAGGCCTTGCCGTTGAGGACCTCCTGCACAGCCTGGGATTCATCATCGAATTTACGCAATTGAGCCTTGGGCATGAACTTCTGGGCTGCGGCCACGGGGGTGGCGCCGAGGCGCACGGCCAGAATCACCTCCGGACGATTGAAATCCTCCAGGGTCTTGAAGTTTCCGGCGAGCTCTTTGTTCGCCACGATAGACATTCCGCTCACATCGTAGGGAACGGTAAAATTGACCTTCAGGTTGCGCTGCGGAAGAATGCCCATGCCGCCGATGATGACATCAAACTTACCCGTCAGGAGAGCGGGAATGATGCCCGCCCACTTGGTGGGGACGAACTCCACTTTCACTCCCATGTCCTGGGCAACTCTGGAGGCCACATCGATCTCAAAGCCGATCAGCTTCCCCGTCTTATCCTGCATGGCCCACGGAACAAAAGTGGACATGCCCACGCGGAGCAATCCTCTTTTCAGGACTTGCTCGAGCGCGCTCTCCTCGGTCAATTTTTGTTGAAGTTCACCTGCAAGAGCGCTCCCTGCGAAAGCCAAGAGCGAGATCAGTATCCCCAAAGTCATCCAACGAATGAGCCCTTTCTTCATGATTGTCCTCCTCCTTTGGTAAAAATCGTCCATTATTCCCATCTTTCATCCTTCCATTATTCCTTCTTCAGAGAATTTGACTCAAAAACTCCTTGGTCCGATCTTTGTCCGGTTGGTTAAAAATCTTTTCCGATGTGCCTTCCTCGACAATGCGACCGTTTTCCATGAACACCATCCAGTCGCTCACTTCCCTCGCGAACCCCATCTCATGGCTCACCACCACCATGGTCATGCCCTCCCGGGCGAGGGTTTTCATCACGTCCAGCACCTCGCCGATCATTTCCGGATCAAGGGCGCTGGTGGCCTCGTCGAAAAGCATGACCTTCGGCATCATGGCCAAGGCCCGCGCTATCGCCACACGCTGTTGCTGACCTCCGCTAAGATGATTGGGGAAGGTTTTTGCCTTCTCCGGAATCCCCACCTTCTGCAGAAACGCCATGGATGTCTGCGTCGCCTCCTTCTTGCTTTTCTTACGGACCAGGATCTGGGCGAGATTGACGTTGTCGAGAACGGTCAGGTGCGGGAACAGGTTGAAGGATTGGAAAACCATCCCCACCTCTTTCCTGATTTCAAGCCGGTTCTCCTTCCTGTCATCCAACGGGATGCCGTCGATGATGATCGTACCGCTGTCGATTTCCTCCAGGCCGTTCAGACACCTCAGGAAGGTGGATTTCCCCGATCCTGAAGGTCCGATGATGACGAGGACCTCCTTCCGCTGAACCCTGAGGGAAAAATCTTTGAGAGCATGCACGCTATTGGGGAACCATTTATTGACTCCATCGGCTGTGATGATGAAATCTCCCGGGTCTCTTTCCTTCACGGCTTCGCTCCCTCTAAGTTGCCACCCTGAAGCGTTTCTCCATCACGCTCGCCACAGTGGAAAGAGCCACGGTAACGATCAGATACATGGCAGCAACGGTGAACCAGATCTCAAACGCAAGATAGGTTTCAGCAACAATTTCCTCGCCCCGCATGGTAAGATCATACAAGGCAATGGTACTCACCAGTGCGGAGTCCTTAACCAAAGAGACGGCCTGGCTCGTCAGGGGCGGGATCACACGCCTCACAGCCTGAGGAAGAATAATCCGCCTGTAACTGTCCCAGGTACTCAGACCCAGGCTGTAAGCGGCTTCCCACTGGCCTTTTTGGACGGAGAGGATGCCTGCCCGGAAAATTTCTGAAGCATAGGCCCCTTCGAAGAGGCTCAAGGCCAGCACAGCGGAAAAGAAGCGATCTATTCCCAGAATAGGAGAGAGGACAAAATAGATGAAAAAAAGCTGCACCAGAAGGGGCGTATTTCGAATGAGTTCCAAGTATCCGCGGGAAACCAGCCTGGCCATAAACGATCCTGACAGACGGCAGAGGGCAGTGACAAGACCGACGGAAAAGGCTAAGAAAAAACTCACGACTGTGATGTGGAGGGTGACCTTCAAGCCCTCCAGAAGCGGGCCGGCGATAAGCTTGCTGTCCTTAAAGTTGACGAGATACTGAGGGACGCGGTACCATTGCCAGTTGTATCCCAGGTCGGTCGTGCCGTCGGCCACAAGCCATGTCGCACCTGCAAGCGCACACAAGAACATGATGACGTCAATGATCGGGGTCTTCCACTTCAACTGCGAACCTCTTGGGCCTTGACAGGCGGTTAGTTGAATTCTATGTTTTCGGTGCTGGTTTCCGACCGAATCATTGTTTGAAATGACTCAAATTGATGAATGTTTCAGTATCTTAACCATTTTTTCTTTAACCGCCATGAAAAAATTCGAGAGTTTGGGATAAGGAGGAGAGAGAATGGCAAAATATGTGTGCACAATTTGCGGGTACGTCTATGACCCTGAAACCGGCGATCCGGACAATGGAGTAAACCCCGGGACGCCTTTTGAAAAATTGCCCGGCGACTGGGTATGTCCGGTCTGCGGTGCATCGAAAGATCAGTTTGAAAAAGAGAGTTAAGCAAAAAGAGAGTCTCCGGGAACTCATGAGACGGGGCGACCTGGAAGCCGCCATCGAGAAGGTGAGCCGTCTTCCTCCCAGGAAGGTGGTCAATCCGCTCTTTTCTTTTCTGCAAAGCGGGGACCCCCTCCTGAAGTGGCAGGCGGTGAGAATTTTCGGGGTTGTCGTGGCAAACCTTGCCGGAGAGGACCTGGAAGCGGCGCGAGTGATCATACGTCGTCTTATGTGGAGCCTCAATGACGAATCAGGAGGTATCGGATGGGGCGCTCCCGAGGCCATGGGTGAGATTCTGGCCCGACATTCCGAACTCGCCAAAGAATATGTTTCGATCCTTCTATCTTATGCGAGAGAAGACGGAAACTACCTCGAAAACGAAGGACTCCAGCGGGGCTTGCTCTGGGCCATCGGAAGAGTAGCTGAAAACCACGCCCTGCTCGTCCGGGATGCTGGTCCCAACCTCGCTGCCTACCTGGCCTCGCCGGATGCAGGCGTGAGAGGTCTGGCCGCACGGCTCATGGGGATTCTTTGTGTTTCGGTGTGTTGCCCGAAACTTCGCGAACTGGCTCTGGATCAGGAGGAAATTTCCCTAGACTTCCAACACGAATTGGGGAAGCGTCACGTGAGTGACTTGGCCGAAGAAGCCCTGGCCCGCGTGCCCTGCTTATAGGCCCGCGAAATACCCTGTTCCCCGTCAGAAATCCCGGTGCGGCGGACGAAGGGATAGACGGGGAGCCATAAGAGTTGGGTGCAGAACATGGTCGATTGGCCCCATTTCGAGGTCGATATGTGACGGAACGGCCATAGTTCTTTGAGAGACGTCGGAAAAGGGTCTCGAAGGAAAAGGTTCAGACATGGAAAAACACCACAAGTTTTCGATATGGTACGTGCTGCTGGGGATCTGGATCGTTCTCCTCATTCAGAATGCTCTGAGTTCATACCTTGCAGTGAAGACCGTTCCCTACAGCCAGTTCCTGACTCTTCTAAAGGAGAAAAAGGTGACGGAAGTGGCCATTTCCGCCAACGAGATACAGGGCAAGATGATGATCGACAACGACCCAGGCAAGACCGAACTCTTCAAGACCGTGAGGGTGGATCCGGAGATTTCCCAGCTCCTGGAGCAGTACCACATCACGTTCAAGGGGCAGGTTCAATCGACGTTTTTGCGGGATCTCTTTTCGTGGATCTTTCCGATCTTTCTCTTTGTTGGGATCTGGTACTTCTTCATGAAACGCATGGCCGGCCAGCAGTCAGGGTTCATGACTCTCGGGAAGAACAAGGCCAGGATCTACATGGAGGACGAGTTGAATGTCACCTTTGATGATGTGGCGGGTGTGGATGAAGCGAAGCAGGAACTGGTGGAGGTCATCGAGTTTCTAAAGGCGCCGGCGAAATTTTCGGAATTGGGAGGCAAAATGCCGAAAGGCGTTCTGCTGGTGGGACCTCCAGGCACCGGAAAAACCCTCCTCGCCAAGGCGGTGGCCGGGGAAAGTCACGTGCCCTTCTTCAGCTTGAGCGGCTCCGAGTTCGTGGAGATGTTCGTGGGGCTCGGCGCTGCAAGGGTCAGGGACCTTTTCGTCCAGGCCAAGCAGAAGGCCCCGTGTATTATCTTCATCGATGAACTGGACGCACTGGGGAAGGCCAGAGGTTTTGGCGCCATGGGAGGACATGATGAGCGCGAGCAGACACTCAATCAGCTCCTCGTGGAAATGGACGGTTTCGATCCCAAGGTGGGGGTGATTCTCATGGCCGCCACCAACAGGCCGGAGATCCTGGATCCCGCTCTTCTCAGGCCCGGACGCTTTGATCGTCACATCCTGGTGGATCGACCCGACAAGAAGGGGAGGGAGGAAATCCTCAAGGTCCACCTCAAAAACATCACCGCCGTGAAGAACCTGGATGTGGAAAAGATAGCGAACATGACTTCGGGCATGGCGGGGGCCGATCTCGCCAATCTGGTGAACGAGGCGGCTCTGCTTGGCGTGCGCCGGAAAAAGAAGAAGGTGGGCATGGCGGAATTTGAGGAAGCGGTGGAAAGAGTGATGGCCGGTCTTGAGAAAAAGAATCGCCTGATCAACCCGGAGGAACGGAAAATCGTTGCGTACCACGAACTGGGCCATGCCGTCGTCGCGCTCAGCTTACCAGGAACCGATCCGGTTCAGAAAATTTCTATCGTGCCCCGGGGAATTGCCGCCCTGGGTTACACCATGCAGGTTCCCACGGAAGATCGATTTCTCATGCGCAAAACGGAGCTCCTCAACAAAATAGCCACCCTCCTTGGAGGCCGTGCAGCGGAAGAGATCGTCTTCGGCGATATTTCCACCGGCGCACACAACGACCTGGCCAAGGCCACCGACATAGCGCGGAGCATGGTCAAAGAGTACGGCATGAGTGGTTCGATTGGGCAGGTCTACTTTGCACGGGAAAGAAGACCCCTTTTCCTGGAAACCGGCACGCAAGGCAGCGGAGAATACAGCGAGGCGACGGCCCAGATGATCGATAAGGAAATCAAAGAGGTGATCAGCGCGCAGTACAGCAAGGCTGTTGAAATTTTGAGGGGTAAGAGGGATCTGCTGGACAAAGCTTCGGTCGTTCTTCTGGAAAAGGAAAAGATTGAAGGCAAGGATTTAATGGGATTGATGGGCATCCCGGAAACAGTCGCCCCGAAAGCGGAGACCACCGAAGAGTGAACGAGAGGGCATCATATGGCCAAAGAGTTCTGGACTGTTAAGGAAGTCATAGAGTTTTTCGAGGTGGACGAGCGCTTCCTCTCGGATCTGGAACAGGAAGAGCTGGTTTACACCCAGTGCCACGGAGAATTCTCGGAAAAAGTCTTCCCCTCCCGGGAACTGGAGAAACTGCGCCTTGCAAAAATCCTGGTGGACGAGATGGGGGTCAACCTGGCGGGCGTGGAGATCATTCTGAGGATGAGACAGACGATGTTCGATATGAGGAAGCAGTTCGATGCGATCCTGGAAGATCTGGCAGAAGAAATTCAGCGAAAACTCACGGAAGACCATTAGAGCTTGATAGAATCTCTCACATCCTCTTTGTAAAGACGGTCCATCTTCTTTGCCGCTTCCAGGATCTCCGGATCATCCGTCTTCGGCACCTTCACCACGAGCTTGACCATGAGGTCGCCTCTTTGCTTCGTCTTTGGGTTGACGGCGCCTTTTCCCCGCAGCTTGAGTGTCTGGCCGCTCTGACTTCCGGGCGGAACCTTCAGCTTCACTGCGCCGTCGATGGTGGGAACCGTAATCGTCGCACCCGCCATGGCTTCCCGGACCGTCACCGGGACCTCCATGTACAGGTTATCCCCATCTCTCGTAAGAAGGGGATGAGGCTGAACATGGATGATGAGGTACAGATCGCCCGGAGGACCACCGTCAGCACCCGGTTCGCCTTTTCCTGCCACACGGACTTTGGAACCCTCTCTTACCCCCTGGGGGATGGTCACTTTGATCCTCTCCGTTCCCAGGACCCGGCCGCTTCCGCCGCACACCGGACAGGGTTTCCCAATCCGCCCGTGTCCCCTGCACTGAGGACAGGCCCTTGTAAACTGCATGGGCCCTTGAGCCACGTTGATTCGTCCCGAACCTCCACACCCGGGACAGGTGGACATCTTTGATTTGGGGTCCGTACCTGTTCCATGACAAGTGGAACAGGCGGTCGCCTTCTGCATGCCTAATTCGGTCTCGAAACCTTTCAGCGCGGAGAGAAGATCAATCGTCATCTCATGTTCTATGTCTCTTCCTCCAACGGCCGCTCTCGTTCCGAATCCTGAACCTCCGGCCGCGGAACCGAAAAGATCGCCGAAAATATCTTCGTAGCTATGATACCGGCCAAAAGGCTGTCCTCCTGCGGCCCCCGCCTGCTGGTATGCACCCCACTGTTTGTATTGGCGAGCCTTTTCAGCGTCAAAACCCGCATGAAGACCCTCTTCGCCGAACTCGTCGTAGAGCTTTCGTTTCTTCTCGCCCCCTAAGGCGTCATAAGCCTCGGAGATTTCCTTGAACTTTTGCTCCGATTCCTTGCTGCCGGGGTTCACATCAGGGTGCCATTTCCTTGCCAGCTTGCGGTAAGCCTTCTTGATTTGCTCTTGGGTAGCATCCTTCTTGACGCCCAAAATTTCGTAAAAATCTTTTGCCATAATCCGCCCGCTTTCCCCCCAATGCCTTTCTTCTCCCGAAGGGTCGCAGTATAGGAGAAGAGTGCGTTTCAGTCAAGCGCGGGTTTTCCCTTGACAAGGGGCAAGGATTTGGCCTTGACTATGCGGTGGATGGAAGACCTTCAAAATCTGGGAGGAAGAGGGATGGGAAAGAAAATATTGGTGGCCGTAGATGAATCGAAAAACTCGATGAGGGCTGTGGAATACATCGCCAAGTCTTTCACACCCGATCATGTAGTGACGCTGTACCATGTCACCATGGACACTGCAACGATCTGTGATATGAACAGTCCTGAACTGATACCCTATTTCGTGGAACAGCAAATCACTTTCTGCTCCCTGGAGGACAAGAAGAAGGAACTCGTTCGTAAGGTCATGGAAGAAGCCGGCAAGCTTCTTCTCCAGGCCGGGTTTCAGGGAAAAAACATTACCACAAAGATGGATTCCAAAAAAAGAGGAGTGGCCCGGGACATCCTTGCGGAGGCTCAGTCGGGTTACGACACCATCGTTATGGGCAGAAGAGGGCTCTCCGGTATCGCGGAGTTCTTCATCGGAAGCGTTTCTCAGAAAGTCCTCCACAACGCCAAGGACTTATCCGTCATCCTTGTGAGCTAGCGGGCTGATAGGGTCATGCAGCCAGCTTCTCGCGTTTCAGGATCTGTCCCTTCGAGCTGATCACAATTTCCTCTAGGGGGACAGTTCTTCCTGCCACTTCCATGCCTCGCTTTACGATTCCGGGCAGAGCCGAACAGCAGGGAACTTCCATGTCCACTATCGTCACGCTCCGGATATCGGCGACTTTGAATATTTCCGCAAACTTTTTCACGTAGTCCTGAACATCATCAAATTTCGGGCACCCGATCATCACAGCCTTTCCTTTCAGGAAATCCTCGTGAAAATCGGGATAGGCGACGGCCGTGCAGTCTGCGGCCACGAGGAGGTGCGCGCCTTTGAGAAAAGGCGCCGTGGGAGGTACCAGACGAATCTGAACCGGCCAGTGGGAAAGCTCGGAACCCCGGCTTTCCCGGAGATCCCTTTCGCCTGACACCTTGGGCGCGAAGGTTTGAATCTGCGAGGATGGACATCCGCAGGCCATGACAAGCTGCCGGCCCGCCTCCCGTTCTTTTCCGGCCAGATGCTCCTCTACCGCTCCTTCATCAAACTCCTCGGCGACACGCTCCTCGATACTGAGCGCTCCTCTCGGACACTCGCCGAGGCAAGCGCCTAGACCGTCGCAGAACTTTTCGCTCATCACTCTGGCTTTTCCTTCCACGATCTGTATGGCTCCCTCGGCGCAAGAAGGCACACACGTTCCGCAACCGTCGCACAACTCATCATCTATTCTTATGATCTTTCGTTTGACTTGCATGATCTTCTCCTTAAATCGACCTCACTCGGGTTCCAGTCTGAGCTTTGGCCATTATTCTTGCTTTCGCAACAGAACTTCTTCCGCCAGCTTCTTCCCGCTCTCCGTCAAGAAGGATTTCTCGATGATCCTGACGATCCTGTCTGACTCCATAGGTCCCTCTTTGTGGCTCTCTTCAAGATTGGCAATCAGATCCGCGTCGTACAGACACTTGAAGTTGACCGTCTCCTCGGAGCGTGGGTGATGGTGGTGGCCGATAATGTCACAGGCTTCGTGTACGAGTTCGTGTTTGGCGCCGAGTTTCTCGAGGATCTCCCTGGCCACAGGCGGCCCTTCCTCCTCCTGATACTTTGCCGCAGCGCTCTGATACTTCCGTTCGGATTCCTTAATTCCGATGTCATGGAGGTAAGCTGCGGTGAGGATGACGGCAAGGTTGCCCCTCTCTTCCCTCCCTATTCTGTCGGCATGCCTGGCCACCCGGCTTGCGTGCCCGATTCTTTTGAAATCACTCTTGAAGTAGCGCTTCATTTCAATGGCCACCCGGTCCTTCAGCAGGTCCTCTTTCTGGGCGATCAATTCCGGCGGAAGATTTCCTATGCATTGATCCGCATACTGACAGTAGGAGGCGCAGCCGAAGTCCATGGCCGGGTTCAAGAATCGATGGCCGCACGCCTTGCAAAGGCGGGTCGTATCGTCCTTAAAAAACTCCACCTCATTCCCGCACTTCGGGCACCGGGTTTCAAAAATAGCGCCCGGCTTCCAGTATCGACTGTCTTGCCCCGGACATTTCATGGCTCATTTTCCTCCTTCTTCGTCTTTGCCCTCGAATTCCCGCAAGCTCCCCTCTTTAGAAGGAAGGGGCAAAGGAAATTTTCTCCGTGCGCGCCCTGCGAGACGACCATCCTGATGCAGGCCTCCAGTGCAACCAGACCCTTTGTCTAAAGCCGACCCATGGGGAGGACTCTTCAGAGACCCCCCATGGGTCGGCAACACGGAACTTCTCCGCAACTTGATGAGAATTCACCTCTTATCAACCCAAGATCGCCTTCAGGTCCTGTTCCGGCGTAGTGATGGGCATGATGTTGAAGTTTTTCACCAGCACATCCAGAACATTGCCCGTGAGAAAGGCGGGAAGGGTCGGCCCCAGCCGGATATTCTTGATGCCGAGATAGAGCAGGGTCAGGAGTATGGCGCAGGCCTTCTGCTCGTACCACGAAAGGATCATGGACAGGGGCAATTCATTGACGCCGACCCCAAACGCTTTGGACAGGGCCACGGCAATTTGAATGGCCGAGTAGGCGTCATTGCACTGGCCCACATCGAGAAGTCTCGGGATCCCGCCGATGTCTCCGAGATTCTTGTCAAAAAACCGGAATTTCCCGCAGGCAAGGGTCAGCACCACGCTATCTTTCGGCACCTGTTCTACGAATCGGGTATAATAGTTCCTCCCCGGCTTGGCACCGTCGCAGCCGGCTACGAGGAAAAAGTGCTTGATGGCTCCGCTTTTCACTGCGTCGACCACCTTGTCCGCTACACTCATGACCGCATTGCGGCCGAAGCCGCACATCACGGACTTTCCGTCGGTGTCCTCTTTGAATCCCGGCATCTCCAGGGCCTTCTGGATCACCGGGGTGAAATCCCTGCCGGGGATGTGCTTGACCCCCGGCCAGCCGACCAAACCGCAGGTATAAATATTCTCGTGATAGGAACCCTGGGGCTTCTGGATGCAATTGGTCGTCATCAGGATCGGGCCGGGAAAAGCGCCGAATTCTTTGATCTGGTTTTGCCACGCGGTCCCATAATGACCATAGAAGTGCTTGTATTTCTTCAGGCCAGGGTAGGCGTGGGTAGGCAGCATCTCGCCGTGAGTATAAACGTAGATCCCCTTGCCTTCGGTCTGCTTGAGGATCTCTTCCATGTCCTTCAGATCATGGCCTGATACAAGGATCGCCTTGCCCTTCCTCGCTCCCAAAGGCACTTTCGTAGGAACAGGATGGCCATAGGTCCCTGTGTTGGCCGCGTCCAGCAACTCCATGGTTCGAAGGTTGATCTCCCCGCACTTAAGGGTCAAGTTGACCCAGTCGTCCAGGGTAAGATCTTTGTTCAACATCGAGGCAAGCCCTTCATGGACGAAGGCATAGACCTTGTCGTCCTCTTGCCCGAGGATCTGTGCATGATCCGCGTAGGCACACACTCCCTTGATGCCGAACAGGACCGTATGCTGGAGGGCCAGGATGTCCGGATTGGCGGTGAGATCCGACTTGAGCCCCACGGATTCGCCCTGCTTGACGAGTTCATCAAGGGTGGTGGCCGGATTGAAAGTTGCGGGACCCTGCGGAAAATCCGCCTTGCCGCCGGCGACTTTGACCCTTTGTTTCAGACTTTCTCTCAGTTCCGCGCACCTGTTGATAAGGGACTGGAATCTTGCAGGATCGAAATTCACATTCGTCAGGGTTGAAAAGGCGGCTTTCACGGTAAAAACGTTTACATCACGATCATTGACGCCCACCTTCCGGCCTTCCACCGCGACCTGAGCCAGCCCCTTCAAAGCATGAACCAGGAGATCCTGCAATGAAGCCACATCATGTGGCTTGCCGCAGACACCGATCTTGGTGCATCCTTCTCCCTTTGCCGTTTGCTCGCACTGATAACAAAACATAGCTTTCTCCTTTTCGTGTAATGTTTGGTCTAGAGTGAACCCGTGATCTCTTCAATTTTTATAGGAATTGTAACGGGCCTCTGCAATGTGTGCCTTGACTTAGGTCAAGAAACGCGGCTTTTTTCTTTTTTTTAATCAGTATCTTCTTGCCTATGGCAGATTCGTCTTAACGGATCTTGGTCCTGTACAGGCGGAGACTGTTGGAAACGACCGTGATGCTGCTCATGGCCATGGCGAAAGCGGCAAGGATGGGATGGAGCTGGCGCAAATAGATAGGGAGGAAGGTAAGGGGATTGAGCGCGCCGGCTGCTATCGGGATAAGCACGATGTTGTAAAAGAAGGCCCAGAACAAATTCTGCCTGATGGTCCGCATCGTGGCCCTGCTGAGTTCGATAGCCCGGGGAATCCCGTTCAGGCTTCCGCTCACAAGGATCACGTCGCCTGACTCAATGGCGATGTCGGTCCCCGTGCCGATGGCCATGCCCACGTCGGCCTGCGCCAGGGCCGGCGCATCATTGATGCCGTCCCCCACCATCCCGACTTTCATCCCTTTATCCTGAAGTTCCTTGACCTTCAGGGACTTCTCTTCGGGCAGGACTTCCGCGAGGACATTGTCTACGCCCACCTCGGAGGCAATGGCTTTAGCACTCTGGGCATTGTCACCGGTGAGCATGATCACTTCAAGGTTTTGCCTGTGAAGCGCCTCGATGCTCTCCTTTGATTCCGGCTTGAGTTGGTCGGCCACGGCGATCAGGCCGGCCGTCTCCCCATCCACGACCACCACCATCACCGTCTTTCCCTGGTCCTGTAGCGAGCTGATCTTTTTTTCCTCCCCATCGAGGCTCACCTCCTTTTCCCTGAACCAGGCGGGCTTGCCCACCATGACTTGCCGGCCCTCGACCCTGGCGCTCACTCCGGCCCCTCTGGAGGCCTTGAAAGATTCGGGTTGAACAAGGGCGACTCCTCTGCTTTTCGCCTCGGCAACGATGGCCCGTCCCAGGGGATGCTCGGAGCCCCTTTCCACAGAGGCTGCGAGGCGCAAGAGATCCAGCTCGCTTCGAACCTGACCGTTGCAAGTTATAAGCTCCGATACTGTGGGTTTGCCCATGGTGATGGTTCCTGTTTTGTCCAGCACGATGGCGCTGAGCTTTGTGGCCATTTCCAGGGCTTGACTGTTCTTGAAGAGCACCCCTTTCTCCGCGCCCTTCCCCGTCCCTGCCATGATGGCTGTAGGTGTAGCCAGGCCTAGAGCGCAGGGGCAGGCAATGACCAGAACCGCCACCAACCGGATCATGGCTGGAACAAACTCCCCACCAACGATCCACCACAAAATGAAAGTGATGAAAGCAATCCCCATCACCCCGGGCACGAACACGGCAGCCACCCTGTCGGCAAGAGCCTGGATCGGGGCCTTGCTTCCCTGCGCTTCCTGGACGAGTTTGATGATGTGAGCGAGGGCCGTGTCTTTCCCCACTTTTTGTGCTTTGAACCTGAGGCGCCCCTCCCCGTTTATGGTTCCGGCCGCCACTTGGGATCCGATCCCTTTGTCCGCCGGGATCGGCTCACCGGTAAGCATGGATTCGTCAACGCTTGATTCGCCATCCAGGACAACGCCGTCCACAGGAATCGCTTCGCCGGGGTGAACGATCACCTCGTCCCCCACATTGACCTGGGCAAGAGGGATCTCCCGTTCCGTGCCGTCCACGAGGATCGTAGCTGTTTTGGGTCGGAGCCCCATGAGCTTGCGGATGGCGCCCCCTGTTTTGCCCTTGGTGCGGGCCTCCAGCATTTTCCCGACCTTGATGAGCGTGATGATCACGGCTGATGTCTCGAAGTAAACATGTTGACCCAGACGTGGATCGATGAGCACGGCGAGAGAATAGAAGTAGGCTACGGAAGATCCCATAGCCACGAGCACGTCCATGTTGGCGCTTTTGTTTGCCAGGCTTTTCCACGCCCCGGTGTAATAGTCCCATCCCGTGTAAAATTGAACGGGCGTTGCCAGGACGAGGAAAAGCCAGTTCATCCAGAAAGCATGGCTCCAGACTCCAAAGAGACCCAAATCTCTTCCCATAGACAGGGTGAAAAGAGGCACAGTGAAAAGAAGGCCTACCAGAAACTTGACGGTCTGATCCCTGATCTCCGCCCGTCGTGCCTGCATTTCCGCATCTTCGCCTTCGAGGGCTTCTTCGGGTCTGATCGCACCGTAACCCGCGCGTTCTATGGCGGCAATGAGGTCATCCACTGAGGCCACCGACGGGATGTAATCCACCCGGGCTCGCTCTGAAGCAAAATTGACGGAGGCGTCCACGACCCCCGGAACCTTTTTCTTCAGTGTCCTTTCAATCGTCATGGCACAATTGGCACATGTCATCCCGGTGACCGGAATCTCCACGCTCGTTTGAGCCACGCCGTAACCCGCATCTTTGATCTTTTGAACCACCTTCGGGAGCTGCACCTCTTCGGGATCAAAAGAAACAGAAGCCTGTTCCGAGCCGAAATTTACGCTGGCCTGCTTTACCCCGGGAAGTTTTTTCATAGCCCGTTCGATATTGATGGCGCAGCTAGCGCATGTCATCCCCGTCACGGGTATGTTCACATTTTTTTCAGCCATTTTGTCTCTCTGAGGGCCGATGCCTTTGCTCTATCCAGGATCTCTCCGCTCATGCTGCGGCCGGGTAATTGATCTCTTTCATGGTTGATTTGATTTGGTCCAACGTGGCCGGGGCATCCCATGACACCGAAATCTCCTTCTTGTCGGGGTCTCCTTCCACCTTTGAGACGCCTTTTATTTCGCCAAGCTCTCTTTTGATGGTCATGACGCAATGACCGCAACTGATGTTCGGTACCGAAAGTTTTTTGGTTTCCATGGTTTCTTTTCTCCTTTCTTTCATGTTTAAATATGTAGTGACGAAATGCTATATGTCAATGTAACTTCAAGTGCTTGGCTGTGCTGAGAGACACTGAAAGGGCTTTTTTGCGTTATAAAGGAAGCCATGAGCCCTCGTTATCAGTTCAGTCGTATGGAGTTGGCCGGCTCCCTGGGAGATCTGGAGACGATTCTCCCCCCTGGCGCTGGGTATGTGGTCCTGATCAACGGTTTGGACCCCCTCGGCCCTCCCCACGTCCGCCCTGGGAGTGCTTCTCATCTTTGCAGGCAGTCAGCTTGCCCTCACTCTTCTCGACATGAAAGAGCGCAAGGACCTTTTTGTGCGCTTGATGGTTGTTGGAATCACGTTGGCGTCTAATCTCGCCGTCAGGTTTATCACCGGGATCGCCCTGTCCTATGCCTTGAAGTCCGAGAAACTCAGGGTAGAACAACCGACCGGAATCATGTCGGAAATCTAACTCCTTGACAGTCAATATCGGCTGTACTAGGGTCATGTTCCTTATAAACTGGCCACGTTGAATCCGGTTCCGGGGGCCGCCTGAACATCTTCCAGCGGGCCATACTACTTTGGCAGGAAGACGGCTCCATCGAATCTGTGCCAGTCCGGAAAAGGCTCTCATCTTCTTTTCCATAGTTGACGGGTTAGTCCCATTCAAGACGTACGGCTTTTATGACACCGCAGCCATTTACAATGATCTCGTTGAAGCGTGTCGCACCCTTCCAAAAATAGACGGATTTCAGGATGAGGATCGGCCATGTTGACAAAGGTTCTTCCCTTCACCCTCTGGCTCAAGCGGTACAGCCCGGATAAGATTCGACTGGACGCCGTGTCGGGCTTAACAGTGGCCCTGGTCCTTATCCCTCAATCGATGGCCTACGCGCAACTGGCAGGGCTCCCCGCCTATTACGGTCTGTATGCGGCTTTTCTGCCCCCCATGGTTGCCGCTCTGTTCGGCTCCAGCCGCCAATTGGCCACCGGACCGGTGGCGGTAGTGTCCCTCATGACTTCGGCCTCTCTCTCACCGCTGGCCACAGCCGGCAGCGAGGGTTACATCGCCTATGCGATTCTCTTGGCCCTCATGGTGGGCGCTATTCAGTTAGCTCTCGGGGTTCTGAGGCTCGGGCTGGTAGTCAACTTCCTTTCCCATCCGGTGGTGAACGGGTTCACCAACGCAGCCGCCATCATTATCGCAACCTCCCAGCTCTCCAAGATGTTCGGTGTAAGTGTGGAAAGCGCTTCCCATCACTACGAGACGGTCATCAACGTTTTCCGGGAGGCCTTGCACTACACACATTGGCCCACTTTTCTTATGGGAGCCTTCGCCTTTGCCATCATGTACTTCCTGAAGCGCATATCTCCGAAAATCCCTAATGTCCTGGTCGCAGTGTCCCTGACGACCATCATTTCGTGGGCCATAGGGTTCGAGCATAACAGAGTTGTGGCTATGTCGGCTATCGAGTTTCCTGAAGCAAAAGCGCTGATCGGTGAATTCAACAAGGCCGTGGAAACCCGGGAGAAACTCAGCAGGGAAAGGACCGAAGTCAATAAAGCGCTGGAGCAGGCAAGCTCTGACAGGGATTTCGTGGCCGTGCTCAATGCCGAACACGCCGCGAGTTTCATGGCCTTCAACTTTAGATCGGTGGAAAACGAAATCCAGATCATCCGGGAGAATATCAGAAGGCTCCTTCTGCGGGGCGTGAAACAGCCTGGCGGCTCGATAAGGTTTTACGCCGCGGGGAAGATCCCACCCGGCGCAGGAGACGAGGGGCGGACCTGGCGCATCAAGGTGGGGCAAGGGCTATTGAATACGAACCGGCTTCTGATGACGGGGGGCGGAGAGGTGGTGGGCATGATTCCCAAGGGTCTGCCCTCCTTCTCGATGCCCCGCATCGACTCAAGGGCAATAATCCATCTGCTCCCCTATGCGGCCATCATTTCCCTTCTCGGGTTCATGGAAGCCATTTCCATTGCCAAGGCTATGGCCGCAAAGACCGGTCAGCGTCTGGACCCCAACCAGGAACTGATCGGACAGGGACTTGCAAACATCCTTGGTGCCACGGCAAAAAGCTACCCCACCTCCGGATCTTTTTCCAGGTCGGCGGTCAACCTTCAATCCGGGGCGGTAACCGGTTTTTCGAGCGTTTTTACCAGCCTGATGGTGGTGATCGTGCTCATGCTTTTCACTCCCCTCCTCTACCATTTGCCCCAGTCGGTTCTGGCCGCAGTGATCATGATGGCCGTCCTCGGGCTCATCAATGTCTCCGGTTTCATCCATGCCTGGGAGGCGAAATGGTATGACGGAGTTATCTCCATTCTGGCCTTTATAGCCACTCTGGGGTTCGCGCCCCATCTAGACAGAGGCATCATGGTCGGCGTCGTTCTGTCCCTCCTGGTATTCTTGTACAAGAGTATGAGACCCCGGGTGGCCACCTTGTCCAGGTATGACGATCAATCCCTGAGGGACTGCGTCACCTTCGGCTTGAAGGAGTGTGAGCACATTGCCATGATCCGGTTCGACGGACCTCTTTTTTTCGCCAACTCCAGCTACCTGGAAGACATCATCACAGAGCGGATGCAAACCAAAAAAAGCCTGAAACACATTGTCCTGGTCGCTAACGGTATCAACGACATGGATGCTTCCGGCGAAGAGACTCTGTCTCTGCTCGTGGACAGGGTGAGAAGCGCGGGGGTGGACTTCTCTTTAAGCAGCATCAATGAAAAGGTTGCTGAAGTGCTGAACCGAACCCATCTCCGGGAGAGAATCGGCGACGACCACATCTATCCAACGATGGAAAAGGCCGTGAGCGCCGTTTACACGGAAGCCCACAAAGAGAATCAGGAGCAGACATGCCCGCTCATGACCGTTTGCCGCATCAGCTATTAGAGTCCCAAAATATGACTTCTTCGCAAGTTGCGCAGAAGTTGTCAGGCCAGGCCGGGGGGGGGGTTGTCTCTTCAGGGCCGCAACCATTTCCGCCGTGACCTGAAACGGCGCCGAAAACTCAATGGGTTATGGCGGTAGCCCCACAGGATCACCTCTCCGGTTGGCTTAGCGTGATGCGCCTACGCTGAAGAAGACTTAAGCATCTTGGGGCGGTTAAAAGGGTGAGTCTATTTCCGATCGCGGACTCGTCAGAGACTACCCCCAGCCTGGCCCTAGAATAGTGCTTGGTTACGGCCGAAGGCCTGAGGGGGACTGCGTTTGCATGAGTAAACCGAAGAGCAAGAAGGAGTCCTTATGTCTGTGATCACTGTTTTCAGCGGCACTTTCTGTAAGGAAGACTCGGTGGTTAAAGAGCTTCCCTCAAGGACGGGGTTCGAGCTGGTGACGGATGATGAAATCGTTCGGGAGGCGAGCGAATTGTCCGGCATGGAAGAGAGCAAAATCGCCCGCGCTTTCTCGGCCAAGACTTCCGTGTTTCACAAGTTCACTCACGAAAAAGAGCGTTCCATAGCCTATCTGAAGCTCGCGCTTGCCGGAGTGCTCTCGAAGGACCGGCTTCTGGTTCAGGGATTCGTCAGTCAGCTGATTCCCAGGAAGGTCAGCCATGTTCTGCGTGTGTGCCTCATTGCTGACATCAAGAGCCGGGTCTCTCTTGCCGAAGAGGATCAGGGGCTGTCTGAAAAAGAAGCGCTCAAACTCATTCGAAGACATGATGAGGATCGGGCTGCCTGGGTGAACGCCATCTCCGAGAAAAACGATCCCTGGAACCCGGCTCTTTACGACCTGGTCATCCCGATGGACAAAACCGGCACGGAGAAGGCCGTTTTACTCATCGAAAGAAACGCTACAGCCGATGTGATCAAAACGACGCCGGCTTCGCAGAAGGCTGTGGACGATTTTCTTCTTGCGGCCAGAGTAGAGGTGACGCTCGCCGAAGAAGGACACAACGTAGCCGTCGGAGTCGTGAACGGCGCTGTCACCCTGACCATTAACAAGCATGTCCTTATGCTCAGTCGTCTTGAAGACGAGCTGAAAAGCATAGCAGGCAGGGTTTCCGGCGTGCGGTCCGTGGAAACAAAAGTGGGCAAAGGATTCTATCAGACGGACGTGTACCGAAAATTTGATTTCGAATTGCCTTCCAAGGTCTTGCTCGTGGACGATGAAAGGGAGTTTGTCCAAACCCTCTCTGAACGCCTTCTCATGCGGGATATGGGCTCCGCTGTGGCTTACGACGGCGAGTCCGCGCTCCATTTGGTTGCCGAAGACGAGCCTGAAGTCATGATTCTGGACCTCAAGATGCCGGGCATCGACGGCATCGAGGTCCTGACACGCGTCAAGAAAACTCGCCCTGAAATCGAGGTCATCATCCTCACCGGTCACGGCTCTGAAACGGACCGCGAGACCTGCATGAGACTCGGCGCCTTTGCCTACCTTCAGAAACCTGTGGACATTGAAGTGTTGAGTGAAACCATCAAGAAAGCGAACGAGAGAATAAGGCAGAAGAAGAACATTGAAAAAAAAACTGACATTCCGGACCAAGGGGGACATGAGCCTGCCCTTTAGAATGTTAACCTTCCACATGTTCGCATGCTTTCGAGAGGTTCCGTGTTGCGACCCATGGATCGGCTTTGGACAAAACGTTTTGATTGCTGCCGAACCCTGCATTCGGTAGGAGATTTCCATGAAACCCCTCGCTAGCCTTAAACCAAAATTCTGGGATCATCACGATGTAGCGGCGGGCCCCTACAAACACCTGTTCAATTTTCGTCGCATCTGGAAGATGGCGGTGATTCTCACCGCCGGCGTCGCCCTCCTTCCCGTGGTGGTTCTGGCAGTGATTGATTACAAAGTGGCGCAACGATCGGAAGTGTCAGAAATACTCCTCAGGACCTCGCGGCTGGTTTCCAACACCCGTCGAACCATAGCTTTCTTTCTTGATGAGCGGAAGTCGGCTCTTGAATTCATCATCCAGGACAATAGCTTCGAATCTCTCAATGACCCGACTCGACTGTCCGCCATTCTCGAAAACCTTAAGGAAGCCTTCGGCGGCGGGTTCGTCGACCTGGGAGTGATAGACCCGTTAGGTCATCAGCGAAGCTATGTAGGTCCTTACGAGTTGAAGGGCAAAGATTACAGCGGACAGGGTTGGTACAAAGAGGTTCGGGAAAAGGGAGTGTACATCAGCGACGTGTTCATGGGGTTCCGACAGGTGCCCCATCTGGTCATCGCCGTGAGGCGACTGGCTGGAAGCGGGTTTCCTTATGTGCTGAGAGCCACCCTCGACATGCAGCGCTTCAACGACCTCCTGTCCCAGCTCGAAGTGAGCGGTCTCGGGGATGCTTTTGTGATCAACCGTTACGGGATCCTCCAGACTCCCTCCCGTTTGCAGGGCAATGTCCTTGAAAAAATCGCTCTCCCGGTTCCTGAATACTCGGCTGCGACGGTGGTCTTTGAAGAGGAAAGCCGGCGAACTCCGCCTCTCATCATCGGGTATGCCTACGTCGAGGCAACGCCCTTTATCCTCATGATCGTGGAAAAGAGGTCCGAGATCCTGAAACCCTGGTACAGGACCCGGATGACCCTCGTCGGTTTTGCCGTAGCGAGCATCATCATCGTTCTCTTCGTCATCCTTGCAGTGGCCACGTACTTGGTAGAGAACATGTATGAGGCGGATCAGAAGCGCGTCACGACCCTCCACCAGGTGGAGTACTCCAACAAAATGGCGACCATCGGCCGTCTTGCGGCAGGTGTGGCCCATGAAATCAACAATCCCTTGGCCATCATCAATGAGAAAGTGGGCCTCATCAAAGACATAATAACCATCAAGAACCAGAAAGATCAGGCCGCCAAAGAGGAAAAGATAATAGGTCTGGTCGATTCGGTGATCGCCTCTGTCGAACGCTGCGCAGCTATCGCCAGAAGACTTCTGCGTTTTTCCCGGTCGGAGGAAATCACGCCCAAGACTCTCGATCTAAAGAAGACCATCGTGGAGGTGCTGAGCTTCCTTGGCAAGGAGGCTGAGTACCGCTCTATCAAGGTATCGGTGGATGTCCCGGAAAGCTTTCCACGGGTTGAAAGCGACAGCGGCAGGCTTCAAGAGATCTTTCTGAACATCATTAACAACGCTTTTGCCGCCGTGGATGAGAGCGGTCACTTGAACATCTCGGCCAGGAGCGAAGATGAGAAATTCCTTTCCGTAACTTTCACGGACAACGGGTCCGGGATCCCGGAGGAAGATCTTGATCGGGTCTTCGAACCTTTTTTCTCCACCAAGGTCAGCAAAGGGGGAACGGGTCTCGGTCTGTCCATTACCTCCGGCCTGGTTCAGGAACTGGGGGGCAGAATCGAGGTACGAAGCAAGGTCGGTGAGGGAACAAGCTTTATCGTCCATTTGCCGTTCAAGATGCAGAAAAAGAGGAAAGACGATGGAAATGCGCGTGCTGCTGGTCGATGACGAAGCAGAGTTGGTCACTACACTAGCTGAACGCCTCAGTCTCAGGGGAATCCATGTGGACTGGGCGACCGGTGCGGACGAAGCTCTGCAGCTGGCCGGAAGCAACCCCTATGACATCGCTGTATTGGATGTCAAGATCCCCAAGATCAGCGGTATCAAGTTGAAGAGCGAACTGGCAAAACTGCGTCCCGCTTTGAAGTTCATTTTTGTCACCGGCCACGGCTCCGAGGAAGATTTCAGGAAGGGAACCGCCGAGGCAGGCGCGGGGTATTACCTTGTCAAGCCGGTCAACATCGATATTCTGATCCGAAAGATGAATGAAGTGCTGGAACATTAGCCTGCAACTTGTGTAGAAGTTGAGAAGCGAACCGCAGAATATCGAATAGTGAAATCTGCTGCGCATATTTCATGAAACGCCTTGCTGCGCAAGGCTCTCAAGCGGGGAAGCCCGCGTTGCATAAAATCGTGAAACGATTTTATGTCCAATATCGAAGGAAATACTTTCCGGAACCCACTTCGTAATTCGATATTCGTTGTTCGACATTCGTTATTCGTTCAGAGATTTGGTTGCGGCTGTAGGTCTGCATCGGGAGCATAAAGAAGGAGGGGATTGATGTCTTGCAAGGAAGATGCGCTGAGGGAAGGGGGTCTTCGATTTTTCGGTAAGATGACCGCATCCATATCCCATGAAATGAAGAATGTCCTGGCGATTATCAATGAAAGCGCCGGCCTCTTGGACGACCTCACACTGCTGGCTGAAAAAGGTGTCCCCCTTGATCCTGCCAGGCTTAAGAGCCAAGCGGCAAAGATCATGAGACAAATCCAGCGAGCAGATGGTATTGTCAAGCTCATGAACCGATTTGCCCACAGTGTCGACGAAACGGCTAGAAGCGTCGATGTGTACGATACAGCCGAGTTTGCCGTCGCGCTGTCGGCCCGGTTTGCTTCCATGAAAGGAGTCAAGCTGGAGTGCCGCAGACCTCCACGGCCGGTTATGATTTACACGAATCCTTTCTTTCTCGAAAATGTCATCTGGCTTTGCCTGGATTTTGCCATGGATAAGGCCGGTAAAGGGGCGACTGTGGTCCTTGCGGTGGACGAAGAAGAAAGCAGAGCCAGGGTGCGATGGACAGGTTTTGAAATGACCGAGGGCCTTAAGGGGACGCCTTTATCAGGGGAACAGGGCAAGGCGCTGATGGAAATCCTGGGTGCGGACATCGGGGTTCATGAAGACGAAATCGTTCTCAGCTTCCCTTCAGCCGCAGTGCCTTCTTAATGGCCATTGGAATAAGATTCTCGCGGAAGGAGAAAAGTCATGTCAGAAAAGGTTTTACTCGTTGACGATGAGCAGGATTTCTTGGACAGCCTCGCTGAAAGAATGCGCGCAAGGGGCATGGATGTCTCAACCGCTACCTCCGCCGAAGAAGCCATCAGAAAGGCCGAGGCGGAATCTTACGACGCTATCATTCTGGATCTCATGATGCCCGAGATGGACGGGATCGAAATTTTGAAGGCCATAAAGCAGAAAAGGCCGGATGTGGGGGTAATTCTTCTTACCGGCTATGCCACGCTGGATAAAGGCATCCAGGCCATGAAACTCGGGGCCATGGACTTCGTGGAAAAGCCTGCCGACTTGAAGATTCTTTCCGAAAAGATCAAACAGGCGCATGCCCAGAAGATGGTTCTGGCTGAAAAGAAACTCCAGGAGAAGCTGAAAAAAATCATCCAGGGGAAATCCTGGTGAGGGGTGAGACTCAGGGGTGAACGAGACACATCCCACCCCTGAGCACTGCCGGCGTCTAGTTCCAGCAGTAACCCGGGCCATATCCGCCCATATGTCCGTAGCCATAGCCCATCATTCCTCGGCCGTAGCCACCACCCATGCCGTAGCCACCCATGGGTCCCATGGGTCCATAGCCATAGCCCATCATTCCCCGGCCGTAGCCGCCACCCATGCCATAGCCACCCATGGGTCCCCAACCACCGTACCGGGCGTCAGGATTGATCTTCCGTGCTTCGAGATCAAGGGCAAGCCTGTCTTGCGCTAACTTGTCTCTAAGGTCGTTGATCTCTTTTTGAAGGGCCTTAGCCTTTTCAGTATCCGAGTTGGGTGAGCTCAGAAGAGCGTTCAATTCACCTCTCTTGCTCCAGAGCTGGCTTCGCGTGCTGGCCGTGTCTTCATAGAACTTGTTATAAAGATTGTCGAGTTTGGTTCTCTGCTCGTCGGTCAGGTTTCCATACCCTGCTCCATAATTCCGGCCGTACCCCGGACCGCCTCCCCAATAGCCCTGCATGTGATGACCCCTTCCCCATCCGGGCCCCTGAGCCATAACAGGAACCGCGATGAGCGCTGCCAGTGCCAAGATTCCTACGGTTGCGAGTGCTTTCTTCATTTTTGTCCTCCTTGGATTCATTTGTTTTGCCCTTCTTTTATGGCAAAGGCCGTGCCAAAGATCACATACAAGTATAACTTGCTGAAATATTGCTTTTTTTGTCATTTAGTCATTTTTAGTTACCTTTCCTCTTGAAAAATCCTGATCCAGATTGGATACTTGTTACACAGATAGAGTATCCAACTGAGTAAAAAATATACGATATGAATAAATCCAAGAGACACTACATGCTGGCCATTCCGCCCTGGATCATTCTTGGGGCGCTGGCACTGCTCCTCCCCATATTCCTTTTCTGGACCGTTGAGAGTATTCACAAGCAAAAGCAGGACATGATCCGTCTGCTCACGGAAAAAGGGGCTGCCCTCATTCGCTCCTTCGAAGCAGGAACAAGAACGGGAATGATGGGCATGATGGGCATACAGGGAGGCAACTTCAGGCTTCAGAGACTGCTCACCGAAACGGCCCAGCAAACAGATATCGTTTATCTCATCGTGACCGACGATCGAGGTAGAATCCTTGCCGATAGCGATCCCGACAAAGTCGGAGAAAATCACGGAACGGACCTTGATCTAAAGGAAATAGCGGACTCAGACACCGTGCGATGGCGCCAGGTCCCAAGTCCGCAAGGGCCCGAGGTATTCGAGGTTTTTCGCCGATTCGCACCGGCCCAACCTTCGCCCAGGGGTGCAGGCCCCCGGATGGGATGGATGATGCAACCCAACATACCGGGGTTGGAACAGACTGAGGGCGGAAAAATCATTTTCGTCGGACTGGACATGGGTCCCCTTAACGCGGCCCTGAAGGAGGACATGCGCCACACGTTGCTCATGGCTTTCGTCCTGCTCCTCATTGGCTTCGCCGGCGTGGTCTTACTTTTTCTCGCCCAGGCTTACCGAACAACCAGAACGTCTTTGTCCCGAATAAAGGCTTTTTCCGATCGGGTGGTTGAAAATATGCCTGTAGGGCTCCTCGCTGCCGATGAAGAAGGAAAGATCGTTTCCTTCAACCGGGCTGCCGAAGAGATCTTGAGGCGACGTTCATCCGAAATGATGGCTCGCTCGCTCCGAGAGGTCCTGCCCCGCGAGTTCGTGAGTTTGGCCTCAGGCTTGAAGCCGGGACAAAACGCGATCATTGAGGATGAAATAGAGTGCCATCTTCAGGACGGTACTCCTCTGTACCTCGAGGTGAGTGTTTCCCTTCTACAGGACAGGGAGGAGACGGTTCCGGGGCGGCTTATTCTTTTCAGGGACATGACGGAAGTGCAGACCCTGAAAAGGGAGATTGAGACCAGCCGACGCCTGGCCTCGCTCGGAAGACTCGCCGCTGGGGTGGCCCATGAGATCCGAAATCCTCTCAGTTCCATCAAGGGATTCGCTACCTACTTCAAGGAGAGGTACAAGGCCAACGAAGAGGATCGGGATACGGCGGACATTATGATCAAAGAGGTGGATCGATTAAACCGGGTCATATCTCAGCTCCTTGAGTTTGCTCGCCCCATGTCCTTGCAACTGAAACGCACGCCTGTCCAGGGGCTCGTTCAACATTCTCTCAAGATGATTGAAGGACAGACTTCCTCAAAGGGGATCGGCATCGACTTTGATCTCCCCGGGTCCATGGAGGAGGTGAATGTTGATCCGGACAAAATGAATCAGGTCCTTCTCAACCTGTACCTCAATTCACTCGAAGCTACTAACGAGGGAGGAACCCTGTCGGTTTCTGTAAAGAGGGATGCCGAATCCCACAGGATAAAAATCATCGTCCAAGATACCGGCTGCGGCATCGATAATAAGGACCTAGAACACATATTTGATCCTTATTTCACCACCAAACAAACAGGAACGGGGCTGGGCCTTGCCATCGTGCACAAAATCATCGAAGCTCATGGGGGCGAGGTCAGGGTCGAGAGCGAAGCGGGCAGCGGAACCACGGTCACTTTGTTCCTGCCTTTGGCAGAGGACAAGTCTAACGCAAAATGACGTTTCGAACCGGCTGGCCGCCTGCGACAGAAGGCTTCTTATGGAAAAGAAAAACTATATTCTTGTCGTTGACGATGATGCTTCTCACAGAACCATGTTGAGAACCTTGCTTTCCGGGTGGGGATATGGCATCACCGAAGCGGATGACGGTTCAACGGCGGTGGAGAAGGTTCACGGGCAGCCCTTTGACCTCATTCTCATGGATATCCGAATGATCAAAGTTTCGGGACTCCAGGCCCTGTCTGAAATCAAGGCCTTCAACCCTGCCATCCCGGTCATCATCATGACCGCCTACTCTTCGGTGGAAACGGCGGTGGAAGCACTCAAGACCGGGGCCTACGACTATCTCACCAAACCCCTTGATTTCGACGAGCTTCGCCTGGCCATGGAACGAGCGATGGATCACACCCACTTGAGGGAAGAGAATCGAATGCTTCGGGAAACCCTGGGCAGTCACTTCGACCGGCGCAATATTATCGGTCGAAGTCAGGCCATGGTGAAGCTTCTCGATACCGTTGCTCAGGTGGCCCCAACGGAGGCAACAATCCTCATCACCGGCGAATCGGGCACGGGAAAGGAGATGATTGCAGGCGCCGTCCACTTCAATAGCCCTCGAAAAAATGCATCGTTTGTGAAGATTAATTGTGCAGCCATCACAGAAAGCCTTCTCGAATCGGAGCTCTTCGGGCACGAAAAGGGTGCGTTCACCGGCGCTTACAGGAGGAAGGAGGGCAAGTTTGTCCTTGCTCACAAAGGCAGCCTGTTCCTTGATGAAATCAGCGAGATGTCTCCGGCTATGCAGGTCAAACTTCTCCGGGTGCTGCAGGAAAGAGAATTTACCCGCGTGGGAGGCGAAGATTTGATCAAAGTGGACGTCCGGGTCATTGCCGCAACCAACAAGGACCTCCTTCAGGAGATTGGGGCCGGCCGGTTTCGAGACGATCTCTTCTACCGTCTGAATGTGGTGACCCTCGTCCTCCCGCCTTTAAGAGATCGGAGGGAAGACGTTCCCCTTCTGGCACAACATTTCCTGGGGATCTTTTCTGAAAAAAATCGTAAAAGGATAAAGGGATTCACCCCCCGAGCCATGGACTGTCTGCTCAGACACGAGTGGCCCGGAAACGTGAGAGAGCTCATGAACGCGGTAGAGAGGGGCGTGGTTCTGAGTCAGACCGATTATCTGGATATGCAGGACTTGCCCCTTATTCTGGAAAAGTCCTCCGGAGAGTCAAAATTCACCACTGAAGGCCGGAGTCCTGCGGACGACAGATCCCTGGAAGAAGTGGAAAGGGCGGCTATTCTGAATGCTCTTCAAATGAGCAAAGGCAACAAGAGCGAGGCAGCCAGAAGGCTGGGCATCACCAGAAAAACACTTCTGGCAAAATTGAGGAAATACGAAGGGGAGAAAGAGCACATTTCATGAGTGTTAAGATTTGGAAGTTAATCAGCCTCCGGGTCAGGATCTATTCTGTTCTTGCCTCCCTGGTGGCCATTACTCTTCTGGGCGGCCTCGTGATGGTCTGGTACACCTACCGCATGGAAGGACTCATGCAGGAAGTCATTGACGATAACTTGGCCGCTTTCCAAAGGGCCGAAGCGCTGGAGTCCGCTCTGGCCAATCAGAAGGGGTATGTGTCCTATTTTTTTCAAGACGGTGACCCCGACTGGCTCAAGCGTCTAGGCACGTATCGAGAGATTTTTCGAAAGGAGTTGAATGAAGCCCGGGCGTTCACCCAGTCCGAGGCCCAGAGGAAGATCATCAATTCCATTGAAGCCGAGTACATTCAGTATGTCACGCTCAAAGACCAAGTCATTGAACTCTACACCTCCGGCGACCGGGAGAGGGGAGCAAGGCTTCACAAAGAGGTTCGGGATCACTTTTTCAAGGTCCTGGACTACTGCAAGAACTATAAGGATTTCTACAAACAAAAAATCCAGGACATCAAGGTCAGCAGCTACGGCCAGGCCAAAAAGATCAGAATTATCGCAGGCACGGCTGTTCTCCTTGTGCTCCTTCTCGGAGTGGTCCTCGCCTTCGTCCTGGTCAACGACATACTGGAACCTCTTCGGAGGCTGGCCATGGAAGCCGACCCTAGAGCCAGCCCTGACCGAACGGACGAAGTGAAAGCCTTGAGCCGCAGCGTCCGCGGGCTCATGGAAGACATCGACCAAACCCAAACCGAACTCGAGAAGAGCCGCGAACATCTCTTGCAGGCAGAAAAGATGGTCGTGGTGGGCAAACTCGCCGCCGGGATGGCCCACAGCGTCCGCAATCCTCTCACTTCCGTGAAGATGCGTCTTTTTTCCTTGAACCGTACCATGGATCTTTCTCCTCATCAGAAGGAGGATTTTCAGGTGATTTCGGAGGAGATCCTCCATATTGACAGCATCGTTCAGAGCTTCCTGGAATTTTCCCGACCCCCGAAGCTTAGGGTGCAGAGCATCAGTCCCTCGGAAGTTGTGGACCTGGTTCTTCGCCTTCTTGCTCATCGTCTTCGTTCTTACAATGTGACCGTCCGAGTTGAGAGGATGAGACCTCTGGCCGAGATCGCGGCCGACCCTGAACGGCTCAAGGAAGTGCTCGTGAATATCATCGAGAACGGTTGCGAGGCCATGAAGGGCGGTGGTACTATGACCATTCGCGAAGAAGAGGGTTCCGATGCCTCACTCGGCCCGGCTGTGTTCATTCGCCTGACCGACAGCGGGCCCGGGATTCCGGAATCGATTCAGGGCAGGGTCTTCGAACCCTTTTTCACCACCAAGGAAGAGGGTTCGGGATTGGGACTAAGCATCGCCGTTCGGATTATGGAGGAGCATGGGGGGCGCATGGAACTTCGTTCGAAAGAGGGAGAGGGATCCACCTTTTCCGTGATCCTCCCCCTCAAACCCTGAGTCACACCATAAACAGGAGTAGTAATTTGGCTACGATTCTGGTCATTGATGATGATGATCAGCTGCGAAAGAGCTTCGAAAAGCTCCTGGCGGAAGAGGGCTATTCGGTGGAGAGCGCGCCTTCCGGAGAAACAGGGGTCGCTATGATCCGCCGCAGGATCCCCGATCTTGTGATCCTGGACATGCGGCTTCCGGGAATGAACGGTTTTGAGACCTTTCAGGCCATTCACAACATGGAGCCGAAGCTTCCGGTCATCATCATGACCGCTTACGGCACCACGGAAACCGCCATCGAGGCGACCAAGATGGGTGCGTTCGACTACGTCCTCAAGCCCTTTGATATACCGGATATGTTATCTCAAATCCGGCAGGCACTGGAAGCCGGCCGCTTCATGCGTTCTCCGGTGGAAATGAACACCCCTCCCGAGGGCAGTTCCAGAGAAGCCCTGATCGGTCGAAGCAAGCTCATGCAGGATGTTTACAAGGCCATCGGTCGTGTCTCTTCCACTGATGCTACGATCCTCATCCGGGGAGAATCAGGAACGGGCAAGGAATTGGTGGCTCGGGCGATCTACCATCACAGCCTGCGGGCGAGCAAACCCTTTCTTGTCATCAACTGCGTGGCCATACCGGAAACATTGCTCGAGAGCGAGCTTTTCGGGTATGAGAAAGGCGCCTTCACGGGAGCCTCCTACCGACGGGTCGGAAAAGTTGAACAGGCTAACCATGGGACCCTCTTCCTGGATGAGATTGGGGATATGCCCTTTAACATCCAGTCCAAAATTCTCAGGCTTCTTCAGGAAAAGAGCATTGAACGGTTGGGCGGCAGAGAGACGATCCCGGTGGATGCGAGAATGGTAGCGGCCACCAACAGGGACCTTGAAGCAGCCCTGGCTGAGGGCCGTTTCAGAGAAGATCTCTATTATCGTCTCAAGGTGGTCACCATCTGGCTCCCTCCTCTAAGAGAAAGAAACGGCGACATTCCCCTCCTTGTACACTATTTTCTCTCCCGCTATGCGGCAGAATTGGGAATAGTCAATCCCGGAATAACCAAAGAAGCCGTCTCCGTCCTGAGCAACTATCCCTGGCCGGGGAACGTCCGAGAGCTTGCCAACACTATTCAGAAAGCCATCATCTTCAATCGCGGAGCGCCGGTCAGTCCCGAGATCGTGTCCCAGGCTATCAGGGGTCAGGCAGCCGGTCCAACCGTGGGCGGAGGGAGCCCGGATGAGATTATGCGGCAATGGGTCCGTGACAGAATCCTTTCCGAACCTTCTGATGCCCTTTTCGACAAGTGCATGGATCGCTTTGCCCGAATTCTGGTCAGCGAAGCCCTGAGCCTGACCGGCGGCAATCGTTCTCAATCTGCCAAGCTTCTGGGGCTTTCAAGGCCTACCTTGCATTCCAAGATCGAAAAATACGGGCTCAAATTTGAAACGTCAGTGAAGGAGGAATAAACGAAAACCTCCCACTACCTGTAGCGATAGGAAGAAAGATTCAAAACAAGAACTTGGGGTTCTCTTTGTCTCTCAGTTCGGAACTTGAATTTCCTGTTTTTGGCTTCCTTTCGGAATTTATTTGAAAATGATAACTATTCTAATCAATTAAGTCTCATCGTGTGGAATTTCGCAGCTTTGAATACGACTCTTGACGCCAAAAATAAAGCGACATGCGTTCCGGAGGAAAACTTCCCCTCCTCAAATATCGGAATATTCAGTTCCTGTCCCTTTTGATGCTAATGGTAAAAATTACGCCTTTTCAAGGTATTACGCTATTGGCATAAAACTCGCTTTCTCTGATGTGTGCAAATTGTTTCGGTGTTAAACCGAAGGCATGCGAATCCGCCTCAAAGTGAGATCCGAGGCAGGATTTTTATTGCCTTCAAGGGTCCCTTAATCACAAACCCCAAACAGAGGAGGATCACCTTATTACAAAGACAGGAGGATGAAAATAGAATGGAAAAAGAGGACAGCCGACGAAGTGCGCCCGTTCGAAAGCCGCCTTGGGGAATACTGTCTTGCATTGACCTTTATGATTGCGACCCTCAGACCATCCGAAGCGCTGAAGCAATTAAGCAGTTCGTGGTTCAGCTTTGCGACCTCATCAAAATGAAACGCTTCGGTGAAACACAGGTGGTCCACTTTGGGGAGGAGGAAAGGGTGGCTGGTTTCTCTATGACACAGCTCATCGAGACCTCACTGATATCTGCCCATTTCGCCAATCAAAGCAACACCACTTACCTGGATGTTTTCAGCTGCAAAGCCTACGATCCTGAAGCCGTTGTCCGATTTGCCAAGAAGTTTTTCAACGCAAAGCGGGTAAAGCGGCAGACCCTTTATCGTGAATAGGAACGCAGAAGCTTTCCTGATTTCGGCATAAATTAGAGAAGAAACGCGATGAGAAAAAGAATCGTGACCGACCTTGGTGAATGCGGGTTCCTCTGGAATTCCCTTGGTCCGGTCCGCAACCTCTCCGATCTCTGGGAGTTCCGGTTGTGTTTCCACAGGCACTTCAGGAACCAACCCCATTTCCTGGTCCTCGAAGATGACCGCGGGGTCCTGGGCATGCTACCCCTTGCCCATCTCGAAAACGAGGATATGTTTGTTTTCTTCCCGGGAGAAACCTGGCAAGGAAAGACCTGGCTCGAGCGCACGCCTATTTACTGCAGAGAACCGGACGTCCTGTCAGAACTCCTCTCGATGTGCCCGCCAAGAACCTACCTGAGATATATTGAGGTGGACGACACTGCCCCACCCTCTGAACTGGACGTCGATGAAGTCGGATATCTGCTCTATCCTCCGGATCTCGACTTCAACTTCGAGGAATACTCCGGGCGCTTCAGCCGGAAGAAGTTGAAAGCCATCACCAAAGAAATCGATTCTATTTTCATTCCCGGGAGTGCCTGGTTCGTGAACCGTCTGCGGGACTACGAAATTCTGGTTGAAATGAACAGAAGCAGGTTCGGTTCCGACTCCTATTTCCATGATTCTCGGTTCATGGAGGCTTTCAGGGACGTTATTGTATTGCTGCGGCAAAGGGGATTTCTCAGAATGGTGAGCCTCGAAATTTGCGGCCGAATCGCGGCGGTCGATCTGGGGGCCGTTTTCGACCGTGCTTATGTCGTGTTCCTGGGCGGCACTCGTGCCGATTTCAAGGGTGTCGCGAAAGTCATGAACATGCATCACATCCGCTTTGCTCTTGAGCAGGAACTGTCAAGGGTGGATTTTCTCTGCGGCGACTTTTACTGGAAGAAACTCTGGCACTTGGATCCCCAGCCCCTTTTTAAGTTCGTCTCTCCTTCTCTGAAAGCTGAAATCCAGCCCGCTACGATGTTTTCTGCGGCTGATGTCGGTGCGCCGGCGTATTGAAATGACAAGACACAAGAACGATGACTTCCCCAAGAGTCGTCAAACTCGACGGCGCGGTGAAGAGTTCCAGATGCAAGTTGAGCCCTGCGAAATCCTGAAGCGGCGGGAAAAGGGACTTGTTACAGAGCCGTCAAGAATGAGACAACCGGCCTCCATGGAAGTCCTTGTGGTGGGAACTACTCCTGATTATGTCTGCAGGCTTCAAAAAGATGCAAGAACACCGCTCGTCTTTCTGATCGACGAAAGCTTTCGGGATGATTCCCGACTCCGAGATGTCCCCCCCTCAAAGCTGATCTTTGCCCGTCTCGACGGACCCGACGCAAAACTCGATAAAATCTCGACTGCTCTGGCCTCAAGAGAAGTGACGCCCGTCGGCGTGGCCTGCTTTGATTGCGAATCTCTTCTCTTGGCCGGCAGAATCGCTTCCGCACTGAACCTCCCCTTCCCTCCCCGGCAGGCCATTGTCCGGTCAAGAAACAAATTTGAATCCAGACGAATGTGGACTGCTGGAGGAATCAGTTCTCCCTGTGCAGCCCTCGCCTCCGACGTGGAAACGACCCTGTTTTTTTTTCGTGCCCATGGGGAAAACATCGTTCTCAAGCCCGTGTCGGGCAGCGGAAGCGAGTTACTTTTCCACTGCACCACCGAAAGCGATGTGACCTGCGCGGTGGCCACCATGCAGGATCAACTGCCCCTGCGCAGGACCAATCCATTGTACGCGCCTTTTCACGATCCGGTTCGGGGTTGGGAAATCGACCCCTGCCGCTCCTGGATCGCGGAAGAGTTTGTCTCAGGCGAGGAATTCAGCTGTGACTTCGTGTATCAGAGGGACGAGATCATCCTCATCCGCGAAACAGGGAAGGTGAAGGCGCCTGACAAACCTTTCGGTAGCGTCCTAGCCTATACGTTCCCGCCTTCATATCCCGAAGACTTTGCGAAGGAGCGCCTGCTGGACATGCTGAGGAGAGCCGTCCAATCTCTCGGCTTTGATTGGGGTTTCTTCATGGCGGACTATGTGGTCAGAGCAGGAATGCCCGTTCTTATCGAGTTGACGCCTCGCCCCGGCGGAGATTCCATTCCTGACCTCGTGAAGATCGCTGCCGGCAGGGATACTCTCAGCATCTATCTTGGGTTCGTAACCCGGGCATTTCTGCATCCGGCCCGGGGCACAATGCGCCCCCTGTCTTACGCAAGCGTCAATCTCTATGCCCCTTGCGAAGGGACCATCATGAGGCTTGACGGGTCGGGCATCAAAGGTCTTCCCCATGTCAAAGGACTCGTCCTCAAAAAGAAGGAGGGAGATTGCGTCGTTCTTCCTCCAAAAGACTATGACCATAGGCTGCTGGGCTATTGCATCGTGGCCACGGAACCTGATGCAGACCTGATGGCAGAATGCCGAAGACTCGAAGAACTCTTCATCGTCTCCATATCTCCGGTGGAAGGGTCGGGGTATGAAAATCACATGAGTAGACTTCAAACAAGATGAAGAACCCACTTAGCGGAATCATCTTGCCGGCTTTACGCCTCATTAGAAACCGTGAAAAGGTCCTGCCTTCCTCTCTCCTGAGAACTTATGTGCAATCCATGATCGAGAAACGTCGCTTCCTTCTTGACAGCGCCACACGGTTTGGCACGCCCCAATATATTTTCGACGAACCGGCCTTCAGAACGAGTCTCGAAAAGTTCTGGAGCGCCTTTTCCCAAAGGTTTTCCCGTCTTCGTCTCTTTTACGCCCTGAAGAGCAACTCCTTTTCCGGTCTGGCCAAGTGCGTTTGTGACGCAGGTCACGGGTTGGATGTATCCAGCGGCTACGAGCTTTCCATGGCGCTCAACACGGGATGCAGGAACATTGTCTTCAGCGGCCCGGGAAAGACCGATTCGGAGCTTATCATGGCGCTCCACAACCGTGACAAGGTCACTCTCCTCATGGATAGTGCCGGGGAGCTGGAAAGGTCTGCCGGTTTGGCTCAGTCACTGGATCTCGGAGCCGTTCCCCTGAAAGCGGGCATTCGTATCAGGGGGCACCATCACGGCATGTGGAATAAATTCGGCATCCCCCTGAATGAATTGGGACCCATCTTGCAAAAAGCTTTATCCGTTCCGGGCATTGATCTTTGCGGTCTTCAGTTTCATACCAGCTGGAACCGCGATTCCAGTTCACAGGTAGAGGTGATCCGCTTCGTAGGAGCCTACCTCAAACGCAATATCTCCGCAGGGGTCCTGGAAAAACTGAGATTTCTCGATATCGGCGGAGGTTACTGGCCGGAGAGAGGGGAATGGTTGAATCCCCGGAACACTCTATGGGGAAAGCTCGATCAGGTATTTGACGTTCATCATGAGTTCAAGCTCAAGCACTACTACCTCCCATCCAGGCCTCTGGATCATTTTGCAGAAGAAATCGCACAAGCCATCACTCTCCAAGGAAAGCCACTGAGCGACCTTGAAGTCTGGGTGGAACCCGGAAGATGGCTTTCCACCCCTGCCATGCACATCCTCTTGAAAGTAGTGGACAAGAAAGATGCAGGCATGTTTGTCACAGACGGCGGCATTAACCTCCTAGGGTGGGAGCGTCCTCTGGCGGAGTTCATTCCTGTGATCAATCTAAGCCGACCTTCGCCGGAGGAAATGCCGGCCAGGGTATTCGGTCCGCTTTGCACGCCTCTCGACATCTGGGGAACATCCTGTTTTGGTCGGGATATCCTGACGGGGGATATCCTCCTGATCCCTGACCAGGGATCATACACTTATTCCTTGAGACAATCCTTCATCAAGCCGATCGCGCGCGTCACCCGTTTTGACGGCAAAGCTTGCTCCGAAGTCGAGCCCGAACGAGGATTTTAGTTTTGTGTTAGAGACATGGAAGCCCAACGCGAAATCATTTGTCCAAGCAGGCTAGCGCGCATGTTCTTTCAAACGACTTCCACGTTGACATAGCTCTGCCAGATACCATGCAGGTTACATTTGTCCTGTACCACGAGAGATACCGTCTTCCCCTTCAGGTTTTCTCCCAGTATGAGGTTGAATCTCCCTTCCGGTTTCATATACCCGTGGGAGCGAAACATGAGCGTTCCAGCGGGTTCATTCCCGATATTAACCTGCACGGTTTCAATCCAGTGTGTCGGTCCCATGGGATGAAGAACCTTTCCGATCGTAATATCTATCGGAAAGATCTCGCCGGCCTTCACTTTTTCCGGGGCATGGATAACGGGAACATGCACCTTTTCCAGTCCTGACTCGCTTTCCGGATTTTCAAGCCGGTTAATACCTTTAAACAGCTTTTCATCAACTTGAACCGGATAAAATTCCTTTGCGAAAACCAGTCCTCTGCCTGCCGCGACGGCCAGCACGCTCACGGCGGCGCCTTTCAATAGATCCCTTCGATTCATGGTTATGCCTCCCTTCCGGATTATTGAACCTGATACCTAAGTTTCAGCGGATACGCTTCGCTGTACGATAATTCGGGAGAATAAAGGTCATCTCGTTCTCGCGCAATGGGAGATGTTATGTATTAAGCCTGCCAAAATCATGTATTTTGCAATAACACCCGGCCCAAATTGTCTGCACGGGAGGACGTTGTCTGGAAAACACTCCAGAACAATACCAAAAAATAATTCAATTTTTTTAATAGGTTACGTGATTGCACCGCTGGTCCGGATGTATTATGTTTTATTCGGAGCGCGATGAAGGCTCCAGAAAGGGGGATAGCCATGAAAAGAATGTTTGTCATTGCACTGGCTATCGCAGGGTTGCTCCTGTTGCCCGCAGCGGGATACCCCCAAGCCACTCAAGAAACGGTGGCGGCTGCCCCCCCTCCGGTGGCCCAGCCATTGGTTCGTGAAGGGTCTTTTGCGATCAGTCTGGCTAAGGCTCTCGATATAGGTACGCCTCAGAACGAGGCGAGTGCGGAAAGCCTTTTGGCTTCCGTGGGTATTGCCCCTAGAAACGGTTGGATTGCCGATTACCCGGTGACCCCCGTTGTGCTTGGCGATTTACAAACAGCCGTAGCGGCTGCATCGGACTCTCATAGGTTAGCGATGGGGAGGGAGGAGGCATTGAAGAGCCTGAAAGCCGTTGCTGACGAGTTTGGGCTTCCGGTCGTTGCGGCCGGTCCGGGGAGTTCTTCCAGTCCCTATGACTCGGAAAATCCAACAGTGGTCAACAACTATTACTATGCTTACGGACCACCGGTGGTCACCTATTATCCTCCACCTGCTGACTACGATTATCTTTACGCTTGGGTTCCTTACCCCTTCTGGTTCGGCGGGTTCTTCTTTACCGGATTTTTCTGTCTCCATGACTTTGACAGGATCATTGTGGTGGACCACGCTGCTAGGATCTGCACCAACCATGTGTTTGATCGAAGGATCGGAGCCATCGCTGTCATAGATCCGGCAGGGAGAGGGTTCGAGAGAATCGTCAGAAACGAATCAGGATTCAGGTCTCCTCAAGTGAGGAGGGCTGCGGGAGAGATCTTTAACCGAAGCCTTGAAAGAGAGCATGGCCGGTTAGCTGATGCTGGCCGTGTTTCAAGGGGATTCATGGGTGCCGATCGTGGCTCATTCGGACCCGGTGAACATTTCCAATCCAGGGTTCCATCTGAAAGACATTTTGGGGGCTTTAATGCTGCCGGGCATGGCGAAAGAGGATTCGGAAATCCGCCTTCCTCCGGTAGCGCAAGATCTTTCAGGCCGCCCGTGCCGGCTGAAAGGGCGCCTTCTATGCGGTTTCCCAGTACCGGCCCCGGCAACGAGTTTCATGGCGGCACGGTCAGCCACGGCGGTTCATTCGGAGGCTTCCACGGCGATGGCTTCAGCCACGGCGGCTCGTTCGGAGGTTTCCACGGCGGTGGCTTTAGCCACGGCGGTTCGTTCGGAGGTTTCCACGGTGGTGGCTTCGGTCATAGGGGTTCCCGCTGAGGCTCCTTTTAGAGGTTTTCTGGATAGCTGAAGCCCACTCAGCCAACAGTCTGTGCCGCAACGCCATTCGGTTGCTCAAAATGACGTCAAACGGATTATGACACAGCCTGCGGACGGGCTCGACACTGCACGGATTCATCCTTATTTTCGTAAAAAGGACGTTTCCCTGAAGGAGATTTTTAGCTATGGCTGAAGACAAATCGGATACCGGTAAAGAAGAGAAAGACACCAATTTCGATCGACGTTTGGACCCATGTCTGCATGCTGCGGAATGGGCTGAGCATGCCAGGTGGTATTATGACGATACTCCCTGTGACGACGACCGAGGTGCCAAGATTTGTGGATCAAGAAAAGAAGAGGAGCCTTGTCCTATCTGAACTCGATGTGGATGCCGAGCCTTTCCCGCAGACGTGATCTCCCGAGGCTTCTTTCAGTTTTGGAGGCGAATTTCTTTGTCTTTTTCCAAATTTTGCGCCTGTGCCACGGTGATGGCGATAACGTTGACAACATTCTCCATGTCGCTGCTCCGTGGAAGGACATTGAACGGTTTGCTAAGGCCCACGAGGAGCGGGCCGACTGCTTTTGCTCCTCCTGCGTGCTCAAGAAGCTTGTAGGCCGCATTTCCTGCGTCCAGATTAGGGAAAATAAGCACATTCGCCGGCGCTTTCAGCCGGCTAAAGGGATACAGTTTTTTCATGACTTCGCCTGAAAGGGCGGTGTCCGCTTGCATTTCACCGTCTATTTCCAAGTCCGGCTTCCTGAGCCGCGCGAGTCTCACCCCTTCTTCCACGACCGTGGCATCCGGATGACGCGTGCTACCGAAGTTGGAGAAGGAAATCATGGCTATGCGGGGTTTGATATCGAAGAATTCCGCTTTCTCCGCCACGAGAAGGGCGATCTCCGCCAAGTCCTCAGAGGAGGGATGGAAATTCACGGTCGTATCCGCAAGGAGCAGTGTTCGATCCTTGAGAATCATCAGGTAAACACCGGCAACCTTGGATATTCCCGGCCTTCTCGGTATTACCTGAAGGACAGGGCGAATCGCGTCACGATAGGAACGGCTGATTCCGTGGACTTGCCCATCCACCAGACCTTCACGAACCATCATGGCGCCAAACACAAAACGGCTGCGCAATTGCCTTCGGGTCTCCTCAAGAGACCAGCCTTTGCGAGACCGCGACATAAAAAGGTTATGGACAAATTGGTCATAGAATGGGCTTTTGGAGTTGTCCAGAATCTCAATGCTGTCCAAAGGGACCTGCAGCTCCTCGGCAATGGAACAGATGCGTTCTTCATTTCCAAGGAGCAAGGGTCTTGCTATGCCTTCGTGGGCTACCTGATGGGCGGCTCGGAGGATAACCGGGTTGTCGCCTTCCGGAAGGACAATGCGCTTCGGTGCTTGCTGAGCACGGGTCACGATCTTGCGCATAATTTCCCTTTCCGGACCCAGTCTTGATTCAAGTACCTGAATGTAATCCGAAGTCCTTTGCACACCGATTCTTGAGACCCCGCTCTCTGCGGCAGCTTTGGCCACGGCAGGAGCGACGCTGAGCAGAACCCGAGCATCCAGTGGCTTCGGCATAATGTATTCGGGCCCGAAATGGATCGGCTTCCCTCCGTATGCGCGTATGACGGAATCGGGAACGTCTTCACGAGCTAATTCGGCTAGAGACCGGACAACAGCTATTTTCATCTGATCATTGATCGCAGTGGCACGTACATCCAGGGCACCGCGGAAAAGGAACGGAAAACACAGCACGTTGTTGACCTGATTGGGATAATCGGACCTGCCGGTGGCAACAATCGCATCGGGCCGGATCGCCTTCGCCTGTTGGTAGCCGATCTCCGGTTCCGGGTTGGCCAAGGCGAAGATGATCGGGTTTTCATCCATTCGGGAAAGGAGATGAGGTGTGAAGGCCCCTTCAACAGAGAGCCCGACCAGTACCTGTGCGCCAGCGACAGCTTGCTCAAGAGTTCGGAGGGGGGTGTCGACGGCGAAAGCCTGTTTATATGGATTCATGCCCCTCTCTCGGCCCTTGTAAATGATGCCCTGAGAGTCCAAAAGCATGATGTTTTCCTTCCTGGCCCCAAGCTGGACATACATCTTGGCAGAGGCAATCCCCGCTGCTCCGGCACCGTTGATGACAATCCGCAGGTCCTTCAACCGCCGGCCTATGATCTCACAGGCATTCAAAAGGGCCGCGCTGGAAATAATGGCCGTGCCGTGCTGGTCGTCATGGAAAACAGGGATAGACATGATGCGTTTCAGCTGTTCCTCGATGTAGAAGCAATCAGGAGCACGGATGTCTTCCAGATTGATGCCTCCAAAAGTTGGCTCCAGGAGCTTGACGGTCCGGATAAACTCATCGGGATTGACCGTGTCGATCTCGATGTCGTAAACATCGATATCGGCGAACCTCTTGAAAAGAACACCCTTTCCTTCCATCACCGGTTTGCCGGCAAGAGGCCCGATGTTCCCCAAGCCCAGGACCGCTGTTCCATTCGTGACGACTCCTACCAGATTCCCTTTGGTGGTATAATCGAAGCTTCTTTCCGGATCCTCTTTGATTTTCAAACACGGCACCGCAACTCCTGGAGTGTAAGCGAGGCTCAGGTCGGTTTGAGAAAGGCAAGGTTTGCTCGGAATGACCTCGATCTTGCCGGGTCTGGGCTCCCTGTGATAACGAAGGGCTTCGGTTTCAAAGCTCATGTTTCCTCCTGCGTCGGCCATAGTACAGCAAAAAGATGATGGCTTCATACAAGATGCATTTCTGATCTTGCGCGGCCAACACGAATTTATTCACTTTCCTCTCTAAAAACAAGGCTTGCAAAGAAGCGCGGCGGCATCCGGCGGCTTTTCCCCCACCCCTGTTTGTGATCGCCTCGGTCTCCCTTGACAGTGTGCATGGATAATCTCTATACTCCCGAGAAACTCAGAGGGCAGAAAGGGCTGGAAGGAGGGCCGTTCCGAGGCTTCTGGCATGGATTTTACTTCCGACAAAAAGCGAGTTGCCTGGCTTTCTGTAGCCAGCAATACCATTTTGACCGCTGGAAAGCTGATGGCAGGAATACTCACCGGATCGGTGAGCATCCTGTCGGAGGCCGCCCATTCGGCGCTGGACCTCATCGCCGCCGGGATGGCCACCTTCTCGGTCCACGCCGCGGATCGGCCTCCGGACCAAGGACATCCCTACGGCCACGAGAAGATCGAAAACGTTTCCGGGGTGGTTGAAGGCCTGCTCATTTTTTTCGCAGCAGCGTGGATCATCTACGAAGCCGTGGACAAGCTCCTGCACGGTGTGCATCTCAGGGACCTCGGTACCGGTATCGTCGTCATGGCCCTCTCCGCCGTCATCAATTTTATCGTGGCCACCCTTCTCAAACGGTCTGCGATCGTGAACCGATCCGTCGCCTTGGAGGCGGACGCGGCCCACCTCTACACCGATGTCTATACGTCTGTAGGGGTCTTCGTCGGGCTTTTCGTCATCATGGTCGGAAGACGGTTTTTTAGGCTCGACCTTTCCTGGCTGGACCCGTTTATCGCCATAGGCGTGGCTCTTCTTATTCTCTCAACTGCGTACCGGATTACGCGAAAGAGTTTCTTGCCCTTAGTGGATTCTTCCGCTTCGGCGGCCGAAGTGGCCAAGATCAAGGCGATCATGGATGAGTTTCGTTCCCGGGGCCTCGATTTCCACAATTTGCGAACGCGGAGTGCGGGTGGGTCTTTGTACGTGGATCTTCATATGGGAGTCGGGCCCGGCGTCTCCTTGGAAGAGGGGCACCAGGTCAGCCACGAGTTGAAATCCAAGATCGAAGAAACCATTGCCGGCGCCAAGGTGCTTGTGCATCTCGAACCCTCGAACTCCATCATCACCCTGCCAGAGTCGGACGAGCAAGTCAGGTGCATGCGGGATGAACTGCTCAAGGACAGCCGTGTGTACGAGGTTTGTGATCTCAAGGCTGCCAGGTATCGCGGCGATCTCAGGATTGAGGCAGACCTCCGCCTGGACCCCAAGGTGACACTGGCTGAAAGCCGGGTGGTGGCATCCGACCTCAAGGCCCACCTGGAGTCTTGCTTCCCTGAAGTGAAAGAGACCATTCTTTCCATGCATCCCGGCGACGGGTGGCAGGCGGCCTTTCACGAAGATGACCTGGAACGCATCAGGAGACTGGTGGGTGAACATCAGGCCCGTTATGCAAACATTCATGGGCTGGAAGTCGCTTCCTCTGGAGGAGTGCATCGAATCCACCTTACTCTCGGCGTGCCACCCGCCCTCCCCGTCACCGAAGCACATGCCGTGGGCCGACATCTTGAGGAAGACATCCGCAGGCTTTTCCCCGAGGGAGCCGAAATTGACCTCCATACTGAACCGTGTAACGGGGCTTGCGAAACATGCTATGCCATATGCCCGGAAAGAAAGGCAAAATGAAATCATCCGTTTCCTTTGAACCGAGACATATTCTTTGCCCCGTAGACTTCAGTGAGCTTTCCCTGGTCGTCCCTGCCTTTCCGGGTTCCTGACTCAAGGAAGGCTTTTGGCCGCGACTAAACATTTCTCCAAAGCCGACCCATGGGTCGGCAACATGCAACTTCTCCGCAGGCGAGTAAGTGGAAGGATAGGATTCTACACCAAAGTCAGTGCGGCGATGCAATTCTGCTCGGTGCGGGGCTTCTTCCGGTGAAACCGACGTGAAAGGATTTTTCATCATGCTGAGATCACTGTTGACCTTCGTGCTGTCCATCGTTTTGTGTGGGCTCTCGTGGTGCATTGTATCGAGCGAAGCGACCGGTCAAGAGACACCCGGATTAGCCCCTTTGACGCTTGAACAGGCCGTGAAAACGGGGCTCGAAAAGAACCCCAGGATGTTAAGCTCCCGGTTTCAGATCGATGCATCGGCGGCCAGAATCAGCCAGGCCGTCTCCGGTCTGTACCCCCGGATCGATTTCAACCAGTCTTATGCACGCACCACGAATCCCGCCCAGGCCTTCTCGATCAAACTCAACCAGGAGCAGATCACCCAGCAGGATTTTGATCCTTTCAGGTTGAACAATCCTTCACCGATCAATAACTTTGCCAGTACCTTTTCTCTGACCATGCCCCTCTATGATGCCGGCCAAATCCGTATCGGCGTAAAACAGGCCAGGCTGGGGAACGAATCGGCAACTCTTTCCGCAGACCGGACCCGTCAGGAGGTGATCACGAGCGTTGTGATCGCCTATGAGGGAGTCCTTACGGCACAGGATCAGTTGAAGGTCATCGATCAGGCCCTTGAAACGGCAAGAGCGAACGACAAGATCATCCGCTCCCGATATCAGAATGGCCTGGTCGTCAAGAGTGATCTCCTCCGCGCCGGCGTGAGGATTGCCGAGTTGGAACAGGAACGAATGAATGCCCAGAGTCAGGTCGACGTGGCCAGGGCGGTTTTGAATGCAGCCATGGGCATGGAGATGGATCGTACCTTCCGGTTGGCCCCCCTTGAGAAGAGGCGATCGGTCCCTTCCGAGCCTCTTGAACAATGGCTTCGGAAAGCCCTCGACCGTCGGCCCGACCTGAATCAGATGAGATCCCAGGAGATGATGGCGGAAGAAGAGGTCAAGAAATCCAGGATGGCCTACCTGCCCAGTCTGCACCTGACCGGCAGTTACGAGACGGACACCGAGGATTTCAGTCAAACGGCGAACAACTATACGGTGGGCCTCTTGCTGCGCTTCAACCTGTTCAGCGGCTTCGAAAACCAGTCTAAGGTACATGAAGCCCAGGCCAATTTGCAGCAAGTGAAAGCGGTGGTGAAGCAGTTCGAAATCGGCGTTGAAGTGGAGACGAGACGGGCCTTTTTCCAGATGCAAAGCACGTTTGAACGCATCAAGGTCGCGGAGGCCGCGGTGGGCCAGGCCGAGGAGGCTCTCCGCATCGTGCGCAACCGTTATGAGAATGGTCTTTTCACCGTCGTGGACCTGCTGGACTCGGAGGTGGCTTTGCAACAGGCCAGGACCCATTATCTCCGTTCTCTTCACGAGTACACGGTCGCCACGGCCAACCTCTACCTGGCCGCAGGCACCATGGATGAGACTTTCCGATGAAGCGTCCGAAAAGACGGCACAGGAGACGGATATGACAAACCGATTTTTGTGGGTTTTACCTTTGTTATTTTTCCAGACCGGGTGCGGAGAAAAAATAGAACCGGGAACCACGTCACAGGTGCCGCCTGTGATCCAAAACGTGGTGGTGGAAACGGCGGTGATGAAGGAATACCCTGTCATCTACGATGCCGTGGGCACCGTTCAAGCCGGGGCAACGGTTAACCTGGCCAGCAAGTTGATGGGAACCGTTGAGAAAGTGAAGGTTCGAGAAGGGGACCGCGTGAGAACCGGAGATGTCCTTGTGGTGCTCGATCAGCGCCAGGTGAATGCCGGATACCGCCAGGCGGAGGCGAACCTTGCGGAAGCCGAGAAGGCCCTCGATGCGTCCACCTCATCGAGAGACTCCGCCAATGCATCGGAGCGGCTGGCCCGTGCCACCCATGATCGTTATCTGAACTTGAAGAAAGAGGACTCGGTAAGCGCTCAGGAATTTGACGAAGTGGAAGCCCGTTACCGCCAGGCAAAGGCCGCGGTAAGTCGGGCGCAGGCCGTGGTCGAAACGGCCGCCGCCCGCGTCAAGCAGGCCCAAGCGGGCCTGGCAGCAGCCGCCGTGCCCCTGAAGGACGCCGTGCTCGCCGCGCCTTGCGACGGGGTCATCACCTCAAAGCTTGTGGATGAAGGGGACCTTGCTTCACCGGGCATGTCTTTGCTCAGCATGGACACAACTTACGGGTACCGGGTGGATATGATCCTCCCCGAGAACTATTTCGTTAAAGTCAAACCGGGCGAAACGGTGAAGGTGATGATTTCGGCCTTCAGCACGGAAGCGGTGTCCGGAACGATCCGCACGGTTGTACCGGCCGCGGATCAGCGTAGCCGTACCTTTCTCGTCAAGGTAACTCTTCCTGAAAATCTGGCGGTGACATCCGGGATGTTCGCACGGGTGGAAGTTGCCGTCGGTCAAGCTCCAAAGATCCTCATCCCTTCCAAAGCTGTGGTGCACCAGGGGCAACTCACGGCTTTGTTCGTCCTGAATGCTCAAGATATCGCTCGCTTTCGTCTCATCAGGCTGGGCAGGACTTTCCCGGAAGGAGTTGAAGTTCTTTCAGGACTCGAAACATCCGAACGCTTTGTGGCTCTGCCGGTTCCGGAACTCAGGGACGGAACCAGGGTGGAGGTGAAATCATGAACCACGGAGTGGGTGCGGCGGGCAAAATAGCCCGATTCTTTATTGACTCCAAGCTGACGCCTCTCATCATCGTAGCCTCTTTGCTTCTGGGGGTGGGTGCTCTTTACTTCCTCCCGCGGGAAGAGGAACCTCAAATCATCGTCCCCATGATCGACGTCTTTGTCAGCATGCCGGGGGCAAACGCAAAGGAAGTGGAGGAGCGGGTCACCAGGCCTATGGAGCAACTCCTCTGGGAAATACCTGGAGTAGAGTACATCTACAGCACTTCCAGTCCGGGCATGTCACTGACCGTCGTTCGGTTTTATGTGGGGGAGGATGAAGAAAAGTCCATTGTACGGCTTCAGTCCAAGCTCCTCGCCAATTACGACAGGATCCCCAAAGGTGTCACCCTGCCTCTGGTCAAGCCGAGGTATATCGATGACGTTCCCGTTCTTTGCCTGACCTTCTGGAGCGACACGGCTGATCACTACATGCTGCGCCGGGTCGCCGCGGAAATGGAAAATGTGGTCAAACGAGGGAACAACGTCTCCGTCACGACCCTCACCGGTGGATACCGACGGCAGGTGCTGGTCCGCCTGGACCCTGCCCGCCTTGCCGGCTTTCACCTTGATCCCGGCACAATCGCCCGAATCCTACCCGCCGCCAACGAAGAATCGAAAGACGGAAGCTATCCTTCCCCTGAAGGGGAAATCGTTTTGCACACCACAGGTTTTCTTCGCCACGCCGTTGACGTGGGGCGGATTGTGGTGGGCACTTACGACGGACGAGCCGTCTATCTGAGAGAGGTGGCTCGGATCACGGACGGACCCGAGGAGCCCGATCAGTACGTCTTTCTCGGCGCCGGTCCCGCTGCGAGCGAAAAAGGCATCACTGGTGTGACGAGCAGGGGAGGGATCTACCCTGCCGTCACCCTAGCCGTTGCCAAAAGAAAGGGCTCCAATGCCATCACTGTAGCCGAAGAGGTGCTGAAGCAGGTCGAAGCTTACCGGGGAATCATCATCCCTGACAACATCCACGTCACTATCACACGGAACTATGGTGAGACGGCCGAAGAGAAATCCAACGAGCTTCTGCTCCACATGTTCATCGCTGTTTTCTCCGTCACCGGTCTCATATGGCTCGCCCTGGGGCGGAGGGAAGCGGGCGTGGTGGCTCTCGGCATTCCGGTCACTCTGTCCCTGACCCTTGCCGTCTTCTATCTGTACGGGTACACCTTGAACCGCATCACCCTCTTTGCTCTCATCTTCTGCATCGGCATTCTTGTCGATGACGCCATAGTGATCGTGGAGAATGTGGTTCGTCACTTTCGCCTGCCGGAAAACAAGACCAGATCTTTCCGGGAGGTGGCGGTGGAGGCGGTGGACGAAGTGGGCAACCCTACCATCCTCGCCACCCTAACCGTCATCGCCGCCATTCTCCCCATGGCCTTCGTGGGTGGACTGATGGGTCCCTATATGCGGCCGATCCCCGTGGGGGCCACCTTCGCCATGATTTTTTCCCTGCTGATAGCCTTCGTCGTCACCCCATGGGCCGCCATACGTCTCCTGAAAAAGAAAACAGAGGCGGGAGTTTCCGAGCACGCTGAAGCGGAGGACTGGAGCGTTCGGCTGTACCGGCGGTTGATGGGCCCCCTAATCCATCGCCCTCCACTGCGTTGGGTTTTCCTCCTCGCCGTGGTGCTCATGCTCCTCGCCTCCTTCTCCCTCGTGATTATAGGCTGGGTCCGGGTCAAAATGTTGCCCTTTGACAACAAGAGCGAATTCGAAATCATTATTGACATGCCCGAAAGCGCCACCCTTGAGAAGACCACCAACCTGGCTCTGGATATGGGGAATTTTTTGAAAACCGTCAACGAAGTGACGGACTTTGAAATTTACGGGGGCACAGCGGCCCCCATGAACTTCAACGGGCTGGTGCGGCATTACTATTTGCGCCAGGGTCCCAATGTGGCCGAGATCGAGGTGAACCTGGTGGGTAAAGGCCTTCGCAAAGCCCAGAGTCACGAAATCGCCAAGCGGGTTCGGCCCGCCCTGAAGCGGATCGCGGACAAATACGGGGCCCGCATGAAGATCGCCGAAGTTCCCCCTGGACCCCCGGTTCTTTCCACCCTGGTGGCTGAAATCTACGGTCCTGACTACGAGCAGCAGAGAAAGATCGCCCAAGAGGTGCTCAAGATTTTCGAGGATACGCCCGGCGTGGTGGACACGGATTGGTTCATGGAAAGGGGCCAGACCTGGTATGAAATGGTGGTGGATAAGGAAAAGGCGGCCCTCAACGGCATCACCGCCGCCCAGATCGATCGCACACTCCAGACGGCCCTGAACGGGCAGTCTGTCGGGCTTCTCCATGATCCGAAGGAAAGGGAAGTGGTATCCATCCTGCTTCGGGTGCCCCTGGCGGAAAGGTCGGGGATCGAACGACTGGCGGCCGTCAAAGTGCCTGCCGCGGACGGCAGGCTAATCGCGCTTTCCGACCTTACCTACTCCCGCCCCATTCCTATGGACCGCAGCATCTACCACAAGAACCTGATGCCCGTCGTCTACGTCGTTGGAGACGTGGCGGGCGTGAAAGAAAGCCCCGTGTACGCCATTCTCGATATGCGCAAGAAGATCGACGCCATCGCCTTGCCTCAGGGATACCGAATGGAGCAGTACTTTACGCATATTCCCCAGAATAATCTGAAATACGCTCTGAAATGGGACGGGGAATGGCACATTACCTACGAGGTATTCCGGGATCTTGGGATCGCTTTCGCAATGGTCCTGGTGCTTATCTTCATCCTCGTGGTGGGATGGTTTCAGTCCCTGAGCACTCCCCTTGTGATTATGGCGGCTATCCCCTTTTCCCTCATCGGTATCTTGCCGGGCCACGGACTGCTCGGCGCTTTCTTTACCGCCACTTCCATGATCGGCTTTATTGCCGGCGCCGGCATCGTGGTGCGGAATTCCATCATCCTGGTGGATTTCATCGAGTTGCGCCTGAACCAGGGCATGCCTTTGGACCGGGCGGTTGTGGATGCAGGGGCCGTTCGTTTCCGCCCGATGATGCTCACGGCGGCGGCGGTCATTGTGGCCGCTTCCGTCATTCTCTATGATCCTATCTTTCAGGGCCTGGCTATATCTCTCATGTTCGGAGAGGTGGCGTCTTTGCTTCTTTCAAGAGCCACGGTGCCCATTCTCTACTATATGGACAAACGATACGAATTTGCCCACGGCCACCGAATAGGCGCCGGAAGACACGGAGGGTCCGGCCCTGAGAAATCCGATTAATCGCTCTGTGGAACGTCTCTGTGGTGCAAGGTACACGGCACACGGCGTGAGGCGAAAATATTTATTCTTTTCCCGCGTACCGTTCGCCGTGTGCCGTCTCGATACCTCGCCACGGGTTCAGCCTTCCGCAAACATCTGGCTGCGGCAGGAGGACTGTATTAGACTCTTTGACTGCCATTTTTTCGGAGGTTGAGGAGAACTTACAAGGCCCGGCCGGAGGGTTGTCTCTGATGAGTCCGCAACCGGAAATGGACTCATCGGTTTTAATCGCCTCTGGGGATTGAAGTCATTTTCGGAGTTGGCGCATAACATCAGGTCAACCGGAGAAGCCATTCTGTGGGGCTAGCACCATAACTAAATGAGTTTTCGGCGCCGGTTCCAGGTCACGGGAGAAATGGTTGCGACGCAGAAGAGACGACCCCCCGGCCGGGGTGCGCAAAGTATTCGGTCGCGGCCTTAAAAAGACCTCCCTGTGGATGGGCTTTCGCGAAGGCTTTGGTTGCGGTTTGAGGCCGGCATCAGAAGAGTACTTTGAGGAAAATGATCTTGTGGTCTCCGGGGGAGTAGAAGTCTTCGAGCACAGCCGCTTCCCTGTATCCGCATCGTCTGTAAAAGGCATGGGTCGGTTCATACTGAGCCCGCGAAGACGTTTCGAGGTATATGCGCTTTCCGCCCATGGCCATGATGCTTTCTTCGGATCGTTGCAAAAGCTCTTTTCCCAGCCCCAGTCCTCTCAGGGTTTCCGTAACCGCGATCCAGTAGATGTCGAAGCTATGGACGGTACAGGGGATGGGACCAAAGCAGGTGTACCCCACCACCTCCCCGCCCTTTTCGACAAACAGGAAGTGATAACCGCTGGAAAGACCCTTTTCCCGTCTTTCTCTGGCCAGTTCCACGGCGACTTCCACTTCCTGGAGAGAAAAGAAACCGGAGGATTCGATGATGGAAGAAATCCATTTCTCATCAGAAGGGAGCAATTGATCTCTGAACACGACTCCCCGAAAATTCATGATTGTTTTCACCTTTGTGCGTTTCCTGGCCGGTCCCCGATATCGTCCGATCGAGGAGGCCGTGCATGCCTTCCCACAGGCCACGAAAAAAATCCCGGGCATTGGTGCCCAGGGTGCGGATCCTGTACCCACCTTCCTGAACCACGAGGATGGGAAGCTGAAGGGAACCGATCATCCTTCCGTTTGCTCTGAAATCCTTGGGAAGAAGACTCCATGTGCCTGTGGGGTCCCCTTTTGCCGTGTCCAATCCCAAGGCAACCACAAGCACGCGGGCCTTATAACGGGCGATACGCCTCAAAGCCCTTGCTAAAGCCTGCCTGTAATGCTCTCCCGTGACGTGCTCCTGGAGAGGATAGTTGACACTGAAGCCTGCCCCCGGACCCTCCCCTCTTTCATCATCAAACCCACTGAAATATGGATAGGCGAAGTGAGGATGACCATGGATGGATACGGTCAGGACGTCGGCCCTGTTCTTGAAAATCTCCTGGGTCCCGTTCCCGTGATGGTAATCTATATCCAGGACCGCCACTTTTCCCAGAAAACTCAGGAAATGGGCTGCTATGGCCGTAGAGTTGAAATAACAGAATCCCCCGAACGCCTGTTTCTCCGCATGGTGACCCGGCGGTCGCACCAGAGCGTAGGCAAGACGGTAGCCTTCCAGGATTTTTGCGGCCCCGCTCAGGGCGCAATCTACGGCCCGCTTGGCCGCAACGTAAGCTTTTTCATTGAGAGGAGTGAAGGTGTCTATGCAATAATAGCCCGCCCGGATAGGGAGGTCCTGAGGGGGTCTCGTCTTGTTCCGGATAGGGAACACGTAGGGATAAACGGATTGGCCGGGTTCAACGTTTGCGCACACCTTCTTCAAGTAGTCCACGAACCTCCCGTCATGGACGTCCTTAATATGCTTGTCGGAGAAATGATGGATCTTCATCCTCTCGAAAAGCCCGGTCGGTTCGATCTCCTTGAGGATGGCACTGATTCTCACCGGAGACTCCACGTATCCCCGCTCATGAACATGGTGAATGGCATGCATATCGCTCACCACAAGCGCGATGCGTTTCTCAATGGAGGGGATGGGCCTTACTCCGGCAGAAAACTCGCCCTTTCCGTATTTCGGCTCCCTGAGACGGACTGGCTGATCCTTAAAGGACTCAACAACCATGTCAATATAGCCCGGAGGGCAGATGTTTGCGTAATTCGTCTCGAGAACGGCCCGAACAATCTGCCTCGCAAGATCCCTATCCAGTCTGCCTGTTCCGCTCAGGTTGTCATAGACAAGGTAAGGCGGGCAGTCTCCTCCCGGCTTCACAGGTGTTTCATAGGCTGTGTTGATGACAGGGCGGGCTCCGTAACGCTCGTAGAACCGCAGCCGTTCAGCGTTCTGCTTCTGGATCCCCGGGTCTTTGCAAAGACTCGGATCGTCGGGCAGGCATTCGAAAAACAGCCCCACTGCGCCGAGGGCCTGAGCCTCCTCCCGAACCCGCTCGTAAAGAGCGCCGCCTATACCCCCTCCTGTTCTGTGCATAGCGGCGGAGATGAAATCCAGATAACAGAATCGCAAATCAGGCGCATGCTGCACAAGGGCGAACCCTTTCACCATTCTTCTGATGCCCTCAGCCACAAAGAGGATGGACCGAAACCGGTATTTGAACGGATTTCTCAGCTTCTCGGGCAGCTTGTTGATCTTGTCCTCGGACAGAAGGGGAAACTGCTTCCTCAGTATGTCCTGGACCTGAGCAATCGCCTGCTTGTCAATGGGCAGCAGGTCGTCATAGACGCGCCTTATTCGGATCATGGTCTTCCATCCTGCATCGTTCAGTCTCAATTCCCGAATCTTGAAGAATGCTTTCCACCACCTGCCGGTATGTCAGACCCGCCCGGGTAGCTGCGGCGATGAAACCGGCATCCGGGGCCAGACAGGGGTTTGCGTTTATTTCCAGCACCCAAGGATGGTTCTCCTCATCCACCCGGAAATCCACCCTCGCATATCCGCGTAAATGGTAAAGACTCCAGCACCGCTCTGCAAGGTCCTTCAGCCGCAGAAGCAATTCCTCGTCGGAAGGCGGGAACCGGAAGTCCCTTCGCGTATGTTGATACTCAAAGCTTTCCTCGTCCCACTTGGCCCGATAGTCTACCATTTTCAGCTTACCCGGTGGATAGTTTTCGAATCGCATCTCAGCCGGTGGAAGCACCCGCGGGCCCTCCGGAGATGCGAGCAGGGAAAGATTGAACTCTCTTCCTTCGACGTAGAGTTCTGCGAAGGCCTCTCTGCCCGCGTGGCCGCAGCGCTTCTCCAACTCTTTGAGCAGGATGGCGGGATCCTCCGCTACGATGACCGAATCGTCTCCGAGCCCTATCGACGCATGTTCCCAGACGTACTTGACAATGTACCTTCCCGGCAGGAAGTTCCTGCCTCGCTTGAGATCCTCACGGGAGTAACTCTCGGGAGTAGGTATGCTCGCACTCCGAAGCCATCTTTTCGCCATCTCCTTGTGGGAGGTGACATAGAGGGTGTCGGAGCCGGACCCCGTGTAGCGAGTCCCGGCAATGTCCAGAAGGGTAGGCGCGAAGTGGATGAGCCTTCCATGCCCCTCCACGGATTCCACGAGGTTGAAGACAAAAGCCGGTGGTCTGGTCTTAAGGGCCTTGATAAAAGCGTTTAGATCCAGAGAAAAGTAGCCATGGACCGGTTCCCATCCCATCCCGGCGAGTGCCTCGGCCACTGCTTCCGCTTGCTTGAGAACATCCCTTTGATCCGGGTCGCCACCATCCTCGACAATCCGGTCATACAGAATAAGCGCTTCTTTCATTGATCCGCAATGCTCAATATGAAGGGGTCTTAGGGCAGGATCCTAACAAAATCTTTTCTCCATGTCCTTGGTGTCTGTGGCGAAATATCTACGGTGCTATTCTCTTTAGCGCGGATTCCATGATCTTCGCGATGAGTTCCCTGTACGTGATCCCGCCGAGTCTGCAAAGGATGGGAAGGTCGGAAATCTCGGGGTTCAGGCCGGCCAGAGGATTCACTTCCAGAAAGTTGGGCGCGCCGCGAGCGTCCGCTCGAAGATCGATACGGCCCCCGTCCCTGCATCCGAGAGCCTTCCAGGCGGCAAGAGCCACCTCCGTCGCCTTCTCCGCCGTAGCGTCGATGACCCGCCGGTATTCCACCACCTCCTCAAATTTCTTCTTGTTATAGAAAGAGTAGGAATCCGATTCCGCGTCTTTCTTGAGGAGTACTTCGATCGCCCCGATCGCGGCCGAAGCTTTGCCCGTACCTGTGATTCCCACGGTGAACTCCCGGCCGGGCATGAAAACCTCAAGAAGAACGGGCTGCTGAAAGGTCTTCAGCAGCCTGCGACAGACCGTGATCAGTTCGGTCTTGTTCCCGATCTTTGAAGAACCACTGATGCCTTTGCCTGTGCCTTCTGCCACGGGTTTAGCAAAAAGGGGAAAAGGAAGATTCACGGATTCCAGGTCCGCTTCGGTTTCTATCACTTCGAAATCGGGAGTGGGAATACCCAGATCCCGGATCACCCTTTTTGTCATGCCCTTGTGAAGGGTAAGACTGAGGACAAGAGGATCCGAGAAAGTGTAAGGAATGTCGTAGGCATCGAGCAATGCAGGGACCGTAGCCTCCCGGCCGAAGCCCCTGATCCCCTCTGCGACGTTGAAGACCATATCCCATCGGTCGCCCGCAACAAGGCGCCCGGCAAGCTGACGGATGTTCCCGATGCGATCGGTTTCAAATGCAAGGCTCCGGAGGGTTTGCTCGATCGCCTCAATCGTGTCGAGGCGATCGAATTCCGCGACTTCCTCCTCACTCATGCCTTGCGCCAGGTAATCGGACTGCAGGTCATAAGTGATGCCGACCTTCATCACGAAGCCTCTTGAGGGATACCGGCCCATGGCATCGAACCCGGTCTCTCGGGAGCAGCTTTCCCGCCAGAGTCCGGATAACGGAACATCCGGCCTTCATAGTTCATGAGCAGGAGGTCATCCCCATCACGACCCTTCAGATAGTCGGGCAGCAGCGGAATTTTTCCTCCACCACCGGGAGCGTCGATCACGTAGTGGGGAACAGCGTATCCCGTCGTATATCCTCGCAGACCGCGGATGATTTCCAAACCTTTTTCCACGGAAGTGCGGAAATGAGCCGAGCCCAGGATGGGATCGCATTGATAAAGATAGTAGGGCTTTACCCTGATCTTGAGAAGACCGTGCACCAAGGACTTCATGGTGTCCACCTTGTCATTGATTCCCGATAGGAGCACGGTCTGGCTTCCCAGGGGGATTCCTGCATCTGCCAGTCTTTCGCAGGCCTGACTCGTCTCCGGGGTGAGTTCCTCCGGATGAGTGAAATGAATACTGACCCAGAGGGGGTGATATTTCTTCAGCATCCGGATAAGGGCGGGCGTAATGCGCTGTGGCAAGACCACGGGCACCTTGGTGCCGACCCTCAAGAATTCTACGTGTCGTATACGCCGCAATCGGGACAGCAGCCATTCCAGCATCTCGTCCGGGAGAGTCAAGGGGTCCCCGCCGGACAGGAGGACATCTCGCACTGAGGGAGTGGCTTCGATGTAGTCGAGGGCCTGGGCCCAGCGAGTCGTGTTCGCGGATGAACCATTCCCGTGCCCTACCATACGCGAACGCGTGCAGTAACGGCAGTAGGTGGAGCAAAAATCAGTGACGAGGAAGAGTACCCTGTCAGGATAGCGATGAACAAGGCCCGCCACCGGGCTGTCATGGTCTTCTCCAAGGGGATCCGCAGCCTCACCCGGAGAATGAAGATATTCACCCGTCACCGGGACGACGCACCGTCGCACCGGTTGAAGCGCCTGATCCCGGTCAAGAAGGCTGGCATAGTAAGGGGTAATCGCGAGGGGCAGTTGGCCGGCCTTGAACGTCATGGCACGGGCCTCATCTTCTGAGAGCGTGAGTAGGGATGAAAGAGCATGGATGTCCATGATGCGGTGGCGCAACTGCCAGTGCCAATCGTTCCATTCAGCAAGTGATGTATAGGGGAAATAAGTCTTACGGAATGCCGTGGTGCGCGCACCACACCGGAACCTCGGAATGTGCGTGACTTTTTGAAGCGGTATAATCTTAGGGTTTTCTCTCTGCGGCCATGGATCGAGACTTGATCCTGCCTCCATATCTCCGAGTCCGTAGCCCGGACTCGGAGGTTCAAAATCCTCCGTGCTTAACGTGTCCTTTTTCATCTTCACCCCCGGTGGTGAGAAATTAGACAGAGGCAAAATGACCTCTGGCGTGAAACCTTTTCGTGTCTTTTTGCAGCATGATTTATGCCAAATGCGAAACCCGCGCTATTTCTAATTGACTATATTTATGTAGCAATTATAGTGAACAATCGGTTCCGATGCAAGAGCAAAAGCATGTCTTTTTTGTTCCATCATCGACCTAATTTATGGAAATCAAATAGAAAACAGGCCTACAGAAGTAATAGTTCCGATATTCTTCAGATCGGAATTTCAAGTTCTTCTCTTTGATCTCGCGCTTTGCCGTTCCCGCTTACTAGCCAGAGCAGAAAAGAATCTTCGGCGCCCTGCTTTATTCCGGCTCCCCCCTTCTCCAATAGACATCATCTCACAATTCGCAGCTCAAGCTCTTCAGCCTTCTTCACGGCGTACTGTTTCACCATGATCACTTTGCGGTGATCCTCTTCCTTGACCACCCCTCCCACTTCCACTTCCTTTCGGATAAAGGACAGCAATTCGTTCCCCTTGCCTCCTTTCCCTACGAGATACTCCTTTTCGTCGTTGGAGGATATGGCAATGCGAACCACATTACCGTGCTCGTCCCAATCCATTGGGATGATCACCCCTCTGATCATGGTCATCTTCGTCCTGCCCGTCTTCACCCCTGTTCCATCTTTTTCACCTCCTTTCCAAAGCACTCACCGTTGGAATAGGAAAGCAAGGGCCATGCCAAAAACTAAGGCCTTGAAACTACGATGTTTTCAGACTTTCCTTGGGTTCTAATTAGAACGATCGGTTCCTATGTACTCCGGACATCCAAGACCCTGAGGAGGAAGGGACGGGGAGGAATGGGTTAACATATTAAAAACGCTGAGAGATTCTGAAGCAGACGCATGAGTTCCGATATTCCTGAAATCGGAACCTTTAGTTCCGTTGGATGAAACACCTGAGGCAACCCTCTGCCGAGACTTCAGGCCGCGCTCTTGAAATCCTCTTTTCGAATGTCGTGTTTTCTCATCAGCTTATGAAGCTGCCGCGTTGTAATTCCCGCAGCCTTGGCGGTATCTTTGATTTTTCCTTTGTTTTTCTGGAGCTGTTCTCGGATGTAGTTTCTCTCTATGGTTTCCAGCCCTTCCCTTCTCGCCTCTGAGAGCGTCAGGGAAGAATCAACCTCTACATCGGGCGAAAAACACGGAGCCTCGAACAACTCGCTGGGAAAGCTCTCGGGCCTAAGCACCGAAGTCGTTTCGAGGATGTAAGCCCTCTCTATGAGGTTTTCAAGTTCTCGAATATTGCCGGGCCAGGAATACCTCTGGAACGCCTCAATAACAACAGGATGAACATGGTAAATCTCCTTGGAATTGAATTTGTTCATCCTTTTTAGGAAAACTTCGACAAAATGGGCAATGTCTTCTTTGCGGTCTCGCAGCGGTGAAATTTCGATAGGAAAAACATTCAGACGGTAGTAGAGGTCTTTTCGGAATGAACCTTCATCACACATCTTCCTGAGATCCGTGTTGGTGGCTGCAATCACTCTTACGTTGGCTTCCAGAGTCTCTTCTCCGCCTACCCTTTGAAAGCTTCCATCCTGAAGGATCTGCAGGAGTTTGATCTGGGCCGAAGGAGTGATCGTTCCGATTTCGTCAAGGAAGATCGTTCCTCCCCTCGCGATCTCAAATTTGCCGAGTTTTCTTCTCACCGCGCCGGTGAAAGCTCCCTTTTCATGCCCGAAGAGTTCGCTTTCCACAAGGGTGTCCGGAATCGCGCCGCAGTGCACGCTGATAAACTGGGCATCCCTGCGATTACTGTGCTTGTGAATCAGGTTGGCCAGCACCCCCTTCCCGGTTCCCGTCTCACCGTCGAGAAGGACCGTGCTCTTGGTGGGTGCCACAGAGCGAATTTTCTCGAAAACCGCTTTCATGGCTTGGCTCTTGGTTTGAACGATCTCAAGGGAATCCGCTTGCCAGAATTTATCCCTCAGATAGTTGAGTTCTGATTGTATAATCGCGGACTCATCGATGCTCTCCATGATGTAATTCACTTCATCGGGATTGAGAGGATAGGTCAGGTAGTTGCTGGCCCCAGCTTTGACCGCCATGACCGCTTCCCTGATCATTCCCGTTGAACACATCACGACAATCTCAAGGGTGGGGAAAACCTGCCACAAAGCCTGGAGAGCTCCCTTGGTCCCGTCCACGGACGGACCGCCTTTAAGGATTTCAATATCGATGAAAAGAAAATCGTACCGCTTGCGATGAAGGATCTCTAACGCGGACTCTCTTGTTCCGGTCAAATCGACTCTGTAGGCAGACCGGTGGCAGGACCGAATGATCCGGTAGACTTCCTGATCTTTTGATACTACCAGGATGGATCTCATCGACCGCTCCAAAGGATGGATTCCGGTGTGTCGGAGAGCCGAAACGCCTTACTTACACGAGAGAATGATGATATCATACAAGAGAAATTTTCAAGCATAATTTTCCCCTTTCTCATGTTTTGCGATTCCAGAGGGGAGCGGATTTTTTTGGATTCCGAATCAGATTTCAGTGGGTCACGGTAAAAGCCTGTGAGCAGGAAAGATGTCATGGATTCTGGGTAAAAGCTCTGCTATGATAATCGGAACGAGCGCCCTTCCCCGGGCGACACCGCCCTCGGGATTCCTCGTCGTGGTCAAGAAGAAGCAAAGATGAAGTTCAATTCGGACCGGCAAGGGAATAAATGATGCGATCCCACCCACTTATTGCTTTCTTTTTCTGTGTATTCCTGTTTCTGTGCCTCCATTCCTCTTCCTCATGGTGCCAGACTCCCTCCCCCGAAAAGCTCACTCTCGTCCAATGCTCCGTGTGTGAAGAGGTAAAAGACGGAGACCCCCAAAACTTGGGCATAGCCTTCTCTGTGAGCGCAGGGAAGGTAGCCTGTTTTAGCGCCTTCGATCCCGTTCCGCGAAAAACGGTCATTTACCACAACTGGTTCAGGAAGGGTGAGCTCAATACGAAGATCAGGTTGGTGCTTCAGCCCCCTCGGTGGTCTACTTACAGCACCATCCAGCTGCGAGAGATTGACAAGGGGCCTTGGCGCATTGAAATCACGGATCAAGAAGGACAGGTACTCGGTGTTCTAAGATTCAGCATCACGGATTAGCAGGCTGTGGAAAGAATTATCTTCTTTTTCTCAACCATTAGATGGCAAGATGTCCTCGACATCACCCTGAACGGATATATCCTCTTCAGGCTCTATGTCCTTTTCAGGGGAACCAACGCCTTTCGTGTCTTGATGGGCATCGCCCTTCTGTGGTTCCTGCAGCGAATCTCGACTTCTTTGGGTTTGGTGGTCACGAGCTGGTTTGTGCAAGGGATCATCGCCGTTGCGGCTCTCATTATCATCGTCGTCTTTCGCAATGAAATCCGATCCGTTCTGCAGGCCAAGAATTTCGGTTCCATTTTCTGGGGGTTTCCTCATGCCCGGGTCCAGACGCCCGTCCAGATTATCGTGGACAGCGTCTTCGAACTGGCAAGGAGACGCACGGGAGCCCTGATAGTGCTGCCGGGGAACGAAGACCTATCCGAAGCCGCACACAGCGGCATCCCCTGGCAGGGCCTCGCATCCAAAGAGATGATCACGAGCATCTTCTGGCCCGATAATCCTGTTCACGATGGAGCCATCGTCATTCAAGGCAACGAGGTGACAGAGGTGGGCGTCATCCTTCCCCTGTCTCATCGTCAGGATCTCCCTTCTTTCTATGGAACCCGTCACAGGGCGGCCGCCGGCCTGGCTGAAGCCACTGATGCGCTCGCCATTGCGGTTTCCGAAGAGAGAGGAAAGATCACGGTAGCCAGTGGGTCCGATATTCGAGGCGTGAGGGAAAAAGATGATCTCACTAGGATTCTCGAAGACCATGTGGGCATCTCCGCGGTCCGCATGAAGGGCATAAGGAAGGAAAAGCTTGAGCTCGCCGCTGCCGCCCTAGTCTCCTTCCTGTTTATCGGAGGCGTCTGGCTCAGCTTCACCCGTGGTTTGGACACCCTTGTTACCCTGGATATCCCCGTGGAATACATGAAACGGGATCCGGGCCTTGAAATCATCGACACGTCGGTCAACACCCTTCGGGTGGAACTCAGTGGATCGGGTTCCCTTCTCCGATCCGTTAAACCGGAACAGGTGAAGGTGCAAGTCGACTTGAGCAAGGGCGTCGCTGGCACAAACACCTTCACCATCACGCCTAAAGAGGTCTCTCTCCCTCCGGGAGTCTCTCTCAAAAGCGTCAGACCCGCCGTCGTCGAGGTGACACTGGACGTCCTGGCTAAGAAGGACTTGATGGTGCAGGTGGACTGGGCCGGGAAAATGCCCGCTCAACTGGTCTTAACCCAGGCTAAACTCAGTCCCGATCGAATCCAGGTAATAGGCCCGAAGAGAGTCCTGGATAATTTGTCCACTCTTTACACGGAAAAAGTCTACCTGGACGGTCTCGAAAAGACGGGAACTTGCATGGCTCAAATCCTGCTCAATCCGGCGTCGCTGAAGCTGGCCCCAGGGGGCAAAGACAAGATCACGATCGAGTACCGTTTCAAAGAAAAGGAGCCCTGACCGCCTGAACTCACACTGAACCCGCAGCCTTTGCACATGGAGGAGAGGATATGAGGATAAAGAGTCCCAAGTTCATCACCGCGGTGGTTTTGATTGTCTTGTTTCTCATTCTCCTGATTCAGAACACGCAACCGGTGAGCGTGAAGATCTATTTCTGGCAGATCTCCATGCCCCAGATCGTTCTCATTGCCCTTGCGCTGTTGATCGGTTTCATTGCCGGCTATGGCGTGACCGTGATGACGGGCCGATGGCGCAAGCGCAAGACACCGCACCGGCCTCTATGATCAAAACAAAATCTCAAGGAGGGTGAAAACATGGGAGTATATATCAAGTGGATCATCATGATCATCATCTTGTTGTTCTTCATCACCTTCGGCATCAAGAACAGCGAACCGGTCTCCCTCCATTACTACTTCAGCGTCCAGGGTGTTGAATTGCCGCTCTACGGTCTTGTTTTCATTGCCATCCTCCTGGGTATCGCCGCCGGCATGCTCATCGGAATTGCAAACCGATGGGTCCTTGGGAAAAGAGTGAAGGACCTCAAGCGAGAAAATACGGACCTGTCCGAAAAGTTGAGAATCGCCGAAGAGGAACGAGCGCGAGAGGAAAGCGCGGCTTCCGGGGAGCAGCAGACTCCGTCCACCTGAACCATGGACTCTGGTTCTTTCTCAAGCTGCGGAGGAGTTGCCTGTTGCCGACCCATGGGAGATCTCTGACGAGTCAGCAACCGGAAATGAACTCGACGCTTCTAATCGCCTCCGGAGTGCTGGAGTCATCTTAGGAGTAGGCACATCACTCCAAGCCAGCTGGAGGCAGACGGGTGAGCACGATTCTGGCATCCGCAACAACACACGTCTCGGGTGTGCACTTGACGGGATTGAGGTCGATGGATTCCACCTGCTCCTGAAGGTCCATCACCAGGTCCGAAAAAGCCATCATCATGCCGGTGAGGGCTCTGAGGCTGATGGGCTTTGACCCGCGATACCCCTCCAGGAGAACGTGAGCTTTGAGGGACTTCACCATGGATTGCACATCTTTTTCCCTCAGGGGAGCCATTCTGATTGCGCTGTCCTTGTAAATCTCCACCCCTGTCCCGCCTATGCCGAGAAGAATCACGGGGCCGAACTGGTAATCTGCTTTTGCTCCCACGATCAGCTCCAGGCCTGACACCATCTCCTCCACCAGCATTCCCTCAAAGGCTTCATAGCTGCTGAACCGTTCATAGGTCTTGCGGAGGGCCGTATCGCTGCGCACACCTACAGCAACCCCTCCCCTTTCCGACTTGTGAAGGATTTTAGGCGAAACCACTTTCGCCACCACAGGGTAGCCGATCTCGTTGGCGAAATCGACAGCCTCATCCGGCTCTTTGGCCCACGCGAACCTGGGAACCTCAAGCCCCCTCAGCGACAACAGTCTTTTCGCCTCAGGTTCCACCACCCAGCCCGCCTCCCTGGAGGCGGAAAGAATGCTCTTCAACTCCTCATTCAACATGGCCGACACCTTCTCATCGCCTCCACCATGAGCACCGCTCCTTCAATGGAGGGGGACACGGGAAGGTTGTTGAGTTCGAACCCTTCAATAAGCATACGATATTTTTCTACATGAGGCACGTAGGCAACCATGGGCTTTCTTTCTCGTCTGTAAACCTGGCTCAATCTTGCTCCCAGGTCCATGGAACAACCGGGAGAGTAAGGCAGGAGAAGCAAAAGCATGGAGTCCACTTCCGGCGTCCTGCTGAGGATCGTTGCCGCCTGAACAAAGTCATCGTCCACTGCGCTCCCCGTGAGGTCGACGGGGTTGGCAAAAGAGGCGATTTCCCGGACAGGGATGGAGAGTTTGGATCTTATCTCCTTTTGGATCGCCTTTGACAGGATGGGGACTTCGAGACCGTGAACCGAACAAACGTCCACCGCCATGGCTCCATGCCCGCCACTCCATGTGATGATCCCCGCCTTGCCTTGGATGGAAGTGTGGAAACAGCTCAGAGATTCGCAAAAGGAAACCAGTTCCAGTTCGTTCTTCGCTTCCACAATGCCGTGTTGCGCCAGCACTTCCGAGAAGACCTTGTAGTCCCCTCCTAAAGACGCCGTGTGGCTGGATATCGCCTTGCTCCCTCCCGGGCTCTTGCCTGCCTTCAACACGATCACCGGCTTGGGTGACCCGCTCGCAGCGGTTACGAAATGTCTCCCTTCATTCTTGCCGAAGCCCTCCACATAGAAAGCAAGCACATGTGTTCCGCTATCCTCTACCAGGTATTTGAGTAGATCCAGCTCGGTGATCAGAGCCTTGTTCCCGATGCTGACAGCCAGGGATATGCCCACGCCCTCACCGGCGAACTTGACCATTTGATCCACCAGGATCCCCCCGCTCTGGCTGACCATGGCGACGCTTCCCTGGGACGGGCGGACGATTCGTTCATTGGGGAGGAAGAAGGTATCCACTTTTCCTGGGGAGTAAATCCCGAGGCAGTTGGGCCCAATGAAAGGAAAGTCGGCCTCCCTGGCAAGTTGAGCTAAGCTGTCCTGTAAATCCTTTCTCCCGATCTCTGCGAAGCCTCCGGAGATTACCGTAGCGCCGCCCACGCCTGCTTCTATGCACTCGGAAACCACACCGGGGACCTGTTCGGCCCGCACGGCGATCACGGCCAGATCGATTTTCTCGGGTATCTCTCCAACGCCGGAGTAAACCCTTTCCCCTTGCAGGTTTCCTCCCCGGGGATTAACGGGGTAGACATGGGCAGGATAGCGAAAGTGATTCTTGTTGAAAATGACGTTGGCCGGATGGCGGTCGTTGGTCAGTGAAACACCGATGATCGCCAGGGTTTGAGGGTCAAAGAGCCTCTTGAAATCCATCACAACCTCCTGCTCCCGCCAATCTTCTTCGCGGTTTTTCTCTGTTATTCTAATGCATCCCTTCAGGAGCAACAAAAGCCTTCGCGAAAGCCGACCCATGGGGAGGTCTCTGACGAGTCCGCAACCGAAAGAAGACTCAGCGGTTTCAACCGCCCCCATCATGTCAAATCTTCCGCGAGGTAGGCGCAATCCTCAGTGCCAACCGGAGACGCGATCTTTAGGGGCTGCCACCATGACCCACTGACTTTTCGGCGCCGTTTGACGCCTCCGTAAAAGTGGTTGCGGCTCTGAGGAGACCTCCCCATGGGTCGGCCGCCGAGACTTTACCGAAGCTTACGAAGAAGTTATATTTTCAGACTCTAAGTGGGGACGATAGTCCGGTAGAGATCCAGATACTTTTGGGCTGATCGATCCCATGAAAAATCCTCTCTCATGGCCTTCATCACCAGGGCCTTCCATGTTGAGGAGTCGTGATAGGTCTCAATGGCATGTTTGACAGCTCCCATAAATGCCTCAGGGCTGTAGGGGCCGAACTTGAATCCATTTCCCTCCCCTGTTTCATGGTCAAAGGACACAATAGTATCCTCCAGCCCTCCGGTGGCTCTCACCACCGGAACGGTGCCGTATTTCAAAGCATACATCTGCGTGAGCCCGCAGGGTTCGTAGAAGGACGGAATGAGGAGCATGTCCGCGCCTGCCATGATGCGGTGGGCCAGAGCCTCGTCGAACCCGATGTTCAACGAAACGTCTCCCCGGTGTCTCCTCGTGGCCTCTTCCAGGAGCGCCTGATACTTCTCCTCTCCTGTGCCTAGAATCACCACCTCCGCGCCAAGACTAACCATCTCGTCCATGACCGCAGTCAGCAAGTCAGCCCCCTTTTGCGAGGAGAGTCTCGAGATCACCCCCAAGAGAGGCCCATTATCGAGGCTCCCTTTGAGACAGAGTTCGTTGAGGAGGGCCTCCTTGTTCCTCCGCTTGTCCATGACACAGTGCATGTCATATGGATAGCAAATATAAGGGTCCTTGGAAGGATCCCAGACGGCGTAGTCCGCACCGTTCAGAATTCCGTAAAGGTCTTGGCATCGCTTTCGAAGAATCCCCTCCATGCCCAGGCCGAATTCAGGAGACTGAATTTCCCGGGCATAGGTGGGGCTCACCGTGGTGAGGGCGTCGGCGTATACGACACCCGCTTTCAGAAGGCTTATCCTGCCCCAGTATTCCAACCCCTCCATCTGGAACACCCGAGGAGGCAGTCCTCCTACCTCGGTTTTCTCCTTAGAAAAAAGACCCTGGTAGCCGATGTTGTGAATCGTGAAGAGGGTAGCCGTGGAATCAAAGAAGGGGTCCTCCCGGTATAGCGTTTTCAGGTAGGCGGGTATCAGGCCTGTCTGCCAATCGTGGCAGTGAATGACGTCCACGGGAGATCCCACCTCCCGCGCAAAGAGCAGAGCGGCGCGGCAGAAGTAGGCGAACCGTTCGAAGTTGTCATAGTAGTCTCCGCCGGACGTGCCGTACAGATGGGGCCGGTCGAACAGATCCTCCCTTTCAAAAAGAAACACGGGAACTCCTTCTCTGGTCTGCGTCTCCAGCACGTTGCCCTTCAGGGTCAATTGTCCCAGCGGGACCTCGATACCTGAAAATACAGGCCGGGGAGAGAAGCCTCCTTCCCTTGTGGTCCGGTAGTAAGGTAGACCGATGCTCACCTCCACACCCTGCCTTTTTAGAGCGCCCGGAAGCGAGCCTGCCACGTCCGCCAGACCTCCGGTCTTGGCAAAAGGCGTCACTTCAGAGGAAAGAAAAAGGACTCGCAGGGATTTCCTCAAAGGAACCTCCTCATCTGTTGTCCTCTTCCACAGCTTTGATCAAATCGTCGTAAATCTCGGGGACGGAGTACAGCACCCGGTTCCATGAAGGAATCTGGGTGCTTCCCTTTTCCTGTCTCGCTTGTGCCCAGGCCGTGCTGATGAAGTCCCTGAAATGGGCCACGGTCAATTCCTCCATGTGACGGTCGTAGATTAGAGCGTTGGACTCCGCATCATCGCTGTAGCTCTTTACGAAACTCAAGGCTGTGCTGTAGTAGGTGCATCCTACCATGTCTATGAAGGCATCGTCCAAGGCCATGCCGTGGCCCCGAATATAGTTCAAATAAAACTTCGTGATATCCACGATCATGCGATGGAGCCCTGCTTCCGAATCCGTTTCCGACAGGACTTGATGCTTGTGCTCATAGTTCTTGCAAAGGTCGATTTGGGAGATCTTCTTTGCCATGAGACGCTCGTGCACCTCCGACAGAGTGCTCACCTCCAGACCCCAATCATAGGCGATGTTCAGGGCCTGACCCAGGCGGGTTAAGAAGCTGAACTCACCGGCGAGGGGATAACGGAAGCTGCGATGGTACCGGAAGAAATCCTCCAATTCGTGGTGACGGCGCTGTTGCATGATCCGGGTCATGGTCTCCACAAAAGGAGAGATGAAAAGGCGGGTGGCCCTTCCCTTCATCTCCATGGACAGAGGCGAGATGCGGGCGTAATAACCTTTGCAGAATTCAAAGTCGTTGTTGGGATTGGCGGTGGGCTCGATAAGGCGGCCCAAAAGCAGGCGGTCATAAGTGACGATGTCACAGTCGTGAAGGGCGATGACATCACAGCTTTCCTTGCCGAACAGGTAGCCCATGCTGATCCACACGGATTGGCCCTTGCCCGGGACCCCCACGTTGATCTTCCGGCCCCGCAGCTTGCTGAAGACCCTCTGGATCCCGGGGCCGTCCACCCAGAGAACCTTTACATCCCGGTTTTCCTTTTTGAGCCGGTAAAAGAATTCCCTGGCCTCCCTGAACTTATTTTCCTCCTTGGTCCCTCCGAGGGCCACCACGATAGAATGAAGGTAGTCCACCTCGTTGATCTGGTCGATGATGTTGCCGAGAACGCCCGGAACATGAATCTCCCCGTAGAGCGAGGGCAGCAGGAGCCCTATGTGGAGGTGTTTTGAGAACTCCATCAGCTTTTGTTCAAGCTGCTTCAGGTAGACTTCGCGGTCAAAGATGTCGTAAAAACCGTGGATGGTGGTGATGTTCCCTTCCTGATGAAATTCGGTCATGCTCTAGGTCTCCTTTCCTGTTTCAGACCTGTGGCCGCTGTCAAGCGTCGTGTAGGCCCAGCCGGGCTTCCGCACTCTTTCAGAGCCTGCAAGAAGATCATTGCTAAGATCTCCAACCTTTTAATCCCTCGGGTCGTACTCCTCACGCCCTTGCGGCCCGGATCGATTTCTTCTCCCACGCTCTCACAAGGTGGTCTTTGTGGTCTTCGAACTTCAGAGCCTGCTCCTCCACCAGGGCTTCGGCCTCGGCAGACGACATCTCCCAGCTTTGCCGGACAAAGGAGGCAACTCTGGCGTAGTAAAGGGGCGCGACCAGATCGATGAGCTTGTTCCGATTCACCCGCCATTGGTGAAAGGTCGCCGCGAGTTCGTACAGGATCTGAACCCAGGCATCCGTGGAAAGATGGAAGGACCTTGAGTCCTGATCCGCGCAACGGATAATCTCCTCAAAGCAGCTTTTGCTAAAGATTTCTTTCCAAAGGGAAGAGAACTGCTGGCAGCCGATCTTGAAGTGCTCAATCATGCCGTCCACGTCCACTTTCACCGGCTCCGGCTCCACATAGCCCCGGTAACCGAAAAGGTCCACGGGCGCGCTTCCCCGAATGGTTTTCCAGTGGCTTTCGTAGCGCTCCATGAGGGAGAAAATGGTCCACAGAACCTGACGGAACATGGGGCCGAGGTGCTGCCCGGGATCCTTGGCATCGTGAATTTTTACCCCCAGGTTGGATTGACAGATTCGAAAGTTCTGGGTGATGGCGTTGGTCGTCATCCAGATGTCGATGCCGTAGCGCGCCACGTCCGTTTCCCAAACATCCTGCTCCGCATAAAATTTGGCCACATCCCTGGACAGGGCGAAGTCGCCGCCGATGGGCTGCCTGATCCGCTTGCCGTAAAGGGCTCGGGTGAGATTGTACACAATGTTGTTGGTGATAGTTCCGTCGTATTTGTGGCGCAGATAAACCGGCGCCACAAATTGGAACCCTTTGGACAGCACAGGATCCAGGAGATGTTCGACCCAGTCCGGCGTGATGCTTCGCAGATCCGAGTCCACAACGGCCAGGGCTTTTACCTTCAGCCTGATTGCCGCCTCGAACACCGATCTCAGAGCAGTTCCTTTGCCCCCGGGCCCCCGGTAGATAGATACGATCTTCTCTTGCCACGGCTTGATCTGGAACTCTTTGGCCACCTCGCGGGTATCGTCGGTGGATCCTCCGTCGGCGATAAGCACGACACAACGTCTGTCCTTGTAGTACGTGGCCAGACCATGCGTAACCATCTGTATCACATGCTCGACGGTTTTCTCATTGTTGAAGCAGGGAATGCCGACTAGAATGTCTGCTGATTCTATCTCCTCGATCCGCTTCGAAGTGTAGACCCTCAGAGCGGTGTTATAATGCATCTTTCTTCCTCCCGTCTGTTTTTTTAACACACTCGCCCCCCTGCGATCAACCTTGATCCCGTCCAGATGCCGGAAATGCTTTGAAAGAAGCGCCTCGAAGGGGTACATTGATAAGTCCTGATAAGCCAAGATCATCAGCGTTTCTCTGAAAAATGGGAGGATGTGCACCGTGGTCCGGTTCATCAAGAAGATTTCCGAAAAAGCCGGCCTTGCGGCGGGTAGGCTCGTTCACATCGGCGAGAGAAAGGCGAAAAAGGCACTGATGCTGTGCCTCCTCGTTTTCCTCCATCAGGTCGCATCGGCCCCGCCTGCTGAAGCCGCTCTCTCCTATGAGGTGACCATTCAGGGTCTTGACAACAGCGTGCTCCTTTCGCAGCTTAAAGAGATTTCAGATACTTTCTCGCTCAAAGACAGGCCTCCTCCGAGTCTCAGCCTTTTGCTCAAAAGAGCGGATGAAGATAAAGAAGTCTTTTTAAGGTTCTTGAGATCGCAAGGTTACTATGCCGCCACCATTACTGTGACAGTAGACGGAAAGAAGACGCCGGTTCATGTTGTCTTCCGAATCGACACAGGGCCTTCCTTCGTGATCGGGTCAGTGGATTTCCGGCTCATCCGTGAGGAAAGCACGCATCCTGTCAAGATGCCGAAACCCGAAGAGGTAGGGCTGCGTCTGCATGAGTCCTTCACCGCCGAAAAAGTCCTCGAGGCGCAGGCCAAGCTCCTGCTCAACCTGAAGACCCAGGGGCGCCCCTTCCCCAAGGTCACGGATCGCCGCATCATCGTGGATCACGCAACAAATTCGGTGTCCGCCACTTTTTCCGTTGACCCGGGCCCCTTTGCGGAATTCGGGTCCCTTCACATCAAGGGCCTGGAATCCGTCAAGGAACAAACTGTCCACTCCATGCTGCCCTGGAAGAGGGGAGAAGCGTTTGACTTGCGCCTCATGGAGAAGGCTCAAAGGAAGCTGAGGGCCTCAGGGCTTTTCTCCATCGTCAGGATTCAGACGGCCGGGGAGACGGACGAGCAGGGCCAGGTGCCCGTCACTATCATCCTTCAAGAGAGCAAACACCGATCCGTCGGGGCGGGGGTGAGTTATCAGACGGACGAAGGCCCTGGAGCGACAGCCTCCTGGGAAAATCGCAATCTTCTCGGAGGAGGGGAGAAACTGGCGTTCAAAGCCACTTACTCTGATTTCACCCTTTCCGGCGAGGGTGGGCTCCTAAAGCCTTTCTTTCTCAGGTCGGATCAAACCCTCCGTCTATCGACAAAGATCGCACGAGACACCCCTGATGCCTACACAAGCAACTATATTCAAAGCGGCGTGGCCGTCAGCCGCGATGTCACCCAATTCCTCCACGCGGGAGCAGGCATTCAATTCAAGCCTTCAGAAGTGACTCAGCTCGGGATCACCAACCAATACAGCTATATTTCTTTTCCCTTGAGCCTCCAGTATGACACGAGCAATGATCTTCTTGACCCGTCCCGGGGCAGCCGCCTAGGTCTTGAGCTCGCTCCCTATGAAGAGTTCTTCGGGCCGGATCCTTTCTTTGTCAAGTCGAAGGGTCGTCTCACCCATTACATCCCTCTGCTCAAATCGCCGTCCCTGGTGTTTGCCGGGGCTTTGACCGCCGGAGTCATAGCCGGAGCCAATGCGGACAGGGTTCCCGCCGATGAGCGTTTTTACGCCGGAGGCGGCGGGTCCATAAGGGGCTATTCCTATCAGACGGTGGGACCTCTCGTAAACGGCGTTCCCGTGGGGGGCAGGTCCCTGGTGACGTGTTCTCTTGAGTTGAGACTGAAACTGACGCAACGCTTCGGTCTGGTCGGGTTTCTGGACGGGGGGAATGTGTATGAATCTGCTTATCCTGACTTCAGCGAACCTCCGCTTTGGGGAACCGGCGCAGGTCTTCGGTACTACTCTTCCGTGGGACCCTTTCGCTTGGATGTCGCCTTTCCTCTGGACAGGAGGCCGGAAATCGACGACAGTTTTCAGATCTATGTAAGTCTTGGTCAGGCATTCTGACACCATGAACCCAAAGATAAATAAAATCCTGAAGTGGACTGCTTTCGCATTCCTTACACTTTTGCTCGCATCTGCCCTGATCCTCGGCTGGATGCAGACGGAAGCAGGCCGAAAGCAGGTCGCCGGCCTCTTTGGAAAGATACTGAGTTCCAGGGCCGGACCACGGGTCGAATTTCAAGGTCTCACAGGGCTCTTTCCTCTTCGTTTTCATGTCGCTGAAATCGAAGTGAGCGATTCTCTGGGTTCCTGGTTGGTCGCGAGGGACATCGCGGCCCGCTGGCGTCCGGGAGATCTCTTGCAGGGCTACATCCGATTTAAGTCACTCAGCGCGAAGACTCTGGACCTGAAGCGTCTGCCCGAAGCGGCCGGACCTTCCGGGCAAACCTCGGCGTGGCCTCCCGCCTGGCTTGGGGCCCTCACCACTTTCCGGGTGGAAAACCTTCACCTGGAACATGTCACAGTGTCCGAAGCCCTGTATGGAAAAGCGGCCGGCCTCACAGTGGATGGATGGCTGAAGTCGCATCCTGATCTTCAGGAGGCTTCCTTGGCTGTAGAGGGCGGGACACTCACTCTCAGAGCCTACGTAGCACTCCAAAAGCATGTGCTGACTCTGGACACGGTCTTTGAGGAATCGGCAGACGGGCTCATCGCCCGTGCCGCAGGCATTAGCGGACCCCTGTCTTTCGACTTAAAAGGGAAAGGCGAGCTTCAGAAATGGAAAGGCAGGCTGCGGGCCGTTGCAGGAGGGGTAGGCCGAATGGAGGCCGATATCGGTCTTGGAGATTCGAAAGTCACTGCGCAGGGAGATATTCACCTTGAGCCCAGGGGGAGACTCCACCCTGTGGTCTCCCTAATCGGCCCGGAGCAAGCTTTCTTTCTCGATGCTCGATGGAGCGGCCCTGATGCGCTCGATCTTGAGCGCCTCTCTTTCCATGGTCGAGACGCTGCCCTAACCATGGGCGGATCATTGGATCTTGCCAAGGGAAGTGGGGAAGGGAGATTCTCTCTTCAATGCCGAAATCTCGAACCCCTGGACAGGTTTCTGGACATGGAAGTGCGAGGAAGGTTGAGCGCGGAAGGACACCTGAGCGGCAAAATCAACCAACCCAAGATTTCCTCCCATCTCAGGATCGAGGAAGGGGGCATCGAAAAGGTCAACTTCTCCACCATGGAAGGGGACGTTGCGGCGGTGTTCTCCGGAAGTGGTCGTCAGGCAGAACCGGGTTTCCGTGTTCATGGGCACGGCGGCGTGAAAGACCTGGAGACGAGAGGCTTCCGAGAAGAAAGCCTGACCTGGGAGGTAGCTTTAGAAAAGCCTTCTCAAGATGTCATCAGGATTCAAACCCTCAGACTCCAGGGAGACAAAGTGGCGGTGAATGCCTCCGGCGACTGGAAGCCGGAACAGGGGTCCCTTTCTTCCCTCCTCCAGTTGAGTCTCAAGCTTCCGGCCCCTGTTCCGGCTCTCGGCACCCTCATCGGAAAGGAGGTTCACTGCTCCGCCGAGATAGGGCTGGAAAAGGGGAAACCGCTGATTTTTTCCGCGGTCCATGCGGAGACCGCCGGCGCTTTTCTGGATGGATCGGGTTCCCTTGACATGAGTGCCGCAAGACTGGATGCCTCGTGGCTTCTCACTTTGCCTCGGCTCGGTGTCCTGACCCCCGGTCTGGGCTACCCCATGGATGGTTCCCTCCGTGTTCGAGGTCTGACTCAGGGGCCCGTTGACGCGCCTTCCACCAGCCTTACCGCCGGGGTGAAAGATTTTCAGTTCAATGGTCACCCTTTGGAAGCAGGAGAGCTTACCGCCCTCATTCACGGGTTGCCCCCGAAGATGTCCGGTGACCTCGGTCTTTTTATGCAGTACAAGGGCCTGGCCTGGCAAACCAAAGCCGAGGTGACGATGGAAAACCTTACCACCCTGTCTTTCCCGCACTTCTCCGTGAAAGGCCCTCAAACGCACCTTGATGGGGAACTCGTGGTGCTCCTGAACAGGGCCGGCGTGCGCGGAAAGTTGAATGGGACGAACCGGGATCTTTCTGTGTTTTTCCCTTGGACGAAGGAAAATTTGGAGGGGAGCGCGGACATGGTTGCCCGGTTTCAAAAGATCCCGGGGTCTGAAGAGCTTGAGGTGGAGCTTTCCGCCCAAAGAGTCTCTACCCGGTTCGGACAAGTGCGCCATCTTAAGCTTCTGAGCCGAATCTCGGGGTTCACCTCGGACCCCCGGGGGACCCTGGAACTGAAGCTGGAGCAGGCAAACAGGGACAAACTGAATCTGGCGAAATCGATCATTCGTATAGAGGGCGACCGCAATCAGATCAGGTTTTCCGCCGCCGGAGAAGGCCGGTTCAGAGAAGCCTTCGACGCCGAAACGACCGGCTTTTTTTCCATCGCCGAAGAACGTCTCAGGTTTGAACGCTTCCGTGGAACCTACGGCGGGGTACCCGTGAGTCTTGTCACTCCCCTGGCAATCCGATCGAGCGAAGGGGGCCTCGACCTCAGCTCTTTCACCCTCAAGGCGGGGCCGGGACTTGTCCGAGGACAGGGGTCTTATCGCAAAAATTCACTTGATCTGGGCCTTCAGTTCGAAAACATTCTTGTGCAAAAACTGCCTTTCCACAGTCTCTCTACGGTTGCCGGCACCGCTTCCGGCGAAATCAGGCTGAATGGGAGCCTCCAAAGCCCCGAGGGCATGGCAGAGGTCCGCATCACTGGGATCCAGCATGATGACCCCCGACTTGCGAGTCTGCCAAAGGCTACAGTGGTTCTGAATACGCGACTTCAGGACCGGAAGCTGAGTTCCCGTCTCTCCGTCGAAGGTCTGACCCTTTCTCCGTTGAAGGTGAATCTGGAGCTGCCTCTGAACCTCTCTTTCTCTCCCTTTGACTTTTCGGTTCCCGCCCGGGGGGGAGTGTCGGGAGACATGCAGGGTGAGATCAACCTGGAGAGGATTCCTTCTCTCCTTTCGCTGGCAGACCAAAACCTGAAAGGACAAATGAGCGTACGGCTCAAACTGGAAGGGAGTCTGGAGGATCCCAGGATTACCGGTCGCATCGGAGTGGAAAAAGGGACTTACGAAAATCTTCGAACCGGGACCCTTCTGACCGGCCTGGATCTGGAGATCTCGGCCGAGACCCCTCGTTTGGTCATTAAACACGCGAAGGCTACGGACGGCGAAACCGGGACCTTCGTCGCGGAGGGATGGCTCGACCTGCGGCCGTCCCAGGGCTTTCCCTTCAAGGTGGAAGTGTCCTTGGACCGAGCGAAACTCCTGAGATCCGACAACGCGATAGCCGCGGCAAGTGGCAAGCTTACGCTCGCCGGCTCGCGCGATCAGGTGCTTCTTTCGGGCCGGGTCGTGGTAGACCCAGCGGATTTTCGGATTCCCAAGCGGTTGCCCCCTGCCATGACCGAGGTCGAAGTCGTGGAGATTAACAAGCCGGACAGTCATGGTCCTCCTCCGGCAAAAAGCGGGGAGGGCTTATTGCCGCCCATAAAGCTGGACGTGTCGGCTTCAAGTCCGGGCAGGATTCATCTTGAAGGTCGGGGTCTGGTATCGGAATGGAAGGGTCAAATCGAAATCCGGGGGTCCACGGCGAAACCTGTCATCACAGGCACTCTTTCCGTGGTGCGGGGCCAGGTCGATTTCCTGAGCAAGAGATTCGACCTCGTAAAGGGAACCATTCTTTTCGACGGATCCAGTCCGCCGGCGCCTGTTCTGGATGCCCTGGCAGAAGCGAAAACCAAAGACATCACCGCCCACGTGAACCTTCTTGGCCCGGTGACCTCTCCGAAGATTCAGCTCAGTTCCGAACCGCCCCTGCCGTCCGACGAGATCCTCTCCCGACTTCTGTTCGGTCGGAGTGCCAAGAGCATCTCCCCTATCCAGGCGGTGCAGCTTGCCAACGCAATCAACACCTTGGCCGGAGGAGGGGGAACCGACATCCTGGGTCGAATCCGCCGTCTCATTGGAGTGGAAACGCTGTCCCTGAACCAGTCGGGTGAGGATTATACTCAATCAACCGTAAGCCTGGGAAAATACTTGAGCGAAGATGTGTATGTGGAGGTGGAGAAGGGGCTCTCTCCGGAAACCGGCAAGGCTGCTCTGAAATGGGATGTGACGCCCAATATAACCGTGGGAACCGAGGCGGGCGTGAACGCACAGACGGGCGTGAGCGTTGACTGGAAATGGGATTATTGAAACGGGTTAGCTCCTTAGCCTTCAAGGTCTTCGCATTGTGAGGAAAAGTCTTACGGCCTGCCGGACGCATTGCTCCGGAGACGGCGCAAAGCGAAAGAATGAATCGTACGGCAAACTCGCTGATACCGAAGATTTAGACAATCGGCCGTTGACCTCCAAGGCCATAGTTCTTATTCTAGGCTTCAAATCGATCGCTTACGAGCATATTATGAAAAACATCCTAGCTTTTGTCATGGCCGGCGGAAGGGGTGAAAGACTCATGCCCCTCACCCAGGACCGCGCCAAGCCCGCCGTTCCGTTCGGCGGGATCTATCGCCTCATCGACTTTACCCTGAGCAACTGCGTCAACTCTCAGATCTACAAGATCATCGTGCTTCCCCAGTACAAGGCACAGTCGCTAAACGATCACCTGGAAGAAGGCTGGAACATCCTCAGCCCCAAAATTGGTCACTTCCTCAAGGTGGTGCCTCCTCAGCAGCGCATCGGCCTGGACTGGTACAGGGGCACAGCGGATTCCATCCGGCAGAACCTGTATCTCATCGAACGGCACCAGCCGGAGGTGGTGCTCATTTTGTCCGGGGACCACATTTACAAAATGGACTTCAGCCAGTTCATCCAATACCATCAGGACAAAGGAGCCGACCTCACCATTTCACTCCTGGAAGTAGATAAAGGTCTGGCCAGCCAATTCGGCGTGGCGGAGGTGGACGACGACTTTCGAATCGTGGCTTTCAGGGAGAAACCGAAGGGAGATGTCAGGACCATACCCGGAGACCCTAACCACGTCCTGGCCTCTATGGGCATCTACGTCTTTCAAACCGAGACGCTTCTCAAATTGCTCAAAGCCGGGGACGAGGATGATTTCGGCCGCGACATCATCCCGGGAATGCTCGTTTCTCATAAGGTCTATGCTTACCCTTATGTCCGTTTCAATCGCATTGAAGACTACATCTATGTGACCATGGAAGACGGAGAAAGAGAGATCCGGCTGGAGCAGAGGGTGAGAGACTCTTCCTACTGGCGGGACGTGGGAACGCTCGACGCTTACTGGAACGCCAACATGGACCTCACCGGAGTGGACCCCTACTTCAACCTTTACGGGATCAAGTGGCCTATTCATACCCGGCAGGTCCTGGCGCCGCCTGCGAAATTTATCTTCAGCAACGAGCGGCCGGAAGAGTTCCGGGTGGGCAAGGCCCTCGACTCCCTGGTCGCCCCGGGCTGCATCATCAGCGGCATCGTGCGCAGTTCCGTTATTTCTTACAACGTCGTGGTGAGAAGCTGGGCCACAGTGGACGAGTCCGTCGTGTGCGACGACGTGGTGATAGGGCGTAACAGCAAAATCAAGAAGGCTATCATTGACAAGGACAACTACATCCCCCCGGACACCGAGATCGGCTACAATCCCAACGAGGACCGAAAGCGCTTCACCGTCACTCCGAGGGGAATTGTGGCGGTGCCCAAGGGGTACTTCGATGGAAGGATTAAACCCTAAGTCAAGAACCTCTCCTCCGGGCTCTCCCGCCGATGGTGTTGAGGAAGAAGCCTGCGTAATGATACCTACGGGCGAGCCGGGGGGAGACGGTCTCTGAAGAGACCGTCTCCCCCGGCTCAGCCGAGACATCGTTTGATTGCGGCCGAGGTCTGCGTCAGGTTAATTCATAGAGGGATGGAGTGTTGAAGGTTAAGGCCCCTGAGAAAGCCGACAAACGCTGCGATACTCCAGCACTCCACTATTCCACCATGCTATTGGGGTTAAAGCAGCCGTGCAATGACCCTCGCATGCGCCTCGGCCGAGCCCTGGTTTTCGAGGACCGCCTGCCTTCCCCTTTCCCCGAGAGAAGCCAGCCGATCCGGTTGACCCAGCAGCCCCAAAGCCTTTTCCGAAAAATCGGCCACATCCTTCACTTCGATTCCTGCTCCTTTCATCTCCAGGAGCCCCTTGGCATCCAGAAAATCATCCATCGAGGGGCCGTAGAAAACCGCCTTTCCCCAGACAGCGGCTTCCATGGGATTCTGCCCGCCCAGTGACACCAGGCTGGCTCCGCAGAAATTGATGGTACCCACACCGTAGGCGTTGAACAAATCCCCGAAGGTGTCCAGGACCAGGACAGGCGCCGTCATCTTTCTTCCGTTCCCTGCCAGCCGGGTTCGAAGCTGGTACGGCAGTCCCCGCTGCCTGAGCAAGGACTCGATCTTCGGCGTTCGTGAGATATGCCTTGGTGCCAGGATGAGAATGATGCGGGGAAAACGCGCCCGTAACCGCTCATAGACGTCGAGGACCATCTCTTCTTCGCCCTCTCGGGTGCTCCCGGCCACAAAGACCGGGTCCGAAACACTCAGGCCGAGCAGCCGGCGCGTATCCGAAACAGCTGAAAGGTCGGCTTGTCTGGACAAAAGATCATATTTCGCGTTGCCGTGGATTTCTACCTTTCCGGGTTCGGCCCCCATCGCCAGAATGCGCTCTGCATCTTGCTCCGTGATCATGCTGCACACAGCCATGTTTGCCAGTACCTCCCGGAAGAAAGGGGCGAATTTTCGGTACCGCTTGATGGATCTCGGCGAAATACGACCGTTGACCAGGGCGCACTTGATTCCCTTCCGGTGGGCCTCTATGATCCAGGCCGGCCATAACTCCGTTTCCAGAAACACCATCACTTTCGGCCTTGCGATGGAAAGCGATCTTCTCACGGAGAAGAAAAAATCCAAAGGGGCATACACCACAGCATCGTTTTGTTCCAGAGTTTTCGCAGAAGCATAACCGTGATCGGTGCTGGCCGAGAGGATCACCCGGCTTTCAGGGACAAGACTCTTCAGGTGGGCCACGATGGATCCTGCCACTCTCACTTCCCCCAACGATGAAGCATGGATCCATACGGACGCATCTGCACCGGCCGCCAGAGCTCTCGGGAAAAAACCGAGCCGCTCCTTCCATCCCTTGCTGAACCGTCCCGTCAGCTGGGCATAGGTCCACACAAAGGGGAAACAGGACAGGAAGGTTGCGGACCCAAGGGTTTTATAGGCTGCGTACCAGGCGCTCATGGCTGGAAACTCTTCTCTTGATAAAAGTATATTTTTAATTATAGATTCCTCCTGCTTGGAAACCAACGAAAATTGCGTGGGAGGCTCGGAAATGGGAAAAATAGAAAGGGCGATTATCAGCGTGACCGACAAAAACGGCGTGGTTGACTTTGCAAGATCTCTCTCAAGGTTCGGGGTTCAAATCCTTTCCACAGGCGGGACAGCCAGGACCCTTCGGGAAGGCGGCCTTTCCGTCACGGACATTTCCCGGTACACCGGCTTCCCTGAAATGCTGGACGGCCGGGTGAAAACCCTTCATCCTAAGGTTCACGGGGGTCTCCTGGGCAGGCGGGATAATCCCGAGCACCTGAACAAGATGAAGGAGCACGGTATTCAGAACATCGACATGGTCGTGGTCAACCTTTACCAATTCGAGAAGACGGTCGCCACGCAGGGCGTCACCCTTGAAGAGGCCGTTGAGAACATCGATATCGGAGGTCCCACCATGCTTCGCTCTGCGGCAAAGAATTTTAAGGATGTCACGGTGATTGTGGACCCCGCAGACTATGGGCCGATCCTCAAGGAGATGGAGGAACTGGGAGGCGGGACTACGTTACAGACCCGATTCAGGTTGGCCAGGAAGGTGTTCCGCCTGACCCACGAATATGACGGCGCCATCAGCCGGTACCTGGAAAAAGTGGAAATATGAGGCGCAGGGATCAGCGAGAACTATCAGGTCTCAAGCGAATCCTGATCCTCGAGTCGGCTGTCAAGACATGAAGGCCTATCCATGGCCCGCGCAGGATAACTCTCGGATTTCATTGATTTCATTTCCCACTTGGTGTAAGGACAAGCATGCGCTTTTTGGTTGACACCTCACCCTCTGGGGAGTAGTCATGTTGTAGCTAGAATTATAGTTACATCGGCTTCGGACGGAAGGGAATGATCTTTGAGTGCGGAGGACTTGCGCTAATGTGGAAGGAACAGAAGTTTTGGAACCCCGTGCTGGAAACCCTTCCTCGCGGGAGAATCCGTGATCTGCAGTTCAGGAAATTCAAGAAGATTTTTGCCTGGGGTTATGAGAAATCCAAGTTCCACAGGGGACTTTACGAAAAGGCGGGCATAAAGCCTGAAGATATCCGCTCCTTCGAGGATATCAGGAGTATCCCTACGGTGGAAAAGTCCATGATGCGCGATATCCAGCGAAAGGACCCCTTTCCCTATGGAGATGCGCTCTGCGTCCCCCTCGATGAGGTCTCTGAGTTTCGCCAGACAAGCGGCACTACCGGACAGCCTGTCTATCAGCCGGACACCTGGCAGGACTGGGAGTGGTGGGCGGAGTGCTGGTCCTACATCCTATGGGCTCAGGGATACCGCCCTTCGGATCGCGTATTTCTTCCCTTTGGGTACAACATCTTCGTCGCCTTCTGGGCCGGGCATTACGGAGCTGAGAAGATCGGTGCAGAGGTGGTTCCCGGCGGCGTTCTGGACACCCAGGCCAGAATCCTGAAGATCCAGGAACTGAAGTGTACCGCCATGATGGCAACCCCCACTTACGTTTTGGGCATGGCTGATACGGCTCGAAAAATGGGCATAGATCCAGCTTCCCTCACCATCACCAAGATCACCTGCGCGGGCGAACCGGGCGCCAGCATTCCCACCACCAAGAAGAGGATGGAGCAAGCCTGGGGGGCCAGGGTCTACGATCACGCCGGAGCGACGGAGATCGGTGCATGGTCATATGAATGCGCCGCCCAGTCCGGTGGGCTCCACGTGAACGAAGCCTTTTTCCTCGTGGAGATCCAAGATGTGCTCACAGGCGAGCATATCGAGGAGCCCGGCCGGCGAGGCAAGATGATCATCACGGCACTGGACCGACATGCCCAACCCTGCATTCGATTCGACTCCAAAGATATCATTGAGTGGTCTGCCGAGCCATGTCCCTGCGGTCGCACCTTCCGCCTCATCAAGGCCGGTGTCGTTGGAAGAGCGGACGACATCACCAAAGTCAAGGGGGTGCTGCTCTCCCCTTCGGCCATCGAGGAGGTCGTGAGGGGTATGGAGGGTCTTGGAGATGAATATGAAGCGATCGTCGATAAGCAAGGGGACATCGATCGAATCACTCTGAAAGTTGAGATCATGAAGGGGCAGGAGGGGGAGAGAAAGCAAATTGAGGCAAAGCTCAAGGACCAGCTCCGGCTTAAAACGAACCTGGGCTATGTCCTGGAGTTCCATGAGTATGGCACACTCCCTCGCTATGAGGTGAAAGCCAAGCGGTTCAAGGACATGAGGAAACACTAGACCCTTAGGTTTAATCCGAGCTTATGCGATGAGGGGTAACAGGAATGGACGAAAGAAACGATCTGAAAGAGATGGCAGGGAAAATTGCCATCATGAAGAAGACGGCGGAAGAACTGAAGGAGATGGGTGAGGATTTCCCGGCGCTGTACAGAAACACCAGTCGAATCCTGGCCGGTATCAAAATGCTGGAGCTCAACGTCTCCGACCTCAACGAACCGGAGGATTAGGGTCTCAACCTGCTGCGCCCGGCTTGCGTCTGAATTGAAGTCCGGTAGCGCGTTATATGAAACCCGCCCTGGCAGATTTCCTTTTTCTTCAAAATTCGTCGTTGACTTCCCAGAACAGGAGGAGTACGTCTGTTTGTCAGACTGAACTCACCGCGATGAGCATCGACCGAATTCTCTTCAGCCCCATCAAGTCATGAACCCTGAACAGATGATCCTCGTCCCCCTATGGGGTGAAGAAAGGAGACCACAGTGAAAAGCGAGATCCACAACGTCCAGACGGATGTAGCGGTCATTGGGGGAGGAACAGCCGGTTTGAACTGCGCCATGGCCGCGGCAGAAAAAGGCCTCCATGTCCTGGTGGTGGACAAGGCCAACATTAACCGGAGTGGAGCCATCGCCGGCGGGATCGACCATTTCATGGCCTTTCTCGAGACGGGGGAGCCGTGGGATTCCAGGGAAGCCTGGCTGAGCTTTGTCGGGAAGTTGGCCAGGGGCGCTGTTAACCTGAAGGTGCACGAAGCGGTGCTCTGTGAGGAGTTGAAAGCCGCGATTGAACGGACGGAGCGTATCGGCATCCCTCTCAGGAATCCCGCGACAGGCAAGTTCTTCAGGACCAGGGCTCTGGGTCAACCGGGCCCCTATTCCATCAATTTCAACGGTAAGCTGCTCAAACCGAAAATGGCCCAGGAAGTCCGAAGGCTCGGCTGTCAGGTTCTCGACCGGGTCCAGGTAACACGTCTATTCCTTCACGACGGCCAACTGGCCGGATTCACCGGCTTCAACATCCGAACAGGAGACTTGTACGAGATCCAGGCCAAGGCAACGATCATCTCGACAGGCAACACCAATCGTATGTTCAAGAGTCAGACCGGAAATCCTTTCAACCTCTGGTACTGCCCTGCCTGCACCGGGGACCTTCATCGCCAGGCCTTCGACGTCGGCGTGGAGCTTGCCAACATGGAATATGTGCGCATGACGGTTGTTCCCAAGGGATTCAGCGCCCCAGGTTTCAATGCCTTCTTCGGCATGGGCTCCCACCTCATCAACTCCCTCGAAGAACAGTTCATGGGACGGTATCACCCCATGGGAGACGGCGCTCCCAGGAACATGGTGGTCTGGGCCTGTCTTCAGGAACTCAAGGAAGGTCGCGGACCCATCTACATGGACTGTCGACACCTCAGCGAGAAGGATCGGGAACATCTTTTTACCACCCTCGGATATGACAAAGATACGCTCCCTGACTTTCTGGTCAGAAAAGGGTACAACCTTGCAGGGACCATGATCGAGATGACAGTTTCTGAACCCATGCAGGCAAGGCCTTCCGAGCAATGCGGAAGTGGAATTAAGATTGACGAGCATTGTGCATCGAGCGTGCCCGGCCTGTTTGCGGCCGGAGACGCCTCCGACCAGATGGGGTGTTTGCACATGTGCATGGCAGGCGGCTACAAAGCAGGGAAATCAGCGGCGGAATATGCTGCCAACGCCACACGCCTGTTATCCCTTGATCCCAAAGAAACGGCCGAGGAAAGGCAAAGGGTTTTCCGGCCCCTGGAGAAGAAGCACGGCATCTCCTACCCGGAGTTTGAAAACGTGGTCCGCATCATCACCACGGATCATTTCGGGCCGGTAAAGACCGAGAAGAGTCTCCTGTCCGCTTTGGAAAAGCTTGATCGCCTGGATGGGGCAAGAGAAGACCTGAAGGCAAATAATTTGCACGAACTCATGCGCGTTCATGAAGCCATGAACATTCAGCAGGTGGCGAAGATAACCGCAAGCGCGGCCCTGGCCCGCAAAGAGAGTCGGTTTCCCCCTTACCACTACCGTGCAGACTTCACTCAGACCGATGACGAGAATTTCTGCGGATTGATCGTGGTCAAGAAGGGGTCAGATGGCCGGGTCGCCACCCGCTTCGAACGCCTCACTTATTGAAGCTGACGGTCAGGGAAAGGAGAGAACAATGCCCCCTGTCATCGATAAAGACAAATGCAAGGTCTGTGGAACCTGCGAAGAACACTGCCCCCTGGATGTGTTCTACATGCAAGGGAAGGAAATGGAGGTCCGGTATCCGGATGAATGCTGGCACTGCGGTGTCTGCCGCCAGGATTGCCCTGCCGGCGCGGTGACCATCGAATTCCCTCCTTCCATGCTGGCGATTTGAATACCGGGACATGAATTGGCGGGATGGGTAAAAATGGAAAGGAGGTGAGGATCTTACTTGACGACCCCCCCAAGAAATAAGAGGTTATCACGCTACGTTACCAAATCGTTAAGCTCGAAAGGAGACGTTTATGAAGAATCATAGGATCAGTATTTGTCTTTTCGTCGTGGCGCTTGTGCTGACTTCTCTGGCTGTTCAGGGAAGCCTCTTCACGGGTGGCGCTTCAGCCGAGGTACGACAGCTTTCCATGGGCACAGCCACCGTCGGAGGGATCTTCTACAACGTCGGCAGCCCCCTGGCCCAGTGCGTCAACAAGGCATTGCCGGAGGTCAATATCACGGCCGAGTTTACTGAGGGTTCAACGGAGAACCTGCGCCTCATCGACCAGAAGAAAATGGAACTCGCTATTATCACCCCTCAGATCGGCTATCTTGCGCGCCACGGTCAGGCCATGTTCAAGGATAAGAAGATCGACATAAACGCCGTGGTCCGACTTTTGCCCAATGCCAATGTATGGGTGACCCTCGAGAAATCCGACATCAAAACCATTGCAGACATGAAGGGCCGAAAGGTGGCCATCGGGCCGGCATCAGGGGGGCTGGGAGTGATCGCCAGAACCCAGCTCGAAGCGAACGGCATCGACTACAAGAAGGACATCAAACCCTTTTTCATGGGGGCCGGCGATATGGCTGAAGCGCTCAAAGACGGTTCCGTGGACGCCGCTTTTCTAACAGAGGAACTGGCTCAGATGGTAGCCACCACCCACAGGATCCGCGTTCTCAGTTGGCCTGAGCAGGAACTGAACGCGTTCGTGGCAAAACATCCCTATTACGGCGCCTACACGACTCCGCCCGGCACCTTCAAGGGGGTTGACTATCCTGTGAAAACCGTTGACAACGGCATTCAGTTGGTTTGCTCTCCCAGCCTGGACGAGCAGATTGTGTACAAAGTGACAAAGGCCATTATCGAGAACTTGGGCTGCATAGCCAACACTTACGCGCCGGCCAAAGCCATCACCCCTGAGTGGGCGGCCAGTGAACTCGGCAATCCTTTCCATCCGGGCGCCATCAAATATTTCAACGAAAAGGGCCTCTGGAAAAAATAGACTAGCGAGGAAAAAACGATGAAGGGCGAAAAGGGCTCCACGGTCCGCAGAGTCTTGGGTAGATGGATTGCCATATTCTATTCCGCATTTGTGATTTACGCCATGGCAACCCTCCGGGTGCAGGAACTCCAGATGCTGGGTCTCTTTCTCAGTTTCACCCTGGCCCTGGCTTTTATACATTATCCTCTCGCGCCGGGAAAACCGAACTCCAAGCCCTTCATCCTCATTGATCTGTTTCTGGCGGCTTTGAGTTTCGCCGTGGGCGTCTATATTTTCGTTGACTACTGGGATTTCATCTTTCGAGTGGGAATTCCCACGGCCTGGGACACACGCTTGAGTTTCGTCACCGTGATCCTCGTGCTTGAGGCCACCCGTCGAGTCGTGGGCTGGCCTCTCCTGATCATTGCCTTTTTCTTTCTCATGTATACCTTTTTCGGACAGTTGCTGCCCCCTCCCCTCTCCCATCGAGGATATGGTATCGAGAGGATCACAACGACCTTGTTCATGACGAAGAACGGCATCTTCGGCGTAGCGTTGAGTGTCATGTGCCAGTTCATCTTCCTGTTCATCGCTTTCGGAGCCTTTTTCGGCATGTGCGGGGGAACGGAGTTTTTCGTGGATCTGGCCACGTCCCTCTTCGGTAAGTTCAGGGGAGGGCCGGCCAAAATCGCTGTGGCTGTGAGCGGCATGATGGGCACGATCTCAGGAAGCGCCGTGGCCAATACCGTGACCACAGGCACCTTTACCATCCCCCTGATGAAACGCATCGGTTTCGAGCCCCACGTGGCCGGTGCGGTGGAAGCAACCGCCTCTTCAGGCGGCGCCCTCATGCCTCCGGTGATGGGTGCCGCCGCCTTCGTCATGGCGGAGTATCTCGGAATTCCCTATATCTCCATCTGCAAGGCAGCTCTCCTCCCTGCGATCCTTTACTATCTGGCTATCTTCAGCGTTGTCCATTTTTACTCTCTGAAAATGAACATCCAAGGTCTGCCCGACAGCGAGCTTCCTTCCATTAAGAAAGTGATCTATCAGAAGTGGGTCTTTTTTGTTCCCCTCCTTCTGCTCATTTTTGTTCTGGTCATGGGGTATTCCCCTCGGATCGCCGTTATCTATTCCCTCGTAGCCACCGTGGTCATGAGCCTTTTCAAGAAGGAGTCAAGGATGACGCCGACCCGGATTTTGGATGCTCTGGCCAGCACCGGCTACAGCTCCGTTATGGTTGCCTGCGCCTGTGCCGCCGCAGGGATTGTCATCGGCGTCGTGCTCCTGACAGGCATGGGAACAAAGATCACTTCTCTCGTGGTGAATCTCTCGGCCGGGTCACTCGCCTTTGCGCTTCCCATCGTGATGCTCGCGTCCTTGCTCTTCGGCATGGGTCTTCCCACCGTTGTCTGCTACGTCCTGCTGGCGGCCACGGTGGCTCCCTCTCTTATCAATCTGGGGGCGATCCCTCTGGCCGCTCACCTCTTTATTTTCTATTTCGGCATGCTCTGCATGGTTACGCCTCCGGTTTCTTTTGCCGCGTTTGCAGGGGCCGCCATCGCCCAGGCTTCGCCCATGAAGACAGGCTTTTCCGCCTGGACTTTCGCGCTCGCGGGGTTCCTGCTGCCCTACATGTTTGTTTATAACAAGTCGCTTCTGTTGATAGGCTCTTGGTCGGCCGTCGCCTGGTCCGTCATCACCTCTGTCATCGGCGTTGTTTGCCTCGGTGCAGGAATCATTGGATATTTCGTCAAGGAAACGACTCTGTTCGAGAGGATCCTTCTCTTCGTTGCCGCCTTCCTCCTCATTAAGCCCGGATTGGCTACAGATGCCCTGGGAGCCCTCTGCGTAGCCGCCGTCATCTTCTTCGAATTGAGAGGCCTGAAGGCACAATCATCCGGACAGGTGCAAGAGACTTCGTGAAATCAGTCAGGAGAGCAGCTCATCCCAGGGGATCGCCTTGAAGGTCTTGTGAAGGTAGTGGTCATCCTCCACGGCGTGAAATCGAAGATCGGAAAAGACATTTCCGGCCACCCTTTCGACCTCTTCCAGGGCGATCACTTCATCCTGTCTGCCGTGATAGATCCGGACGGGAAGAGTAAGGCGACCTTTGCTGTAGGCGGTAAGGTCCACGAGGTTGATGGCCGGAGCGAGAAGAATCAGTTTCTTTGTCCTATCCTCATTCTCCAGAGCAAAGAGGGTCGCCATAAGCCCGCCGAAACTGGAGCCTACAAGGGTAATTTCTCTCTTTCCAGCAAGCATCGCGTTGAGCCTGTCCATTCTTTCGCGGAGGGGCCCGGTGAAATGAGGGGTGAGCATGTCCGGATATCGGTTCCGGAAGAAGACGGCCTTGGTGCCCTGAGGGCTGCTTTCCAAGCCATGGATAAACATTCGGCACGACATATTAACCACAGCCGATGCTCTTCTTTGCCTGCGCATCGCGGGCTGCATCAATTTCCGCTTTGGAAGCGTCCTCAACGGCCATGACCTCCAAGTCCAGGGACGCGGAGATCCCGGCCAGGGGTTCGTTGAAGTCGGCAACTACCGTGCGAGGTTTGAGTTCCAGCACCTTGAAGGAGACGAGACATCCTTGCTTCATCTGCCGGTAGTACTGTCCTTCCTTCAGTCTCTGTTTGATGAGGCCCCTCCTGGGAATCTCTTTGGTCAGACAAGGATCATACTCACCGTAAATCTCGGCCGCGGGAATAGTGATACTAAGCGTGTCGCCCGCTCGGCGGCCTTCTAGAGCCTTCTCAAGGCTGGGGACCTGGCGATCCACTCCGAAGATAAAGCTCATCTCTTCTTCGGGATGATCCTTCCCTATTCCGTGAAGCAGATGGGTTCGCATCCTGTATTTTGCGGTAACCCTCTTCCCCAACTGCACTGATTCCATGACACCCCTACTGGATTTCCAGGATCTCGAATTCCTGGATTCCCTTCGGCGTTCTCACTTTGACTTCGTCTCCTACCTTCATGCCGATCAAAGCCTGTCCCAAGGGCGATGTGACGGAGATTCTTCCCCGGTCCGGCGCTGATTCATACGGGCCGAGAAGCTGGTAGGTGGCCTCTTCATCGCTACTGATATCATACAGCCGGACTGTCTTCCCGAAGACAACGGTGTCCGAAGGATTGTTGTCCACCTGGATCACCTCCGATTGCCCGATCACGGCCCGGAGCTCGTTGATCCGGCCGTCGATAAAGGACTGTCTTTCCTTGGCTGCATGGTATTCGGCATTCTCGCTGAGGTCGCCGTGCCCCCTTGCTTCCTCAATGGCCCGGATGTTGGAGGGCCTTTCAACCCTTTGCAGCTTGGTCAATTCTTCTCTAAGCTTTTCCAGCCCCTCCCTGGTAATCGGGATCCTGTCCATACGTCTCTGTCTCCTCGAAATTGACTGTATGCGGCAACAGCCTCATGGAATGTTGAGAGCCTTTCTACGTTCGGCATAGAAAGGCTCTGCAAGGATCGAACTCAACTCCTGAACTACAGGTTTTTCTATAAGCGCTTAAACGGCCAACCCGGAAGAAAGTATAACACGCCGTGTCAAGGTGTCAACTCTGTCGGTATCGTCCAAGACTGTTTACAATTCCTTATTATTGTTGAGGCACTGTCGGCAGCATCACCTGAGGCTCCGTAAGCAGCAACTCACCCTTCTCGATCCAGACTTTGAGAATGTTGGCTATTTCCATGGCCCTGAGGCGGGAAGAAAGGGGAACCGCCGGGACCTCTTGCCCTCTGAATGTGATTCTGCCGCTCTTCAGCTCAGCGTAGCTGACCTGCCCCAGACTCACCGCTTCCCCTTTAGGGTAGGCAATGCCGTAGTCAATGATTTGGGTGAACAGCTCCTCGTCCGAAACGCCCGCAAACCGGGCGATTTCTTCGTTCAGCACCGGAATGGGAACGCCCACGCCCACAGCCATGGAGCATCCGTATCCGAGCATGCTCACCCCTACCAGCCATTTTGGGTCCATCTCCTTGAGGTTCCCCATGACCATAAGCGTTCCTGCGGGTGTGAGAGGAACGCCTGCCTTCCCCCTCTCAGCAGCAGGCTTGTGCTGGGTTCCGGGGCCGATGATGTGCCCCTTGGCACCCCCCAGGAAGATGGTCGTGCCCAGGCCCATGGTAAGATAATAAGGGTCATTGAGAAGAGGACTCAATTGCCCTGAAGTGGAATAGTTCGCGTTGCCTGCCTTCGGCTTTAAGACCCCCATGTAAGTGTAGACCGTCCTGTTGGAAAGGTTGATCGCACAATTGTAGTTTTGATAGGCATTCCTCGGATTGAGAAGAACGGCAAAGGGAAGGTCCGCCAGTTTCACCTTCTTGTTGAACTTGCGGTTAGGATAGCAGTCAGTCCCATATGCGGTGCCCCTCAGCTTCACCGTCTTGCCGGCCGCCAAGTCGTGAATCACGTGGCCTCCACCGTATCTGAACTGGCCGGGATGGACCCGGTTCAGGGGATCGTCCTCCGAGGGCTCTGTAGCGCCGATGTAGATGTCCACGGCCGCCAGTCCTGCGTAAGCCGGCACATCATTCAACCAGACCCTTGAGGCTTTGGTGCCCGGCTTGGTATGGCCGAAGTTGATAAACGCTCCAGAGGAGCACATGGGAGAGAAAGTTCCTGTGGTCACCACGTCCACTTCCCGGGCGGCCTTCTCGGGTCCTTTCTTCTTGACGATATCCGTCATCTCGTCGGCGGTGACCACCACCACCTTTCCTTGCCTGATCTTCTCGTTGATTTCCTGAATGGTTTTCGACAGTCCTTTCACTGGCATGTGGTCCGCTCCTCTTCGGCACCCCGGCTCAAAACCGAATTAAAAATCATATGGCTTTTTGGTAATCATGACAAGAGAAACTTTTTCGTCCTTTCCTTGACTTCATCCGCCACTTTCTGTATGGACAGATATCAGACCCTACGTCAAAACCCTTCTTTGAGTGTTGGAAAGAAGTGAGCAATGGCCGACCCATGGGACGGCTTCACAGAAAGGTTTGGTCGTGGACCAAAGCCTGCATAGAGAGTTTTGTAAACGAGCATGTTCGAGCCCTTTGCCATAGGCGACTTCACCGTAAGCGACGAAGGCCCCTTATTCTTGATCGCGGGGCCCTGCGTTATCGAAAACGAAGAGATCACCTTAAGAGTCGCTGATTTCCTCATGGAGACGGCGATGGACCTCCACGTACCCGTGATCTTCAAGACCTCCTATGACAAGGCCAATCGGACGTCGCTCACGTCATATCGCGGTCCGGGAATTGACAGGGGTCTCGAACTCATTGGAAGAGTCAAGGAAAAAACCGGGCTTCCCGTGGTGTCGGATGTTCACCAGGTGGAAGACGTGCCCAAGGCGGCAGGAGTTCTGGATATGATTCAGATCCCGGCCTTCTTATGCCGCCAGACGGATCTGCTCGTGGCGGCGGCCAGGACCGGGCTCCCCGTGAACGTCAAGAAAGGGCAGTTTCTGTCTCCTTTGGATATGAAGGCCGTAGCGGAAAAAGTCACCTCTGCAGGCAACCGCCGTCTTCTGTTTACGGAACGCGGGTCATCTTTCGGCTACCACAATCTTGTGGTAGACTTTCGCTCCATTCCCCTGATGAAGGGGATCGGATTCCCTGTGGTATTCGACGCAACTCACAGTGTGCAGTTGCCCGGGGGAGCCGGCACGAGTTCAGGAGGACAGAGGGAGTTCGTGGATCACCTTTCCAGGGCCGCAGTGGCCGCCGGGGCCAATGGTGTCTTTATGGAAGTCCATCCGGCTCCGGATTCCGCCTTGTGTGACGGTCCGAATTCTCTCCCTCTGGACCAGGTGAGACCCCTGCTGAGTCTTCTCAAGGAGATTCACCGGCTGGTGCAAACCGGGCGGTTAGAGTCCTAACCTGCAACTTCTTCGTGGGTTGCGGAGAAGTGTAATGCAGGGTAAACCGCAGAATATCGAATAATGAAATCTGCTGCGCATATTTCATGAAACGCCTTGCTGCGCAAGGCTCTCAAGCGGGAAAGCCCGCGTTGTATAAAATCGTGAAACGATTTTATACCCAATATCGAAGGAAAGACTTTCCCAAGCCTACTTCATGATTCGATATTCGTTATTCGGTCAGAGGTTCGGTTGCGGCCAAAGGCCTGCGTTGGGACATGTGAGTGGCGGAAGAACGATGATCGAGAAGGAAAAAGCTCAAAGCATTAAACTCCTCATCCTGGATGTGGACGGGGTGCTGACAAACGGGCAGATCACTCTCACCGAGCATGGCGAGGAGATTAAGAGCTTCAATGCCAAGGACGGACACGGCATGAGGATGCTTATGGCGGAGGGCGTCGAAGTGGCCATCATTTCCGGCCGTAAATCGAAGGCCGTGGACGTTCGCGCCGGCGATTTGGGCATTGAAGAGGTCCATCAGGGTATCAAAGACAAGGGACCTCTTTGCCGGGAAATAATCAGGCGGAAGAATTTGAGCAAGGCTGAAGTTTGCTGCATTGGCGACGATCTACCCGATCTTCCTCTGTTCGAGTATGCCGGCACCTCTTTCGCCGTAGCGGATGCCTCCCCTGCGGTCAAACGCCTAGCCAGTTGCGTAACCAAGCAGAGGGGGGGGCATGGTGCGGTGAGAGAGGTTTGCGAAATCCTCTTGGAAGCTCGTGGGAAATGGGCTTTTGGCAAAAGAGAAGATTAGGCTTTACATAGTCGGCTGGGATTTGGTATAATTATTGCAAAATGAGGTATTTCCTCAAAAAACACTGGCCCTTAGCAGGAATGGCCGTTCTCATCCTTGTAGCGGGCGCCTATATCTTCCTGGCCGGCAGGGGGCTTATTGCAAAGACGGCTTCTGACAATAGGGACGGAGGGGACGGCATCAGGCTTCAGGATATTCATTATTCTCACAACGATCCGGAAGAAAAGGTGACATGGCTTTTGGATGCCAAGGAAGTGTCCCTTTCCAAGGACAGACGTCTCATGTCTTTCCGGACTTTCCGGCTTGAGGTGGAGGCTCAGGACAGGCCTCGGTTGGAATTGACAGGCGAAAAGGGCACATACGACAAGGAGAGCGGAGAAGTGGTCTTGCAGGGAAACCTGAAAGGCAAAACGGATAACGGTTATACCGTGCTGACTGATTATGCCGTTTACAATCAGAAAAGAGGCGATCTTCGAACAGAGGAACCTGTCACGATCATCGGTCCTTTCTTTTCGATAAAAGGCAGGGGGCTTTCTCTGGACGTGAAAAAGGAATCCCTCAAGATACACTCCGAAGTCACTACATTGATCCAAAATGAAAGTTGGATATCATGATAAACGTTCAGCGGAGATGCATTGTCGTGATTGCCATCCTTTTGTTGCAGCTCGTCGGTTCCGGTGCGGCCGCTGCGGACTTCAAGGAGTTCAAGCTGGGAAAAGGCAAGGGAGCTTCCGAACAGCCGCTGGTAATCAAATCCAATAACCTGGAGATCGACAATGCTAAGAAGACCGTCACATTCAGCGGAAGTGTGGATGCCAGGAAGGATGACTGGGTCATCAACTGTCAGAATATGATCCTCCTCTACAATGACCAGGCTGCCAAGAGCGAGGCCAAGGGCGAAAAACTCCGGGTGGACAAAATCATCGCCAAGGGCGACGTGCGGATTCGCCAATCCGACGGCGGTATGGCCACGGCCGAGGAAGCCACATATTACCAGGCCGATGAAAGAGTGGTGCTCACGGGGAAGCCCATGGTCAAACAGGGAGACGACTTCGTGGAAGGCATGAAGATCACGCTTTTTCTCAAGGAAAATCGAAGCGTCGTTGAGGGAACGGAAGAAAACAAGGTAAGAGCCGTGATTGCGCCGCGCTCCCAGCACAGGTGATCCCCTTCCATGGACAAGCATGAGGCATTGGAAGCGAGGGGGCTCGTCAAGGTTTACAGGGGCCGGCGGGTGGTGGACGGAGTTGACCTGGTCCTCAGGCGAAACGAGATCGTGGGACTGCTGGGTCCCAACGGAGCCGGAAAAACCACCACGTTTTACATGGTCATCGGCCTCACCGCGCCAAACGAAGGAAAGATTTTTCTCGACGGCCAGGACATAACCGTCGATCCCATGTATTTGAGAGCCAGAAAGGGGATCACCTATCTCTCGCAGGAAGCCTCGGTATTCCGGAAGTTGACGGTCGAGGAAAATCTTCTGGCTATTATGGAAGGTATCAATCTCCGCCATCAGGAGATGAAAGAGAGGTTGAACCGGCTTCTTTCGGAGCTGAACATTTCCCATCTGGCAAAACAGAAAGCCTCCTCCCTCTCCGGCGGAGAGAGACGAAGGCTGGAGATAACGAGAGCCCTTATAACGGACCCGCGGTTCATGCTCCTCGACGAACCCTTTGCGGGGATTGACCCTCTTGCGCTGAACGACATTAACCAGATCATCAAGCAGCTCAAGACCCGGGGCATCGGGATCGTCATATCGGATCACAATGTGCGGGAAACATTGAAAGTTTGCGATTCTGCCTATATAATAAACGGAGGACATATCGTGGAGCACGGCAGTCCCGAAAAGATCCTTCAGAGCAAGATAGCCAGAAGCTGTTACCTGGGCGAAGAGTTCTGTCTTTAATCCTGACTCCATGATTTTTGAGACTTAAGATTTATGGCCTTGCAACTAAAACAATCCCTCACCCTTTCCCAGCAGCTCATCATGACGCCTCAGCTGCAGCAGGCGATTAAACTCCTGCAGCTCTCGCGGCTTGAGCTCCTGGATACTGTCCACACCGAACTGGAGACCAATCCCGTTCTGGAGGAAACCCATAGCGAGGGAGGTGAGGAAGAAAAGACTTATGATTCGAGTGATCAGCCCGAGCCGAAACTGGCCGAAGTGGATGCGGGCGAGAAGATGAGAGAAGATCTCGATTGGGAGAGCTACCTGTCCGAGTACAACAAGGGATGGGCCGACTCTCCCTATGAGCCCAAAGATGCTCCTTCCTTTGAGTCGGTCATTTCGAGCAAGACCAATCTCCAGTCTCACCTCATGTGGCAGCTCAGCATGAGCAGGACGAGCGACCTGGAGAAGGAAATCGGCGTCCACATCATCGGCAATCTGGACGAAGACGGCTACCTCAAGATGCCCATTGAAGAGATATCCCTTATGACCGGTCACACGGAAGCGGAGGTCATGGAAACGCTGGCCCTGGTGCAGAATTTCGACCCGGTGGGAGTGGCGTCAAGGGACACGAGGGAGTGCCTGCTGAGCCAGGCAAGATTCCAGAATCTGGGGGGAACCCTGGTCGAAAAGATCATCCTGGATCACATGGACAAGCTGGAAAGCAAGAGATATGACCTCCTTGCCAAGAGCCTTTCCGTGTCCGTTGAGGAAGTGCTTGAGGCAATCGGCGTCATCACGAGCTTCGAACCAAAACCCGGCCGAATGTACAACGATGAGGAGACCGTTTACATCAGCCCTGATATCTATGTCTTCAAGGTCGGTGACAATTATGAGATCTCGCTTAACGAAGATGGATTGCCGAAGCTCAAGATCAATTCATACTACAGGGAAATCCTCACCGACCGGGGTTCCCTGGAAGACGGCACCAAACAGTACATTCAGGATAAGCTTAAATCTGCCGCCTGGCTGATCAAGAGTATTCATCAGCGTCAGAGGACCATCTACCGGGTCACCGCAAGTATCGTCAAATTCCAGAAAGATTTTCTCGATCAAGGCATTGCCTGCCTTAAGCCGCTGGTTCTTCGTGATGTGGCTGAAGATATTGAGATGCACGAGTCGACGATCAGCCGGGTGACGACGAACAAGTATGTTCACACTCCCCAGGGCGTCTTTGAGCTGAAGTACTTTTTTAACAGTGCCATCCAGTGTTTCGACGGAGAATCCGTCTCCTCTGAAACCGTGAAAGAACACATCAAGAACATGGTCAAGTCTGAGAACAGAACAAAACCGTACAGCGACCAGGAAATCGCGGAAATGCTCAAGGGCCGCAACATCGATGTGGCCAGACGCACTGTCGCTAAGTACAGGGAAGCTCTAGGTATTCTCCCTTCCAGAAAGCGAAAGAAACTTTTTTGATTTTTGCCTGTTTGACTTTTCTTTTTTTTTCTGGTACGTGCTGGTCCTTTCGGAGGTATGCCCATGATGATTACTGTTACCTTCCGCCACATGGAACCGGCGGAAAGCTTGAGAACTTACGCGCAGGAAAAACTCTCCAAGCTCAAGAAATATTTGGATTCACCTCTTGAGGCGCATGCTGTTCTCGAGGTGGAAAAATTCAGGCACCTGGCGGATGTTACCCTGAATGTTGACGGCACCAGGATAAAGGCGGTGGAAGAAACCGGAGACATGTATTCCGCCATTGACCAGGTGGTGGACAAGATTGAAATCCAGGTCAAGAAACTCCGGGCTAAGGTAAAGAACAAAAGGACGGAAAACATCAAGGGCGAGGGGTCGCTCGCAAACGAAGCTTCCGCGGAAGCGATGGAGGGCCATCTTGATGAGGCGGTGATCCAGGTCGAAAGGCTGGTGGCCAAGCCCCTGGACCCCGAGGAGGCGGTCATCCAGCTGTCTTCGTCGAAACAGGACTTCCTGGTTTTCAGGAATTCACGATCCCGGGAGATCAATGTGATCTACAAGAAGAAAGATGGCAACATTGGGCTCATCGAGCCTGCAAGTTGATTCCTGAACCTTTGATCCTGGTTTCGCAGCCTATGAAACTCTCCGAGCTGATTCACGAACAGAATATTATTCCTGATCTGAGGGCCAAAGACAAGAAAGGGGTTCTTGAGGAACTGGTGGATGCCCTTCTGGGCCAGGAGCCGACCTTCGACAAAAATGCGCTGGTCAAGGTTCTTCTGGAACGGGAGCGTCTCGGCAGCACCGGCATAGGAGATGGAGTGGCCATCCCTCATGGTAAATTCTCAGGAATCGGCCGACCCAGCATCTCGTTTGCAAGAAGCCGGAAAGGTCTCGATTTTGAATCCATGGATGGCGAACCGACCCATCTCTTCTTTCTTCTCGTCGCCCCGGAAAACTCTGCGAGCATCCATTTGAAGGCCTTGGCAAGGATTGCCAAGATTTTGAAGAATAGCGCTTTCCGGAAAGAGTTGATGGAGGCATCGGGAAGCCGCGAGTTGTATCAGATGATCATCCAGAACGATGAAGAATTTTAACGGTTCACCTGAAGCGTCGCTTGAGAAAGCAGAGTGTGCCTTATGATCGGTATGTTAATTGTGTCGCATTGTGACCTGGGAAAAGAGCTGCTCAATGCGGCAGAGTTCATCGTCGGAAAGGTTGACGGCGCCGACACCATGGCCATTACGGAGACTACGGGAACCGAAAAACTGATCAAAGCCATTGAAGAAAAGGTGAATGCCCTTGACAAGGGGGACGGAGTCATTATTCTCACTGACATGTTCGGCGGCACCCCTTCAAACCTGAGCCTTTCATTCCTGAAGGAAGGCAAGATTGAAGTCCTTACCGGCGTGAATCTTCCCATGATTATCTCCATCATACAGAACCGAGCCAGCCAGAAGTTGAGCGGTCTCGCTGAGAAAGCCCTGGAAGCGGCAAAGTCAGGTATTTCCCTGGCCAGCAAGCTGCTGGAAACGGCATGACCTCCCTCATTAGGATCACGGAAGAGAATCAGCACCGGTACCTGGGCTCGATCATCGAAATCGAAAATATGTCCTTTTCGACCCCATGGTCGCCGGCCTGTTTCCTCCAGGAGATCAGGAATCCGGTTTCTCACTTATGGGGCGCCGTGAGAGAACAGGAGCTCAATGGGTATATTTGCTTCTGGATGCTTGATCTGGAAATCCAGGTTCTGGACCTTGCGGTTCACCTCCAAGAGAGAAGAAAAGGACTGGGACGGCTACTGTTGAGCCACATGATAGAAACGGCAGTATCGAGAGACCTGGAGTCCGTTTGGCTGGAGGTTAGGGTCTCGAACGCAGGCGCCATTCGCCTCTATCAAGACCTCGGGTTTGTTCAGGTAGGAGTGAGACGAAAGTATTACTCTGACACGCAGGAAGACGCGAAAGTCATGCATCTCACCCTCACACGGTCTGCCGGTCCTCTTAGGCGGCCTGCTCATGGAGGCTATTGATGGATCAAAGGAAACCCTTTATTGCCGGAAACTGGAAGATGAATCTCAGCCTCGATGAGTCTGTCAGCCTGGTAAGGGCCATTGCTGACAGCATTCACGACCTGGAAGGCGTGGACGTCCTGGTCGGTCCTCCCTTTACCTCCCTTCACCCGGTGAAACAGGCCATTGCCGATGCAGGAATATACCTGGCGGCTCAGAACATGCATTGGGAGTCCAGCGGCGCCTACACTGGAGAAATATCTCCATCAATGCTGATCGAAACAGGCTGCACGCATGTCATCCTGGGGCATTCCGAAAGGCGGCACATCTTCGGGGAAACCGATGAATGGGTTGACCGCAAAGCGAAGGCCGCAGCCAAGGTCGGGCTCACCCCCATCGTCTGCGTCGGTGAGACCCTTGAAGAAAGGGAGAAGGAGCGAACCGAAGAGGTCATCGAATCGCAGCTCCGGGGTTCTTTAAAGAATTTCAGAGAAAAGGGGGCATTGCCCTCTTCCTTCCTTCTCGCCTACGAGCCTGTCTGGGCCATCGGAACGGGACAGACAGCCACCCCCGAGCAGGCCCAGGAGGTTCACCACTTCATTCGTCAGTGGTTGACTCAAGGTTTCGGCACAAAAACCGCCGAAGTCGTCAGGATACTTTATGGAGGAAGCGTCAAGCCGGACAACATCAAAGACCTCATGTCCATGGCTGATGTTGACGGCGTTCTCGTGGGAGGAGCAAGTCTGAAGGCGGATTCCTTTATCCCCATCATCCGGTTTGGATTTTAGTTGCTTTCTTGACTTTTTTCGGTAAAGTTATATTTTTTGTGATTTTGTTGACCAGCAGATGTTTCCGTGGAGACGGCAATCCAAGTTGTCAGCAAGCACACCATGACACTTGGGTCGTCCAGAAAAACAACAAGACTTCTTGTTAGATTTTCTTACGAGCAACTCAATGAAATTAATTATTATTCTGATTCATGTCGCAGTTTGTATCGCCCTGATTATGATAGTTTTGCTCCAGAAAGGAAAAGGGGCGAGCATGGGTGCGGCTTTCGGCGGCTCCAGCCAGACCATTTTCGGGAGTTCCGGCGCTACCTCCTTTCTGCAAAAGATAACGGTGGCCGCTGCGGTCGTTTTCATGTTCACATCTCTGGGGCTTGCCCTTATTTCCGGCAGAGGAGTTTCGTCGTCGGTGATGAAGGGAGTGACTCCGGGTGAGGCGCCGCAGCAGAAGGAAAGTGCTGCGCCGCCGGCAGCCCCTCCGGCAGGAACAACACCTGAGCCGGCGCAACCCGGAACCAAATGATTCGGGCTTGGGCCTCTCTTCCTGTCCTGTGAGACGTAAGCCTTCCTCCCCCTTGGAGACTGTCTCGCAATGTCATTGTGAGGGAGGGAAACGACCGAAGCAATCTCCACACTCACACCGGTCGCTCGCAATGACATGAAGCGATCACGACAACCTCTTGAAGGGGAGGTTAGGTGGGGAGAAAATATAGATTCATCGTGCGGAAGTGGTGGAATTTGGTAGACACGCCATCTTGAGGGGGTGGTGGGCAAAACCCGTGCGGGTTCAAGTCCCGCCTTCCGCACCATCAAAACATCATCAGGGGTGGCGATACCTGCCACCCTTTTCTTGTCGCAAATTAAGAATCTGATGCCGCCTCTATCGGCGCCTCCACCCTGCGTACGCTCATCCCTTCATAGTTCGCCAGGGTTAACCCCACGACAAACACCGGGAGGAAACACACCGCATGTGCTACCGCGGCATAGGACAGAGCCGGCGCCGAAGGCACGCCGAAGAGCCCCAAGGCGAGCTGGCAGAGATAGTGAAAGGTCCCTACGTAACCCGGGGAGGAGGGAACCACGACGCTGATGGTGGTTATGACGAGAAGAACGACAGCCACGTACCAGACCAGGTTGTAGACCTTGACAAAATCAAAAGCATACAAGGACAAGTGGTAAGTCAGCGCGTAACAGGCCCAGATGGCGATGGAGAGAGCACTTACGACAGCGTAGTCCGGCCCTCTCTTTAAGGGGACAATGCCGCGGAGAAACCGCGCCGTGCACGACACAATCCTTTCTCTGAAAGTCACGGGAAAAGGCTTCGTGACAAAGCGGAGGGCACTCAGGGTTCGAACTTCATATTTTCTTGACAGGATCAGAGCCGCGAAAAGCAGGACGGCTCCGCCGAGCATCACGTACCCGCTGGTGACCACCCATGAAGGAAAGGGATGGATCATCATGGAGAACGCCAGCAGGATCAGCAGCGCGAAAACGTCGATGATGCGCTCAACCACGATGGTAGCAAAGGCGCAGCCCATGGAGACGTCGCGCTTTCTGCTGAGCGTGTGCGCTCTCACCAGTTCTCCCAGATGGGCGGGCATGACCACGTTCGCCGCGTAGCCCACCATGAGCGATGAAAACAGGCTCCCTGTGTCGAGACGCACGACAGGATCAAGAAAGTAGCGCCAGCGCAGCGCCCGGAGGTAATGGCTCAGAAAAAGGATCAGAAGCGTGGGCAGGAGATACCAGTAGTTGGCCGAGCGAAGAGAATGCGCCATTTGGCTGAAGTCAACCTTCCGGAAAGCCAGGTAGATGAAGACCGCGCTGATGACAATGCCGATTCCTGTTCTGAGGTTCCGCCTGATGTATTGCATCCAAACATTATACCACAGTGCGCGGTCCGTTCAAATCCTATCACCGGTGGTCGCCAAGGGTAGCGGGAAAGAGAAGGCTTCCTACTAACCCCGTAGATCCTTTGAAGAGAAGTTCTGGAGTGGAATCGAAGGGCTTTCTTGGAGGGCCGGTGGAAAGTGTCGCGGTGAGTTAAGGCTGAGTTAAGTTCACTTGCGTTTGTAGTATTTCTCGTAGTATTTGTGGTAGCTCTTCCGCGCCTGGTTATAACCGTTAAAAACAACACCCAGCACTTTCTCCCTTCCCAGGCTCTCGATCGCCTTCTGTGCTTCCTTTCTCGGCGTTTTGTTTGCCATCAGGACAAAGATGATAGCATCCACGAACTGGGCCAGAAATTTGGCTTCGGCGGTGATGCGGGTAGGGGGCGAGTCGATGATGATGAAACGGTCCTTGTACCTGTCTTTGGCCTCCTGAAGCAACTTGGCCATCATATTGGAGGAAAGAAGCTCTGCCGGGTTCCGGGGAGGCCTGCCTGACGGCAATATGGAAAGCTTTTGAAGACCGGTCTTCAGGGTAAGTTCGTCAAATCTCTTTTCCCCTGTCAGGCAATCATGCAGACCTCGTCCATTCCCGAAGCCGAACATCCGGTGAATCCTGCCTCGCCGCATGTCTGCGTCTATGAGCAGGACGTATTCATCTACACTCATAGCAATACTGGTCGCAAGATTGGAGGCTACAAAGGTTTTCCCCTCACCGGGGAACGTGCTTGTCACGAGGATGGACCGGGGAACTTCGCGATCCCTGGGAAAGATGATCTGCCCACGGAGGAGCTTGAAGTTTTCCACATCAGCGGAATCCGGACAGGAAAGCATGATCAGACTGTCGCTGAATTTGCCCTCGGTGGAAATCTTCCGCGCGCGGGCAACCTCGGGATCTTCAGATCTCAGCCACAGAGGCTCTTCGACCTGGACATCCTCGGTTTTGGGGTGCGGAGGGTTATCATCCTTAACCTTCTCAAGGGGAACCAGTTTAGCTTTTTCATGTTTTTCGAGCGCATCGGATATCTTGCCCATTTATTATCACCTAAAGTTAGCGTTCAACTATCAGAGAGCAGCATTTATAGCTCCTTCATTCGGCGGAGCTCTGCTCCACAAGGACTGGGAAATAGAGTATCTGTCCGGGGCGGATGACGTCCACATCCCGTATATCCGGGTTGCTTTTCCGGATCATTTCCCAGATCGTCTCGTCCGATCGGCCATAGATTTTCTTTGCCAGCTTGTCAAGAGTGTCGCCGTCTTGAACAATGATGGTCTTCCCAAAATCCTCCCCGTCCCCACGCCCGACGAGCCGTTCGACCCCAAGGTCGGCGCCTAACGGCTCACGTCCAGCAGATTCATCGAGGAGGGAATTATCAAAGTTCGTCCCGTCTGATCCAGCATCAGACTCAGATGTTTCTTTGGCAGACCGAGTCGGAGCCATCCCCGGGCTTTCTGAGAGAAATAAGCCCGAGTTCTCAGTTTTTTTTTCAGCCTGTCCTGGGGCCGGGGTCCGAGGTTTATCGGGATCAGGCTGCCCAGCCTCCGGCATCGGGAGAGAGGCAGCGCCCGTCACCTGTTTGTCGGTCTGATTTTTTTTCTGAAGAGATATCGAGCTCGAAAGCTCTGACGCCCTGGTCATCAGGTTAGCCACTCTGCCCCTAATTTCATGTCTGAAGTAAACCGCCGTGGCCACTGCTAGAATGGCCAGAAGAGCTATGAAAGTCCATCTCAACAAGCCATTGCGGCCGGGCGACCGAGTAGCTTCGGATGTTTTTACTTCGATCTTCGGCGCAAGCTTCACGGCCGGAATCGAATCGTCGAGTTTCAGGTCCTCATGGCACTCCCTGACCATTGCAGCCGTGAGTTTTCTTTGTCCCTTCGCATATCCCGAGAGCAACAAGTTGTCGGAAAGGATGTTGATCATCCGAGGAAATCCACTCGAACACTCATAGATCGCCTTCCGCACTCCGCCGGGAAAAATGTCGTCCGCTTTTCGAGCACCCGCCACGATCAGTCTTTTCGTGAGGTATTCTTCCGTTTCCCGCAGATTGAGGGGCTTGATGTGATAGCGGATGCTGATGCGCTGAAGGAGGGCTCGGCATCTCGGATCACCGAGTTTCTGGTTCAGTTCGGGTTGGCCGACAAAGAAAATGCTGATCAGTTTCTCGTCAACTGTTTCCATGTTTGAAAGAAGGCGGATCTCCTCCAGAAGCTCGTAAGAGAGCTTGTGAGCTTCATCGATCACCAGAAGGAAATGCCTCTGATGCTGGGAACACCTGGTGAGAAATGCTTCGAAGGCCAAAAGAAATTCCGCCTTTGACTTGAAAGCGATCCTGTTCCTGAAAGCAGAGAGCGTGAGGTAGTTCATGAATTCCTTCGGCGATAGGAGAGGGTGAGCCAAGTGGACATATTTCACGCTCTTATCGAGATCGTTCAGCATGGCCCGAAGAATCGTCGTTTTCCCTGCGCCCACTTCGCCGGTAAGGAGCACGAAACCCTTTCTTTCCATCACGCCATAGGTCAGCATGGCGAGGGCTTCCTTGTGCACCTCGCCAAGGTAGAGATACCTGGACGAGTGAGTCAGGTCAAAAGGCTTTTCTTGGAGATTGTAGAACTCAGTATACATAAACTCAAATGCTGTCTCTTTGATGGGATCTTTGTTTTCACTCTCATGCCATCCCCATCAGGCTTTTCAGATAACCAAGTGTTTTGTCAAGTCCCTTACCGGCTGCGACGATGACCATGCAGCAAACCGCGAAGCCGACACCCACCGCCACCGCCTTCAAGACTCCTTTTGCCCGCTGTGTTCTGAGCTCCGCCTCGGTGTACCTGTACGGAATGCTCACCAGGACTTGCAAATCCAATTCTCTTTCCGCATCATCCGGTGCCTTAAAGGATGTATCCATTGTTTCCTTCAAATACGCCGACCCTGCTCCGACGCCTAACCCAAGAGCCAGAACCATCAGGAGGATTCTCTTAACATCAGGCTCGATCGGCTGGGTGGGAACCTTCGCAGGATCAATCACGCGGAACTGCTCTCCTTTTTGCTTTTTCTCCATGCTGACGGCTATGTCGGCCTCCAGTTTTCTCTTCAGGAGCGAGGCATAAGCCTCCTTCCAGTTATCGTAATCCCGCTGTATGGAAAAGAGTTCCTGTTCTCTTTTGGGGGTATCTTCCACTCTTTTCTGATACAGAGCTATATCTGTCTGCACCCTCCTGATCTCGGTCTTTGTGCTCGCAATGTCCAGGTCAATATCCCGAGTCTGCTGCACCAAGGCTTGCTCGGCTGTCGAAAGAGTGCGCGTCTTTGCTAGCAACTCGGCTCCTGATTTCGGCTCAGAAGCTTCCAGCGTCTCAATCATCTTCTTGAGCCGCACGACATCCGGATGGTTGCTGGTGTACCTCGCTTCGAGAGCGGCCAATTCGTTCTTGAGGGAAGCAAGGTCTCTTGGTTCCGATCCTTGGGTGGAAGAAGGAACCAGAGCCTGTCTTCCCTTTTGCGCTTCCTCGATGGTTTGCTGAATAAGAATTTTTCGATTTTCCGCGTCTGCCAGGTGTTTGCTCAACTGGTCGGCCTGTAGCTGAAGCCTCTGAAGCATGGCAAGGCTGGCGTTCAACTGATCCGGAAGCCCCCCCATGTAACGCACACGGTAAGCCTTGAGTTCTTCCTCCTTATCCGCCAAACGCTTCCTGGTGGATTCCAGCTCGTCCGCCAAAAAAGATGATGTTCCCATCGCCTGAGATTCTCTGATCTGCAGGTTTTGAGATATAAAATTGGACGCCAGCGCATTCGCCACCTGCATCACTTTTTTGGGTTCCGTCCCCGTGTAGGATATAGTAAAGGCGCTCGTCGTGTTCCTGCTGCTCCCGCCTTTGCTGACGTCGATCTTGATTCTTTTCCTTACAGAATCCACGATCGCGTCAAGCGTCGAAGACGGACCTATTTCATCCGCTAGTCGGTATTCGCGGATGATGGTTTCGAGATTTGTGCGGCTGGTCACCTGCTGATAGATCGTTCTGAGCCTCTCATCTATGCCTTCAGACACTATGGACCGCACGAAATCCTGCGGCACGGTCTGCGACTGCACCAATATCAGGGTCTGAGCCTCATAGACCCTGGGAGCCTCCAGAACGTAGCCCAAGCCACCAAGGATCACCACCATGAAAGGGATGATAATCCAGTACTTGCGCCGCCTGGCTATGTCGAGGTATTTGGCGATTTCATTGGTGTCCATGCTAATACTCCGATTCTAAGAAGAATAGAGAAATCAGGAGACAGGAGCTAAAATACTAACAGAAAACAAAGAGTGCCGCAAACAGAATCCGGCACAGAGAATCTCAAATAGCTCACCCGAATTCAGAAGTCAGAATCTTCCAGACTCTATAAATCTCACATAAGAGTCCAGCATTCTGCCCACTTCGTCAACGTCCTCAAAAAAGATCCCGCTGTTTCGACATAACACAGGTGATGAGCAAGAATGAGATAATAACGCGTTTTCTGCAAGGAAGCCTGCAAGATGTTGAAAAAGAGAATCTTATCGGCTTTGCCCGTCTCTTAAAACCTTCTACGATATTAGCTGGGACGGAGGCGGCGGCCGATCGCCTGACCTGTGAGACCAAAGTTTCCGTAGTTCGGAAATGATACGGTCAGCTTATAGATTCCCAGAACAAACTGGTGAGCCTTTTGCCAAACCTTAATGTCCTGAAAGCTCTTCGCCTTTTCCGTCCTCCCCTCCATAGCTGTTATTGTCTTGCCAACTATTCTATTATTCTGTCCTCTGCATTTCTGTATTCTTCTTTCTTCACCACCTATACGGCTTGCTTGCGCTCAAGATCAGCATAACCCGGTTGTCGGTGTAGCTGTTAATATCGATTTCATCGTTCCGGTCGGCGTGGGTATAGTCGAGGGCCAGGGAAAACCATCGCAGAAATGTCCACCTGAGCCCGCAGTTGCCTCGGATAAATTTCGATGTCACGTCCAATTCATTTTTGTCGTGCCTGTAAGACACTCCGGCATAAATGCTCAGGCGCTCTAGAAGCTGATAGGTGCCTTTGCCATATCCGCTGTAATACTTGGTAAAGCCGGTGTTAGCAGAAAGACCTCTGGTAAGGTACAACTGCTCCCATCCTCCTTCGCCACCGACGGTGATATTTCCCCTGGAGAAGTTTCGTGTAAGAGCCAGGGTGTAAGTAGGCCCGGATTGATTGTCGGACTTTTCATTTACCGTGGCAAAATACCCTAAACTTGCAGCTAAAGTGTATTCCGGCGAAAAGGTGTGCTCCACCCCCACGTTGGCGTTATGCGCGACAAAATCTTCCGTGAGACCACGGAAATCAATCGCAGTATAAGTGTACCCTATATAACCCGTCGAAAGGGGACGGAAACGTCTGAGGTACCTGTATGCCGGCACTGTGGCCGGTGTAGTCGTCTTCAGTGGGAAGATTGTTTTCCTGCGAGAAACGCGCATCAGCGTAGTTGTAGGTCAATCCGAAACCATTTTTCACGTCGAGCCAGTACGTCAGGTCTGCAAATGGCGTTTGAACGGCGCTGTCAGCCAGAGTGATCTCTTCGTTTTCCCGATCCTCACGGCCATACCCGACATGGACTGTATTTTCAGCCCCAAACACATAACCCGGCACTCGTCCGAAAGCTGTTGACCGAGTACTTGTTCCTTGTCGTTCTGATCCCCTGGAGGTCCAGCGTATCTTCGAGAGGGTCTTCGGATTTGATGTAGGAGTCGGTGAGATTGAGGCTGAGATACTGGGACAGCTTCTGATCCCAGTTTGCACTGGCAACGTGCCTGATCGTGTCATTTTCAGTTTGGTCGGCATACCAGACAAAAGAGGGAGCATAACTCAACGCCAGCTTGGTGTGCTCGTTGAGGAGAGTTAGAGTGAGAGACGGTGTAACGGCAGTGATAAAGTCAGATGTTTTGTCTGTTTTTCTGAGGTAAATGTTGTCGTCGTAAGTCTCGTTGACGGAAATGGTGGGCATCAGTTCAATCTGACGTTGAGCCCAAGCCGATCCAAACCACAACAGGCTGATCGCGATTACTATAGGGACAGTTCCTTTTTTCATGGCAAACCCCCGCTAGAATGTCAAAGCTCAAATGAAATTCACCGCCAAAACAGGAAAAGGAAATTCACTTTTAGGTCTTCCTCTTTGAAAAAATCGAAGGGAAGATAAGGGTGATCTCAGTCTTATGCCTGAAATCTTTTTTTGACTCCGCCCCATCGGCTTCATTGCAATTTGGATTTTGGTATATGACATTTTGTGCCTTTATGGCACGACGATCGTGTCGCCGGGTTTGAGCCGGATGTTCTGGCCCAGGTTGTCGCCGGAGGTATATTCATTGTAATTGAACTTGAACTGTGTCTCCTTTCCCCCCTTCCTCCGAATGATCAGGACGTGCTTGGTATCCGCCCATTCAGCGAACCCGCCTGCAGCGGAAAGGGCCTGGAGAACGGTCATGTCGGCCGACAAGGGGTACGGCCCCGGCTTCGTCACCTTCCCGATGGTGTAAATGATCTGGCTGCGACTTTCCCTCACGATAACCGTGACCTCGGGGGCGGTCACAAACTTCTGAAGCTTCTCGGTAATGACCTGTTTTAATTCAATGACGTTCTTTCCCTCTGCGAAGACCTCTCCGATCAAAGGAAACGAGATCTTGCCGTCAGGGGTCACAGTAACGTCACGGGTCAGTTCCGGCTCTTTCCAGACGTAAATGCTGAGAACATCGTTGGGACCGATCTGGTAGGACGGTGGTACATCCGCTCCCTTCGGGAGGCTCTGGGCGTTGCAAGGTCCTTGGCCCGGAGAAAAAAGGGCGAGGATCAGGGCGATGACCGGCATGACCAGTTTCTTGTTCATTTGAGATGACCTCCTCTCGGAACGTTTTCAAAGCCTTGGCCAAAATAAATTTTATAATGCAATTCGCGTGCCTCAAAAGCCAGTCACGAAAACAGGTGTGAGATTGCAGATTAGAGTTCACGGCCGATGCCAAGGCCATTGAGCTTGTTGAATAGCGCTTTGTAGCTGATCTTAAGCATCCGAGCAGCCTCCCGCTTGTTCCACCCCGCCGAGTTGAGGGCGCTGAGGATGGCTTTACGCTCTATGGCCTCCGTAGCCCTTGCCTTGACCTCCTTGAGCGACAGGATCCCGTGAATTTTCCCCTTCCCCACTTCCTCCTTCTCGGACTTTGGAAACTGCTGTTCCTCAAGAGAAGAAGGCTTGTCCGGAGCATTCGCTCTTCGAATGTCCGATTTGATCTGCAAGGGATCATCTCCTATCATAAGCCGCAGAAGAGTGCTGGCCAGTTCCCGGACGTTACCCGGCCACGGGTAATTCATGAACAAGTCTCTCATCTCGCCATGGAGGATAAAGCTCCGGTCCATATTCATTTCGCTACGATACTTATCGATGAAGTAGTCAATCAGAAGCGGAAGGTCGTCTTTTCTGTCCCTCAGGGGCGGCAGTTCGACCTTGATGATGTTGAGGCGGTAGTAAAGGTCTTCCCTGAAGAGCCCTTGTTTCATGTCCTTTTCAAGATCATGGTTTGTAGAAGCGAGGACCCACGTGTTCACCTTGACGACATCTGTGCCACCCAGCCTCGCAAATTCTCCGCTCTGGAGGACCTCAAGCAGTTTGGCCTGCAGCAGAAGAGGCATGTCACCAATTTCGTCAAGGAAAATGACGCCTTCCGAGGCAAGCTCGAATTTCCCCGGTTTGAATTTATCCGCGCCTGTGAAAGCGCCTTTCTCGTAGCCGAACAGCTCGCTCTCGAGCAAGGTGAGAGGCAAGGCTGCGCAGTTGACTTTGACAAAGCGCTTGTTTTTTCTGTTGGACGCGGAATGGAGAAGGCGGGCGATCACTTCTTTCCCGGTTCCAGTCTCGCCCAAAAGGAGAACGTTCAGGCCAGTGTCCGAGACAAGGCCGATCAGCTCGCGGATCTTCTCTATTGCCGGGTGATTTCCTATGAGAGAGTGGGTCATAATATGGAAAATTTTTACACACTCTCAGGCTTTTGTCAACGAGAATGAACGGTTGGGAAGCAAGAATTAGGATGGGTCTGTGGCAAATCAAGACTTAAGACTGCAACAAGTCTCGGTGATCCTCGCAGGCGCCGCGTTCCGATTTATCTCTCCGATCTTTCCAGGGCATTCCCGCTGTCCCGACCGCTCTGCGCTCGATGCCGTTGCGACGGTCATCGCCGCATCTTCGGTCCAATCCGCTTCGTCGGTCGCCGTTCTCACGGCGATCCTGCCCTACACGTCTTTCCGGTATGTGCTCGGCATAGGAAAAGCGCCTGCGCTCGATGCCGCTGCGACGGCCGCCGTTATCCCTCGGGTTGTAGGCTACGTAAATATCGCGCATGTATTAGCTCACTATGAACTATGGTTTTTGCGTCATTATGTATCTGTTGAATATAGCCCTCTCATAAAATCGGCACAGGAAACATGCGGTGCTCTTGGGTAATCCGATGTCTCGTAAACGGCAATAAACGTGCAGAGGATTCAAAAAGTGCTTGAAGGTTGGGCTCATAACAACCTCCGACTCAAGAACAGCAACAGCCTATTCATGTATTTGGCTTGAATGAGGCAATAACTGTGCCAGCAGGGACAAGAACGAGAAGAAGGCGGTTCATTTTTTAAATAGAAATTTCAGTTAGTTAGAAACGAAAATTCAACAACCTGAACGGTTTGGACATTCTGCGCACGCCAAGCAATGGAAAAGTGTGTAATTAGTTACCTTTAGGTGGGTAACAGATTGCCATTACGTGGAAGGGAAATACACACTCGCTGAAGCAAGAGGAATATTGGAACGTAGGAAATTATGAAATGTGCGATGGTTCTTTCTCAGTTTCGTCCCGAAACTGAGAAAATCCGATAGATCCTGCCCGACTCGTTGAATTCTTGCTCTATGAAATTCTCAAAGGAGCAGAACTATTTCACGGAGGCGTCCCGCGGGCGAGGCCATTCAACTGGGGTCAACCCTGACAAGATAAAGTCTCTGAGCAGGGCGAAATTTTCTTGGCGGGCCACGCTATGGTTTGAGGCCGAAGTCTTCGATGCGAGTCAGAAGAGTCTTGTAGCTTACCCCCAGGATCTCGGCCGCACGTTTCCTGTTCCATTGGGTCTTGGCAAGAACGTCTAGAATGGCGTTTTTTTCGGCCTCTGATACGTAAGCCCTGCTCACTTTCTTAAGGGAGCAATCGTTTTCGCGGATTAGTTTCTGTATCTTCTCATCCTCCCATCCCGGAAGCGACACGGCTCGCTCAGGAACGCTTGGCTCAGTGTTGAGCCTTGGACTCTCCAAGACCATCTCCCTGAATACAAAACTCCAGTCCCGGAGAGCTACGGCGCGGCGCACCGCGTTCTCCAGCTCTCTCACATTGCCCGGCCAATGGTAGACATTCAAATGCTTGGCGACCCTTGCAGGAACTTCCAGCAAATCCTTGTGCAGCTCCAGACAGTACTTGTGCAGGAAGTAGTGCATGAGCAGGGGAATATCCTGTTTCCGCTCTCTAAGCGCAGGGGCCTTAATGTGAACCACATTGAGGCGATAGAAAAGGTCTTTTCTGAACTGTCCGTCACCCACTTTCTTCTGGAGGTCCGAATTGGTTGCAGCCACGACACGGGCGTCCACGGTCTTGTCATAGGTTCCACCCAGTCTGGCAAACGCCTTGTCTTCCAGGACCTGAAGAAATTTAGCTTGAAGCGTTAGGGAAAGATCTCCGATTTCATCGATGAACAGGGTTCCCTCGTGAGCGAGTTCGAGTCGGCCCGGTTTGTTCCTGTGAGCCCCGGTGAAAGCTCCCTTTTGAAAACCGAAAACCTCGCTTTCCAGGAGTTCATCGGGCAGAGCCCCGCAACTTATTTTAACCAGCGGACCGCCGCTTCTGTGGGAATGATAATGAATGGAGCGGGCAATCAGTTCTTTTCCCGTGCCGGTCTCCCCTGTAATCAGCACAGTGATATCTTTGCAGGATACCTTCTGGATTTTCTGCTTGATGGCCCTGACCTCATCACTCTGACCTATGATAACAGGGTAGTCCGGTTGTGACCTGTAGTGCGCCCTGTGCCTGAGAGCGCTCTGCAAGGCGGCCGCAAATTCTTCATCGCCCCCTCCGTAATTGACCGGATGGATACCCTCAAACGGCACGGCTTCAGGACTTAAGAAAGGAACGCTCTGCGAAGGCACAATGATGGGCATGGAAGGGTCAATGATCTTCATTTTGTGCATGCATTTGACGCAAGCATCGGCGTCCAGCGACGGACCTAGAACAGCCACATCCGGTTTCAGACCCGAGAGTTCCCCGACAGAAGATGAAGGGTTGGCCGTGGAGCAAAGACTGAACCCCAAAGCCGTCGCCTTGCCGGCTAAAGCTGTCGCAATCAAAGGATCCGAGTCAATCACGAGTATGGTCAAGTCATCTGCCATGAGAAGTGCGTAAAATGCCTCACCTTCCTCCTGTCTTCTTGAATTCTGAATTCTTCTTTCTCTATGCTTCCAGTGCCTGTGAGATCATCTGGCTGAGATCTTCCATTCTGCACGGCTTGGTCAGATAGCCTTTGATCAGGGTCTTTGCACTTTCCTCGATTCCGTTGGGCCCTGTTTCTTCATACCCTGAGACGATGATGATCTTAGCCTGCGGGTTCTTCTCCATGATCTTCCTGGCACAGGTTACACCGTCCATCTTGGGCATGCCCCTGTCCATGAGCACCACGTCGGGCGCGATCTCGTTGTAGGTGTCTAGTGCCTCCACGGGCTTTTCCACGGGGATAGCCTGGTACCCCAACTTGTTGATGATCGCCGCAAGGGCCTCCAGTGCCGGTTTTTCGTCATCCACGATAAGCACTTTCTGTCCTCGGCCCAGAATGATCTCCTTGTCGGCTTCGATCTCATCCACCGCTTCGCGCCTTGCAGAAGGAAGAGAGATGCGGAAAGCCGCGCCTTTGCCCGGCCTCGACGAGACGGAAATGGAGCCGCCATGCTGCTCAATGATGCCATGAACCGTGGAAAGGCCCAGCCCCGTTCCCTTGCCCACTTCTTTCAGGGTGAAAAATGGATCAAAGATCTTCTCCAATGTCTCTTCGTCCATCCCAATGCCCGTGTCAGAGACAACAATGACGATATTGTTCTCCTTCTTGCAGGCATTCACGAGCAGTTTGCCGCCGTTCGGCATGGCGTCACTCGCATTGCTGTACAGATTCATCAAAACTTGGCTAAGCAGCGAACGGTTGCCTTTCAAGTACAGACCCTTTTCCGTATGGACCTGAATATCGATGTTCTTATTGAACACCCTCGAAATGATCTCGTGGGTTTGGCTGATCACGTCGCCCATCTCCAGGTGGGTCATTTGGTATTCGCCGCCCCTTCTGGAGAAATGCAGGAGGTTGTTGATGAGATCGACTCCTTTCTCAACCGAGTCATAGATATTGGTGGTAAGCTCGGCAATTTCCTGCTTTTCGCCGCAAACGAACTCAAGAAACTCGGTGTTCCCGGATATGGCTTGAAGAATGTTCCTGAAATTGTGGGCAATGCCGCCCGCAAAGGCGCCGATGGACTCCATTCTCTGAGAGACAATGAGTTGCTCCTGCAATGCTTTTTGCTCCCTCTCGGCCCTTTTCTGTTCGCTCACGTCATCAAAGATAGCAACGATTTCGCCGGAAGGTAGACGATAGGCGTAGTAGTCTCTCCAACCCGCAATATCATCCCCGCTGTAGAAGGTCAGGGAGCCGCTTTCCGACCGGCCGCTCCTCCATACGCGATCGAGGCTTTCCTGAATGGCCGTGTCTCTGTAGTGGGGGCAAGCCTCAAGAAAACTCATTCCACCGATGGCGCCGTCGAGTTTTTCTATTCTCTTATACGCCGCGTTACAGTTGACGAGTCTAAAGCCACGGCCTTCATTTTCGGCTCTGTAAACGACCACTCCACTGCTCATGTGATCGAAAATGGCTTTGAACCGCGTCTCGCTCTCGCTGAGCTTTGCCTGGGTGGATAGGAGATCCCGTGTCCGTTCCTCCACCCGCTTTTCCAGGTCTGAGTAAAGCATGGCGTTTTCGATGGCAATGGCCGCAGGACTGCTCAGGGCCGTCAGGAGCGAGAGATCCTCCTTTCTGAAACCATATGGTTTGCTCACCGAGTCCACGTAAACCGCTCCCCGCACCTTGGACTTGCTCATTAAGGGAACGCACATCACGGATTTGATTTTCATGATCTCCATGCTTTCAGAGCGTTCCTCTTGATCTTCGCGCAGGGTGTTTGACATGATCACGGCTTTGCCTTCATGGAGAACCTTGTTAACCACTGTTCGGCTGTAGGTCCTGTCCGCCTCACCCACGGCGTTCTTTGCTCTTGATACCATTTCAGAAATCCTGCCGGTTCGCTCATCCACCAGGAGAATGGCGCCTCTGTCAATTCTTTTCAGGAGATCAAAAATGTAGTCCAGGATCCTCTCGAATATCTCGTTGATGTCGAGGGATTGCATGAGGACCCTCGACACATTGTAAATCAGTTGAAGATTCCTCAAGGAAGTCTTAGGCCGATCCATTTCGGCCGTGTCATTGAGAGGGCTCGTAGGATCGACGAATCGTTGAAGCTTCGAAAGATCCCGCGTATACGGTTTGCCCAGGGAAAAAAAGACCCTGCCCACCGCAATCGGAACGCCTTCCTTCACCTCCATCTCCTTGCCCGAGACAATGAGCTTGTCTCTAATGAAAGTGCCGTTTCTGCTCTCAAGATCCTCAATGAAGAATTTGCCTTCCCTTGAAATGATCTTGAGGTGCTTGCGAGAGACATGTTTGTCTTTAAGCGGCACGTCATTTTCCGGCGCGCGCCCCATGCGAATAACGTCCCGCTCCAGGTCGTAAGACCGACCTGCATCCTCTCCACTCAAAATGAAGAGTCTGGTCATGACTCGTCCTTCCCCTCAGAAAGGCCCAGAAGGTCATTCATATAATCTTTGAGAACCGACATTTTCACCGGCTTTGCGAGCACCATGTCCGCGTTCTTCTCCATCGCCGCCGCCTCGGGTTCTTTGCCATAGCCGGTGATGGCTATAACCGGGATATGGGGTTTCTTACTCTTCATGGCGCTGACCACCCCTACCCCGCTTACATAAGGCATCACGATATCCGTGATCACGAGGTCATACTCTTCTGAATCCAGCTTCTTAAGACCTTCCATACCATCTGTGGCCGTAATCACATTAAACCCGAGACGCATCAGATGTCTCACCATCATGGAAAGCACATCCAAGTCGTCTTCGATTACCAGAATGGTCTTTTTTTGGTTTGTCACGCTTTCACCCTCGATTCTCGCTCCTCACCATACCCATCTCATTGCAGATCCGGTCGTCTTATAGGATACCAGAAAAAAGCAGGCATTGGCTAGCGTTTTCCTTTGCTCCATCGGCCTCTCTCAGGCGGAAATGCTTTCCAAATACGCCAAGTCCTTTTCCTGAGTATTCTTCGTGCCCACAGCGACAATCACTTTCTTTGCCCGGGAGTCCTTCTGGTAGTAAATCCTCCCTGAATAGGAAAAGACCACCTCCAGAACGTTCATCTTGCCCCCTTTTCCAAAGACTTTTCGCTTCACCGCGACGGCGGATTCGTCCTCGTTGAGTTTGTGGATCACTTCTTCAGCCTTGAGCTGGAATTCGTCCGTGAGGCCGAGAAAGCCTTCTAACGCGCGCTCAGTAAAACCCAGGTTCTTGTAAAGAACCGTAAACCGCTTGGCGGCGACTTCCAGTGTCTTCTTCTTTTTCTTCGGCTTCATGGCCGCTTTGTCCAGGTTTTCCCTCAGATGGAGAACCTGCGCGGCCATTTCCTCCCTAAGCCGCGTCTGCTCAACTAAGCCTGCCTCCTGCTTTTCGATCTCCTCCAGAAGACCGTCAACATCTCGCGCCAGATCGCTTTTTTCCTTCTTCAGAGAATCGATCCGGTCTCTGTATCCGGATACCTTATTCTCCGCCTCCTTCAACTTCAGTTCAGCATCGAGGACATTCAAAGTGAGCTGCTCGATGAGACTCCTCTGCTTTTCCTCTTCGCGCTCGCTTTCTCTTAATCCCCTCCTCACAAACCGTTGGATTACCAGCAGGGCAAGGAGAACGTAGAAAATCAGGATGGCATTGGCAAGCCAGCTATTGTGCCGAATCTGAACTCCTAAAGACAGAGACAGACCTTCGCTGACAGTCCTGTAGTTTTCAGCGGCCACCTCAAGGTAACGGAGCGAATCGCTCTGCGATTTCGAGAAATCGAGTTCTTGTTGAGCCTGAACGTCGCTTCGTGAGGGAAACAGAATTCGATCGTCCTTTGTTTTGACAAGAATGTTCGTTCTCACTCCCAACCGATATTTGAGGTCGTGGCTCAGGTACTTGCTTATGTTTCGATTGATTTCCTCTTTTACCGTGTAACGACCTTGGTATAGAGCTTCCACGTTCTGAATCAGCAACTGTTTGATCCTGGCCGTTTCATGGCTTTGCAAATAGTACTCAAGCATGTGTAGAGTGAGAAGGTAGCAAAGGAGCGGCAGAAGAATGCAGAGGAACAAGGTCTTGTAAGGAAAATTTTTCAACGTCCCAAAACTACCCGGAATCTGGAATCTCTCGCTCGCTCCCCCTTCGCCTGGACTCGGACTCGGGGTAGCTAGAGCCCGCAGAGCCAGAAAAACACAAGCGTTGCGAGCCTGTCGGCAAGCTTCTTAAGATCGTGTGTCCTCTTTTGTCTGCGCTCGACTGTAGTCAAATCTTCCTAAGAAGACTCTTCGAGCTCTGGGAGAGACACGGATTTCATCCCTTGATCTCCTGAAGAACCTTTCGGGCTTCGCCCGCTCCACGGAAGTCAGGTTCAAGCTCCAAGGCTTTCCCCAGGAATTCCTTTGCCTTGAGCTTATCCTTGTTCTTGTACTGGGCCAATCCCATGTGGTAATTAATCACCGGATTGTTCGGATCCCTTGCGAGGCTGTCCTGAAATTCTGCGATCGCGTTCGAGTAGGTGCCCTTCAAATAGTATATCCAGCCGAGGGTGTCCATCACCGCGGCGTTCTCCGGCATCTGCTCCTTCGCGATCTGTGCATAAGTCAGTGCCTCGTCGATGTTGCCCCCCCTGTCCGCAAGGTTCCAGGCCAGGTTGTTGGCGGCGGGACCGAAGTCTTTCTTGATTTCCAGGGCCTTACGGTAGTACGTTTCCGCCTTTGCGCCCTTGCCTTTCAGGTCATATATGGTTCCCACCGACATGTACCCTGCCAGGTATTTAGGGTTCTTCGCTAATATGCTTTCATACTTGGCAACCGCCTCATCGTACTTTTTATTCTTCACATAAATCTGGGCAAGAGCCAAATAGGGAGCGACCATGTTAGGCTCTGTATCAATGGCCTTCGTGAAACGCTCTTGAGCGGCCCTGGTATCCTTTTTCGCCAGAAGGATGCTGCCCTGGAGATATTCGATCTGCGCCAGGTTCGACTGGTTGCCCGCGACCTTCTTCTTGTGTGCCTCACAGATTCTGAGCGCCTCATCAAACTTCTTTTCCCGGATATAGTACGTTACAACCAACGCCAGCGCCTCTGTCTGCCCGGGATTAATCTCCAGGGCTTTGTTGAAGAAAGTGAGAGCCTCTATTTGACGGTTAGTCAGGTTGCAGACCAGGCCGAGTTGGACGTAAGCCTGAGTGCGCCCCTGGTCAAACTCGATAACTTTGCGGTAGACCTCCTCAGCCCCTTTCCAATCCCGCTTGAGCAGTTTCAAACTGCCCTGAAGCATAAGGGCTTTCACGTTCCGGGGCACCATTTTGAGTGCCGCCTCGATCTGTTCTCCGGCCAGGCCCTGATTTTTTTCCCTGAGATAAAGCTCAGCAAGGATAAGCCTGGCCTCAAACAGTCGTGGGTTCATCTCCACGGCCTTGAGCAAATCCTGTTGGGCCAGGTTTTTCTCATCCTTGCCCAGATAACAAAGGGCTCTGAAATAGTGAGCTCCCGCATTCTTCGGGCTTTCCCGGACCACCAGACCGAATCTCTCGATACCATTTGCATAGTCCTTCCTGGCAAAGTAGAGTCTGCCTTTCAGAAAGTTGGCGCCCACGTTCCCCTTTTCCTTGTTCAGAACCTTATCCACCGTTGCTTCCGCTTCCTTTGTCTGGTTAAAATCGAGCTGGAGTTGTGCGATGCTCACCTGGATGTTGAGGTCCTCCGGTTTTATCTCCGCCGCCTTCTGCAGTGCATCAAGAGCCTTTTCGGAAGACTTCATCCGGGCATAATAAGCGCCCAAGTTCATCAGAGGGGTCACATCCTGTTTAGGCGCGGCCTCTACGGCCTGGAGATAGGTTTTTTCCGCCAGATCATACTTCTTGGCGCTTTCGTAAAAGAGAGCAAGGACACTAAGGTTGTGGTAACTTGCGCCGGAGCTCTGAATCATTTTCTTGAGCTCTTCTTCAGCCCGATCCCAGGTCCCCTTGCTCGCATAGATCCGGGAAAGTTCGATGTAGGGAACGCTGGAAGACGGGTCCAGTGAGATCGCCCTGTTGTATTCTTCTTCAGCTTTGCCGGGTTCACCCTTGAGGAGAAACAGACGTCCCAGAGAAAGGTGAGTGTTGAAATGCTTGGGGTCTATAGATGCCGCCTTTTCAAGGGTCTTGATGGCCGCCTCCAGGTCCTTTTCCTGAAGCTGGACGCCTGACAGCAGGCTTAACCCTTCGATACTATCAGGCGATTTCTGAAGGATCAGTTCCGCTTTCTTCCTGGCCTCTTCGGTCTGCCTTCCCAGCAGCAGCATCTGTCCGACCTTGAGCTGGGCTTTCAGGTTATCGGGCGCCACACCGGTTGCGGAGGTAAACGCCTGAAACGCCTCTCGCGTCTCCCGCAGCTTGAGGTAAGTCTCGCCAAGTTCGACATAAGCTGTGCTATCTTTGGGATCAAGCTGCACGACGTTCTTGAATTCGATCACAGCCTTCTGGAGCTCATTCTTGGCCGCGTACTCCTTGGCCCTTTTCAGATGTTCTGCCTTTTTCTCTTCCTTGCTGGCGCATCCGAGCATGGAAAATGACGCGACGATGAAGAATACAACGCCAAAACCAATGACGCCCTTTACGCTCTGATGGATCTTCATTTTGGCTCCTTTTGAGTTATGCAGTCCGCCGCCGGCACGGCGTTATCGACGATTAAAGAATTAAAGAATAGATGGCCGCTGTCCCTCTACTATGAAGAGATGACTATATGAAATTATGTTAGTAATATACAGGTTGATCTAAATAATATCAAAACATTTTCAAACCAGAATGGAATCATGGACTGGTATCCTTCAAAAGTCTTTGCAGGCGGGATCAAGTCTCTTGGGGAGCACGCACGGGGAGATCGAAAGGCCGGTCTGGGAATCGGGAAAGGTCAGACTGACGAACCGGCCAGCGCCTCCCTAACGTCCTCTTCAGTAATTCCGAGAAAATGGAGGATGTTCATCAATCGACATTTTCCGAGGGAGCCGTTCGCGACCTGGTCCAACTTGGTGTGAGCGTTATAGGCTATACCGAGTCCAGCCTGCCCCAGCATCAGCGAATCATTCGCTCCATCCCCCACAACCACCACCTGATCGAGAAGAATGCCGTGCTCAAGGGATGTCTGATTGACGATGCGGGCTTTCTCCGCGGCATCCACCAGACGCCCCAGAAGGCGGCCGGTCAAGGTGCCATCCCGTATTTCGAGGGTGTTGGCGTAAGAAAAATCAAACCCCAGTTTTGTCTTCAGGTAGTCTGAAAAAAAGTCGAATCCGCCCGTAACGAGACCGAGCTTGTAGCCCAGCCTTTTCAGGGTTGCCAGCAATTTGTTGACTCCCGGAGAGACTTTCATGTCATCTCGGATTTCCGTGAGTTGGCTCACGCTCAAACCCTTCAGCATAGAGACCCGCTGTCTCAACGACTCCTCGAAGTCGAAATCCCCCCTCATGGCCTTTTCCGTTATCCGGGCGACCTCTCGATGAACGCCGGCCCGGAGAGCCATCTCATCGATGATCTCCATGTCCACCAGTGTGCTGTCCATATCGAAGAACACGATTCGCTTATTTTTCCTGTAAGCTTCCATCTTTTGAAGCGCAAGGTCGATGCCCATTTCCCGGCTTTTGGCCATGATGCGTTGTTTCAACCTGCCCAGACCCGACGATCCGTTCACATTGAGCATCATCTCAACCGATCGGGAACCTTGCTGGGTAGGGCTTGAAATCACCTCGATATTGACTCCCTCTTCGCCCAGGATTCGAGACAGTTCGGCTAAAGCCCTGGTCCCGCCGAAATAGGTGAGCACATACAGGCTCTTTTGATTCAAAATATGCATTTCACTTGGAGAAAAGAATCGGAAGTTAAGGGTGACTTTGAGCTGGTTGGCCTCGAATAGCAGATCCTTGATCACGCTGTCCGTCGCGTTTTTTGCGTGGCTCATGTCGAGGAGCAAATACAGGCCCAAGAGATTCTGCAAAGAAGCCTGTTCGATATCTACCACCTCGATGTTATGTTCGTAAAGGATTTGGGAAAAAGTGGCTGTGATCCCCGGCCGATCATGCCCGGAAACCACCACCATCAAAAGATTTTTATCTTCGTTCATCACTTATCCTCTCTTGGGTCGCTCCCTCCGTGGTTTTCCACCAAGGCGTCGCCTGGCTGAACCTTGCAGCGCTCAACCTTCGGTCGCCGGTATTCCCGCAGTATCGGAAAGCTTCTGACTTGGTACGCAACATTGTACCACAATTAAACATCTCGAAATAGTATAGTTATGGATGTTTTGCTTCCCTCAATCGTTGGTCTCCTGTGGCGTTGCCGATCCGCAGGATTCCGGATTCCCTTGGAAAGGCAGGCGAACCTCTGCCCCACGATTGGAGGCTGTGTCTCAATCTCATTACGAGGGAATAGAACGACCCGAGCAATCTGATAAAGAATTGAAATCAAGGACATTGCCACACAGAGTTTACCCTGAGCCTCCCGAAAGGCTCGCAATGACATGAAGTGATTATGACACAGCCTTTTCGGGAGAGGGGTGGATGAGGGGCGGGACTATATTCATTGGGGCGCGTCACAGAAGGGATGGTTCAGCTGGGACAAATCCTGTCTGAAATGATGAGAGAGGTCGTCATCTTCCTCCGAGGGCGGAAATGAAGCACCCACCTCCTCCACCGGAGCCAGAGGCTGCCGCCTGGCTCGAGCTGCTGCCCGTAGCAACACTCCTAGCTGTATCGGCCCCTCCGGACGAATCCTGTGAAGGACTGCCACCCGTTGATGCGGTGCTTAGCAAAGCAGCTTCATTAGATGGTCCACTATCGAGGCCGGACGTATTGTAGGCGGTGACGACGAAGTAGTAGTCCTGGGTTTCGTCCAGCCCATGTAAATCGATCTCCACAAAACGTGGATCCAGATTCTTGTCCCCATTGGCCGGCAAATTGATGGGCGAGTTTCCTTCTTGGATCCCACCGCCATCGTAGTTATTCGTGACGAGGGAACCTGATGAGCCTGTTCTGTAATAGATTTTGTATCCGGCGATATCGGATTCGGAATTCTGATCCCACGCAAGCGTGATGTCATCAGCAGAGCTCATGGAAGGGGAAAAGATCACCAGAAGAAGCAGGATAATGCCAAGACACAAGTCGCCACGTCTCCAGATCCCCCCAATCGCCTCAAAAACGCTTATTCTCTCTTCGCATTCCATAGAATCTCCCTCAAACAACCGAACAGTGAATTTTTTTACCACTTCTTGGAAATACAATTCTCACATCATGGGTAGAAGAATACGCAGTGAACACAAGCCGGAAGCTTCATCGCTTGGGACAAGGGAAAGTTCCCGAGACATCAATGCGTTAACATTCTGATATTATACGCTAAAAATATAATCTCCCTTTCCTCCTGCTTTTGCCCAGGAATTTGGCACGATTCTGGAAATAGAAATTGGAAAATTTCTGGGATACCTGCGGAGGCGAAGTTGCGGTTCGCAAAGCCGAGGCAGAGGGGGGAGGTTTGTCCATCTTATCAATCTAAATTGCTCAAAAAAACCGCTAGATTTAGGGGTAGTAGAAGTAAAATATAGCCTATTTTGTATGGCGCCCTCAAAGCTATATGCGATTGAGAGCGCAGTGTCAATCTCTATTTCTCAAATCCCTTCATTTGTAAGCAAGAGGAGTGCCATCCTCGCCTGTCTGTGTATCTAATTGAAATTAATGCTATTTTTATTTTTCCGGTTTTTAGAGACCTGCTGTCTTTGTAGGAAAACCCCGACACCATTGCGGAGGCCTTATGTCTGTTTTGTAAGTATTGCCTTGAATTTTTCATGCTTTTGATGTGAAGGGTTTTCCCTACATTATTTTCTTCCTGTCTCTCTTCGCTCTATGCACTATCCTCTTGTGCTATTGCACACGACACTTAGAGGCTCAGAGGGATGGTGCTCTTCCGCTAAAAGATCACCGCCCAATCTCATTTCTACCAATAAAAAGGGCCTCCACTATGAGGCCCATCTATTCCGACAATCTCCCTTTTCTTGTCAATCTATTCTGAAATTTCCTCCCTCTCCTTTCTCAAATACTGTGGCAACCTACACTGCCTTCCTGTGGCCGGAAGAACAAGCTCGATTGTCGTTCCGGCCGTTTGAATGCACCATGGTGACTTCAAGCAATTCTCTTTGCGCGCTCTGCGGGCTCTGCGAGAGATAATCTCTTTTCGTGATTTCCTATCTTCGTGCTTTCGTGGTGAAATCTTGCTGGTTCTTGTTTGCATCGTCTTTATGGGTGCACTTCGGGCGGCCTCGGAACGGAGAAAAAGGTGCCAGTTCTTTCCGGGCATGGACTCCCCATGCAAACCCTTTTGAACGTTTCTAAGCCAATGAGTCTCTTCAGTTTTGACCCCTGTCGACGCAATATCCTCTTTGCATCAACTTTTCCGCCAGGACTTTCTGGGCCTTAGGCTCCCCGTGAACCAACTTGATTTGCCCAGGCTTTTCCGGCATCCGTCCCACCCAGTCCAACAAGCCCTTTTGATCCGCGTGAGCCGAATACCCGGACATGGTGTGCACGCCGGCCCGTATTCTAATTTCCTTCCCATCCCATAATACAGTCCCATTTCGGCTGCCATGCTCCTGAATGGTTCTTCCAGGCGTACCGGCGGCCTGGTACCCCACAAAAATAATATCATTTTCACTCTTGCCGAGGCCCTCTGCCAGGTGATTGACGATCCTCCCGCCGGTGCACATCCCGCTTCCCGCGATGATGACGGCCGGACCTTCCAATTCCAGCAGTTTTTCATGGTCAATGTGTTTCTCAACTCCATATAGCCTGTCAAAATCTATCGGATGGTCCCCTTTTGCCAGCAACGCTCTCGCCTCCTCATCCCAGAAAGCCGCCATACTCGAATAGATCCTGGTAATCTCAAGACCCAGGGGCGAGTCGATAAAAACAGGCGGACGGCTACCGGACGCCAGACGGGGAAAGCGACCCTGATAGTCCGGATCGGAAAATATGCGGTCCAGCTCATAGAGGATTTCCTGCGTGCGGCCCAGCGAAAATGCCGGGATGAAAACCTTTCCCCTATCGGACAGGCAGCGATCGAGGACCTCGGCAAGTCGCAGATCCCTTTGTGCCCGGCCCTCGTGCAACCGGTCACCATAGGTCGATTCCAGGAATAGGATATCCGCCCTGCCTGCGCTACCCGGATCACTTAGAATGGGCGTATCGATGTTTCCCAGATCCCCGGAGAACACAATCGCCGAGCCATCCTTTTGATCTTCAAAGCGGATGAAGCAAGAGCCCAAAATATGTCCGGCACAACCCAGTTCAAAAACAATGTCTTTCTTCAGATCAAATGTTTCCCCATATTCAAAGCCCCACGATAGTTCCTCTATGGCTTGACTAATCTTTTCCCTCTCGAACGGCATCAGGGTCTCAAACCGCATTGCATCGTTGAGCATCGGCACGAGTAAGGTCTTGGTGGGATGGGAGCAGATGATCTCGCCTTTAAACCCCTCATGAATCAATGCCGGCAGCAATCCAATGTGATCGACATGTGCATGAGTTAAGAAAATGAAGTCCACCTCCGCAGCTTTCACCGGCCACTTTTCAATAGGGACAGACGCATCACGACCTTGCACCATCCCACAATCAACAAGAACATTGAGCCCCGTAATCTGTACCAGCCGGCAAGATCCGGTAACACAATACTCTCCGCCCAAATGCCACACGTTGAATTCCATATTTTCCATAACCTTTATGTCTGTGCCAATCTTCTTAGGACTGGCAGCACTCCCGTACCCCCGACAACCGGGCGCTTTTAGATCTTGGCAAAAAAAATCGTGAGCCATTTCTATCTTGAAAATTCGATTTTCTCAACTGTGTTTTCGACGCTACAATTTTCCTTCCGTCACCCATGATCCGCCCATTCCACAGAATCATGAGAGCGGCGTTGTGTCGGACACTGGTTTTGGCACTTTATCATTTGGCATTGGGATTTTGTCATTTGCTTTAGCTTCCCGGCCTTTTGCTCTTGTTGTGACCCTGTGGCCAGGAACTGGCACACCCCTTGCTCTATCCCGGATATCGGATTTTTCACGCTCACACAAAATCAGCTTTTGCCAGAATGCGAAATAGAATCCATGAAGAAAGATATCTTGATATACTCTTTGCGATCGTCCCCTTTGAGCTGGGGCCATCCTCTAACGCGGAGGAACGGTTGTCCTAATGATTCCGCAGCGATCCACTCTCCCGGTCCACAGTGAAGGTCGCTCGTCACCCACCCAAACGGGGTGATGCTCGTTACCACTCTTGTCTAAGATGTCGCTCGGCGTCGGGTTTACACTCAAATACCAGGGCGTCCGTGCCGACCCGGGCGAGACGACCTCCCGTGCGATCTCGGTTCGGGTCAGTGCCGCATCGTAGAACTGAAAACCGCGGAGGATCCCATCCCAGACCTCATGTCCTTGATTCCACGGTGCGTCCCCGACAACAAGACCCGGTCGCGGCGGATCGCTATACTCCGCTCCAGTGTGTCGCACTACCTTGGTGGTATCCGGCCAGTCCCAGTAGAATTCGTGCACGGTGGTGCTTCCGGACTTGTCACAGACCGCTACCTGTGTGTACCAGTGGTCATAGACGACGTGCGTGGAACTGACAAAGTCTCTTCCAGGTGGGGCGGCGATCTCCCAGAAGTGTTGATAGTCGGTGTTCCAATCAGGATAAGGATGGAAGCCATAGTAGGTATTGGTACCATAGAATGCACCATTGTTTCCCCAGAAGAACGCCGTGTAGTACGATTCCTGTTGCCGTGGGTACGCGCGCCAGATATAGGTAGCCGGATACGCAGGCAGTGCCGACCGGAACTCAAACCGTATCGTCGTGTTAGCGCCGGCATTCCCCGGAAAATCGAGACCGTAGATCTTCGTCGCCGGTGTTATCGTGAGAGCGGCAGTACCGATTTCCCCCCTGCTAGTCGCCGTGATTGTCGCCGTCCCTGCTGCGATCGCCGTCACGACCCCACTCCCGTCTACCGTCGCACGCGTTGGTTGACTCGATTTCCAGTTGATCGATTCCATCTGCAAATTCCGGCCCGAATCCTGCAGTGCCGCTGTTAGTTGCAGGGTCTCGCCTACGGACAAACTCGCGCTTATCGGTATCACAGTCACCGGTGCCACCGACGGTTCTCTGACGATTACCTTCACCACACCGCCCTTCCCCCCGCTCGTCGCCGTGACCCTCGCTGACCCAACCGCCAGCGCTCTTACCATGCCGCCTCCGTCTACCGTGACCCTAGATGGTTGACTAGAGCTCCAGGTCACGATCCGGCCCGTCCTTCCTTTCGCATCCCCGATCACGGCTGAAAACCGCTGTGTGGGGCCGCCCTTCACCAAGGTCGGCAACGTTGGCCGCCGCGACAGCATGTTCCCCGCGGCATCTCCCAGCGTCGCTGACAACTGCTGCGTCTGGCCCACAGCCAAGCTCACGCTCGCAGGTGCCACTGTGACTGTCGACACCCGAACCCGCGTCTCCGAATCCAGTGTCGGCTGACCGCATGCCGAACCAACTGCAATCAGTCCTACTACCGCCAGCAAGCATCGAGCAGAGAAGATTGTAGAAAGCTTGGTTATCTCCAGCCTATGACTCAAAAGCAACGCTTGAATTTTAACGAGACATACACACCCATTCCCAGGGAGGCGGTTCCCGAAAATACGCCTTATCACTTTCCTCTGTGCCTCATCGTCAACAGTTCTCTTGCTCTCTCTTGCTGTTCTTAAGCCAGTTCCGATGCCAAAAGGCTCCCTCTCGGCTCTCCTCGCACCCGAATCCCAGACCTCGATTACTGACCTTCCTTATGTTTCTGCTATCAGTTTCGATCCACGGACCATAGTATTCCATCAACAGCGCTTCTAAATCCCACCACTTCACAACCTTGTCTATGCTCTTCATCATCTTCAGGCTGCGATTGTGCTAAAGAAATTTGCTCACTGCCAAATCTCTCGCGTAGGCTCTACGAGCCGGAGGCCGCAAAGTTGTGCAAAGGTCTCAGGACCGGACTTGCGCAGACCTCACTGAGATGCTCGACTGTGGCGTCAGGGGTGCCCGAACGCCGCGGTGGCGATAAAGCAGCCACCACCACCGCCCGCAGACTCGGCGGGGACAGTGGATGCAGACTCGGCTGGCGCCGGTGCAGACTCAGCAGACTCGGCTGGCGCCGAGGGAGCGGACCCCTGTCCGCTCCACTCCAGGGCAGTGGTGCCGTCCCACGACGGATTGTGCGGGGCACCGATTCCCTTTTTATCAGTCACGTCAGTGGGACGCGGATCGAGGTTGAGATACCAGACAAGCTTCTGGCCTGCTGCAGTGGATTCGGGTAAATCGATTTCTGACAGGATGTCGGAGAGGGAAAGCAGGCCGGAATAGATTTGGATGCCTCGGATCACACCATTGAATTCTTCCCAGCCAGGATAACCGCCCCAGGATAGTCCGCAGTTGCCCGGAGGCGGGCCGCAAAGGTCCGGCGCTTGTCCCATGACAATGGCAGGCGTCGGGGATTCTGGTCAGCCCAGCTCGGATCTGAATCAACAGTATAGGTCAAAACCTTGCTCGTGTCAGGTAGGTCGTAGTAGAACTCGTGATGGGTAACTGTGGTAGATTCTCTCCAGGCCCGAAAGGCTTGGGTATACCAACGATCCCACTCGACTTCAGTGCCTGTTACATGATCATGTCCGTTGACGGCAATCTCCCACTGACCGGCGCCGCCAGGTGGAGGCACTGGATAGGGATGGGCGCCATAGTAAGTGTTGGCCTTACCACCATCCCATGTGAACGTGCCGTTGTTACCCCAGAAGAAGGTTGTGTAGTAGTTGATGGAGCCGCTTTTTTTTCGGGGGTAGACCTTAAAAATATAGGTCGCATCGTAGATAGGGAAGGGGTTGTTCCAGAAGAGCATACGGCGCACCGCATCGTCACCAGGCCATTCGAGGCCATATTGTGTCGTTTGAGTGATCTGCCCCTCGATGGTAACCGTAGACAAAAAAATCGAGGCTAAGCAACCGACTAATAGCACTTTGTAACGAAAGGAACGACGCTTTGCCTTCATGTTCAACCTCTCTACTCTGTACCACCACCACTGTGGCCTTCCAGACTCAGATCCTATCCCTCTTCTTTTTGAGCTCCATTAGTCCCTCTTTACTCATCGGCCTGCCCACCGACTTCACTAACCTCGCATTGACCGCGTGCAATCGCGATTGAAAATGGCTGGTCACACGGAGATGATCCCTAGGTTTCCTTGTCGATGAATTTTCTGAGTCCAATTTCTGTTCCAACGAAACCTCCGCTTGCACCAACCTTCACTTTATGGTGACAAATTGAGATGGAGGATCAATCGCAAAAAATTCTACTTTAGGCATCGCCCCACGCACAGCGAGAGCCCCTGAGTATCCTGGTCCTGGAAGCAAAATTGTAATATTCCAGTCATAAACGCACACTGAAACATGGTGCCTCTTTCTGGGATCGCTAATTTGTTTATTTGACGACATGACGCTGAATCCGTCAAGAGGGAATGACAGACCTTTACCAATACCCTTTAGGTAAGCTTCTTTCATGGTCCAGCAAGCAAAGAACTCATCGTGGAAATCTGAAAAAGAAAGAGACTTCAGATACTTTCTTTCTTCTATGGAAAAGAACCGATTTACTATGTCATGTGCATCCGAGATGTTTCGTAAATACTCAACATCAACGCCGACAGGAGTTTCTCGAGTGATGGCGATTAATACCATGTTGTGAGAATGCGATAGACTAAAAGAGATGTCGTGGCCTTCGGGCATGACGACAAATGGTTTGCCGTATTCATTTGTCGCAAAATCAATTTCCTTTGGCCTACAACCTAGGTAGAAACCCAGAAGACGTCGTAAGGATCGCATGCGCAAGTATGTATCTGTCCCTATCTGATCGACGTACCAGTCTGCACGCTCTTTCGACCTCTTCTTTTGACAAGCTATCAAGAAATTTTTCGTCAGAGAGAGGACTGTCGTGCAAACGGCTTCGCCAAACATGAACTGTCGTTCTATCAATTTTGTAATTCTCCGGAGCCGTTTTCCAATCCTTGTCGAGAACAGTCATTTCGGCGAAATCCTAATCTGGTAACGACTCGGCCAATTTCCGATTAACCAGGTCTAAGACTTCTGTTTCAGAGTCTTGTATAAAAAAATGGCCGCCACGAAAAAAGTGCGCGCTAAACTCCTTGCGGGTGTGCTTGTCCCACGCAATGAGCTTATCGCGACTTACTTTAGGATCAGCGAGTCCTCCAAGAACCGTCAGCGGGCATTCCAGTGGCAATTCGTCTTTGTAAGCGTATGTTTCAGTCATTCGAAAATCGGCCCTGAGTATGGGAAGAAATATCTCCATAAGTTCTTCATTCTTTGCCACAAGGTCCGGAATCCCTCCATATTGGCGCACGCGATTAATGAATTCTGCATCTGGCAGATGAGAAAACGGCGATTCAGGAGCAGGCAAATGTGGGGCCCGATATCCTGAAACGAAAAGGTGTGCAGGGAGTCGGTGCACTTGACGTCGCAGTTCTCGAACGAGTTCGAATGCGACCAATGCGCCCATACTGTGACCAAATATTGCGAAAGGCATGTTCATCCGCGGGAGCAACTCCTCAAAAAGGATTCTTACCAAGGAGCTAACCCGAGTGGCCGGAGGCTCCCTTAAACGGCTTTCCCTTCCAGGCAGACTGACCTTAACTACCTCGACATGCCTTAAGATCCGCTGGGGCCAGCGGTAGTATGCCGTTGCACCGCCTCCAGCAAAGGGAAAGCAAAAAAGCCTCCCTTGAAGCTGCGCGCGCGGTGAAACAAGCTCCATACCTAACGTACTGTGCGGTTTACTGCAATCCATACTTCATTAAGGTTCAAACCTGTGATCTCATCTCTTTCAATAGGTCCGATTCAATAGGTCCGAGCATCGATTTCGACTCACGCATATTTTGCCTGTCTCAATTCGGAGAGTCGATTCCAGGAAGATACCCGGTCTCCGCTGTTCTCTCCTTAGGGCTCCAGCAATCCACGATGCGGCCGAATTCCAGTTTGACGATAACATCACCAAACCGAAAATATCTGTCATCATGCGTAATTACGATGACCGTCTTACCCCTATTTTTGAGTTCGGTCAGCAAATGCCCGTAGAACACCTCCTTGTATGCAGGGTCTTGATCGGCAGCCCACTCGTCGAAGACGTAGATCGGACGATCTTCAAGATAGGCGGAGAGTAGTGCCAGTCGGCGACGCTGGCCCTGAGAAAGCGCAGTGGTTGAAAATACCCCATTCTCAATGCAAACTTTCTTGTCAAGTTGGAGTAGCTTTAAGTAGCTCTTAGCTCTTCCATCCACATCCATCCCCTTCGAACCCGGAAGGCGGTCAAAGATGTAGAAGTCGGAAAACACAACAGAGAAAAGCTGACGGTAGCTCTGGCTGTCATGAAGCACTGGCTGTCCTTGGACTCGAATTTCCCCTGAGTCGGGCGGGTACAAGCCAGTGAGCATTTTGAGGAGAGTGGTCTTCCCGCTTCCGTTCCCTCCAATTAAGAAGATCACCTGAGCAGGATGCAAGATCAAGTTGATCGGCCCGAGTACAAAATTGTCATGGTCGTTATCTTTAACCTGGTAGGAGAATCTCACCCCATCCAATTCGATGTGTGGCGCGGCTACCGCGATGCTGCGCTGCCCTTCCTTAACGGTGAATTGGGTCTCGAAGGGTTCAGATGGCACCTGTTCGTCAGAGGCGAGGGAAAACCCGAGGGCCTCGATCCGCTCCAAAGCGGCCCTGCCGCGGTGAAAAGTGGGAGTCGAGCCTATAATCCCCCAAACCGGCGACATTGCATACAATGCCACCAGGGCGTAGCCCGTGAGTGTTTCCAGAGAGATGTCTTTAAATGCGGGCAGGGCGAAAAGCAGTATCCCGATCACCAGATAGAACATGGTTTGTGCCCATCCGTCGGCCGTCAAATACTCACGCGTAGCCACCAGGTTCTGCTTGCGCAGATAGCGAGCCGCCCCACTGATCTCATGATCAATCATCAATGCCTGGCGGTCCGTGCTCATCTTCATCTCTTTTATACCTTCGGTGAGGGAGCGGAAGTGTTTAAACAAGGTATCTCGACCAGAGCGTGCTTCAAAAATAGCCACACGGGCCTTTTTGAGCAGAAGTTTGTAACAAATAGCGCCGAAGGCCGTAACTGTAAACATGACTAGAGATGCGGTCCACGAGAGATAGGCGAGGTAAATCAAGCAACCGAGCAGTATAGCAGCGTTGCTCGCGACGGATGGGATGGCTTGGATGGCTCCAGACAGAATCGCCACATCATCAGAAAGAGTGCTCAAAATACGAGCAGGTCCGATCCGTTCTATGGTGCGAAAGGGGGTTTGGACAACACGCCTGGAGAGTTCCTCGCATAGGGCAAGCAGCTTATCTTGAGCGAAGCGGACCATTATCCACTGGGCCCAGAGCTTAGTCGTCAACCTTGCAGCGGCCAAGCAGACGAAGAAAGCGACAAGGATGGCCCGTGGGGTCGTTCCATGATTATGAAGAACGCGGTTGATGAGCGCGATAAAGCCGGTGCTGACGAATCCACTCGCTACTCCCAATCCCGCGATGGCAAGAACTCGCGCTCCTCCTATTCGGGAAAGTTGCCAAGGCAGTTTCATAGACGACTCCCGGTTTGTCTAAGGTGTTCAGTTAACACATCGGCGAGTTGCCGGACGTTTGGATGCCTCAGCAAGGAGCCGGAGTCATCGCCCCCGATTTGCGAGTAGGTCAAGCCTTGTTGGGCCAAATTGGCCCAGTAGAGACTTGGATCTCTTGTCCTTCCAAGGTCGCGATTGCTCGGCATGATAAACAAGATGGCCCCCTTGTAGCTTTGAGGTGAGTAACGGCTGAATGCTCTTGAATTCGCATTCTGCACCAAGTCCCGATACAGTGTCGTCCGGTCGCCCCTATACAGATCGCGCTTCTCGACTATTTGCTTAAGGATGCGGCTCTTTTTCCAAGAATGGGCGAGCCACTGTTTGGGGTTTACGTCTTTGAAGGAGCGCATGTGACTTATGACACGTCGAACGACGAACATCAACTGGTGAAACACGGTCGGGACTCTGTAGGATACGGCTGCGCCCCCCGGCGCAAATGTTTGAATCATCGCCAGCATCGCCACGTCCTGCTTTTCGGCCGTCAGTTGCTGCGCGATTTCGAAGGCCACCGCCCCACCCCAGCACAGTCCGACGAGATGATAGGGGCCGTCGGGTTGTGCCTTTCGGATTTCCCCCACAAAATGTCTGCCGATATCCTCCAGTCGCTCCAAGGGTGCCTCATTGCCATCCAGCCCGAGCGATTGGAGGCAATAGACAGGCTGGTCCGGACCCAGGTGCCGCGCAAGTTCACCGTACCCGAGGGCGATGCCTCCGACGCCCGGGACGACAAAGAGCGGCGGCTGAGACCCGCCAGCCTGGACGGCGACCAGCGATCCGCCGAACTCCAGGGAATCCTTCGTCATGGCGGCCGCCATCTCTTCAACCGTCTGGGCCTGGAATATGGCGGACAGCGGAAACTGCCGCTGGAACACCTTTTCCATCTGGCTGAGCAACCCCAGGGCCAGCAGGGAATGCCCGCCCACATCGAAAAAGTTGTCCCTTATTCCGATCCCGTTCACCTGCAGAACATTTTCCCAGATCGCCAGCAACTGAGTCTCCAGCAGGGTGCGGGGTTCATCTCTGCATAGTCGAATTTCCCGGGGTGCGGGAAGCTTTGCATAGTCGACCTTCCCGTTGGGCGTCAAGGGGATCGCCGCCAATTCCACGTAATGCTGCGGGATCATATAGTCCGGCAGTCGCTCTCGGAGAAAGCCGCGCAACTCAGCTGCGGAGGGACCGGGCGCCTGCTTCGGCGATCAGATAGGCCACCAGCCGCTTATCACCCAGATTGTCTTCGCGCGCCTGCACGACAGCCTGGCGGATGGCGTCGTGCTGCCCTAAAACCGTCTCAATCTCTCCTAACTCAATACGAAATCCTCGCACTTTGACCTGCTGGTCGATGCGACCAATAAATTCAAGATTACCGTCTGGAAGATACCGTGCGAGATCTCCAGTCTTGTATAAGCGCTCCCCAGGCTCTCCACTGAAAGGATTGGGGATAAACTTTTCGGCCGTCAACTCGGGCTGGTTCAGGTAGCCTCGCGCAATGCCCAGCCCGCCAATGTGCAGTTCGCCGGCCACGCCGATGGGAACCGGCTGCAGGCGGGGATCCAGGATGTAGATTCGGGTATTGCCTATGGGGCGGCCGATCGGAACCGACGCCCGCTCGTCGTCGGGATTGCACTCATAGACTGCTGCGTCCACGGTTGCTTCGGTGGGTCCGTACTGATGGTGCAGGGCCGCTTTGAAGCGAGAAAAAAACTGCTTGGCCGCCTTTATCTGCAGCGCTTCCCCGCCGCAGAAGACATGGTGCAGGCTGCGGATATACGCGACCTCCGGCCGCTCACAAAAACCGCCCAGCGCCGCCGAGCTGAAGTGGGCCGCGGTAATTTCCTTTTCAGCGATCAGGCGCGCAATGTACCTGGCGTCCTTTTCTCCGCCCGGCGCCGCGAGTATGAGCTGCGCACCAGCCAGAAGCGGCGCAAAAACCTCCCAGACCGATATGTCGAAGCTTTGGGATGCCTTTTGCAGAAAACGGTCGCCCTCGTCGAGGGGATAGGCCTGCTGGCGCCACTGCATGTGATTGCAGATGGCACGGTGCTCGATCATCACCCCCTTGGGCTGTCCGGTCGATCCAGACGTGTAGATCATGTACGCCAGGTGGTCAGAGTCGTCCTCCGGGCTGGATCTGTCGGCCTGCCGATCCGACCAGCTTGACGGCGTCCGCATCCAACCGGAAAATACGTGCTTCCAGATCCGGAAATCGATCCGCCAACTGCTCTTGCGTGATCAGGAGATCGGTGCCCGAGTCTTTCAGCATGAAGGTCAGACGCGTGGTAGGATAAGCAGGATCCAGGGGCACAAACGCTCCGCCGGCTTTCAGGATGCCCAGAATCGCCCAGACCATTTCCACCGAGCGCGCGACGCAAATGGCGACTAGCTTGTCGGGTCCGACGCCGAGTCCGATCAAATGATGAGCCAGACGGTTCGCGCGCCGGTTGAGTTCGGCGTAGGTGATCTGTTGGTCTTCGAAAACCACCGCAGATGGCGGAAGGGGAACGCCGCACCTGCTCTTCGAAGAGTTCATGCAGGCATTTCCCAGCGGGTATCCAGCGGCCGGTATGGTTCCACTCCACAAGAAGCTGGCGGCGTTCGGCCTCCGTCAACAGCGTCAACTGTGAAATCCGCCCGGCCGGTTCGGCCGTGATGCTTTCGAGCAGCGTCTCAAAATGCCCGGCCATGCGGGCGATCGTTGCGGCATCGAACAGGTCGGTGCTGTACTCGAACAGGCAGGCCAGCCCCTCTGGCTCCTCCCACATGAACAGGGTCAGATCAAACTTCGATGTGCCGGGATCGATCGGTACCGGGCTGAGCGTCAGGCCCGGCAGCTCCAACGAGGGCAGCTCGATATTCTGTAAGGCAAACGCCACCTGAAACAGGGGCGAATAACTCATGTCTCTTACCGGCTGCAACTCCTCGACCAGTTTTTCAAATGGCAAATCCTGATGATCGTATCCGTCCAGGGTCACCTGCCGCACCCGGCTCAGCAGCTCCCGAAAACCGGGGTCTCCCGAAAGATCAGTGCGCAACACCAGGGTATTGACAAAAAAACCGATTAACCCTTCCGTCTCCACCCGATTGCGGTTGGCAATCGGAGACCCCACGATGATGTCTTCCTGGCCGGTGTAGCGATACAGCAGCGTCTTGAACGCCGCCAAAAGCGTCATAAACAGCGTCACACCCTCGCTCCGGCTCAGAGCATTGATCGCATCCGATAAACTCCTCGGGAGCGTAAAGCGCTCGCTGGCACCCCGATGTGGTCTGAATCGGCCGGCCGGGGACGGTCGCTCGGCAGCTGCAGCACCGGCAAGCTGGCCGGACAGCTGCTTCTTCCAATAGCCCAACTGGGCCTCCAGCACCTCCCCCTGCAGCCACTGCCGCTGCCAATGGGCAAAGTCCGCATACTGAATTGGCAGTTCAGCAAGCGGCGATGGCTGCCCCGCACTGAAGGCGTTATAGAGGGCCTGCAGCTCACGCATAAAGATGCCCGAGGACCAGGCATCAGAGACAATGTGGTGCATGCTGATAAGCAGAACATGGTCCTGTTCGCCTAAACGCAGTAAAGTTCGGCCCGAAACAGCGGCCCCTCGGCCAGATCAAACGGCTTTTGCGCATGTTCGACCTGCCAAGCGTTGGACCTCGGCCTCTCGCTCGCTCTCCGAAAAAGCTGTAAGCTCGATGACCTTCGAATTCCCAGGAACCCGCCGGCATCAATCACCTGTGAGGGTTCGCCATCCACCGTAACAAAACGGGTACGCAGAGTTTCATGCCGCCTGACGATCTCACCCAGCACCCGCTCCAGCACGGCCGGGTAGAGCTCCGGTCAACCGCACCGCGCCGCCCATATTGTAGGCAGTGCTGGCGGGCTCCAACTGGTCCAAAAACCACAGGCGATCCTGCGCAAACGAAAGCGCCAGGTCGCCCGTGCGGGGGACAATGCGAAACGGCGGCGCCTGCGACGGTCTGCCCTTTGCGGCGGGCCTCGTCTGATCCGCCGTGCCAGCCCCGCGACGGTCGGGGCTTCGAACAGGCTGCGCAGCGGCAGTTCGACCTGAAAGGTTTCCCGGATCCGGGACATCACCTGCGTGGCCAGCAGGGAATGACCGCCGAGATCGAAGAAGTCGTCGTGCACGCCGACGGGCGCGCGGCGCAGCACACTGCTCCAGATCCTTGCGACCAACTCCTCGGACTGGTTGCGGGGCGCTTCGAAGAAGTCGTCGGCCTCGGCCCGAGATCGATCGGGGGCCGGCAGGGCCTGCCGATCGATTTTGCCCCGGGGCGTGACCGGCAGGGCGTCCAGGAAGACGAAGGCCTCGGGAATCATGGCGGCCGGCAGGCGCTGTTTGAGATAGGTGCGCAACTCGGAGGCGGTCAGGTCGCTGCCTTCCCTGGCGACGACATAGGCCGCCAGATAAGGCCGGTCCGGTTCGTCTTCACGCTTCATCACGAAACACGAGGCCACCATGGGGTGTTCGCCGGCGGCCAGAGCGATTTCGGTCGGCTCGACGCGCACGCCGCGGACCTTGACCTGGTCGTCGACACGTCCCAGGTACTCCAGCATTCCGTCGGGCAGGTAGCGGCCTCGGTCGCCAGTGAAGTAAAGATAATCGACATCGTCGTCGCGAAAGGGATTCTTGACGAACCGCTTGCGGTTCTCTTCCGCATTGTTCACATAGCCGAGGGTACGAAACGGCGTACGCAGCACGATTCGCCCGGCTCGCCTATGCCGCACAACTGCCGGTCTCCGATAAAACCAGGGCCTGAGTCTGCGGCAGGGGCTGACCAGGGGCAGCACGCCGGTCGGCGATCGTCGAAATCGACCCTGTAGAAGCATTTGGCCAGGGTCGTTTCGGTCGGGCCGTAAAGGTTGACCACTCCGGCAACCGGAAAGCCGAGCGGCATTTTTGCACAGTTCGACGGTCAGCGGCTCGCCGGCGAAGAACACCAGCGCAGGGCACAAAGAAAATTCCCCCGAGGCGGTGGTGAGCCAGGTCTGAGCGAGCGAGGGACGGTATGCAGGATGGAAATCCGTTCTTGTTTCATCCAGGCGAAGACGTCGTCGGTGGAGGATGTCCAAGTTCTCGGACAGGCAAAGCGTCGCACCGCTCATCAACAGGCAAAAAGATTTCCCGCAGAACGGGGTCGAAAGAAAGACTCGTGAGCTGGGCCACCCGGTCCTCTGGATTAATGCCGAAGGTCTCGCGCTGCCAGGCCACGAAAATGGCTCAGGCCCTTATGCGTCCCCAATACGCCTTTGGGGACGCCCGTAGTCCCGGAAGTAAAGAAAAGATAGGCCGGATCATCGATGTCGATGTCCGGCAGCGCCGCCGCCGGTGCGGATTCAGCGGGGGATACGGCAAAACCCTGCGGGTCGATTTCCAGGCAGCGCGGGGCCGGATCCGGATGATCCTCGAGCGGTTCTTCCTCCGCGCCTTTCTCTTTTCAGCCTCAGCACGAACCGCGCGCCGGCCTCCCGGATCATGAGCCGGCGCCTCTGCGCCGGCAGGTTGACGTCGATCGGCAGAAGCACGCTGCCGTTGAAGAGGACAGCCAGCATGCCGACGATCAGGCCGAAGCTTCTGGGCAGTCCACGGCCACGACGTCTCCCCGGACCGCCCCCTGAAATTGCAGATGCCTGGCCAAGACCTGCGAACGTCCGAACAGCTCTCGGTAGGTCAGGGTTTGGACCTTCGATCAGAGCAGGTCGGTCGGGGGTTCGTGCGGCCCGGACGCGAACGTCTTCGTCAGCAAGGTCTGAGGCGGGGCGGCCAGGGCGGCCCGCGGATCGGGAAGGATGTCGTCCGATCTCCGGAGTCACCAGCGAGTAGGCGTCGATGGGCTGTTCGGCCCCGGCGACGATCTGTTCGAGCAGGCCGCGGTACTGCTCAAGGAAAACGGTCATCCTGGGGCGTGAAAAGAGTCGCGGGTTGTAGACGGCCGCCAGCTCGACAGACTCTTCCAGCTCCCGCACGTAGAAGGTCAGGTCGAATTTGGAATCCAGCTCGCCCTGGTGGGGCGTGAACACCTCGACCTCTATGCCTGCGATCGCGCCCCTGGATTTCAGCTGGGTTTTGATATGATTGAAGAAGATCTGAAAGATCGGCGTGGTGGCGAGCGATCGCTGGGGTGCGAGTTCTTCAACGATCCTTTCGAAGGGGATGTCCTGGTTAGCCTGCGCTTCCAGCAAGGCGTCGCGGACCCGCCGGACCACCTCGTCGAACGAGGGGCTTCCCGTCAGATCGGTGCGCAGGGCCAGGGTCTGGATGAAAAAGCCAATGAGGGGCTCGATCTCCTTGTGGTTCTTCCGGCAAAAGGGATCCCCACGCAGACGTCCACCTGGCCGCAGCAGCGGCCGAGCAGGACCTTGAAGACGCTCAGCAGGAGAATGAAAGCTGACCCCCATCGATTCGGGCCAGCTTCTTCAAATCGTCGGCGAGATTTTGCGGCAGCGCCATGGTTTCCTGGACGCCTTCGAAGGACTGGAGCGCCGGACGCGGATAATCCAGCGCGAGGGTCGCCGGGGCGACTCCAGCCAGCTTTTCCTTCCAGTAGGCCAGCTGTCCGGCCAAATGCTCCTGCGGCAGCACGGTCTGCTGCCAGTGGGCGTAATCGGCGTACTGCACCGGCAGAGCGGGCGGCGAGAACTCATGTCCTGACGCGAAGGCCGCATAGAAAGAAAACAGCTCCGTCATGAGGATGTCGAAGGACCAGCCGTCGAACAGCATGTGGTGAATAGCGAAGAAGAAGACAAACTGCCGTGCATCGATCCGGAAGAGCGACGCTCTGAGAAGCGGGCCTTCATTGAAGTCGAAGGGCCGCCTGGCTTCCTCCTGGAGAATCCGGGCAAGCCCGTCGTCTTCGCCGTTCGGGAAGGATGGGGTTTCGAAGCCCACGTGCGCGATCGGGACCCACAGCGAAGGCGCGATCACCTGGACGGGTCGGCCGTCTTCGAAGGCGAAGGTGGTCCGCAGGACGTCGTGGCGCTTGACGACTTCGTTCAGACTTTTTTCCAGCGCCTCGGCCTGAAGTCCGCCTCTGATCCGCAGGGCCCACGACATGTTGTAGGCGGAGTTTCCCGGCTGTAGCTGTTCCAGAAACCACAGGCGCTGCTGACCGAAAGACATCGGCGCCCGGCCGTTGAAGGAAGTCTTGGTGATGGGGGGGACCGGCGGGCTGCTGGTTTTTTCGGCCTGCCGGATGAGCTCCAGTATTTCATCTTTCTGTTCCTTGAGCATGCTGCGCAGTTCGGGGGTCAACGCCCCCTTGGGGGCATTGCAGATCAGGCGGTCTCCTTCGGACCGCAACACAATGCCGCTGTTGCGCAGCTTGAGCAGAAAATCGAAATCAGTCATATTTCGACGTCCTCACGGGCTTCTTGTTCATCGGGAGGTGGAACATTGGGACCATCTTGAAGATAGAGCAACGCTTCGACCACCTTGGACAGGGCCTCGATGGTCGGCGTTTCGAAGAACTGCCGGAACGGCAGATCCACGTGGAACTCGTCCTTGATCCGTGGCGTGAGTCTGGCGATAAGCAGTGAATGGCCGCCGATTTCGAAGAAGTTGTCACTCACGCCGACCTTTTCGATGTTCAGCAGTCTGCTCCAAATTGCGGCCATTTTCTTCTCGGTGTCGCTGGCGGGAGCGACATAGGCTTCTCCCGGACCCGCATCCCGGTCGCTTGGATCAGGTAGCGCCTGCGTATCGATCTTCCCACTGGTCGTGAAGGGGAATTTATCCAACACCACCAAGTTCGCCGGGATCATGTAGTCGGGAAGATTTTTCTTCAAATCCTCGCGTATGTTTCCAATGGAGAGGGTGGACCCGCTACGCGGGGTCATGTAGGCGACGATGCGCTTGTCGCCACGCCGGCCGCCGGAACAGACGACCGAGCGCGTTTCCGACGGCGGCATTCTCTTTTAGGACGGTCTCAATTTCGCCTAGTTCGATGCGGTAGCCCCTGATCTTGACCTGAGAATCCAGGCGCCCGAGAAATTCGATCGCGCCGTCGGGTCTCGTGCGCACGAGGTCGCCGGTCTTGTAAAGCCTTGCCAGTTGCGAATCGGAAAACGGATCGGGGACGAAACAGTCGGCGTTGAGTTCGGGGCGGTCGAGATACCCCCGGGCCAGCCCCGCGCCGCCGATGTACAATTCGCCGGGAACGCCGATCGGCACAAGCTGCCGGTAAGCATCCAGTACATAGGTCTGAACATTGGCAATGGGCCTGCCGATCGGAACTTCTCTTCCGGCAAGGTCTGCACCGGCATCGCCGGTCAGATCGCAAACCGTCGAAACCACGGTGGCCTCGGTCGGACCGTAGGTGTTCAAGAGACGGATGGATTTGGCAGCGTTACGGCGCCAGAGCTTCAGGGTTTCCGGCTGGGCCCTTTCGCCGCCGATGATCACCAAGCGCACGGATTCAGGCAGGCTCAGCGCAGCGTCGCCGATGCCGTAAGTTAGTTCATGCCAGAAAGCAGTGGGAAGGTCCAGGACGGTCAAGTGCAGCTCCCGGCACTTTTCTAGAAATGACGCCATGGAGGCCAGCATCGCATCGCTGCGCAAGACCAGCGCGGCGCCGGCGGCCAGGCAGGGATAGATCTCTTCCGCGCTTGCGTCGAAAGTAATGGAAGCGAATTGAAGGACGTTGTCCCCGGGCTTAAGGGCATATTCGGATTTGGCGAAGCGCGTGAAATTGGCCAGGGCACCGTGCTCGATCATGACGCCCTTAGGTTTTCCAGTCGAGCCCGACGTAAAAATGATGTATGCAAGATGGTTCGGCGCGACGTCGGAGGCGGGGTTATCTCCGCTTTCCCGGGCGATGTCGGCGGAAGCCTCTTCCAGGCAGACCGCGCGGCCAACCTGGGTCGGGAGCCGCGAAAGCAGCCCGGCCTGTGTGAGGACCAGGGATGCGCGGATCTCTTCAAGCATGAAGGCGGTCCGCTCCCGGGGAGCGTCAGGATTCCAGCGGCAGGTAGGCGCCTCCGGCCTTGAGAATCGCGAGCAGCGCAACCACCAAGTCCACACAACGCTCCATGAACAGGGCCACGCAGACCTCCCGGGCCACGCCCTGTGCGCGCAGATAGTGAGCAAGCCGGTTGGCGCGCTGGTTGAGCTGTCCGTAGGTCAAGCGTTCGTTTTCGGAAACGAGCGCCAGGGCCTCCGGATGGCTCGCGGCCTGCGCCTCGAACAGGTGATGGACGCAAGCCTCGGGCTCACCGGATGCGCTCTTCGGTGCTTTTCCGCCGTCGTTGAAATGGACGAGCAGCCGCTCTCGTTCGGCATCCGGCAGAATCGGCAAGAGCGAGATCGGTTGGTCAACATCTTTGACGATGGATTCCAGCAACGTATTGAAGTGCTCAATCATTCGGTCTATGGTCGCTTCATCGAAAAGATCCAGACTGTATTCAAGAGTGCCGCTCAGGTAGTGTCCTTCTTCCCACATCCACAATTCCAGGTCGAAATTTGCCCTTCGCATTTCCGTATAAATCGCGCAGTCAGATAGTTGCGCCAGCTGAAGTTTCTCATAGGGGACATTCTGGAGAACCAACATGACTTGGAACAAAGGGGTGTGGCTCATTGTCCTTTCGATCTTAAGAGCATTAAGCAAGACCTCAAAAGGCAGATCTTGATTGGCGTATGCCCCAAAGGCCACATCTTGGACCCGCAGGCACAACTCACGAAACGTCGGGTTGCCCGAAAGACTCGTGCGCATGACCAGGGTGTTCACAAAAAAGCCTATCAATCCTTCTATTTCTTTTCTATTACGATTGGCGATGTAAGTCCCAACGCTAATATCTTCCTGACCGGTGTAGCGGAAGAGCAAGATCTTCAGTGCGGCCAACAAAACCATGAATAAAGATCCTTGCTCGTGGCCGAGGGCCTTGAGCGCTCCTGAAAGACGCTTTGAGAGGCGAATTGTCTTGTGCGCTCCAGAGTAAGTCATGGCGGAGGGACGAGGACGGTCTGTCGGCAGATTTAGAACGGCAGGACTATTGCTCAATTGCTTTTTCCAGTAAGATAAATGATCCTCTAATACTTTCCCATCCATATACTGGCGCTGCCAGTGAGCATAGTCAGGATACTGAACTAGCAATTCAGGAAGCTTTGGTGGAAGTCCTCTTGTGAAGGCATCATAAAGAACCGTCAATTCCTTTAGCAAAACCCTGAAGGACCATCCATCGGAAATGATGTGGTGCATGACCACCAGAAGCATATGTTCATCGTCGGCCAACTTTATCAATGTGATCCGCATTAAGGGTCCATTGGTCAAATCAAATGGCCGTTCTCCTTCAGCGGCAGCCAACTGGATGGCTTTTTCTTCCCTCGATGCTTCAGGCACATCCCGCATATCAAGAACCTGTAATGGGAATGGGCAGTAATCAGAAACTACCTGGTACGGCTCTCCATCCGAACTCATAAAAGTAGTACGCAATGATTCATGTCTCGCAACGATTTCATTGAAGCACTTCTCCAACGCCTTCAGGTCTAAGAAGCCTTTTATTCTAGAGAGAACCCTGAGATTATAGGCGGAAGTCATTGGATCTAACTCTTGCAGGAACCACAATCGCAGCTGGGAAAAAGATAACGGAAGATTTCCATCCCGCGCAATCGTTTGTATGGGCACCGGATCCGCTGGGGCGGAACGATCCCAGACGTTGATAACTCGCATGATATCGCTTTTACTTCGCGACAATTCCTCTCGCAAAGATGAATTCAACACCCCTTTGGGAGCGTCAATGCGCAACCTATCATCTTCTGCCCATAATCTGATTCCGAGGCTTCTCAGTCGTGATATCAAAGCAATTGTGTCAGAATCGTTCTTCGTCATACTTTTGATCCCGCGAATGAGTAAATGAAGCTCAGAATGCCCCAAATACCCCTTCCCATGTTATCGCCGTCCATTCTCCTCTTGTGGCGGCAATTCCGTTTCCTGGTGTGGTGGCAAAGATCATTTTCTTTTCCGCTGGGAAAGCGATTACAGTCAAATAGGTAACCCACTTACCGCTTCGTGCCACAGAATTCATGATCTTTACCGCCTTCTCAACACCAATCACCTTCTTCGATGCACGGCATTCGTGCAATGCATCCACCATGAGCTGAAAAAGCCGATGGCTGCTTTTATCGTTGTCTGGTTCATCCGGTCGGCGTTTGAGAAAATGATTTGTGCAGACGATGCCATCTCGAACCACGGAAAAATCTTCGAGTCGAACAGTAACCCCGTTGTCACGGTGGTTTCCGTCCCACTCTAACACGAAGGGCAATCGGATATTCCGCCCTCCATTAGTGGGCCGGGCAATATGTGTATTGCTGCCGAATCGCACTGATCTGTTCATAAAACCGCGGGCGATCTTATCTGCCGAATCGCCAACTCGAGCCGATTCAATAGCATCACGGAGCACTAGTGCGCGTGGCACCCACTTCTGCGTTGCAGAGGCTTCAAGTCCGTTGGCATCATGCTCCATGACGATCAGCCCATCTGCATTCATGGCCGTAGTTGCCCCGACAAAACCAGGACTTGTAATGTCGATAGTTCCCTGACGATTCGACTCAGCAGGCTGCCGGGCCAAAACCATGAATGGAACTCCGCCGGGAACATACCTTTCATCCAGATTGCGTCCGCATATCACTTCGCCACTCTCAGTCAATGGTCCCCATGCTGAAAAGGAGCTGCAACCGTTCCGGGTGAAAATGATGTCGGCGAGGCAGTTCAAGGCACGCAAGTCCCTAAGAGAGATCTCTCTCTTGACAGAAGAGAGCATTCGGTCTTGCCTCTTTGGATATTTCTTTTCAATACCCCGCATTATTCCGGTCAGTTCTTCTTCATAATCGGCCGGGAACACGAAAGCATCTGTAACTGGGAGCACCTTGCTGTCCCATGAGTTCGGCTGCTGATCATTGACATAAGGAATCAATATGTCATCCAGCACGTGGATGATGTCTTTGCCAGCAAGCAGTCCATGCGCTTCGCCCATTTTTTCGTAGCTGCCGCGAAGCACTAAAACCGGAATACCTTTAATCACGCCGCGCAGGCTGTTGCCGTAACGCTCTGTGACCTTGATGCGTTGAGGGGTTCGCATCATTTTTTGTATGTCGATATGGGGGCTGCCCTCCCCCACGTTGCTTCCACGACCACATCCTATGAGCAAGAGACACAAGGTCATTGAAAGCAGGCAAAATGCCAATCCACCCATGGAATGTTTCAACAACATTATATCATCTCCTCACTCTTCGAACCGATCATCACCCGATTGGATGGGCTAAGCGGAAAAATATAAAAAGTCTTATATGTCGATGATCTCGCGATCTTCCATCCGCGAATTTCCAACCCCTTGCCCGCCTCTCGCGCTCCAGTAAATCGCTTCGATCAAGGTTGCCAGCACACTGATACTATGGCCCTCCAGCAGTTTCACCATCGGTACAGCAATATCCAAATCCCGCTCGATCTGATTTCTTAGGATGACGGCCATCAGGGAATCAAACCCCAACATGGTGAGCGGTTGGCTGATGTCTAATTCGTTCAGCGGTAGCATCAATTCCCTGGCCACCTGTTGGGCAAGGTAAGTTTCCAATAAACCTTGGCGATCATTGGGATCGGCCTCCAGCAAGGCGGCTTTGGTCAAACCGGGTTGTCGCTGCCCCTGGATCCCACCGTCTTGTTCTTCAACAATATCGGCAAACAGGGGCATCCGGACAACTTCCGGGTTCGATTTGATGAGCACACGACCAGTCAATTGGCAGCACCACCACCTGAGTGACTTCCATGTCTGTCCCGGAACAGTTTCCTCGCAGAAGTTTCGCCAGGATATTCAGGCCGTTCTCCTGGCGTGATGGATTCGATCCCGCTAAATGCCATACGACGCTGGTCACGACGGTCCAGAAGGGACGCCATACCGACTTCAGCCCAGGCTCCCCAATTGATGCTTAAAGCGGGCAATCCGATAGTCGCGTCGAAAATAGGCCAGCCCATCCATGAAGGCATTGGCAGCTGCATAATTGCCCTGTCCCGGCGCTCCCAGAACAGAAGCTGTTGACGAAAATAAGATGAAGAAGTCCAAGGGCAGATTGCGGCTAAAATGATGCAACAGCCATGCTCCTCGAACCTTGGGCGCTAAGACCCTGGAGAATCGCTGCCATTGCTGCTGCGTCAAGACACCGTCATCCAAGACACCGGCAGCGTGGATGATGCCCCGCAAAGGAATACCATCTGATTTGATTTCAGAAAAAATCTTTTGGATATCATCCCATCGACTGACATCTCCGCGGGCCAACGCCACCTCGGCGCCTTTTGTCCGAATGACATCGATCGTTTTTCGCGCTTCCGAGCCCGGCTCGGAACGACCCATCAAAATAAGATGACGCGCTCCCTGTTCAACCATCCAACCGGCCACCTTCGAGCCCGAGGCCGCCAAGGCCTCCAGTAATCAAATAGGCAGCCTCGGCGTCAAACAGTATTCTTCTGCACGCTTGCCCCGGATTCCAACGTATGCTTCTGGGTCACAACCACCTTGCCGATATGTCTGGCGTTTGCCATGAAGCGGAAGGCACCCATCGATTCTTCAATCGGGAAGACCCTCAGGGGAAGCGGTCTAAGGAGGCCCTCCCGAAATCCTGCCAGCAAATGGGCGAACATTTCGCCGACCAACTGCGAGTCCTGGGCAATGACTTCACTCAAATCGAATGCCGTATAGGTCACATCGGGATTGACAGCAGCCACTTTCTGTTGCATCCCAGATCTCGGCCTTGCCGATCTCGATGAACCTCCCCCCTGAGGCCAGAACCGAAAGACTTTTGGGAATGAATTCTCCCGTCAAGGCGTTCAGCACAATATCAACCCCACGTCCGCGGGTGATCTGCATGATCTCATCGGCAAAGTCCAGGGTGCGTGAATTCATCACATGATCAACGCCCATGGATTTTAGAAACTGACGCTTGTATGGACTGCCGGCAGTACCGAATACTTCTGCGCCAACACATTGGGCCAGTTGAACAGCTGCCATGCCCACTCCGCCGGCTGCCGCATGAATCAGAACCCGGTCTCCTTTTTTCATTCCTGCCAGACGATACAGTCCGTAGTAGGCCGTAAGGAACGTGATCGCGATGGTGGCCGCCTGCTCGTCACTCAAGCCTTGCGGCTTGGGGATCGCCCAATCGGCAGGGGTCACTACATAGTTGCTGAAGCAGCCACTGGCAACAGCCAGAACCGTGTCCCCGATCTTTAAACCTTTCAACGCCTTCACCCACTGCTGTAATTCGACCGACACACTCGCTTCCGAGCGGGCCTGCATCCCCCGGATACATGCCTAGCGCATTGAGCACATCGCGAAAATTCAGACCGGTCACATGCACCCGAATCTGCACCTCGCCTGGGCCAGGCATGGCCCTCTCAACGGGCTTGAGTTCGAGACTCCCCAATATTCCTTGTTGTCCGACCGTCAGCCGATAATCTCCGCTATGGGGCAACAACAACTGTCCGGTCTCCGGCCGGGACCTTGAAGCAAGGCGCCCAAACCGGGCGACATAACGTCTCATTTCCCGAAAGGCGATTTGATCTTCCCGATCACCCGAATGCATCTCTTCAACCAGTTGATCCAATGAATCTTCAACGGCCATCGGATCCAGATCCACCAACGTACAATGCAGTTCTGGATGCTCATTGGCAATAACACGGCCCAAGCCCCACAGCGGCGCCTGGCCTGGATTGAGAGCCCCAGAAGCAGTCACTCACCGGTTGAGAACCGCCCGTGACCAGCCATAACCGAAATGGAGAGGCAATCGAACCCTTGCCAAGCGACTGGACCAAGTGCAGAACACTGCCGCAACTTAACGCTTCAGCGTTTTCAAGCGAGCCGGTGCCACCGGGTTCGCGGATCGCAGTCTAAACTCCACAGATGCACCACTCCCTTGAAAGTCCATTGATTTCCTATGAGCACATCATCGAAAAAGGCGCTGAAAATCTTCCGGTTTCAAGGGGTTGACGAGATAGCTGCCGTCCCCGCAAATTTGATAGTTCTCTCCTGCGTATACGGTGATACAGCTTTGGCCTTGCTCATTTAGCCGTTGTTTCAGCCCAGCGGCTGTTCCAGCGTGGTCGGCAAACACAAGCCACTGACCCTCTGAACCGGTGGCTGAAACAGCTTCGATCGGGTCACGATCCTTGTGCTGCCACTGCATCTCATAAAGCCACTCCTGCAAGCGCCGATGACTGACCCGCTGCAAAGCCTCACGGTCGGCTCGTTTGACTCCGAAACCTTCGATCTCGGCAACCAATTTGCCTTCATGGTCAAACACGTGAAGGTCGGCAGAAATGGTCTCAGGATGTACCGGAGTTCTCATCGTGTACCCTGGCATGACTCCAGCAACTGCTGCCCGGACGACCATAAATCCGCAGGCGACCGATTCCCGTTGGAAGGTAAATATCGTCCACTCGCCTGCCAATTGCCACCGGCCGATAAACTGGCGCCAAGAACTTGCAAACACCCATCCAACAATGCAGGGTGAACGTCATAATCCCCGCTCTCGGCAATCAAAGCATCTGCAAGGCGTAGCCGTCCAAGCCCTTCTCCGTCAGCCATGCCAAAGCTCTTCGACGCTCTTGAATGCCTCTCCATACGCTATCCCCTGATCGCTCAGCTTCCGATAATAAGCATTCGGTGTCCAACTCTCCGGCACATCGTTTGCGAAGCTCATCCAACCCGGTACTACCCGAATCCTGAACAGCCGCCTCTTTCCCGCTCAGACGAATCGTACCGGATACATGCAGGCTCCAGATCTCTTTCTGATCCGATTCATTCCTTCTGAGACTGTAAATCTTAAATTTCGTGGTGTTTTCATCCGGTGGAGTCAAGATCAATTGAAGCTCGCGGGCTTGCGCATCTTGTAATATCAGCGCTTCTTCAATGGCCACCTCCTCTAAAGCACAGTGCCGGGAATCGAAAGCCAGCCGTGCAGCCGCCAATGCCATCTCCAAGTAGCCCGTGGCCGGGAAAACGACCATTCCAAATACAACATGATCCTTGAGAAAAGAGCACGGCGTCGGCAGTTATCGTCGAATGTAAAAACAATCTCCTCCATCAGCGGGAGAACGCACGCGCACGCCCAGCAACGGATGCGCAAAAGCATTCGAGCCGAGATACGGGATATCTCTTTTCTTATGGCGAGTCTCGTCTCAGGAATCCAATATCTTTTGCGCTGGAACGGATAGTTTGGCAAAACGAGCCGACGTCGTTTATAGTCCAGATCGAAGCCTGTCCAATCAATCTCAAAGCCTCTCACATAGAGCGTCGCAAGACTTTCAAGCATCTGTTCCCAATCGTTCCGCCCTCTTCTTATGGAAGGCAGTCGCACTCTCTCTTCGGCTGGTAGACAATGTTCTGTCATTCCCAACAGTATCGGACTTGGACCGATTTCAATGAAGCATTCGTATCCTTGCTCGCGAAGCGTCTCCACCGACTTATAGAACTGCACGGGCTGACGCGCGTGACGTCGCCAATAAGCCGCATTTGAAACCTCATCGTTCGAGACAAGACTCCCGGTTACGTTTGAAATCAAGGCAAGTTGGGGGGATGCGTATTTCACATCAAATGCTGTTTGCTCCAAGTCATCGAGCATCGATTCCATAAGCGGTGAATGGAACGCATGTGAAACGTTGAGAATTTTAGCGGCTATTTCCTCTGCCTCCAGTTCTTGCAGAACCCTCTTAACGTGAGCCGCCACACCCGAAATCACTGAGCTTCCAGGACCATTGATGGCAGCGATGGAGACCGTCTCCCGGAAAGGCTCTACCGCGGAGGCCACCCTTTTTTCATCAGCAAAAACCGCCGCCATGATCCCCCCGCGCGGTTGGTTTTGCATGAGCCGCCCTCGTTCGGCCATAAGCCTCAGCCCGTCTTCCAGACTGAACACTCCGGCAACACATGCGGCCACGTACTCGCCGACACTGTGCCCCATGACGACCGCAGGCCCGATCCCCCATGAACGCCACAGTTCCGCCAATGCGTATTCGAAGGCAAACAGCGCCGGCTGCGTGTATGCTGTCTCGTCCAGGGGAGATTCTTCTCCCGGCGAAGGGTAAAGCACCGAAAGGAGCGGTCGATCGAGATGCGCACAAGCAACTCGCCGCAAAGGTCCAGGGTTTTGCGGAAGGTTGGCTGGGTTTCGTAGAGCTCGCGGCCCATGCCCGTATATTGAGATCCTTGGCCGGTGAACAAAAACGCTATTGCAGACCCATCCGTCGACCTTCTTTCGACGGCAGAAAACACCAGAGGCTCTCTGCCCCTAATGAAAACATCCAATTGTTCCTGCACTTGCGTTGAGGACCTAGCCACTATAGCCAGGCGATGGTCAAAATCTGCTCTTCCCATATTGGCCGTAAAACAAACATCCGCCAACGATTCCTCGGCATGCATAAACAGGTGGTGGGCATATTGCTCCGGCAAGGCCTGCAGCAATGCCTACTCATTCTGTGGCAGAAAGGGCCAGCAGGTGAAGGGGCCGTTCAATCTCTGCCTCGTTAACCCCGGAAGGCGGCGCTTCCTCCAAAATCATGTGCACATTGGTTCCGCTGAATCCAAACGAGCTTATTCCCGCTATGCGTTTTCCCTTGCCTTCGGGCCAGGGGGTTCGCACCAGTGGAATCTTGAATGGATGACGGTCCCAGGATATCAACGGATTGGGTTCCTTGAGGTGCAAGTGAGGCGGGATTTCTTTTTGTTGCAGCACCAAAGCTGTTTTGATAAGCCCGGTGACTCCCGCAGCGGCTTCCAGATGCCCAATATTGGTTTTTACCGTTCCAATAAACAGGGGATCGAATGCCGAATGGGATTGGTCGAATACCTCCCCCAGTGCCTCCATCTCAATGGGATCGCCCAGATTGGTTCCGGTCCCGTGGGCTTCGATGTAATGAACCTGCGCGGGGGAAATTTCCGCATCGGCAAAGGCGCTTCGAATCACCCCTTCCTGTGCCCTTGCACTGGGCGCACTCAATCCATTGCTACGGCCGTCATGATTAGTAGCTGTGCCTCGGATAACGGCGTAGATGTGATCCTTGTGCTCGATTGCATCGGCCAATCGTCTCATGACCACTATTCCGCATCCTTCCCCTCGAACGTAGCCGTCGGCGGAAGCGTCGAACGTCTTGCAATGTCCATCTCGGGAAAGCATGTTGGATTTGGTCGCAATGATGGTGGAATAGGGCGAGAGTATGAGATTGACTCCTCCGGCAAGCGCCACATCGCATTCACCCGTGCGCAGACTCTGACAGGCCAGATGGGCGGCCAATAGAGAGGATGAGCAGGCCGTATCGATCGAGACGCATGGGCCCCTGAGTCCCAGCACATAGGAGATTCGGCCTGAAGCAATACTGTTGGAGTTACCGGCGCCAAAGTACATATCAAGCTTGGGAACTTGATTGGTTATCTGAATGGTTGAATAATCATTGCTCCAAATACCGATGAATACACCTGTTTTGCTGGCGGCAAGTCCCAGCGGGTTTTGTCCTGCGTTTTCAAGCGATTCCCAGGTCACTTCCAGGAGCAATCGCTGCTGCGGGTCCATGCTGACGGCTTCTCGAGGTGCAATGCCAAAGAATTCGGGATCGAACAGGTCGATACTATCGAGAAATGCCCCGTGGCGAGAATACGTCTTGTTAGGACTGTCAGGGTCGGAATCATAAAATGCATTCACATCCCATCGACTCGAAGGAACTTCCGTAACCGCATCATTGCCGTCTCGCAAAAAATCCCAAAATGAGCTTGGGTTGTTCCGGTCGCCCGGCAGTCGACATCCTATGCCAATGATAGCGATTGGTTGATTGAGACGCCGTTGGTTTGCCTGATTCACCGCCTGCTCGAGGTCGTTAATTCTTTGAATCGCCCGTTTGAGAAGCAGGCTATAATCAGTACGCTGATCATTGTGCCCAGGGTTGGTCGCCATTATCAATCCTTCAGCTTTGTAGCAAGCAAGCTTGCCAACTCTGCTTCGGTAAGCTGTTCCAAATCGGCCACTTCCTCCGAATAATCGACCTTGATTGAACCAGCATTGCTGTGATTGTGTGGTGGGTCACGGGGCATTACTTGTTGTGCCAGATAGTCGGAAATATCCCAAATTGTAGGATAATCATAAAAAAGGGACACGGGGAAGGATCGGCCCAGCGCTGAGGCCAAAATCGTCCTTAGTTCCACCCCCATTAGGGAATCGAACCCTATCTCCTTGAGAGGCTTTCTGTCATCAATCAATCTGGATAACTCCGGTCCCAACAAGAGAGCGACCTGCTGGCGAACAAAATCATGGAGCACCCGCCAGCGTTTCCTATCGGACGCTTGTTCTAGCTTTCTGGAGAAGATCGTACTTTTGCATTTCTTTGCCCAATATGGCAGGCGACCCGCGACGTGCTTCCTGGAGTAGCTCGTCAAAAAAGCGAGGAACATTGCCTTGATCACCGAATGAGGCGATGAACTTGGGCCAAATGATGGGAAACACGCCGACTTGCGACGACGGGTAATGGAAAAGAAGATCGAGAATTCGAAGACCCTTGGCGACTTCAATACTTGAAACACCTCTGTCCTTCAAACGGTGATCGATCTTGTCCGCTACGGCGGCTGCCATTCCAACGGAAGCCCATGCCCCCCAATTAATGCTCAACGCCGGCAATCCCTTTGAACGTCTATAATGCGCCAGTGCATCCAAAAAAGCGTTGGCGGCAACGTAATTGCCTTGGCCGGCTGACCCGAAGACTGAAGAGATGGATGAGAAGAGAATGAAAAAGTCAAGCTCCGTTTCTTGTGTCATGGTGTGAAGGTTCCATGCGCCTTTGATCTTCGGAGCAAAGACTCGCTCAAATCGAGGCCACTCCTGTTGAACCAGGATACCGTCGTCGATGATGCCCGCACAGTGAACGACGCCGCGAAGGGGCGGCAGGGAATCCTTGATTCGGTCAGGATCCTGCGAACATCCTCTTCTCGAGAAACATCGGCGCTCATCACAGTGATCCGGGCACTGGATTGTTCCAGCCTTTTAATCGCCTCAATAGCGGACTGGGATGGAGCACTTCGCCCGGCCAGCACAAGATGAGTCAACCCCTTCTCTACGATTTTGCCAGCAACTGCCAGTCCCAAACTACCCAGACCTCCGGTAATGAGGCACGTTGCGTCGGATGGATGTCGTGCAGGGGCTTTGAATGGAAGCTTTCCGTCTTTGCTGCGTACAATTCGCCCTGCGAATCGATGGTCCTTGCGGAATACCAGCTGCGTTTCGCCGTCTGGGTTCCAGAATTCATCCCACAGATC